>NZ_FOFB01000010.1 GCF_900110645.1 Neolewinella agarilytica
GCTTCCATGATGTCATCAGGAAGCGTAGCACGAGCTACGATACAGCTCATTTCAACGGGACCGGGAGCAATACAGGTAGGAGCGTTCTTGTCTTCCACCAGTACGTCCAACCAGCAGAAGTTCATGTTGCCTTCCGCATCGGTTACTTTCAGACCAACGCGAACCGTACCGAGATCAGCACAAGTCAGCACCAGTTCCTGGTCGTAAGCTTCCGTAGCAATGTTATCAGCGCCTACGCGAGCGATTTCCAGCGTTACACCGGAACAGTCATCGTAAGAACCTGCATCAATCATTTCAGGCGTCAGGATAGCAATACCCGTGCTGGCACCACCGGCAGCAGAACCGCTGGAGATGCTTACGTTCAGACCATCTTCACAGATAGCAACGGGAGCAGTTCCGTCTTCTACAACGAACTCAACATCTGTAAAGTCACTATTACCACACTGGTCAGTATAGGAATAGCGAAGAATATGTGACCCAACAGGAATCGCAGAAGTAACTTCTGCATCATTATCAAAATAGTTGACTTCAAATGAGCCAATTGGTGTAGCACTTAAGTCACCACCGGGATAAATCGAGGCAACTACTTGAATATCCAATGGGCTATCTCCACAATCATCTGAAATGCTTCCTCCAGCATCCAAGCGTATATAAGCAGCACAAACATTCCCAGCGTTAGTTGTGAAAACCAATGGACCTTCATCAGCTACACCATCAAAATCAAGATCTTGAGTAGGAGCGGTAAAAGTAGGCGCAGTAAAGTCTCCTACTTTTACAATTTGTGTGAAAGTGCGAACATCGCTTGGGTCACACCAATCAATAACCGTATAGGTACGTACGTACTTGTAAGTGTTTGGGCAAGTTACAATAGCCGGACCATCAGAGTAGGTAACACCAATATTACATACAGCTTCACCGGCATTGAGGTTAAATGTACGGTCACCAATCTGTAGGAAAGGAAAGTCTACCTCAAGTGGATCAACTGGTCTAGTATCATTTCCACCTCCAGCACGAGGATCACTACAATCTACAATAACAACTGGTTCTACATTTTCAGCATTCAGGTCATCCAAAGTAGGACGCGTGAAAGTGATCGTGTAAGAAGCCGTTACGCTTGGGTTTTCTTCGCCGGCAGCACTTGCACAAACAGCGATTTCTGTTGCCGTAAAGGTACGCGTCAGTACAACGTCGTTACAGTTAGGATCTTCTTCGTCGAAAACAAGTACGTCGTTTACACAAACTTCGATCTCCTCGGTACAGCCGTCCGTGAAGGTCGGTACGAGTGGAGAAGAACCACCAGCAAACAGGCGGTTACGAAGAGCAGTAGCCATAGAACCAGGAACCGTAGCACCGGTTGCAGAAGAGACACGGTAACACTTGTTAACCGTCTCGTCAAGTGTCGTCAGCGTGTTACCATCGATATCAACGCAGAGAAGCTCAACATCATCAGGAGTCGTTACAACAGCTGGAGGAGTCTTGTCTTCAGCGTTAACGATACCCCAACAGTTATTGAAGGTAAATTCTGCTGCAGGAGCACCACCTTCAACAGAGAAGTTAGAAATTGTAAGGATCGTAGCGAGAATATCTCCGATGGGCTGAAGTCCGTCATCTTCGATACGGAACTCAAGCGTGTAACCAGCCTCTACATCAAATGTGGCAGAACCTGAAGCAGGTTCGTCCGTGTTAAGTACTTCTTCAACAACATCACCTTCAAAGTTGAAAACGATGATAGCGTCATCAAAGCCGTCATCCACGCCATTCAGGTCATAATCGAAAGACACAGTGCTCATTCCGCTGAACATAATAGAAGCAGACAGTTCAAAGTCTGTTCCGCCACCTACACCGAAAGGAGAACCGGTAGTAGACATTACGAGGGTAGACTCCGTAAAGGTTGCAGAAGCAAGCTGCTGCTCATCATCGTTAGAGTTATCGGTTACTGTCCAGTTGCTACCAGCAAAGTCGCCAGTGAAACCGTCAGCACTTCCACCACCACCACTAAGGCCTTCACCAGTGACAGTATAGTTAAAGGTACCACAACCATCAACAATAGGACCATTAGATGGATCCTCATCCATTACAATGATGGTCAGTGAGTTAGGATCAAGACAGCCAAACTCTCCGGTAAGTACCATCTCAGGAATTACAAGACCTTGGCAGTTATCGTTCAACGTCAGGTTAATGCTCGTAATACAAGCAAGGTTAGTAGCATCACAGTCTTCCGGATCATCATCATTACCACCACCGTTATCAGCACTGGCAACACCAGAAACGGTGAAAGACATCATTTCGCCGCTAATGTCACCAGTGTCACCAGTGCCAGCATCGCCAGCGTAAAGCGTCCAGGTACCATTCAGGGCATCACCCTGAGCAGCCAGATCAGCAAAACTGGTAACCAAAGCGCCCGTTGCACCAGCAGGAAGGCCCAGGCCATCACCGTTGACAAAGTAGTCACACAGAGCGTCATCAACACACACTGCCTCACCGCCTGCGATACTGCCACCCATAGTTTCAGGGTCAGTAGTTCCAGCATCAGAAAAGGTAAGTGGGCCAGCTTCGCTAAAATTTGAAGAATCCCCAGCACCATTACCAGAGCCGGAGCCAGCAGCACCAGGTTCTGAGAAAAGTGGAAGAATATCACCATTGGGAGCCGCAACGTATACCGTTACATCACCAACCCATGAGTGGTTTAACTTCATTGACACAGCCAGGTCACTTACCGTAGCGCCAGCACCAATGCCAGAAACAGTCACCGAAGTGCTGGCCATAGTAGCCAAATCCGGAGCTGAAGGATCAAATTGGGAATCTGGAATATCGACAGCCGTACCTGCGGGCGTTGATGCGCTAAAAGCCTGTGCATTCAAGCCCGAAAAGGCCAGGCACGCCAGCAGCGTAAAGAATAATCCACGGCCAAAAGCCGCGTTGAGTAAATGTCGTCTCATGTTATCGTCTTATTTTCTGAGATAATGAAAAGAGTGCAAATGCACGAAAAAAGGTAAAAAGCACTCTCCTCTTGTAGGAAAAAGGTTAGTACAAAAAGCTGCCCCCATGGAAAGACCTAGAGGAATCAAGTTCGAAGGTAGCAAACACTTGCCTTTTATCGTTAATCTTATTGGCTTTTTTTCTTTTATGCTGCACTAATACTTAAAAAACATCACCCATGAGCCTCTTCTATTGGGTAACCACCCTTAAAAATGGCTTTGACATCCCGTTTTCCCGACTAGTCATTTCTTTACGTTCCACCTTCCCCAACGCCCCCTGAGATAAGCCAAGCCATAAAGCACCTTTTATCAACACGCAAAGTTTGAAAATAATTTTATTGAAATTTATTTGCATATTTGCGCCTTCATGGCAGAAAAATCCCTTTCCGAAAAATTTGTGCAAAACACCGTTGCGGAGCAGTTGAACAAACGCTATTATCGCAGAAAGTCTGCTTATGTCAACACCGAAGTTTATACGCGCTTAAAACGTGCGGATGTTTTGCTCGCCTTTATGCGCAGCAACAAACGCCCTTATGTTGTCGTCGTGGAAGCCAAAAGCCGGACGACCATTCATCAGCTCAAATTGAAAGAAAACCCGGACCGGACCAGGTGGGTGGGCAGAATCATAACCGCCGCGCTAATCGCTTTGCTTTCGGTTATACTCGGTTATCAGTGGTATTTCAACGCACTCAACACTTTACTCCTGCTTGGGCTATTTGTGGCGGGTTCGGCATTGATCTCTTCCATCGTCAGCCGCATGGAGCTAAGTCTGGTGGGCTCCATCGGGGCAATTGAGCAGTTAGCCCGCTACCCGGCCAACGAAAAGTGGATCGCCATTGGGGAAGACAGTTTCGTTAGACCCGATGAATACCAAACCTTGCGCAGGCAGTGTCGTAAAAATGGAATCGGACTAATTGTAGTTACCCGAAAAGGAAAAATGTCCCTGCGTGTAATTCCGGAACCCAGACACACCTTTAATAATTACTTGGGTAAATACGGCAAAGAGAAAAGTATCCTGGCCATCATCAGCAAACAACCGGATTATGGCTCCACCCCACCCGAGCGCCGAAAAAAAAGACGACAGCTGCTCAACTCAGCCCTCCTGCTGGCCATTATCGGCACACTCGCACTCATTGGTTATGAGGAAAGCCACCGGCCAATTGTCCCCGATCCGTTTGAAGAATCTTTTCTTCCGGTTGACGAAGAAAACGGAGGAGAAGAGTCCGAAGAAGTGGACGACGTGCCAGGCCCGGAACAAGATGGAGATACTTTGGCGGGGCCCGCAGGTGCAGAGGATACTGCCACAGGATGCGAAGCTCTTACCGTTACGCAACGGTCCTTCATTGTAGTAGATGCCCTGCTGAAAGAAAAGTTAGCAGAGCAAAGGCTGGAGGAGTTGAACCGTGCGGGGATTGACGGCCTGAGCGCTATTCCTACGGATTGCCTCAACAGTTGGCCCGCTCCAGGTAGGATAGCTTTGTATACCGGTATCGTTTATCCTAACCGGCCAACGGCCGCCGCCGCCGCTAAAGCGTACAATTTACGCCTGAAAGAGATCGGTATTTCCAGGGCCTATGGCCGCCCGGTTAAAGTACGTCCACCCGTTCAGGAATAGTTTCTTTATCTTACGTCTCTACGAGGGGCATAGTTAAAGCTCGTTTCCCTACCTTCGCCCCCCAAACTAAGGCCCATTTTCTTTTATGGCAACCGTAATCAGCTTACTGAATCACAAAGGTGGCGTTGGTAAAACCACCAGCGCTATTAACATTGGTGCCGGGCTCGTGGAGCTTGGCAAGCGAGTCCTTCTGGTCGACCTCGACCCACAGGCTAACCTCTCCCTCTCTCTTGGTATTCCCCGCCAGTCGGTTACCATCTATGAGAGCATCATGGGAGAGAGTGACCTGGTCCCCTTCGTCGTTCGCGAGGGCTACCACGTTATTACCTCCAGCCTGGACCTGTCCAGCGCAGAGATGGAACTGGTCAATGAAGCAGGAAGAGAATTCATTCTCCGCGAACTTTTTGCCGGTGTGGACGACGACTATGACTTCATCATCATCGACTGTCCCCCAAGCCTCGGCCTGCTCACCCTTAATGCTCTGACCAGCAGTCAGCAGGTAATCATCCCGCTGCAAACGGAGTTTCTCGCCCTCCAGGGACTGGCGAAAATCAAGCAGGTTATTCAGAAAGTTAAGCTTCGGCTCAACAAGGAATTACACATCAGCGGCGTTCTGGCCACGATGTACGACCACAGAAAGGTCCTCAACCGGGACGTAGTGGAAACCATCCAGAAATACTTCGGCCCGCTTTTACTGGAGACTTATATCCGCGACAACGTCGCGCTGGCGGAAGCTCCGGCCAGCCGGCAGGACATTTTCGGCTACGCCCGCAGCAGTAACGGTGCGAAGGACTACCTCGCCGTCTGTAAGGAAATAATCGACCGGACGGAGAACCCAATTCACCTGCGGGAACGTTCCCCTAAAGAAAACACCGCCAAGTAAACCCGGCACCATGGCAAAGAAGCGCTTTACCGACGATCTTTTTGGACTCTTTGAAGAACCGACGCCCCAGGCGGAGGCCAGTGGTCAGGAGCCCGACGCCGCCGTTGCGCCCAGCCAATCGGAAGAAGAAAGCGTTGAGGTAAAAGTTCCTACGCGCAGCTCCCGTGCTAAACGCAAACTGTCCAGCAAAAAATTTACGGCTGACCTCGACAACTTCCTGAGCGAAAGCTTTGAGCGAGAGAGCAACAATGCTTCCTCAAGCTCCTCTGCACCTGCGTCCGCGCCCCAAAAAGCTTCCCGTCCGCGCCGTCGCAAAACCGGCCTGGACCTCCTCATTCGTTCCACCGTTGCCGATGAAGACCGTTCCACCCGCGGCGGCAACACCGCCGAGACCAAGCGCGTCACCCTGATCTTTAAAAAAGACCACCTCACCGAATTAAAGGAACAGGCCAAAGAACGTGGGATGTTCCTCAAAGATGTGGTGCAGGAAATGGTATCTAAGTATCTGGAGGAAGAGGGATAGTTTGGCAAGTTGCCGCACCTTGGCGGTCAGTGGTAAGGAAGACGCTACTCTTTCCTGGGCAACTAGGTCATTCGCCAATAATCTCTCCTTTGTGTTCTATGTGTCTTTGTGCCCTTTGTGTCATAGCGAGCGCCCTTAAAATTCTAGAGATGCAACATAAAACCTGGATCAAGAACTACGAGCAGGACTTCGGACGCCTCGCCGAAGAGGTCGGTGACCTTCGCTACGATAGCCTCGCTGAGTTCCTCAAGCTACTGGCCAGGAAGCTAAGCATCGACGCAGGTAAAGACCGGGACCGCGGGCGGCGGCACCTTTCGGAGGCCCTGAACGAAGCAAAAGAGGGTTTAGCAAAAGCCGCGGATTCCATTGGTGTAGCGTGGAGAATTTGCGAGCCCTATATGCCGTCTTCGGACGAAGATTTGCCCGTTTAGTTTGTCGTTAATCAGCCAATTATTCGTTCGGCGAACAAAATTTCGCTGTCTGGCGTGTGAACAACATAACCTTCCAGCCATCTTATCGTTATATTGAACACCATTGGTGCCCAAACGATTCGAGATGCGTCTATCCCTTTACTTTTTATTGAGTTTGTTTTCTCTTGGCGTGTTTGCCCAGACTTCCCAGGTGGAGTTCGGTAAAAACCGGGTACAGTACCATAAAGATTTCGAGGACTGGGAGAAGTACGAATCCGACAATTTTATTACCTATTGGTATGGTGAAGGGCGGAACCTCGGCCAATCCGTCGTGCAAATGGCGGAGTATGACTTTGGCTACATCCAGAAAATGCTGGAGCATCGGATGAATGAAAAGGTACAATTGATCGTGTACCGGGACGTAACGGACCTGAAACAGAGTAATATCGGCAGTGAGGAAGTGTTCACCCTGCCGGGCAACCAGAATCTGGGAAGAAGCACCAGCTATATCTCCGCCACCCAGACAAAATTCCTTGGTAATAAAGCCTTTGTTTACTTCAACGGTGACCACACGGACCTGCGCCGGCAAGTCCGGGAAGCCATGGCCAGTGTTTATATCGAGCATATGCTTTACGGGAGTTCCGTACAGGAGGTCGTGCAAAATGCCGTACTCCTCAACTTACCTCCCTGGTTTAAAAGCGGCCTTATTGCCTATCTCGGAGAAGATTGGAACACCCAAAAAGACGAACAGCTGCGCCAGCTACTGATGGGCGGGGAGTACGAAACCTTTAAAGACCTCGCTTCTGATTACCCGCAACTTGCCGGCCATTCTTTTTGGCACTACGTTTCCCAGAACTACGGCAAACCTACCGTCTCAAACCTGCTTTACCTGACCCGGGTCAACCGCTCGGTAGAAAATGGTTTTCTGTACATTCTGGGTAGCAACTATGATAATATTCTGTTCAACTGGATGGAATTTTACCGGACGCGATACACGGAAGATCTGGCCAGCCGGGCGGCCATCAGCTCTGCAGAAGTTCCCATAAAAAACAAAAAGCAACTCCCCATTACGGATGTGAAGATCAGTCCCGATGGAGGAAAAATAGCTTACGTACTTAATGAAATTGGCCGCTACAAGGTCTTCCTTCAGGATCTGGCCACCGGTGAGCGGACGCTCGTCCACAAAGGCGGTCAACGCAACCTCCTGCAAGCTACTGACTACAACTATCCCTTGCTCGATTTCTCCCCCACCAATCAGGAACTAGCCATCCTGTATGAATACCGCGACCGGCCCCGCCTGATGCAGTATGACCTGAACACAGGAAAAGACGTGACGAAAGATCTGGACATTACGCTGGACCGCGTCTTCAGCATGGCCTACATCGACCCGGGTTCCATGGTACTCTCCGCCAGCGCGTTCGGTTTTACAGACCTGTACACCTACCTGCCGGCCACAAGAGCCTCCATCAGGATCACGAATGACTTCTGGGATGACCTCGACGCTGTACCCGTCAACATTCGTGGCCGAAGAGGCATCGTCTGGTCCAGTAACCGTATTGATACGGAATTGAAAACGGCTCGCCTGGACACCATACTCCCCATCGGAGATTATGATCTTTGGTATTACGATTTGGAGGCAAAAAGCGGTGAACTCGTTCAGGTTTCCGACACTCCGCTGGCTGACGAGCGGCAACCGGCCGTCATTGACGGTACTCACTTTAGTTACCTCAGTGATGCCAGCGGGGTATACAATCGTTATCAGGCTCATCTGGAGGAGTACATCGACCACTACGAGCAAACCATTTACCTCAACGATGGCAGTGAAATTACGCTCCATGCGGACAGTACGATGGAGAAACTGGACACCGCGGTGGTGGACTCCATCGTCGTCTTCCCCATCATCAAGGAACGAGCCGTTGTGGAAGCCGTCACCAATGTACAGGCCAATATCGAACGGCAAAGCAGCAGCCGGAAGCTCCCCAAAGGAGTGGAGCTCTACCTGGCTGACCGGGGTCAACTCGTAAGAACCTTCACCTTTGACACCACTCAGAATGTACGCTTAGCGCCAACGGCTTTCCGCCGGGAAAGTTACCGGGCTGCGGGGCAGGCTGTGCCTTCCTTCACGAGTGCCGGAAGCAGTACGAATGGTACTGGTAACGGAAACTTGATCGCTCCGAATAAGGTAAACCCCAATGCATCTACTTCTGCAGAAGATAACGCCTATCTGTTTCAAACCCGCTTTGAAGATTTTGTTACGCCGCCAGACCCATCGGAAGACAACATTCTTCTGAAAGAGCCTACGACGGCTACGGCCGCGCCAACTCCGGCTGCCGCTGATACTACCGGAACCCGGCCCAACCTTACGGTGGTTGCTCCGCCGAAATCCCGAAATGTCCGCCGGGCCGTCAATAAGCTACTGAAGGGCGAACGCCCCATTGCGGAGCTCAACCGGAATTACAAGTTCAATTTTGCCCGCATCACGCCTTACCGCCTCACCTTCCGGGTCAACTACGTAAAGACCGAGGCGGATAATGATCCTCTCTTCGCCGGGCTCAACAACTTCAGCGCTAACCCCAATGGCTTTACCCAACAACCCCTTGGCATTCTCTTCAAGGGTAATATTATGGACCTCTTCGAAGACTACTCCATCACGGGTGGTGTTCGTATCCCCACCAGCTTCAATGGCACGGAATACTTCGTCACCTACGAAAATCGGAAGCGCCGGCTGGACCGGATATTCTCCGTTTACCGCCGTAACCGCCGATTGGAAAACGGCTTCTTCAATGCCCTGCGCCCCAACCAGCCACGTCTGATCGAAGAAAACACCTTACTGGCTCAGTATGGTGTTCGCTATCCGCTGGACGTATTCCGCTCTCTGCGGGCTACCGCTACGGTACGGCGCGACCGGGTGCAGACGCTGCCAACCGAGCTGGCCGCATTACAGGAAGGCGCGGAAAGTGAGGCCCGCGTAGGTGCCAGGTTAGAGTATGTATTTGACAACACCCTCAACCTGGCGACTAACCTAAGAGTAGGCACGCGCTATAAAGTATACACTGATTTTTATAAAAGCTTCAACATCAGCTTCAGTGAGGGAGGAGAAGAGACGGGCTTCGAGCCTGGCTTCCTGGGCATTCTTGGTTTTGATGCCCGACACTACCAACGGCTGGACCGACGCAGTATCCTGGCCGTCCGCCTGGCGGGATCCACCAATTTCGGCGGTCAGAAGCTGCTGTATTATTTGGGTGGAGCCGACAATAGCCTGATCAATAACTTCAACCAGGGAATCCCGACGCCGCAGGGTGAGAACTTCGTCTTCCAGGACCTCGCCAACCCGCTGCGAGGCTTCGACATCAACATTCGTAACGGAGGTACCTACGTACTCAGCAACGCTGAGCTGCGGGTGCCGGTCTTCAACTACCTTTTCCGGAATCTGCGCTCTCGTCTGCTACGTGATTTCCAGCTCGTTTCCTTCTTCGACGTAGGTACAGCCTGGTCAGGTTCTGATCCATTTGACGAGGACAATCCCGTCAACATCACCACTTACCCAGACCCTAGTCTGGGGCAATCCGGCCCGGTTTCCGTGCGGGTACGTCGCTTCCGCGATCCCATCATTTACGGCTATGGCTTCGGCGCCCGCACTACCCTATTCGGATATTATATCCGGGCGGATTATGCCTGGGGTGTTGAAACGGGAATCCGGCAGAAGGCGAAGCTGCATATTTCCCTGGGGTATGATTTTTAGGTGGGATACAGGATTGAAATCATTGTTATTGTAGAGACAGGTCATGCCCTGTCTACAACCGCGCAAACGCCCCTACCCGATCCACTGCATTCTCCCGGACGTTCATCCAGAACAGGTTATAATCGCCGATGTGGTAGTTTTTGGTCCTGAAGAAGATATCGCCAAAAAACTTGGGTTTATTGGTAAACAGCCCGTCGCCACGGATTTCTGCCCAGACGAGTTCCGGGAGTAAGCCAGCATCGTAGTTATACAGAACGCCTCCCCGGTTGAGGCTGGCGGGTGCCCGGCCTTCCTGAGTGGTCCAGGTGAGAGGGTTGACGACGGCAATGTCCGGCACCGTATCCCGGTAGCCTTCCTTGGGAACAAAGTCTTCGCGGTAGGTGCGCCAGCTGACGAAGCAGCCCGTCTGCTGCGGGCTTTCACAAACGGGGATACTGCGGTAAGCCTCCCGGGAGACGGGCATCCCTACGAGGTAGGCGGCCACCAGCTGATCTTTCAGCGGCTGCCCATCAAAGCGATCGGCGAGTAAGCGTTTAGCGTGGGTCGTCCCCTGGCTGTGGCTGGCGATGATGATGGGCCGCCCTCGATTATAAGTTGACAGGTAATAATCGAAAGCCGCCAACACGTCCTGATAGGCCGTGTCCAGTGCCCGTTCGGACACTTCCCTCCCTTCGGGGTAAAACACTTTGATATTGGCCTGCCGATAGCGTGGGGCATAGATCCGCCCGGCGGCGTTGAAAATGCTGGCGTGGTTGGGCAGCACGAAGTCGTCCACGGTCTCGTTTACCTTTTCGTCGGCCAGGTTCGCGTTCCACAGCTCGTTTCCGCGGTGGGTTTTAGAGTAGACCGTGGGGTGAAGGTAGAAGACATCCGCCGTGGCGGTCAGCTGCCCGTCGGCCAGAGTATCTCCGGGGGTGCGGTCGGCACCGTCGTTTGTGGTGGGCAGGGCGGCCCAGTTTTTCACTTCGGAATAGTCCGGGGCGGAAGGCACCGGGAAATTGTTTCCGGCAGGCAGTTCGGGGATACCAGCGCAGGCAGCCATCAGAACAGAAAGTAGTAGTCCGGCAAAGAGGCCGTGGTGGGGTACAGTTTTTTTGTGCATACACAGACCCAAACGGGATCGGGAGGAGAAATGTTGGGGGGCGCGGACGCGGGTGCAATGGGGGAAGAAACGGAGCAACGTTGGGTCGCAGGAGAGTATCGTACAAACCATATTAATAGATGGGCGGCGAGATTATTCAACCACTCATCTTGCAGGTAAAAGATGGTTCTGTACAATCTGGCAGCAGCAAAAAACGGAACACCAATCCTACTCGCCGCTAAATGCCGTTTTCTGCTACAACAAGCCCGGATTTAGCTACACCCCTCCTTTTTTAAGCCTTTACTTTTGTTCCATCACTTAATTAAAAAAGGAATCATGAATTTATCAGGAAAAGTAGCGATCGTAACGGGTTCTAATACCGGTATAGGGTACGAAACGGCATTGGACCTATACCAGAAAGGAGCAAGGGTTTACGTTGCTTGTCGGAATGAAGAGAAAGCATTAGACGCCATAGCAAGGATGAAGACGCGGGGCGGAACGGGTGAACTTATATTTGGTCGTTTGGATTTGGCAAGTCTACGTTCCGTTAAAGAATTTGCCGGCGAGGTAATCGGAACAGAAGCAAGGCTTGATTACTTGGTCAACAACGCAGGAATTATGATACCACCTCCCTCAAAAACAGAAGACGGTTTTGAAATCCAGTTCGGGGTGAATTTCATTGGGCATTTTGCTCTTACCGGTCATTTGTTTAATCTGTTGGAAACAACACAGGGCTCTAGAGTAGTTACCTTAAGCAGCATAGCGCATAGAAATTCCGCAATTGACTTCGACAATTTCCGATTAGAAAAAGAGTACAACCATTGGAGAGAATACGGACAAAGCAAACTGGCTGATATCATTTTTGCACTTGAATTTGACAAGAGGCTAAAAAGCAATGGTTACCAAATTAAATCTCTGGCAGCACACCCTGGTTTCAGCAAAACAGATTTGCAGAAAAACATGGACAAGGACACACTTGCTTCGCTTGATTTAATGACCGCTCAGGAAGGCGCTCAACCGACGCTTGCGGCTTGCTTGCGAGAGAATGCAGAAGGGGGACAATACTGGGGTCCTGACGGACCCAACGAACAAAAGGGCAAGCCCGCCTTGGCGAAAATTGATAAAGCGGCTTTAAACCAGGAACTTAACGCCAAACTATGGAATTGGGCCAGGGAAGCTACAGCGGCTAACTTCCCTTTCTAAACAAGCTACGCCATAAGGCCTCACGGTTCTTTAAATCCTGAAACATGCCCTCTTTGAGTCCAACAAGGTTAAAAACCATCAGTGACCTGCACCGGTACAACAATATCGCTCCGCCAGAGCATCCTTTGATCAGCTTAATAGATTACAGCCAAATCAACCCTGCTCCGGAGAACAATGTGTTGAAGTGGGTGCAACAGTTTTATTCAATTTCCATAAAACGAGATGTAGTTGGCAAATACCGATATGGTCAGCAATCATACGATTTTGATGAAGGGTTAATGACCTTTTTTTCTCCTGAGCAGCTTGTTTCAGTACAGTTGACCGAGGATGACGCAACGAGCAATCCATCTGGTTGGATTCTGGCCATTCACCCTGATTTTTTGTTTGGAACCTCGCTGGCAACAAGCATCAAAAAGTATTCATTCTTAAAGTACTCCGTTCGGGAGGCACTTTTTCTGTCAGAGAAAGAAGAGACCGTAATTAATGAAATACTTCAAAACATACAGACGGAATACCAGAGTAACATTGACCAGTTCAGTCAACAAATAATCATCAATCAGCTGGAACTGTTGCTCAGCTATGCGGAGCGGTTTTATCAACGGCAATTTTTAACCCGGAAAGTTTCTAATCACCAGATATTAGACCAACTGGAGCAGCTTTTAGAAGATTACTTCAGTCAGGATGATGCGATAGTTAATGGACTACCATCCGTTCAGGAAATGGCCCAAAACCTGAACCTTACGCCGGATTACTTAAGCAGCATGCTAAAGAGCTTAACGGGGCAGACAACCCAACAACATATCCATCAGAAATTAATAGAAAAAGCCAAGGTACAATTGTCAACGACCAATTTATCCGTGGGTGAGATTGCCTACGGGCTGGGGTTTGAACATCCACAATCCTTCAGTAAATTATTCAAATCCAAGACCCGGCAAACACCCATAGAGTTTCGTACTTCGTTTAATTAGAAGTGCGCATACGGAGCAACAGTACACAAATGGCTGTTACTGGCTATTCTAAAGCTTCAAGCATTAGCTCACCACTTCCCCCAGAATTTTCACCGCCCGACTTACCTCCTCCTCCAAAGCATACAAAGGAGCCGGCGCCATCCGCAGCACCCCACCCGCGCTGCCGGCGAGGTTATCCTCCCGGTAGTCAACAATGAGGCCGGCGGCGGAGAGTTGCTGTTCCAGTTCCGGCCGGTGGCCGGGCACGTAAACGGAAAGCTGAGCGCCGCGGGCTTCCGGATCGGCGGGGGTGAGGATCTCCAGGCCGGGCAGCTCGCTCAGGCCGGCGTAAAGGTCGGCCGTCAGCGCCAGGGAGCGTTGGCGGAGGGCCTTCATGCCGCCCGCTTCTTCAAACAGTGGCAGCGAGGCCAGCAAGGGTGCCATGCCCAGCACGGGAATAGTAGAGACTTGCCAGCCAGCCGCACCGTGTTCGGGGCGGAAGGTCCGCCGCATCTGAAAGCGGTCACTTTCTCGGTGGCCCCACCAGCCGGCGAAGCGGGGCAGGGTTTCGTCTTCAGCGTGGCGCTCGTGGACGAAAAGTCCACCCGGAGCCCCGGGTCCGCCGTTCAGGTATTTGTAGGAGCACCAGACGGCGAAGTCTGGCCCCCAATCGTGCAGCTGCAGTGGTACGTTGCCCACTGCATGCGCCAGGTCAAAGCCCACCTTAGCACCAGCGGCATGGCCGGCGGCAGCGATCGCCTTCAGGTCGAAGAACTGACCGGTGTAGTAATGAACGCCGGTCCAGAGGACGAGCGCAAGCTCGTCGCCCGTCTTCTCGATGGTGGAAACGATGTCTTCCGTCCGGATGCTATGCTCTCCCTCCCTGGGGGCAATTTCAATCAGGTCGGCCTCCGGATCCAGCCCATGAAAGCGGAGCTGACTGATAATGGCGTGTTGGTCGCTGGGGAAGGCCCCGGCTTCCATGATTACCTTGCGGCGTTTTCCCGCGGGGCGGAAGAAAGAGACCATCAGCAGGTGGAGGTTGACCGTCAGGGCGTTGGCGACCGTCACCTCAGCCGGCCGGGCACCGACGATGCCGCCCAGCGCGCCTTCGGCGCGGCGGTGGAAGCCGAGCCAGCCACCTTCGGGGCCGTTCCACCAACCCTCCACGGCGCGCACGCGCCAGCTTTCCATCTCCGTAGCCAGGCGCTCCGCCGCCGCCAACGGCTGCGGGCCAAGGCTGTTGCCACAGAGGTAAATCTTGTTTTCGGGGAGGTGGAAGTGGTGGCGGAGATGGCTGATGACTGGTTGATTTAAAAAACCTCTCCCCAACCCCTCTCCGGTACTTCTCGCCTACGGCTCGACGGAGAGGGGCTTGGGAAAACGCTTCGCGTTTTTAGTTAGTTGCTGGTGGTGAAACATGGCTCTTTAAAGCCTCACATTGCACCTGCGGCTGCGCCCAAAATACGTTACAGAATTGGTTGTGACGTTTCCAATCGGTTGGTCGAGACGCTATGCGTTGAGCCGGGCAAAAGGAACGAAAGCGATTTTGACCGTAGATGAGCTCCCAGGCATACACGCTCCAAGGGCCTTTGGCCCCGTTCGCAATCGACGCATAGCGTCTCAACCAGACTACACCAGCCCCCGTCGCTTCAGCTCCAGGTACTGATTAATCACGTCCCCCGTCAGATTTTCCGGCCGCGTCAGCACTACCTTGATGCCGTTCTGCCGTAAGCGGGCGGCCATGAGACTGCGCTGCACGAGATGGCGGCGGGCGGTTGATTTCAGATACACGTCTTCTACTTCAGTTGTGGGCTCTTCGAGTAATTCTGCTACCTCCGTGTTTTCGAAAAGGATGACGACCAGCTGGTGTGATTTGCTGATCCGCCGCAGTCCGGGCAGTACCCTGTCCAGGGCATAATTACTCTCAAAATTGGTGAAGAGAATAATGAGGCTCCGGCCGCCCAACAGCTTCCGACTCGCATAATAGAGCAGGTCGTAGTTACTCTCCATCTGCCTGTCTTGCTGGCGGTAGAGTGCTTCCATAATCCGGCGCAAATGATCCGGCTTGCTGTCCGCCGGCAGCACCGTTCCGATCTTATCGGAGAAGGTCAACAGCCCCGCACGGTCCTGCCGTTTCAGGATCACGTTGCTCAGTGCCAGGGTACTGTTGATGGCATAGTCCAGCAGGCTCAGGCCGTTAAAGGGCATCAGCATCGTGCGGCCCTTATCGATACAGCAAAAAACGCGCTGGGCGCGTTCGTCTTCGTATTGATTGACCATCAGCTGGTTCTGCCGGCCGGTAGCTTTCCAGTTGATGCTGCGAAAATCATCCCCGAGGACATATTCTTTGATCTGATCGAATTCGTAGCTCTTGGCCAGCCGGCGCATCCGTTTACGGCCTTCGGCGGGTACGGTCGTTTTTGCCTTAAGCGCAAACTCCTGCATCTGGATAATACTCGGGTAAACGGGCACCGTTTCCGCAGCGGGGAACTCCAGCCGGCGTTCGGCCAGTTGCCAGTCGGTCGCCAGGAAGAGATTGATGTTTCCAAAGCTGTATTCTCCCCGCGTCATGGGCCGGATGGGGTAGCTCAGTTCTTTGTCTGACTGCGGCTCCAGCTCAAAGGCAATCCTATGGTCGCGCACCTGCAGGTCGACCGGCAATTCATCGGTAAGCGTTGCGCTGATTTTTTTGTCTCCGGTGTTATGCAGTTGTATCCGGACCTTCATCACGTCGCTCAGTGACAAAACCTTGGGGGTGCGTCGCGTTGCGGTCACCTTTCCGGATAATCCGTAGAGCAGGTAAATGTCGTAAAAGAGGGCCGCAATCAGGGCAATCAAGCCAAGGATCGCCAGGTAGAAAAGCGGCCTCCACCAAAAACCCATTGCTGACAATACCACTACTGCCGCCAGCCCCATGAAGAAGCGGTTCCCCAGGTAGAGGTAGCGGATATGATCGTAGAGGGCTTTTAACTGCGGTGGCATGGTAGGGCTAAGATAGTTTAATAGTGGGATAGATTGATAGTAATGATAGTTTGATAGTAGCTCCCGCGAGGGAAAGGCGGGAGCGCTATACGCAGGTGCAAGGGGAGGGAATATTAAAGCAGGGTACCGGAGCCACTCCCACTGCCCCAAATCATTCAGTGGGTTGGGGCGCCTGGATGCTCTCCCGTCGCTTCGCGTTTCTACTAAATCTGCCGACAGTTTCAAGGGGGCTCTAAGCGTCCTGAAAGGACCTGAGAGCGTGCCGGCGGCTACCTAAGCAGAGCCCTACCCTTCCAACCAATCCTTCCCCTTCACCAGCCCCGCCAGCGTTTCCGCCTCGCGGCTTCCGGGCACTGTTTTAAAGTCATACTCCCACCCCGCCAGCGGCGGGAGGCTCATGAGGATGGACTCGGTGCGGCCGTTGGTGGTCAGGCCGAACTTTGTGCCCCGGTCCCAGACCAGGTTAAACTCCACGTAGCGCCCCCGGCGAATCTTCTGCCAGTGAGCCTCTTCTTCGCTTACGGCCTGGTCTTTATTTTGCTCCAACAGGGCCAGGTAGGTCGGTACGAAAGTGCGACCAACGGCGGCGGTGAAGTCGAAGAGCGTCCGCTTGTCCTTACCTTCCGTAGCGGGCTCCAGGCGGTCGAAAAAGATGCCGCCTACGCCCCGGGTCTCCTGGCGGTGGGGGATGTAGAAGTAATCGTCCGCCCACTCCTTAAAGCGGGGGTAATAGCTTGGGTCGAAATCGTCGCAGGTATTCTTCAGTTGCTGGTGAAAGAAGGCGGCTTGCTCCGGGACGAGGTAGTGCGGCGTCAGGTCAATCCCGCCACCAAACCAAAAGCGCCCGCCGTCGAGCTCGAAGTAGCGTACGTTCATGTGGATGATCGGCACGTGGACGTTCTTCGGGTGCAGCACAATACTGACGCCGGTAGCATAGAAGCTCGTCGCTCCGGAATCCAGCTTCAGGCTTTTGGCTGCTGCTGCGGGCAGGTCGCCGTGCACGGCACTGAAATTCACACCGCCTTTCTCGATGTGGTTGCCGGAGAGGACGCGGGCCCGGCCTCCGCCCCCTCCGGGGCGGTCCCAGCTATCCTCCCGGAAGGCGCCGCCATCGGCGGCGCTGAGGGAGGCGCAGATCTCATCCTGAAGAGACTGGAAGAAGGTGGTGATTTCTTTGCGGGAAGGCATTTTAGTATTTTGGTCCGTTAGTATTTTGGGGCTACCGCATTTTATAGGCGGCAAGGTGTTAGAGGCTACCGCATTTTGGAGGCGGGAGAGCTACCGCACCTTGGAGAATGGGGAAGTATTATTCCGCCAGCGCAGCCTTTGTTCCCGCAACGCTCTTTTTGGCACTACCAATGAAAATCTGATCACCGACGATAGTAACCGGGCGTTTCAGGAAGGTGTACTCTTCCAGAATCAGTCGGCGGTAATCCTCTTCGCTAAGTTCCTGGTCCGCCAGGCCCATACTACGGTACTTCATTGCTCGCCGACTAAAGAGGGCTTCATAGCTACCGGCTAGTGTAGCCATATGATCCAGCTCCTTCGCCGTAATCTTTTCTTCCTTGATGTTACTGATCTCCAGATCGGGCTGATCGCCCAGCTCTCCGATGATGCGCTTACAGGTGTTGCAGCTGCTGAGTTGATACATTTTTGCCACGGGAAATGAATAATTGAAGGGAGGAATGAGTGAATGGAAGGTGCAAATATAACTTGCTTGAAGTGGAGCTCTTCACTCACTCATTCTATCATTCTCTTATCACTTCAGAAACTCCGGCTTCAACCGATCCTTAAACACCTTCATTACCTTCTCCACCTTCGGCCGGCTCACGTTCTGCACGTAGCCCTGGTTGGGATTAGAGGGATCTTCGTAGTAATCCTGGTGGTAGGCTTCGGCGAGGTAAAATTCGATGGGATCCTCGATGGTAGTCGCGATCTTTTTGCTGAACTTACCGCTTTGGTTAAGGGCCCCGATTTTCGCTTCAGCCGCCATACGCTGCTCCTCGTTGATGGGGAAGATGGCGCTTCGGTAGTGTGGCCCGACGTCCGGTCCCTGGCGGTTGACCTGGGTAGGATCGTGGGCGACAAAGAATACGTCCAGAACGGTATTGTAATCAATCACGGCCGGGTCATAGTAAACGACGATGGCTTCGGCGTGGCTGGTTTTACCGGCGCTCACTTCCTTGTAGGTAGGGTTGACTTCCTTGCCTCCGGCATAGCCGCTGTGTACATCAACGACGCCCTGAATACGATCGAGCGCAGCCTCCGTGCACCAGAAACATCCTCCGGCGAGGTAGGCTTTCTCCAGGCCTTCATAGTTTTTGTCAAGTTCCTGAATGGTGATTCCGGCAACGGGCTCAGGATTCCCCTTGCGGTCGGGCATAGCCGTGGTTTCAGAACCGGCACTGGCGTTCGTTTTCTGGCTGTCGCAGGCGCTGGAGCTAAAGATCAGACCCAGAAGAAGTAAAAAGGTAAGGGCGGGGGATTTCATCGTTAATCGCTTTGTTGACGAGTATAACGTGAAAAAGGCAGGATGGGTTATCCGGCCAGGATGTCAATGTCGCTTTCCGACCTAAACTATCGGCTCTAGAAGCTCTTACGAATCCCCAGTTGCAAACCCGCGACCCAATACTTTTCGCTTACCGGGGCACCTTTGACCGTAAAGGCGCCGGGGTAAGACTTGAAGAAAGGCTCAACCACCAGCAAGAAAGGCTCTTTATGCCCAATCCGGTAAGTAGTTGACAAAGAAGCCATCAGGCCAACACCGATATTATTGCGGTAACTACCTTCTGCTGATAAATCCTGCGGAACGGGTAAGTCCGGATTCAGGAAGCGCCCCCGAGCGCTGGTACTGAGATTGAAGATCGGGCCGGCATTCATTGACACCTGCAAGCGACGCCCCGGAATGCGGTAGCCAAGAAGAATGGGCGCTTCCAGCAGGCGAATCTGATTATTCGTAGCAATATCAACGGCGCTACCATTGATGAACTGACTGTACTCTACCCGGTTACGGATCTCAGCATAGGTAATGCCCCCCAGGAGCATCATCCGCTCCCCCAGCTTGCGGGTTCCCCGCAGAGTGATCTGATAGCTTACTTCCGGAAACTCCGTTACTTCCCGAATCTCTCTCAGGGGCAGTTGGCTGGCATCCGACTCGCGGAAGATCTGATTAGCATAAGCCACTCCAAAGAGCAACTCCGCCTGAAGACGATGGCGAGGGCTGACGGGAAAAGCCGGTGTCAGGTTCGCCCGTGGGCGATACTGGCGCTTTATTTCCGGAAAGGCCGTCTCATCAGTCGGCAACAACGTCAGAGAGGCAGCCGGCACTTCACTGACGGCATATAGCGCAGCGCGGGCTTCTTCAGTATTGGGGAGACGCTCTCCGGTAACCATTTCATCAGCCTCTGTAGTTAATTCCGCTAAGGCGAGACTGGCAGCTGAAGGCGTAGTGCCCATCGAGACGGGTTCTTCCCTTACCGATTCCGGCGGAATCGCCTGTTCATTCATCCGGCCCGATCCTTCCGGAATCGTAGTTAGATTAACACGGTTTTCTGCCTCAATACCAGACTGGGCGGATGCCTCTACAATATTTTTGTCGCCAGCAGGTACCGCCTCCTCAATCGCCACCGGTTCGGCTGGCGAAGCAACCTGCTCCATCGGAAATTCTCCGTTCAGGGGGCCAGCAAAAGAACGGTTCTGGTAGATGGTATACCCTACAGTGGAAACCAACAGCAATAGCGCTGCGGCAGTGGCCATGAGTAGTCTCATTGGCTTGCGGCTGCGCGCGGCCACGATGCGGTCCCACATTCCGGCGGGGACTTTACCCACCCGGCTTCTTAGTCCTGCGGCAAAAATGGCGTCCAGCTGTTCGCCTTCGGGCACGGTTGACTTAGCCGAATTAATCCGGCTCCACATATCTTCGGGAACGGCTGATTTGCGTCCGCTCAGCCCATCGCGGAATAGATCGTCGATCTGCTTCATATGGCGATGCGTTGGCGGATTTCAATTTGGCGCTGCAGCACCTTACGGGCCTTTAGCAGCTGAGAGCGGGAACTGGCCTCCTGGATGTTCAGCATATCGCCGATTTCCTTGTGGCTGTACCCTTCAATGGCGTAGAGGTTGAAGACCAGACGGTAGCCGTCGGGCAGTGCCTGCACCATTTCCAGTAATTCTTTTTCGCCCAGGTCGGCGTAGGCCGTCGGAGCGCCGGATCCTTCGGGGATGTTATCGAGCCCGGTTTGCTCCAGTTGGTAGCGTTTACGTTGGTATGTTTTCAGGGCAACGTTGACCGTCAGGCGCCGGGCCCAGCCGGCGAAAGAGCCCTGAAAACCGTATTTCGGCAGCTTGGCAAAGAGTCGGATGAAGGCATCCTGCAGCACATCTTCGGCTTCTGCCTGCGTACGGCAATAGCGCTGGCAGACGCCCATCAGCATCGGGGAATACCGTTCGAAGAGCAGGCGCGACGCCCGCTCATCGCCCCGCAGAGCGCCTTCGATCAGTTCTTTTTCCTTCATGCTTAACATCAATGGTCTATTGCTTTTCAACACGTAGACACGGTGAGAGGGGGGAATGTGGCCCGGGTACAAAGATAAAGTTTTGTAGGTTGGCTTTACGGCGCGGCCGCAGGTGCAAGCGAATGGATAGCGAAGCAATGCAGTAAGCATACGGTTAACGTCCAAACTAGTTGTTTTCGTTTGGTTGAGACGCTATGCGTCGACCGCGAACGGGGCCGAAGGCTCCCGGAGCGTGTAAACGCGGTAGCAGTACACGCCCAAAGTCGCTGTCGCTCCCTTGACCGGCTCGACGCATAGCGTCTCAACCAATCTACTCCGCGCATTACTAAAGGCCTCAAAGAAACAATTATTTGACCTTAAATTAGGCCATTATAAAGGCAAAACCCTAAATTTGCGCAAACAATAGTTGCACAGACAATAAAATATTGATTATGTCCTCGACCCTCGCCGCTCCTCAAGCAGAAGTACTTGCTGATGACTTCCCCCTTTTAGGTACTGACTACGTAGAACTTTACGTCGGCAACTCCCGCCAATCGGCGCTGTTTTACCAGGCCTGCATGGGCTTTCAGCCGCTGGCTTACGCAGGCTTAAGCACTGGTTTAAAAGATCGGGAGAGCTACGTGCTCGTTCAGGATAAGATTCGCCTGGTGCTCACCAGCCCCCTGAAGGGAGGCACGGAAATCGGCCGGCTACACGATCTGCACGGAGACACCGTCCGTTGTGTAGCCTTGTGGGTAGAAGATGCGACCAAAGCCTTCAACACCGCAGTGGAACGCGGTGCGCAGCCGGTGATGGAACCTTGCTCTTTTGAAGACGAGCACGGCACCTGCGTCCGCGCCCAAATCCAGAGCTTTGGCAATACCATCCATGAATTTGTGGAGCGCAAAGCTTACAACGGTCCTTTCCTGCCTGGCTACCAGGCCTGGAATCCTGAGTACCGCCCGGAGCCCGTTGGCCTGAAGTATATTGACCACATGGTGAGCAACGTCGACGAAGGCGAAATGAACACCTGGGTAAACTGGTACGCTGACGTGATGGGCTTCAAGCAGCTGATCAGCTTTGATGACAAAGACATTTCCACCAAATTCACCGCTCTGATGAGTAAGGTGATGAGCAACGGCAACGGCCGGGTAAAATTCCCGATCAACGAGCCGGCTCCCGGCCTAAAAAAGAGCCAGATCGAGGAATACCTCGAATTTCACGGCGGGCCGGGCATCCAGCACATTGCCGTTGCGACGGATGATGTGATCAGCACCGTACGGCAGCTCCGCGCCCGTGGCATTGAGTTCCTCCGGGTACCCGACACCTACTACGACACCCTACTCGAACGGGTGGGCGACATTGACGAAGACCTCTCTCCTCTCCGGGAGCTCGGCATCCTCGTTGATCGTGATGACGAGGGTTACCTCCTCCAGATTTTCACCAAGCCCGTACAGCCTCGCCCTACGGTCTTTTTTGAGATCATCCAACGAAAAGGCGCCACCAGCTTCGGCAAGGGCAACTTCAAGGCACTGTTCGAAGCCATTGAGCGGGAGCAGGAGTTACGGGGGACGCTGTAAGGTAGTCTGGTAGTCCTTATAGTCTGGTAGTCTTGTCGTTCATCAGGCTCCGCATTTTGGATGTGCTACAGGGCTCCGCTCTTTTACAGAGTGCTGCTCGTTGGAGGCGGCTACTACGCGCCTTAGGTTGCCGAAAATACATTGTTTTAGCCCCTTTCGGATCAAAATTCCGGGAGGGGCTTTTTCAGATATCGGGCCGCAAAGAAGGAGCAAAGCCCCAAACGAATTGAGGGAAATTCTGCTTTTTTCGCAGTTGCGAAAAAAAGCAGCGGGGTACAGGCGAGAAGCTGAACGTTAAGTAGTTAGCCTTTAAAAAATTAGCGAAAATTCGCACACAAAACACCTTTAAAGAATCTAATTCCGAAAAAACAAATGTAGGCACAACATTTTACGGTATATTGCAAAAATACCGTAGATAAAAAAGTAGTTCTGGCCATGTACACCAGGATTGGTTACGCGGATATTAAACCAAGCATATCGGCTGAAC
The DNA here is from genome assembly GCF_900110645.1 of Neolewinella agarilytica. GTDB lineage: Bacteria > Bacteroidota > Bacteroidia > Chitinophagales > Saprospiraceae > Neolewinella > Neolewinella agarilytica. The sequence goes on from NZ_FOFB01000010.1 coordinate 22,928, forward strand.
GGCTCTTTCCTTTCCACCAAACGCTATACAAAAAAACAAGTGTATTCCTTCCCGGAAGGAATTGAAATCACCCAGTGGTATCACAACTGGCGTGGTGGAGCACACTAATAAACCTTACCGGTCCGGGCGGTCATTTCTCACATAACGTAATTAGTATATGAAACCTCTTTATTTCAAGATTTTAGCCCTGTTGCTTGCGCTGCCTTTTGCGGCAACGGCACAAACGGTTTCCGGAACGGTAACGGACAATGGTGAGCCCGTTATCGGCGCTACCATTAGCGCGGGGTCCATGGGCACTGTTTCTGATCTGGATGGCAACTACTCTCTCAACCTTACCGGAGCAGGCACCTATGAGCTTACGGCCAGTTACATTGGCTACGCTTCCACCACCAAAACCTTTACGCTTTCGAGCGGGGAGACCGTCACCTGGAACATCGCGCTGGAAAGCGGAGCGACCAATCTGGAAGAACTTGTCATCGTAGGATCCCGGACAGCACCCCGTTCGAATACGACCTCTCCCCTACCGGTTGACGTATTCCGTTCAAAGGACCTGATTTCTACCGGGCAGACGACCTTCGACAAGGCCCTGCAGTACCGCGTCCCCTCTTTCAACACGGTTCAAACGCCGGTTAACGACGCAACGTCGCTGCTTGACCCCTACGAAATTCGTAACATGGGCCCAAGCCGCACGCTCATCCTGATCAACGGAAAGCGGAAGAACCTTTCTGCCCTGCTTTACACGCAAACCTCTCCGGGACGTGGAGAGACGGGTGCTGACATTTCCGGTATTCCGGTAGACGCCATCAAACGCATTGAGATTCTCCGTGATGGTGCCTCGGCCCAGTACGGCTCTGACGCTATCGCCGGTGTAATGAATATTATCCTTAAAGACGATGATGAAGCTGGCAGCTTCACCCTGCGCACCGGTATCACCAGTGAAGGTGACGGTGAGATGTACGGCATTGCCCTTAACAACGGTTCCAGCCTGGGCCGCGATGGTTTTATCAACTACACACTCGACCTGAGCAAGACCAACCTCGCCAACCGCCCCGGCACCGTAAGTGCAGAAGGCGAAGCTGGTGACTTTGGTGCAGACCTGGCTGATGTACAGCGCTTCCTGTCCGCTTACCCTGATGCCCGCAACATTAATGGCTCACCGGAGACAACGGCTTCCAAAATCGCGGTCAACTTCGGAAACAACCTTACGGAGACCACAGAGATCTATGGCGACGCCGCTTACATTTATAAGCGGGTAAACTCCTTCGCCAACTACCGTACTCCTTACTGGCGTACCGAAGAAGACTTCCCTTACCTGGCGGACTTCTTCCCCGACGGACCAAACGGTGAGTACATCGGTTACGTTCCTACCTTCGAAGGTCTCCTGAATGATTACAACGCCACCCTCGGCTTCCGTACGGAAAAGAATGGATGGATTGCCGACCTGAGCTTCACCGTTGGTGGAAACCAGCAGACCTACAAAGTCAACAACTCGCATAACCGCAACAATACCCTTAACCCGGATGGAACCTTCACCTACCGGGAGAACAGCCCGATTACTTTCGATCCCGGTGGCACCCGTTTCACCCACACTGTTGGTAACATTGATGTCACCCGCCGCCTTTCTGACAAGGTGGGTATTGCATTCGGTTCCGAATTCCGAAACGAGAACTTCACCATTATCGAAGGACAACTTTCCAGCTATGAGGACGGAGGAGCCGACTCTTTCGCCGGTAACGACCCTCGTAACTCCGGTAAGTTTAATCGTTACAACTTTGGTGGTTACGCTGACGCAGCATTTGACATCACCGATGATTTCCTGGTAAACGCAACCGTTCGCCTCGAGAACTACTCTGATTTTGGTAACGCCTTCGTTTATAAGGTGAGCTCACGTTATAAATTCAATGAAGATAAGATCACGCTCCGCGCGTCTTTCTCTACGGGCTTCAAGGCTCCTACGCTACACCAGATTTTCACGCAGAAAGCACAGTACAGCTTTGTTCCCGGCCAGGGTATCCAGGTAGGCGGATTGGTTAACAACGTTAGCCGCGAAGCACGCCTGCTGGGCCTCCCTGCTCTTGACCCCGAGAAGTCTACTAACTTCACCGTTGGAGTTGGCCTTCGCCCATCTGACGACCTGAGCATCACGCTCGATTACTTCAACATTAGTGTTAAAGACCGGATTATACTCTCCACGGAAATCGGTGGGACTGATGGCGGAGGCACCGAACTGGACGCCATCCTGTCTGACAATAACCTGTCTGACCTCAGTTTCTTCGTAAATGGCCTTGACACCCGCACCTCCGGTATCGACTTCGTAGCTAACTACCGCGGCTTCAAGCTTGGTGAGAATGCCCTGAACATCAATCTTGCCGGCAACTACATGCTCCAGAACGAACGTGACGGTGACGTTAAGAACCCGGCCATCGTTGCCAGCGCCGGCCAATCCGTTGCTAATCAGACACAGGAAGCCCTGTTTTTCACTTCCCGCCCAAAGTACAAGGCAATCCTCGGTCTCAGCACTGACTTTGGCAAGTTGGGTGTCTCTCTGAACAACACCGTATTCGGCCCGACTACTTTCTACCAGCAGGGCCTTGATGCAGGTATTTTTACCGAGTTCAGCACAAAGGTTGTAACCGATCTCGCCCTCAACTACGGGATCACAGAGATGACGACCCTATCGCTCAACGTGAACAATCTGCTCAACGTACTGCCCGAGTGGGAATTCAAGTCTGAAATCAGCGGCGACAGCCGCCTCAACGACGCCGAGTTCCTCCAGAACCAGTCTAACCTGATTACTTTCAACCAACGTTACTCGCAAATGACTTATGATGGCTACCACTTCAGCCAGCTGGGCACGATGCTGAGTGCGGCGCTGAACGTTCGGTTCTAAAGTCCAATTGGCCAGCCGTCAATTAGCCAAACAGTCTTAAGGGGCTGCCCCGCTACGTTTCCGCCGGCTGATTTTACTATCGACTAAAAAGTCCCCATTGACGAAGTGTCAATGGGGGCTTTTTAGGTTTCGCTTATTCGTTGGTTCGGCTTGTCCTTCCTACAGTTGTCGGACGTTGCTCTACTACCAGTAGATCACCTTCCTCCATAACCTACTTCGCCTCCGGTATTGATTTACCGGAGGCGTAGTGCTAAAAGACCGAAGGCCGTCTTAAAGAAAAACAAGCGAAGCGCATTTTTCGTCTACAAGAGAGCGAAGCGAACGTCTTAAAGGAAGAGGAGCGAAGCGATCTCTTCCGTCTAAAAGAAACCGCGCGCAGCAAGGTTTCGTCTAAAAAAACGCTTAGCGTTTTTTACTCCGGCTCAAAGCCAAGAATAATGTTAAATGTGGAAGGCTTCACGCTCTCATCCAACAGGTCTTTATCAAATCCGTAGCCCCAGTCAAAGCCAAGGGTACCGAACATCGGCAGGAAGACACGGGCACCGAAGCCTACGGAGCGCTTCAGGTCAAATGGGTTGAAGTCACGGGCAGAGCGCCAGGCGTTACCGCCCTGGGCGAAGGCCAATACATAGATAGTACTGGAAGGATTCAAACTAAGCGGGTAGCGGAGTTCTACGGTGTACTTGCTGAAGATGGGCGTAGCAACCTCACGCTCGAGTCCTGTACTACTAATAATGGAGTTATTGGGCAGATCGGTCGTTTCGTAACCACGCAGGCTGATAATGTCAACGCCGGCAAACTGGAACTGCTGGTTGTTGATACCGTCGCCACCGAGCTGGAAACGCTCAAAGGGAGCAACACCAATTTCGTTGTCATAAGCCCCCAGGAAGCCGATCTTGGCCTGGGTCTTCAGCACCAGCTTACCCACCAGTGGTGTGTACCAGTCGGCATTCAAGCGCCATTTGTGGTACTCCAGATAGCGGAAGCGGTCTTCCGGGTTGTTGAGCTTTTCGGGGTCGTCGTCCACCAGACCGAGTTGGCGGTAGGGAGGCGTCAGCTTAACCGTCAGCTCGATGTTAGAGCCCTGCTTAGGGAAGATCGGGTCCGTAGCCGTTGTGCGGGCCAGGGTGAACTGGAAGCTGAAGTTATTATAGTTACCCGTCGTAACGGCCTCACCGGCATCGGTGGTAAAGAGTTGGCTCCAGTTATCAAGGACCAGCTGCTGAACGTTGATACCGCTACGGAGGATGAAGTTATCATCCGGCCAGCGGAGGCGGGTACCGAGGCTTACGGAAGCCTGCTTAATGATCAGCTTACGGGGTGCCGTAGTAATACCGAGGTCATACTTGTTGTAGAAGCCGGAAACCGTCAGGGAAGCAGGACGCTTACCACCGAGCCATGGCTCGGTCAGGCTGACGTTGTAGCTCTGGAAGAAGCGGCCGTTGGTCTGTGCCCGCAGGCTCAGTCGCTGCCCGTCTCCCTGTGGGAGCGGGTGCCAGGCTTCTTTGTTGAAGACGTTGCGCAGGGAGAAGTTATTGAAGGTCACGCCCAGCGTGCCAATAACGCCCCGGCGTCCACCCCAACCAGCACTGAGCTCCAACTGATCACTTGGCTTTTCTTCTACGGTGTACTTGATGTCCACCGTTCCACGATCCGGGTTAACGGGCGTATCGATGCCGAGGGTCTCCTGATTAAAGTAGCCCAGGCCGATGATTTGCCGCTGGCTGCGGATGATGTCCGAGCGGGAGAACTTCTGCCCCGGGCGGGTGAAGACTTCGCGGCGGATGACGTGCTCGTGCGTCCGGTCATTACCTTCGATGGTCACTTTATCAATCGTCGCCTGCGGGCCTTCAAAGATGCGCATCTCCAGGTCGATAGAGTCGCCGGCAATGGCGACCTCGATGGGGTCTACGCTGAAGAAGAGGTAGCCATTGTCCATGTAAAGGGAAGATACGTCCGCATTGTCCGGGCTGAAGCTCAGGCGGCTTTGCAGTTCTTCTTCGTTGAAAATATCTCCTTTTTCGATGGCCAGTACGCGGGCAAGCGTCTCATCGTCGTAAATGGAATTTCCTTTCCAGGTGATATTGCGGAAGTAATACTGGTTGCCTTCATTCAGGTCAACGTTGATCACCAGCTCACCGTCTTCGTTTCGGTAAATGCTATCTCCCAGTACCCGCGCATCCCGGTAACCCTGGGTGTTATAGAAAGCGATGATTGCTTCCTGATCAATTTTATATTCTTCCGGACGGAATTTGGAACTTTTGAAGATTCGCCCCTTCTGAGACGTCTCCTTCATTTTCTTACGCAGCTTCTTGTCTTTGATGGCCGTGTTGCCATTGAAGTTAATCTCCGCAATTTTCACCCGGTCTCCGCGCTCTACGTCAAACACCAGGCGAACAGAATTCGCACGGGAAGAGTCAACGATTTCTTCCACCTCAACGGCAGCGTCAAGAAAGCCTTTCTCAATGAAAAACTTCCGGACTCCCTCAGCAGCGTTCACCTTAGCGTCTTCCGTAACGATGCCTCCGCGAACGATGTAGGTGTTCACTACCTCATTCAGGTCTTCGTGCAAGCCCTGTTTCACTCCTACATAACTGTGGCGCAGAAAACGGGGGCGTTCCTCCACCCGTACGACAAGGAAGATAACATCTCCGATCGTTTTTTCCTGCTCGATGGATACATCGGTGAAGAGACGAAGTCTCCAAAGGTTTTTGATGGCACGGGGGATGTCTGGTCCGGGAATCCGGACTTTATCGCCTACGCTCAGGCCCGTCACACCAATAATGGCGTTCTGCTCGGCAAAGAACGCACCGGCCACCGTGATGGCACCGATCTCATATTCCTGAGGTTGCGTGTAGTTGTAAACGGGAAGGTCCAGTGAGTCCGTTTGTGCGCTTACCGTAGCAAACGTGAACAGACAGAAAACGGATAAGAAGAATACACTTAGTTTCATTCGTCGCTGATTTGCGCCCCGCCAAAATCGGGGTAGGCCGGAAGTACCGGTTGAATAGACAGGGATTATGCCGCTGGGGTTGGTTGAGCTTAGCTGAGTTGTTCGCTGGTTTTGCCAAAACGTCGTTCCCGTTGCTGAAAGTCGATGATGGCAGCGTAAAGATCGGGCTTTCGGAACTCCGGCCAGAAAACGGGACTGAAGTAAAATTCGGAGTAGGCCGCCTGCCAGAGAAAGAAGTTGCTTAGTCGGTTTTCGCCGCTGGTCCGAATGATGAGTTCGGGGTCAGGGAACTCCCGGGTAGACAACTGTTGATCGATGAGTTCTTCGTCGATATCGACGGGGTTTAGCCTGCCGGCAGCGGCCTCTCCGGCGATGCGCCGGATGGCGTGGGTCAGGTCCCACTTACCGCTGTAGTTAAGTGCCAGGATGAGTTCCATACCCTCGTTCTTCGCCGTGTTCGCGATGCCAAACTTCAGTGCATCACGAGTGGCCTCGGGCAACTTGCTGGTATCCCCGACGGAGCGCAGGCGGATATTATTTTTCAGCAAAGTCTCCATTTCGGAGCCAATAGTGTCCACCAGCAACTGCATTAAAGCGCCCACTTCCATCTCTGGCCGACTCCAGTTTTCGGTACTGAAGGCGTATAAAGACAGGCAATCGACGCCCAGCTCTGCGCAGGCTTCCACCGTGGCTCTTACGGATTCTACGGCACTGTGATGCCCGAAGACGCGGGGCTTCCCCCGGTCCTTGGCCCAGCGGCCGTTGCCGTCCATAATCACCCCGATGTGACGGGGGAGGCGGCTTTTGTCAACTTGATCCAATAATTCACTCATATCAAAAAGTGCCGCAAAGGTACGGATAGCAAGAAGAAGATTAGCGATTTGGGATTCTCGATTCTCGATTCCCGATTTTGCGCGACACAATGATCGGTATCCGAAACCTTGAGGCATAGCGAGGTAAGCAGACTTATACGCAGCGACTGCCGTAGTGCCCCGCAGCGGGGAAAAGATAAGCGAGATGGAATAGATGACAGGCGATTTTGGCGCACACGCAGGTGCAATGTGAAAAGTATCAGCGCAAAGTTTTCCCTCCCGCAGTGTGCATTCTCTCTCCAGCCTGCATCTACTGATCAACCAGAACATCTTTACCATGGCTTACACTCCGTTGAAAATATCCGTCCCTACTCCCTGTCATGAGGACTGGAATGGCATGACCCCGGTTTCCGGCACTACTGCCCGCCACTGCGACAGTTGCGCGAAGAATGTAACCGACTTTACGGGCTTCACCGACGACCAACTCCATGCCTACGCCCGGGAGAACAAAGGCCGTATGTGTGGTCGCTTCCGCCCCGATCAGCTCGAACGGCCACTCCGCGCCATCTCTGACCGCCGGGCGAGCCCGCTGAAAGTAGCCGCCGCTACGGCCGGCCTGCTGCTCTCGTCAGCGGCGATGGAGGCTCAGTCGGCCCTCCCGACTCCGGAGAGCCCCGCCAAAGTGGAAACAAAAGATGCTACCCTGGCTAACATACGGGCCATCAACGCCGCGCACCTTTCTACGGACGCTGACGCTACAACCATCCGCGGTGAAATGACGGCCAAACCGGTAACGGCGGACAGCCTGCCACCTCGTCCGCCCGTAGTCGGCAAGATCGCCATCCACCCTCGCATAGAGGATGAAATCGTTGGGGACATCGTCGTCGAGCCCATTCCGGACACTATTCCCGGAGGAGAAATTATTTGTCCGATTCCGGATACCATCCCGCTGCCCGAGGAGCAACACCCAATGATCATGGGCATCATGATCATGGAAGTTCCTGAGCCTACCGGCATGGATTGGGTTAAGGATACGATTAAGCAAATGCTACCTCAACTTCCCTTGCCTCCCAAGGAACCCACCTCGCACCCGCGGCCGCGCCCGGAAGCCACTTATCTCGAATCACTCGTCGTCTCTCCGAATCCCTTTGACCGTGAGCTTCGCCTGGACCTCAACGTCCCTAAAGACGGCTCTTTGGTCATTGAGCTCCTTAATGCTAACGGCCAGCTCGTGCACAGCCAGCTGTGGCACGTCGTTGCCGGCGACAATTTCCTGAACCTGGCCCCTAAGCGACGTAAAACCAGCCCCGGCATTTACTACCTCCGGATTACTGACTTTAATGAATTGGAAGTGGTGCGGACGGTGGTGAAGAGGTGATTGGTTTGTTGGTTCGTTGGTCCTTTGGTTCGTTGGGCTACCGCACGTTGGAGGCGTTGGAGGCTACCGCACGTTGGAGGCGTTGGAGGCTACTGCAATTTGGAGGCGTTGAGGCAAAATCTTCCTTTGCCGCCTATAACACCTCCAACGTGCGGCAGCCCAAAAGACCAACAGACCAAAAAACCAACGGACCAACGAACTAAAAAACTTTAGTGTACAGCTCCTTCCCCTCCCGCTCCGCCGGGGTCCGGTCTTCCAGAATTTCGAAGACGTTCCGCTTGATGGTGTGAGCGATGTCTGCGGTGGGGAGATCATTGCAGTCCAGGCCAAAGGGGTCTTCGATTTCTTCACCCATTAATTCTATTCCCAGCAGTGCGAAAAAGACGAGCATGGTGATGGGAATTGTCGTCCAGCCGAAGCCTTCCGCCAGGCCGCAGGGCAAGAGAATACCGTAGGCGGTGATGAAAATTTTCAGGTACACATTGTAGCTGAAAGGGATGGGTGTTTTCTTGATTCGTTCACACGCTCCGAGAATATCCAGCAAGCTTTGGTGCTGCGCCTTGATGTTGATGTAATCTCCCTCATTAATTACCCCGTCGCGGTGAGCCGCGGCAATGCGCTGAAAGATGCGCAGCGCGATGAAGTTCGGGACGTGATCCTTACTCTGGTAGTAGCCCTCTTCTTCCGGGCTCAGGTAGATGAGCTTCTCCAGCTCCACCCCATCGCGGAGGTGCCAGGCCAGGCCGATACAGAAGTTGGCAATGTGCTTGGCCATGAAACGGCGGATCCCCGTATCGGATTCCGGCCACATGCTGTCTACGTAGATCGCCAGATTACGGGAATTATTGACCAATGCTCCCCATTGCTTACGTGCCTCCCACCAACGATCGTAGGCCGTGGTCGTACGGAAGCCCAGGAACAGGGACAGAATAACCCCCAAAAGAGAGAATACTGTTGTGTCCATCATCAGGAACTCCTCCAATTCAAAATATTCCGTAGCCCAAACAAAGACGGCTGCGTAAATGCCAATCCCCACTACTGAACGCACAATTCGTTGCATCGTCCAGGAGGTAAACAAGTGGCTTATGTCACTGAACCAATTGTCGTTAGTCTTATATAAAATCATGGAAGAGGAAGTGTAGGTTACGATTTAAAAAGAGCAATCGTTAATTCTCGTTAATAGGACCAGGCCCGATCGTTATTAAATAATTAAACTGGCGACGGAAAGTAACTTCGGGGCCTTGGTTTCGTCAATACTAGCATGAATATCGATAATAAAAGCTGGAGACTTTTGGTGCTGATCATCCTGCTCATCATGCCGGCATTTTTGCTGTCATTGATACCGGCTTAATACGCCAATTCTGAAAGCGTCCGGTATCATCCTGCCTACTGCACCCTTCTTACGGAGGTACCGGGATAGCCCGCTTCACTGAGTTTATCTTTCAGGTCTTCGGCCTGTCCCTGAAAATAGTACTTCCCGGCAAAGACCCGGGTCACTTTTCCTACCGTAGCGGTGAAGACCATCGGGAAGCCTTTCGCTTCCAGATCTTTGGCGACCTTTTCTGCTCCTGCCTTTGATTTATAGGCGCCTACCTGTACGCCAAAGAGAATATCTGCGGGGTCAAAGGTTGGTGCATCCGTGGGCTTAGCCGTGTATTGGGTCTCCGCTTGTGTAGCGGGCGTGGGGGGCGCTACTGCTGCCTGACCGTAAGTAACCGGCGCGGCATCCGAAGCGGGCACCCTGACTTTTTTGACGACCGTTTTCGGATATCCGCCCTTGGTCAGTGCCTGCTTGGTGGGGGCGGCATCTTCCGCCGTAGGAGCTTTGCCCACGTAGACACGAGAGATCTTCCCGTCCGTGATGGTGTAAGCATCCGTAAATCCTTTTTCTTTCAAATCGGCAACCGCCTGTATGGCGTTCGCCCGGTTCCCAAAGGCCGCTACCTGTACGCCGTAGACTTCTGCCGTAGGGACAGCAGTAGAAGCCGGGGCCGTGTTCGGCGGTGCCGGGGTCTGGTAGGTAGCGGGTGCAGAGCCCTCACCCGTTACCGTTGGGGCGGGTGGTGGTGCCTGGCCGGGGCTGAGAGCAGTAGTATTGGCCTCGCTGGTGGCTTCCCGCTGGGCTTTAGCCCAGGCGCCACGGTCGCAGGTAGGCCCGTCCTGGCCCATGCTCACCACCCGTACGTGCACACGGGCAACGCCCGCCTCCAGAATGCCCGCCTGCTTGGCAGCAGCCCGGCTCAGGTCCAGAATGCGGTCCTCATAATGCGGACCACAGTCATTTACACGTACGCGGGTTTTAGCTCCACTAACGACGTTAGTTACTTCCAGAATGCTGTTGTAAGGGTATAGTTTGCTGGCGGCAGTAAACTTTGTCAGGTCATATGTTTCGCCGGTACTGGTCGAGCGGCCGTTTAACCGATCGGCGTAGTAGCTGGCCATTCCCTCGACAGTTCCCGTGGGCAATGGAGTGGTTACGACCGTAGAACCACCGTTCGTGCTGCCTGGTGTCCAGGCCGGAGGCGGTGGTGGAATCGACTTCCCTTCTTTACGAAGTTGCTTAGCCCATGCTCCCCGGCTACAGGTCGGACCGGAGTCACTGCTCCGGATGATGCGCAGGCTCACCTTGGCTTCTCCTTGCTTGATGAAATCCAGATCGGTAGCGGCGGCTTTCGTCAGGTCGATGATCCGGCCTTTGAGGTGAGGACCGCAGTCGTTGATCCGTACCTGGACGCTTTTACCGTTTGCAACGTTCGTCACTTCCACGATGGTTCCCCAGGGCAAATCCTTACTGGCAGCCGTATATCCTTTGTGGAGAAAAACCTCTCCCGTACTCGTTAGTTTGCCATCAAAGCGATCACCATAAAAAGTAGCAATACCTTCCAGCTGCTGGCTGCTGAGTGGCAGCGCCAGCACAAAGGCGAAAAGTATCAGGAAGAGTCGGTTGTTCAGTATCGTTTTTTGCTTGGTATACATAGTAAGTTGGGCTTGAAATCGACCGTAATTTACGGCTGGCGGGGTGAAAGCGATGGATAATGTTTCAATGATGAATGGGTGAGGGCGCGGACGCAGGTGCAGAGAAAAGACTTTAGAAGCCGGATTTCCCGGCCGCCCCAGCAAAATTATGGGCGCAGCAGAAGACGATACCCACCCTGTTGCACAGTACAGTAAACGCTCCCCACTGCTCCGTCAGTACCCTCGATAAAAAGATCGATAAAAGCCAGCAGGAAGGGCTGGCAGGGCAGGCGATTGGACTGGCCCGGTAAGGTACGGGGTGCTGGTTGGTCCCTCACTCCCCACTAATCTGTACATATCCTGAGACGGTAGATTAAGGCTATTCACATGAGGCCGGTCCAATATAAACCCTACCTTCGCCCCACCCAACCACCACATAAATCCAACACATGAACCCCAACGGTGAAATCAACAGCCAGCTGATGCCCAGCGGCGTCCGTCACATCACTTTTTCTCATCCGGCGCACAACAGCTTCCCGTCTAATCAGCTGCGGGCAGTGGTAGCCGCCATCGATGCTGCCGGCAACGATGAAGATACCCGCTGCATCCTGCTGCGTAGCGGTGGCGAACGGACTTTCTGCGCGGGGGCCAACCTCGACGAGCTACTGGCCATTGAAGACCGTAAAGGAGGCAAGGAATTTTTCATGGGCTTCGGCAATTTGCTACTCGCCATGCGGGCCTGCCCCAAGCCCATTGTTGTCGCCGTACAGGGCAAGGCTATTGGTGGTGGCGTCGGCATCGCCGCCGCAGCGGACTACTGTCTCGCCACCGAAGCCGCCAGTATTAAACTCAGTGAACTGGCCATCGCCATCGGGCCCTTCGTCATCCTTCCGGCGCTGCGCCGGAAGATGGGCACGGCGGCCACCTCCGAGCTCTGCCTCGACACGGAGTGGCACAACGCCCGCTGGGCCCACGAAAAAGGGCTTTACCAACGACTCTTTCACACTTATGAAGAGCTCAATACCGCCGCTGAAGACCTGGCCACTAAGCTGGCAAAGTATAGTCCGCAGGCCGCCGCCGAGCTTAAAAAAGCCCTCTGGGAGGGCACCCGGGGCTGGCCCTACCTGATCGAAGAGCGTGCGGAGATCTCCGGTCGGCTGGTGCTGACGGCAGAGGCGAAGCAGGCGCTGGCGAAGTTTAAGAAGAAGTGAGCAGAGGGGCTAAAGTCGTCAGACCAGGAAATTAAAAACCCCACCGCAGCAAGCCACGGTGGGGAAAAAACCGAATGTCGCTCCATTCGGACTATGTTACAAACCATCATTGATCAATATGATCACCAACGACAGTGTTTCTTTGGGGGAGAGGAGCTCCAGCTCCGACATCGACGGTAGCGAGAAACGATTTTGCCCGGATTACACACCGTGAATGAAACAAGCATGCTACAGCGCAAGCCCACTCCAAAAGCCTTCGGCTTCAGTCGTGAGTCGGAGCTGGAGCTCCTCCGCCCGATGGTTGATTACCGTTTCACCCAGCGCAGCGTCTCCGTTGGGAGTTGGAGCAGGTAGATGCCTGAAGGCAGAGCGCGCACATCAAGCGATTGCCCTTCCAGAAGGCTTTGCCCCAGAACTATACGACCCTGTGCGTCAAGCACCCGAACGTTTCCTCCGACGAAGCCTTTGACCCAAAGTTCATCCACCGTCGGATTGGGGTACAGGCTAAGCTGGCTGGCGCCCGTCACCTCTACTACCCGAACTTCGCTCAGCGTCTCCGTGCCATCGAAATCAATCTGGCGTAGGCGGTAGTAGTTGAGGCCGGAGACGGGGGTTTCGTGGACGAAGTCATACCACTGCTCCTCCGAACTGCCCCCTGCACCTGCGACCGCGCCCAGCTGCGTGAACGTTTGCCCGTCCACACTATGCTCGATCTCGAAGCGGTCATTATCTGTTTCGGTCGTCGTCATCCAGTCCAGTTGTACGCGCTGCTTTTCGATGGCGCGGGCTTCGAAAGTGGTCAGCTCTACCGGCAATAGCGCATCGTTGGAAAAAAGGTAAAAGGTAGAAAAGGAGCCCGTAAAGAATTCGAAATAATAATCTTCATCCGCACATCCGGTTCTTTCCAGGGTCGCACTTATTGACGTAGCATTCTGCCCCGTATATCCGCTTCCACACTCTTCGCCGTCGGCTTTGATGATGGCCAGATCGCCAATCCCCATTTCAGGGTCGGCCGCCAATAAGGCGTTTACTTCAGCTTCCGTGTAGTAAAGCCGAACGTAGAGCGGTTCGCTGTTTGGCTGAACGACTTGTCCGCTTCCGTCCAACAGCTGCAGGAAAGTTCGCTTACTGAGTAAGGGATTACCACTCACCGTTTCGGTCATAGCTGCTGAAGTATAGATACCGGCTCTGACTCCACTGATGTTCGTATTGTTCCCAACGATCACCTGAGCGATCAGCTTGCCATCAGGGTCTTCGATGTCCCACCAGGCCTGCCCGCCCGTAACGGGAGTCACCGTCTGCACACAATTCCCCGCTGATCCGGAAGAGATCGCCTCTTCTACCACCACCGTCACCGTTGCGGTACAGCTGGCAGAGTTTCCTGCCAGATCCCCTACCGTCAGGGTTACCGTATTCGGCCCTTCGTCATCACAGGTAAAAGAAGATATGTCGATACCGCCTCCGGCTAAATTTCCGCAGCCATCGAAACTTCCGTCATCGATCTGACCGGCATTGATGTTAACCGTTTCTCCTTCGGTAAGCGTTACCGTCCGGTCCTGACAAAGCGCGGTAGGCGGAGCAAAATCTCCCAGAGAACAATCTACAACCACCTTAAAAGTGACCGTTTCAGTAATGACATTGCCCCCTTGGTCCGTAATGGTCAGGGTCTGGCTCCAGTTGTAAGTGCCAGGACTATCTGGTGCTTCCCAATGACGGGCGGAGATCAGCGTTTGACCGGGAGTCTGGTCGAAACCAGTGTTGGCAATCTGGAAACCATCCTGATCGACGATATTAATGAGGTCATAGTCGCCAAGGCCGGTGTTCGTCCAGGCAAAGCGGGTCGTCAACGTATCTCCGGCGCCCAAGGTGACCGTTTGGCTATTTACAGGTCCGTAAGGAACCGGGCAGTTTGGAGCGATGGTATTATCACAAACGTCTGACTGGCGAGCCACGCCAAATTCAATTTCCACCATGGGGGCTTCAACGATGACGATGTAGGTCACCTCGGCCGTCACCATATTTCCTCCCTGATCGGTAATCGTCAGCAGCTGACTGAAGTTGTAGGTGCCGGGCAAAGCAGGAGCTTCCCAGTGGCGGGAGGAAATTAAAGTCTGCCCGGGCTCCTGGTCAAAGCCGGTGTTCGCAATCTGAAAATCGTCCTGATCAGCCAAATTGATCAGGTCATAGTCTCCCAGACCGGTATTCGTCCATGCATAGCGGGTGGTGAAAGTATCCAGCGCACCGACGGTAATGGTCTGCCCGTTAAGGGCACCGTAGGGAACGCTACAATTCGGCGCTGTAGGTTCGTTATCGCAGACATCCGCCTGGCGGGCAACGCCGAATTCAATTTCCACCATAGGAGCTTCAACGATGACGATGTAAGTCACCTCGGCCGTCACCATATTTCCTCCCTGATCGGTGATCGTCAGCAGCTGGCTGAAGTCGTAGGTGCCGGGCAAAGCAGGAGCTTCCCAGTGGCGGGAGGAAATTAAAGTCTGCCCGGGCTCCTGGTCAAAGCCGGTGTTCGCAATCTGAAAATCGTCCTGATCAGCCAAATTGATCAGGTCATATTCTCCCAGACCGGTATTCGTCCATGCATAGCGGGTGGTGAAAGTATCCAGCGCACCGACGGTAATGGTCTGCCCGTTAAGGGCACCGTAGGGAACGCTACAATTCGGCGCTGTAGGTTCGTTATCGCAGACATCCGCCTGACGGGCAACGCCGAATTCGACACTTACCTGTGGGGCCTGTACAATTACCACGAAGGTGACCGTCCGAACAGCTTCATTGCCGGCAAAATCGGTAACCGTCAGCGTCTGGCTGTAGTTATAGGTTCCGGGCAAAGCCGGAGCCTCCCAGTGGCGGGAGGAGATAAGGGTCTGGCCGGGTACTTGATCGAAGCCGGTATTGCCGACCTGAAACCCGTCCTGATCGACCAGGTTTTCCATGTCGAAGGTACTCAGGCCCGCGTTGGTCCACGCAAAGCGGGTCGTGAAGGTATCCAGCGCACCGACGGTAATGGTCTGCCCGTTAAGGGCACCGTAGGGAACGTTACAATTTGGCGCTGTAGGTTCGTTATCGCAAACATCCGCCTGGCGGGCGACGCCGAATTCGACATCCACCGCTGGAGCCACAACATCCAGCGTGTATTGGCCCGTCACCGTAGCGCTGGCGCCGGCGGCATTCTGGACGTTAGCGGTAACGGTGGCCGTTACCGTTCGGGGAAGTGTTTCGGCGGGAAAAATCCGGTTGGCCGTCACGGTTTGCCCCGGCACAATGGTAATTGGCGAAACCGGCACAATGACACCCCGGTCGCTATCCGTAACGGAAGCCATAGTAATGGTACCGCCGGAGTTATTGGTCAGGCGATAGGTAATGATGATGTCTCCGTCCTGCCCAGGCAGGTAACTGAGCATGTCCTCACCGTTTGGAACGGCAATACAATCCGTATTCGGGTCAGTGATGGGCGCCGTACACTGTTCATCCGCCAGGCCGATAGAAGCCGTCATGGTGAACTGGGCGCGGGCGCAGGTGCAGAGGAAAGTTATTAGAAGCAAGAGGAAAAGATAGCGCATAGTCCGTGGTTTTATCTAGGGACGATGGGCAGGGGAGTATTCCACAAACAGGTTCAATAAAAAAACGTAGAGACAGGGAGCGCCCTGTCTCTACGTTTTTTTTATTGAACGGGGTTGTTCACTCACCCCACAAAACTCTCCCTCCGCAGGAACGGCAGTAAGCGCTCCGCCGTCTCGGCTGCGTGGACGCTGCGGAAATCAGGGCAGCTGAAAGCGTCCGTAGCGCCAATGCCTTGCATCACCCGGTCAGCATCCGCGGCAGAGTGTAGAGGGTCTTGCAGGGAGCGGACGATGAGCGTCCGCCCGGTCGGGCGGCAGTTGCTGCAGGCCAATGGGTCCGGCATGGTGAGCAGCTGCTGAACGGAAGCCTTCATCACCGCAATTTCGGTAAAGTCCTTCTCCGTCATGGCCCGGCGCAGGGTTTTCTGGACCGACTTCAGCCGGGGAGAGACACACAACAAGCGGTACAGCAAAGGCGCGTAGCGCGTGAACGTTTTGATGTCAATAAAGGGAAAGACCCGGAAGTAAGCCGGCATCTTCACCTTTAGCACGGGGCAGAGAAGAATCAGTGACTCCGGCTTATTTGTCAGCTTGGCCCAAGACCGTAGAATAACGGAGGTGCCAACGGAAACGCCCAGCAAATGATAGGGGCGTTCCACCAGATTGAGAAAACGAGTAAGATCTTCTGCCATGGCCGTTACGGACAGGTCCGGAGCTTCCGTCCGGTACTGTGTTGCTTCCTTCTCGCGGGTTTCAAAGTAGAGCACGCGGTGCTTCTGCTGCAATACTTTGATGAAGGACTTCCAGTGCTTCAGTTTTGCCCGCCAGTTCGCCACAAACACCAGCAGTGGAGCTCCCGCAGGGCCGGGAAAAGACACCACCCGGTTGTTCACCTCTCCATTAGCGAAGTAATAGACGTTACTCTTTCCCTGAAGGGCTTGTAAAAAAGATTCGGGCTTGTGCATAACGGGCGGGATGTAGAAGAAAAAAATGACGGTAAGCGGGGAGGATCGATCTGTCTATCTCAGATCATCAATCATTTTGCTCATGAAGGGGTTAGTTACATCGTAATCGGCCCGGAGAATACGCGTTACGGGGCGGAAGAAGATGGCAACAGAAGTAGCGAAAAGGGTGATGGGAAGTAAAAGCATGAGTGTGTTGATTTGGTGGCAATGGAAAACTGCCGGGTGGTAGTGGTCGGGGATTGAGATTCGACCTAGCTTAAGCGCCGTTAGCGTGGTGCTAGGTGGTGCGGAACGAACTTCAGCATAGCCGTAGCTACGGTGGAGTTCGGGCCGTGCCGCATAGCGCCGCGACAACAAGCTTAAGGTGTGTCGAATCTCGGTTCCCGACCACTAGTAGTAGCCGGGAATAAGCTTCCCCGTTTGCTGCTTAATGCGGCTGGATCAGCATCCGTTACAGCAAGACATTTTGTGAGCTATTGAACAGCTGTATTCAGCCGCTTCGCCCAACTTTCACCATAGGGACGCCATGGGCATTCCGATTCCATAAACGAGAGAAACTTTTTTACTCCCGGTTCAGGAAGCCCCATATATCCTTAATTTTGGACCATGCTTTCTCCCCTGAAAACCCTCCACGACTATATCCAGGAGCACCAGCTCTGGCAGAAGACCATTGTGCTTAAACGGGGAGACTATCTCCACATGGCGGACGATCTGGACGACAACATCTATTACGTGGTTGGGGGGACGTTACAGTCCTTCGTGCTGGTCAATGACGAAGAGCAGATTATCCGCTTTGGGTATGAGGGAGATTTCTTTACGGCTATAGATTGTTTCATCAGTGGGCAACCAACGATACTGTACGCCCAGGCCATCAGGAAGTGTACGCTGAAGATGATCCGCAAATCAGATTACATCAAACACATCGCGGAGCAACCGGAGTTGAGTAGCTTGTGGCAGAACATCATGTCCTGGATGATCATCGGTCAGCTGGAGCGGGAAATTGATCTGTTAACCAATGATCCGGCGGAGCGCTACCGCAGAGTCCTGGAACGCAGCCCGCGGCTTTTTCAGGAAATTCCCGCTAAGTACATCGCCAATTATTTGCGGATGACGGCGGAGACGCTGTCGCGGATTCGTCGGTCATGATGAAAATTTCCATCTATTCTCGTTTGGTTATTTCTCTAAACCAACTTTAGCCTCTAACTTACCGGAGTACTAAAACATCAAAATATCAGGTATTGTACCTGGCACTATTTTATTCACCAAACAACCCAATTGAGTTATGTTTACTCCGCCCAAGATTACTACACCATGTAGGAATCGTACTAGCCTTTCTTTTCATTAATGGCTCCTTGTTTAGTCAGGCCTCTAATACTACTTGTGGTGTATTACCAGGCACAGCCACATCTGAGGCTAACAAAGCCATGACAAGATAATTGCCTATTGGCGCAGCTTATTTCCAGAGACTATGAACTCCTCTATTTTCCCGGGCATACTACTATCATCGCTTTTTGTGTTACTATTTTTTAGCGGGAGCGAAGCAGCTGCTCAAACTCCGTGCACCTTTAACGTAAGAACGGAGACAAGTCAGCTAAACACTATTTTCAATGCTGTGGTGCCGTATGAGAACAGCTATAAAACAGTTGGAATAGTTCGCAGTAATGAGTTCCCCCATCCAATCGGCTCGATAATTTATACCGCAGACTATACCGGAAATTACTTTGTCAACAAGACTGCTTACAATGATGAAAAAAGCCTGGAATCATGGGCAAGAGAGAGTTTCATCAGTAAAAGCGAACAACTATACTTTACGGGTTATGTCAACGGAACTGGTAGAGAGCTTTTACTCGGCAAGCATGACCTAAACTCAGACTCTCTTTTGATCCGTACCGTACCACACTTTTCTTATCCCGATCAAGGTTTTTTTACGGGAATCGGAGTAAAGGAAATTAATGAACAGTTCTTTGTTTATGGTAATTACAAAAGTGAACACCCGGACTTCTTTCAAGACGCTATTGTACTTGAAGTAGACTCTATGCTAAACTTAAACAAATCATTAATAATACAAGTATCACCTCTTTCCCAAACTTCTGTACAAGACCTATTAGCTAGAGACAATGGAAATATTCTAGTTTTATTTTGTGAAATCGAATCAGGTACGTTCTGTGAACCATACACAAAACTACATATACGAGAGTATGATCCTACCTTGAGTTTCTACTTACATGAATTTAGCTTTAACGACACCTCATTAATTTCTTCTTCCAACACCTCCTTACATGAAGCCCCTGACGGCTCCATCTACCTTCACGCCCAACGATTAACCTATTTAAATACTAATCCCAGGTGTAATGCTGCTTACTATGAAGATCCTCGAATTTTCAAATTTAACGACACCCTGGGGCTGGAGTGGGAAAGAGACTTCACCCGGCCCGATGATTTTGAGTGGGAGAGCCGAATTGCGGACATTGCACCTACCCAGGACGGAAATTTTGTTACGGTCTACAGTCAGGCTATTCCCGCCGACACTCCGGAACTAACTTTTCAAAAGGTCGTACAGCTCATTAAGTTTACGCCGGATGGCAAGCTCCTCTGGCGGCGATTGTATTCTGCCTTTGGGGAGAGCGATACGATTAGTGTTAACAATAAAATTTATGACCTCAAGCCGACTTCGGACGGTGGTTTCATCATGGTAGGAGAGAGTCAGCGGGAAATCACTAACTTCGAGACAGATACCACTGAAGCCTTTCGGCAACGCGGCTGGATATTGAAAGTAGACGCGGAAGGCAGACTGCGTCCTTCTTGCCTGGACACAACATCGGTGAGTGTACCTTGGAACTCAGCAGAAGTCGTAGGTGGAATAGCATTTCCCAACCCGACAAGCGATTTGCTCAACGTACAGCCCCGAGGGGATTGGGGACAGCATCTCGTTTTTTCCATTACGGACCAACTTGGCAGGCTAATCAGGAGGCATCGCGCCAGCATTCCTTTTACGGGCGAAGTCAACTACAGCATTGACGTAAAAAGCTTACTCCCCGGGGTCTACCACCTGACGGTGGAAGATGGAGAACAGCGCTGGGCGTCTACTTTTGTGAAGCGATGAGTGGGGCTGGATTACTTGATTAGCTAAATTCTTGCGTCAAATCAAGATTCACGCAATTCAGTGGCCAGAACTTTGCGGTATACTTTAACCAAAACAGTACCCGATGAAAGCTCGTTCCGCCCAGGACCTCCTCTCCCAACTCACCGAACGCACCCGCAGTAACCTGGCTGCCGGCCGGGACTTCCTTGCGCTCGATGACACCACCCTGCACCTGTCCCGCAGTACTGCGGGACGCCCCGATGCCTGGAATGCGCTGGAAAATTTTGCTCATCTGAATTACTACGGTGACTATTACCTACCCGAAATCCGTAAGCAAATCAACGCAACGAAGCACCGTACTAACACCGAAACCTTCACTTCTTCCTGGCTTGGCAATTACTTTGCCGCCGGCATGAAGCCCGGCCCACAAACGCGCAAGATTAATACTTTCAAAAAAGCCAACCCCGTTAACTTTGACCCCGCTCCGGATCGCTCCGCCATCGAGGAATTCATCCGCCAGCAAGAGGAAATACTGGAGCTACTCCAACTCGCCAGCCGCGTAGACCTGACGCGGACTAAAACCGGTACCAGCCTCTCCGAGCTCGTTCGCCTTCGGCTGGGGGATACGCTACGGGTGGTGATTTACCATAACTGGCGGCATGTGGAGCAGGCTCAACGGGCTTGTGTCGTTGCTGGTTGAGACGCTCCCGCGTCGAACGCGAACGGGGCCGAAGGCTCCCGGAGCGGGTATGCGCGGCAGCTTTGGATCGTGACGGGCTTACACAGGCAAAGTCGCTGCGCTCCCTTGCCTGATTCGGACCGGAGGTCCTCAACCGAGGTAGCCCAAAACCACTTCGCCTCCGGCAAATCATTACCGGAGGCGAAGTCCTAAAAGCCGCGAAGCGGCGTATACAAGGGAAAGCGCGCAGCGCCTTTCCCGTCTACATAAAAGCCTCAGGCCTTTACTCCAACTCCCGCATATCCGCAATAATGTTCAGCGCCTCCTGGATGTACACATCCTTGCCGACACCTTTCTTAAATTCATCGTTGCGAGCTTCCTTGGATTCATCGACCATGATTTCTTCCAGGTCGACTTCGATGTTAAAAACACCAGGGTTCACGACGTCGTCAAAGAGGTCTTTATACATTTCTGCTTCCGTCTTATTGGCGCGGTCCATGGCCTGATACTCCGTCAGTGAAAGCGGATAGGTCTTGCGGTCGCGCTGCCGCTTAACGCGCTTGGCGTTCTCGGCGATTTTCTGGAAGGTAGCATTAGAAGCAACCCGCTCGTTTGACTTTTCGCGGAGGGTTTCCATGAAGTCAATCTGATACACATTCTGGCTATAATCTGCCGCGTCGATCTTGGTCCACTTCAGGGGAGCCGTTTGCTGGCGCTCGCCGGTTTCCAACAGGGAGCGACTGTCGGGCAGCACAATATCGGGCTCAACACCACGTAGCTGGGTAGAGCCTCCGTTGATGCGGTAGAACTTCTGCATCGTCAGCTTGACGGTGCCGAGGGGCTTGATGTCCGTACGGCCGGGAATCGTGCGATCCAGATCGATGAAACGCTGAACGGTACCCTTGCCGAAGGTAGAGGTACTGCCGACGATGACGGCGCGGTTATAATCCTGCAGGGCCGCGGCGAGGATCTCACTGGCGGAAGCAGAGTATTGGTTAACAAGTACGACCAGCGGGCCGTCCCAGATCACGCTCGGGTCTTTGTCGCGGAGGATTTCCTTCCGGCCGCCACGGCCGGCCACCTGAACAACGGGGCCTTCGGGGATAAAGAAGCCGGTCATATCCACTACGTCGCGCAGCGATCCACCACCGTTGTTGCGCAGGTCAAGAACGATACCATCCACTTCGCGGTCTTTGAGCTTTTCGAGCTCAATCTTAATGTCTTTGGCGCTGAAGCGGCCGTCTTCGTTCTGGAAGTCGGCGTAGAAGCTGGGCAGATTGATGTAGCCTACTTTCTCGCCTTCGCCAGCTCCGTCCACGATGAGCGACTTGGCGAAACGATCGTCGATCACCACCACGTCGCGTACGATGCTGATCTCCTTGATCGTGCCATCGGGCTTCTTGATCTTCAGAAATACAGTGGTTCCCTTTTTACCACGGATGTACTGCACGACGTCTTCGACGAGCATATCCTTGATATCCACGGCTTCCTCTTCGCCTTCCTGGCGGACGGCCATAATGAGGTCTTCTTCTTCCAGTTCCTTGGCTTTCCAGGCCGGTCCACCCACTACCAGCGTAGCCACCTTGGTATAGGTATCATGGTTTTGCAGCGTTGCACCGATGCCTTCCAGTCGACCACTAAAGCGGATATCGAAGCTTTCTTTATCCTTCGGCCGGTAGTAGCTGGTGTGGGGGTCGAACATGCTCGTGAGCGCGTTCAGGTACTGGCTGCGGCGCATGGAAAGCTTGGCCTCCCGCATCCGTTCGAACCAGCCTTCGTAGCGTTCGAGGGTTTTCTTGCGCACCTGCTCTTCCACCTCTTTGGTGCTTGGCTTTACGGTAAGCTCTTCATCTTTTTGGTTTTCTTCTTCTTTCTGAATGATCTGATTCAGAATATCCCGGGTGATGTACTCCTCCCAGTAATTGCGCAGTGCTTTATCGTTGGCCGCCCAGCCGGAATCATCGTCCCGGACGGTGATTTCACCCCCGCGCTCCAGGTCGATGGGCTTACTCAGGATGTCCTTGAAGTATGCCTCTGTTTTATCGAGAGCATTTCCCCAGCGCTCCTGCACGAGGTCAAAAAATTCGTAGCTACCGGTTTTTACCTGATCGTCGACCATGAACTTGTTCGGGGCGAAGGCGGCGATGTCCTCCTGGGTGAAGAACAGACGGGCACCGTCCACATCGTTGAGGTAGTAGTCATAGGCACGGCCGGAGAACGCGTCATCGATCTTCATCGGCTGATAATGGAAGCGGGCCAGGTTCTGCATCATCGTTTGGATGATGACGGACTGTTTGTCGCCGGGAGGCGTTGGCTCAGGCAGGTAAGCGGCCAAAAAGCCAAAAAGTGCCATGAAGAGGGCGGAAAATAGGAGCGTACCTCGGGATTTCATAGATCATCATTTGCGGCCGGCGGTTTTGCCGGCTGGGGAAGCGATTTGCCGGACGAAAGCCCGGGAGTATACAACGGCCAAACACCCTTGATTATTAGGTAGAAAGAGCCGGTCAGCAAATTTAAGGTTTCGCTTCCGGACCTACCAACCCCATACGATGGTGTTTTGCGCCTGTGGGAAGTAAATGTTTGGCGGGGGGCGAGGGTTGAGTCAGGGGGCGACTTGGGCGGGTTTTAAGGGGAATTTAAGAGAGCGTTGTACGCTGGGTTGAGCTAGCTTACCTGTGCAAATTTGGGCGCGGACGCGGGTGCAAAAAAGCTTTTAGAGAGCAAAGGAAAGCAAGAGTATCCGTGAGGAAAAAGCAATTTCGCTTGTGTAAACTCCGAACACGGGCTTTGTTGAGATTGAACCCGTACACGCTCAAAACTTAATCGCTTCATCTTCTAATAGAAGGTAATTTTCAAATTTGATTAAGTCTTGAACAATCAGCCACCCGTTAGGTGTCAAATAAACGTCTCTATCCTGATTCGATTGATGGACTTGAAATGTTGCAAATTCTAAGATAACTCCCGCAACTAGATCTGATATTAGATGCGCACTAAGAATATTTTCACTCCTGCTTTTAATAAAAACCTTTGGAGAATCGTTAACAACGCGGTCAATCTCTCCTGAATCATACAACCAAATGCTATATGACTCTGACTCAAACAAGTAAATTGAACCACCAGTAAAAACGACCACTCTACCATCTTCAAAGGTATAAATCAGACTTTGATTATTCTTGTAAAAAATGTCGTGCTCGTCAAGTTCTACTTGTCCCTCTCTGTCTAATTCGTCGATAACCTCTTGAAAAGAATCAAGATTATAATATCTGAATGAATAAGGAACGCCTAACTTAGAATTTAAAAAATAGTCCTTAATCATACTCTGTCTATATTTATCAACTTTTAAACCGGAAAGACAATATCATTTTAGGTTCTGTCTTCACACTCTTCTTCTGCGTCAGAGGGTATGGAAGAAGGAATTAGATAAGACTGTTCGAAATCATTTGCCCAATTTTCAAAATTTGCTTCAATGACATTATAATCAAAGGAACACATCGTCCTATATTCAAGAGTTACCTCAACTAACCAATAGGGAAATCTCCTAGCATTAGTATAAGAATAATCTAGCTTATCAGCATTTTTTAAATTAGGAGGCGTGACTCTTGTAAGAAATTTAGGATTTCTAGCTGTATTTACTTTTTTCTGTACTCTTGCTATGTAAAATGGAATATTTTTTCTTGAACATTTCTCAATATCGTCAGGTGAAAATTCGATTCCAGACGGCAAGACCATAATTAGAGCATGCGAAATTGTTTCATTTGGCCTATAAACATTATTAGGGTCACTTAGATAATCTAAATACCTATTAAACTGAGTACTATTAATGCTCGTGTAATCAAAAAAATCATTCGCATATCGAGCCTTTATTTCTACCATTATAGGAGCATAAAAAGTTGTCGGAATAAAACTTTCCGAATCATCAAAGTCCCAAAAATAACCTTTTCCATAAGCATCTGGTTTACCACCGAAATTAGACGGACTAGTATTGTTATGAGGTAACCCTAGCGCATCAAGAACAATTTGTTCTTGAAGCCCTCCATATGTAAAACATCGATAGAAAGAATTGATTGTACTTAATTTGTGAGGGTAATTTTCTATAAAATCATCTTCAAATTGATTTCCAGCAGCAAAAAAATCCCCCCTATTGAATGGGCCACTATTACCAAGTGCTATTGCATTGATCACCCCGCTGCATCTACCGTCGTGGGACATCATAAGGCCACCCCGCCCTCCATCATGAACACGTATTTCTGTTCCAATCTGGGCCGAAACAACGGTGAAGTATCCGAAAAAAGAAATCAATAATAGTAAGTGCAAGGGTTTCATTAATAATGCTATTTTAGGTATTGAGAGGATAAAATTTTTCATCAAAAGGTAAATAGCTTTTGATAATAACCTATTTCAATTCTGGCCTAAACCTAATAAGATCAACTGACCTTACTAAACACAATACCTGAATTCAGACAAACCGGTAGCTTTTCATACTGAAACGTTGGTTCGGTGACCGACCGTAGTTTTATTTACACAGCTCCGGCGGGCTTTTACGCACTGCTAGTCAGCGGCTGAAGCCGCGACTACTGTAGCCTCGGCTTCAGCCGATGGCTAGCAAGCGTAGCGCTGACAAAATCATGGTGCATAAACTAGTGGGTTGTCAGGTAGATTTCCTACACTCGGCGGGCGAGCGAAACTCCTTCGTCGTAACGCTCGGCCGACGAGCTGACTAGCAACCCCATAAACCGCAGTGCATCACGATACAAAGCGGGCAAGACGGCCCTTATGTCCAGCACCCGACCAGAAGTTAAGGCTACCAACCCCTCACTTTTCTTAGCTTTGCGCTTTGTTTCCCGCCACCACCCCAGCCATATCACTAGATGAAACGACTACTTTCCCTTGCTTTTCTGGTCTTGCTATGCACCTGCGTTAGCGCCCAGAAAGACCTCACGCTTAACCTGACGGATGCTTCCATCACCCGCTCCGCCGCCCTGCAACGGATCAACGACGGCTTGCCCGTCCGCATCTTTTTCCAGGAAGACCAGCTGCCTACGGGGCCCATTGCGCTGGACCTGAAGGACGCCACCATGCGAGAGGCTCTCGACGCGATCCTTAAAAACACGGTACTCGACTTCATTGACTACCGCGACCGGGTGTACGTCATCGGTCCGGCCATTACCATCGGTACGGAGTTCGACGCTGCCTACTACGCCGCCGTGGCTGAGCGTATTGAAGAAGCCGAACCCGCCCCGGAAACCCGTCGGGGTGCCGCCAACGACGGCCCGGCCTACATCGGTACCCTGGAGAGCCTGGGCACCGACGGTATGGCCACCCTCAAAGGACAGATTACCGACCAAAACACGGGCGAGACCTTCATTGGCGCCACCGTGCAGGTCGAAAACAGTACAACGGCCACGGTGACCGATACGGACGGCAACTACGAATTAAAGCTTCGCCCCGGCAGCTATACGCTGGTGGTCAGTTACGTTGGCTTCGGCGCTAACCGCCGGGAGGTGAAAGTGAACGGCAGCGGCGACTACAACATCGCCCTGGGCTCCAGTGCTACCAACCTGCAGGAAATCGTGGTAACGGAAACGGCCGCTGATGCCAACGTGGATCGGGTACAGGCGGGCGTACAGCGCATCGACATGGCCCAGCTCGAAAAACTGCCCACTTTCATGGGCGAGACGGACGTAGTGAAAGCCCTGCTGCTGAATCCTGGCGTTAGCTCCATTGGGGAAGGCGCTTCGGGCTTCAACGTTCGCGGCGGTGAGATCGACCAGAACCTGCTGCTGATGGATAATGGCGCGCTGATTAATTCCAGCCACGCCCTGGGCTTTTTCAGCACCTATAATGCCGACCTGATCAAGAGTGTAGATCTTTACAAAGCCAATATTCCTGCTCGCTTTGGCGGACGCCTGGCGTCCGTACTCGACGTACAGATGCGCGACGGCAACTTCGATCACTTCCGCGTAAAGGCCGGCGTTGGTCCGGTAACCGGTAAGGTGATGCTCGAAGGTCCGATCGTGAAGGAGAAGAGCAGCTTCATCTTCGGCGCCCGTTCCAGCTACGCCAACTGGGCGATTCAGCTGGCCAGTGTACCGGAAGTAAAGGCCAGTTCGGCTTTCTTCTTCGACGGCAACCTACGGCTGACGCAGCGCTTTGGGGAAAAATCCACCCTCATCCTACAAGGTTATGGCTCACAGGATGAGTTCACTTACAATAACACCTTTGCCTTCGATTACCAGACGATGATGGGGCAGGCAAGCTGGAAACAAATTTTCAGTGATAAGCTATACGGCGATTTGAGTGTAGTCTACAACGATTACACCAGCAGCCAGAGCGACCTGCGTACGCTGACGGCGGAGCAGGTGGACAACGGCATCCGCTACCTGACGATCAAGCCCACCATCAACTACGAGGCCAATGAGAAGCTGAGCGTTGAGGCGGGGCTGGACATCAATCAATACTTCGTCAATCCCGGTGAGCGGACGCGCGCATCGGAGGAGTCTTTGGCCACCGAAAGCAGCCTGGAAGAAGAACAGGGCATGGAGGCCAGCCTCTACGCCAGTGCTGATTTTGAGATATCCGAACGCTTCAGCGTAAGTGGTGGCTTCCGTTTTACGAACTACCGCTTTCTGGGCCCCGGCACGGAGTTTCAGTACGAAGACGGCATCCCGGCCCGGGGCCGGATCACGGATTCCATCCGCTTCGGTGCGGGCGAGCTGATCGAGGCCTACAACGCCTTTCAACCACGGGTAAGCGCGCGCTTCCGCCTGACGGGTAAGGCTTCCATCCGGGCCGGCTACAGCCGGACGGCACAGTTCCTGAACCAGATATTCGTGAGCGACTCCCCTACCCCGAGCTCTCAGTACCAGCTCAGCACGGGTTATATCCCTCCCTTCCTGTCGCACAACTTCTCTATAGGTTACTTCCTTAACCTGGAGGATAACAATGTAGAACTGGGCGCGGAGGTCTATGGCCGACAAATCGACCAGTTGTGGGATTACCGGGACTTCGCCGAAGTAATCGTCAACCCCAGCCTGGAGACAGAAATCCTGATCGGCGAAGGCCGGGCCTACGGTTTGGAGCTGAGCGGCAAGCGTAAGGTCGGTGTGCTTAACGGGCTGGTGAGTTACACCTACAGCCGTACGGAGCGGCAGATTCCCGGCATCAACAACGGTAACTACTACAACAGTAATTTCGACAAGCCGCACAACTTCGTAGCAACCATCAACTGGAATCCCAACAAGCGAAACACCCTGACGGCTAACTTTACCTACGGTACTGGTCGGCCCGTAACGGCACCAGTGGGTAACTACCGGGTGGAGAACGGACTTTTTGTGCCCGTGTACAGTAACCGCAACGAAGTCCGCATCCCCGATTATCACCGCCTGGATCTGGCTTACACTCTGGGCAAGGGCTATAATAAGACGAAGACTTTCCAGACCAGCTGGACGGTATCCCTCTACAATGTCTACGGACGCAAGAACGCCTTCTCTGTCTTTTACACCCAGGCGCCTGATCAAACTAATGTGGCCAACCGGCTGGCCGTATTAGGTACGGTATTCCCAGCCATTACCTTTAACATCGAGACACGCTAAACCGGCTTACCTCCACCCCCAACCCAAGAAAAATGAAAAACCAAGCAATCAAACTGACGGCCCTGTCCCGGGTGTTCGCGCTGATCATTTTCTCTCTGCTAAGTGTTGCCTGTCTCGATGAGATCGACCTGGCGCAGGGCGCTGCCCTGCCGGACGGCATCGTTGTCCAGGGCCGGCTAAACGCTGACGTGGAAACCGGTAGTGCCGACGTTCAGGTACGGCTCGAGCGTTTATTTCAATTCGAGAACTCCAACCGGCCGGATCAGGTAGTAACCGCTACGCTGACGCTGGAGAACAGTGACGGGCAAACGCTTTCCCTTCCCTTCCGGGACGGTGCTTACCGGGCAACCGTTGCTTCCGGAGATGCTTCATTCCAAATAGCTCCCGGTGTAGGTTACCGCTTACGGGTACAGACCAGGGAAGGCGAAGAGTACCTCTCCGCCTTCGACGTATTACCTCCACCACTGCAGGCAGAGTCCGCCGGAGCAAGCATCGGACTCACTACCGTTGATGATCTCAACGGCAACCCTTCTCAGGAACTTGCCATCTTTTACGACATCACCGCTCCGGTACGGTACTCAGACGGTAGTCCTACCTTTCTCCGCTGGACACTGGAGCAAACTTACAAGGTAACGGACACCCCGCAGGTTGGCCCTAACCGGGATAATCCTCCCAAGCCCTGCTACGTCAGCATTTCCTTCGAAAGCGATGAGCTTTTCCTCTTCAACAGCCTGGAACAATCCGGCGATCGGGTGGAGAACTTCCCGCTGGCTTTTCAGCTGGCGGACTTTCGGTATGCGGAAGGCAACGTGATGACGATCATTCAGGAAGCCATCAGCCGGGATGCCTACGAATACTTCAACCAGGTTAATCAGATTGCCACCCGGGATGCCAGCCTTTTTGAGCCGCCCGGCGGTCCGGTTGTAGGTAATGTCATTGACGTAAACGGTACAACGGCCAACGTATTCGGTTTCTTCTACGCCGCTAACCGTACCGTAGCCCGCGTAGCCGTATCACCGGAGGACGCGATGAACCCCAATTTGTTCTGTCCCCTCCTACGCTCCCCCTCTCCTTTCCCACAACCTAACTCCTGTGACGACTGCGAAAGCCTCTCCGGGTCTGAAATCGTCAAACCGGACTTCTTCCCCTTCTAGACCGCTCAGATCAGACACTCCGGACTTTTCCTTTCCCTTCCCGCTTACAACTTACGCTGCTATGCGAACCCTTTCCTTCATCATTGCTCTTACTCTGGCCACTTTCTCCCTGAATGCACAGACCGCTATTCACTTCGACCGGCCCTTCCACGTAGCCGGGGAGGTAGCCTGGTTTGCGGCTTACGCTCCTCAGCCTGCACCAAAGAAAATCAAGGCAACTGTTTTCGCTCCGGACGGCACCGCTGTCGATTACTTTTTTCTAAAGGAAGATGCTAACGGACAATTAAACGGATACTACCGCTGGCCCTTCGAAGTCGCTACCGGCTACTATCGTATTAACCTGCAGGCGTTCACAACGGATCGCCGGGTCATAGACCTGGGAACTTTCCGCCATGCCGTGTACAGTGATCAGCGAATGGAGCCTTCCGCTACGGCCACTGCCGGAAAGGGCAACAAACTCCCTGCAGCTAACGGACTAACGCTGCAGGCCAGCCCGGACGGTCTGCAAATCGGCGGATTAAACGGTGCGGCTTACAGCGTGAGTGTAGTTAATACCGACGTAAGCGGAGAAACCGGGGAAGCCTTTCTGCAGGGCACGGAAACACCACGCGGACCCTGGCTGGACACCCTTTTCTACAACGCCAACGTCAGCCTTCAGGACGGTTCTCCCGTAGTGACCAACCTGCTGCCCGTTTTCGATCCGGGCCGTTATGAATTTGGCTTTGCCAAAACGGGCCCCAACGGCAATTTCACGCTGCAGCTTGGTGCCTTCGAAGGAGAGAAAGACCTTCAGGTTCGTGCCCTTGACCCCGCAGATATTAAGCCCACTGTGGCCCTGCCAAAATTAGCCGCTATCGGGCAGGAGCCACCGCTCACCAAAGAAGTTGCTGCCTACGTAGACCTGAGTCGTCGACGCCGGAAGATCTACCAGCTTTTTGCGACCGTAGAGACTGAGATAGAAGCCAAGATCACTGCGGAAGAGCGTAGAAAACTTTCCCCTAATCGTGATTTTGACGTTCAGGATTACAAAGCCTTCCCGGATATGTACACCTTCTTCAAAGAGGTTGGTGGTGAGCTGCGGGTAAAGGTAAAAAAGGGTAACTACAGCGGCAGACTCTACAATGCGCCCAACCAGCGCTTCTTTCTGGACAGCCCACTATACATCGTTGATGGAAAGCTGACCCAGAACGAAAATTACATCAATACGATGAGTCCGGCAGAGGTGAGTTATCTGGCCTACTATTACGTTGGATCGGAGCTCCGTAAGTACTTCCCGGCACTGGGCAACAACGGAGTAATCCAGATTGAAACCCTGCGGGAGCCCACTAAATTCCCGGAGGAAGATGCCGATGACATCTTCGCCGTCAAGGGGCTACAGCCTAAAGCAAGTTTTCAGGTTCGGGATGCGGCAGACAGCGACGTGCCTGCACTTTCTCCACTGCTGCTTTGGAAGACGGGCAAAGGAGAAAGTAGCGCCAGTATTTCCCTTCCGGCTACGGATGACTTTGGCAGCTACCGGGTCCTCGTCATTGCCCGGGCAGCGGACGGTAGTCTGCGCTCTGTGAGCAAAAGCTTTACGGTAGAGGTGAAGTAGTAATGTAGTCGATAGTTTTGTAGTAATGTAGCGCTACATTACTACAAAACTACACCGCTACCTACTACCTTCGCCCCCGTGCGCCGCAACCTGTTCCTTCTAAGCCTGATCCTACTGCCCGCCGCCCTGCTGATCAACCTGGGCGTCATGGTTTTCATCGACGATGAGGCGATCCGCTCGCTCGTCGCCCAGGAGATGCTGTGGAGCGGGCAGTACGTCTCCCCCTCCATGCACGGCGATGCTTACCTGAATAAGCCGCCGCTTTGGAACTGGATCCTGGCCCTCAGTTTCACCCTTTTCGGCAGCGCCAGTGAATTAGCCGCCCGGGTACCAACGGTAATTGGCTTGTTGGGCTTTGCGGCAACGACCTACTTTTTCAGCCGTAAACACTTCTCCCGCTACCTGGCCGGCCTCCACGCTCTGACGGTGATCACCTGCGGGCGAATGCTGTTCTGGGATTCCATGCTGGCCCTGATTGACGTCACCTTCAGTTGGGTCGTTTACGCACAGATTATGCTGCTGTATGAACACGGGCGAAAAGGAGAATGGTGGAAAGCTTTTGCCTGGAGTTACGCGCTGACGGCCGTGGGTTTTATGCTCAAGGGTTTACCCGCCATCGTTTTTCAGGGCATTACGGTACTGGCCATTCTTGGCTGGACGCGTAGCTGGAAACAATTTTTCCGCCCCGCTCACCTGCTCAGTGGACTGGGCTGTGTAGCCCTGCTGGCCCTGTATTACTGGCAATACAGCGAATACGTAGACCTGGCTAAAGTAGCCCAGCGACTCTTTGTGGAAAGCGGAAAAAGAACAGCAGTTGCCCACGGATTTTGGGAATCTGTGCAGCACATTATTGCTTTCCCTTTCGAGATGAGCTATCACTTTCTGCCGTGGACGCTACTTCTCCTTTATTTGCTACAGCCCGGAAGTTGGCAGCGTTTGAAAACCAATGATTTCGCTGCGTTTTCCCTGCTTGCTTTCCTGGTTAATCTGCCGATATACTGGCTGTCGCCTAATGTGTACCCCCGGTATTTACTCATGCTTTTCCCATTGCTCTTTGGCAGTTTATTGCACCTGCATCTGTGCCACAAAAAAGCGCGAACGCGGAGTTACCTGGGGCTGCGGTACCTGCTGTTGGGGCTGATGACGGTTTGCACCCTGATTATCCCCTTTGCGCCGCTATTTCCGGAAACCGCCATCGTGGAGTGGGCCTGGGCCAAGAGCCTGGTGTTGGGCG
This sequence comes from Neolewinella agarilytica, assembly GCF_900110645.1. Taxonomy (GTDB): domain Bacteria; phylum Bacteroidota; class Bacteroidia; order Chitinophagales; family Saprospiraceae; genus Neolewinella; species Neolewinella agarilytica. The sequence goes on from NZ_FOFB01000010.1 coordinate 55,002, forward strand.
CGGCCGCAGGTGCTGTGTGTGTTCTGGCGTGGCGCAGTGAACGTAACCTGCTACTACTGTTTGCGCTCCTGCTGTTGATTCTTCGCATCGGCTTTAACTTTTTCGTCCTGCCGCCCCGGGCGGCAGGAGACGAGCGCGGCATCGCCGTGCGGGAAACGGCCTATGAGGTGGTGACCGGACACGAACAAGACTCCCTGGCCATCTTCGGCTTCACCCTGATTGAGCCCGCCACGGGCTACTATCTGACGGAAGCCCGGGGCCACGTCATCCCCCGAAAGTGGGAAGGTTTTGACCGAACCACCCGCTACATCGTATCCTCTTTGCAGTACCCCGAGATAAAGATGACCGAGACGGACAGCCTCTACCTCCGCCATCTCTCCCGTGCCTCCTGGAAGGGGGACGTCTACTACCCCGTCGGCCTGCTCGTTAATCCGCCCAAAGCCTGGATTCACAGCGGAGAGAAACTACTGGACGGAATGGGGTCGGGGATGCCGGTGGAAGAATGACCGGTTCTGGTGGAGACGCTACGCGACGAGCCTACGGCTGAAGCCGTGGCTACTGTACCGCCGGCTGAAGCCGGCGTCTCAACCAAAGGCATGAGCCATTGTTAATCATGTACATACATTAAAGCTATGCAATTTCGCTCCCTTGCCCACATCCTTCCCGCCGAGCCGATGCAGATGGGCCCCATCACGATCCATCAGCCGCTGCCTACGCAGCGGGTTGACCAGATCGACCCCTTCCTGCTGCTTCATCACTTCGGCCCCTGGGAGGTAGAGCCCGGCCATGATCCCCTTGATCTGGGTCCCCATCCTCACCGGGGTTTTGAGCCCGTCACCTTCCTTTTTCAGGGTGGCCTGCGTCACCGCGACAGCCGCAACAACACCGGCATTCTGACCGGTGGTGATGTGCAATGGATGACCGCCGGCCGGGGGATCATCCACAGCGAGCGCGGCAGCAAAGATTTCCTCGCCAGTGGCGGCGTGCTGGAAGGCATTCAACTATGGGTAAACCTGGCGCCGGAGCATAAAATGGTGCAACCCCGCTATCAGGACATGAAAGCTGATTCTTTCCCCTTGATCGATCTCCCCGGAGGAGCGAAGCTAAAGGTAGTAGCCGGACAGTTTGCTGGTCAGCAGGGTCCGGCCCAGACCTACAGCCCCATCATCGCCTGGCTGCTGGACTTGCCCGCAGGAGCCACCGTGGAGCTGCCCGTACCGGAAGACTACAACTTCGCCGCCTATATGCTGGACGGCAAACTCAGCCTGCCCTCCGGCTTTGGCTATGAAGGCCGAAACCTGCTCCACTACAAAAAAGACGGAGCGGGAATTTCCCTTAGCGGACAAGCCCCTCTCACCCGTCTGCTTCTCCTCGGCGGTATTCCCCTCGGCGCGCCCGTGAAGCAACATGGCCCCTTCGTGATGAATACCCAAACGGAAATCATGGAAGCGATGCGGGATTACCAGATGGGGAAGATGGGCTTTTATATTGAAGAGGGGTAAGGTAGCCTGGTGGCCTTGTAGTCTGGCAGGCTACCGCACGTGGGAGGCGAGGCCGGGGCGGGAAGATCACTCAACTCGCCGATCAAGAATATATTCCTCCCCGTTATTTTCTGGCAACTACCCCCGCTCTTTGTCCACGCGTTACCGCCCAGAATGTGCGGTAGCCTATCAGACGATCAGTCTGCAAGACTATGGGAAATTTTGGCTTCAGCCAAAATCTCCCATATCCATCTATCTTTGCCGCCTAGATTATGGATTTACTTTTACAAATTGGCCTCTTCGTTGTCAGTATCGTCGCGCTCTTATGGGCCAGTGATCGCTTTGTGGAGTCTGCCGAACGCATTGGCCTTTCGCTGGGCATCTCCCCCTTCATCATCGGAGTAACCATTGTTGCCTTCGGCACTTCCCTGCCCGAGCTGGCCACCAGCATCGTGGCTGTGATGAACGGGACACCGGAGATCGTGATCGGCAACGTAGTAGGTTCCAACATCACGAATATTGCCCTGGTACTGGGCCTCACGGCAGTAGTCGTTAAGAACATTGACCTGGAGTATAACCTCTGGCACATCGACATCCCCTTCCTTTGGGGCTCCGCCTTTCTGCTATATTTCTCCGTTTTTGACGGCAATCTGTCTATCTACGAAGCACTGCTCTTTCTGGTTGGCATCTGCATTTTCCTGGGGTACAGCCTCAAGGGGCAAGAACGACCCGATAAAGCTGACCGGCCCTCCGCGAGCTGGAAAGACTATGTATTGCTCTTCGTTGGCGGCGCGATCGTCAGCTTATCCGCCACCGGCGTCATTGAGGCAATTACCAACATCAGTGCGATGCTCAATATTGCACCAACGGTGATTGCGCTCTCCGCCGTAGCGATTGGTACCAGCCTGCCGGAAGTAGCCGTCAGCCTGGCCGCCGCCCGCAAAGGGAAAGCCAGTATTGCCGTTGGTAATGCCATCGGCTCCAACGTTTTCAATACCTTCATCGTGATGTCCATCCCCCGCTTCTTCGGTAAGCTGGAGATCCCTCAGGACATCATTACTATCTACCTCCCGCTCATGATCGCCATGACAATTCTGCTCGGCGTTATGAGTAACAACCGCAAGATCACCCGCTGGGAAGGACTCGTATTACTGCTGTTCTACCTCTGGTATTTCGGGGCAATCATTGAAACGGCGGCCTAATCAATTCTATTTAGAACAATTCTAAGCGTCTTTATACCTCCCCATGACAGAAACAGACGGGTACTGAATTTACCTTTGCAGTAGTTCTGTTATATCTCTATGCTCCAGCACGTCCACCTTCTAACGCTTACACACCGTCACGCCAAACTCAAGGAGATTGGAGAGATTGTCGCTGCATTTGAGTCAGAGGACAAGTTACAGGAGCGACTAACCGCCCTGCGGCAAAGCCAAAAGGTAGATGAGCTTTTTTACCTCTCTACCTGTAACCGGATTATTCTCTTCTTCACGACTGACCGTGAAGTCAATGATGCCTTCCGTAAAGGCCTAGTAGAAAATGCTACGACTGACGCCATCGGAGAGATGCAGTACCTCCAGGGCCTGAAGGCCATTTACCACCTCTTCGAAGTAGCTTCCTCCATCGATTCTCTCGTTGTTGGGGAACGTCAGATCCTCGGGCAGTTTCGCGATGCCTACGCCCGCTGCCGGGAGTGGGACCTGATCGGTGACGACCTCCGCATCATCTGTGATCGCGTAGTGCTGGCCGCCAAAGATGTGTATAACAATACCCGAATCGGCGAAAAATCTGTTTCCATCGTCTCTCTGGCAATGCAGCAGCTCCGCCGCCTGAAGCCCAAAACTGACGCCCGCATATTGATGATCGGCGCAGGACAAACGAACGTACTGGTCTCTAAATTCCTCCGCAAGGAAGGCTGTGAAAGACTCACCGTGGTGAACCGTACAGCCGCCCGGGCTCAATCACTGGCAGCCTCTTTCCCGCAGGGCAAGGGTATTGCCCTGAGCGAACTGGAAAATTACGAGGAAGGCTTTGACATCATCGTCGCCTGTACCGGCTCCGCTGAAGCCATCGTCACCCCCGAGCTATTCCACTGGCTGCTGGCCGGTGATGCCCCCGACAACAAGATCGTCATCGATCTCGGTGTTCCGGCAGATGTTGCCGAAAGCACGACCTCTCACTACCCCTTCCACTACGTCGGCATCGAACAACTCCGCGCCCTCGCCGAAGAGAATATGAGCTTCCGCCGTGAAGAGATCAAACGCGCCCACGGTGAGCTGCACCAGCACCTGAAGGTGATGGAAAACAGCTACCGCCAGCGCCTGCTCGAACGCGCTATGGCCGGCCTGCCCGCCGAGATCAAAGCCGTGAAGCACGCCGCCGTCAACAATGTCTTCGCTAAGGAACTAGACAAGCTCGACCCCGAAGCACAAGACCTCCTGATGCGCATGATGACCTACATGGAGAAGCGCTGTATCGGAATTCCGATGAAGGCGGCGCGGGAGGCGGTGTTGGGATAGGCTGCTGCGCAGCAGGTTCCAACCACAGATTTCACGGATTTTCACAGATTCAGAGCACAGATTAGAGTGAAGCCACAGGCTTCGCCCCACTTTCATATAGTCCGTAAGGACTTCATACCACAGGCTGCAGCTTTCGCCGTAAGCAAGGTTGCCCAACGTGTACGTATAACCAAATGAACGAATAATGCCCCTCCACTCCCTGCGGTCGGTCGGTGTTCACTCGGGGACCAGTACCTTGGGTGGAGGCCGTCAACTAAGATCAATGGTGCCCGAGCAAAGCCCGACCCCATGGAGGGCGAAGCCGAGGGGTATTTTAGGCTGTTTGTGCAACTTGCTATTTACCCCCCAACGTAATGGTAAGCCTGACCCGCAAATAAAAAGCTAATTTCACCGCCAGGCACTACCCTTAAAATGCGGTAGCCCAAAAGACCAAAGAACCAAAAGACCAATCCCTCTCCCTCCAAAATGCGGCAGCCTACAAGACGACAAGACTACAAGATCACCTTACTCTTCCTTCTTCTCCTAACCCTTCCCCTCTCCGCCCAGGACCTTGACTACCGCGCGCCCCTCAACGGTCCGCTGCTCGTCACCGGCACCTTCGGGGAGCTGCGCAGCGACCATTTTCATGCAGGCCTCGACTTTCGGGCCAGTACCAATACACCGGTTTATAACGTAGCAGAAGGCTATGTGAGCAGGATTGTGGTCAGCCCCGGCGGCTACGGACAGGCGGTGTACGTGGACCACCCGGACGGGCACCGGAGCGTATACGCTCACCTGGAGACGCTGCGGCCGGAGCTACTGGACACCGTGCGGGCACGGCAGTTTGCGGAGGAGAAATTCCGGCAGGACCTGCGTTTTGACTCAACGGCCTTCCCGCTGCAGCAAGGCGAGCAGATCGGCGGCGTAGGGAACCGGGGCCACAGCTTCGGGTCGCACCTCCACTTCGAGATGCGGGACGCGAAGACGGATGCGGCGCTTAATCCGCTCGACTTTGGTTTCTCGATACCGGACACCCGCGCGCCGCAAATCCGAAACCTACGGGTATATGAGCTGGACAACCACGGCTTGGAAACCCACATTCAGACCTTCAAAATAGCCGAAAGCCGGGGAAAATACCGGGCGCCGGACACCATCGTCGTCGGCTCGCCCCGCATCGGGCTGGCGCTCAAGGCCTACGACCGGCAAAACGCCATGCCGAACTGGAACGGCATTTATGGCGGCGAACTCTACGCCGACACGACCCGGATTTTTGACTTCCGCTTTGGGCGCATCCCCTTTGAAGAGACGGAATACCTCAACGCCCTGACCGACTATGAAGAATGGAATAAAAACACCTCCTGGTATCATCGTTTTTGGGCGCTGACGCAGGATGCCATGTTCCTTGAAACAGCCATGGACAAGACCTACGATGGCAGCCTGAGGCTGCTCCCCAACCGCCCGCTCCCCGTGCGAATGCTCGTCAACGATCAGGCTGGTAATGTTTCCGGGATCACCTTCGCGCTGGTCTACCGCCCGCAGGAGCGGGCGCCACAGCCCCGCCCCCACCAGTATTTCCTCCCCGCCGGAGAGCGCAGCATCATCGACAACGGTGCCATGCGCCTGGAGCTGGACGCCGACGCCCTCTACCGCGACCTGTTTTTCCGCTACGCCCAGCTGCCCGACGCTTCGGCGGGCCACCTAAGTCACACCCACCAGCTACACGATCCGCTGACGCCCCTGCACGGTCACGGTAAACTCAGCATCCGCCCCGACCAGCACATCGCCGATTCCCTCCGCGACCACGTCTTCCTCGGCAAATGCCAGCCCGACGGACAGTGGAGCGGCAACGGTGGCAACTGGACCGACGACGGACGTTTCCGCGCCAACGTCTACTCCTTCGGCGACTACGCCCTCTTCCTGGACACCATCCCCCCGCAGGTAGCCATCAATTACTTCGCTACGGATCTGCGCCGGGGCGCAGGCTTCAGCCTCCTCATTACGGATAACGTACAGGGCGCCCTGCAATACCGGGGCACCATCAACGGAGAATGGGTACTCCTGGAATACGACATTAAAAACGATAAGCTCACCTACAACTTCAAAGACGGAGACCCGGGGCCGGGCCAGCACCGCTTCGCCATTGAGGTAACGGACCGGCAGGGAAATAGTACTGTTTGGGAGCGAAGCTTCCGGCGTTAAGCCCGGTCACTAGGCGCTCCCGCTCCTGGTAAACACTTTTCCTGCACCCGGAGTGTGCAGGTACCCGGGATTATCCGCATATTGGGCAGCGAGCTAAACCTACCGGCAACGAACTATGCGCTACCTCCCCCTGCTGATATTACTTCTTCTTTGCACCTGCGTCCGCGCCCAAATCGGGTTGCACCCACCGGCGGTGGACTGGCAAAAAATCGAGACGACGGAGGGACGGGTGCTATTCCCCAAGGGTTACGAAGCCCGCGCCAAGCGCGTCGCCACACTCATCGAGTTGCTCAACGAGAAGCACACCCGCAGCATCGGGGAGCAGCAATTTGACGTAGACATCGTGCTGCAGACGCCCAATATGACCATCAACGGATTCGTGGGGCTGGCGCCCTTCCGTTCCGGTTTTTTCGCGACGCCGCCACAGTCGTTCAGTCTGCTGAGCACGGCGGACTGGATGGACCTGCTGACGATTCACGAGTTCCGCCACGTGCAGCAAAACAGCAATGAGCGGCGTGGACTGACCAAGCTGGTCAGCTACCTGCAGGGGCAATTCGGCTGGGCCGTGCTCTCCGGCATTGCCGTACCGAACTGGTTTGCGGAAGGTGACGCGACGATCTACGAAACGGCCATGAGCCCCGGCGGCCGCGGCCGGACCCCGGCCTTTTCTGGCACCCTCCGCAGCCTGCTGGCTGAGGATATCATCTATAAATATCCCGTAGCGAGAAACAACAGTTTCCGCCGGATCGTACCCGACCACTACCGTTACGGTTACGGAATGCTGGCCTACGCCCGCGAGCGCTACGGCAACGACGTTTGGCGAAAGGTGCTCCACCAGGGCGCAGCCCAGGGCGGCCTGCTTTACTCCTTCAGCCGGGCGCTGAAGAAAGAAACCGGGCTGAGTACGCCGGAGCTGTATGCCACCACGATGGCCGACCTGAAGGCGGCCCAGGACAGCCTCACCGCCGCCCGCGCGCCCTTCATCGAAGGTCAGCCCATCGGTGCCACCCGTAAAGACATCGTCAATTATCGTTTTCCGGCAATGGACGGCGAGGGCCGGCTAATGGCCTTGCGCAGCGGCTTCAAAGTATTGCCGCAGCTGGTGGAGATTGACCCGGCGGGCGGGCCGGACCGCGTGGTCACCAATGTGGGCATCCAACGGGAGCCCTACGTGGACGTACGCGGCAAGTTCGCCGTCTGGATGGAACGGCGGCAGCACCCCCGCTACACGAACCTGCAGTTCAGCGACATCATCCTGTACGAGCTGGGCAGTGGTCGGAAGCGGCAGTTAACGGAGAAGGGCAAGTACGTCTCTCCTTCCCTGAGTTTTGATGGCCGGCAAATTGTATCGGTCTACCACGACCCGCTGGCCGGCCCCCCGGAGATCGTGATCCTGAACACCGTTAGCGGCGAAGTAGAGAGTCGCTTCCGCCGTAACGCCACCTCGGTTAGCTTCCCGCGCTTCTCGCCGGACGGCAAGACGGTCTACTTCTTCGACCAGCAATACAGCGGCATCGCCATAATGGCGCTGGACCTGGCCTCGGGGCAAACCACAACCCTCAAAGAACGGTCGCCGGAAGCGATTGATCTGCTGCGGGTAGCCCCGGGCGGCACGCTGGTCTACGCCAGCGGCCGGGACGGCGTGGATAACATCTACCAGCTGGAGCCGGCCAGCGGCGACATTGTCCAGCTGACGAACGTCGCCGTAGGAGCTACCATGCCCTTACTGACTAAAGACGGTTATCTTATCTACAGCACCCCGACACCGAAGGGGCTGCGACTTCAGCGGTTGGCATTTGGCGGAGACAAAAACCTGAACGGCGTATATGGCGGTTTGTACGCGGGTATTCCGGGCGGGCTGCTGCCCGCCGGCCCCAGCTATTACGAGCGGGCAGCGGGCTTCGTGGAGGAGGCCGTGGACCTCTCCAGTACGGTGGAAGCTAAAGAGTACCCGGTGAGCGATTTCTCCGACAACCTGGGGGGTATTAAGCTACACAGCTGGTCGTACAACGGCAGTTACGTGAGTCCGGGGGCGATCATCGCGGCCACGAACGCGCTGAACACCATCGCCATTGACGTAGACGGGCAGTACAACCTGAACGAGAAGCGGTCGGCCGCCAGCGCCTCGGTGAATTACGGGGGACTGTTCCCCGTATTGCGTGCAGCCGTGGAGCTGCGGGACCGCAACTACTCCACCTTCCGGGCGGGCGTAGACACGGTTTTTAACCGGGTCAATCTGAACCAGCTGACGGTTAGTGGTGGCCTCCGCGTTCCCCTGACCTGGGTGAGCGGCAACTTCCAGACCAACCTGACGCCCGCCGCAGAATACACCTACTATGCGCTGAGCAACAACGAAGGCGGAGAGCTGCCGGACAACTTCGGCGGGCTGGGCTTTCAGTTGACTTTTTCCAGCTTTCAGCGGCTGGCTTATCAGCAGGTGCAGTCGCGGCTGGGTGCCTCCCTCTTCCTGCGCTACGATCAGGGCTTTGGAGAGGAGGACCTGGGAGATCGGTTTCTGCTGCGCTCGGCCATCAACCTTCCGGGGCTGTTCGCTACGCACGGCCTGAAGCTGGACTTCGACTACCAGCGGGAGCCCATCCGCAACGCTTATCAGTTTCCGGATGCCTTCCGGTATGCACGGGGCTACGTTGCGCCGGCCGCTGACCGGGTCTATCGCCTGGGGGTGAATTATCAACTACCGATTCTGTACCCTGATTTCGGTATCGCCGGCGTCACCTATTTCCAGCGGGTGCGGCTCAATGCTTTTTACGATTACCACAACTATAGTCTGGAGGGAACAAGTATCCAGAATATTTCGGCCAGCTCCGTCGGCGGGCAATTCCTATTCGATAACGTCTGGCTAAACGCGCAGGACATAACGGTGGGCTTTGAGTTGGCTTACCGGCTGGACCAGGATTTGTTCTCCGGAGAAGCGAATGATCTGCGATTCCGGTTTTTGGTGAGCGGAGGGTTTTAGGGGCGACGGCGCGCAGGGTGCGGGGTTTGGGTTGCGGGGGGGCAAGGGGCCTTAAATATTCAGTAGGTTGCTTATACACATTTTCCAGGCTGAATAAATCACAGACACCGGTACTCATCAGGCTCTTATTGAAAAAAACAGAAAATATACCGAGCTGTTTCAGGGAGACCGTTGCCAGCACGTGGCTACTCATAGGCTCCATTCGTAAACCTAAGTTGAAAGTCCTTACATAAAATCCTCCAAAGAACATTGACATGATTATCTCCCATGAGCACAAGTTCATTTACTTTAAAAATCGAAAAACAGCTGGAACTTCAATTGAAATTTCTTTGAGCAAAATTTGCGGGGAGGAAGACATTATTACACCACTACCTCCTGCTGACGAAAAAATACGACACAATCTGGGCTTTCGATGTGCTCAGAACTATAAAAAGCCCAGGGATAAGTGGAGTCGGCGAGAACGCTGGATACATTTCAGAAAGGGCAAAGAACCGAGAGGGTTTTACAACCATATCTCCTGTGAAGAAGTTAGCCAAATAATTGACCAGGCAACCTGGGATTCTTATTTTAAATTCACAACAGAACGCAACCCTTTTGACAAAGTAGTTTCCTTCTACTACTGGAGAAAAGCTGACGAAAAGTATGAACGAATTTCTGATTGGATTTCAGATGGCGGCCTCGCACAAATGCGATCCTATGATCTGTACGCAATTGGGAAATTGCCAGCAGTAGATACTATTTACCGGTATGAGTCTTTTGACTTTTTCGAAAAAGATCTTACTGAAAAGCTACAACTGGACGAACCATTCAAAATGATAAAGTATAAAGCTAAAAGTAATTCAAGAAAAGTCAGAAACTATAAAGATGTGCTGGATGAAAAAGCCATTGAGTTAATAAAAATTGCTTTCGCAAGAGAGATCAGCTTACTTGGATATACACTCTAGGCAAATTTCATCACGGCCTTATTGTCAGTCACATTAATGCTGCCCATTAATTTTCGACTGCTTCACATAAGTTAGCTCGGCTCCATTTATCTCGCTAGCCGTGCGAGAGTAGGAACTTCCAAAGGAACCAAGGATTTTTGACGTTTTAGAGAGAGCGTACAATTCAGTAACTCCTCTATACATTCCTGTTAGCGTCGTTCTATCACCAGGATCATAGCTAGTACATATAACATCACCGTATTTCTTCACCAGGTGTCTTTTGGTATCAGAACAGTCTGACGCCAGGTAAAAATTAGCCCGAGCATCTCTTTCCATTTCTTCTTCTATTCTTCTTTCAAAAAGTTCCAACGGGCTTTTTTCTATAGCTACTTCGTGGTCCGTTCTTCTGATATGTATACCGATTGTAGAACTATTAAAGGCTCGGCTCTCCTGTTCTATCATTTGCTCTACAATTGGCAATGGCTTGAAAATGCTATACTTTTTCTCCGGCGAAAAAAATCGCGAGAAAGAAAAAAAGACGAGCCGTTGATATTCATCGTACAGCTCTTTAAAATCACCGCCTCTGTTTTTAAAATCTTTAATCTCAAATCGATCGAATATTTTTCCGGCCCATGGCATTTTCTGCAAGACATTAGGTAAAAACAGGTTGCGTACCCTCCCTTTCCTGAACCTGAATGGCAAGTTATCTAACTCGTACACCCTCAGGTTTTTTAGTGGCTCAAAAACATCATGGAACCGGCAGTTGATTAAATTTTCATCTTTAATCCAATATATTTTTAGTGGCAAATCGTAGGCCTCGCAGAATGAAACTGCCGAATCAATAGCTCTCATTTTATTGCAAAGGCCTCCAGTTGGAATTAATTCTAGCATAGTTATTCTATGATTCGTTTTCAGTTCTATACCAGTCGCCTGGTAACGGGTAATGCCCCCTGGCAGCATTATCAAAATCATAAGGGTGAGGAAACTCTGTTTGATAGCCTTTTATCTCAGCGACGTCTTTCCGGAGAAAGGTAAACTCCATGACCTTTGGGATATCTACTCCAAAAAGAGAATAAACAGACCCTTTGGGGCCCTTGAAATTATTTGGGTGGAGGTGAACGCAAACGTGAGTTTGCAGAATTTTGTCAAAGACCGTCTCTGCCACATCAAAGAAGCCTCGATTCCAGAGATTCTTCAATCGATGAAACTCGATAACCATAATTTTAAATCGACCCATCAATTCATCAGAAGCGTTCATAAGCGCGGGGTATTCCCCTCCTTCGATATCCATTTGCAGTAACAACTCTGTATCGTTGGACAAGTCAGACGATTCAAACCAGTTATCTAAAGTCATAAAGGTTTCGTTGTTAGTACAGCCAATGTACTTTTTTTCGAAACTATACCTGTTTTTGTCAACTTTCCAGTTTGGCTCATCTACAGATTTGTCGGCCATAAATATTTTCATACCTCGTTCCAGGCAATCAAACTCGAATAAACTTACCCGAGCTACTCCGGGAGAAAAGCACGCGGTAATATCCTCTAAACAATCAGGCACCAAATATCCTCCATCCCCTTTTGCTCCTAATCGGGTTAGCTGAAATTGGGTTCGCTGTGGATGTAGTTTCTGAATCAGATCCACCACTCTTTGCTTTTCAATGGTTTGCTGTAGAACAAACCCCCTTTTTTCCAATCGCGGCAGGATTACCTCAACTATAAATTTTTGCATAAGTTTTTTTTACACCATAATTTCAGATAGTATTCAACAATGAAGAATCGACGCAAATCAGGTCTAAAGGCTCACAAGATTTCACGGAAATTCTATCCTTTTCAAGCTTCGGAAAGCGTATTACATATCGAATACGGGTTACTTATTTCAGGAATTCGCTAAATAAATTATGTTGAAATACCTTCCTCCATTCTTCGTGGGCCGCCCGAATGGTTTCCTGAAGTATTCCTTGAAACCGTTTTTACGCATAAAGTCGTTCATACCCTGAATTTGACATGCTCCTTGATACGCATCAAAGTCTGCAACTTCGGTCTTGATAAATTTAAAGCGCTTCAATAAAGGTAGGCTACCTGCCAACACTAACAGTTCTGACCCTTGAGTGTCCATTACCAAGGCCTGATATTTTCCAGGATCAATTTTCTCCCGCTTTAACAACGAGGACAAAGTAATACTCCTCAAGGAAATTGTTTCGGTGAATTTCACATGTGGCCAGATTTCTTCATGTTCTTTGAACTGATAAATTGATGAGGATGCACCATTGTTGTTTGCGACATGAAATTCATACTCTCGGTGATCAACATCTGTAATAAGCGCTTGTACTGACACTTGCTTTTTATAAGCTTTGGTGTTTTCTATTAATTGGTCAAATACGGCAGGAATGGGCTCTATCCATAGCACATTCAGGTCATGCTCAGCATATCGACCTGCCTCCTGGCCTTTATTAGCCCCGACATGGATAACACCCGTAACACTCTCTAAAAGCTTCTTTTCTTTATACCTGGCCACAACTGCTTTAGGTTTTCGAATTATTTTCAACCATCGTTTCTTCATACTTATTTATTTACCTAACGACATAATGAAATGTAAAGAGCGTGTTTAGACTTTCCTGATCCGTAAATGGTGAGCATATTTTTTATGGGCGAGGCGAAAGTACAGGAGAAACCAACAAATCGGCTAGCGTTTCCAGTGGAGTCAGAGGCAAAACCTTCCGCCAATGAGTGAAGAGGGGGAAATTAAAACTCGTTCTAATAGCGCTTTCTAATCGCAGGTATCCACTTGACCAGAATTACAACTACTCTTGAGATAGCCCATCCAGTTTGCCAAAAAAAACTGGACTTTAAGTTGTCAGGGCGCGGAAATTTCACAAGCTTAAGAGATAGCAACCTGTCTTTAATCATATTTTCTCCGTCTGGTGGCATCACAGATTTTATCTGCTTAGAAATACTCTTTTCCTTTATCTGACGCCGGAATTTTTGCCAAGATAAAATCATGTCAACATTCTCTTTTTCTAACGGAACGACTTCAATCTGCACTACATTTTTTTCGTCTATTAGAGTTGAAAGTGACAAATCGATATTTAGGCATTGCATTCTTAAGAAATCTAATCCCCACTGCTGTCGAAGTCTTTCCCGCACCGGGGTTCCCAAAGCGGTATCAGGGGCGGTGGTTAAAGAATTTTCCCGTTTGATGCGGATATACAAGAATTCATCTACGTTCTTAATATTAAGAAAAAAGAAGGATTTTAAGTAAAACTGAGTATCCGAACTGTGTCTTCTTATCGTTGACAACCCTCCAACTTTGAGATAAGCAGATTTTTTTATCGCTGTAGTCGGAAATAGGATACCATACCGGTTCTCCCTCTTTCTTGTTTCTATTACATCCAGGGGGTAACGAATCGCTTCTAGTTGTTGGCTTATTTTATTGACCCGTAATTCATGACTACCCACTACATCTAATTGTTCGTCTTTTAATTTAGCAGTCAACACGGCTATTCGATCGATAGTAGAGCAGTCATCCGAATCGTGAAAGGTAATTATTTCCTCTTCCGTGGAACGCGCCAGCACATCTCTTGACGGATATGGACCGACCCCTTCCGGCAGGTTCACAAAAAAGTTTGCTTCTTTGTAGTCCTTGATTAAAGAAAAATGCTGCGTTGCAACTTCCTCATCAAAACATACAGAAACCTTTTTAGGCGATAATCTTTGCTTTTCTAAATACCATAGCGCCGTCCTTAGGTCATTTAAATTTCCACGATGAGGCATAACTACCTCTGTACCCTCTGACACAGTATTTTTTAATGGAAAACACGGGTTTGGGTGGGCTATTTGGTGAACCGCAATTTGTTCGACAGCACACTCTTTGGAAATAGCCTTTAACACCAAATGATAAGCTAAACCAGTTGAAATTACGTCTCTACAGGAATTAGCAAATTCACTAGGTGACATCAAAAAACATTCTTCAGCAGAAACATCACCGGGTTTAAAGGCCACATCAGGACTACGATATTCTAATAGAACAAGTAAATGTGACACCTCAAGATCAATTTTTTGCTCTATTAAGTAGCATTCGTCTTGAAAACAATTCGCATCCTTACTCCTAACTAATCCAATAGAGTATATACTGTTTCGCTCAAAAAAATGAGTGATTCTCTGGGCGTCACGCTGACTATGAAAAGAATTTAATGAACTTATGACATCGGATTCAGACACTTCCTTTCCGATAAGCAGGATTGAATAATCACAAAATGCTTGATCAAAAAAAGCAACCCGATTGGCCGGGAAAGAGGTAATTGTACGATTTGACTGATTCATCTTCTAATGAGTATTCTTTCTTAAAAAAAAGGAGATCACCTTCCTTAACGGATAAGCGGCTTTCCAAACAAAAGACGCCTTGATGGCATGCAATTCCCTCTGGTTATTTTGCAACTTGACGATATCTTTTTCCATTTTTTTTATTTCCTTGGTTTGAGCCAGTTTTTTTAACTTCACTTGTTGGAGAAGCTCTTGATTCTTTTCTTTTATGAGGGTAATCATCATAGGATGATTCAGCATTTCATCCTTCCAGCTTTCTGAAACCTTTCCAAAAGGAAAATCTTTATTTTCTACCCCAAATTTGTACTGAAAAAATTCAACATCTGCCTGGTACCGAACCGCTACCTTTTCAACCAAGTCTGGCGTATAAAAGGTCTCGTATCTAAAATTTGCACTCTTGTTAAGTTGAGGAAGTGATGTAAATGGAATCCCGGTTTTCTCTTTGATTTCCTTTATGTGAAAGGCTAAATTTTCCATATTACACAGGTAGTTCATTGGAAACGTACCATCATCATAAAGTGCCAAATAAATTTGGGAACAGAAATGAAAATCTGCTTTAGAGTCGGGAATCGAACAGACTACCTCAACAAATTCCTCAAATGGCATTCCTATGTACAAGTCAGGGCTACTATCCAAAATGTAATCTTCACCAGTTTTACTACTGGATTCGATTTTACTCTTGTAGCAAGAGACTAATCTTTCCCACGGGTTTCTTAGAATGATAAACTTTAGATACTTTCGATAAGTTGAGAGTAATTCACTCTGCATTGCAGCTGGAAAGTTATAGCTGTAGTGAACATCTTTTGGAAAATCCTTCGTCTTGCTCAAGCCTAACACCTCAACAAATTGAGCCTTCATTGTCGAGTTCGCATTCTTTTGTGTATTGAAGTAAATAACTTTGTACTCTTCTGCCAGGATATTTGAATTTTTCTGGTAATTCAATTTATAATGATGGGGCAAGCTAAAAGACGGTATCATGTTATTTTTTTGTTGTAGTGAATCAAGAGTAATGACTTGTCATGACTTAAGCATTCAAAACTTTCAGTGTTCTAATACGAATAAGGTCAAACCCAACCATATGTTTCTTGACTTCTTACAATGACTACCTGCTAAGTAAAGCGCGAAGCCTTAGCGCACAAATTTTGCGAAAATTCTCCATATTTTCCGCATTGCAAATTCAATTGCCCTGTCTTTCTTATCACTAGCGTAAAAATCAATCAGCCTATCTTATAGCGCTGAAGAAAGCGCCTGAGCTTTTCAGCAAGTCATAAAGATATCTACGTGAGTTATGACTACAATAGTCCAGGCTACCACAAAGAGACCTACCTGGATATATTCTTAGACAAGAACAACTGCTACTTCAAGTCCAGAGTTAAACGGATCTAATTCCGAAGAAGTGATCGAGGCGCAATTTCAGCATTATCCAGGCGGCTGGAGATCGTGTCCGAAGATTTAGCGGTGATTGTTGAGCGGTTTTTGGAAAAATCCACTATAAAGTAACATAAAAAAGGTCAAACTCTCTTCAAGAGGAAGTCCTCATTCAACAGTCGGCACGGCTACACCAAAGGCGGGATAACAAAAGTTATAAGCGGATGTCCATCGGATGCCCTGAATTTTGTAGTATACCTGAACAACGCATTTATCACCCATAACCCTCAGGTAGTACTCTTTATTCATCTCAACCGACATCCCAATGACTTACAGAAGACACAATTCTCACACCGTTCGCAGCCAGGCTACCCAGATGGCCCGGGATCGCGTTCATCCGCCCCAACTGGAGAACAGCGACGAACAACGTTTCCGCCATTGCGCGGCGACGACGGCCACCCATGGCCTTGACAAAGAAGGCTTACCGAGCTACCTCGCCTCCTTCACTAAGGGGCTCCCGCACCATCCGGATACCGGATTGATCGACAATCCCGACCACTATCAACTCTTCGTTCGCGCCATTGACAGTGGTGATTTCCGGGATTTTCGGGATACACCCCTCGGCCACGACGGCAACTGCAATGGTTCCACCACCACGCCACCGGCGTGGCTTTCAGCCAAAGCCCAGGGCATTCCTGACCTGAACGTCCGGGCCTGGGAAAGCCAGAGCGCTGGCCTGGCCTTCGATCTGCAGGGCCCCGATGCGCAGGCGCTGACCATGCCTCCGGCACCTTCCGTGGGCAGTGATGAATTGACGGCAGAAATGGCGGAAATTTATGCTCAGGCTCTCCTTCGGGACGTACCCTTCCGCCATTTCTCCGCAGGGGTGATGGGGCTTGGCGTAACGAAGGACAAAGACGACATCTCCGCCACCAACTTCCTCGATATCGTTGAAGGGAAAAAGCCGAAAGTGGAAGAGATCAAGACGCTGACCGACGAAATGGCGGACTTACCCTGGTTCGCCGGCACCGGAGCCGTGACCGACCCGCAGGTTGCTGCCCGGCGCAGGACTGCTCCAACTCCGGCGACGGCCTTCCGTGGCATCACCCGCGGAGACGACGTTGGCCCTTACCTCTCTCAGTTTTTGCTGGCCGGTGATGCCGGCTTCGACGGAGAGCGGACGCCCGCAGACGGACGCATCAGCTACGGCGCCATTGACATTGACCAGCGCATCCGGGTAGCGGAGCCCGGCAAGGATTACATGACCAGTTGGGAAGAATACCTTGACGTGCAAAATGCCGCAGACCTGCGAGGCCAGGAAGCCTACCAGGCGGCGCCTGCCCGCCGGTTCATCTACACCCCGCGCGACCTGGCCACCTACGTGCATTACGATGCACTATATGAGGCCTACCTGAACGCCTGCCTGTTGCTCCTGGGCAACGGGACACCTTTCGATCCCGGCATCCCGTTTCAGACGGCAGACAACATCGACCACCAGCAGGGCTTTGCGCACTTTGGCGGACCTCACATTTTATCCCTGGTGACAGAAGTTGCCACGCGGGCACTGAAGGCCGTCCGGTTTCAGAAGTATAACGTCCACCGTCGCTGCCGCCCGGAAGTTATGGCCGCTCGTATCCACAAAGTGGATGTGCTGCGGGACCAGGCACCGGAACTGATGAAAATGGCCGCTGACCTTAGCAATATCCTCGATGAGGTGAAGACTCACAACGCTGTCCAGAACGGGAGTAAGCCGCCAGCGGAACAAGCTGACAGTCACTTGCTGCCCATGGCTTTCTGCGAAGGCTCCCCGATGCACCCGGCCTACGGGGCGGGTCATGCAACCGTAGCGGGGGCCTGCGTAACGATTTTGAAAGCGTTTTTCGACCACTGCGCGCCACTATCCCTGATTGACCCCAGTGATCCGGCCGCCAGCGAAGCCCAACAGATTATGGGTCTGGCGGAGGTTTTGCCCTTTCCGGGTTACCAGCTAAAATCGGCCAACCTGGCTTTTGTACCAACCAATAATGGTCAGAAACTCGACGTGATCCCGGTGCTCAACAAAGACTGTAAGCTGGCCCAGTTAACGGTGGAGGGAGAGCTGAATAAACTGGCGTCCAACATCGCCATCGGCCGGAACTGGGCGGGAGTCCATTACTTCACCGACTACTACGAATCGCTGCTGATGGGAGAAGCCATCGCCATCGCCATTCTGGAAGAACAGAAGCTGACCTTCGGAGAGAATTTTTCCATGACGCTGCCAAAATTCGACGGAAGCACGATCCGAATTTAATGGCATTCCCCTTTCCGCTTTGACGGATACGAGCGCAGTTACCCCAGGGTAGCTGCGCTTTTGTTTGCTTCAGCCTACGATCCACCGCTTTACCGCCTCCCGCTGCAATTTTCCGACGGGTAGAATTTTGCCACTCCGCATAGCGAGTTGGTTGCCTTCGAGGTAATCGACCAGGGCTTTATTGACAATGTAGCTTTTGTGAATCTTCTGAAAAGTCGGGGGTAATTCCGACTGGAAGCTGCTGAGGGTTCGGGCGGTGAGCAGGAAGTCTTCTTCGCTGGTCCATAGCTTGACGTAGTTGCCGTAGCTTTCGAGGTAGTGGAGGTCTTTGAAGTCGAGGCGGCGATATTGGCGATCGACTTTAACGAAGAGGTGGTCCGTTATTTCAGCAGAGGCTCCACTGCTTTTTCTACCTTCCTTTGCACCTGCGTCCGCGCCCTGCTCTAATTCCTGCCGGACTTTGTTGACCGCCCGCAAAAACCGGGAAAAGCGAAAGGGCTTGAGCAGATAGTCGCTCACCTGCAATTCGAAGCTCTCGAGGGCGTATTCACCGTAGGCTGAAGTGATGATGACTTTGGGCCGGCGGTCCAATGTTCGTAGAAAGTCCAGCCCCTTGAGCTTAGGCATATTGATGTCCAGAAAAATGAGATCAACGGCGTGCTCCGCCAGGAAGCCATAGGCCTCCGTAGCCCGGTGGCAGTGCCCGGCGACCTCGAGAAAATCGAGGTCCTGCGCGTAGGTTTCAATGACCTGATGGGCCAGTGGTTCGTCGTCAATAACGAGGGCAGAGATGTTTTTAATGGAGGGCAAATCGATGTTTTTATTCCATGCTAAATTTACTGCTTAAGGAGCTTTCGATCACCATCTTCCAGTAAGCGAAAGTAATCTTCCCCATCAATCAGCAAGGCTTCGGAACTTCCCTTAGGCCATCGTTTTTCATGATCGGAGGGATGTTTTACGTCAATAGCGATGACCTGACCGTTGAAATAAGTCCGGACTTTGGACTGTAAGGTATGGCCAACGACAACGTCCCTGGCCCCGAATTTTGCCAGTCCCCGGGCGACCTCCTCATCGGACAAATCTTCCTTGAAGTAGCCCCGATACCAGCAGGGTCCCCACCTGCCGGAAAGTAATGCCCGGTAATCCTCTTCATCAGCCTTGGGGAAATAAGCCCGGCGATAATTATCCCGTAAGACAGTATTCATGGTCTCCAGGTCAAGGTCCGTATCCGTCAGATCAGGAGAAATGCCTCCGTGAACAAACAGGTGGCCGTTGATGACTTCGATTGCGTTTTTACTTTGCATCCAGCGGCCGATGAGCGAATTGGGGCCACACAGTTCGTACTGTTGCCGGTCAAGAAAGGAAGCAACGCGAAAGTATTTGTGCGCTGCGCTACCGAAGTCGCCGTGCATATTCTTCAGCTCATGGTTACCGATGATGAAGTGTAAATGTCCACCGGAGTCCTTAGCCTGGCCATCGAGCCGATACATCAGCCATAGCAACTGGGTGACGTAGGCGCCACGATCAACGAAGTCGCCCACCAGCACCAGGTGCCCTTTTCCGAAGGTCCAGTTAAGATCCTGATCCACCACGCCATGGACAATGAGAAAATTGCGGAAGGCCCGGTAATTACCTTCAATGTCTGAGATTGCGAAGATGGGTTCGCCGTCGTTATAAGTGGCGGCTGGGGTAGCAAAATCCGTCTGAAGGGTCACTTCAAAGCTACTGGAATCGTAGGGGTAATAACAAGGCACAGTCGCCCCCGCTCCGCTGCTTTCCTGCTGCACCGAAAAGCCATCATCCCGGTTTCCCTGCACGTAGTGAACGGTAAGTGTTGAGTCGTTTTCGTAGAAAACGTAAGGGCCATCGTCATGCCAGTTGCCGGCGTTGTCCTGATCGCCATAATTCAGGGTCGCCCCAATGGAAAGCCCGAAGAGGATAAGAGCCGGAATGAGCACAAGAAGGGTCAGCCCCAGATGCTTGAGGTATTGGATAATTGTTCTTTTCATGGGGAGGCAGCAGATATTGGGGTGGAACACCAGGGTATTAGCGGGAAGGTTTTCTACAAGAGCTGCTCATCCAAATCATAACGCACTTCATAGACATCCTCTTCAGGCGCAGGTGCTGTCAATGGCATCGCTTCCCAGAGGGTAAGCTCCACACGATAATCGACGGCCGTTTCCCGAATACTAAGCTCGTGCAGGTCGGGGTAGAGAAGTTCCAGGCGGCGGGTCATATTTTCGAGGCCAATGCCGGGTTTCTGGTGATCGTCTTCCTCCCTTTCTTCGCGGGAATTATGGCAAATGAAAGTGATCTCCCCACCTCGCTCGATGAGTTCTATCTGGAGAAAACAGTCTTCTACTGCCGGCTCGATACCATGCTTGAAGGCGTTCTCCACGAGAATGATAAACAGTAGCGGAGGCACTTCCAGCTCCGGGTTTTCCACGTCGATGACGAAGTCGATGTCAGCTTCCTGATAAAGGCGGATGCGCTGAAGATCGAGGTAATCTTCCAGGTATTTGACCTCTTCCTGCAGCTCTACCCTTTCTTCCTTAGCGCGGTAAATAACGTAACGCATCAGCTCGGAGAGCTGGAGGACGGTCTCCGGGGTGGCGGGGTCTTGTTTCAGGCTGAGAGAATAAAGGTTATTGAGGGTATTGAAAAAGAAATGCGGGTTAACCTGCTGCTTGAGGAGGCTAAGTTCGGTATCGGTTTTTTCCTTTTCAAGGAGGGCGATGGTCTTTGTTTTACGGACCCACTCCAGAAAAAGGATAATTGGAATGGAGAGCGCGGTGAAGCCTACATTCACTGCATAGCTAGCCTCCCCGATCACGCTCATGTGAAAGCCGGCCGGGTGTACCCACCAGTGCCGGACGGCCGGAAACAGCAGTGCATAGAACGAATGAACAGGGGTAAACAGAAGCACCAAAGCCCCCATTCCCAAGCCATAAAAGAGGAGCCCGCGCTTAGCTAATAACCGCCGATAGACGAATTCGTAATGCACATAAAAAAGCAGCAAATAGGGCGCGTATACCAGTAAAGTCTGGAATACTCCCGTGAAGAAGAGACCTACTGCCAGTGGCTCGCTCAGGCCGGTTGTGCTTTCTTGAAAACCATCACTGCCTGCGACACCGAGCATGGAGGCGATAATGGCGAAGAGGCCGATAATTTTAGGTACGCTAAGACGACCGAAAAAGCGCTTAAAATTGGGCATCCAGGGGTTTTCGAGCACAACGTGGAGCAGAGTGGCCATAGCGAATAAGAAAGCTCCCATGATGGAGATGGTCTCCCTGTTGTTGGAGCTGTCCTCCTCAAATATAGGTCCGGAAATGAGGAAGTCGTTGATGGCCAGTTCGAGCCCGGTCAGCAGTAGCGGGTAGCCGGCAAATAGCGCCAGCCAGAGGGCCCGGTAGCCCCATTTGTTCAGGCTGTCCCGCAGCTTATCCCGCATAGTTACAAACCATAAGGTAGGTGCGTACACGAGGCTAAAACCAGCCACGACGCTCAGATAAGCCCCGCCGGAGATGATGTTCCCTTCCGATACACAAATCAGGGAGACAAAGAGAATGATGCAAAAGAAGATCCAGCTCTGTCCTTTAAGGAAAAAGTCCTGAAGTTGGGGGTATTTGTTAATGGCTAGTAGCATGGTATATCCTTTTCCGGAACCGAGGTAACTAAAGGTATCCCGATTCATGCCACAAATCAAGGTATAAGCAGTGCTTTGGCAAAAAAACCATGATGAACGTCCGGGTAGTCATGATGAACGCAACCGTCATCAGCTTACTGTTCGCCACTGGGGGCTTCACCCCGCTATCCGCTCTTCAGAGCATGAAAGAGTTTGACGAATGAACCCGTTTAAACTTTTCGTTCGCGACCTTATCCGAGCCCTGATTTCCCCTGGTTTCGGAGCGGCCAGCTCAGAGCACGAAGTACTGCGCAGCAAAAAATTTAAACGGGTTCAATGAGAGAACTCCAGGAATACAGACTAAAATCCATACTAATGAACCAGCAGCCGTCGCTGGTAGCGACGGTCGCTACTGTCCACCAGCAGCCAGTATACCCCCACGGCCAGTTTAGCGGGCAATTGAATCAGCGGTGAGCTGTCCAGCGAAACCTGTCCCGTCAGCAGTTCCTGCCCCGTTGACGACAGCAGGCGATAGTCCGCTCTTTCCCCCATCTCGGCATCCGGCAGTTGAATGCCCACCCTGTCGCCGGCCTTTACCGGGTTTGGGAAAGCCAGTATATCCTGTACTACCCGTTGCTCTACATCGCTTTCCGGATAAATGAATCGAAAAAATGCCTGCTCGGCGGGCGTAAGCGGCCCGAAATTCACGGCCCCACCATTGTTGTATACATCAATGAAGCCCGGCTCCTCCGGAAACTTAAGCTCCGCACGGGCGTGCTCGCCGAAGGAAAGCACGCTACCCTCCTCCAGGTAAATATGGGCGACCTGCTCTTCTGGTCGGTTGAGAATACGGAAGGTACTACCAATGTTGAACGATGATCCGGCACCAACGATAATTTTACTCTCCGGTTCAACAGCCAGCATTCCCTGCCCGGAGCTGCCGTAATGCAAATCACTGTCAGGACGAAGAATAATGCCCGCTTTCCGGTCGAGATAAATGCAGCCCTCGGGGCCATCAAAGTGAAGGCTGTCGCTGCCAAACTCAAAGAAGGTACTTACCGGTGCAGGACGTTCGACAATGAAAGAAAAGCAAGAGGCGAAGTAATACTCCGGATAAGAAAGCGTCAGTTGATGCCGCAGGTTATCAGTTCCCGTTACCGGAGCTCCCCGGAGCCCTGTGAACGGAGGGAACTGCAGGCTAAGCTCCCGATCCTGACGGATGAACATTTTCACCACCGTATCGGGGTTTCCCTCAATACCCACGTCCGTATACCGGATGGCCGTCGGGCCCGGTAGCCGGTCGTTGTACTGAGGCAGGAAATAGGACGCCAGAAAACCAGGTTCTTCTGAAGGAACAGTCGTCACAATATTCCAAAGATCATCAATGTACACGCTATCTCTGAGTGAGGAAAGGGGAAAGGTGATGTCCGTCACTTCTTCGGATAAAAGATATTCTTCGTTATACATCGAGAAGCCGTAGGTAGACAACCATGGCATATCGCCTTCCCGCTGCATGCAAAGGCTAAGCCCAAGTTCCGTGACCCACTGAGATTCAAAATTTTCCGTAAAAAAGCATCTGTCTACGGCCTCCTCCACATAAGTATCCGGCAGGTCAAAGGTAAATGACCGGGCGATCGTATCTCCGGAATTAGCAACGGCTGCATATCTAAGTATGCGATGGCTACAGAGAGAATCCGGGTTCAGCCCTAAGGCTTCGCTCCAGAGGTCCAGTTCCAGATAATAGTCCGCACTGGGCCGGATAGGCTGTGCTACGGGATCCGTAAACAGTACCCGAATGAAGAGTTTGCGGTTAAAGTCAAAATCTTCCAGCTCCAGCCGGTACCGTGAAGGTCGTCCTTCTTCATAACTGAATACCGGACACCAGCTACTGTCAACGACACCATCATAAGTATTATCCAGGGTAATAAAAAACGCATAGCTTCGGGGATAGAACCCGGTTTGGGAGGAGTCATAAGGGCAAACGCCTTCGTAAAAATCCTCTTGAAAGAAAACGTCACCTTGTCCATACAGAGTCGTACAACACAGGCCAAACAGGAAAAGGAGTCGTAGCATCATTTTCAGGGTTTATCGTTGGGTACTTACTTTAAGATAAACCGACAAAAGGTTTTCACCAAAGCTGGTTCTTCGCCTGGTCCGACAGATGACCTAATCTCTTAGAAAGAGGCAATGATCAGAGTGTCTTGTACGGGATCAAACTGCAGAATAGTATCCCGAAAAATCAAGGTATCGGCAATTCGGGGCAGAGGATCATTTTCATCGTAAAAGATCGCCATCATTTCAAGGGTAAATGGCCGGTCAGCGGGAACGCACGTAGAGGTCTCATAGTGGTCTTCCGTAAAGAATGCTCCTGTCCTGAGATTGAAGAAAGGCAAATTATAGCCATCATCTTTTACCATAAACTGGCCCACCACCTTATGCGAACCGGAGGGAGGGTCAGAAAGCTCAATGCGCATGGCCATCGCTTCTGAATTAGTGTGTGCATTTACGTTGCGCATCACTAATGGTGGATCGGTCTGACTAAAATCCAACGACCGCCCACCATAGTAAATATAGCGGTTTTGGACATCAATACCGGCATAGAAACAATCACGCAAATCTATTGAGGTATCCCGGTCAGCAAACTCGGGAGGTAGCAGGTCA
Source organism: Neolewinella agarilytica (assembly GCF_900110645.1). Classification (GTDB taxonomy): domain Bacteria; phylum Bacteroidota; class Bacteroidia; order Chitinophagales; family Saprospiraceae; genus Neolewinella; species Neolewinella agarilytica. The sequence goes on from NZ_FOFB01000010.1 coordinate 79,338, forward strand.
ACGGAGGAGAAGTTGTAAAAGTCTTCTTTCGCCGCGATGATTTCTGCGGCAAACATCCCTCTGGTATCCGTATTTTCTGAAAAGTGGCCAATTTCGAGCCGGTAGCTTCCATCCGATCGAACGACGGCGGTGTCCCGCAAGAGGGTGTTGAAATTCAGGTTTCTTCCGTTCTGTGCCCAGACGATCCAACCGGTCAACGGTTCACCAGTGGTGGCTTCCCGGATGTCGCCGGTCAGAATTAGGTCTACGGGTAAAACGTCCATCATCATATCCTCATCGCTGGCGTTGGGGTCGCAGCTAAAGAGAAGAAGGAAAATTAGCGGAAAGAAAAAACTGTCAGGTATATTTTTCATGTCGGTGTTTATAGGTCAGATGCAATTTAAGGTATCAGTACACAAATAATGTCCTTTGTTTTTTTGGGGATACCATGTGAGGACAGAACGGTCAGAAACATAGAACGGCCCGCCCAAAAGAAATGGACGGACCGTTCTAAAGCCTTAATTCTGGCGGAGGTTACACCCCTAATAATAACAGCGTCGGATCTTCCAGTAGCTGCTTCACGCGCACGAGGAAGGTAACGGAGCTGGAACCGTCGATCACCCGGTGATCATAGCTCAGCGCGAGGTACATCATGGGGCGAATTTTCACTTCGCCGTTAACCGCCACCGGGCGCTGAATGATGTTATGCATCCCCAGGATAGCGCTCTGCGGCTGGTTCAGAATCGGGGTAGAAAGCATGGAGCCGAAGACACCGCCATTGGTGATGGTAAAGGTTCCTCCCTGCATCTCTTCGATACTGAGCTTGTTGGCGCGGGCGCGCGCGGCGAGGTCTTTGAGTTTCAACTCAATATCTGCGAAGTGCAGGCTTTCGATATTATTGATCGGGGGCACGACAAGGCCGGTAGGCGTGGAGACCGCAAAGCTGATGTCCACAAAGTCGTGATAGATCAGGCTCTTCTCGTCTTCAGCCAGGTGAGCATTCACGTCGGGCATTTCCATCAGTGCCACGGCGCAGGCCTTAGCGAAGATGGACATGAAGCCGAGCTTCGTGCCGTACTTCTCAACGAACTTATCCTGTACTTTTTTGCGGAGGGCCATTACTTCGGTCAGGTCCACTTCGTTGAAAGTGGTTAGCATGGCCGTGTTGTTCTTCGCAGAGACCAGGCGGCTGGCAATCGTGCGGCGCATGCGGCTCATCTTCTCCGTGCGGGTTGCGCGGCTGAAAGAAGCCGTAGCGGGCGCGGCCGCAGGTGCAGAGGAAGGTGCCGGAGCAGCAGCGGGAGCGGCTTTGGGCGCAGCTGCGGCTTTCTGGGCGTCGTCTTTAGTGATTCGTCCGTCGCGGCCAGTACCATTTACGGTAGCGGGGTCTACGTCTGCTTCGCGCAGAATTTTTCCGGCGGCGGGGCTTGGCGTCCCCGCAGCGTAACTGGTGCTCGGCGCGGGAGCAGCAGCCGGAGCCGGTTCTTCCGCTTTGGCAGCAGGTGCAGGAGCAGCGGCCGTCTCTTTAGGAGCAGCATCTCCGCCACTGGCACTGGTATCGATTTTAGCTACGAGTGCACCAATCTCGAGGTCATCTCCTTCGGCGGCAACATAGATCAGTTTGCCCGCAGCTTCTGCGGGGAACTCCAGCGTGGCCTTATCCGACTCAAATTCGCAGATGGCTTCATCCTGTTCCACGTACTCACCGTCAGCTTTCAGCCATTCAGAGAGGGTTACTTCAGTGACGGATTCCCCGATGACGGGAACTTTCATTTCGACAATACTCATAAGTGCAGGATAAATTTTGCTCGTAGTTCAGGCTTACTAAACGCACCGGAAGGAATGGGGTTCAGTTGCCTCAATGCCGCAAAGATCGTTAATAAGAAGCGGGGAGGCAAGCGGAGAGAAACGGAATCTCCTAAAAGCAATTGGGCTACTCCCTTTGCCAGGAAGTAGCCCAATAGACTGTAGAATTAATATACGCTGGAATACAAAAGATAATATTGAACAACATTGCTGTAGAGGCAGGAGTCGAACCTGCAAGAGGTAGTTAGTCAGTAGCTCATTGCTCCGGGGAGCGGGCTCCGTCGGAGCATTGAGCCGTGATTTATTCCAGATTCCTCACCCGCGAGACAAGCGGGCATGGCTGCCAGTTTCATCACTCTACATTGTGGTTTTTCAGGTTGCAGGTTGCAGGTTGCAAGTTTCAGGTTGGGTTGAAAAACCTGCAACTTGTAACCTGCAACCTGTAACCCGTTTCGCTGTAAGGGCAGGAGTCGAACCTGCAAAGGGCGGTTAGCCAAAATTCATTGCTCCGGGAAGCAGAACTCCGTCGGAGCATCGAATTTGGTTTATTCCGGGCTCCCCACCCGCGAGACAAGCGGGCATGGCTGCCAGTTTCATCACCTTACATTATTGGTTGCAGGTTTCAGCTTGCGAGTTGTGGGTTGGAAAAACCTGCAACTTGTAATCTGAAACTTGCAACCTGTTTCGCTGTAGAGGCAGGAGTCGAACCTGCAAGAGGTGGTTAGTCAGTAGCTCATTGCTCCGGGGAGCGGGCTCCGTCGGAGCATTGAGCCGTGATTTATTCCAGATTCCTCACCCGCGAGACAAGCGGGCATGGCTGCCAGTTTCATCACTCTACATTGTGGTTTTTCAGGTTGCAGGTTGCAGGTTGCAGGTTGCAAGTTGCAGGTTGCAGGTTGGGTTGAAAAACCTACAACTTGTAACCTGTAACCTGCAACCTGTAACCCGTTTCGCTGTAAGGGCAGGAGTCGAACCTGCAAAGGGCGGTTAGCCAAAATTCATTGCTCCGGGAAGCAGAACTCCGTCGGAGCATCGAATTTGGTTTATTCCGGGCTCCCCACCCGCGAGACAAGCGGGCATGGCTGCCAGTTTCATCACCTTACATTATTGGTTGCAGGTTTCAGCTTGCGAGTTGTGGGTTGGAAAAACTTGCAACCTGCAACTTGTAACCTGCTTAAGAACTTGCCGTCGCTTCGTCCTTGCAATAGCAAAGATGCAATGTTTAGGCCCAAACACACAAGTATTTTCATTAAAATGATTCAAAATATACAAACCATTAAAATAAATTGTCAAATTGATATAAATTTCACAAATCAAGAGCACTAAATCAGGGTTTTCCTTGAAAAAACTTTAATCTACTTTTTAAGCACCGCCCAAACGTACTCTTTACAACGATTTCTCACTTCTTCATCATAGGCCCCCTTGAGGTGTGTTTGCCGATGATCGATCAGCATTTTTATAATGCTATCAATAACGTGTACCATCTCTTCGGGGTCTCCTTCCCGTACCAATCCGGCATTTTGCCCTTCCTCAACTAACTCAAGCGTAAACCGATACTGGTCTACCGTATCCTGATAAGACCGTTCGGTCATAAAGGGAGATCGCTGCAATAGATCGATGAACAGAATGGCTTCGCGGTTAGCGCTTACAAAATCTGCGTACTGCCCTACGTAAGTCTTTACCCTGCCTTCATAGTTTTCCTCATCATCAGTACTTGCCTGCATCAAATAGGCCGCTCCTCTGCTTCGGACTTCCCGATCAACGGAAAGCAGGATATCCTGTTTGTCTTCAAAGTAAGTATACAGGCTCCCCGTAGCGATACCAGCCTTCCTGGCCAGTTCACTCATCTTTATACCAGCCAGCCCTTTCTCATGTGTAAGCTCTAGCGTTGCCCGGATGATGGCTTCAAATTTCTGTTCGTCTTTTAAGCGCATGTGCTGGCAAACTTACAATTAGAATTCTCATTCAGCAACGCGTCTGTATCACCAGTACTACAGTATGTACATCTTGTTCTACCTTAGATGGATGAAACATTCACTTTTCTTCCTCCTTGCCCTTCTCTTTTGTGCTTGTGGTACGGACTCCACGGCCGAAGCCATTACTGAGGTAAAAACCATCTCCGTCGACGTGGCCGCTGCAGCCCCTGACTCCCTCCTGCGTCATGCCGTTATGTTTTCTTTTAAAGAAGAGAGCTACCCGGACGGAGTAGCCATGGTTGAAGCAGCCTTCCGTGAACTCCCTGAAAAGATCGACGCTATCCACGATTTCGAATGGGGAACCAACAACAGCCCCGAAGGATTAGACAAAGGGTTTACTCACCTGTTCTTCGTCACTTTTAAAAGCGAGGCAGACCGGGAAGTATATCTTCCTCATCCTGACCACCAGGCTTTCGTTGAAGTATTGGGCCCTCACCTGGCAGATGTGCTGGTTCTTGATTACTGGACACGGGATTAAGAGCGTGTCTAAATTTAACACTTTGGGCTACCTGCGCCAAATTTCATCCTGATCTACGTTACTTCTTCGGTCACTTGGCTTTGGCCAAGCTCCCTCATCGCGCCATGATCAGAACAAAATTTATCAGCAGTCGCCACAAAAGCCAGGTTTAGACACGCTCTAAGGGAAACATACGTTAAGAAGAAAGATCAATACAGCACACTATGGATTTATCCCGTTTTTCTCTCTACCTCTTCCTGCTCGCAGGCTTCATGAGTTGTGCCGGTTCCGGCCCGGCCCGTGCCTACACCAAAGTGGCTAATGAAGCCGTTAAGAGCACCCTTACGCCCAACGACCCCAATCTCCCCTACCCCATTTACGCCTCTTTTGACGAGATGGAGGCCCTCTTCAACCAGAATGATGGCCGCACGTATGTCGTCAACTTCTGGGCTACCTGGTGCCGCCCCTGCCTTACGGAGCTTCCTTACTTTGAGCAACTGGCTAAAGAGACAAGCCGAGACGACCTGCAGGTCATTATGGTTAGCCTGGATAAACCACAGGACATTCGCGGCAAACTGAAAGAATTCGTCGAAGACCGGCCCATGCAGCTACCAGTGGTTTCCTTCACGGACAACAACTATAACGGCTGGCTCTATCGCGTAGATCAGAACTGGCGGGGAGGCTCCATTCCGGTTACGCTGTTCTATAACGGAAACCAGCGGAAGTTTAACCGGGGGCAGATCAGCAGTTACCGGGAGTTGCAGGGGCTAGTAGCTCAAGTTCAATAAGGCTAAGGCCGGTGATCGGCAGGACAATTGAAAGCTCTCGGCGATCGGACCGAAGCGCTCACCACCCTGCTTCTCCTTCCCTACTTTGCACCTGCGGCCGCGCCCAAAACTTGTTCATAAGCCCGGTGCAAATCCTTCACCGTCTTGTCCGCCCGGAAGTGTTCCGTGATGTACGCTTTCCCGGCTGGCCCCAGTTTACGTCTCAGCTCCGGCTCTGAAGCAATGCGTTCTATCGCCTCCTGCAGAGCTTCTTCATTACGGGCAGGAATAATGAGAGCTGTTTCTCCATCGACCCCCAGGCCACGATTGCCCCCGATGTCGGTCATCACCGTTGGCCGGCCAAGGAACATACTTTCCAGCAATACTTTACTCAGCCCTTCTCCCTTTACACTTGGCAACAGGCTCACATCGGCGGCGGCGAGGATGTTCAGTACATCCGACCGGAAGCCCGCAAACGTGTGCTCATGAGCATAATAACTATCGGCCAGATCGGAGCCCAGCTCCGGAGTTTCCAGCCCACGGCCAACGAACAGAAAGTGAATGCCCAACTCCGGCGGCAGTCGGCGGATAGCCGCACCGAGATAGTCCATTCCTTTCATCCGGCGGGCATTAGCTACGATGATGATGGTCTTACGCTCCGGCGGAATATCAAACTCAGCTTCCAGGTTGATGGGCTTTACGCCGGCATACCATGCCGGATCATGTCCCTTGCCCACCACAATGGTTTTGTTGTCATCAAAGAACGGTTGCCCGTCAAAGCTGTCTTTCACCGCCTGGCTAACACAAATAACACCGTCTACTCTGGCGTTAAAATGCTGAAACCAGGCCGAAGGGTCCCACCAGTGCACGTTCCCCGTGTATCCCCGGTAGGTAAGTACTTTACCGGGCCAGCCTTTCGCGGCGCGGATACCCGCGACGATGCTTTTGTTGTTGAACAGATGTAACAAATCGTAGTGGTTGGCATCCAACTCTGCCCGGATGCCGTCTCGATCTTCAGCACCAAACTTACTCTCCGGGTGCCAGTCGATGATCCGCACCCCACCGGCTTCCAGTTCTTCTATATAGCTGGCGCCCTCTACTCTGGTCATTACGGTAACCCGGTAGCCAAAGTCTTTCACCAGACCAATAAACCACTGCCCCTCCGGCCGAACGGCGTTGTGGCTATCACGATAATCACTGACTACAAGAAGGGAATAAGACATGCCGCAAAGGTAGCGGGTGAAGAGGAAATGTTAAGGCATAATTACCAAGGCAAAAAGCTCGTTTCCAGTGCATGAGAATCTCCTTGTTCATTGTCTTTTTCTGCCTCCCGTGTATACATCTTTCGGCACAGTGGGACAAGGTATATCACCGGGGAATAACCGTAAGCGCAGAGCTGGGTCTGGAACAGGAGCCCATGATCTCCTTCCGCCCACTGGTCTTACTCTCCAGTGAAGAGCTTCGAAGCATTAACAACCGGTTCACCACCATACTGATTGCCCAAAACGGAGATACCCTTAACTATGGCTTCAGGGACGGGACCATCTTCAGGGACCGGGCAGAAGATCATTCTCAACGCTATAACCTGCAACTGCGTCTGGAAAAAAAGATGCTGAGCGGACTGGAGTTTGGCGGCGGAATCTTCCTTAGTGAAGGCCGCTACAGCACTCGATTAAAAATGCCCAATACTGACCTTGAAGATTTTGCTCTGGGGGTAAGCGACGTCAATTACCTGAAGATCGGTCTAACCGGCAGCATGAAGTTTCACCTCCTTCGAACTCGCCGGCTACAACCCTATGCTGGCATACAGACATTATTTCTTTACGAAAGAGATCAGCGAAGTAACCTTGGGTTTATTTTCCCTGCTTCTGAGCAGGAAACTGAGCAAGGCCTGGACGGTTATATTGGCCCTGACTCCGTATTCGTACTTGACCTTCGCCTCCTTATCGGCCTGGACTATCCGCTTAGCGAACGTCTCCATGTTGGTCTTCACCTCGTACCCTTTGGCGCGGCAACTCAGCAATACACCGGGGTGCAGCTGAAGTATTTGACTTCGGGGTACTGAGAGGTAGTCTGGTAGTTCGGTAGTCTGGTAGGCTACCGCACCTTGGAGGCGTTGGAGGCGAATGTTATAAATCTTCCACCATGCCGCCTGTAACACCTACAAAATGCGGCAGCCTACCAGACTACAAGACCACTAGACTATTACCTCCCCATTAGCATCCGTCGTCAGCACGTCACTGAAGTAGTCAAAAAACGGACGTAGTGCAAGCATGGCTTCATGGGCCTGATCCAGGAACCCGGCGGAGGTAACCTCTTTATCCGAGAATGACCGGAAGGCGTAGAACTGCTTGTGATTGAGCAGGTCGATGTCAGGATGGTTTTTGTCATATCCCCTTGGGGCGGTTTTCAGCTTTTCGCCGCGCATGTCACCGAAGATTCGCTGAAAATCTTTATCGGCCATGATCTCGCGCAGGGGCGCCGCATCCACGGCCAGTTCTTCGCGGATACGCTTCAGGTCATGGGTTTCCATTCCATAGAAGCCGCCGCCGACCATGGAGCCGCCAATGAAATCGCTCTGGGTGCCGTCCGGCGTAAGGTGAAAATAATAGCCGCCACGCCGCAGTTTACCGTCCCGCGTAAAGCCACCGGCAAAGTTGGTTTTATAGGGCATCTTATTTTTACTGAAACGGACATCCCGGTAGATCCGATAGAGCGATTTCTTTCCGTTCATTGTTTCCAGCACATCACTCTCCCGGAGCTTTTCCAACAGGGCATCCGCAAACTCCGCCGTATTCTCCCGCGCTGCCTCATACAATTTCTTATTCTCCTGAAACCAATCGCGGTTGTTGTTTTGGGCCAGCTTTTTCAGGAAGGTGAGGGTGGATTTCTTGATGATACTCATATGGAGGAGGAAGTCTTATGGTCTTTAATGATTACCCAACCAACTATAATACGAAGGCGATTGTTTTATTCCTTGCCTACCTTTGCCCTCTCTAAAATGCGGCAGCCCAAAGAACCAACAGACCAAAGAACCAAAAACTAATGTCAAGCTTCCGCCGTCTCCTCGGCTACATGGCCAACTATCGCGGCCTGGTGATCCTGGCGATCATCAGCAACATCCTCACGGCCCTGTTCACCGTTGTGTCTGTCCCGATCCTGAAGCCCTTTCTTGATATTCTCTTCGAGAGTGTTCCCGTCGTAACGGAAGCTCCTGAGGCCATCCGTAATGCCGCTGACTTTGAGCAGTTCGCTGGTTTCCACATCTCCTCCTGGATTACGGAGTTCGGTAAAGAAACAGCGCTCGCTTACGTTTGCATCCTGATTCTCGCTTCTTTTTTCTTCAAAAACCTGTTCCGCTACCTGGCGCTGTTCTTCATGTCTCCGGTCCGTAACGGCATCATCCGTGACCTCCGCAATGCGCTCTACGATCACTTGCTTCGGCTACCCCTCAGCTATTTTTCGGAGGAGCGAAAAGGGAACCTGCTGAGTAGAATTACGGCCGATGTGCAGGAAGTAGAAGCCAGCATTCTCAACGTACTCGAATCCATTTTCCGCGAGCCTTTCATCATCGTCGGCACCCTGGGCATGATGATTTTCATCAGCCCCCAACTAACGCTTTTTGTTTTCGGGCTGATGATTTTTACCGGTGTGGTCATCGGAGGCATTGGCAAACAGCTCAAACGCAGCAGCGGCCTGGTGCAGGAGAAACTCGGCGAGATCGTGAGCCGTACCGAAGAGAGCCTCGGTGGCCTGCGCATTATTAAAAGTTTTGGTGCGGAAGACTATCAATCAGGGAAATTTGCGCAGCTCAATGATGGCTACCGCAGGCAGCTGATCCGGCTGCTTTGGCGGCGGGACCTCTCCAGCCCGCTCACCGAATTCCTGGGCATCGCAACGGTAGCCCTACTGCTCTGGTACGGCTCCCGTCAGGTCTTCAGCGGAGCGATGGAGGCCAGTACGTTCATCTCGTTCATTTTTGCGTTTTACCTCGTCATTGATCCGGCCAAGAAACTCTCCAAAGCCTGGTATAATGTGCAAAAAGGCCTCGGTGCCATGGAGCGCGTAGATGCCATCCTGGACATTACCAATCCACTGGCAGACGGCTACCAAAAGACCAAGACGGCGCAGACGCAGGATGCCATGCACGTTGGATTAGCGGTGGAAGACCTCAGCTTCCGCTACACCCCTGACGGTCCTCCCGTCCTGCAGAACATCAGTTTCCACCTGACGAAGGGGAAGGTCGTTGCCCTCGCCGGCGCCTCCGGCGGCGGTAAATCCACCATTGCCGACCTGCTGCCCCGCTTCTACGACCCCACCGCAGGGCGCATCACCCTTGATGGGCAGGATTTACGTGACCTCCCACTCAAAGTCGTTCGCGATCGCTTTGGCATCGTTTCTCAGGAGGCGATTCTCTTCAACGACAGCATCTACAACAACATCGTCTTCGGTCTCGAAGGAGTGACCGAAGCCCAGGTACACGAAGCCGCCCGGATCGCCAATGCCCACGACTTCATCATCGCCAGCCCCGAGGGCTACCAGACCAACATCGGCGACCGGGGCAGCAAGCTCTCCGGCGGGCAACGGCAACGGCTCACCATCGCCCGGGCCATCCTCCGTAACCCGGACATCCTCATCCTGGACGAAGCCACCTCCGCCCTCGACTCCGAGTCCGAGCGGCTGGTACAAGACGCTCTCCAGAAGCTGATGAGCGGTCGTACGGCCCTCGTCATCGCCCACCGCCTGTCCACTATCCAGCAGGCAGACGAAATCCTCGTCCTCGATCAAGGTCGCATTATTGAGCGTGGCAACCATGCGGAACTGCTGGCGCTGGAAGGGGCTTATGAGAAGTTGGTGCGCTTGCAGGAAGTGTAGTTCCGGTCGAGGAGTTGCACTCCGAGTCCCAAATCTGCTCGGAGTGTAACTCCTCGACCAGCTACAGACCCGGCAACCAAAGACACACCCCCGGCACCAGCGTCACCACCGCCAGCACGGCCAGATTACAGGCCAGAAAGGGCAAGCTCGCCCGGCTTACGCTACCAATAGATTCCTTGCCGATGCCCGCCGCCACAAACAGGCAAATACCCAGTGGTGGTGTCGTTAGCCCAATGACGAGGTTCAGTACCGCAATGACGGCAAAGTGAATCGGCTCCACGCCCACGCCCGTAGCAACGCCCAGAAGGATGGGGAAAAGGATGAGCAGCGCCGCTACCGTTTCCATGAAGGTGCCAACCACAATCAGCAGCAGGTTAATTAGTAGCAGAACGGCGTATTTATTAGTCGTCAGAGCCGTTATTTCCGCTGAGATCCATTGAGGGAATTGTTCCGTGATCAGGATCCAGCCAAAGAGATTGGCAAAGCCGATGATCACCATCAGCGAGGCCGACACCTTCATGCTGTCAATCGTAATCACCAGGATGCGCTTCCAGTTCAGTTTCCGGTACACGAACAAGCCCACCAGCAGAGCGTACACCACGGCAATCACCGAAGCTTCCGTCGGGGTAAACACTCCTCCGATGATACCGAACAGAATTATGGCCGTCATCAGTAGCGCCCAGAAGGTATCGATAAAACTCCGGCCAATCTGCCGAAAGGAACTTCGTGGCCGCTTCGGATAATTCCGGCGTCGGGAGATCACGTAAGCAACTCCCATCATCCCCAGCCCAAGCAGCAGGCCGGGGATCACCCCGGCCAAAAACAACTTCCCCACCGAGAGACCGCTCAGCGTTGCCGCAATGATCATCGGTACACTCGGCGGGATGATTGGTCCTACGGTGGAAGACACCGCCGTAATCGCAGCAGCAAAATCACCGTCGTAGCCCTCCTTTTTCATCGCCGGAATCATCACCGCGCCAATGCTGGCCGTGTCCGAAATTGCTGTACCGGAGATACCGGCAAAGAGCATGGAGGTACCGACATTGGCCAGGGCCAGTCCGCCCCGGATATGGCCAAAGAGGTGGTTGCAAAAATTGATGATCTTCGTCGTCAGTCCACCAGCATTCATCAGGTTACCCGCCAGAATGAAGCCTGGTACACTGAGCAACACAAAAACATCAATGCCGGAATACAGCTTCATCGGCACCACGATCAGGGGTGTACCGCTGGCCAGCAGATATACCAGGCAGGAGATGCCCAACGCGAAGGCAATCGGGAAGCGTAGCAGCAGACAAATGACGAAAGCGATGACCAGCAGGGCGAGCATAGGAGGGAGTGAATGAGGAATGATTGAATGGGTGAATGTATGGCCTCAGCCCCTGACAAGCCGCAACAGTTCCAGCACCGACACACTGGCAAAAAGCAGGCATACACTGAAAAAGGCAATCGCCATCCGGAAGCCCATTCCCGGCGACTGCTCGGCGAAGCCGAGCCGCACAAAACCCCAGGCGTACACCGCCAGCACTGCACAGAGCCCGATGATGGTCAGCTGAACGCAGCGGCCCAGCCGCTGCCGCCAAAGGTCAGGCATACCCTTCGGCAGCAGATCGAGCGCAATGAAGTATCCCTCGCCCAGGGCGGGAGCCGCCGCAAAGGCAACCGTATAGATGAAGAACAGCCGGGAGGCTTCCTCCGTCCACGGCGGCGAAGCCGCCAGGAAGAAGCGACCGTATATCTGAATCAGGACACTCACCAGCAGGCCAATGGTGCTGAGCAAAACGCCGTACTTCATCAGGCGGCGGAGGTTCTTGTGTATTTGACGAATCATTGGCGGGCGGCTTTTCGTTCACTGATGAAACCCTGGTAAACCTCTTGCATCTCCGGGCTAAGGCTCTCGAAAATGGCCCGCTCGCACTTCGCCTGAAAGGCGGCCTTATCCACCTCCACGAAGGTCATACCCCGTTTTTCCAGTTCCGCCTTAACGGAGTTTTCATTGGTCGTGAAAAGCTCATGCTCGTAGGCCTGCATATTTTGGGCCGCCTCGAGAACGATGGTTTGCAGATCCGCCGGCAGCGCCTGAAACTGCCGCTCACCGATTACGGGGTAGCTCCAGCTCATGACGTGCTCCGTCAGGTTCACGTACTGCTGCACCTCCGGGAAACCCGCATTCAGAATAAGCGAAAAAGGGTTCTCCTGCCCTTCGATCGTTCCCTGCTGTAAGCCGGTAAACACTTCAGAGAAGGCCATTGGGGTGGGCTTTGCGCCCATTGCCTCCCAGGCCGTCACGAAGGAAGGTACATTCGGCACGCGAATGATCATACCATTCAGCTCATCCGGGTGCCTGATGGGGCGGTTAGAAGTCAGATGGCGCGGACCGCGGATAAAGTAGCCGAGCGGGCGGAGGCCCGTCCGCTCCAGCATCTCCCGTTCGACGCGCTGGCCGATTGGTCCTTGTAGCAGCGCATCCCGGTCCGCATCGCTCTGAAGCAGAAAAGGCAACTCACAAAAAGCCGCAATTTCAATCCAGTTACTCAGCAGTGAGCCCGTGATGGTCATATCGATAACTTCAGCCTGGATCAGGCGGATGGCTTCGATTTCCTTGGCCAGCTGCTCGGAAGGATACACTTCCACTTCAATGCGGCCATCCGATTTATCATAAACCTCCTCCGCAAAAGACTGCATCGCCAGATACCAGGTATGCCGCTCGTTGGCCCAGAGGGCAGCGCGGAAGTGGTATTCGGGTTCGCCATTCCGCTGGCAGGCGGAAAGCAGGCAGATGCTGACCAGTAAGCCGACAAGTGAACGCAGGTGGAGCATGGCGATAAAGATAACAGGCAGGGTTCGACTTGCCCATCGATTATCATTTTATTATCCAGTCTCCCGTCGGAGCGGGAGCTCCTCCTCCCAAAGTAACCTCAGGGCAAAGGATCAATTATTTATCAGACAAGGAAGCTACTCCTGACGACTTGACCTTGCTGATCTTCAACCTTCTTTGCACCTGCGGCTGCGCCACACTGCCATGCTCCGACGGTCCCTGGATGAGGAGCTCCCACCCTAAACAAAACAGAGCTGCCGCGCATCTAATGCACAGCAGCTCATGTTCTTATATCGAGTAATGGATCTACTCTATCCCGTGCATCATCTTCTTCATCCAGCCGGAGATGGAGATAAAGACGAGGCCAGCCGTAATCGGCACGGCAGCAAAAATGAGGAAGAAGCCACTGAGGCCAACCTGCTCCGCAATGGGTTCGATGTAGGACCCCGTAAGACCTGCCGCAAAATTGGCAATGAAGTTGGCCACAAAGAAGACACCGAACATCAAACCAATGAGGCGAACGGGAGCCAGCTTGGAGACATAACTCAGTCCTACCGGTGAGATGCAAAGCTCGCCGAGCGTGTGGAAGAGATAAGCCGCGATGAGCCAGAACATGCTTACGCTTGCCGTCTTGGCGCCGTCAGGAATACTCATAGCACCCAGGGCAAGAATGGCAAAACCAATACCCAACAGAATAAGGCCCATAGCAAACTTGACCGGACCAGCCTTGAGCCAGGAGATTTTCTTCTCCCAAAGTTTGGCGAAAGCCGGAGCAAAGCAAATAATGAATAAGCTATTGAATATCTGGAACCAGCCAGCAGGCACTTCGGGCTCAGTAGTAGTAAACTGTTCGTAAAGCATGATGCCGATCAACACCCAGACGATGACGAAGGCAAGTGCAAGAACCAGGTTAGCCACCGAGTAATGCTTAAAGGTTATACTGAAGAGTTTTAGCAGAACGTAAGTCAATACCATGACCGGTACCACCGTAAGCAGGGTATTAGCAATTCGGAAAGTACTCGCACTACCCGCATCCAGTGTACGATCGGTATAATCAAGGGCAAAAATCGTCATTGAACCACCGGCTTGCTCAAAGGCCCACCAAAAGAATACGATGAAAAAGCTGAAAACGATGATGGACCATACGCGGTCCCGCTCGATTTTGAGCAACGATTTATCCGATACAATCCAGCCCACGAAGGCGATAACTGCACCGATGATAATGGGCGGCATGAACTGCCGGCTGAAGGTCTGTAGCGCATTCGGCTGAGCGTCCATGAAAGTTACAATCAGGAAGTAAACCACGGCGGCAATGACCGTACCGATGATTCCCCAGCGAATCGCACGCGGGCCTTCCTGCCCGTCTCCGGTAGAAACTTCAGGCAAATCAGCGGAGGAGGCTTTAGTTCCCTTAGCCAGGTGCGCATCCAGAATAGCGCCATCAGGCTCTACTGCTGCGGCATTGGCCACGCCATCATCGTACGCCTGTAGCTCGCTTGGGGCCAGGCCAATCCGACCGAAAATGCCCTGCGCGAAAAAGAACTGTACCAGACCGATGAGCATAAAGATACCCGCCAGACCAAAGCCATAGCTGTAGCCCCAGTCTGCACTTTCTCCGTAATAGCTACAAAGCATGATACCCAGGAAGGCACCAGCGTTAATCCCCATATAAAAGATGGTGTAAGCACCGTCTTTTAGTTCGGGCTCTTTGTCGTAGAGCTGACCTACAATGGAGGAGATATTGGGTTTGAAGAGTCCGTTACCAATAATCAGCAGTAACAAACCAAGATAAAAAGCCCAGTCGATTTCCAGGGCCATAGAAGCGTGGCCGAGGGTCATAATCAAAGCACCCGCTAACACGGCTTTTCGATAGCCGATGTATTTGTCAGCAATAATACCGCCAATCATGGGAGTGAAGTACACGAAACCCGTGTAAATACCGTATAAAGCAAGGGCGTCAGCACGGTCCCAGGGGCTGTCACCGAAGGCAACTTTCACCAGGAAAACCACGAGCAGAACCCGCATTCCGTAGTAACTAAAGCGTTCCCACATTTCCGTAAAAAAGAGAACGAAGAGGGCGGGCTTCTGCCCGAAAATATTGCCCTGTATGTTGGGCGCTGCTGTGTTTGTGGTGGCCATGATCCGTTTTTGGTCGCCTAAAGAAACAAAATTTCCGATCAAGGCACTATTGTCCCTTCTGCTCTCAGGCCGTTATTTATCCGTTAAAGCCTATTTCGGCTCGTCTTTCACCAGTGCCCGGCGCAGGCTGGCGCCGGTCCAGCCCCCCAATCCCGTGGTCAGTGCGCCCCACAAGGCGGTTACCCCCACCAGCATCCAACCGGAGGTAGCGCCGAAGGTGACGGCTAGTCGGTCGCTGAGTCTTCCTTCGGAGTCGAAGTGCAAAAAACCGGCGTAAATACCCCACACCAGTAGTCCGCCCAGAAAGGCAAAGTAAAAGCCTCCCCGTCGCCAGACAGGCAACAGCACGGCCAATATTAAAGCGGCAATGCCGGGCCAGTACCAGGCCGTCTGTAGCCAAAGGCAAAGGATGGTAGAAGCAATGACCGCCAGGAGCAGGAAGAAACGATACATGGTAAGTGATTAGGCGGGGCAAGGTACAATTTACCCGCCGGCTGAAGCCGGGGGTACAAGGGCGCTACCGCACTACCAGTTTCCGTACGCCACGCCGGCCATCGTTGGCGCGTAGCTCCAGCAGGTAAATACCGGGCACGATACCGCGCAGGTCAAGATCGAGCGAAGCAGCAGAAGATGGCGGCGCTGACCGCAGGTGCCGGCCCTGGATGGAGAGCAATGTGAGGGACTCCACCCGCAGGCTCCCGTTCAGCCGGACCTGTGTTGTCTCCGTCGCGGGGTTGGGGAAGACCGTCCAGTCAGCAGCTGACAGCAGGGGATTGTCCGTGTCCGTGCAGTCATCCATGAAGTAGAAGATGCGGGCCGGGCCCGGTTCGCCACCACAAAGGCTGGCCAACTCCACCTCGTAAGTACCGCAAAGATTAAGACCGCCAACGGTCATAGCTGTCCCCCTGACGTCCTCCTCCGTCCACGGATCCATCGTGCCCCGCAGGCGGTAGCGGACACGGTAATCTCCGCCGGCAGCGGCGGAAGCCGCCCAGCTGATATTCGTTACCTCTTCGGCCGCGTCATAGGTCGCCGTCAGGCGGCGCGGTGCCGGACATCCCTCTGCTGCCTCGGCGATGTCCAGGCAGTAGTCTTCCACTTCTCCGAAGCCATTTGACCCACAGGATGAGCCGCGTACCCCCCGGAACTGCATCATCACCCGCATCCGGGTTTGCCGCAACGCGGCATCATCGGGCACGGTAATGTCCGCTATAGTTGATTCTCCAATCTCATTACTGCCCTCAAAGACGATTTCAGAAGACGCAAAGAAGCCATCCTGATTCCAGTCGATGTACACCCGGAAACCTTCAATCCCCTCTCCGCCCGGAAAACCGGGCGTGAGGCGCAGCGGATAAACGGCGTTGCGGGCAAAGGTGCTACTCGTCCTTTCACCATAATTGCGGTAAGCATCTTCTTCGCGCCCGCTTTCATTGACCAGCAATCCACCCAGGTCCACCCGGCGAATCCATTCCTGGTTATTGCTGAAATCATTCGGGATGCAATAGTCTTCTTCGAGGCAGGCACCACAGCCCGTACTGATCACGACCATCGTGCGACCAAACTCCGTCTGTGTCGTATCACAATCTGTCTGAAATTCAAACTCGTAGGCCGTACAGGGCTCAACACCTCCGGAAATACCGAGTTGGTTTTGTACGGAGGTTCTCGTGGTCCAGTCTTCCTCTCCCTGTTTGCGGTAGCGGACGCGGTAGAAGTTGCCCGCCAGTGAAGGCGTCCAGCTGGCCAGGAATACCTGATTGTCGAAGGCGGAGACCGCGAAGTCTTCCGGGATGGCGCAACAGCCATCGGTGGAGGTCGTGAGGATGGACGTTTCAACGCTCTTGTCTCCGCAGTTACCCAGCAGCTGAAGGTCATAGCTAACGCAGGCTGGTAGCCCTTCGATGGTGTAAGGAGCCGTCGCACCGGCGATGTTCGTCCAGGTCTCCGTACCCGCTACGCGGTAGCGGAGGGTCAGGTTGCCCAGGCTCTCAATGGCCTTCCAGTCAACGACAAGGCTGGTAGCTGACTCCGCCACGGGTTCGGCGGTAAAGCTGGTGGGAGACAGGCAATCGTCGCAGCGCGTCATCAACTCCTCCATGGCTGCTCCGACGTTGAGCCGGCCACCGGTAACGGTGATACCCGCCAGCGAAGTATTCGGGCTAACGGTGGTAAGCAGTACTTCCCGAATGGTGAGTGCCGCCGCCGCCGGGTCAGCCGCCAGCAGTTCCGCAAAGGTCTGGCAGGGCGCTGCGTAGAGCAAGGCCATGGCCCCGGCTACCTGTGGTGTAGCTGCGGAGGTGCCACCAAAGTAGCCATAGCCGTTTCCGATCTCGGTGGTAAAAGTCTCCTCTCCGTAGGCCCCCAGGTCAATGGAGATATTACCGAAGCCGGCGTTCATCACTTTCTCATCCCGTGCGTTCAGGTTGGTGACTCCCAGCAGGTAGGGGCTTGAGCAATTGGTGGGCAGGTCTCCCTCTTCCTCCACGTTGATGTTGGCATTGATGGTCGCTCCGGCGTTAATGATACCGGCTTCGCCAAGGCGGTCGTAGAGGCCACACCACACGGGGCTGTCATCGGCGTTGCCCCGGTCGCGGCCCCAGCTTGCGTTAGTCACCACTACGTAAGCGCCTTCGGCACCATCCGTTTCGTCATAGCGCTGGCGGGCTTCCAGAGCGTAGCTGTAGGCCTGCAGCACTTCGCTCTCCGAAGAGAGGAAGCCGTTGCGGATATTCATCAACTTCACTGACCAGTTCATACCGGCTACGCCCCGGCCGTTGTTTCCCCGGGCACCGATGATGCCGGCGACGGGCGTTCCGTGGTCGTCAGCAGAACCTGCATCCGGGTTGCCGTCATTGTCTTCAGTGTCGTAGCCGAAGTAGTCGTCGATGTAACCGTTGTTGTCGTCGTCGATACCATTGTTCGGAATTTCGTCGTAGTTACGCCAGAGATTACCGACGAAGTCTTCGTGGTCCAGGTCTACCCCGTCGTCGAGTACGGCAACAACGATAGTGTCGCCGTTGGCCGTCAGGCCGCCGGTGGTGATGTCCCAGGCCGCTTCCATATTATGATCTGCGCCAATGACACCGTTGAGCTGTCCGGTATTCCGGTGGCTGTACTGGTCATCATAGCGGGGGTCATCAGGCCGGGCCCGTTTGGTAAGCAGGTGATTCAGTTGAACGAGTTGTACGGCGGGGTCTTTCCAGAGTTTACGCCGGAGTTGTTCTTCTCCGTATTCGTTAAAGTCAAAGCGTAGCAGGTAGGTATGTTGCCTGCGGCCCAGCTGTTGCCAGCCGCGGAGTTCCTCCCTTGCCTTCAACCATCGCCCTGCATCTACGTCCGCGCCCAATTGCACGATCAGTTCTCCCTGACGATAGTCAAGTTGCTGCGCACAGAGTGAAGTGGCAAAAAATAATAGTGTTGACAGGGTTAACAGGGGTGTCAAAAATTTCATAGCAAAAGTCCTTTGATCGAATACAACGGAAAAATAAGACATTTAGGTCAGCTGTTAAGGTAATGATAGAGCTTGTGTCCTTTTTGTGACGATCGATGGCAACAGGAGCTGCCTTCCGTTTGTAAGTAGGCTATGCCCAGAAGAACAAAAGCAGAAGTTGCCGCTACGCTCAATCATTATCACGACCTTTACAATAAGCCGGATTTTATCCCGGATGACCCCATCGGCCTGGTTCACGCTTTTAATGACGTACGCGACCGGGAAATTGTTGGTTTCTGGGTAGCGACGCTGGCCTGGGGCCGGCGGGCTACCATCATTGACAAAGGTGCTCAGCTCATCGAACTGATGGGCGGCGAGCCCTATCGCTTCATTACCGAACACCGCGAGGAAGACCGTGCGCGTTTTGCTGACTGGAAACACCGGACATTCACCTATACCGATACGCTCTACTTTCTGGAATTCCTGCAGCAGTATTACCGGGAGCACGACAGCCTGGAGGAAGCCTTTGCCCGTCACCTCCGGCCGGAGGACCGGACGATTGAAGCCGCCCTGCGAGGTTTCCATAACGACTTCTTCTCCCTGCCCGAGGCCCCCGCCCGCACCCGTAAACACGTGGCTACGCCAGAGCGAAAGTCCCGCTGCAAACGCCTTTGCATGTACCTCCGCTGGATGGTCCGGCAAGACGAGCGGGGCGTGGATTTTGGCGACTGGAAGCAAATTCGTCCTGATCAACTCTGCCTGCCGCTGGATGTACACGTAGAGCGCGTGGCCCGCCAGCTTGGCCTGCTGAAGCGGAAG
This sequence comes from Neolewinella agarilytica, assembly GCF_900110645.1. GTDB lineage: Bacteria > Bacteroidota > Bacteroidia > Chitinophagales > Saprospiraceae > Neolewinella > Neolewinella agarilytica. The sequence continues at coordinate 98,398 of NZ_FOFB01000010.1, forward strand.
CAATGCGACTGGAAAGCCGTCGTGGAGCTCACCGATGCCGTAAGACGATTTGACCCCGAAGACCCGACGAAATATGACTTTGCTCTCTTTGGAATGGGAGTCGAAGGAGTGAAAATCTGAACATTACAATACATTAACATTATAAACAGGTGTACCTAAACCTAAGAAACATCACCGCTTGCGGCTTTCAGGAAGTCATTTTTTCGTCCTTTCCTTCAATGAGAACCACCGGAACTTACGTATTTCTTACCTTTATGTAACGGTAAAGTCGATGCCCGCCAGATTTTAGAAACAGCAATGCTTGATGTGTTGCTCTTTACCCGGGTGGTGAAATTGTAGTTGTCCTATTCTTTCACCGCTCCGCTAGGATGCTGATTTTAAAACCAGAATGTTATCGTTTTATCGTTTGTTAGTATTTAATCCCAACGACATAATCTCAGAGCTCCATGAATACACGACTACTACTGAGTTGCATTGCTGTCTTGTTTTCCTCTTTTGCTTTTGCTCAAACAGATGACACTGACCTTTACCGTACCATTGACGGCAGATACAACAATCCGAATTTTGACCACTGGGGAGCTTCTCACACGGCCTTACGCCGTTTTACCGGCAATGGCTATGTAGACGGTCAATCAGAGCCAGTTGCTGACCGGCCCAACCCTCGCGTAATTTCCAATACCTTATTCGCTCAGGAAGGCCTGTTGAATGACCCGGTTGGCCTGAGTGATTTCACCTGGGTCTTCGGCCAGTTCATGGACCATGACATCGCCCTGACGGAGGAAGTCGGTGAGCCTTTTAACATTCCCGTTCCTATGGGAGACCCTGCTTTTGATCCGCTTAACTTTGGCACGGTCGTTATACCGTTGACCCGTAACGCTCCACGGTTTGGCACTGGTTCCGGCACTAACAACCCCCGGCAGTACAACAACGATATTACCGCCTTCGTCGATGGTTCAGGCGTCTATGGCTCTGATGAACAACGGGCAGAATGGTTACGCTCGCACGTGGACGGAAAGATGAAAGTCAGTAGAGGTAACATGCTACCTTACAATACCATCACCGGGGAGATTGAAGGCCCCGAAGACCCCAACGCTCCGCACATGGCCAATGCCACGGGCTTCCGGGGACGCATGTACGTAGCTGGCGACGTTCGCGCTAATGAAAACCCGCTGCTCGCCAGTTTCCACACCCTCTTCGTGCGGGAACACAACCGTCAGTGTGATCTGCTCAAAGCTGCCAACCCGGACTGGACCGACGACCAACTTTACCACCACGCCCGCAAGATTGTCGGCGGACTGATCCAATCCATCACCTACGACGAGTGGCTGCCAGCGATGGGTGTCCCGATTCTGGACTACGAAGGCTTCAACCCCAGTGTCAATCCACAGCTGACCAATGTATTCTCCGCCGCCGCCTTCCGCGTTGGCCATACCCTGCTCAACAGTAATCTCCGCCGGCTGGATGCCAGCGGACAGGTAATTGAAGATGGCAACCTCACCCTGCGGGAAGCCTTTTTCAACCCGCCTGTACTTCAGGATTATGGCATAGACGTATACCTTCGAGGAATGGCCGAACAGGTGCAGCAAAAAATGGATAACCGCGTCGTTGATGACGTCCGCAACTTCCTCTTCGGCCCTCCCGGTGCCGGTGGCCTGGACCTGGCTTCCATCAACATCGCCCGTGGCCGGGACCGGGGCCTGAGCAGCTACAATGCCATCCGACAGGATTATGGGCTACCGCTGCTTTTTGAGTTTGCGGACATCAACCCCGACGAAGATGTTCACGAAGCCCTCTCCGGACTGTACGGAAGTGACATCAATAAAATCGATCCCTGGGTAGCCATGCTGTCCGAACGCCCCGTTAGTGGAAGCATTTTCGGCCCAACCATCCAGCGCATTATGCAGAAGCAATTCTCTGACCTGAGGGACGGAGACCGTTTCTTCTACCAGAACGATCCGATGCTGAGCGAGGAGGAAAAAGACTGGATTCAAGCCACTACCTTCCGCGACATCATCATGTACAACAGCAGCATCAGCCTGATGCAGGAGAATGTCTTCGAAGCGATGCCCTTCAGTGAAGTTTGCGGTAGTTCTACCGTAGCCGTTGACGGCCTGGTGAGAGTACACACCACTGACGCGCCGCTTCAAGACGTAACCATCAACGTGCTGACCGATGATGGGGAATTGACCCAAACGGAATTAACCTCCGATCTCGGCTTCTACGATTTCGACGCTCTGCCCGCTTGTGACAACACCATCCTTACCGCCCAGCGGGACGATGACTGGGCGGCAGGAGTTGACATTTTTGACATGGTCGCCATCCAGCGCCAATTGCTCGGCATCGAAGAGCTGGCTAATCCCTATCAGTTCCTGGCAGCAGATGCTAATGGTGATGCTACCATCGATGTTTTTGACATCGTCTCGATCTCCCGTCTGATCCTCGGTCGGGATCTCGAGTTACTTCCCGCTCCCGCCCAACCCTGGTCTTTCGTAGCCGCCAGCTACGAGTTTCAGACACCGGCCTGGCCCTTTGATGATCCACTGCTAACCACGATTGACTTCTCCGTCGTGGCCCCCGGTGACATTAACCAGGGCTTCATCGCCTACAAACGGGGTGACGTGAACGCTGACGCTGATCTCAGCACGAACAACCTCGCCGAAGGACTGGTGGTCAATGTTCCGGACACCGACATTGCCTTTGGGGAAACCCAACGGGTAACCCTTCGCTTGACCGGCGAAGAGCTGGCCGGTTTCCAGCTGAAACTAGCGGGCGAAGGTCTGCGAATTACGGACGTCATCAGCAGCGATCTGCCCGCCAGTAGTTATGCATTGGCCAACGGTCAGCTACAGCTACTGGGCGTAGAGTCTGGTGCGACGAGTCACACCATCACGCTTGAGGTCCGGGCGGAAGCCGATGGCTCGCTTGCCGAAATGTTTACGCTTTCCGACAACGAACTTTCTGTGGCAGTTGGCCTGGATGGCGCTCCGCTTACCGTTACTTTGGGCGCTGCCGCAGGTGCCATGGAAGTTGTAGAAAGCAAGGTTTACCCCAACCCCTTCGTGGATGCCTTTACCGTAGCATTCGCTACTCCCCTCCCCAAAAACGCTACGGCGGAATTGCTTGATCTGAATGGTCGACTGCTCAACAGCCAGCCGGTTGCGGCTGGTAGTGAGCGGCTACAGATGCGGGGGCTGGATTTACCAGCGGGGGCTTACCTGCTACGGGTGACCAGTGAAGATGGAGAGCTGCTGCTGACTACCCGGTTGGGGGCGGCGAAATAAATTAATGGTCATATACTGTTAGTACAGTGTAACCTAAGTATTCGTTGGTTTCTGCTTGGTATTTTGCCCACAAAACGCGAAGCGTTTTAACGAGCCCCTCTCCGTCAAGCCGGAGGCGAGACTTACCGGAGAGGGGTTGGGGAGAGGTTTCTTGAAGCCCTTTCCGCCGAACCAGAGGCGGTGAATAGCGTCAAAAAAACAACACTTTTCCCTACAGAGGTAACACCCTATGCCTAGTAGTGTACCAATAGTCACCTAATAATCACCTTCCCCTGAGCTACCCCCAGTGGAGTTTCAAGCTTTACCAGGTAAACGCCAGCAGACCATTTGTCATCAACAGATATCGTTAACTGCTCGCCGGAAACATAGCTCTGGCGGTAAACTTCCCGGCCACTAACATCAAATAAGCTCAAGGATTTACTCCCCGCTGTTTCATGCCCCGAAGGCAGTTGGACCGTGAAACGCTCTTTGGTGGGGTTCGGAAAAATATCTAATCCGACTTCAATTACTTCCGGTGTTTTTATGTCTACCACCTCTTCATAAATGACAATGGTGTCCTTTACGCCCCCACAATCATCCGGATCGTAGCAGCCGTCCGCTCCCAGTTTCACCAACCAACTGCCATAATTAAACTCCTCAATATCACGTACCCCTGCCAGTAGTATATCTCCACTTGGGGTTTCCACCGCATCGTAAAACGAAAGGTAGGTTGACGTACTGCCTGGATAGGTGATAAGACGCTCCCATATCTTTTCTCCATTGGGGCTAAGCCGAAATACCCAACCAACTCGCCCGGGCACACCAGGCTCTACAATCATCCCTTTCCATCCCATCCCCAAAATATCTCCACCTGGTAATAGTTCAAGATTGTTTAACTGTCCTTGAACCGGCCCTAGCATGGTTCGGCTTTTAAATTCGCCTAAGCTGTCCAGGAAAAAAATAGCCACCGGGTCCGTATCGTAAAAACGGGGTGGGCGACTCAGACTAAAGGAGTCCTTTGTCCAACCGTAAGCAATATCTCCATTGGGAAGAGGGAGAATGGTGGGTTGAAAGTCAAAGGTTCTTCCAGGATAGATAGGTTTTGACCACAAGAGCTTTCCGTTGGCGCTTATTTTTTGCAAAATGCCTCGCTCTTCTCCTGGTGGTTGAGAAGAATAATCGCGGGCACCAAAGGCCATCAGGATTTCTCCATTAGCCAAAGTCTTGATCTCCCCCGGTTGAGGGTAACCGTAATCTCCTCTATAGGAAATTGTCGTATCCTCACCTGTGCCAGTGTCATAAAAAGTAAGGGAAGCCACCCACTTGGAGGTGTCGGCACCGTCCACTTCATCGGCGAATATGATTAGGGTGTCGCCTTGGCCTTTAACAAGAGAATAGCCTGCTGTAGTGCTTATGTGGGCATAATCTCGATAGCTAATCGTATCTTCTATCAGGTTCATTGTTAAAAGTCCAAAAGACTGAGGCCTACCTTGTTCTCTATTGAACAAAAGACTATAAATTCTGTCCGAATCCAAAAGAGTCCCATTTGATTTTACCGGATAGGTATGAGATTCAAAGTCATCAATTAATCGATCATTCACAATATTCCCACTTATATCGATGGTTAGATAGCGAACACTATTTGGAACAGAAGAAGCAGAAGGGTATTCCGACAAAGTGAGTAAATAATTATCGTCAAAACAATGAATATTTGTCCCAAAGGACCAATCTAATCCTAAAGCTCGATAAGTCTTTGAAAAATTTGACTGTGCTCTAACCCCAATTGAAGAAATTATAATAATCAACAGAAAGAGCAATAACGATGACCTGAACATAGCTCCCTATTTAATTATAGTGATTTTCTTAACACATTGGGGTTTCCCTTGGGGTAGTATCCTTAAAAAATAGGTTCCAGCCTCAATATTATTAAGGCCAATGGAATGTCTGGAGTAAAAATTATAGAGCTTCTCCTCGTGTACTACCCGGCCAACGACAGAGATAATTTGAATGGTTGCTTCTTTTCCTTCTTCTAATAAGCTATTAGGCAACTCTACAAAAAGAGTGTTATTTGATGGATTAGGATAGACCAGTACTTGTTCGGTTTCTTCAGTAACGACAGAGGCTATTTTTGGCACATCTTCCTCCAACTCAGGCACAGAATACCGACGATCCGCAGTAAGAAGCATGAGTCCTTTTGCGTAGCCGCTATTAGCGGTCCCTTCTAAGCTAATGGCATCCAACAACTCGAAATTTTTGGGTGAGAGTACGTAAGTATTGGTATCCCGCAGGTATTCTAAATTGATTTCCTGAATTGCCTTAAAATCTAGTGTTTTCTTATCCGTGAGCGATGTCGCATTTAATAAAGCCTCCGCATCATTGTAGCGACCTAATTGCATATAAGTACCAAACAACTCATAAGGGAACTCTTTTGCATTTATCTCCAAAGCATAGTTTATGGCTTGGTTTACCTCGCCTTCCAACAGCTTCGATTTGATCATGCCCCGAAAGAAATGGCCGTAAGCCTCGTTTGCTTCCTGATATTCGTCCTGGTATTGTTCATTGGTGGGATTAGCACTTAAATTAGCAAAAGCATTTGAACGGGCTTGTTTTATACCTTCTTTCGACCCAGGATTTGGAAGGGGCGGTCGGTTTTGGTTACAATTATTTTCATTGTTAGGAGTTTCCTTAATTTCAAATACAGTAGATGTTTCCGGCATCTCACAAGGCATAGTAAGTGTTTCATCGATATAGTACCGAAATGGGGAAACAGTGCCCGTTGTAGAAATTCTAGTATCGACAGTTGAATCAAAACAATTTCCTGCGGGTCTTCCTTCGCTCCCTTGCTTCTCATTAACTGTTCCACTTATTCGAATGGCGCGATTGGCCTCTTGAAAATCGTTACTGAGAATTTCTACAAAAGAGTTATTGCTTGATGTTCTAACGCCTGTGTAGAAATCGTCCATATCATTACAACTAATTCTACTAAAGCTAAACAACTCGTTAACGCCTGTATTATTAAGGGCAACTCCTGTGTCAAAAGCTCTACCTGTTATTGTGCCAACAATGCGATTAGCCGTGCTATTAAACGAGTTACTACTAATGTTATAATCTGCAGGGCCCTCCAAATAGATACCTGTAGCGCTTATTGAACCTTCCCCCACATATTTAGAGTTAAACTCACATTCTGTAACAATAGTAGCGTCAAAGCTATTCTGACCATAGCTATGAATCATAGCCCCTCTTCTTGCTGCGTAATTGAAAATATTTGGGTCATTGTTCACCCCCCCAATATTGAGCCCTCCGGAAAAAGGATAAGTAGAAACTGCAGAGATGATGCGAGAACGGTTACCCGTGGTGTATTCTTCCGATTTGAAGAATACATTACCACTGGTAATATTAATCTTGGCATCAAACGCTACGATTGATTCATGATCAAACTCCCGAAAAGTACAGTGGTCAAAAGTTATGCCATCGGTATCCCATATGGTGAACCCGATACCCTTTTCGGTTTCCTCACTCGTTTCCTTAAAGTTACAAAGTACAAACCTACTCTTATTCGCAAAAGCATAGCCTCCGGATGGACGAGGGTATTGGAGGAATTCGCCAACGCGACCGTTATCAATGAAAGTAGCACCTTTACCAGCCACTAAACCTCCTCGGCGGTCTACCTGAATGGCATATGGGACCGCATCAGAGCGTGTACCAACTACTCTTTTAGCCCGGGTGATTTTTGTTCCAATATCAAAAAGCACCATGCCTGCATCATCGGTCGTGACGGGGACATTATAATCAAGGACTTCATCTTCACCAACTGTCGCCCAAACATCAGGTTGTTCACGATCATTATTGCCCCAAACCCGTATACCTCCCCACATGCCATTTCTACAGGCGGCAGTAACCGTCGACCTTTTGAAAATCAACTTGGCTCCTCGCTTAACGGTAAAGAATCCTGTTTTGTGGGAGGAAGGATCTGGCTCATCCATAAATATCTGACTGTTGATAATTACCAGCTTACCTAATGGATCAACTTCTACTTTTTTGAAGCTACGAACATCGTTTTCTATAATAACTGTTTCGTTGGGTCCAACCAGTAATGTTTCCGACTGAAAGCTCTTAGCCGCCAATACTGCCTGGTACGCATTAAGAGCACCCGCTCCGTTTAATTCCGCGTAATATTGGTCGCTCGGCTCATCAGCGTTTGGAATGTTATTACTGGTTTCTTTAAGAATCTTTTCGATTATTGCCGGTGGGATACAAGGTGCCTCTGCACGCATCAAGGCTATAGTACCCGCTACATAAGGAGCGGCCATAGAAGTGTTACCGCTTCCGTAACCGGAAAAATCAACTAATGGGGAAGTAAGTCGATGTAAATTAAGAATGGGTACAGCAATGTCCAGGTTTTCATCAGGGGTGCCTCCATCATACCTCTGATAATTACCGCTCTCTGTTAATTGGCCTACATTGATGACGCCGTCGATATCCGCTATTTCTTGATGTGAGTCGCCTCGTGCCGCAACAACAACAGTTGTACCTCCTTCTACAATTTCGGCGATCATCTCCCGATTCCAGCTATTAGAAGAGTAACTAATGTTAATAACATCAACTCCGTCAAGATAAGCTTCCCATGCTAAAGTATTAAGGGATGTAGTGGGTAGCAGTCCACAGTCTCCTCCTCCCACACAGTATCCACGCAGCTTGGTTTCTCCGCCAGCGCCAGCAACGTGCATTCCGTTATTTCTGATTGCTGCAACGCCCCCAGAAGTTGCATAACCGTGACTAGAGGTTGCTGATTCTTCCCGGCAGTCTCCAGAGATGGAAAGAAATTTCCCGGTTAAATCAGGGTGACTATTATCAAAATAGACATCTACAACGCCTACTACAACATCACTGGATCCATTTGACTCCGTCCAGGCACAGGGAAGTTCCATCCGTTCTATGTGCCTGGTACACTGTGTCCCCGGATCATTAAAATTGACTGGGCTAGAGCATTCTGAAGGTTCTAGTGTTGTCGATGGATCTGGACAGCTTTGGGAACTTGGATCACAGGTTAGGGCAGGTACATACTCAATAGTAACTTCCTCGAAATGACCACTAGCCTTTAAATTCTCACCGAATACTGCATAGTTTGCAGAGCCTTGAAGTTTAATGAACATAGTCTCTTGCAATGCAACAGATTGTGCGCCCGGAAACGCTGGTTGCGCGCTAATTACTTCAGGCTTTGACTTCAACTCGTCAAGATAAGTATGAAAGGCTAGGCTTGTTTTTGTTTGAGTGTCGGTTATTTTAGCAAAAATGCCGACGGGATAGGTAGTTTGAGCGGTAAGATTTACGGACGTAATTCCTATCATTAACAGGCAAATGACAACGTGCGGAAGTGCGGAAGTGCATTTAGGGTTTGGTTTGAGTTAATAGGTAAAGTACAGCACGAATTTAAGTACCTGCTAACTATTTTGCAAGTAAGTTAAACCGAAAAGAAATTCTAATTCGGTCGCAAAGTAGTTGATTTTTTTCATCAATATTAGCAAACAACGTTAGCTTAAAAAATAAACAAACAAAATTCGTTACCCCCGCGTTATCTTACCGTCCTAAAGAAAAAACGCCATGTCTGCTGAACTTAACCTCGCTACCAAGAATCTGAATAAAATGGGCTTTCTCGACCTCGAAGTCGACCCCACCCTGGATCTGGTAGAAGCGATCAACCAACTGAAGAAAGAGAAGAACGCCGTCATCCTGGCGCACTACTATCAGGAGTCGGAGATTCAGGACATTGCGGATTACATCGGCGATAGCCTGGGCCTGAGCCAGCAGGCAGCCGAAACGGATGCGGACATCATCGTCTTTGCCGGGGTACACTTCATGGCGGAAACCGCCAAGATGCTGAGCCCCTCCAAGAAAGTATTGCTGCCTGACTTGAAGGCCGGTTGCTCATTAGCAGATAGCTGCCCAGCGCCCGTCTTTCGCAAGTTCAAGGAGAAGTACCCCGATCATAAAGTCGTGAGCTACATCAACTGTACCGCCGAGCTGAAGACCCTCACCGACGTCTGCTGTACCAGCACCAACGCCAAGCACATCATCGACTCCTTCCCCGAAGATCAGCCATTGATCTTCGCCCCGGACGTCAACCTCGGTCGTTGGCTCGTTAAGGAAACTGGCCGCGACATGGTGCTCTGGAACGGCAGCTGTATGGTACACGAGATTTTCAGCCACGAGAAGATCGTTAAGCTGCAGATGAAGCACCCCGAGGCGGCTTTCATCGCTCACCCCGAGTGTGAAGCGCACATTCTGGATGCGGCCGACCACGTCGGCTCCACCTCCAGCCTGCTACGCTTCACCCGCGAGAGTGGCCACCAGGAGTACATTGTCGCTACCGAGCCTGGCATCATCCACCAGATGCAAAAGGCCAGCCCTGACAAGAAATTCTACCCCGCTCCGCCCAACAACAGCTGCGCCTGCAACGAGTGTCCCCACATGAAGCGCAATACGATGGAGAAGCTCTACCTCTGTATGAAGCACGAGCTGCCCGAGATCACGCTGCCAGAATGGGTAATTGAGAAGGGTGTGGCGAGTATTGACCGGATGCTGGAGATTTCGGCGAAGGCGGGGCTGTAGGTACGGCAAAAGCTTAGAGCATTGCGGCTACACGTCGCAACCAGCTAAATCCAGGGAAAGCCCCCTTAGATGCTGAGCGAGTTGATTCTTCAGCAGGCGCTTTCTCTATTGCCGCCTCAGGGCCAAAGTAGTTGAGGTTAATCTGTACGCGAGCGTCTTCAAGCTCCATGGCAAGCTTTGCCTCGTCGGCTTCCTTCCATTGTTTCAGGAAGGCCTCCCGGGCGGCTTCAGAGCCAAAGAATACGAAGCGTTCGTACTCCCGCTCATACCGGCGCCGAATGGAAAAAGTAGCCGCAGCAAGTTCTTTTTCGAAAGCGCGGACGAGATCGGGGTTGCGTTGGTTTTCCATAACGAGATGGGTATTAGTGAGCAAATAGGGTGCCCGAAATCAACCGGTACAAAAAGGTAAAAAGTTGCAGGCTCGGCAATAGGAACAAACACAAGAAGGGACGACCGAAATTCGGTCGTCCCTTCTGTCTGTTATCAACTGGCCGGCAGTAAATCCTTCAGGATTCGGGCCGATAGTTTACGTCTATTTTCTGGCAGCGCCACTATTGAGGATATACCGCACCCCAATGCCACCGGATCGGCCGCCAAAGCCCGTAGATCCAATGCCGCCAAAGCTATCGCCAAAAACGAAGGTTGGCACCCAGTCTGCCGTGATGGAAATGGGCGTATCGGCAAAAGTGTATTCCAGCCCCAGGTAACCCGAAGCGGTAAACAAAGTGCTACCTTCACTAACACCAGAGTAACTCCAAAACTGTACCCCGGCGCCACCGCCAAAGTACCACTTCAGGCCGTCTACAGACGGGATGTCTTTGTGAACCAGATACGCACCATTAATACTGATCGTATTGTAAAAAGTAAAGCCCCGAAAACCAACATACACTTCAACGGCATTAGATTCGGAGAGGAAGGTTTTGTAACTCGCCGCCCAGGGGTAACCGAGCCGAAGCCCGGCGGCGGATTTGTAGTCTTGCGCCACGGCCTCAGTTTGGAAGGCGAAGCAAAGACAAACGGTGAGAGCAATGAGTCTGAGGAGGTTTTTCATAGAAGGGATAAATTAATGACGGCTGTCGCCAGCTCGTCTTCTTAAAAAATATGGGTTTCGGCGCTCTTCAGGGAGAGCCGGTCTTTCGGTAAGAAAGACGATTGTTTATGGAGAGATTCCACAAACCGTTACGCTCCGAAGAGCATTTTTTAAGAAAAATCCGATTCTACTTGTCCGGCAAGCACTTTCATGAAGCAGTAGCTCACCGAGCGATACCTCCTGCCCCCTGACCTAACCGGGTTTAGGCTAAGTAACCTCAGCCATCATTTCATTGCCTCCATCAGTTTCTCTTTACCTCCCACTACCGGCAAGGTAAGTTTCGTTCCCGCCAGATCCACCGTCAACTCCGTACCGGGTTCGGGCAGGAGGGTGAAGTCTTTATCGCTGGAAAAAATCATCAGCCCGATTTGTTGTCCTTTACGGATGAGCTGATCATCAGGCATGAGGTCGAAGCTTACGTCAACGAAGTCGCCGGGCTTCACGTCTTCCTCCTGGCGAATGTCTTTGTGGTTACGGAAGTCGGCCCAGCCTCGGGTGATGAGGTTATCGGTGATGACCGTCCGGTGGCCTTCTTCCCAGGGCAGGGATACGAGGTAGACGGAGAGGTTGGCGCGGGCCTTGCTGGCGGCCATACGGACCGTTACCCGGGGGCTACCGGAGATATGGATTTCGGAACTGAGCTCGGGCGTAAGATAAATCAGTCGGTGATTCGTGAATTCAGCATCAGCGAGCGCTTCTCCGTCGAAGGAATAATTATCCACCAGGGTTTCCTTTTTCGCCGTACGGGTCTGCACGAGGCCGAGCCCTCCGTGGCCGGGGGCACCGGCGGTGAGGAAGAGGTCTACGTCGGCAGCATCCGGATTAGGATAGTCGGCGTAGGCGGTTGGTTTGTCTCGGGCGTCACGCTCGCGGACGATCCATGCTTTGGGGTCTTGCTCCACACCGTTCTCCACGCCGTGCAGGTAACGGGTAAACCAACGATTCATCATCGTCATGGGCGGCGGGCCGCCGTGTCCGTTCTGGTGATAAAACGTTTGTACGGGGAGCCCCATCTCCCTGGCTTTAGCGTAGATGCGGTAGCTGTGCTCGGGCATCACGTTCCAGTCGTTGAAGCCGTGGCTCATCAGCAGGGCGGCTTTCATACCGTCCATGTGATTGAGGTAATCACGACCTGCCCAGAAGTCGTTGTAGTCGCCGGTGATGCGGTCCATTCCTTCCTTCATTTCGGTGTCCCGGACCACCTGGTTATTACGCGCACGTTTGGATTCATCTCCGCTGTGAATGAAGTCGTAGAGGACGTCAATGTCTTCCCCCAGGTAACCGCCGGGGGAGCGAACGAGACCGTTGGAACGGTAATAGTGGTAGTAGCTCGTGTTGGGCGCAATGGGGATGATGGCTTCTAGGCCTTCCACTCCGGTGGTTGCCGCTGCCAGCGGCAGCGTACCGTTGTAGGAGGTACCGGTCATGCCTACCTTGCCGGTAGACCAGGAGGCTTTCACCTGTTTATTACCATTCGGCGCTTCGAAGCCCTTCGCCCGGCCGCAGAGCCAATCGATGACGGCCTTCGGCGCCAGTGATTCGTTCGGGCCACCCACCGTGGGCGCACCCTGAGATAGCCCCGTTCCCGGAGACGATGAGTGTACGACGATGTAGCCGCGGGGCACCCACTTTTTAATGTGAGAGTTGGAGATGATCGGCCGTTCGCCCCGTCGTTCCACTTCGGGGTGGACATGTTCGGGGCCGGCTTCGCCCAGCTCGTGGTGAACGTCCCAGAAGAGTTCGTCGCCTCCCTGAGCAACACCCGCGAAATAAGGGCTGGTGACGTAGATCACCGGTAATTTCAGGCCTTCCGTTTCCGTCTGTTTCGGGCGGGTAACGGCCACGTGCATACGGTCCATCTTGCCGTCTCCGTCGGAATCAAACTCCGTTTCTACCCAAAGATCATGCCGTAACCAGTCTTTACTGTTTTCAAAAGCGGGGACGATCTGGGCTTCGCCGTCTTTAAATACCGGGCCGGTTTTTTGGGCCTGAATGAACGACGACAACAAAAACAGGAGGAATAGGGGTAAGTATTTCATGGGAGCAAGATATGGAATTGTGGTGTTTGGGCGCGGGACCGCAGGTGCAAAGTGTGGAGAAAAGCAAGGAAGCCCCAGTGGATAGCAAACTGTTGAAGGGTAAAAAGTAGCGAAATCCGGGGAGAAACGGGCGATCGGCGAAGCTCCCCTTCCCCCCCGGCTGAAGCCGGGGTACAATAGCGTTTACCGGCACAGCCCTAAATTCGTAGCGGACTATTATTTGGTTACACACCGGAAGTCCTGTGTGTATCACGAGATGCACGATTCATTAGAAAAACCTCTCCCCCGGCCCCTCTCCGGAGGAGAGGGGAGACGTCTCAGGCGGCTTGACCGTGCATTTCGTGATACAATGGTCCGCTACGATTTCATGCAACTTTGGAAGTATTATCTCAGGCACGCCTATACATAGTCTTGAAAATTGACCTGTTTAGGCAAACCCCACACACGCTCAAAATGCGAAACTCCGTGTTTTGAACAGAAAAATGGCCTATTCCTTCTCGTCTTACCTTGCTCCGCGCGGGCTCTTTCTTTTTAGCTACGCTGCTACTTCGTGGTCCGTGAAAAAGAAACAAAAAACCTTGGCTGTGCCGGTGTCTTTTCGGAGGAGGGCCCTTGTCACTGGCCGGTAGAACGGAGCAAAAGAGCCGTTAAGCGGAAGGGCTGTTTGAGCATACACCCAACTCAAGCTTTTCCCACAAGAGATCGCTAGCCCCACAGCTTTACTTGAAAAACGGATTGTGCTGCGAGTTAGCCCTTTCGTAGGCTCTTTTGCTCCGTTCTACCGATAAGCCAGTGGCACAGGCCAGGGGTTTGGCTACTTTTGCCCTTCAAAAGTAGGCCGCCGGCAGGCATGTAAGACGAGAAGCTTAACGGAGGATAATGGATCAATCATGTTTATAATCCAAAATCGTAACGGACCATTGTGATACACACGAAGTCCTGAAGTCATCCTCCATTGCTCCAATACCTTTACCTTGCACCCTGCGGTCCCTCGCCCAAAGCTATTACCATGAAACGCGACTTCCTCAAACTCCTCAAAGCGCTCGATGAAGAAGAGCTCCGTGAAGAACTCCTCGCCCTGTACGAGCGCTTCCCCGTTTTGCGCGAATACTATAAACTTGAGCTGGGCACCAGCACTAAAGATGTGCTCGAAAAGTATAAAAAGGACGTGCGCAAGGCCTTCTTCACCGGCCGCCGCCGGATGGGCAAACGCGGGCGCAGCAACTCCTCTAAGATCATCAAGGCTTTCGCAGAAGTCTCCATTCACAACAAAGACCTCGTCCTGCTCCACCTCTACCGCGTGGAAGTCATGATCGAGGCCATCGTCTATTACCGCGTGGATGCGGAGCAGTTTCACGACTCTGCGGTGAAGAGCTTCGCTAAGGCACTTAGCCTGGCACAAAAACAGGTATTGCTGGAAGACATCCGCCCCGAAGCAGAGCGCCTGATGGCTCTTTTCCATGAGTGTAAGCGCTGTGGCTGGTTTACACTCTCGGAGGTCTTTCGGGAGTTCTATCAGACATGACGTAACACCTTGTCTGAAACATAGAAATAATAAGAGGCAACAGATCGGTAAAAAGTAGAAAACCCTCGCGCGTAAACGAATGAGCTTCTTACTTTAACACCATTATGAGACAGAACCGCCGACAATTCATTTCCACTGCTTCCGTAGGAGCAGGAACACTCTTCATTCCTTCCTGGTTACGCGCCGGCTTTTCGGGCCACAGCCCGAACGCGCAAATCAACCTTGGCGTTATTGGGACAGGCAAGCAGGCCAATGGCCTCTTTAAACGTATGAGCAAAATGCCCGAAGCCCGGGTAGTAGCCGCCTGCGACGTTTATGCCTCCAATCTGGAACGTTTCGTCGCTACTGCTGCCACCACCTACGCCGAGCAGGCCGGCGGAGGCAATGACAGCGCACCGGCGACTTATTCGGACTACCGCCGCTTACTGGATCACCCGGACCTGGACGCCGTACTCATTGCCACCCCCGACCACCAGCACGCACAGATGTGTATCGATGCGCTGGACCGGGGCCTTCATGTGTATTGCGAAAAGCCCCTGGCGCATACCATCGAGGAAGGCCGGGCCATCGTTGAGGCCGTAAAACGCAGCGGGAAAGTGCTGCAAACCGGCAGCATGCAGCGCTCTATGCGCAGCTTTCAGCGGGCCGTGGAATTAATCCGGGCCGGCTCGATCGGCGAGCTTAGCGAGGCCATCGTCAGCATCGGCGTTCCGGCCCGGACGTTTGACCTGCCCGCACAGCCCGTTCCCGCAGGTATGGACTGGAAGGCCTGGGTGGGGCCTTCGGTAAGTCGCCCTTTCCATACCAATCTCGCTCCCGGATCCGACCAACGGATGTGGGCCAAATGGCGCGACTTTGCCGAGTACGGCGGAGGGATGATCACTGACTGGGGCGCACATATGTTCGATATCGTACAATGGGCCCGGGACAAAGACACCTCCGGCCCGACGCAGTTTTTCCCTTCTGGCGGCGATGCCCAGTTCGGCTTAACGATGTTTTATGACGACGGCTTTAAAGTGGAGCACCGGCAGTTTGGGCGGGGCAATGCCGTCCGCTTCATCGGATCAAAAGGCACCCTGGACGTATCCCGGGGATTTATCGATAGCAGTATTCCCGGCCTGGTGGGTTATAACGATACGAATGCCTCTATGAGCACCAGTGCTAATGTCATCCACTTTCAGGAGTTCTTTGATGCCATCCTGAAGGGCAAGG
The DNA here is from genome assembly GCF_900110645.1 of Neolewinella agarilytica. Taxonomy (GTDB): domain Bacteria; phylum Bacteroidota; class Bacteroidia; order Chitinophagales; family Saprospiraceae; genus Neolewinella; species Neolewinella agarilytica. The sequence continues at coordinate 114,133 of NZ_FOFB01000010.1, forward strand.
AAGTAAGCTGCCCGGCGGAGACGGGCCATCGAACATCCAGCATGTGCACCCTGGCCAACATTGCCTATCGCCTGAGACGGCCGCTCATCTGGGATCCCGCTACCGAACGGATTGCGAATGACCGGGCAGCGAACAAGCTATTGGGGCCAGCCTACCGAATGTCTTTGGCTTAATTAAGTTCAGCGCTTCCTTTCGCCAAGCGAATTCTTTAAAAAAGTAAAAAAATGCACTCCTCTTTAACCTATTAATTCTATTGATGGGCCGGGCGACCAATGACATAAATTCTGACATTTTTACCCGGTGCATAATTATTAGGCAGTCTGGAATTCCTGTTGACTTTCGTCTTTTGCTCAGGCAAGGAACCATTAGCTGATTCTCAAATCACATGCCTTACTTTTGGGCTCACCTTATCAATAAACGGTAGCCTCAGCCCCTGTTTTTACCTGAGCTGCTCTACCAATAAACACCACAATTACTATGCGTAATTTATCCCTTTTAATGCTCCCGCTTTGCCTGCTTTTGTTCACCGCTTGTGGCGGAGATGACGACTCAGATGCCGTGGAGCTCACACAGGAAAACGTCGTTGGCGACTGGAACCTCATTGAGTTAAACAACGACTTCGAAGTTAGCATCGCTGGCCTGGGCGACGAAAGTGGCTCCAGTGAAATCGCTAACAGTACTGTAGTGGTAACTTTTGCGGCTGATGGCACCTGGTCCTCCGCCGGCCAGTATGATATTACCATTATGTCATCAGACACAACCGAAATGGAAACCTACGATGACGGTATCGGTAGTGGCACCTACAGCGTAACCAATAGCCAGCTTTCCATGACGGGTATTGACGCTGGAGATGATTCGGACACGGAATCCCCCACGGTATTTACGGTCAGGAGCTACGTCATGGGTAGCAGCCTCGAGCTCGTAGGCAACGCCTCTGAAACCATCATGGACCCCTTCTTCGGCCTGACCGTCTCCGTTGATGTAGACACCGAAATGGTGCTGGAGCGATAGTCAACTTTTAATTACCCCCAATAACAAACATGAGTCATCCCTAATTTTCGGATTAGATGACGGTGTTTTCTGGCAAAAAATAGGATTTTTAGCGATCAGCGGACAGCATTCAGGCAAAACGGCTCTGAATGCTGTCCGCTGATCGCTTTTTTATACCGACCGAACCAGGTTCCATCCGAGAAAACACAGAAAAGGCTGCCCAAACTCCGGGATGAGCCATGTTTGTTATTATAAACACGGGTGCTCATCGTGAGTGAAGTTCTTAGTTCAACTTCACCGCCTCTCCATACCCCAGCTCCTTCATGCGATCCAGCTGCGTGGCGGCATCGCCAACGACCAACCAGATCATCTCGCCGGGCCGCACGTACTGCTCTGCCAGTTTACGGATATCTCCCACACTCATGTTTCGGACAACGTCTTCCCGTTCCTTCACGTAATCAGGTGACCAGCCATAGCTACCGACGTTCTCCAGCAGATTCAGCTTAGCGCCCGAGGTTTCAAAGGCACGGGCGTTACTCTTGATCATGTAGCTTCGGGTAGTCTCCAGGTCCGTCTCAGAGAAGGTTTCCGGATAGTCCTCCAGGATTTTTTTTATGGCCTGCGTAGCCTCCAGGGTAACGTTGCTGCGCACACCACTGCTGATCATGAAATCACCTACGTCCTTACTGCCATCAAAGCCAGAACCAATGCCGTAGGTATACCCTTTCCCTTCGCGTAGTTCCTGGGTCAGGCGGGAGGCGAAGCTCCCGCCCCCCAGGATATAGTTCATTACTTCCGCCGGGTAGTAATCCGCATCTACCGCCGTCAGGGAGGGTGCACCGATGCGAAGGACGGACTGCTTAGCCCCGGGAACGTCATAGAAATAAACTTTTGCCGCATCCGGCGGAGAAGGTATCGGCCATTCGGGGAAGGTAACCGCTTTGGCAGCCCATCCGGTCTTCAGTTCCTCCATACCTGCCAGCACCTGCGCCTGGTTTAAATCCCCCACTACGTAGATGCTGGCTACCGACGGGGAGAGGTAGTTCTCGTAATAAGCTTTCAGGTCGTCCATCGTAATGGACGCTACCGATTCTTTCGTACCGATAAACGGCTGCCCCCGGATGTTGTCTTCACCATAGATCAAACGGTTGTAAGCCATACTGGCAATGACATTGGGTTGGGCCGCCTGCTGATCGATCTGGCTAAGGGTAGCCTGCCGGAGGATCTCCAACTCTTCCTCATCCCAACGGGGTTCTAGCATAATTTCGGTGACCAGGTCCATCGTCGCCTCATAATTACGGGCCAGCGTATTTCCGCTCACCCGAATGCCCTCCGTAGTAGCAAAAACATTGACCCTGGCGCCCAGTTGCTGGATGGCGGATTCCAATTCCGCCGTGGTCTCGTTTTTTGTTCCCCGGGTCATCAGGTCTCCCAGCAGATTGGCCACCCCGGGCTTATCGAGGCTCTCCAGCAGCTGGCCGCCGTCTATTACCAGGTTGAAGCGCACCAGCGGCACTTCCGTATTCTCAATCCCGGACACTTTCAGCCCGTTGGGCAATACCTCTTTCCAGATTTCCGGCGTGGCCGTCTTGATTGCTGCGCCATACTCCGGCTCCGAAGAACGGTCAAAGGAAGAGGGCGTTGGCTCGTACTCCGCCACGATACTGGCGTCAAATTCTTCTTCAGCACCGATCTCAATCTTTTCCTCTACCACTTCGGCTTTGGTAGCTCCGGCTAAAGCCAGCGCCTGCTTACCCTTTGGCACGAAGCTAGTGGCAACGTAAGGCTTCCCCTTGATGTACTGATCGTAAACCCGACGTACATCCGCCGTAGTCACCGCCAGAATGTTTTCGATGTCTTTCTCCACAAAGCCCGGGTCTCCGGCAAAGATGTTGTACTGCGCCAGGTTAAAGCCCTTGCCCAAAACGCTGGAAAGGCCGTTGTAGAACCCCGTTTCCTGCCCGGCTTTGATCCGGGCGAGGGCTGCTTCCGAGATACCTTCGGCCTCAAAGCGGGCGAAAGCCGTTTCGATGGCGGAGCGGACGGAATCCAACGGCGTGCCGGCGAAGGCACGCACCTGAAGGTAGGCCGTACCGGCCAGCTCACTGTTATCCCCGTAGAAGGTAGCGCCGGAGGCTATCTTCTTTTCGTCCACCAGTATTTCATTCAGCGGAGCTTCTTTACCATCAGCCATTGATTCAAACAGTACGTCAAGCGCATAAGCATCCGGGTGGTACTGCTCTACAGTGGGCCACACCATCGTCAGTTGCGGTACACGCGCAAAGTTGTCTTCGTGATAAACGCTGATGACTTCGGTCAACTGGCCGGGGCGTTTTTCCATCTGTTTTACTTCCTCTCCTTCCGGAATTTCGTTAAAATATTTCTCCACCCATTCTCTTGCCTGTCCGGGATCAAAGTCACCCGCAATCGTCAGCGTCACGTTATTGGGTACGTACCAGCGGCGGAAGAACTCCTTTACATCGTCGAGCGTAGCGGCGTCAAGGTCTTCCAGAGAACCGATCACCTGCCAGTTGTAGGGATGGTCTTTGGGGTAAAGATTTTTACCGATCGCGTAGCTGTTGTGGCCGTAGGGGCGATTGTCCACACTCTGCCGCTTTTCATTTTTCACGACTTGTTTCTCCTTAGCAAGTACCGGCTCGGTAACGGTATTGATGAACCAGCCGAGCTTATCAGCTTCCGCCCAGATCATTTTTTCCAGTGCATCCTTCGGGACGGTCTGGAAGTAGTTTGTCCGGTCGCGGCTCGTGCTGCCGTTGGCACCGGAGCCACCGATGCGGGCGCTCATGGCGTCCAGGCCGCCCTTACCGAGGTTCTCGGACTCCAGAAAGAGGAGGTGTTCGAAGAGGTGGGCAAAACCCGTTCGGCCCTGTTTCTCGCGGGCGGAGCCTACGTGGGCCGTGAGAGCTACGGCCACTACCGGATCCGAGCGGTCGATGTGAAAAATGACGTCGAGGCCGTTGTCCAGCTCAAACTTCTCGAAGGGGATGGAGAATTTGCTTTGGGCTACGGAATCGGTGTCAGCGTTGCAGGCGAAAAGGGCCAGCAACAGAAAAAAGGTGGAACATCTTAGTAACATGGTGGTGTGATTTGGTCTTTAGTGGGCGCGTACGCAGGTGCAAGATAGGGTTGTAGGAGCAGTGTCTGCCGGCCACCACGCGCTCCGCTCGATGAGAATACATCATTCTCTCAATTGGTTATTAAACCACGACTCTTCCTCATAGTTCCTCAGCAGGTGGAATCTGCTGCGTCCGTACACGGGCGGAGCCCGTGGTGTCCAGCCAGCCGTGCCAGACGGGTCCGTAGTCCATGCCCAGGTATTCAGCTGAAAGACGAAAGGCCTCGTAAAAGGATGCATTAATTTCCTCGTCGTTACCAACGGAGAGGACGGACATTTGCTTGCCCCGTAGCTGCCGGCCCAACTCCTTCCGGCTCTTGAGCAGATCACTCAGACGGTCAAAAAATATCTTCAGCGGTCCGGACATGCTGTACCAGTAGACAGGGCTGGCGAAAATGATTTGCTCGTGAAGCAGCACCTTTGTCTCGATCAGCCGCAGAAAGTCATCATCTGCCGGATACTCCTGCTCGTAGCTGAAGGGATAGATCTTGTAATCGAGCAGGTCAATGTGCTCCGCCTCCAACTCTGCGGCCAGTTTTTGGGCAACGTGGAAGGTGTCGCCCTGCGGGCGGGCGGAGGATTGGAGGAGGAGCATGAAATATGCTAATTAAGCGTGACCACTAAGCTAAGACCAATCATTAAAACAAGAAGGACGCCAGCAGACAACTTTAAATTTTCTCCTCCGAATTTACCTGGAAGCTTCGAAAATAAATAGCAGGGCCCTAAAGCCAGCAGAAAGGCCATTGGCCAGAAGAGCCATTGATTGGTCTCCTTCGTTCCGCATTGCCAACAAAATATCAACCAGCCAAAAACTGGCATAAAGTAGGCTGCTACTAATCCAAAAATGATGGTGCTTAACGTAGTCAGGCAGTAGGGAAGAAAATTCATACCGAAGATGTTTATTCTTTGGTTGAGACGCTATGCGTCGAAGGCCGTTTTCGACGCACAGCGTCTCAACCAGAAAGCTTACACCCTACTCACCGCCAGCGTAGCCGTCTCCTCCCCCGGCAACTCCAACGCCTCACCGTCAACGTCACCGTCCAGTACCAGGCTGTCAGCCAGTACTTCCGTGGAGATGTAAGCTTTGAAGGCCGTAGCGGCTTCCTCAACGGCAGAGGAGCCCTGGAGTCGGACGCGGATGCGGTCCGTCACCTCAAAGTCGAGGTCCTTACGGATGTTCTGGATGCGGTTGACGAGCTCGCGGGCCAAGCCTTCTTTAGCAAGCTCCGGAGTGACCGTAACGTCGAGCGCGACGGTGATCTCACCGTCGGAAGCAACCTTCCAGCCGGGGATGTCTTCGGTAGCGATCAGGACGTCTTCGGCGGTGAGGATGAGATCCTCGCCATCCAATGACAAAGTCGCCTCGCCAGCAGATTCGATGCCTTTGATCACGGCGTCCGCATTGGCGCCAATCAGGGCGGCAACGTCCTTCATCCGCTTACCCACCTTTTTACCGAGGACACGGAAGTTAGGCTTGAGGCTCTTTTTAAGGAAGTCGCCATCCGTCAGGAATTCGACTTCCTTGATGTTCGTTTCGCTCTTGATGATGTCCGCCACGGCCGTAACGTGGTTCTGGAAATCGGCATCGGTCGCCGGCACCAGGATTTTCTGTAGCGGCTGGCGGACGCGGAGATTATCGGCCTTACGCAAGCTCAGCGTCAGCGAGCTGATGCGCTGAGCGTAGCTCATCCGGGTTTCCAGGTCTTTGTCGATCTGGCTCTCGTCTACGCCCGGCAGGATGTCAAGGTGGACGGAGTTGGCCATGGCTCCTTCAACATTGCTTGCACCTGCGGCTGCGCCCTTCAAATTCTGGTACAACTGCTCCGCATAGAAAGGAGCCACCGGCGACATCAAGCGTGCCACCTGCAGCAAACAGCCATAGAGCGTGTTGTAGGCCGCACGCTTGTCCGTCGTCATCTCGCCCTTCCAGAAGCGGCGGCGGCACTGCCGCACGTACCAGTTGGACAGCTCCGCGTTCACGAAGTTCTCAATCGCCCGGCAGGCGGGCGTGGCGTCATAGGCTTCGTAGAGCGCGGTCACCTCCTTGGTCAGAGTATTGAGTCGTGAGAGAATCCAACGGTCAATCTCCGGGTAGTCTTTCCACTTCAGGCTGTTCGCCGAATCTGCGGGGTCGTAATTGTCGATGTTGGCGTAAAGCGCCAGGAAGCTGTACGTATTGTGCAGCGTGCCGAAGAAGACACGGCGGACTTCCTGGATACCTTCTTCATTGAATTTCAGGTTATCCCAGGGGTTGGCGTTGCTGATCATGTACCAGCGGGTAGCGTCTGCGCCGTAGGTGTCGATAGTCTCAAACGGATCGACGGCGTTGCCGAGGCGCTTCGACATCTTCTTGCCGTTTTTGTCCAGCACGAGGCCGTTAGAGACGACATTTTTATAGGCCACCGAGTCAAACACCATCGTACCGATGGCGTGCAGGGTGTAGAACCAGCCCCGGGTTTGATCTACGCCTTCGGCGATGAAATCAGCCGGGAACACCCGGTCGAATTTGTCCTTGTTCTCGAAGGGGTAGTGCCACTGGGCGTAGGGCATGGAGCCCGAATCAAACCAGACGTCAATGAGGTCAAGTTCACGCACAAGCTTTTTTCCGTTCTGGAATAGCACCACCTCGTCGATGTAGGGACGGTGCAGGTCTTTAGGCACGCTTTGATCCAGGCCCAGTTCTTTGTTCGCCAGGTCGATGGCGGTCTGTAGCTCAGCGATGGAACCGATGCAAACTTCCTCCGTCCCACATTCACTGCGCCAGATCGGCAGCGGAATGCCCCAATAGCGCGAGCGGCTCAGGTTCCAGTCGTTGAGGTTTTCGAGCCACTTGCCGAAGCGGCCGGTACCGGTGCTTTCGGGTTGCCAGTTGATGGTGTCGTTGAGCGCGCTCATGCGCTCCTTGACGGCGCTGGCTTTGATGAACCAGCTGTCGAGCGGATAGTAGAGCACGGGCTTGTCCGTCCGCCAGCAGTGCGGGTAACTGTGGTTGTATTTGGCGACGTTGAAGGCCAGGCCTACCGTTTTGAGGTGGATGGCGATATCAACGTTGACGTCTTTGTAATCCGGATCATTTTTGTAATCCTTGACGTAGCGGCCGGCGAACTGCCCGGCGTCGTCCGTAAACTTACCCTGCTTATCCACCAGGGTAAGGGAGCCGATGCCGTTGGCTTTGCCGACGGCCATGTCGTCTTGTCCGAAGCTGGGAGCCGTGTGGACGATGCCGGTACCGGCATCGGTGGTAACGAAGTTTCCTGGGATGACGCGGAAGGCGTCGCCGTCCGTCGGGCTTGGTCCTTCGAGGAGTTGCTCGTAGCTGATGCCGACGAGTTTTTCTCCGGGGAAGGGCTCCGAGATGGCCTCGATGGTTGGCTGGTTGTGCCCGCCGAACCATTTGGAGACGAGCTCTTTGGCCAGCACGACGTCGTTAGCCTCACCGGTATATTGGTTTTTGGTACGCACCTTGACGTATTCGATCTTTGGGCCTACGGTCAGGGCGGTGTTACTGGGCAGGGTCCAGGGCGTGGTGGTCCAGGCGATGATGTGTACCTCATTGCTGTCCTGACTCCCCATGGCACCTGCGGCAGCGCCACCATCTTCATCCTCGACTGGCGGAGCCATTACCGGCAGGCTAAACAGCCAGCTCGATGCCGCCTCCTTCTTTGTTTTGAACATAGCGACCACCGTGGTGTCGCTTACGTCCTGATAGGCCCCTGGCATATTCAGCTCGTGCGAGCTCAGGCCCGTACCCGCCGCCGGAGAGTAGGGCTGGATGGTGTAGCCTTTATACATGAGGCCCTTGTCGTAGATCTGCTTGAGCAGCCACCAGACGGACTCCATGTACTCCTTCTCGTAGGTCACGTAGGGGTTTTCCAGATCAACCCAGTAGCCCATCTTTTTGGTGATGTCATCCCACACGCCCTTAAAGCGCATGACGGTTTCCTTACAAGCCTTGTTGTAATCGTCGACGGAGATCTTCGTACCGATGTCTTCCTTCGTGATACCGAGTTCGGACTCCACCTTCAGCTCGATGGGCAGGCCGTGGGTGTCCCATCCTCCTTTGCGTTCTACCCGCTTTCCGGTCAGGGTTTGGTAGCGGCAGAAAATATCCTTGATCGTCCGGGCCATTACATGGTGGATACCGGGCATACCGTTGGCGGACGGCGGTCCTTCGTAGAAGACAAAAGAGTTCTCCACATCCCGCTCTTCAATACTGCGGTTAAACACATCGTGCTTCTCCCAGAATTCCAGGATTTGCTTGTCTACTTCGGGAAGATTTAACTGATCGTAAGTGGGGAACATGGTATAAGATTCAAGTTGCAGGTTGCGGGGTGCAGGTTTCAAGTTGCAGGTTGCAGGTTGCGAGGTGCAGATTGAAATAGGATGAGCGGGCAACCTGCAACCTGCAACTGGTTACCTGCTAAAAAAAAAGCTCCGTCGGAAGCGGGTCCGTCGGAGCTTTCATGCTGTGTGGCAACAGCGGCAACCTACGGACGCGAAGCGCCGATAATAATTATGCCGTCAATAATTCGAGTTGCCATCAACATAGGACAAAGGTAACAAGCAGGGATGAATTGGGTTGACAGAGAGAAAGCGTGAAGGATAAAATGGGGTTATACCCGTGCCATAATTCGCGAAAATTCGCAAATCCTAAAAAAAAGTTAATAGAAAGCTTGTTTCTAAAAGAATAAATTATACCTTGGGACTACAATCAGGCCGTAGAATATACCGTCTTAAATTGTAAGAATTAGTTTTCATTTGGTTTTTTGGGGTTATTGGGAGGCAACAGCGTTGCCTCTTTTTTTGTGTACACACCTCAGAAAGGGCTATATGGCATTTCCTGACCTAAGCATCCAGTCAACGCACGCAGGTAGCTTTCTAAGAGAATTTTGGCGCGAACGCAGGTGCGGAAGGGAGCTTGCAAGAGCAAGGTTTCAGCACTCGTCCATCAAATCCTGAAGGGTGTTTCGCCAATGGTTCCGCAGGAATCACAGCCCGAACAGGCATTGTTTGCAGGGACAAAGCGTGCCTTGTCCCTGCGATTCCCCCTCTTGGTCACTTGTGGTTCCTGCGGAAGGGTAATAAAACCGGGACGCCCCCTGCGTTTAAATCCCCATCACTCCGCGACAGCAATTTCCCCTTCATAGGCGATTGGCACATTAACTGAATTTGCAATGAAACACTTCTTTCCGGCTTCATGGTGGAGTTCGCGGGCCAGGTCGACTTTGTCCGCCTGGGCAATCCTGATCTTCGGCCGCAGGGTAACGGAGGTGAAGCGGCCAGCTCCGTCGGCATCCTCTACCATTGTTCCTTCGGCCAGGTCGACATATTCCAGCACCGTAACGCCGTTCACGGAAGCCAGGTGCAGATACCAGAGCATGTGGCAGGCCGACAGGCTGGAGACAAATAACTCTTCGGGGTTGTATCTCTTTTCGTCTCCACGAAACCCGGGATCTGAAGAACCTTCGATCGCTGCGTTTTTGCCTTCTGCAGAAATGAGGTGATTACGCTTGTAGGCACGATAATCCAGGGTGCCGGAGCCGAGGTTCCCCGTCCATTCGTTTTTGATTTGGTAGTGGTGCTGTTTAGACATGATCGTTTTTACTGACAAGTTAATGTTTTGAGAATTAAGAGCAATCAAAAAGGCCCCGAACGAGCAGCTTGCTCATTCGGGGCCTAAAGGCATTTTTATTGCCAAAATATCAGGTTGGCGAATTACTTATCACCATCCCATGGTACATCTCCACAATCCACGTTCAGTACCTGAACCTGAATAGTTGCGGATACGGGAGGACAAACGCCAGCCATATCCGTGGTTAGGGTAAGATCAACGAGGCCAGCAATGATGTCATTCGGGCCTGGCATGTAGGAAACGACTTCATCGTAACGAGCAGGATCTACCTCATCACCATTGGCGTCCAGAAACATGCCATCTCCAGCTGTCGACCAGGTTCCGTTGACGTTCGACGGGCTAATGGTAGCCAAATCTCCCAGCGGGAGAGATCGGTTGGAACAAATTGGGAACGGGCCGGCCTCAGAGATGATTTCAAGGTTACAGACGAAACCGAAGTCGATGGTCATATCGCCACTTGCGTCTGCCTCATCGTCTTTTTCGGTTCCTTGTCCGTCCTCTCCCATTGCATCAGTTAGCTCTTCGCCGGGCTGCAGGTCAATTAAAGGAGAAAGAACAATGGTTCCGTCACCGCCATCCTGTTCTCCGTTATCATCTCCTTCCACTCTGTTGTCCTCATCGGTAGTAGAGATGTCGGTCGAGGACATGGGTAAGAATTCCAGGCTACTACCTCCCGCAAACTCAGACGCCAGAATGCCTACCTGGTAGGTCCCCGGAGCTAAACCTCCGAAGAAGTAATCTCCTAAACCATCCGCTTGAGTGGTTGCAATTGGTGTGGTTTCAGCACCGTTGATTACACCATCGTTATCAGCATCGTAGTACAAAACTAAAGTCACTAACGGCACTCCTGACTCACCAGAGTCTTGCATCGCGTTATTGTTGTAATCAGCAAAGACCGTACTACCGATGGACACATTCTCAGCAAATCCAAAGTCAACGGTCATGTTACCGTTGAAATCGTCCTGGCCAGCATCAACATCCTGTGTATTGCCCTGGAATGTTTCCTCCATGTCAGCTACGGTAGGCTCCATCGTTGGAATAAGCCTGATCACCGGTGAGCTTACGGTAGTGAATGAGCCACCTGGTTGTGATCCATCGTCGTTACCGTCAACATCGTCGTCGGTTACACTGGTGGGGCCAGAGGATGTTCCATAGTCGAAGAGGGCTCCCGTCGCTCCAAAGTTGGAAGAAGCCACCTGTACCTGATAGTTTCCGGGAACGAGCATACCGAAGTAATAATCGCCGTTAGCATCAGTCACTGTTGTGGCAAAGGGTGTCATTTCGCCAGCATCGATCATCATGTTGCCGTTAGCATCCAGGAACAGTTCCAGAGTTACTCCCGGAATACCCGATTCACCCATCTCCTGCATACCGTTATTGTTGGGATCTATGTAGACCGTGCTACCAATGGAAACACTATCGGTAGCGACCAATTCGGGGTCCGCATCGTCTTCGTCGGTGACTGCATCTGTATCACCAGGGTCACCGGTACCGTCACCTTCAAAAGTATTGTCAGAATCGGAGAGAGGCACGCCACCTGCATCATCCGTAGGGTCACTGTTAGGCGTACTATCGATATCTACAACGGCAACACCTCCAGGTCCGGTTGCGGAAGATATTTCTGCGATGTTCGTACGAAGGAAGGTTTCTCTCATTCCCTGCGGAGCAAGCTGTAACTGAATCGTAAACTCGAAAGTATCCCCTGGTGCCAGGGTACCTGGAATCGTAAGTGTGGAAGGAGTGAACATTCCAATGGGTGCGCCTGGTTCTGACCATGATGGTGTAGCAGTTTCATTTGTGGACACCCAAGCCAGGCCATCAGGGACATAATCAACCACCTGAATATTCTCAGCCGGAATATTACCCTGGTTAACCACCATAAAGCTATACTCAATGGTATCACCGATGGCGTAGAATGGATCCGTTTCAATCATTTTGACCAAGGCTAGGTCAAAGACGCCAACAAAGAAGGGGTCATTATCATCTTCATCCGTTGCAGCATCTCCATCACCTGGTGCACCGGAGCCATCCCCAATTACAGAATCGTCTGACCCTGTATTCGGTTCGCCACCGGCGTCGTTGCCAAACTCTGTATCCGGAGTACTGTCTTCATCAAAGTCTGAAAGGTCTACTCCCATCGTATCCGTGAAGGATGTAATCTCCGCAACATTGGTATAAGATTCAACGTCACCACTTACCATCTCCAGCGTAACACAGATAGTCGCTACAGCAGATTCTCCTGGTGCGAGTGGGTCAGGGAAGATAAATAATTGGTAGGGGCTAATGTCAAACCAATCAACACTGTTCGTCGGGTCGAACGCAAAACCAGCAGGCAAGGAATCCTGTACCTGAATGTTGTCAACCGTCTGTTCTCCCTGATTGAATACGGTAATATCCATGCAAATCAAGTCTCCGTATTCATAGGGCCCTGGTGTTGGCATAACGGTACTTGCGGTCTTCGTCAAGGCCAAGTCTACCAGACAGGGGTCAAAAGGACCGGACATCACTGTTGCCGTACAAGCCGTAGCTTCCTGAAAAGCGGCGGATACATTATAAGTAACAGGTGTACTGGCATCCAAAAACTCGTCTATAACGGTTTGGGTACCGGCCAGTTCACTGATGGTTACCATTGTAATCGTACCGTTGAAGTCAATTTCAAGGATGTCATTACCATCACCAAACTGATCATAGGTATAGGGGTTACCATCCCAGGTAGCAATTACCTGTATACGGCGGGCCAGACCCCCCGTCCCATCAGGTACGCACTCACCAACAAGCAGTTCTAACTCCAAAGAGCAATCCGGAATGAAGCCTGCATCAATGGTAAAGTCTTGTTCATCAAGAGGAAGGAAAGTGGCAGGAGTTATCCCCGTCACGGGGTCAGCATCGCTGTCGTTCTCATCATCTCCCGCGGCATCGTTCATCGTAAAGACAAAGCCGTCAGGCAAAACAAATTCTACGGCATAGTTACCAGGGGGGAGCATATCGAAAAGATACATTCCGTCAGGGCCAGTCATTGTAGTACTGATAACAGCTCCTGTATTGGCATCGAGTAAGTTGACAGTAACCATTCCAATTCCGGGCTCTGTTGGGTCTTGCAATCCATCCTCATTAAAATCGAACCAAACTGTATCCCCCAGAGCAGTGTTGGCACCTCCACAATTTATGGCGGTGAGATTGACCGAGAATGTTGCCGGGCAGCCTCCTCCACCGATATCATAGGACAACGTATATACCTGAGAAGTGCTAACGTTATTCACCGTAGCGAATTTACCGTCAGCAGAGATAGTAAGTCCTGCCGAAGGCGACCAAACGAAATTAGTGGCATTAGGATCGTTAACCGTTGGCAGATCGTATGGAGCATCCATACACGCCTGAACGTTTAATACGTCCATTACTGCTGGTGCGATGGTTACACTTACCACCTGATCATCAAAACAAGGAGCATTTGAAGTACGCAGCGTATACTGCAATGTTATCGGAGCACCAGAGTTATTCGCCGGTGCGGTGAAAAGTGTAGGCGTACTCTCTGTGTCTGACAAGTTGCCTAAATCAGAGCCGTTAACCGACAGCCATTCAAATTCATAGCCAGCAACAGACATTGGTCCGATCACTACATCTTCTCCGCTACAAACATCAAACTCCGTTTCATAATCGAAGATAATCTCGGGTCGGAAGCTGCTGGAAGGTAGCTCAGTACAGGTACAAGTAGTTTCCGGATTAAGGACGCCAATAACCGTACAGATATTACTCGCCGGGAAAGTAGCCATATCATTGATAACAATCATTTGGCCTGGACCAACGGGGTCAGTAATCATTGTATCAATGGAAAAAAGGTAAGTGTCAGTCCCATCATCAAATGACCCATTGGTATTTACATCTTCATAAATATCTACTGTGATCGTATTTCCTTCAGACAACAGGAACCCGAAATTGGTCAGTTTTGCCGTAAAGTCTGCGGTAGCCGTTCCGTCACCCGGATTGAGCGTAATAGAACCATTAATCAGGTTAAAATCAAGATCTGCTTTTTCAATAATGACAGTTTGGGAATCTTCGCCTTTCGCTTCTGAGACACTACAGATCATACCATCACAATCGTCCTCAAACGTAGCAAACGCTTGCACGAGAATTTCTTCTTCGCCACAAACCTGACCTACATCAGAAGCAATAACATCCACAGAAAAATCTACCTGATCGCCTTCACTTAACCCACTGGTGAAAGGCCAGGCAAGAATGGTTTCCCCCTGGAGATTCCGGATCAATGTTGGATCCGTTCCCGGGACGGCGTTTTGACCAGGTACATAACTTCCCGGAACGTAGTTAATGCCTTCTGGCAAAATCATTCTGATAGAATCAAGATCAGATATATCTCCTGAATTAATACCAATAGATACGTCCGACGTTTCACTGTCTCCATTACAGGCATTCAGGTTAAGTGTCGTCGGTCCAACAGAGACATCAAGCGTCGGCTCAGATGGTCGCAGGAAAACCCGGCCAGACCTGCGTCGTATGGGGCGGATGCCGTTTCCACAACTGTTTTTAGAAGTTAGGATGAATGTTGCTCTGCCTCCTGAGACCCCCCCACAATCCGTGAGCGCATTAAATTTAAAAGAAAGGGTACTATTTTCAGGATCTTTGGAACCTACTAGACCTTCAGTTGCAAGAACATCGTCATAACGAGAAAGAAGAATAATGATTTTTCTTGGACTGATAACGAATGGATCCATTACATTGACAAAAGAACCAATAGAAGGGCTAGGGTTGGAAAACATCAAAGACCCCAGTTCATAGGACTGCCCTACGGGTAGAGTGATGATCAGCTTCATATCCCTTACGTAGCCCAGGTCGGAGCTCAATATCTGCGTTTCATAGGGCACTGGATCACAAAGATCAATCAACCTCCTCACAGAAGGAGCAGGCTCATTTACAACCAAGGCTACGTTTGAATTAGCACTCGAAAGTGTAACGGTAGACGGGTCCGTACAAGTAGCATCATTTATAGTCTCCGGATAGCCTTCACAATCCCAGCCGGCCACAAAGTCTATAGTTTCATCTTCACAACTGTTCTTGGTGAAATAGACGTTCAACGGTCGGGCAGTGACACCTGGAATATTACCCAGCTCGTAGATCCCAAATTCGTTCGGCAGAATTTCGTTCCCTGTATTCGCATCCTCAATTCTGGTGATCAATACATCACCCGTTGCCTGGGGATACAGGAAAGCATTTTGTGCTGAAGGAGTTTCCAGGTTGAGAATTCGGATAGAAGCGACGTCGTTGCCGCTACACAGGCGAATAACGTCCTGATCTGAGACCACCGTCAAACGAGCGGCTCCCAGGTATTCAAAATCATACTCCCGAAGATCGTTCGCAATTTCATCCGTACAGAAGATATTCTCTTCTACAGACTCAAAGAACTGATAGGAATAATCGTACTCTCCTTCAACAGACTCACAGTTACCCTGAACTCTTGGGTAAAAATAAATCCGGTAGCCCTCATCCGGTGGGACTTCAGCGAGGCCGAGGCTACGCAAATAGTCGCCCACCAGGAAGGTTACTTCATCTCCGTTAACAACAAAGTACTGAACAGGAATAGAAGGGCTAGCCAGGTTTCTTGTGTCCACAATACTATTGGCAGGAGTTATGACCTGTTGGATCAAAATATCCCATTCATCAAGACGGAAGGCAAACTCACTCGGCTTGGTAAAGACTAATCTATCCGGTAAGCCCAATGGCCTGATTTCATAGGGAAACTCATCAACGGAAGCACCACCGATATTTCGATCGTAGCGCATTCTCCATCCAGGCAGATCACAAGCGCCAAAGTCACTCTCCGTATTTCCAAAAACGGTTGTAAACCCAATCTGAGTCATTTGACCAATCAAAGGGTTACACTGAAAAACACCTCCTACGCCAAATTCATCATCAGACACGTAAAACCTAGGTGCATAGCGAATGATCCTGAACTGATCTGTGATGGCATCTTTTTCTGTATACACCAGGCAAACGGCAATACTATCTCCTTCTTCAAAAAGGAAATCCGTTGGCAATCCACATCCAAAGTTATTTAGAGCATCCCTGGAGTAGTCAACGATGACCCTCATGTTGGCATAATCCGGAGTAACCGGAACTGCCGTACACTCATAAAGAGTATTATTGTCGCTCGCGTCATAGATAGCTACGCGGGCGGAAAGTGGCGTGAAGTTTTGGTGAATGAACGGGTAGGTAACAAAACCATGGGTAAAGTCCTGATCATCATCGACATCACGAACGATACCTTCCAGAGTAGCTTTAATAGTATCTCCCGGAAGGAAGCGGTCTGTTTCAATCGTAGTGGGGTCAACCGTACCACTGGGGATTTGATCGTTGTTATCATCGGCAATTCCAAAATTAATCCGCTCGATGTTAAAATCAGTGAATGTGATACCGTCACATTCACACCCTGTGATGGTTGGAGGACAGACAAGGCGCAAACCAAGGTCCTGGGGGTCCCAGATCTTCTGCGTCGAACAGGATGCTGCACAGGTAGGGTCTACCGTAAAATCAAATTGTGCGTCAATTACTTCATCAAAATAAGCATTGCCACAAGCGGGCTCAGGCTTCTCGCTACAATCTACGGTAAAGCAAAAATCAAATTGTCCACCACCTGCATAATTAAAACCGCTCGGCCTTCCCGTAGGAGCAAAGGTTACGCGTAATTCGTCTTCTGCTCCTAGTGTATTATTGTCTACATACTCTACACTCTCTGCTGTAAAGGTCTGACCATCGCGATCCGACCAGACAAAAGTACCAGGAACGTAATCAATACCACAAGGCAAGATAAAAATCGCCTCCAGCTCTGAATCAGGATAGCTGCCTGTCAGCCAGTCCAGTTGCATATTAGTGATGTAGTAAGTGGCACAGCCTTCTTCATCAGCAAAGAGTGACGTCGGGCCTTCCGGAAACCCGGTAATGAAAGCATCAAAACGACCGTTGGGAACATAATCTCTACGATTACCCAATGTTTCAAGACAGCGGTCAAAAACCTGCTCTATACGGAATTGGTGCCAGTACTTATTTCGGATGTCACAGGAGTTACAATCACAACTGGCCGTAACCTGATAGGTAATCAGTAAGCTTTCGCCAGGAAGAAGATCAGCATTGTCCATCGTTAGCCCGGCATCCCGAACACCCGGAGCACGACAATCGGTAGCTAACGTTGAGAACCTTGTAGTACTGCTCACTACAGAATTGTCACTCTCCCGTACTATCATAATAGAGTTGAGGTCTACCACCATACCTCTACCGCCGTTTCCATCAGTGAAAATCCGGTAATCAATATTGAGGGCTGGTGCCGTTCCTTCATTGGTCAGCCTCAGCGTCACTTCCGATGGCTCATCAGCATAACAGCCTGGCCGGGTAGAAGAAACAACTTCTGCTTCTATTCTTGGTGCCAGCAGGTCAAAGCTAACTCCCGTATCTAAGTAGTCACCCTGAGGCTTTTCCTGACAATCCAGATCACCCTGACAACCAAATTGTGCCCGACGCATAATATCATCCGGGTCTAGAGAGCAGTCAACCGTTAACCAA
Organism: Neolewinella agarilytica; assembly: GCF_900110645.1. Lineage (GTDB taxonomy): Bacteria > Bacteroidota > Bacteroidia > Chitinophagales > Saprospiraceae > Neolewinella > Neolewinella agarilytica. The sequence continues at coordinate 131,457 of NZ_FOFB01000010.1, forward strand.
TTTTCCTGTGGAAAAATAGATTCTGCCTGGTCAAATGTTTCTCCTAGCCCTGCACTCAGCAGTGCTGCGGATGTGATCGTGTAACAATCCTGACCGTTTGCTGAAAAAGCAGGGCCTCCAGCCGTGATATCTACTGTCCCCACCAGAATGGATTGTACTTCTATGTATCCGAGATTGTTGCTTACACAGTAAGTCACCTCAGACAATGACCCAAATCCATTATTAACGACTCTGGGGGTCACTGAGGATTCAAGCCCGAGGTATACCCCCAAAATATTAGGCGTGCTGGTAGGAATCGAAAGATCAGCTGTCAGTATCTGAATGGCATCACTCTCTAAGGAGCCGTCTCCTCCGTCAGTTATATTCAGGATTAGCTCCAGATCATCTCCCGTAAAGTCACAGCCCATCTGATAGTCAACCGTGAACGTTACAGACTCACCTTCATCAATGTCTCCAATATCCAGCTCATTTCCATTAAGAGTTACCGGAGCAGATGCCGAGAGGAAAGTAATACCGGCAACCGCTTCAAATTCCGCTAAAACATCTTCAGCGTCTTCATCATCATTATTGGTGATCGTTATTCCTAAGGAACTAACAGGGCCACAAATACTAGAGAAGTCGGGAGTTATGATTTCAATATCAAGATCCTGTGCCATCAGACCTCCTGACAACAGGAAAACAAAAAAACACAAGCCTAATACTCTCAGGGAGTTTTGGGGGACAGACATAAACCTCATGAAATTATGATTTTGAGAAACTGAATTCAAAAAAACGGTATGCTAAGACAAGGTTTATTCAATCCGAGAGTTTGGGCGTTGAAATTTAGAATTCGCTTGTTAGAAAAGGGCTTAACTGCAAACAAAGATACTTAGATTATAACTGGCAGTATACAAAATGACTAGAATTGAACACAAGATGCTCATTTTCAGCATTTGACACGTTTAAATCGGGGAATAAAACCATTAGTTCCGTAAGCAAAGCCAACAGAATAAGACATTGAGAGAGAACTAAAGTGCTAACTTGCTTTTTATCACTCTACCTTCGGTTTAACTTACTTTCTCTATATGCACAAAGGTACCGTCACCAAATCCACCGGGTCCTGGTATAACGTAAAGCTTGACCAGCCCAGCCCGGACGGGAATATTGATCTCCGTTGCCGGGTGGCGGGCAGGTTTCGCCTGGAAGACAAGCAACTCACCAACCCGATTGCCGTTGGAGACCGGGTAGCCGTGGTTATTGAAGGTACGGGAGACGAAGAAACAGGTGCCATCCGCCAGATAGAAGACCGTAGCAACTACGTAGTTCGCCAAAGCCCCCGCAAAAAACACGAACTACACCTGCTGGCGTCTAACATTGACCAGGCAGTACTCATTGTAACGTTAATTTACCCTGACGTAAAGCTGGGCTTCATTGATCGGTTTCTACTGATGACAGAGCCTTTCGGCATCCCAACTACCATCGTTTTCAACAAGGCCGACCTTCTGGAAGCAGAAGATCTGGAGACCTACGAAGTCATCGCGTCCATCTACAAAGACATTGGTTACGACGTATTGCTCGTTTCCGCAGAAGAGGGAACAAATATTGACCAGTTCCGAAATTTGCTGAAGGACAAGCGAAGCCTCCTTAGCGGGCAATCGGGCGTAGGGAAATCAACTTTGGTCAATGCTGTTGCCCCTGAGCTAGATCTGCGGACGGGAGAAATTTCAGATTACACGGGCAAAGGAACCCACACTACAACCTTTGCCGAACTCTTCAACCTTCCCTTTGGAGGTGAAATCATTGACCCGCCGGGCATCAAAAACTTATCGTTCAACTACCTGAAGCCGATCGAGATCGCTTATTACTACCGGGAAATTTTTGCCCTCAGCCCGGAGTGCCGCTTTGGCGGCACTTGTCTGCATAAGAATGAGCCCGGCTGCGCCGTCATCGCCTCCGTGGAAGCAGAAGATGACCGGGTGACCGACCTTCGCTATCACAGCTACCTCACCCTGCTGGCTGAAACCGAAGAGCAGAATTATTGGGAGCGTAAGAAGGTCTGAGGAAAGGAGCAGAAGACAGCGTCTTCCCCGGAACCCAGCATCGCACCTGCGTGTAGCGCCTGAATTGCACCTTTCGCATAACCCGGGCAGAGAAAGTGCGCATCATCGCATAAAACCCTGGGGAGTGCAATCAAAATTTGAGAAACAGCAAAAGGAGTTGGCGCGGACGCAGGTGCAACGTCGGTTTATTAAAAGCAAGGATGTCAAAGAACATCAGTTTTGTCTCCAACTCAGCTGTGTTCATCGAAGAATTGTAACAGATAGCAACCCAACCCCCTCCCCGCTTGTACTCCTCCTGCGGTAGCCCAATCAAATATCGCCAATCAAATATCGCATATCTTCCTCCAGTGGTACAGACCAAACTCGCCAAGGCTCTCCTCTCTCCCTTTTCTCTGCTCTACGGGCTGGGGGTGAGTTTTCGTAACTGGACCTACCGGCGCGGTCTGCAGAAAAGCATTTCCTTCTCCGTTCCCGTCATCAGTGTGGGTAACCTCAGTGTTGGCGGTGCCGGCAAAACGCCCCACATTGAATATCTCATTCGAGGTTTAGACCCCTACCTGGAGATTGCTACCTTAAGTCGTGGTTACCGCCGAAAAACCAAGGGATATCTCCACGTTCGCCCCAACATGAATGCAGAGCAGGTAGGCGATGAACCGCTGCAGTTCGCCCGGAAATTTCCGGAGGTGTTGGTCACCGTTGCCGAAGAACGCGCCTTTGCCATCCCGAAGATCATGGCCCAGAAGCCATCAACTCAGCTGGTGCTGCTCGATGATGCCTACCAGCATCGCTCCGTGAAACCAGGCCTGAACATCCTGCTGACGGAGTTCGACCGTCCCTTTACCCGCGACTACCTCCTGCCCAGTGGCCGCCTGCGCGAATGGCGCTCCGGTTATACCCGGGCCGATATCATCATCGTTAGTAAATGCCCCAAAGAGCTCGACCGGGCTGCGGCCGACCAACTCATTGAGGAAATCGACCCCCTACCCCACCAGCGGGTATTTTTCACCTACTACGACTACGCCGCACCCTATTATATGCTCGACCATCGCTACCGCCTGAAGACGGAAGAAGACGTCAGCCTGTTGCTTATTTCCGGCATTGCCCGGACGGACTACCTCCTGGAGCACCTCCGCCGCGAAAGCCCCCACGTGCAAACTCTCGACTACGAAGATCACCATTACTTTGACCGCCGCGACCTGGCCAACCTCCAGCTCCGCTTCAAGGAAATGCCCGGTAAACACAAAGCCATCATTACCACTGAAAAAGACGCGATGCGGCTCGAGCTACACCGGCAGTACATCGCTAAAGAGAAGCTTCCCATTTTTGTGCTTCCCCTCGCGGTACGCTTTCACTTCGAGGAAGGGCCGGACTTTGACACCTTGGTGCGGGATTATTTGCTGGAGTTTAAGGCTTGAGGTAGACGCTTTGCGCTTAGACGAAAAAATCGCTGCGCTTTTCTTTTAGACGGTCTTCTGCCTTGTAGACGCTGCGCCTTGAGTCCACAAGCGAAGCGTCTGAAAGTGAGCGAAGCGAACATCTACCAACAAAGCAAGCTTTGTGTATCTTGCCCCCATGTCAAAAATAGTATTCTGGATTTTCCATTTCATGAGCCGCTGGATGATACGTCTTTACTACCCCGGCATGGAGGTAGAAGGGCGCGAGCGTGCCAACCATCCCGGGCCAACGCTCCTGTGTGGAAATCACCCAAATACGTTGATTGATCCATTAATTGCGGGTATTCACCTGGATTATCAGACCTACTTCCTGGCCAACGCCAGCATGTGGATGAACCCCGTAATGGCCTTCGCCATCGACCCTTTCTGTATCCCCGTTGCCCGTCCACAGGACCGGGAAAAAGGAGCCACCAAGGGCGTAGACACCGATGAAATTTTCAACCGCACTTTTCGTGGACTGGAGAACGGCAGCGTGGTTTACATCGCACCGGAGGGTGCCAGTGAGCTGGAGCGTAAGCTCCGCCGTCTGAAGGGAGGTGCCGCCAGCATGGCCCTCGAAGCCGAAAAACGGAATGACTGGAAGCTCGGCCTCTCCGTTCAGCCCGTAGGGGCCAACTACGAAAGTCCGACGACCTGCTTCAGCCGCGCCTTTGTCCGCTACGGAGAGCCCATCGATATACTGCCTTTCCGTGAGCAGTATGAGACCAGCCCCATGCGCGCCATCCGCGCGCTGACCAACGAGCTGACCGCCAGTATGCAAGGGCTACTCATTCAGACTAAAAACAAAGCCGAAGAGCATCTCCTTCGCCCCATTGAGCGGGCCATACAGAATGAGCGTCCCCTCACGGTCAGCAAACATCATTACCGAACGCAAGACATCCTCGCCGCCCTCCGGGAAATGCCCGAAGAAGAACGCGAAGCCCTGCGGGAGACGGCCACCACCTACGACCAGTTATTGCGCAAAAACGGCCAGTTAGACATTGAGTTCAGCAACCACCCTGAGCGGAAGTTACACGCGGGCACCATTCTGGCCCTCCCCTTCTTCCTCTATGGCCTGCTCAACCATGGCCTCTGGCTCATCCTGATCAATGCTATCTGGAAAGCGCTGGGCATTGACCGTGGCTATAAAGCTACCTTCCAAACGCTGGGCAGCTGGTTCGTGATGCCCATTACCTACCTCATCCAGGTATTGATCTTTAATTGGGTCTGGCCAGCGGGCTGGGGCTGGCTTTACCTGCTCAGCCTGCCTGTCTCCGGCCTCTTCGCCCTCAAATACTGGACGACCTACCGGGCCTTCTGGGCGGGGCGTTTTTCGGGCTCGAAAAAAGATGATGCCCGGCTGCGGGAGTTGCGGGACAAGATGTTGGCGGGGGTGCCTACAGTTTAAATCTGCTTATCGCACCAAAAAAATGTTCAATAGCATCTTGAGAACATGCGCCGTTCTCCAACACTTCTCTACTTGTATGTTTCCTGGATAACAGGTGTAACTTTGATGATGTTGGTCTTGGTAAATCCTTACGTTGAGAGTTGGTTAGACGACGAGATCTATTATTGCCCGTATTCCTACGGCAATATTCCATCCGGTGTGATAGCCGAGCTGGTTAATGTATCTCCACGTTTTACTGGCTGTCCCAGTTTACCAGCCAATGAGGAATGTGCTACCCAACATTTAGAAGACTACCTCTATGACAAGGTTACTTTTCCCGCCAGCCAGTATAATGAAGGCACTGCGGGACTGGTAGTATTATGTATAGTCATAAAACCCAGTGGAAAAACTGGCAGAATCAGCTTACTTCGAGACCCCGGTCACGGTCGTGGAGCAGATGCTTTGCGCATAGTTCGAGAGATGCAGGCAAATGGTATCTCATGGAAACCTGCTACCGTAAACGGCAGGCCTGTCGAACAAAGAGTTTATATAAAAATAAGATACAGTAACTTTCACTGGGTTCTTTAGGCTGGCAGCCTACCACCGGCTGAAGCCGGTGCTGAATTGTAAAGCCTTCCGGACTATCATGGCTCAGTCCGTAAGGACTTCATAATACAGGAGTTTCAGCTGTAGCATAGCCTCCGTATCTTGCCGCCATGACCACAACCCAACCCCTCACCGCCACCCAGATCCTTACCGAGCTCGTCTCTTTCCCCGTTTTGGGCGGAGACTCTAACCTTCCGGTACTGAACTGGATTACGAATTACCTGGACAGCTACGGCGTGAGCTACCAGACCGTCCCGAACGAAGATGGCAGTAAGGCTGCTTTACACTGTCGGATCGGTCCGGCAGTCGATGGAGGCATCATCCTGAGCGGGCATATGGACGTAGTCCCCACGGTGGGGCAACCCTGGGATACGGACCCGTTTAAGCTCACGCTGAAGGGAGACAAACTCTACGGTCGCGGCAGCTGCGACATGAAGGGCTTTCTGGCCTGCTGTCTGGCGAGCGTTCCCCTGCTCCTGTCCCGCAATACTGCGGGACGCCTCCAAAAACCTGTCTACTTTGCTTTTTCCTACGATGAGGAAATTGGTTGTATGGCTGGTGACATCACCGCCGAAGCCATTCGTGACTTTTACGATGAAAAGCCCGCCGGCGCCATCATTGGTGAACCGACGATGCTCGTCCCGATGGTCGGCCAAAAGGGCATTATGGTCTACACCACCACCGTTCGCGGTAGCCAGGGCCACAGCAGCCGTATCAAAGAAGAGGTCGATGCCATCCACGAAGCCGCCCGCCTCGTGGTCTGGCTCGAAGACAAAATGGACAGCCTCATCGCCGCCGGCCGCACTGACGACCGCTTCCACCCTAACCATACCAGCATCCACGTAGGCACGATCAAAGGCGGCTCCGCCTTCAACATCATCGCTAATGAGTGTAGCTTCGACTGGGATTTTCGCAACATTCCCATGGATGATGCACAGGACATCATCGATGCCTTTGAGAAACACTGTCAGGAACGCGTCGCACTGCGCCGCCAAACCTTCCCCGGCTTCGCCATTGAGCACGTGGCCATGCATCCACCCGTTCCTCCTCTGGACACCGCTGAAGACGCTCCCATCGTGGACCTCATCAAAAAGATCACCGGGGCTTCCAAAACCAGTACCGTGGCCTACGCTGCAGAAGCCGGGCAGTTCTCCAACGCAGGTTTCCCCTCCGTGATCTGCGGCCCGGGGGATATTGCACAAGCGCACCGCGCCAATGAATTCTGCGCCGTAGAGCAGTTGGATGGGTGTATGACAATGATTGCCCGTCTAGCGGACTCGTTAGCCGAATCCTGATTCCATCAAGCTAACCCCATTCTTCCATATCTATGCTCCTCCAACGCACTCAACAAGCGTACGACTGGATTAATAAGTATCTCAACAGTATCTCCACTGATCGCTGGGATGAAACGCCCCCCGTCGTAGACTCCAACGTCAGCTGGCAGCTCGGCCACTTAACCCTGAGCGCATACTTTCACTCCGTACTCGTGATAAAAGGCCACCAGCCAGATATCCTTCAGGCCATCCCCATAAAGGATTATTCCCGGCTTTATCACCGAACCGCTGCCCGGGAAGCCGTCGGTAAATTTTCTCCGGAAGAAATGTTAACGCATTGGACGACAATGCAAACCCGTTCCCTGGAAATCATTGACTCGCTCACCGAAGAAGAGCTGAAAAGCCCACTCGTACCAACAGACTTTCCTCATCCCGTTGCCAACATCAAGCGGGAAGCTCTGGAGTGGAACATCCTGCATAATCATTATCACTTCGGACAACTGGGCCTCATTCGGCGCGTACTTCTTGGGGAACCTTACGATTATTTCTCGGGTAATTTACGGGAGGAATAGTCAATCGATTAGGTAAAAACCTGCATGCAATCCAGAGGTTTGCTCACTATCTTAGGCCCATAATCGTCGATCATGCGCCCTTACCTTCTCCTTAGTCTTACCCTTCTTCTCAGTTATTGTAGTGAGCCCAGGCCCGACCCGGTACTTTCCTTAGAGAAGGGAGACCATCTCGTTTTGGTGGGTAACAACCTCTGCGCCCGAATGCTGGAGTTCGGCCATTTTGAAACAGAGTTACAGCTGCGTTTTCCCGAGCATGAGCTGTTCATTCGAAATATGTGTGATGCCGGCAACACCCCGGGCTTCCAGCCACATTCAGCACGGAATGATCCATGGGCCTTCCCGGGTGCAGAAAAATTTTACGAAGACAGCGGCCTCTCCCGGGATTCCGATCCACAAGGGGATTTCCCCACTCCGGACCAGTGGCTGACCAGTCTGGAAGCAGATGTCATTCTGGGCTTTTTTGGTTACAATGAATCCCAAAACGGAGCCGCCGGAATTGACAACTTCAAGGCAGAGTTGAAGGCCTGGATAGACTACACCTCTTTTTCGGATTACAACGGCGAAGACGCCCCCCGCATCGCACTGGTTTCCCCCACAGCATTTCAGGATAAGTCAGCGGAAATGGACGTGCCGGACGGCAGGCTTGAGAACGAAAACCTGAAAATCTATACCGAAGCCATCCGGGAAGTCGCCACGGAGGCGGGTGTGCCGTTCATCGACCTGTTCACCCCCAGCGCAGAATGGATGACCGAGGATGATGGCATGACCACTGACGGTTTACAGCTTTCAGGAGCCGCTTATAAAAAACTGGCTCCCTGGCTGGCCGACCGTCTTTTCGGAGGGAATGCGAAAGAGGCGGCGCGCACGCAGGTGCAGGCTTTGGTCAAGGACAAAAACTGGCTTTGGCACAATGATTATAAGATCCCGAACGGCGTGCACGTCTACGGCCGGCGGCACAATCCTTTTGGCCCGGACAACTACCCGATGGAAATCAAAAAAATACGGGAGATGACCCTCATCCGGGATACGGCCATCTGGATGGCCCTCCGCGGCGAAGAGATGGACATTGCTGCCGCTGACGCCAAGACCTTTGAGCTACCACCAGTGAAAACCAATTACTCCCTGACCAACGAAGACGGCACGGTAGACTACCTCTATGGCGACGAGCTACAATCCACCTTCACCGTAGCCCCCGGCTATAAGCTGGAGCTATTCGCCTCCGAGCAGGAATTCCCTGAGCTGGCCAACCCCGTTCAGATGAGCTTTGACAACAAGGGCCGGCTGTGGGTAGCCTGCATGCCAACTTACCCCCATTACCGCCCGGGCGATGCCCGGCCTAACGACAAACTCCTCATCCTCGAAGACACGGACAAAGACGGCAAGGCCGATAAATCCACCGTCTTCGCCGATGACCTCCACGTACCCGTTGGTTTCGAATTTGCCCCAGAAGGAATTTACGTTTCTCAGGGTACTCACCTCAAACTATTAAAAGACACCGACGGCGACGATAAGTATGATGAGGCGGAAATCATCTTCTCCGGTTTCGATGATCACGACACCCACCATACTATCTCCGCCTATACCACTGACCCCTCCGGCGCCATCTATATGGGCGAAGGGCTTTTTCTTCATACCAACGTTGAGACCCCCCACGGCACTGTTCGGGCCGCCAACGGTGGGTTTTACCGTTTTAGCCCCCAACGTCGCCAGTTGGAACGTACCGCTCAGATCCCGATCCCCAACCCCTGGGGCATCGCCTTTGATCGTTGGGGCCAGCCGTTTTTTGCTCATACTTCGGGGCCTTCTGTCCGATGGATGTTACCCAGTACCATTCGCAATCAATATGGTACCCAGGCACCACTGGGCAGCCAGTTAATCGAAGACGACCACATGGTGCGTCCAACGTCCGGTCTGGAGTTCGTCTCCAGCCGTCACTTTCCTGACGAGGTACAGGGCGATATGCTCATCAACAACACCATTGGTTTCCTGGGCATGAAACAGCATCAGATGATCGACACGAAAGACGGTGAATACACTACCCGCTGGCGACAAGATCTGGTAAGCGGAACGGATCCCAACTTCCGCCCCGTAGACATGGAGTTTGCCCCTGACGGTAGCCTTTACTTCATTGACTGGCACAATGTTCTCGTGGGCCATATGCAGCATAATGCCCGTGATCCATTGCGCGATCATGTACACGGTAAGGTCTACCGGATAACTTACCCCTCCCGTCCCTTAGTAGAGCCTGCTGAAGTAGCCGGAGCATCCGTTATGACCCTGCTGAACAATCTTAAGCTGCCCGAATACCGAAGCCGCTATCGCAGCCACCGCGAGCTACGGGGGCGGACTCCGGAAGAGGTATTACCTGCCGTTAAAGACTGGGTTGCCGCACTAGACAAAGACAACGATCACTACGAAGAGCTACTGCTTGAGGGCCTTTGGGTTACCTGGGGGCAAAACCGTATTGATCAGGAGTTTCTGGAAGCAGCACTGCAGGCCAAAGACTACCGCATCCGCGCCGCTGCCGTCATGGTTCTCCGCTACGGTGGCCATCAGATCAACTACCAGACCACACTGCTGAACACGGCCGTCGCTGACCCTCACCCCCGGGTCCGGATGGCCGCTTTGGTAGCCGCCACCTGGCTACCGGAAGACGCTGGCCGAATGGTCCTCGCTACCGCCGAACAACAACCCATTGAGGAATGGATGAGACCCTTCTATGAGGCCGCCCCTAAGTTTCTTACCGGAGAAGGCCTCAAAGTCACCAAAGGCTCCGAGATCATCGTCAATCACCTCAAGGGAGACGACCTGGAGCAGTTCTCCGCCGGCTGGGACATCTACCATAAAGACGGCTCCTGCCGGACCTGTCACCAGAAAAACGGTAAAGGGCTCGGTGCCTCCGGCTTCCCGCCGCTAATGGGCTCCAGCTGGGTAACCGGCGATCCGAAGACATTAGCCAGAATCTTGCTCAAGGGCCTGATTGGGCCCATTGAAGTCAAGGGCAAGGTTTACCCCGGCCAGGTCCCCATGACACCCTACGAAGACCTGCTCAACGATGAGGAAATTGCTCAGGTGATGACTTACGTCCGCAACGCTTTTGGTAATCGCTCCTCCGTCGTTACGCCGGAATTTGTCTCCGGCGTCCGGGCTGAAATCAAGGCTTCCGGAAAGAAGGGCTATTATAAGGTGGAGGAGTTGCGGGAGGCGATGAAGAAGTGAATTAAAGCAACTTCGTGAAGGGAATAATCGTTAACTTCACAGGACATAACTTATCAATATGGAACGTTCAGCCTTACTTGATCGCATTACCCTTAACCCGGAGGTTTGCCATGGCAAGCCTACCATTCGTAACAAACGTTACATGGTAACATCGATGCTAGACTATCTGGCGGGCGGTGATACCATTGATGAATTATTGGAAGAGTTTGACGATCTGGAACGAGATGATTTCCTAGCCTGTATTGCTTATGCTAATACCATGCTAAAAGTTGGAGAATCGGCCATTATTCATTCCATAGCAGCATGAAGTTTTTTATCGATGCTCAGCTGCCCCGGCAAATTACAGCAACCTTTACAGAACTGGGTCACCAAGCAATACATGCCCGAGAACTACCTGATGGAAATGACACCAAGGATGAGGAGATTTTAGAAATTCTAGATATTGACATCGTAATTGTCTCAAAAGATTCAGATTTTTATCATTCTGCCTTAATAAGGGGGAAACCTGCTAAATTGGTGTACGTCAAAGTTCCTAATCAATCAAGAAAGGTTATAGTAGAGCTTTTTAAACGGTCCGCTCCGAAGTTGATTGAATTGCTTTCCCAACACAATATTTTACAGCTTGAAATGGAAAATATTATCAGTATAATCTAGCCTTGAAAGCACACCCCCAAATGGCAGACTACTAGTATAAATCATTTTGGGTAATGCGATTCCACCTTAACCGTATCCCCTTTTTCATTGAAGTATAGCCATTCGCCGAACTTAACGGGGTACTTATTGCGAATAATCAAACTATCCACAATTTCATAGGTCATTGGGTCAACGTGTAAGACAGTATCTTGCCACAAGCTATCAATTTGCCTGTACTGCCCTTCTTCTAAAACACTTAGGCTACGCCGGCTAAATTTTACGGAACGCCCCATTAGCACACCATTCCGATAGTTCTCCAGTGTAACAGTTTCATTTTTTGTCCTAGCATTACATTCCCTTATTCGTACAACTATTGCTTCCTCTTTTAGACCAATCTCCTCTTCCTTTTTTGACGTATAACGGCACCCAAGAAGCCAATGGCCGTGTACACCATTATGCCAAGTCACAATGGGCCGCTTTTCTCCATTTAGGTTCGCATCTACGTTTATTTCATTACCTCGAAAGGTATAAACAATAGTATCTCCAGATCGCTGGTATACGATAGTATCCGGTTCACCAGCCAATTGCAGCCAGGAATTGAGGTGTTGAATATTTTGATATGCTTTACCCTTATGTGGTATTCTTTCCGAAAGAGAGTGCAGAAAGCCCTTTGTTATCTTTTGAGCAGATAGTGAACAGGATAAGAAGAGAAGGAAAGCAGCTATTCTATTCATACTTTCTTAAACACTGCTTAAGTAATTTTATTTTTTAAAGCTGCGATGGTTAATTCAGCAAAAGGAATCGGTCAGAAAATAAAAGCTTAATTGTAAATTGTTCAAACATCCACGAATCATGCGCTACAACCTACTTACCCTCGGGGCCATGCTGTCCCTCCTTTGCTCCTGCAATCCTTCCTCTGCACCCGCGTCCGCGCCCGAAAAAGAGGCGGAGAAGCCGCTAATCGTGTTCGTGACCGGCGACGAAGAATACAGGTCAGAAGAGTCGATGCCCATGCTGGCCAGACTGGTGGAACGGGAATTGGGGGCGCGTACGCAGGTGCTGTTTGCCTTGGATTCAGCAGGGTTTGTCAACCCAAACGTCAATGATAATATCGAGGGACTGGAAGCCCTGGACGATGCCGACATGATGGTCCTCTTCACCCGCTGGCGCGCCCTGCCGGACGCGCAGGCCCAGCACATTCTCGACTTCGCCGAAAGCGGTAAACCCATGGCTGGTTTCCGGACCAGCACCCATGCTTTCATGTATAAAGACGACTCCCTGCGCCAGCACCTCAACAACGACTGGCCAACGGCCGTCTTCGGCCAGCAGTGGATCACCCACCACGGCCATTTTGATGATGGACACGACCCGCTCACCGCCGTTAGTCTCGTCGAAGAGGCTCACAGCCCCATCCTTAATGGTATACAACCCTTTGATGCTTACTCCTGGCTCTATCACGTTGATGGCGGGGAGTGGAAGATTAACCCGAAGACAAAGCAACTGCTACGCGGCAAGTCCCTCCGCTCCAAGCACGAGGAAGCCGGTCGGCTTGATCAGTTCCCGCTCAACAATCCCGTTGCCTGGACGAACGACTATAAAGGTGCCCGTGTCTTTTTCACGACCCTGGGCCACCCTTACGACTGGCAAAATGAAAATATGCGCCGGCTGGCCCTTAATGGTATTGCCTGGGCGCTGGATCGTGCTGATGACATCCCCGCCGAGGGTTTTAACCCAACCATTATCGGGAGTTACCAACCGAACAATTCGGGCTTTGGGGAGAAATTTAAAAAAGGCTTACGCCCGGAAGAGTTGTTTAAAGAAAATGGCCTTCCTCGTTAGTTCTAGCTAAACCGCTTGCTGAACGCTTCATTCATAGCCATGAGACCGCTTTTGGCCGCTTTCATCAATTTCGCCTCCATCAAGGGGACAAGCACGCCCGTAAATTTTTCGCCGTGTACCACGGTGGTGGTTCCGTCGCCATTCTGCGTAAGTAGAAAATAATGTTCTCCGTCGAACAGCCAACCGCTACAAATTCGCCCTCCCCATCGGAGTTCTTTTCCTGGCTTAACCACCAAAACCTCCGAAAGGGAATCTACACCGTTTTGCGTAATGGTCACGGTGTTGCCAACTTGCCAGTTGCCGGAAACGGAGGTAATGAGCGGATTCCAGGATGGGTACTTGGAAAAATCCGTTAGTTCTGCCCACACCTCATGCGATGAGACTGGCAGCTCAATTACTGTATCAAGTTGTAACATTCTTTTTTAGCTCTACTTCTTAGCCGCAAAGATGTCGCTAAGCGACATTGCTTTTCATTGATGTAGGTCAATAAGCAAAAACAAGGCTCACCCGTTATTTCAGTCGTTCCAGCAAGGCATTGTTCATGGCCTCAAAACCAGTTTTTGTATCCTTATTCAATTTCGTGCGAAAGAGCGGCACCAGAAGGCCCGAGAAGTTTTCCCCGTGGGTGAGGGTGGTTGTTCCATCACCATTATCTTTTAGCAGGAAATAGTGCTCCCCATCAAAGAGCCCTTTGAACAAAAGACTCCCTGACCAGCGGAGTTCTTTCCCGTAAGCAAAGGCTAAAACCTTTGGCTTAAAATCCATTCCCCCGGCAGTGATGGCGACAATGTTGCCCCTGGCCCAGTCCCCACTGGCTTGCGTAATAAACGGGTTCCAGTCCGGATAAGCCGCGAAGTTGGTTAGTTCAGCCCATACCCGGTCCGGGCTGGCGGGCAGATCGATGGTAGTGGTCAGTTGTAGCATAAGACTATCTTTTTCGTTAGCCCAAAGGTGCAGCCCTACCCCACTACTCCGTCTTGACAAAAGTCAAGTGCCGGAATTATCTCGTTTTCTGATGCGACTCATCGTTTCCGGCGTCATGCCCAGCATCGACGCCAGATAGTGCAGCGGGACAGATTCAAACAGCCCGGGCTTAAAAGCCAAAAGGGCTTCGTAGCGCTCCCGTGCGGACAAGGACAGCAGGCTGAACACCCGGTCTTCCAGCGTCATAAAGCAGCGGGCAAGAAATTCCTTTTCCAGCGTTTCCCAGTTGGGGATCAACTCTCCCATCCGGAGGTAATGCTCTTCGGGGAGCGTCCAGAGCTGACAGTTTTCGAGCGCCTGTATGTTCCAGCGGGCGGGGGTGGCAAAGAAGAGTGGGTTAAGATCGGCGACGAAGTAGCCGGGCGTAAAAATCCATTGGGTAACGTCTTTATCTGCCGTTGGCGCCCACCCACGCAGGTGGCCAATCCGGGGAAATGCGAGCTTGCGAACCATTTGCCCCTGCCGGAGGAAGTAGTCTCCTTTTTCCAGGTAATCTTCGCGAAAAAGAGCAGCTACTTCAGCCGCTTTCGGCGGGGCAATACAGAAGTTCTCCTGAAGTAATGCAGGCAGAGTTATCATGCTGCGCAAGTTACTTATTTGGACGGATTGCGTTTCCTCATTATTCTCCGTATGAATAGCACGAGCCACTTGACCAACATCCCCTCCCTGTCCAACGTTTCCCAGAAAACTAAAGCGATGAGACAACTACTCTTTCTATTACTGGCGATCGGCCTCTGCAACTGTACTCCCAAGCCAACGGCTCTAAGCACCTCAGCTCACACGGAGAACACAACCTCCTACCTCATCGGCTACACCGGCGGCTGGGGTGGTGGGCCAGCCTACAAACTCGAAAACGGTAAGCTCTACGAATCCGTCAACCAGCATAACCCCGGCAACGCTGATGCTACGGTAAATGATAACACCTTTAAAACACTTAAATCGGCTACCGGCCTGCAGGCCATGCAGCGCCTGGCCGAAGACTTCAAAGAGAACGTTATGAGTGAAGTGCCTCCGGGTTTCCAGTGCCCCGAGATGGCTTACGATGGTGTTTGTCCCTACTTCATTATCGTCAAAGACGGTAACATCCGCGGCTGGACGCTAAGCGAGAAGGGAACGTACCCCGATTCATTCAAAACCTTCATGGAAGAGGTGGGGGAAGCGCTGACGGAGATATAGTCAAGCAGTCTTAAAAGTCAAACAGTAAGAAAGTCAAACAGTCAAGTAGTACGCAATGACTCCATGACTGTTTGACTTTCTTACTGCTTGACTATCTGACTCTCTGCCCCCTTGACTCCCTACGCGAGGAAACCATAAATCAACGCCAAAATCAAGATTACCGCCAGCGCAGCAATATTGAAGCCCATCCGTGTACGGAAGAGTGAAGGTTCCAGGTCGATAGCCTTGTAATCGTCCTCCTGCTTGTCAGTATAGATCAGAGCCAGAACGGCTACGGAAAGAATTCCGAAGAGGTAAACCGCCCAGTCCGGCACACCAGGTACGGGCTGCATGAAGAGGCGAATGGCGGTACAGAGACCAATAACGATGACGATCAACGCAATACCATTACGAATTTTCATGTCGCTCACAAGTCCTTCAGCAGTTGCGGTGTTCTTAGCTACGCCTCCACCTTTGCTCGTCACGGCGCTCAGGCCAATCATCAGGGCGGAAGAGATGAGGAACATCAGGGCCATCCGATCAAGGAAAGCCAGATCGGGCATGATAAACTTAAAGAAAAGCGAAAGTGGTACGCCCAGCAGGATGACCACCAATGCGGCTTTAGATGTTCCCCGGCGGTAGAACATACCGAAGATAAACACCACCAGTACACCCGGGCTCAGGAAGCCGGTGTATTCCTGGATAATCTGGAATACCTGCCCGGCTCCTGCTAACTGAGGGGCAACAATAGCCCCGATAATCAGGGAGGCTGCAGCAGCAATCTGCCCCATTGTCACCTGTCGTTTCTGGCTGGCCCCCGGGTTTATAAATTTGTTGTAAATGTCGATGGTAAAGATCGTAGAAGCACTGTTCACCATAGAGCTGACTGAAGAGCCAATGGCAGCCACCAGGGCCGCGAAAGTAAGTCCCCGGAAGCCTTCTCCTACATAATTACCCAATACCCACGGGAATGCCTGGTCGGCTTTGTCGATGTCCACATCAATGCCCTTTTCAACAAGCAAATAGTAAGCAGCAATGCCCGGCAAGACGGCAAAGAAGGGAATAAACAACTTCATGAAGGCGGCAAAGGCAATACCCTTTTGCGCTTCAGGCAGGTTCTTGGCCGCCAGCGCCCGCTGAATGATGTACTGATTAAAGCCCCAGTAATAGGTATTCACAATCCACATTCCACCCAAAAGCAGAGCCATACCCGGTAGCAGGTTAAAACTGGATTGTATTTCATCTCCGGCAACCAGTTCCGTTGGGTTACCAGCGAAGTCGACCCCCGTGGCCAGCTCGGTTGTAGCAGCTTTGCTGATAAACGTATCATCGGGTTCAAAGAGCATCTCGAAGTGTCCGGGTAAGGCCCGGTATAGTTCCGAAATACCAGCAAAAACACTGCCGTCGCCCACGAAACTAAGAATTCCCCAGGCGGCAATCGTTCCTCCAAGAAGGAGTACAACAACCTGAACGACATCCGTCCAAACTACCGCTTTCAAGCCACCAAAAATGGAAAAACAGGCAGAATAAAGTACCAAACCAATAATACCCATATACAGTGGCACATCGAGTAGTTGCTCTATGGCCAACGCTCCCAGGTATATTACCGTAGCGATGTTGACAAAGACGAAGAGCGCGATCCACATCACCGACATAATCGTGCGCACCGTGCCGTCATAGCGTTCCTCCAGGAACTGTGGCATAGTGTAAATTTCCTTTTTCAGGAAGACCGGCAACAAAAATTTAGCGACAATAATGAGCGTAATCGCTGCCATCAGCTCATAGGTAGCAATAGCAAGTCCGAGCTCGAAGCCCGAGCCATTCATCCCGATAATCTGCTCCGCAGAAATGTTAGAAGCAATGAGTGAACCTCCAACCGCCCACCAGGGAAGACTGCGGCCTGCCAAAAAATAATCGCTGGCCGTGGCGGCCTTTTCGCGATTGGCGATCCAAATGCCAAAAAGTATAACACCGACGATGTAAACACCGAAAATGATCAGGTCGATCCCTTGTAATTGCATGATATGAGGTAGTAAGTCGTGTAGAGTGTATGCTAAAAGCGTGGCAATATAAGCGATTTGCTGGCTTAGTAGCGTCAAGAGTTAGGGGGTCTCCCGATCCGTAATCGCATGAATGGCCCTGCGCAACTTTTTTACGGGCAGGTACCGTAAGTCTCTATGCTCGCAAGGATCTTCCGCTAAAGCAACCGTTTCCTGCTCCAGAACATGCAGGGCTTCACCGGCATTCACCCCGCGCTGTAAGGACCTCAACAGGGTAAGTATATGACGGGGGTAACTACTTGAATAATTGATTCGCCCAATATATCGGGCCAGGTTATTAATACCATATCCCACAAGTTCCCGGTTCCCAAGTTGAAAATGACACAGCAAAAAAAGTAGTCGGCTGTAAACTACAGTATCCCGCCGCAGGGGCTGGCGATCATCCAAAACGGGAGATAACTGATCAAGCGCTGAAGAATAATCCCCGTCCATGGCAAAAAGTGCAGCAAGCTTATAGTACAACACTTGCTTTTTATGACGGTCAACGCCTCGCAACTCCTTGATTTCATCAGGAAACTCCTTTTTTTCCACAAGAGTCATCTGCCTCGAGTCGTCCAGTAAAAGCTGATTGAGGCGCGACCGCAGGTGCAGAAATTTGTTTTGGCGCAGAATATTCCGCGACTGCCGGCTCGCTGGCAATGAGTTCGTAAACGCCAGTAAATTTTCGTAGAACTCCTGATGCTCCTGCTCATTCTCCCGGAAAAATGCCAGCATCAGGCAGCGGTCCATCCCCTTCAGATACAAACTGACATCTCTCATTCTCAGCGTTTCCTCGCTCACAAACTCTTCCATCCACGCACGGGCATGTATGGCCGCTTCGTCGAGTTGTGTCGTACAGTAATGATACCAAAACAGTGCCCGACACCGACCAATCCGCTCCCGAAACGTTGACCGGCCGAAAGATGGCCCCGTGAAGTTGTGGTAAAACATTTGATGAAACCGCTGAGCTTCCACCAGTCCACGCACATGGCCTTTTTCAATAAAGTATCGCTGCAGCGTAAGCTGAAGATTTGACAGCCGCGTAGTCATTTCCTGAATCGCCTGACGTTGGCGGGACTCCGCCGTCAGTTCCGTCATCCGCTTCTCTTCGGAGCGGGTAATATGCCTGCTTTCAATCATTTTCTCAAACTCCAGGATGAGAATATGGTGTAAATCCAGGTGCAAAGCCCTCGCCCGCTGCTTAGCCCGTTTCAATAGAACCAAAGCCTCCAGATACAACCCACGATCATAAAGAAGGTGAGCATAATCCAGGTCCTCCTGTACCTGAATAACCGGATCATGGCGGCGGTGTTGCCGGCGCAAACTTTCTAAAAGCAAACTGTAAAGGTGCCTTTGCAGATTGGCCATTTTGCCGGTATCCGTTATCCCAAGATCCCGGCGCAACTCCGGATCTGCCAGATCTCTTCCCGCAGCCAAATGCTGAAACAGACGGTAGTACTTATCGTCTTCATCCTTACCCCGACGCTGGTAGTGATTAGTAAAAAAACGCTTTTCCGATCGGTCCAGCGAATTTATTAAAGCCAACAGCAGCTCTCGTTTGGCAATAGCCATAACAATGTGATTGCATTTGTGAAATGTATGTCAGCTCAGGCTCAAAGGTAAGTAACTACTAAGGTTTACTTTCAAAAAAGGTGTTTGCGCCCCTCCTCACAGCAGCGAAAAAACCGGGTAAGTGGCCACTTACCCCATCACAAAATCCCCTCCATTATGAATTGATTTTACTATTGCCGGCATGCCACCTTTAGCATAGCTTCTACATACCAAGTTACATATCAGCTTTAAAGAATTGAAGGGTACCAGACTATTCAAAGCACACTGTTCAGAACCATTTCACTGATGAAACTTCACTAGATTATGAGACAAAAACTACCCATTCTACAACTTCTTTTTCTACTGGCTTTCACGACTACTCTCTTGGGACAGAAAGAGCTTACGGGCTCTCTTACCGACGGAAATGACCCACTCATCGGAGCTTCCGTCATTGTTCAGGGAACAACCATCGGAACCGTCACTGATTACGACGGGAAGTTTTCATTGACCGTGCCAGATGACGCGAAAGCTCTCCTGTTCAGTTACACCGGATACGAGACGGTTACTATGCCCGTCGGTAGTACCCGGATTTTCGAGATAACCCTGAAAGAATCCAGTGTCGCACTCGGCGAAGTAGTCGTTACCGCCCTCGGCGTCAAACGGGAAAAGAAAGCACTAGGCTATGCCGTACAGGATATCAAATCCGAGGAGATCGCCGAAACCCGCAGTACCAACGTCGTCAACGGCTTATCGGGTAAAGTAGCGGGCTTGCAGGTCTCCGCTGGTAACGTCCCCGGAGGAGGCTCCCAGGTAACCATCCGGGGCAACTCCTCCATTCTGGGCAATAACCAACCGCTTTACGTGATTGATGGCGTCCCGATGGAAGGAGACTTTGCGGCCCCCATTGAAGGTGCATCAAACAACAATGTCTACGGCGGCGGCATCTCAGAAGTCAGCCCGGATAACATTGAGTCCATCACGGTACTCAAAGGTGCCAACGCTGCAGCACTCTACGGGAGTCGCGCCGCTAACGGTGTCATTCTGGTTACGACCAAAAGTGGAAAGGGGGCTGAGGGGCTGACCATTTCTTACTCCGGTAGTTACACTACTGAAAACCCCTTCATCACACCTGAATTTCAGAACATTTACGGCGGAGGCACCGGCCGCGTCAGCTGGTACGCTGACGGGCGCAACGGTGGCGTGGAAATCGATGAGCTCGCACTGGAACAATTTCGTGCCGCATATCCCGACGCTCCGCTCGTAGGGACGGCTGGCGTTGATGAAAGCTGGGGAGCACCAATGGATGGCCGCCTCGTCCGCACCTGGTGGTCTGGCCAGGAAACCGCTCCGCTTGTACCCGTTGAAGATAGCTGGGACAATTTTTGGGTAACCGGACAGACTCTGAACAACACACTGAGTATTTCCAACAACTACGGCAGCGGAAACTTCCGCTTCAGCTTCGGCAATGTGGACCAGGTGGGCATTCTCTACAACAATGACTATAAGCGAAATAACTTCCGCCTCAACCTGGATCAGGAGTTGGCCCCAAAGCTAAAAGTCAGTGTCAGCACCGAATACATAAAATCCGGCTCCGACAACCGCCAACAGCCCGTTTTGTGGGAGCTCGGCACCTGGCATCATCGCCACGACGACTGGGGACTCCTACGCGACTATGAACAATTCATGGACGTTCACATCACCCGTGAGAGTGATCAGTACCCATACGCCAACTGGCAACACTCCTTCGCCCTCAACCGCTTCTACGAACAGGAAACCCTCACCCGGGCGAACGACAAGGACCGCTTCCTGGGTAACATCGCCTTCACCTACGAGTTCCTGCCTAATCTCAACCTGATGGTCCGGGGAGGTACGGACCTGTGGACGGACACCCGCCGCTCCATCACCCGTAACGAACGAATCAAATCCAACACCGAACGTACCCAGTCTTTCAATGAGGACGTTCTGCGCCGCCAGGAGACGAACGTCGACTTCATTCTGAGCTACAACAACTACTTTGGGGAAAACATCAGCCTTACCGCCCAGGCAGGTGGCAATCATCGTACTAATTACTTCAAGCGCAACTACATTGGCGTAAACGACGCCACCATCAACGGCCTCTACAATGTGGCCAACAATGCCTCTCAGAACACTAACGTGAGTCGTATTGAAGAAAAGGAAGTGAACAGTTTCTTCGGTTCCGCTAGTCTCGGCTACAAAAGCTTCCTCTACCTGGACATGACAGCGCGTAACGACTGGTCAAGCACCCTGCCGGTAGAGAACAACAGCTACTTCTACCCTTCTTTAAGCCTGAGTGGCATCCTAACCGATGCCCTGAACATCAATAGTAAATTCCTCTCTTTCGCCAAAGTGAGAGTGGGTTGGGCACAGGTAGGCTCGGATACAGACCCCTACCGCCTGACGCAGGTATTTGACCCCACCACTGGCTGGGACGCAACCACACCACTGTTCACGGAGCAAGGCACCATCGCCAGTACCGGCCTGCGGCCGGAGCGTACAACGGGTAAAGAAGTAGGGGCTGACCTTCGCTTCCTGGGCGGTCGCATCGGGCTCGACGTCACCCTTTACGAACAGACGACAACGGACCAGATCATCAGTGTAGCCGTTTCCCGCGCTACGGGCTATGACTCTAAGCTGCTCAATGCAGGTAAGATCCGTAACCGTGGCGTAGAAGTAGTGCTGAATGGTGCCGTGGTGGACAATCCCAATTTCGGCTGGAATGTCAGCCTTAACTACGCCCGCAACCGCAACTCTGTGCTGGAACTCTTTACGGATGACAATGGTAACGAGCTGGAAACCATCGTACTCTCCAGCCGTCGGGGCCTTAGCCTGGAGGCGCGGGTTGGCCAGCCCTTCGGCACGCTTTTCGGTAGCGGTTACGCACGGGTAGAAGGGGGCGAGTTCGACGGACAAGTCATCTACGAAGATGGTATTGCGGTAAAGGACCCTGACCTGAAAATATTGGGTAACGTAACCCCAGACTGGATCGGCGGCTTCCGCAATGAATTCCGCCTTGGGCCGGTATCCATCAGTGCGCTTATTGACGCAAAAATTGGGGGTGATATTGCCGAAGAAAGCACGTCTACGGGATACCAGACGGGCGTTTATCCACTCACCGCACTCGGCCGGGAAGAAGGCGTCATTGGCGTTGGCGCCGTCAACATCGGCGATGATGAAAACCCGGTATACGTAGCCAATGACGTGGTGGCTCCTACCCGTAACGTACTTGGTGCGCTTAGTGTCCGCTACGCTAACGAAGGGGCCATCTTTGATGCCAGCTACGTGAAGTTGCGCGAGGCAAGTATTCGCTACGTCCTGCCTTCGAAAATGGTTGAAAAGCTGGGCTTCATCCGCGCGGCATCTGTATCCGTCATCGGTCGTAACCTGGCGATGCTGTACAGCAACCACTCCAATATCGACCCAGAGTTCAACATCTACGGAGGCAACCTTCAGGGGGCCCTGTACTACACGACCATACCGAGTACCCGCAGTTTCGGGGTTAATCTAAACCTTACGTTTTAACCTTCCCTGCACCTGCGTTTGCGCCCAAAAGAGCTGCAGAAGCCGGGCGCAGAACGCAGGTGCAAGGAATGGTTTTTCCAAGCAGCAGTGCTTGCTATTCCTAACACTTCGCCCGGGCGCTCAAAGGCCCCGGCGCTAAAAAATACATCATGACTTTTTCTTCTTTATTTCGCCATACGTTGCTCTTCTGCCTGGCCATCGGGCTGCTGGCATGCGATGCCGGATTTGAGGACCTCAATGCGAACCCCAACGAGCCAGAGGCCGTCCCACCAAGTACTGTTTTCCCGCTGGCCGTCCGGGAAGCCGTAGACCGTATTCATGGCCACCGAACACGCCTGCAGCGCCTCAACCTGGACGGCGGCATGCTCTGGATGCAGTATTTCGCCCGTAACCAGTACGTCAATGAAGGCGACACCTACAACCCTGATGCCAGCTTGCGTGGCAATACCTGGGATGGCTTTTACACCGAAAGCCTGATCAACCTGAATACGACCATTTCCCTGACCAGTAATCCGGAAAGTCCGTTCTTCAACGAAAACTACACCGCAGTAGCCACCATCATGCGGGAATATATTTTCTCGGTCCTGACGGACACCTACGGCGCAATTCCATATACCTCTGCCCTCACGGGGTCTACCGAAGGCAATCTGGCTCCGGCCTATACCAGCCAGGAAGACGTCTATGCCGGAATGTTAACAACGCTCAAAGAAGCCTCCCTGGCGCTCGACCCTTCCGGTGATCCGATCCTGAAAGATATTCTCTTTGACGGCGACGTGATCAAGTGGAAGAAGTTTGCCAATGTCCTGCGGCTACGGTTGGCCAACCGGCAGGCAGCCGTGAAGCCCGCTGAAAGCCGGGCCATCTTCGCTGAAATCATGGGAGACCCCGCTACCTACCCCATTTTCACGGGTACGGCAGACGCTTCCTTTTTCAACCCGACCACCCGCCAGAACGATGAAAACAACAACACCTGGCACGAAGTGATGGTCTTTGACAGCCGCGAAGACTGGAGCATCTCCACTACCCTCGTCGCCGCCATGACTGACGGAGAAGGGAATGCCACCGATCCTCGTTTGACGCGTTTTGCCACTCCGGCGCAGGCAGGAGATTTTGCCGGAAAATATGCCGGCGCCCCTAACGGGCTGCCCGAAGGAGACGCCGTTGCCTACTTCACCACCGCCTCCCGTCCGGGAAGCTTCTTCACCGGAGAGACCACGCCAGTTCCGCTGATCACTTTCGCTGAAATGAATTTCATTCTTGCTGAAGCGACCATGGATGGTGACTACACCGCCGGCGAGGATGCCATGACTTATCTCGAAAGAGCCATTGCCTCCAGCTTCGAGCAGTTTGAAGTGGACATGCCCGAAGACTACATGCTGGGCCGCTCCGCCGTAGATATGGAAATGATCATCGAAGAAAAATGGAAAGCACTCTTTAGCCAGGGTATCGAAGCCTGGACGGAATACCGCCGCACCGGATTCCCCGTACTACCCGCCCCTGATCCACGCGCAGTTTTCGAAAACGAAGGGCAGGTACCCACCCGCCTGCAGTACCCGGAATCCGAGTACAGCCTTAACCTGGCTAACGTCAAAGAAGGCGTAGGCATGAATGGCGGCCCGGACAATAAGCTGACCACGCTTTGGTGGGTGGAGTAGGTGGGGTGTGGGGTGCAAGTTGCAGGTTGCAGGTTGCAGGTTGCAAGTTGCAAGTTGCAGGTTGCGCTCCATTTAAGCCTCCCCTTTAATTTATCAAACTAAAAAACAAGCGTCATGAGACGAAACATACTATACCTTTTTGCTGCGGCACTTTTCTTTTTCACGACCTCTTGTGTGGAGGAAAAACTAGCCTTCACCGTTGTTGAATCTCCCGTTTTGGGCCTCATTTCCGAAACGTCTGCGGCTGAAGGCATGGTGGCCTTTACGGGCACCTTTTACGAGCTGGACAAGAGCGGCATCCTTGATCAAAACATCGGTATTGACTCCATCCCCGTTGCGGGCCTTGAGCTTCGCGTAGAAAGTCAGAACCGCGCCCTGCTGCAAACCATCGTCACGGCAGCTGACGGTACTACCCTCTTTGAAATGCCCGCTACTGAGCTGGAGGGAGTAACACGGCTGGAATGGACTGGCACTTATGATGGCCAGATTTTCCGCATCCTGAAAAACCTGTAAAATCTATTTGGTTGACTTAGAGCACCCACTAACTCAAGTTCTTTTTTTAAACTTAAACCGTACACATCCATGTCTGATTATTCCTCCCTCAGCCGTCGTAACTGGCTCCGCAAAGCAACCCTCGCGGGTGCGGGTCTGGCCGCTGCTCCTTTCGCCCTGAAGGCCGCCCCTGGCCTGCTACCCCGCCATGCTGCTGTGCGGGAAATCATGCCCAGCCTGGAATGGGAACGGGCTCACACTATGGCCAGGCCCGAACTGAAGGCCCGCCTGCTGGCCAACGAGAACCCCTGGGGGCCCAGCCCGGATGCCCGACTGGCCATCATGGAAGCTGCCGTCAGCGGTAACCGCTACCAACACGAAGCGGCGGGAAACCTGCGCAAGATGATCGCTGACTTCGAGGGCGTACCCGAAGATCATATTCTATTGGCCCCTGGCTCCTCGGATGTACTCGAAAAAATGGCCATCATGCACTTCATGAACGGAGGTAACCTCGTTGCCGCTGACCCCGCCTACATGTCTTTGATCAAGACGGCGGTGGCCATGAAGGCTGAATGGAAAAAAGTCCGGCTAACCGACAGCTGGGCGCACGACCTTGAAGGGATGAAAAAGGCGGTAGATAAGGACACGAAGATGGTCTACATCTGCAACCCCAACAACCCTACCGGAACGCTGACGGACTCCGACGACATCCGAAAATTCATCCGGGAAGTAGCTACTGACGATACCACCATTTTCGTAGACGAAGCCTACTTGGAATTCTTGCCCGACTACAAGAGCAAGTCCATGGTTTCTATGATCAAAGAAGGGAAGAACGTGGTGGTTGCCCGCACCTTCAGCAAGGTACATGGAATGGCTGGTCTGCGCATCGGCTATGGCGTTATGCTACCGTCAATGCTCAAAAAAGTTAACAGCATCTGGCGGGGGAACATGAGTCTCTGTAAAACCAGCCTGATGGGCGCCATGGCGAGCATGGGAGACACTGAATTCCAAAAAATGAGCGTCAAGGGAACAGCAGATGCTCGCGCCCAAACGGTCGCCGGGCTCAGAAAAATGGGCTTTTCTCCCGTTCCATCCCACACCAGTTTTATGATTTTCCCCATCGAAATGGAAGGGAAGGCCTTCCTCAATGCCATGTTCTCCAAAGGCGTTGGCGTGAGAGCCTTCGACATTTTTGGTGATGATTATTGCCGCGTCAGTATGGGCAAGCCCGAAGAGATGGACTTGTTCCTGTCTACTCTCCAAGAAGTACTCGTTTAAGTTTTTCATGAGGGATTGGGGGGAGGAAGATATTTCGCCTCTCCCCATCTTTTCAACAATTAGCCCAATAGCCTACACTCATGAATCCA
This sequence comes from Neolewinella agarilytica, assembly GCF_900110645.1. Lineage (GTDB taxonomy): Bacteria > Bacteroidota > Bacteroidia > Chitinophagales > Saprospiraceae > Neolewinella > Neolewinella agarilytica. The sequence continues at coordinate 157,242 of NZ_FOFB01000010.1, forward strand.
GCACTCCAAAAAACACTCGTATTCCTGCTCCTTATTGCCGCCGGCTATTTTTTACAAAAAAAGATTAACGGCAAGCAAGACCTCAAGGGCATCAAAGTGCTCATACTTTCCGTTGTTCTGCCCGCTACCATCTTTGTAGCACTCCTGAAAATAAAAATTTCCGCAGAGCTGCTTTTGCTTCCCGTCGGAGCATTAGCCCTCAACTTCATTTTATTCTACGCAGCAAAAAAAGCCTTACCACAGCTCGGCTTTACTACCGGCACCTCCGATTTCCGGACCATGGTGATGCTCATTCCCTCCCTGGCTCCCGGGCTAAGCTGCTTTCCCTTTGTCATGGAGTACCTGGGAGACGAACCCCTGGCCATAGCTGCACTGGCGGATGTAGGCAACAAAGTCTTCGTGCTCATCATCCTCTACCTGATCGCTATGAACTGGTATTATGGCCAGCGGGCAACTACTGAGGCCTTCTCCGGCAACCCTGACCGGAAGGAAAAACTCAAAGACCTCGGGCTCTCGCTTCTGCGCGAGCCGGTCAATCTCGTAATCGTAGCCGCTATTCTGATGCTGAGCTTCGGGCTTAACATCTCTTCTCTGCCCGGATTTCTGGAAACAACCGCTGTTCGCCTCGCGGCACTCATGACCCCAATCGTTCTGCTCTTTATTGGCATGGCCGTTCGCTTCGAGCGGCGCGAAATGACCCTGATTCTGAGAGTACTGGCCTTTCGCTCGGGCATTGCTTTCTTCGTGAGTGGAATTGCACTTTTACTACTCCCGGCCATGGCGCCCGCCATGGTATTGCTGCTGGTCATTTTCCCCCAGTCTGCCGTTAGCTTCTGGCCCTTCGCCCACATGTCCGCCGTAGAGGGAATGCGCGGCGAAAAGGACAAGCCCGTTTTTAACGTTGACCTGGCGCTTAACGTCCTGGCTTGTTCACTGCCCTTTGCGACGGTGATCATCTTAACGGTCCTATCCTGCGGGGAGTTTTTCACCAGTGCGCTGACGATACTGCCGCTGGGTGCAGCCTTACTTGTTGTTCCCGCCATTTTTGTGATGCGCAACGGTATTTCCTCTGCCCCCAATGTTGAAATGGAGAAGCAACCGGCCAATGGAAGCCCGGCTATGGAAATAGAAAAAAAGGTCGCGGTAAGTTAGCTTCAGTTCCACCGACTGAACACCCCGAAGTATTAATACACCCGCCTCACCTCCGTTTGGATCAGCCCCTCCACTGCCTCGAAGACCCGGTGAGGTTTCTGGGGCCGCCAGGTCAGTCCGTTAAGGTGTTGACCGAAGTGGAGGTATTCGTCCAGGCGTGTCTGCGTCAGCTCATCGTCTACCTGGGGGTGGGTATTCAGCAGAGCAACCCAGCCGCCTTCGTCGGTAATTTCATCGTTCCACTCTTCGTAATAATCCACTTCGTCTCCGTGGAAGTTGAGGACACCCTCCATAATGAGCACAAAATATTTTATCCCGTTGCCCACCAATTGGTCTACGAACTCGCGCTTGAGGTGCATGATGTCATTGTGTACCGCATCGTTCCATTCACCGATGAATTCGATGATGGCGTAGCCTTCGTCGTAGTCAACAAAGAGAAGCTTCAGGTACAGGGTTTCCGCCCCGAACTCATCCCACTGCGGGTGTAGCAGGTAGTTATAAACGCGGTTGCTAAAGCCAAATTCGCTGTACTGCCGCCCGAAGAACGGAGAGGCATCATCGTCTTCAGCGCGGTAGCGGTCGCGCCAGCCGAAGTGAGGTTCAATGTCGTGCATACGATTACGTGTAGGTACGGTGGTTAACGTTCGGGAGGGCAGTTATTGTTCTGGTATTCGGGCATAAAACCATTCCCCGGATAAAACTGCTGTAGCAGGCACTTTTTTGGGCGCATTACGCAGGTGCACAGGAGGGCTAAAAGAGCAAGGGGATAAAACGCCTCCGAAAATAGTTTTCCGTACCAGGAAAATAACGGAACCAGTTCGGGCCATAAACCGTTAACCGGGCAGATGTCTAATCCACGTATCCTAAAACATCCCGGCCTCCAGCCTTTATGGGAAAGTCTTGAGCGCGAGCGCCGCCAGCAGCAGGTCGTTGCTATCGGCCTGATGATTGGCGGCATCCTGCTGGCCATCGGATCGGTCGTGATGCGGGCCACCTGGCTACCGCTGGTGGGGGGTGCCCTTTCTGTCGCTGCGCTGTGGTGGCTCTACCGGCTGCTCACCGTCCAACCTATCGTCGGCTTCCGCCGCCGATTAAGAGATCAGCCCGAGTCCATCGTCTGGGTCTACAGCCTGATCACCGAGCGGATGCCCTTCGGTTTTAAAACGACCACGAACGCTACCCTCTATATGGTAGACCGTGAAGGAGACATCCATGCCTTCGATCTGAAGCCGGACGAGGTCAAGCTCGTTACCAAAACCCTCAATCGCGCACTCCCCGCCGCAGAGTTTGGCTACAGCCCCGAAAGGGAAATGGCCTACCGTGGTGAGATCACCGACTTCAGCGGCCGGCGGCACCGGCCACCGCTGGATTTCTGACGCTACCATTTTTCAACGCTACAACTATTCTGATATGGCTTTCTGGGACAACATCGCCGACCTCTTCCGCCAGGCGGAAGAGAGTACGCCAGCAAAGCCGGCCATCCATGAGCTCATCGTTCGTTCTCCGGAGGAGATCGCTGATTTTGAGCGCTGGAAGCGGACCCACAACAGCCGCCGCCTGTTGGACTGGCTCAATCAGCAATTCACCTTTCACCTCGAAGGGCTGCCCATCGATAAGGGGCTGGGCTTTCTGGACACCGACAGTTCCAGGGGCTTCGTCATTTATCTCCAGGAACTCAATTACAGCAAGGCTGACATTGTGCACTTCTTTGATTTTCTCAAAGAGCGCATCCAGAGCCTCAACTACCGGTCTGACATTTCTGACCGGCGGCTTTTCTCCCGTAAAGACTGGGTCGAAACGCAGGAGCGGCATTACCTGAAGCCACGCATTAAGCTCGACGAAAACCCCATTCAACAGCAGTTTGGGAACATCACCATCCAACTGGAGATACGCGACGACCTCGTCCATAACCTTCGCCTGCGGGCAACGGTCTATAACGATTCGATGTATGAGGAAGCCGCCAGCTTTCGGGCGCTGATGGTAGCGCTGGAAGGCAATGATTGAGTCCGGTTACCTTTAGCCTTCGGAGATGCCTTTTCGCCTTCGGCCTTCCCCCTTGCTGCTCCTAACTTGCCCTGCACCTGCGGTTCCCGCCCAAACAGGCCCTATGCCTCTGCGCAAACACAATCGTGGCTATCTGCGTATTAACGATATGAAACCGCTACTATTAAGCCTGGCCTTGCTGCTCACCACCCCCGCCATGATGGACGCCCAATTCCTGAACACCTATCAATGGAAATCGCGCCTCGTCCTGCTATTTACTCCCAGTCCGGACGATCCACTCTTTCTTCAACAGATGAGTCTGCTTGCGGAGCAATCCGAGGCCTTCGAAGAACGGGATGTACTCTTCATTTCCATCACCCCCAATGGTGAATACGAAAATACCGGGCGTTTTCTGGAGGAGTCTCTAGCCCGCCAATACCACCAACACTTCAGCCCCGATGAAAAGCAGTTTGAATTGATCGTGGTGGGTCTGGACAGCACAGAAAAATTCCGTGCCCGGAACACGCTCACGCCTCCTTCTGTACTGCTGGAATTAATTGACGGGATGCCCATGCGGCGGCAGGAGCTACGGCAAGGCTACGGTAATAAGAGTCAGGTTAACCGGGGCGGCTTATAGAACAAGCTAATTCAGCACATCCCGCACCTGATAGATCAGCGGACGCCAGTAACTGGAAGAGAGCACATTTTCCCGGATTACTCCCCGGCTGCTCGTAGCGTGAATGACCCAAAGTTCCGTCGGGGTAGCCTGCACGACTACGGAGACGTGAAAAACCGGCTTCCCGTCCTTACGCTTATAAAATACCAGATCCCCGGGCCGGGCCCGTTCGGAGTTGATCCGTTTCCCCTGCGTAGCCTGATCTCTGGCCACCCGCTCAATATTCATCCCTGCATTCTGGTAGAGATAACGGACGAAGCCCGAACAGTCAAAGCCCTGATCAGGGCGATTACCCCCATACTTGTAGCGGATGCCCATTAAGTCTTGTGCGTGAGAGACGATATCCGTCCGGATGAAAGAAGTTGGGCTTGGCCGATCTCCTGCGCGTGTTTGGCCTCCCGTTCGGGTAGTATCCACCGGCTTAAACAAACCACAGGAAGAGAGTAGCAATAAGCAACAGCAGGAAAGAAGGGCAGGAGTGAATTTCATGACTAAGGAGTAAGGATCAGTTAGCAGGCATAAAAACGGCGGGAAACGATACTTCGTTTTCCCGCCGTCCTGTAATCACTTTTCGGTAACGTCTTTGTTATCAAATGATGAAGGGATCAGTTGGCCATCTCAGACAAAAACTTGATCCGGATGAGTTTAATTTCTTCAATGGTTACGTCATCCTCTTTCAGGGTCTGAAAGGCGATATCGGGGTCATCCGTTTCCGCACTCATGAAGTACTCATAGGTTTCTTCCAGGCTGTACTCATCTACTTCCTCTTCAACGTAGTAGTCGATGTTGAGCTTGGTACCGGAGTGCACGATAGATACCATTTCCTCCATCAACTCGTCCATGGAGAGTTGATTACCGGAAGCAATATCTTCCAGCGGAATCTTGCGGTCTACCGCCTGAATGATGTTGACTTTCTTCTTGGACTTATTAGCGACCTGCTTGACGACAAAGTCAGACGGGCGGTCAATATCGTTTTCTTCGACGTACTTCTCGATGAGCATCAGGAAGGGCGTTGCATAGCGCCGGGCTTTACCGATGCTAACGCCATTGATGTTCTTCATTTCTTCCAAGGAAATCGGATAGCGGGTTGCCATCTCCATCAGTGAAGGATCCTGGAAGATAACGAAGGGCGGAATGTCCAGCCGCTTAGACTCCTTTTTACGGAGGTCTTTGAGCGCCAGCAGCAGTGCTTTATCGAGCGTTACTGCCCGGGCATCATCCGCAGCCGTACGCATATCCGCGGCCAGCTCATCTTCAAAGTTGTGATCAATCGGGATTTCGAAGCTTACGGGCTTTTTGAGGAAGCTTTCCCCCTCTTCGGTCATTTTGATGAGGCCGTAGGATTCGATGTCTTTTCGTACCAGATTGTTCAGCAATGCCTGCCGGAAGATGGAACTCCAGAGCACTTCTTCTTCGCCTTTACCCACGCCAAAGCCGGCGCGTTCCGTAAAGCCGTAGTCTTTCATCTGCTTCGTTTCTTTTCCGAGCACGAATTCGATGAGGGTTTTCAGGGGGTAATTTTCGTCAAGGGTTTTAACGGCCTTTAGTGCATGGACCATCTTGTCTTTCACTTCAACCCGCTCCTTGGGGTAGCGACAGTTGTCGCACATCTTATTACAGTCCTCTTCTTTATACTCCTCTCCGAAGTAGTGGAGAAGGAAACGGCGGCGGCAGGCCGTTGTTTCGGAGTAAGCCATAACCTCCTGCATGAGCTGTGCGCCCATTTCCCGTTCCATGAGGGGTTTATCCCGTAAGAATTTTTCCAGCCGGAGAATGTCCTTATAAGCGTAGAAAGCGATGCAACGGCCCGCGAGGCCATCCCGCCCGGCACGGCCGGTTTCCTGGTAGTAATTCTCAATTGACTTGGGGATGTCATAGTGAATCACAAAACGCACATCCGGCTTATCAATACCCATACCGAAGGCGATGGTGGCGCAGATGACATCGACGTCTTCCATCAGGAATTGGTCTTGTGTCCGGGAGCGGGTCTTAGGGTCAAGACCTGCGTGATAAGGGGCCGCTCTGACGTCATTAACGCGCAGGGCCTCGGCGATTTCCTCGGCCGCTTTCCGGCTTTGCACGTAAACGATCCCTGATTCCCCGGGGACTTCTTTCACGCACTTAATGATCTGCTTGATGGTATAGTCTTTCTTGCCTTTGGGCCGGACCTCATAGTAGAGGTTATCCCGGTTAAAGGAAGAAACGAACACCTTGTGGTCGTCCCCCATCCGGAGGTTCTTCACGATATCGGACTGCACTTTAGGGGTGGCCGTTGCCGTCAGGGCAATGATCGGAATTTTATGCTCGATCATATCGAGCATTTCCCGAATCCGGCGATATTCCGGGCGGAAATCATGCCCCCACTCAGAAATACAGTGTGCCTCATCAATGGCTACAAAGGAGATCTTTGATTGCTTGAAGAACTCGATGTTCTCTTCTTTTGTCAACGTTTCGGGAGCGACAAACAGCAGCTTGGTCTGGCCCGAAGTAATATCTTCTTTAACCTGCCGCATCTGTGTTTTGGACAGCGAGGAGTTCAGGTAATGCGCCACTGCATCGTTCTCACCGTAAGACCGGATAGAGTCTACCTGGTTTTTCATCAGGGCGATCAGAGGGGAGATAACGAGGGCACAACCTTCCATCATCAAACCGGGCAGCTGATAGCAGAGGCTTTTACCACCACCCGTAGGCATAATGACAAAAGTATCTTTACCTTCAAAGAGTGATTCAATAATAACCTTTTGATTGCCTTTGAACTTGTCAAAGCCGAAGTAATCAAATAAAGCCTGTTCAAGGTGGCTAACGGCTGGTTTCGCAGTCATTTTTTAATTCGCTTTGCTCCGAACGTTTCAGTTACTTTTGCCGGGCATCTGCGCTTTCTACAGATGCTGTTCCCCGCAACGGAAGATTAAATAAACAAAGCCCAAAACTGGTGACAAGTCAACCAGTGAGCGTGGTAAAATACAAAATGGGTAAAACTTAGGCGATAATTCAAGTGGGCAGGAAAAGCCCGTCCGTTAAGTTAGGGTATAGAGATTTATTTCTTTGCTTTTGACCGCGAATTTTCGCTAAAGTCACGATAAACCACCAAGGCGGCTTTTCTTTGGGGGCCCAAAAATACACTTTTACGTGAAAAATGCAAGTCTGATCACCCGAATTGCCCGAAAGACATTAGAGATCGAAGCTGAAGCTCTTCGCCGACTCACCGAAAGTATCGGGGATCCGTTCGTGGCTTGTGTAAACCTTATTTCTCACAGTAAAGGGCGCCTTGTGGTCACGGGCATCGGGAAAACAGCATTGGTAGCCAAAAAGATTGTAGCTACACTGAACTCTACGGGATCAGCGTCCCTTTTTTTACACGCAGCCGACGCAATTCATGGAGATATCGGGATGGTGCAGCCCGATGACATTCTGTTATGCATCAGCAAAAGTGGTGAAACGGCAGAGATAAAAATGCTCGCTCTCCTCGCCCGGCAATCCGGCAACCCGATCATCGCCATGGTTACCCGCCCTGACTGCTCGCTGGCTAACATGGCTGACCACGTACTGCTTACCCCACTGGAGCGGGAGGCCGGCCCGAACGATCTGGCCCCCACGACCAGTACTACTTTACAGATGGCCATGGGCGATGCTCTGGCTATGTCGTTGCTCTCCCTCCGCGGTTTCAAAGCCGAAGACTTCGCGCGTTTTCACCCCGGCGGTTCGCTGGGCAAACAACTCTACCTCCGGGTATGCGACCTCTACCCCGCCAACGAAAAACCAGCCGTTGGGCCACAGGCCGGTATTCGGGAAGTGCTGCTGGAGATGACCAGCAAGCGGCTGGGGGCTACTGCCGTGGTGGAGACCGGAAGCCGGAAATTACGGGGCATCATCACCGACGGCGATCTCCGCCGTATGCTGTCTGCCCACCAGGATGTGAGTGATTTCAAAGCGCAGGACATTATGACCGCCAGCCCCATTACCGTTCATAAAGACACGCTGGCCATCCGGGCACTCGATCTGCTTCGGACGCGTAACATCAGCCAGCTGGTAGTGATCGACGAGGTAGGTGACTACGAAGGGTTTCTGCACTTGCATGATCTGGTGCGGGAGGGATTAGTTTAGTATGGTAGTCGTGGTAGTAGTAATAGTATGGTAGTAGTGCCCTACGATCAAACTATCACTACTACCTCTACTATCACTACTATTTCCCGGGCGCGGCCGCAGGATGCAAGGGTAAGTTAGCCAGCCAGGAAGGCATCCACCGCCGCCATCAGTTCCGTTGGGCGTTCAGCGTGGACCCAGTGGCCGGCATCAGCAACCGTGACCAGCTCTGCGGTGGGGAAGTGTGTCTTAATCAAAGGGAGATCGTCGTCCTTGACGTAACCGGAGTTCCCTCCGCGCAGAAAGAGCGCGGGGTGAGGGAATCGCTCTCCCGGGCCGGCTACTCCACTGATGAGCTCATCATAGTTGGCGGCGATGACCGGCAGGTTCATCCGCCAGCGGTAGCCACCGGCGGGGTCACGGGCCAGGTTCTTGAGCAGGAAGAGCTGAATTCCCGGGTCATTGACGTAGTTCGCCATCTGGGCTGCTGCTTCTTTACGGTCAGCCACCGTGGAGGGGTCTAGCGCTTCCAGGGCGGCGAAGATGGTCGCGTGGCCCGGGGCGTAGGCCCGGGGGGCGATGTCCACCACGATTAACTTTTCTACTAAACCGGGGAACTTCAGAGCCGTCCGCATGGCCACTTTGCCGCCCATGCTGTGCCCGAGGAGGTAACAGCGGTCGTGGCCCAGTTCTTCCAGCAGTTCGGCTACGTCAGTAGCCATCAGATCGTAGTTCATGTCGGGCTCATGGGGGCTGCGGCCGTGGTTGCGCAAATCCGCCAGGACGAGGGTGTGTTGCTCCGCCCAGCGGCGGGCGAGCGTCTGCCAGTTATCCAGCATGCCAAATAGGCCGTGAAGAATGACGAGTGGCGGGCCATCGTTGCCTTCGCCAAAGGTTTTGTAGTGAAGCATGGGAAGGGAAGGTTTGGGCTGCAGGTTTTGTTTAAGCCGGCTGACCGGTTCGCAGGAAACGAGGGTAGAGATAGTGATTCAGACGAAATTCATTAGCTCCAGCCAGCGAACAGCCTCCGTTACCGCTGAGCGCCGGCCGACGGAGGACTTCCCCCTGCACCTGCGGTCCCCCGCCCAAAAGCACTTTAATTGTGCTGAATTCCGTATCTACGTACTAATTAAACGAAACACATCATGCAAAGAAGAACATTCCTTTCCCGCTCTACGAAAGCCAGCCTTGGGCTCGGCCTCCTCGGCACCGTCGGTTACCTCGGCTGTGGCAGCTCTCCGGAAGCGATGGCCGAAGAAACAACCGATGCAGACATGGCCCCCTCTGCGGAAACACCCCTCTGGTTTGACATCAGCCTTGCCCAATGGAGCCTCAACAAAGCCCTCTTCGCCGGAGAAATGGATAATCTGGACTTTGCCCAAAAGGCCCGGGAAGACTTCGGCATCGGTGGCATCGAATACGTCAATCAGTTCTTCAAGGACAAGGCCACGGACATGGACTACCTGAAGCAGATGAAGCAGCGGGCGATGGATCACGACGTACAATCAGTTCTCATCATGATTGATCGGGAGGGTAACCTCGGAGACTCCGACCCCAAAAAGCGGATGGAAGCCGTCATGAATCACCACAAGTGGGTTGACGCCGCCAAATTCCTCGGCTGCCATAGCATCCGTGTCAACGCTGCCGGTGAAGGCAGCCGCGAAGAAGTCGCCAAGGCCGCCACCGAAGGCCTCGCTAAACTTAGCGAATACGCCCAGACTGCCGGCCTCAACGTCATCGTGGAAAACCACGGCGGCTGGAGCTCGGACGGCAGCTGGCTCTCCGGTGTCATCGCCGCTACGGGTATGGATAATTGCGGCACCCTGCCTGACTTCGGCAACTTCTGCATCGAACGCAGTCCTGACGGCTGTAAAACCGAGTACGACCGCTACCAGGGCGTGAAGGAGCTCATGCCCTACGCCAAAGCCGTTTCCGCCAAATCTCACGACTTCGGCCCCGATGGCCGGGAGACACACTCTGATTACACCAAAATTCTGAAAACCGTCAAAGCTGCCGGGTACACCGGCTGGATCGGCATCGAGTACGAAGGCAGCAGCCTGAGTGCTGATGAAGGCATCCGTAAGACGAAGGCACTGCTGGAAATGGCGGGGCGGGAGGTGATGTAGGTTTTGTTGGTTAGCGTAGGTAGCTGCGCTAACCAACATTTATTTTAGAGGCTGATGGCTACCTCTAGTGGTTTGTCAACATTGAAAATCAGGGAGTAATCAATCTTGAAATGAAAGCAACCTTTCCACTAGTAAATGTACTGTAGTTATGGGGTTGCGATCAACTAGGGGCAAACCTCCTCGCTTATGAAACATCGCTTTAGCTCGGTCAATGGCTTTCATTACATCCGCAGCCTCATCAGCACTCAATCTTTGCGGAATGGCTTTCGCAAAATCTGCCCGCTTCCCGTCTTTTTCATAATTGATGCTCCAACGTTTTGAAAGATCTTTGTAGAGTGCTTTTCTATCCAATGAGCTGGTAATCCGTTCGTAGTGTAAGCGAAACCATAGTTCGAAAGCATCAATTGTATAAGCAACTTCGCAGCCCTTTTCTTTAGCTAATTTGATTGCTTTTTCAAACTCCTGATACTGTTCTGATCCAGGTGAAGCATCATAATCCAGATCAAATACAACCCATACTTCATCGTAAGATTTTCTTGCCATCAATGACTCAGCGCGGAGTACAATCTGTCGTGGCTGCCCTACATATGGGCGGACATCCAGGTGAAGCTTATCCGATTTAAAAGACTGAAAATAGTGCTTTTCAGTTTGCTCTCCTTCACATACAATCAATAAAGCAAAGCGGGTTCTCCGTTGTTTTCCTCTGCCCATCTATTCGCTCTTTTCAGGAGTTAATAGTGGAAAGTCTAGCGCTGGTACTGAGCCGTACTTTCCGGCCAAGTAGTCTTTCTCGTAAGTACTATCATTGCGTACTCCCGTTAGGTCGGAAAGGGAATACAATTCTGATGCTCCTTGGCTATCCTTCTCGACAAAAGCGACCTGGTCTCTCCTTAGTAAACCAGGGCTGAGTAAATTCGTATCATGGGTTGCTATGATCAGCTGCCCACCAGCAGGGTTTGTTTGCGGGTTTTGAAATGTGTCGACAATCGCTTCTGAAAGGAGGGGGTGCAGGCTTGCTTCAAATTCATCAACGACCAAAACTTCACCGTTTTCTACAGCAGAAATAATAAAGGCCGCTAGCCAGAAAACTTTTTGGGTACCTAGAGATTCGCCGTGCTCCATTGGCCATGCAATAGGTTTTATCTCTTTGCCTTGCTTATCTACGCTTCTATGCGCAAACAGGATAGTTGGTTCGCTTAGTTTAGTAATCAGCTCTTTAGCTTCTCCATTTGTAACGCCTATTTCTAGAACAGAATCTTTATCCAGATAACGTAGTTCTTCCACGTCAATCCCTAAGCCATGGAGAAAACCCTGAATCCTCAGCAAAACCTGTGGATCTTTAAAGGTATTCATCAAGCGGGCTCGCAATGCACCAGGAAACCCCTGGCCCAAAATGACCGATATTTTCCCTAGTTCCGTTCGAAATTTTTGCGCCTGAGGGATACTCAGATTCAACGCTTGCAATAACACCAAGCCACGGTCACGAATAAGCCCACGTCGCTCATCTTTCACCAAAGTTGGCAACGGAGACCACTGCGTACGGAGTTTAGCACCAAACTTAACGTTGTTCCCTTCCCTCGTGAAGGCCATAGACTCTTTACCGCTACCCTGTCTTACATATAGCCACTCCTTTGTAACTCTAGTCGTCGTCGCAGCCAAACCATATCGAAAAATTTTTTGCTCGACAGAAAGAACGATTTCGAACTCACTAGCTTCTTCCGCAGTATAATCCGTTAACAAAAACGGTCTGACAGTAGTCAGGTCTGCCTCTAAGCTTGAAGCTGTGATCAAATTTAAAAAGGTAAATAATCCAAGCAGCACGTTGGTCTTTCCTCCTGAATTCGCTCCATACAAAACCTTCGTCCTGAGCAGAGGAACCCCACCTGTATCAGTCAGGAGATTTTCATTCAGCAACTCGAATTGTTCCTTGAGCGCATCAGCCACTAAGGAAAGTGTTTGCTTCTCCTTAATAGAACGAAAATTAGCCAGAGAAAACGATATTAGCACGTTATTTGAGAATTTTACTCAAATATACAGACAAAACACTAAAAAAAACAGCCAACACCCTCTCCCTCTACACGTTCAAATAATTCATTAAACTATCATAGCGCTCCCGCAGGGAATCCTGCAATTGCTTCTCATTGAAGCTTGCCTTCACTTTGTAGTTGAATCGTTCGAAAGTGGCCAGCGTAGCGCCAATGTTCTGGCTGTTAACCTTGATGGTTACTTCCGTACGGTTAGTGTCCTGAAAGGTGTTGACGAAACTGCTGAGGATGACGGCTCCATCACCTTCCACGATGCGGGCGATTTCCGCCAGGCTGTAATCGTGGCGCCCCATCTCGAGGATAACGATAGAGCCGGGGTCGCGGAAAGTGCTGCTTTCAGCAAAGAAGCGCAGGAGGTCCTCATTGGTAACCATCCCGATATAATCGCCTTCCCGATTGATGACAGGCACAACTGTCAACTTATACTCAACCAACAGGCGCATGACGTCATAAACGTGATCATCCGGGAACACGGCAGGTGGCTGTGAGGGCAGGCGATAACTGCTCACGGGCTCCAGGGCATCCGCATTAAGAATGTCATCTTCTGAGATTACCGCCTTCAGCTCCTGATCATCAACGACGGGTAGGTGACGGATGTAAAACTCATTCATTATCCCAAGCGCCTCTTCACCGGTATCGGTTGGGCGGAGGGGAACAAGGGCATCGGTAATTAAAGCTTCTGCGGTCATCTGGGATAGAAAGATAAGACGTGAAGATAAAGGGGAATACTCCTCGTTTGTTTCACAGAGGAAAAATTAACAATACGGGTAACTGTTGCCCGAAAAACCGGACTAACTGAGTAAGCGCTTTTTCTGGGTAACGAATTCGTTTTCCGTCAACAGTCCCTTTTCCTTAAGGGTAGCCAGCCGCTGGAGCTGCTCCAGCAGATCTTCACTAATTTCGGGAAGTTCCACCATCTCTTCTTCACGGATGGGGTTTTCCAGAACTGTTTCTTCAGCGCTACGGTCGGGTGCCAGGCGGTAACCGTTTAGTTCAAACTCCGTGTAACCTGGCTGTACCCGCAGGAAAGCCAGACTGTCGTGCGCCCGTATACGCTCGAAGTCGTCAAAGCCAAGCGCAATGGCCCGGTCAAGGTGATAGAAAGCCTTATCAGCCTGTTCTTCACAACTGTAGGAGCAAGCGATGTTGAAATGACTGGCTACGTCCCGGGGGTTTTTCTCCAATGCTTTTCCAAAAGCGATAATGGCCCGGTCGTATTCGAAGTCTTTGAAGTAGCGCAGACCGGCCTTTCGCTCTGCCGCCCCTGTTTGAACGGGTCGGCTCGCCGGCGCATTTCGGCGGGCTTGCGTATTCGTGCGGTTAGCACGCGTCTGTTGGCGGCTTTGCTCGCGCAGCGAACGCTCCTGTTGGCGCTGGCGGTAGCGGCGCTCCCGGTCATTCATCGGAGCTTGCTGCTGGCGGGGTGCCTGACCACGCCTGCGGTTAGTATGACCAAGACTGGCCGGAACCTGCTCTTTGTTGTACTTCCGGTCAAAGGCTTCCTGATCCATGCTCAGAAACACAATGGCGTCAATCACCCCGATGACGGCAGCCAGGGGGAAAACGAATATATATAGTATGCCAAGGCCGATTTGCCCGAGATAGAAACGGTGGAGCCCCATGGGACCTCCGAAGAAAGCAAGTACGGCCGCTAGATTTTTGTCCTTCATGTGCAACGAATTAACGGCTAAAGGATCAATTTCGTTCTGTTTATTCTCATTTTTCGACAATCAGGTCGTTCCTGACTGTCAACGGGCCCGCCTCACGGGTTAACCTTACACTACTCCGGCCGGAAAATCCGGCAGGTCAGCACCGTCAGATCATCCGGATATTCGGAGTTCTGACGAAAGTCGTCCAGCATAACTTTGAGCGCGCCGTTGAAGGAAGCCGCTGACCGCCCGTGCTGCCGCTTCGCGAAGTTGTAAAGTATTTCCTCATCCAGCGTCTCTCCTGCGGCATTTTGCAAATCCGTCAAACCGTCGGTATAGGTGACCACTAACGCCTGACTCGGCAAATCAATTTCGCCAACCTCCAGCATCGGCAACTCATCAATAGATCCCAAAACCAGTGTGCCTTCGGTAAGCAGCTTAATGCCCTGATCATGCACCAGCACAGCAGGCGGATGTCCGGCGTTTACGTAACGGAGTTTATGGCTTTCCAGATCGTACTCCGCCACAAAGAAGGTAATGAACCGCTCCCCCTGGGTAATTTCGTAAACCGCTTTATTGATGTCAATGACAAACTCGCGAAGGCTGGACCGCTTTTTGATCAGCGTATGGAAATTCGCCTGAAAGTTGGCCATGAGCAGGGCCGCGGACACCCCCTTACCCGTAACGTCTCCGATACAAAAGACGAGTTTGCCGTCCTCAAATTCCTGGAAATCGATGTAGTCCCCGCCTACCCCGAGCTTCGGCTTGTAAATAGTATCGATCTCGTATTGATCCGTAATCGGGAATAACTCCGGAATCAGCATTTTCTGCACCGTAGCGCCCAGATCAAGGTCGGCCTCCAGCCGTTCCTGTTCCAGTTGTCGGCGGAAGAGGCGCTTATTTTCAATCGCTACCGCAATTACGTTCGTGATGGTGGTGATAATCTGCACCCGTTCGAACATATCATCCTCTTCCTCAAACCTACCGATGAGGATGTAGGCAATAGGCCGCTCTTTGTGCAAGACCGGCACCACGTGCTCAAACTGTGCGATAAAGGTGGGGTTATTGCCTTCAATTAGTCCCGGACGGGTAAATTTCCCGAGGGCGGCCCCCAGGTCAATCCCCGGCAGCGGTGCCTCGGATTGCCCGATCTGAGTAGCCAGCACCCATTCCGTATCCTTTTGGCTGTTGCGGACCAACAGTACCATTTGGGTAACACCCAATTCCTTGCGCAGAAATGCCCGGTACATATCAAAAAGATCCTCGGCTGCAACGTTGTTGTTGATCGCCTGCGTGATCTGCAGCAGACGGCGTACCTGCAGCTGCCGCAGGTGAAGCTCGCGCTCTAGTTTTTCCGTCCGGTTGAATGGGTGAATCATCGGGCGGTAAATATAGGCACAGCCGGGGAAGTTAAGGTTATCCCCGAATACCTTCCAGCAAACATTCTTCCACTACCGAATCTTCGTCGCCGTGAAGCACCGAAACATCACCGGTTGTTTCGAAAACAACAGCTTTTACTTCAGAGAGCCGGAGCACATTAGCCTCGCGAAGCTTGGCCATCAAATCAGCGTGCGTAACACCGGATTTCGCCATGTTCTCCTGAAAAATTTCGCCCTTTCGCATCAGCAGCACGGGCTGGTTTTCACCGATGTTTTCCAGCCAGTCAAAGTGACGTTTCCCGTAAGAGAACAATTGCTGAAAGCCAATAATGCACAGCATCGCAACCGTGCCCTTCAACCAGCTCTGCCCCGTATTCATGGCTACTGCAGCCAAAATGGAGCCAACGGCAATGGTGGAAGCAAAGTCAACACTAGACATTTTCGCAAACGAACGAAGACCGTAAATTCTCACTATGATCAGGATCGTAGCCATAATCATTATACACGAGGCGGCCGTCTTAAGGATGATCGGCAGGGAGGCAATTAACCAGTTTTCCATAGGGGCTTTATTGAATTAAAGCGTAAGCCGGAGCAGTATTGTTTGGCGGGCGCAGACGCAGGTGCCATGTTTGGATTGGGAGCAGTGAAGAAAAACAGCCAACTAGAAAAGCCAACGGCTAATTCCAAAAAAATAACCCGCCCATTTCAAGCTAATGAAACGCTTCCGTCTCGTGCGCATCAAGCCTAAAACAAAAGTGGGCGTTTGCCAGCGACACTTTGCTCTCCAAACCCTCTTTTGCACCTGCGTTTGCGCCCTATCCCCAACTATCTGACTGCTTGACTATCTGACTGCTTGACTATCTGACTCCTTGACTCCTCCCTCCCTAGCTATACCCAATCGCCACCGCCACCAGCAGCCCTACCCAGGCCCAGACCAGCAACATCCCCGTCAGCGGCAGCGCGAAGCGCAGCCAGCGATCAAAAGGTACCCGGCAAAGCGACAGCATGGCCACCAGCCCGCCCAGGGAAGGATTGAACAGGTTCGTCACCCCGTCTCCGATCTGGAAGGCGAGGATGGAGATCTGGGGGCTCAGCCCCAGCGCCTCCCCCAGCGGGATCATCACCGGAAGCGTCGCCATCGCCTGTCCGCTCCCCGAAGGGATGAGCAGGTTCAGGCCGCTCTGCCCGATGGACATCCCTACGGCAGACGCATAGGTCGGCAAACCACTCAGTGCCTGCGCCAGCCCGTGGCTAATGGTGTCCTGAATCTGCCCTTGCTCCATGATAACGCTCACGGTAGTTGCCATCCCGATGATGAAGGTTGCCGGGGCCATCTGGGCGATGGATTTAAAGCCGGCCTCCGTCACCTCCCGGCCGGAGAGACCACTCGTCAGGGCGCACACCACCATCACCATCAGGAAGATGGCCGAAGTATCGTTGATGTGCAGCTCCCATTTGAAAACACCGTAAAGGACAATGCCCAGTCCGGCCAAAAACACCGTCAGCAGCCACCAGTTCCGCGGCGTGATGCTGTATTCGTTCAGCGGTTTACTCAGTTGCATGCCGGAGACATCCAGCCCGCGGCCGATGCCACTTTCCGGGTCGGCCTTCAGCCGCCGGTAATAGCGGACGTTATACCAGGCCATCAGCAGTAAGCCGCCGGCACAGACCACCGAGCGCAGCGCCCAGCCGCTGAAGAGCGGTAGATCCGCGATTAGGTGCCCGTTCCCCACCGTATAGAAATTGATGGGCGAGAGGCCGAAGGCAACCGTCATGCCGCCAATGCTCACCCCGGCAGCCAGAATTAAGTCTCCGCCCAGTGCCAGCATCACCACCGCTGCAATCGGGATGGTCGCAATATTATTCTCATAACCGACCATGATGCCCAGCGCACCGTACACGAAGGTCAGCAGGACAATCAGCAGCTCCGCGTGCTTGCTGCCCATCCGGCTTACCACCTTGCCGACAACGTTTTCAATCGTCATCGTTGCCTCCAGAATGGAAAACATCAGGGCACTGACCAGACAGATGAAAATGATCGGTGTCGCTCGTTTGTACCCGTCCGGGAAGGCCCGAAAAATGTCGAACAAGTTAAGTGGTGAAGCCTCCACCTCGTGGTAACTGCCCGGCACTACGCGCATCCGGCCGTCTACGGCCACCCGCTCATACAGCCCTGCAGGCAATAGCCAGGTCATAGCCCCGACCGCCAGCACGATGAGCATTAACATAATCAGCGGGGACGGGATGCGGGCATACCAGGGGCGGGACATGGGCGGGGAGTTTGCGCCGAATGTACGAAAAGGGAAGGAAGGCCTATCCCTTTGTCATAAAATGAGCTAATTACTCATTGGCCGGCTAAAGCCGGGGCTGTGTTATGAAGCTCTTCGAGCTTGAGAGTTCGCCTTGCACCTGCGTCCGCGCCCTACTCCTCTCCGCCTTCCGCCTTTTCCGGCTTCATCTGCGGGAAGAACAACACTTCCTGGATAGACTTCTGTCCCGTTACCAGCATCACCAGGCGGTCGATACCGAAGCCGATACCGGCCGTCGGGGGCATACCGTACTCGAGGGCACGGAGGAAGTCTTCGTCGATGGGCATCGCTTCATCGTCTCCCCGGTTGGCGAGTTCGACCTGCTCTTCGAAGCGTTCGCGCTGGTCGATCGGGTCGTTGAGCTCGGAGTAAGAGTTAGCAATTTCCTTGCCGTTCACGAAGAGCTCGAAGCGCTCGACCAGGCCGGGCTTGCTGCGGTGCTTCTTCGTCAGGGGTGACATCTCAACGGGGTAGTCGGTGATAAAAGTAGGCTGGATGAGCTTGGCCTCTACGTGGTCACCGAAGATTTCATCGATGATCTTGCCGCGGCCCATCGTCTTGTCCAGTTCCACGTGCAGGCGCTTGGCGATGGCGCGTAGTTCGTCTTCGTCAGCACCGCTGATGTCTTCCCCGGTGTATTCCTTGATGGCCTCGGCCATGGGCAGGCGACGGTAGGGGCCGGCAAAATTAATTTCGTGCCCGTCCGCCATCACCGTAGCGTTGTCACCGCCGTTGACGGTCTTGATGATGTACTCCAGCATCTTCTCCGTGGTATCCATCATCCAGTTGTAGTCCTTGTAGGCTACGTAGAACTCAATGGCGGTGAACTCGGGGTTGTGCGTCCGGTCCATCCCCTCGTTGCGGAAGTTCTTACTGAACTCATAGACTGCGTCGAAGCCACCGACGATGAGGCGCTTCAGGTACAGCTCGTTGGCGATACGGAGGTACATCGGAATGTCCAGCGTATTGTGGTGAGTTGCGAAAGGGCGGGCAGCCGCCCCGCCGTGGATGGCCTGCAGGATCGGCGTTTCCACTTCTACCATGCCCATACCGTCGAGGAAAGTCCGGATGGCGGTGACGAGCTTGGTACGCTTCAGGAAAACTTCCTTCACGTGTGGATTCACCACCAGGTCAACGTAGCGTTGACGGTAGCGCAACTCGGGGTCGGAGAAAGCATCGTAAACATTACCGTCGTCGTCCGTCTTAACGACTGGCAGCGGACGCAGACTCTTGCCCAGGAAGGTAAATTCCTTGACGTGAACGGAGGTTTCTCCCGTCCGGGTCTGGAACACGTGGCCGGTAACACCGATGAAATCACCCAGGTCGAGCAGCTTCTTGAACAGGGTGTTATAGAGGGCCTTGTCTTCGCCGGGGGCGATGTCGTCTCGGCTAACGTAAATCTGGATGCGACCGGAACTGTCCTGAATGCTGGCAAAAGCCGCCTTCCCCATAATGCGGCGGGCCATCAGGCGGCCGGCGATGGTGACTTCTTTAAAATTCGTTGACATCTTATCATCGTCAAATTCCGCCTTTGCGTTGATCTCCTCGGCGAGGTGAGTAACGGGAAAGGTAGGCGCGGGAAAGGGCTCGATGCCCATTTCACGAATTTTTGCCAGGTTGTCTCTGCGGACGAGTTCTTGTTCGCTGCGTTCCATATTGATCTTTTGCGGGTGCGAAGATAAGTTTATAGTCAGGGAGTCAGGGTGTCAGGGAGTCAAATAGTTCGTACAACCTTAACAATATCAAACAGGCAAAAATTTCATTCCTGCTTTTTCAGGCGCAGACGCAGGTGCAAGAAGAGGCTTAAAGGAGCAGGGGAAAGTTCCCGGATGAGGAGCTCCGCTCCGAAAGCTCAGCCGCTTGCGGCGTGCATGAAGGTATCCATGCCAACGTCACACTCGCGCATGCGCTCGGGCATTTCGGACCGGAGGTCCTCAACCTGGGAACGTCGCATACAATTAGAATGTCAATAGAAAACCGATAATCCCCGGATGAGGAGCTCCGCTCCGAAAGCACGAGGCGGAAGCCGAGAAAGGGATATTTGCTCAAGTCCAAAACCTACCATAGTTTTATTCATATGTACACTTTAAATCGCCAGATGAAACACCGGCCTATCGGTCACGTCCCCGTTCATATTGTTTACCGATTAGCTGGCAGCCTTCCAGTATCCGTGATTCAGGAATTAAAGAGAGGGCGCGAGGCACTCTTTCTCCAGGCAGAAGCAAAAATCAATGCGCTTCCGGATCAGGTTTATAAACACTTTGCAGATCAATGTCTTGAAGAAATTGGAGAAGGCATTGAAAACCTTTTAGAAAAAGCCCTGCACGAAAAATCCAATGGCCCGTATCACCTAAAAGAGGAGAAACTTGCAAAAATAGTAATCGACTCCTGGCATTGGCTGGTTAAGGAATACGGTTTGTATGTGTATGCCATTTGCGTCATGTCAAACCATGTCCATGTTCTTTTACGTGGCCCTGAAGGAGAGTCTGCTCTTGACCCCGCACTCATTATGAAAACACATAAAAGCTTCACGGCTAATCAATGCAACAAGCTGCTTGGCACCAGCGGGAGCAGTTTCTGGGCGCCCAATTATTTTGACCGCGATGTGCGGGAAGGAACTTTCACCAGAGTAGTTTGGTACATCCTGAATAACCCCTTTCAGGCTGGCCTGGTGCAAAGCTGGAAAGACTGGCCCGGTACTTGGCTTCATCCTGATTTTCATGACTTGTTTGGAGGGTAGCTCCCCGGATGAGGAGTTTTGCTCCGGAAAAACAGCCGCTCGTGGCGTGCATGAATGCATCCCTGCCAGCGTTATACTCGCGCATGCGCTCGGGTATTTAGGACCAGAGGTCCTCAGCCGGGGATGATCGCAGGTCGTTTGAATGGCAATAGGATACCGACAGTCCACGGATGAGGAGCTCCGCTCCGAAAGCTCAGCCGCTCGCGGCGTGCATGAATGTAACTCTGCCAGCGTTACACTCGCGCAAGCGCTCAGGTATTTCGGACCGGAGGTCCTCAACCGGGGAAGATCGCAGGTCGTTTGAATGGCAATAGGACACCGACAGTCCACGGATGAGGAGCTCCGCTCCGAAAGCTCAGCCGCTCGCGGCGTGCATGAATGTAGCTCTGCTAACGTTACACTCGCGCAAGCGCTCGGGTATTTCGGACCGGAGGTCCTCATCCGGGGATGATTACACTGCTCTTTAACGTCACCTTGCACCTGCGTCCGCGCCCTAATTCAGCCGCCAGAAATAAGGCGTAAACAGCACCAGCACCGTAAATATTTCCAATCTCCCGACGATCATCACGAAGGAGAGGAACAATTTGATGTGCGCGGGCAGCCAGGCGAAATTATCCACTGGCCCAACGCTCCCGATGCCTGGCCCAACGTTTCCAATGCAAGTAGCCATGGCCCCGATGGAAGTCATAAAGTCAAGGCCCATCATTGCCAGAATGACCGAACCCAGAACGAACAACAGCAGGTAAAGCAGCAGGAAATTAAACACGTGGGTGATAATCTTCCCCGGTACAACGTCCCGATTTACCCGCAGCGGCACGATAGCCGAAGGGTGAATAATTCGTTTAAACTCCAGGTAACTGTTTTTGAAAAAAACGAGGTGGCGGATCAGTTTAATCCCACCAGACGTAGAGCCCGCACAAGCCCCCAGAAAAAGCAACACGAAAAATATCAGCGTCAGGCTGGTAGACCAACTGGTATAGTCCGCCGAGACGAAGCCCGTCGTCGTGATCAAACTCACGATCTGGAAGAGGCTATCGCGAAAGGCTTGCTCAAAGTCAGCTCCGCCCGTAGCGTAGTAAACCTTTGCCGTCACGATAAGGGTCAGCAATACCACCAGACCGATGTAGGCCTTCAGTTCGTCACTCTTCCAGACTTCCGCCCAGCGGCGCTTCAGACTCAGGTATAAGACAGTATAGTTCACCCCGGCAAAGAACATAAACAGGATAAGCAAGTATTGAATCGCCGGGCCAAAGGCCGCCGCGCTGGCGTTGCGGGTGCTGAAGCCACCGGTTGCCATGGTCGTCAGAGCATGATTAATGGATTCGTAAGGACTCATGCCAAAAAGCATCAACAGGACGGTCAGTAAGCCCGTCAACCCGACGTAAATGAACCACAGCCGTTTGGCCGTTTCACTGATGCGGGGATGGAGCTTGTCCGACGTCGGCCCCGGTGCTTCGGCCGCAAAAAGCTCAATTCCACCAATACCGAGGAGGGGGAAAACGGCTACCGTCAGGACGATGATGCCCATCCCACCGATCCACTGAGTGAGACTACGCCAGTAGAGCAGCCCGCGGGGCTGCGCCTCAATATCCGTTAATACCGAAGCGCCCGTTGTCGTCATACCGGAGACCGTCTCGAAAATCGCCTCCGGCACCGATGGAATCATCCCGCTGTACAGATAAGGCAACATGCCCGATAGCGTCATGGCCACCCAGCTCAGGGCAACAATCAGGTAGCCTTCCCGCTTGCGAATCGGAATTCCTTTCGGGCTCTTCACCAAAAACAAACCTCCGCCCATTGCAATGGATGTAAGCCCCGCCAGTAACAACGGCCTTGAATCTTCCCCGAAGTATAAGCTGAACGGTAGCCCCGTCCACATCATCACCCCCACAATGCAAAGCAGGATGCTGACGACACGGGCGATGGGACGGTAGTTGATCATTTTTAGTTGGTAGTGTTGTAATCGGTAGTCGGTAGTCGGTAGTATTGTAGACGGTAGTATTGTAGGCGATCTATAGTCTACCGACTACAAAACTACCGTCTATCAGTCTACCTAAAGAGTTCCTCCAGTCGTTTAATCGCTTGTGGCAGGGCAAAAACGATGACTTTATCGTTGAGTTGCAGTTGTGTTTCTCCGTTGGGAATCAGAGTCTGCTCCCCGCGAATGACACCACCAATGAGGGCAGTATCCGGAAAATGGAGATCCTTGAGCTGCTTTTTGGTCATTTGATTCGACTTGGTAATCACGTATTCAATGACTTCCGCATCCACGCCGTGCAGGCTCGTGATGGCCTCAATATTACCCTTCCGCACAAAACGGAAAATACTGTTAGCTGCCAGCAGTTTTTTGTTAATCAGCGTATCCACGCCAATGTTCTGGCTGATGTGGATATACTCTTTGTTTTCCACCTGAGCAATGGTTTTATAGACACCATGGTTACGGGCAGTCAGACAGCTGATGATGTTCGTCTCGCTGTTATCCGTCAGAGATATGAAGGCGTCCATGCTGTCCAACCCTTCTTCCTGCAACAGGTCAATATTAGTGTAGTCTCCCTTAATGACGAGGACATTATTGAGCTGCTGATTGATTTCCTGGCAACGCGTTTTCTTCTTCTCTACGATGGTAATGTTGTAGTTATCCTGTAGTCGCTTAGCGGTGGAAATGGCCAGATTCGTCCCGCCCAGAATCATGATGTTCTTTACGGTTCGCTGTTTTTTACCCACGAACTCCTGCACCAGATGTTGTTTTTCCGGCTTGGTGATGAAGTAAATATGGTCGTTGGTCTTTAGCTGTGTGAATCCACGGGGGATGATCGTTTTGTGCCCGCGCAAAATGGCAATGGGGTGCAGACCCACCGTAGAGCGCAGGTGTTTGATATCCGCCAGGCGAACTCCTACCAGAGGGCTCCCGTCCTCCAGCGTAATGCCAAGGAGCGAAAGCTTCCCCTCCTCAAACTCAAAGATATCCGTGAAGGAACATTGCTTGATCAAGCGCTCAATCTCCATCGCGGCCAGCTGCCGCGGACTGATGATCTGATCAATCCCCAAAGAGCAGATCGTTTCCTCATGCTCCGGCTCCATGTACTCCTCATTGTCGACCCGGGCAATAACGCGGCGACTGCCCAATTTTTTGGCGATAATGGCGGCCATCATATTCGTCTTCTCCGAAGTGGTCACGGCCAGCATCAGATTAGAGTCGCCTACCCGGGCTTGCTCCAGGGTGGCAATGCTGGTGGCATCTCCGCGGATGGTCATAACGTCCAGATGGCTACCGGCATAATCCAGCACCTCCTGATCGTTGTCGATCAGGGTAATGTTCTGGTTTTCCGTTACCAATAGTTCTGCAAGGTGGAAGCCAACGTCTCCGGCTCCGGCAATGACGATATTCATAAGCTTGAAGCGCCCTTTTCGTTTAGGACGGCGCAAAGGTCGGTAATGTTTGGGGGATTGGGGTTGCGGCGGGAGAATCGTGTGTATCACCAGATATCTCATGGGGCGATGCCCCTGGAGCGATGGGTTCCCTCGTCGGCTTCGCCGACTTGGTCAGCCATCGCTACTAGCAGACGCCCTTTCAGGGCTGGGGTCAGCAGGAGAGTCCGCCTACCTATATTCCTCCTATCTGTTGACGAGGTATTTTGCTTTGCGCAACAACCTCCAAATAAAAAACGACCACTCGCCACCCAACCCATATTTTAATCTATTCGAACAATAAAATCAGAATAAACACACACCAATAGCCAACTTTTAATTATCATTGCAATGTACTAAAACACGCATTATGTTACCACCTACCAACTACCAACTACCAACTACCAAAAATAGGTTTTCTTGCCATTCTTTTTTCATTTTTTTCAATGACAATTGATGCGCAAAGCACCTCCTCTAACTTTGTGTACAGCGACCATACTGACTGCGGTTCCCTAAGCCAGACACATGAATTCACGGTTCCTATTGAGGAAGATAAATACGATGGATTAGTGGATGGCAAAGAAATTCACTACACCAGATTAAGTGACCCTTCGCCAAGTGATGACTGGCAAATGAAGTGGAGTTTCCTAAAAATAGAACAGCTCGATATGGAGTGTGATGAACGCCCTTACGTGACCACCTTCTTCGATGGCTTCGCAGGAACGGAGCTTGACACCAATAATTGGATTACCGGATATCGAGACATCCCTCCTTTTAATCTCACGCTTAATGAAGAGGACGCCAAAAGCTTAGCACTGCCCGAATTTGTAAGCGTTGAAGATGACCTACTACGACTTCGTATTGGGACCAACAACACCGGGAACAACACCGTTACTTTTATTCAGCCAGACAGCTCTGAGGTTGAGCGGTCTTTTAGAAACGGAACTGGGACTATAACAACTAATACTAATAGAAAATGGGAAACTCAAAATTTACGAGGAGGCTGCCTTTCGAAGGGCAGATACACCATTAGGGCTAAAGCTCCTCAAGTTCATCTTGATGAAAGTTTCGTAAGTGCAGTATGGTTCTTCGGCTGGGCCGGAGAAGTGGACCTTTACGAACAATGCCTTAACAATAACTCGTCCCTAGGTAATAGTTGCGACGTGATGAAGGCCAGTTTTCACCAATGGGCCGTTGATGACGGCAATGTCGGACAGCATTACGATTTACAAAACAGAAGCCCTAATGCCGGAGAGAGTGGCGAACACATGTTCTACCAGAAAAAAATTGAAGACAAAGGAAAATATAGTGGAAAATTTATAGAATACCAACTTGAATGGACCCCGTACGAGATGATAATCAGATACGACAATGAAGAAGTATTCACTTTTCACAGATACTGGACTTTTGACGAGGAAGGGTGCAAGCGATTTCCACTGACTTGTGATAGAATCCCGAGCGGAGTTCCATTGGATAACGTCTGGGAAATTGTCACCTGGAATCGGTGGAGATCCTTTTTCATGGACTTGGTGATTTCTACAGGCCTTAACAGAGCAGATGAAGTTTTTGAAGAAGACGAATTCTTCGAAGTCGACTGGGTCCGTTTCGAACACAAAACAGACAATGCTCTCATCAACGGACCGGAATTACTCTGCCCCGGAGAAAACCTTGGTGATTTCAATTATTCCATGACCTTTGATGATGTCATTCAAGGCCCCATTCAATGGTCATTTTCAGAAGAAGGTGTTGTACCCCGTTCAAGTCTAAACCAAAACCCACTCCGCTTATGGTCGATAGATGACGATTTGAACTCTTTCGACATCCAGGCGACCACCCAAAACGGACTAAGCTGTATGGATTACCGGGTAGCAGGAACCGTACGGGTGGGTAACCCAACCGTGGAAAACTTCACAACAGAAAACCGTGGATGCAGCGGGCTTGTGCTATATGGTGACTACCCTGCCGATATTGGAACCTACGATTGGCAGGTTTTTCCCACCGACAAGAACGTTCCGCTCGATATTACTCAGGGAGATAATTGGCTGGCGGTACATCCGGACGATTTAAGCTCAACCGCTTCTTATGGCTTCCGGTACATTCTGACCCTCACCAATCGATGCGGCCGCACCCAGCAAGAAGGCTTTCATTGGGTACAGGGCTGTAAAGAATTCACCATCAAGTCTATTACCAATCCCGTTACTGATTTACTCCGCTACGTCATCTATGAAGATGGGAAAGAGTACGCGAGGGACAACGAAGTTGATGTCTTTCTTTATGATTTCAATGGGAATGTCCTTTCTACTCAAAAGTCAACGGGTAGAGGAGAAATAGCCGTGACTCCCCTTCAGCCAAAAACCTATTATCTCTCTGCAAAAATTCCAGGTACAGAACAGGCCGTTAGTACCACAATCATCAAGAACTAAGACTACAATTTACCCGTATGAAATTTTTAGTTCTCATAATACTTCTCAGCCTGTCTTTCACTTGTCAAGCGCAGCTCAGTATTGAAAATATTAACCTCCAAGCAGGGGCTACACTGATGGATTGGGATGGATTGTACAGAAGAATCCCTGGAAGTTACACTAGGCGTTCTGGGTATTTTGGTGGCATTACTCTTCGAATAAAACCCAATCAAGCACAACGCGGCTTTCTAAATATTGCTCTAAAATATCGCCAAACTCATACGGACCGAACGACTAATTTCGAGCGATTCAAGCTAGATGAAATAGCTGCAAGTATTGGCATAGGCTCTTCTTGGAAGAAGATCTATTTTAGCTTAAATGGGTCAGCCATTTTTATTATTCAAAAAATGAAAATCAGTAATTTTCCTAACCAGGGAAGCGACATAAATAGTGTTGAAAATTTTTATGCTTCACTTAGTGGAAAAATTGGTTTTAACCTAACTCCAAGGTTATCAATAGTTACAGAACAAGCCCTTCTGAATACAAAGATATACACCAACTATTGGGTTCAAAGAGGCGAGCGCTTCGAAGTACCTCGCTACCCAAACTGGACCCTCCTAGGCCTGAGCTACGCCATCTCAAAAAGAGAATAGCCTGAGCCCTATTTTTACTACATGAAACTCCTGATCCTTTCCCTCCTACTTTCCCTTTCTTTCACGGGTGGTGCGCAGTTCAGCGTAAAGAGTATAGACGTCCAGTCAGGAGCTACACTGATGGATTGGGATGGGTTTATTAGAGGTTCAATTGTATATTCTAAACGTTGGGGATACTTTTTAGGGTCAAGCCTAAAAGTTCGTAATAGTCCCTCCTCCAAAGGATATATTCTTGCTTCTATAAACTACCGTAAAACCCACACAGATCGGACTACAAATTTCGAAAGAATAAAGCTTGATGAATTCGCACTTACCCTTGGATTAGGCCAAGATTGGAAAAAAATGAGGTTTAGTTTCAACAGTTCCTTCATTTTCGTTTCAGGTAAAGAAAAAATTGACAATACGCCAATGAATGGAATTGATCTTGCTAACGTTGAAAATTTTTATCTCACTCTAAGTGGAAAATTAGCTTTTTCAATAACTAATAAATTGGCTTTATTCGTAGAACAAGCTTTTTTTGAAACCAAAGTATATCACACTTACACAATGCGACGGGGAGAAAGGTTCGAAGTACCTGATTACCCCAGCTGGACCCTCCTAGGCCTGAGCTACGCCATCTCAAAAAGAGACTAGGTTGCGCTCGCTTGCTAGCACGCGACTAAAGTCGCGGCTACACGCCCACTTGTTCCAGATACATCGCCTTAAACGCCTGACTCCGCTCCAGCAGTTCCTCCAGCGTGCCCTCCGCCTGGATGCGACCATTCTCCATGTAGTAGATATGGTCGAAATACCGCAGCAGGTGCAGCCGGTGGAGGGTGGAGACGATTGTTTTGTCGGGGAAGGCGGCGAAGAGGCGCTCATAGACCATGATCTCCGTATTGGGGTCGAGGCTGCTCGTCGGTTCGTCAAGCAGAAGTAGCGTGGAGGTGTCCGCCGCCAGGATGCCGCGGGCGATGCTCAGGCGTTGGCGTTGGCCACCACTCAGGTTGGCACCACCTTCACTGAGGAAGGTGTTCAGGCCATCGTCTGCCTGTTCGATCACGTCTTCGAGAACAGAAAGGTGGATGGCGCGTTCGAGTTCTTCGCCACTGCGGTCAAGGCCCATGGTCAGGTTGTTGCGCAGGGTTTCTTCAAATATTTCCGGGCTTTGGGGAATGAGGGTCGTTTGGGAAAAGAGCTGGGCGCCGGAGTCCTTCGGCAAGCTCAGGCGAGGCCGCAGGTGCTGGGTTTCGTTAAAGTGCAGTGTAATCTCCTCCGGTGGATATAAGCCCCGCAGCGTGTACAGCGTCGTCGTTTTACCACTTCCGCTGGGCCCGATGAGGGCGACCCGCCGGCCCCGGTCAAGGTTCAGGCTCAGATCATGGATGCCGGCTCCATCCTCCGCGTAGCGGAAGTTGAGATTACTGACGGTGAGCTCCGTCCAGTCGCGTCGGATCGGCCCCGCGGCCGATGGCCGCGCCGCTAACTCATGTGCCTCGTCAATGGGCTCAATGGCCGCCAGGTCCGACCGGAACCGGATGATCTGGTTGTACTGCGCCGTCAGGTTACTCAGGCTGCCGGAGAACTGGTTGATATAACCGATGAGTGTCACCAGTCCGCCCACAAGGAATACCTCACCGGGCACCCGGTTACTCCAAACGTAGCTGGTTACCAAAACCGCGTACATCAGGCTCACCAGCGTCGAGACGGAGAACCATTTCGCTTCGTTCACTTTCGTGTTTTTCAGGAAGGGTGGCCACACATTACCGATGCGTTTACGGATGGCTTGCGCCGTCCGCTTACCCAGGCGCAGAGTTGTTACGGTGATGATGTTCCCCAGGTTATCGGACAGGCCCGCCATCAGCTCGTTCTCCCGGTCGTTAGTCTCCTTATTGGCCTTGATGATCGGCTCATCAAAGCCAAGTACCGTCAGCAGAATGATTACTCCGAATACCAGCGCAATCAGGCCAAACACGGGGCTAAACCAGACAATGGCCCCGATGGCAAACACCATCCGCGCGATCGTCTGAAAATAGGCGAATCCGTTATCAAAGAAATTCTTGAGCGCCTCGTAGGCCTTCCGGGCACGGTTGATGGTGTCTCCACTGTGGTGCTCCCGGTGCCAGGCCAGGGGCAGGTGGATGATCTTATCGTAGCTCTCCATCAACAGCTTCTGGCTGATATCAAAAGCCATCCGACGTTCCATTAGCCGCGCTGGCCATTGAAGCATCCACAGGCCCAGGTTAATGCCGATGTAAATCGCTACGTAGATCAGGGTTCCACGCAGGGGATCTCCTTCACCCTGCTGCAAAAAGTTGATGTAAAAACCGAAAATCAGAGGAGGAAGCGATACTAGCAGATTCACCCCGGTAAACATCAGGTAGATGAGCAGATAACGCCCGCGCATGCCTTCTGCATACCGCCAGGCGGTAGCCAGCAGGAACTTGTAAGGGTTCTTTCGGAACAGATTTCGAAGGCTTTCTCGGTAACTGGACATAGGCAGTGGGGTTTGTCCTTATACCGTTAAGAGGTCATGAGTGATGGCTTAGTTGCGACAATGCCCCTAAACATTGCTCCAAATACTTCGCATTGCACCTGCGGTTGCGGCTTTTCGATAGTCTTATCCTCCAGCGGTCTTACAGGCTGCTGCATGGGGTAGATATTGGAGACACCCCTGAAAACAAAGGCGTTACAAAAGCGAGATTATCGCTCCTGTAACGCCTGTAACATCTACCTTTTGCGGCAGCCTACCAGACTACCGAACCACAAGACTACTTCCCCCTCCGGTACTTCTCCATAAACTTCCGGCTCAGTTCCGCCTGCTTGTTATCCAGATCGATCTTCCGGCCATCAATGAAAGCAAGCTCTATATTGTTGGTGCGCATATCCAGCACATCGCCTGCGGTAACGATCAGGGTAGCTGATTTCCCTTCTTCCAGGCTACCGTACATTTTATCAATGCCCGCAATTCTTGCCGGCGTCAGGGTAACAGCTTTAATGGCCTGCTCGTAATCAAGCCCAAAGCCAACGGCCTGCCCGGCCACGAAGGGCAGGTTACGCTGCTCCCAGTACCCTCCGTGACTGATGGCAAACTCCACCCCGGCTTCAGCCAGCAAGGCCGGCTTGGCGTAGGGTCCGTCAACGCCTTCGTCCTGAGAATCGGGCAAGGACTGCGTACTCATCAGAATGACGGGCACCTTTTCCCGCTTCAGAAAATCAGCGATCAGGTGAGACTCGTGGCCGCCAACGATCACCGGCTTTCCGCCCATTTTTTTCACCAGCTGTACGGCGTGCATCATTTCCCGCGGACCATGCATATGCAGGTAAACATTCTTGGAGCCGGCGATGGCTTCGCACATCGCTTCCAGCTTCAACAACCGTTCGCCCGTGCGGCCGGCTCCACAGTATGCGGCGGCTTCTTTCATGAAGTTTTCCAGCCCTGCGACTTGTTTAGGGTATTCCTTATTTTCACTGATCGTACGCGTTTGCCAGCTCCAGGAGTTTCGCCGGGGCCAGTTGATGTGCACACCATCGTCTTCACCCACTACGGCATCTTCGAAGTTCCAGCCATCGAGCTGTACCATACTGCTACGGCCGCTGACCATGCCGCCAACCGGCGTAATCTGGGCCAGCAAAACGCCCCGGGAACGTACGGTGGGTATCACCTGACTGTCCGTGTTGAAGGCAATTAAAGCACGGGCGTTCGGGTTAATCCGGCCGGTCTCCCGCTGATCATTAGTAGAACGAACGGCACCGATTTCGGTCAGCCCAAGTTGGGTATTAAGGGCAATCATGCCGGGGTAGATATGCTTCCCCGTAGCATCCATGATGTCTGCATTCGCCGGAGCGGGCAGGTCTTTTTCTATCGTTACAATTTTACCCTCGTCGAACAGAATGTCCATCTCTTCCAATACAGTTCCGTCACCAACGTGGATGGTGGCTTTACGGAACACAACAGGACGATCCTGATCAGCCGCCGGCGTTGGGTTTTGGGCGCTGACGCAGGTGCAGAGAAAGGTTAAAAAGAGCAAGGTCAAAATGCTCCGTTGTTTATTATTTACGCAAGTCATTATGCGGATTGTTTTGTGGTTGATTAGTCATTTGATCTCATCCGCCGACTGAAGTCAGCGGTACAAACAGGCTTAATGCGCATGCTTCTCCTGCATATGATCCAGCGAGTTGCAGTGTAGCGTCCGGCGCTTCTTGCCGGAGGGACGTTGGGTTTTCGCCCCACCCTTCTTAGCGTCCAGACTTTTTTGGATCAGGGCGTTGCGCTCCTCCCGTACGGCTTTCCGCATCTCAGCATCCTTGGCCCGGTTGAAGTACTCGATGCCGTCCACGAAGGTGTGCTCCGCGCGGGCGTAAATGCTCAGCGGGTGGTTGTTCCAAACCACCACATCGGCATCTTTGCCAGCTTTGATACTCCCTACCCGATCGTCAATGTGCAGCATTTTCGCCGGGTTGAGGGTCACAAACTTCAGCGCATCCTCTTCGCTTACGCCTCCGAACAAGACGGCCTTGCCCGCTTCCTGGTTCAGGCGGCGGGCCATCTCGGCGTCGTCAGAGTTGAAGCCCGTCAGCACGCCCTGCTTATGCATAATCGCACCGTTGTAGGGGATGGCTTCATTCACTTCATATTTATACGCCCACCAGTCGGAGAAGGTAGAGCCTGCCGCACCGTGCTCCGCCATCTGGTCCGCCACTTTATAGCCTTCCAGGATGTGAGTAAAGGTGTTAACCCGGAAGCCATGGCGGTCCGCCACCTTCATCAGCATATTAATCTCTCCCTGCTGGTAGCTGTGGCAGGTGATGAAGCGCTCTTCGTTCAGAATTTCCAGCAGGGCTTCCAGGTCGAGATCGCGGCGCACCAGTTTGCCGGCTTTCATCGCTTCACCATACTCTTTAGCACGGCTGAAATAACTCTCAAAAATTTGCTCCACGCCCATCCGGGTTTGTGGGTAGCGGTTACGGTAGAGATCACCCCAGTTAGACTGCTTCACGTTCTCACCGAGGGCGAACTTGATGAAGCCATCCGCTCCCGCAAACTTCATTTCCTCCGGTGTTTTGCCCCACCGTAGCTTGATGAGGGCTGACTGTCCACCGATCGGGTTCGCCGAGCCGTGCAACAGCTGGCTGGTGGTTACACCGCCGGCGAGCTGACGATAGATGTTCTCGTCCGTGGCGTCAATAACGTCGTTCATCCGCACTTCAGCACTGGAGACCTGGCTGCCTTCGTTGACACTACTCAGGGCGATGTGGCTGTGCTCATCGATGATGCCCGCCGTAACGTGCATTCCTTCTCCGTCGATCACGGTCGCCCCTCCGGCGGAGAGCCCCTTGCCAACAGCGGCAATCTTGCCGTTATCAATCAGTACGTCGGTGTTTTCGAGAATACCTTCGCTTTCGTTCGTCCAGACAGTAGCATTACGGATCAGGTATTTACCAACTTTCATTGCACCCGCGTCCGCGCCATAAGCGATATTGGGATAGGTGAGCCGGCTGACGAATTCCATCTTATCGTCTTCTTCTTTCTTTTCCTGCTTATCCTTTTTCTCAGGAGCATCGTCACCGTCGGTCGCCTTGGCCGACCAATTAATTGTTTTTCCCGTCGGGTCCTGACCAGTGCCCGCATAGCCACCTTCAGTAGTGGGCGCGCCAACCAGGCGATAGAAACCATCTGCATCCTCGGGCTTGAAGCGCAGCGTCATCAGGCCATTCGCCGTGGAAGTTGTAGCCTCCACCCCCGTAGTGTCACCGGCGGCTATGATCTTCATCTTTTGGCTACCGGTTTTACCACTGACTTCGCCCTTGAAGGATTTACCGTCGATCATCAACTCATAACCGTCGGCGAGGCTGACCACATCCAGATCTTTCAGCACGTAGGGCTTTCCCTGCACCCAGTGCTGGTAGACCGTCGCCTCGTCGGTAAAGTAGTCTTTGTCCGTTACAAAAAAACTGGCCAGTTTACCCTTTTCCAGGGTACCGACCATGTCTCCGATACCAAGCAGTTCAGCGGGTCCGGTAGTGAGTGCAGCAAAGGCGACCTTTGCGTCAGCACCAGACTTAATGGCTTTACGCAGAGCGGCCGTGAAATCACTCATTTTTTTGTGCCCGTGAGTGGTAATCACGAAGGGAATACCCGCTTTAGCCACGGCGGCCATATTCGCTGGTGCCCGTTCCCAGTGGCGGAGTTGGCCAAGGTTGATCAGGTCAGCAGCAAAGGGGTCCGCCACGTCGTAAGTCTTAGGAAACTTCAGTGGCAGGATGAAGGTAGCGCCACTTTCCTTGAGCGCCTGGAGGCGCTGGTATTCGTCTCCGCCCCCAAGCAGGATGTATTGCTTACCGAACTCATCGCCGATCATATCAGCGCGGAGGTTGTCCTGCCAGTTGCCACTGGCGTCAAAGATCTGGGGCAAAGCCTGCAGGTCGTTCCAGGCTTCTATGCTGAGGTTTGTTTCTTCGCCGTTTTGCTTTTTATACCATGCTGCATCGTGGTAAGCCTGCCGCAGCAGAGCCATCGTTCCCATCCGGGAGCTGGGGTAGTTCTGCCGGCTGCTCCCCTTGCTAAAGCTGAGGTGGTGGGCGGAGCGCCGCTTCAGAATGAGGTCATTTTCCTTGCCATCGGCAAGGCTGACAACCGCGGCGCTGCCGCGGCTGATGCCATCCTGATGATGGGTGGATACCGTACCGAAGCCGGCGTCGCGCAGGCTTTTGGCTGCCTTAGCGTCCGCTTTGAACATCGCGGCAGCTTCCGTCTCTGAGCGCATGGCCTGGTTCCAGCTGAAAGCACCGGGCGTCTTGGAGTCCGTTTGAGGAGGATCTCCCCAGCCTCCGCCTCCACGCTTGGCCTCGGGCATCCCATAGCTCCCGTAGGCCTCCACGAAGGAGGGATAGATGTGCTTACCATCCATCTTTACTTCTACCGCGCCGGCAGGAACACTGCCAGCAGCAGTTACCTCCACTACTTTTCCTTTGCGGATAATGAGGGTTGCATTGTCCACCATCCGGTCAGGGCCAACGTGTACAGTAGCCCCCGTGAAGGCGAAATGACCGGAGCGTTGGTCATAAACCCCGTTGTAGGGGTAGGTTTGCTGCGCAGTAAGTGCACTTGTACACAAAGCAAGCATTATGGCCAACAGGGCCCATTGCTGAAATCTTCTCATGGTATGAATTTGGTCTTTAGTGAGGCTGAAAATCCCATATATCCGAATCCGGGCGGGACAGGAACGGAAACATAGCAATTTTTCCAGGCTTTTGTTCAGCCGTTAACACATGGCAGCCTACTCTCAAGCTAATTTCTTTGCTGGTAAAGCAAGCCATACGCTCCGGAATATCCGCTGCTTTGCCTAATTTTAGCATTAAGCTGTCAGGCCAGGACCGGGCAAGCTGTTGTATTGAAAATACTTAGCAATGGCAAAAAAAGAAAACAAGACAAAACCAACGGCAGTGGCACCAGCAGATTTTCTGGCCGCAGTCGAAGACGAAAAGAAACGGGCGGATGGTCAATGGCTAATGGACACTATGCAGGAAATAACGGGAGAGCCCCCTAAAATGTGGGGACCCAGCATTATCGGCTTCGGTACTTACCACTACGTCTATGAAAGTGGCCGGGAAGGTGACACGATGATCACCGGCTTTAGCCCCCGCAAGGCGGCTCATAGTATTTACCTCATCAGTGGTGTAGAACGGGAAGCTGATCTTTTGGCCAGGCTCGGAAAATACAAAACGGGCAAAAGCTGCCTCTACATCAAGCGCCTGAGCGATGTGGACACGGAGGTGCTAAAGAAGTTAATAAAAGCTTCGGTGGAGAAGGTGAAGAACAAGGACATTAAGTACTAGTACAGTGTCTTTTGATTTGTTGGTCTTTTAGTCTTTTGGGCTACCGAGCTTTGGAGGCAGGATGGGCGTTGGAGCACTGCCCACTTTCATAAGGAGCTCCATATCTACGGTATACCTTTCCGTCTCCCAAATGCGGCAGCCCAAAAGACCAAAGAACCAAAAGACCAACATACTTCCCTACCCCGGCATAGCATAAATAAATCGCTCACTCACGATTTTGCCATCCTTTACGGTGTAGACACACATTTCCTGTTCGAAACGTCTCACGCCGTCCTTCTTTGTCAGGTCAATCCCCATCCCAATGGCGAAGTAATCAGCGTAGACCAGCGGGTCGGTCACTTCCATTTTGTGGACTTCCTTAACGTCTTTAGCCCATTCTGCGCTTTTAGCCAGCATGGCAGCGCGGCCCTGGGTGTCGGCTTCGGGCCAACCCGGCATCTCATGGGCGGAGGCATTTTCGGCAAATAATTCCGTGTAGGCTTCGTCGTTGCGGCCCGTACGGCAAAGTTCGACCAGGCGGTCAGCGATTTCTTGTACTGTCATGATTGGGTGTTTTGGTTGTGACAACAAATATAAGTGATCGCCATCAATAAAACAACATTTGTTTCAAACAGTCAACTCACTTA
The DNA here is from genome assembly GCF_900110645.1 of Neolewinella agarilytica. Taxonomy (GTDB): domain Bacteria; phylum Bacteroidota; class Bacteroidia; order Chitinophagales; family Saprospiraceae; genus Neolewinella; species Neolewinella agarilytica. The sequence goes on from NZ_FOFB01000010.1 coordinate 192,291, forward strand.
CATTTCCTTTGATAATAAGGCCTTACAGATTACCGCCGTATTTTTGCGGCAGAATCCAGTAGCCAATTTATCCCCCACTCTGCCGTTCTTCACACTACAGTCTTACCGTCTACCTCTCTACCGTCCATACAATGACTACCGCTACCTCCCTCAAAGAATTCTGGGCCACCGCCCGAGCCAGTGCTGCATCAGGTGAGCTGATCAAAATTACATTGAGTAAACCCCGCCATAAGGCGTTGGACCTGCCCCGGAACCGCTACGGTCGTCTGGTGGAAATTAAGAACAACACCCAGCTACAGATCACCCACCGCTATGATGATCGGGAGGAAGTAAAGAATCATCTGGTGGGCCAGGGCATCTCCCTGCTGGAAAGCGCGCTCGGAGAAGACTACGGGAATGCAGATTTGTTCACCACCACCCAGCAGCTGAGCCTTTCCCTGAGCCGCAAGGGAAACGCGCGCTTTCAAAGAAGAACATTGAACCCGCGCTCCGGCGCATTAAAAATAAAAAAGCCAGTTCTCGACCATAACCGCGAGAAGCACCGCGACATCCCCGCTGACCGGCCTTACCTGCAAGCGCTGGGTATTACCAACGCCCATGGGCAAGTGCTGCGCGACGGGAAACGGAAATTTAAGCAGATCAATAAGTTCGTCGAGATCATCGATGCCCTGCTGAAGGAACACCCGCTGACCAACGGCGCCCGCATCGTGGACATGGGCTCCGGCAGTGGCTACCTGACCTTTGCCCTCTACGATCACCTGGTGAACACCCGGGCACTCGACGTAAGCGTAACCGGTGTGGAACTCCGGCCTAAACTCGTGGAAAAATGCCGCGATATCGCCAACCGCAACAATTTCCAACGCCTGCATTTCGTGGAAGGCTATATCGACGATTACAACCCCGACCGGATTGATATGCTCATCGCCCTGCACGCCTGTGACACGGCCACTGACGATGCGCTGCACAAGGGCTTACTGGCGGATGCCGAGATCATGGTCGTCGCCCCCTGCTGCCAGAAACAGGTCCGCCGGGACATGGAGGTACCCGCCGGCCTCAAGCCCATGCTCGATCACGGTATCCTGCTCGAACGGCAGGCCGCCATGCTCACCGATTCCATGCGTGCGCTGCTGCTCGAGGCCGAAGGCTATAAAACAAAACTCTTCGAATTCATCCCTCTGGAGCATACAGCTAAGAACGTGATGATCACCGCCGTGAAGGCAAAAAAACGGCCCAAAGCGCTGGAAGAATTCCGGGCATTACGGAAGCAGTTTGGGGTGAAGAAGCATTATTTCAGGAAGCTGATTAAGGGGAGTAGTAAGGTATTAAAGGGGGAAGGGATGAAAGGGGGAAAGTGAGTAGAGGTGTCAAAGAAATAAGTAGCCATAAGCATTATTTTAACCATGCGTATTGAAATTGAGACAACTGCTCTGGACTTAAAATGGCCAGCCGAAAGCCTTTTTGGTCAGTGCGTCATTCCTTTAATTATAAAAAGCATGAAAGGTCATACTTTCATACTTCATGGTGAGAGCAGTCTGCCCAAACAGCTGACTGGCAACGTAGAATATATTTACAATCCTGGAGACGGTGAACCAGATTTCTGTTTCTCCTTATGTCCCCTTTATCGGTATGGTCGCAACCCCGGCGTGACTAGCGTTTTAGATATCGATTTTAAGAAATTCTTTCAGAAGAAACGTTGGTGGCAACGTCTTCCACCTGACAGCAGAGAATATTACTCTGAGACGCTAAAGGGGACAGCATCAATTGTCGTATCGCACTCAGCACTGAAGGAAGAAATTCTGAAGTTCTACGATATTGAATCTGACAAGATAAAGGTAGTAGGCTACGGCCCTCCTGAAGCCCCTGTTTACCCTGCCGATGAAGTCACCCGCCGCATCACCAAAGAAGTCTACGGCAAGGAAAATTCTTTCTTTTTTGCGCCGGCCATCGGTCATACAAGCGACAACCTGGAGCGTTTATTTGCCGCCTATGATCGCTTTCGGCAGCGAGTGCCGGAGCCAGTTCGGCTACTGGTTGCCCAGCCAGAAACGGGTAAACATCTCAAGGCGGTACGCAGGGCGCATAGGCAGGCTAAATACCGGAAAGACATCGAGTTTCTCCCCCGACTTTCTGACCATGAGTATCGAAAAATATTCAGCTCCGCCCGGGCCATTCTCTACCCTTCCCTTTCCACGCGTTTCCCCCTCCCGGTGCTGGATGCCTGGACGGCCGAGGTACCGGTAGTTTATACAGACAACGATATTCTACGGGGCGCCGGAGCGCTGGTGCAGGGGGAGGACATAAACAGCATTGCAGAGGGCATGGTCTCCCTGGTCACCACCCCCTTCCTGGCCTCCGGCCTGGTCGAAAACGGGAAGCGCCGCCTACAGGACTTCAGCTGGGAGGCGGTGGCAGAGAAGGTGGCGGAGGTGCTGCGGAGTGTTACGGATCAATCCAGCTCCCGTTCGTCGGAACAATAAATTTTGAGGGCGATAGCCCGAATTTAAATTTTTGGTCGGACTAATCTGGGGCGAGTCCGCACCCGCCTACACTGAATCTTTGAGCCAGCATCTGCATGAACTAAGTATACTGTCCGCACCAGATTCGTCCGACCGCCTCCGCCAGCCGCTGCGCGGCGTCTCCGAGCGTTCCGACGAACGGGTGCTCGGATAAACGTTCATCCTCTGAATTTCCTAACCCTTAACAAGGATTCTGCCATTTCGAAATCACAAATACCTCTATCATAAGGCCCTTGATATTCTCTTGCTGACGACCAATCCCAAGTCACGGTATCAAGACATATTCCTGCACTTACTGGATTCTGGTGCAAATAATTAAACACGGTATGAGGATAAGACGAATTGGGAATAGTCCCCTGCCCTCCATCTTCCAAGGGTCTGAGGTCCCAACATTGTTTCATATTGCTTCCTTGTCTGAATAAATTTCCAGAGCGATGGTAAGCCTTGTTAAATCCTCGTGTGTAGGTTGATAGCAACATTTGGACTCCGTAGCTCAAATTACAAATTGGCAACATTTCATTCTCGATGTTTTTACCATGTACGGGAACTTTCTTGTTACTCTGAGAAGCCCCAAACTCTGTCGGCCTTAGTAGAAAATGGAAGTGATTATACATCAGGCAAAAAGCAAGTACATGAGCGTTGGGTAGCAAATGCTTTTTCACCTTTCCGAGGAAGAAATCATAATTCTCCTCAATCCGAAAAATGGCCTGCCCGTTAATACCTTGATTATAGAAGTGGTAAAGACAATCATGTGAGTACATTTCGAAATGTACCGAAAATTTAGTCCCCGTTCGTCGGAACAATAAATTTTCATAGGGCGGCAGCCCGAAAAGAAAAATTTTGGTCGGACGGGACGAATCTGGGACGGCATCGTGAATCTTACTCCTATACTTATCCAAACGTTTACGGAACAGCAGAGTACATCACACCAGAAAAGTCCGACCGCCTCCGCCAGCCGCTGGGCCGCGTCTCCGAGCGTTCCGACGAACGGGTGTAACCATTCCCCCGCTAACATATATCTTAGCCCGTAAATAAAATCAACCATGCTCCAAACCGACGTTCTCATCATCGGCTCCGGAATCGCCGGTCTCAGCACCGGCATCAAACTGGCGTTATTGCGCCCTGACCTGAAAATCGATGTACTCACCAAAGTGAACGAGCGCGAGAGCAACACCAGCTACGCCCAGGGCGGCGTGGCCGCTGTGTGGGACCACGGCTCGGACAACTACGAAAAACACATCGCCGACACCCTCGACGCAGGTGCGGGACTCTGCGACGAGCACATCGTCCGCATCGTCGTCGAAGAAGGCCCTACCCGCGTAGAGGAAATCATCGAATGGGGTACCCGCTTTGACACGGACCAGTTCAAGAAGTACGACCTGGGCCGCGAAGGCGGCCACTCCGAAAACCGCATCCTCCACTACAAAGACCTCACCGGTTGGGAGATTCAACGCGCGCTTTCGGCGAAGGCAGCGACGCTGGACAACCTCGTCGTTCACGAACATTTCTTCGCCCTCGACCTCCTCACACAGCACCATGTGGGGCACATCGTTACCCGTCTCACTTCGGGCATCGAGTGCTACGGCACCTACGTCCTGAACCGGAAGACGGGCTCCATCGACAAAATCCTCGCCCGCACCACCGTTCTCTGTGCCGGTGGCAACGGGCAGATCTACCGCAGTACCACCAACCCGGTGATTGCGACCGGCGACGGTATCGCCATGGCCTACCGGGCTAAGGTCCACCTGGAGAACATGGAGTTCGTTCAGTTTCACCCTACGGCCCTCTACAATCCCGGCCGGGACCCACAGGCCTTCCTCGTCAGCGAAGCCGTTCGCGGAGAAGGAGCTATCCTGAAGCGGCCGGACGGCAGCGAGTTCATGCAAGACTACGATCCCCGAGGCAGCCTCGCTCCCCGTGACATCGTTGCCCGCGCCATCGATAATGAGATGAAACTCGGCGGAACGGAATACATGTGCCTCGACTGTACGCACATCGACGAAGAGCACTTCCTTAAGCACTTCCCCACCATCCATGAGAAGTGTATGAGCATCGGTATCAACCCGGCCAAAGACATGATACCCGTCACGCCCGCCTGCCATTATATGTGCGGTGGCGTGAAGGTGGACGAGTACGGTAAAACCTCCGTCAACCAGCTCTACGCCTGCGGCGAGTGTACCAGCACCGGCCTGCACGGCGCTAACCGACTAGCGAGTAATAGCCTGTTGGAAGCCCTCGTGTTCGGTCACCGGATTGCGCACTCCATCGCGGCTAACATAGACACGCACGTCGTGCGGGAAGACATCCCGAGTTGGAACCGTACGGCGACAAAATCTCCGAAGGAGCAAGTTCTCATCACCCAGAGTATTAAAGAACTCAAGGAGGTAATGTCCAGCTACGTAGGTATTGTACGCAGCAATAAGCGCCTGGAGCGCGCGCGCAAACGTCTGGAATTACTCACCAACGAAACGGAAGACCTCTACAAGAACAGCCTCGTCAGTTCCCAACTTTGTGAGCTGCGCAATCTGATCACGATCGGGCACCTCGTCACCAAAGCGGCTAACCTCCGCCACGAAAGCCGGGGCCTGCACTATACAACGGATTACCCGGAGAAGGCGGACTTTCTGCAGTATTCGGTGCTGTAATCTAAGCCGCCGCCACCAACTTCTCCATATCCCGCACCAGCATCCGTTTCCGATCAAATGTGAGGATGTTTTGCCGGCGCAGATCATTGAGCACGGCGTTGACCGTCTGTCGGCTGGTGCCAGTGAGGTCGGCAATTTCTTTATGGGTGAGCATGTTGCGGACCTCGCGCTCGTAGCCGACGGCGCGGCCACGGCTGGTCGCCAGTTCGTGCAAAAACTCCACAATTCGGCTGCGGCTGGTTTTGAACATCAGGTTCTCCAGCCGTTGTTCGAGCTGTAGCGTCCGGTTACCGATGAGGCGCATAAAGAAGAGTTGCAGTTCACTACGTTCCCGAAGCATATTCTCCAGATCTCCTTTTTCTAAAACACATAGTGAAGTAGGCTCAAGACTGTAGGCAAAGTCTCGCCGGCTCCCATCATTCACGAGCGCCAGTTCTCCGAATACTTCCCCGGGCGTGAGGATAGCTTTAGTGACTTCCTTACCCTCAGCACCGTAGGTGCCGATCTTGATCCGGCCACTGTTGATCAGGAAAATTTTCTTGGCGGGCTCTTCCGGCAGATACACATACTGGTTCGCGTCAAAAGACAGGTGGTCCTTGGATTCTATCATCCCCATGTCCACTTTCTTAGGACAAAAAATATTCTGAAGGTCAATATTCTCTACAAACCATAATTGTTGATCAGCCATAATAAAATTCGTTTGTGTAGTCTACAGACAAATAGGGCTAAGCAGGGGTTGACCTGAAATTATTACAAAAGTATCACAGTTGTTAACCGGAGGGCTCTATTTCCCTCCTTTAAGCTCTTGCTGCCAGGCTTTGAGTTCCGCCAGCTTCCCGTCGGCGGCCAGGCCTGCCTGGACGGGCCAGGAGCGAGGGTCATGAGATTTATAACGAGAGCCCGCAGCATCGAGCATCTCCCGTAGTTGTTCGGCGGGCGTTGCCGCGAGCGTATGCAAGCTGTCAACTCCGGCGGCTTTGAGAACAGACTCGATTTTAGGACCAATGCCTTCTACTATCCGCAGGTTATCGTCCGCAACTTCTTTAGCCGGTTTTTCAACAGGTTCCGGGGCGGGCGCTTCCGCGGGTGCAGGGGAAGCTTCAGGCGCATGGTCGGGCTCAGCGGCCAGGGCTGCCGCCTGGCCAATCCAATCGTCTCGCTGAATAATACCAGGAAGGTAACCGATCAGCTCGGTGTAGGTCATCACGTCTGCTTCGGACCAATTAGCAATTTGCTCGTAGCTGTAGATGTCTGCTTCGTTCAGCTTCTGCTGCAGAAACGGACCAATATCTTTGATGCGGGTGAGATCATCGTGATGGTCTTCACTTATGCCCGACATAACCGGTATGTGTACCGAAGGGGTCGTTTGCACGATGACTTCCGTATCTCCCTTAAGTCCGGTACGGACGCCTGGCTCGGTAGTATCCGCCCGAATGACGAGCGGCTCTGCCTGAGCGGCGGTTGGCTGGTCCTGGTTAATAACCGGCTGATGCGGCTGGTAACTAAAGCCTGGAGTGGCCGTGGACGTCGTTGCCGCCGCGCCGCGCAGCGCGGCGTTCTCCTCCGCTAAGGCCAGCAGCCGGTTCTCCAGCGTCTGAAAGCGAGACTCCGTGACGGAGATATAAGCATTCAACGATTCATTGCTGCCGGAAGAACTCCCCCCTGCACCTGCGGGCCCCGCCACGCCTCTTGAAGTTCCCTCACCCTCCGGCACATCCTGTCCTTCTCCCGTGTTTCCCGTTGTTCCGCCCGCAATTAACTGCTCATTCTGTGTTTTCAGCCCGATTACCTGATCATTAAGGGATTCGATCGTCGTGGCGTAACTCTGATTCGTTGTTACCAGCTCTTCGTTGCGCTGTTGCAGCTCCGTCAGAGAAGCATCCCGCTGCCCTACCTCGGTTGTTAATGCCTGAATCCGGTCCAATGCATCAACCTTCTCCCGGCTGATGGCTTCCAGTTCTTTGGCCATGGCCTTTTGCTTGGTATCCGCGGCGCGGTAACGCACCTCATATTCATCCCGGTCTTTGCGCAAGAGCAGCAGCTCTTTTTTGTATCGCCGCGTTTTAGTTCCTTGCACAATCCAACCAACAATCACCCCAAAGGCAAATAAAAGCAGGGCCAGTATACCTAGCAATATTTTCTCTTCATTCGCCAGTTGTGCGAAAAAGGTACCGATGAGGTCAAAAAAGTCATTCATGTTCTGAGTGGTTCTCTCGGGGTAAGATACGGTAGAATTACAGACTGTAGAGAGGTAGCTGGTAGAATTATAGATTGTAGCCGGCAGAAAAAAATACCGCCTAATCTACCGTCTACAACATTACGGTCTACCCTAGAGCCCACTGGTCATCAACAAATCAATATCCGTACAGCGCATATCGAATCGTTTGCCGAGGTAAGGGTTCGTCAGGCAGCCCCGGAAGGTGTACACGCCATGACGCAGCCCGGCCTGCCGCAGGATAAAATGCTCGAACGAACGAGCACCGTCGGCGCGCAGGAGTAGCGGGACGAGGATGTTATTGACGGCGATGCTTGCCGTCCGCCCCACCCGGCTGGCTAGGTTGGGCACACAGTAATGAATCACGTCGTGTTTGCGGAAAGTGGGTTTCTGCAGCGTGGTCATTTCACTGGTAGCGAAGCAGCCCCCCTGATCGATACTGACGTCAATAATGACGGAGCCCGGCCGCATGGAACGGACCATTTCCTCGCTCACCACGATGGGCGTACGACCATGCTCTGCGTGGATGGCACCGATGGCTACCTCAGCACTCAATAGCTCTTTGCGCAGGTAGTAGGGATTCATTGCACTGGTGTACAGCTGGCGGCCAACGCTGTTTTGCAGCCGCATCAGCTTGTGGATGTTATCGTCGAAAATTCGCACTTCTGCGCCCATGCCCAGGGCGGCACGGGTAGCAAATTCAGCGACCACTCCGCCGCCCAGAATAACCACCTTTGCGCTGGGCACGCCGGAGACGCCGCCCAACAGAACGCCAGGCCCGCCGGTAGTGGTAGACAGTAATTCTGCGGCTGTTTGTACGGCAGAGATCCCCGCCATTTCGCTCATGATCCGGACGATGGGGAAGCTCCCCTCTTCGTCTTGCATATACTCCATCGCCAGGGCGATGATGCGTTTGTTCTTCAGCCGGTAGAGATATTCGGCGCTGATGGTAGGTAGCTGTAGCGGGCTGATGAGGACCGTCCCGGGTTGCATCATCTCGATCTCATCCAGCGTCGGCGGTGCTACTTTGAGGATAACCTTTGCCTTTTCGTACACCTCCTGTGCGGAGTAGGCAATCTCCCCGCCCTGCTCACTAAAAGAATGATCGGTAAAGTTGCTCTGGATGCCGGCACCCGTTTCCACCAATACCCGGTGGCCACGGCTGGTCAGGTTAGCGACACCACTTGGGACCAGGGCCACCCGTTTCTCCTGCAGGGTAATTTCCTTGGGAATACCAATAAAAAGACTCTCCTGCTTATGCTGCACGGCGAGCGTCTCCGTTTGGGTCTGGCCATAGCCGGAGGTTAGTTCCTCTGGGAGGGAGACCTTCTTCTTATCCTTACTACTCATTGTTGGGTGGGTGACCGGTGGAAATCGTCAGACTACGCGACTCACCTTCGGAGGCATGCCGTAGTTGCAAGAAGACAACGCCCGGAGGCAAAAGAGGTTCTATCACAGCCGGCCATTCCACAAAGATGGGGTAGCCTTCGCCCTCAAAAAGCTCCTCCAGGCCAGCATTGAGCGCTTCTTCGGTGTTTTCCAGTCGGTAACAATCCAGGTGATAGACGGGGCCATCCGCCCCCTTGTACTGGTTGACGATGCTGAACGTGGGGCTGCTCGTCGGCTCCGCTACCCCAAGCTGACGGCACATCTCCGCCACCAGCGTGGTTTTGCCGGCGCCCAGATCGCCGATCAGGGCAAAGACGGCCTGCCGGCCAAACGCCTCCAGAAGGGCTTTAGCTACCTCCGGCAAGTCAGATAATTGATAAGAGCGGCTTGTCATATTCAGCGTAAAGGTAAAATGCTTGGGGAACAGTCGGGGTCAGGCTTGAAAATCTTCCCATTCCAGTTCTTCATATCCCGAACCGGAGGTGAAGAGATTACGGGCCATGCTTCCGCCCAGGTCAGCGACTTTCACCCCGCGGTATTTTTTCAGGCCGCCGAAGAGCAAAGGTTTAAGTAAAGGCCAGACCTTCAGGGTTATCCCCTGCATCACGCCGTATCGGTTAGTTGGGGTGAGAATCATGGAGGGTCGGAAAATGCTTAGCCTCGGAAATCCGAGTGCTTTGAGTTCCTCCACCAGCTCTCCCTTTGAGCGCAGGAAAAAAGAGGACGACGAAGCATCAACGCCTACCGAAGACAGGAGCTCAAAGTGAGCGACACCTGCCTGGCGGCAAGCCCGGGCAAAATCAATAACGGCTTGTTTGTCGATTTTGAGAAATTCTTCCCTTGACATTTTTGACGGCTGCCCAACACCCAGCGTACAGATGGCCGCCTCGTGGCCGGAGATTAGGCCTGCGTAAGAGGAAGGCTCAAAGATGTCGATACGATGTTGGTGGACACGGCCGGCGGGCATGCCGGCGACTTCGCGCCGGCCAAGCAGCGTAATTTTTTGTGCCGACGGGATGGTCAGCAATTCGCGGAGGGCCTCTGAGCCGACGGCGCCGGTGGCGCCGAGGAAAATAACGGATTGAATATCCATAAAGGTATAGGTAAACAGCAAGCCCCCGAACCTGAAGTCAGGGCCGGGGGCTTCCTTGCTTGTTCAACAAACATGGCATCCTGCGGTCGCGCCCAAAAACCGGACACGATAACAGGCCACGGCTGCTTTAGCTTTTTTCGTCACGGGTAATGAACGATTCTTCCCGCTGGCGGCGAGCTTCTCTCTCCCGGAGTTCTTTGAGTTCGCGGGCGTCTTTGGCGCGCTGATCTTCTTCTGCCATGCCGTCTTTGAGTTCCTTTTCAATGGTTCCCTTCGCCGTATTGAATTCGCGGATGCCTTTACCGATGCCACGCATCAGCTCAGGAATTTTTTTACCGCCAAAAAGAAGGAGGATGGCGAAAAAGATGAGAATCATCTCAGGCCCGATAGCATTGATAAACAGAAGAGTGGAATTATACATTTCCTTATACAGTTGTCGACGATGAGTCAGCCATCAGCTGCTAAAGTCGGAATGATTGGGTTAGAGTACAAAAATAACGTTTCGGCGGGTCATTCTGTTATTCTGACTGCAGAATGCTCATTTTCTGACGGGAATATGAAGAGAGAAAGGGGGTAAAAGAGTAAGGGATTAAAGGGAGTAAGGGGAAAAGGAGTCTTGACAATATTTTCACCTTCAGTCCTTTCCATCTCAATCCTTCACCCCTTTAATCCTTTTTCCTCTTTACTTCTTCAGGCCAATTTCCCGCAGTCGTTGATCGAGGTAGCCCCCCGCTGTGATGGGTTCGTAGTGCTGCGGATTGTCCGCCGTTACGCAACTGTCCAGCACGTTGAGGCTCATTTCCGGGCGGGGGTGCAGGAAGAAGGGGATACTCAGGCGTGGCTTGTGCCACTGATCACGGGGCGGGTTCACTACGCGGTGAGTGGTGGACTTGAGGTAGTTGTTCGTCAGTCGTTGCAACATATCGCCTACATTGATGACGATTTCGTCGTTCTCCGGCACGATTTCAAGCCATTCTCCAGCGGAGTTCTGTAGCTGAAGACCGCCGGCACTGGCGCCCACCAACAGGGTGATGAGGTTAATATCTTCGTGCTGTTCCGCGCGAATGGCACTGGCTGGCTCGCTGGTGATGGGTGGATAGTGGATGGCCCGGAGGATGCTTACACCGTCTTTGGTAAAGTTGGAGAAGTAATCTTCCGGCAACTCCAGATGAATGGCAATGGCTTGCAGCAGGCTGTTGCCTTTTTCTTCGAACTGACGGTAAAGACGGCGGCCAAGCGCCATAAACTCGGGCACCTCTTTTACGTCCGGGTTACGCTCATCCGCACTCATAGCGGGCGTTTCCTGACCGATCTGGAAGAATTCCTTCAGGTCAGCCACTTTGCTCTGCTTGGCTTTTTCTTTTCCGAAGCTGGTGTAGCCCCGCTGGCCGGCGGCGCCAGCGATCTCGTAGTTCCGCTTTACGTCCGTATCCATGGCAAAGAACTTCTTCGCCGCTACGTAGAAGTCATCGATGAGTGACTTAGGAATACCATGCCCCGTAACCCCAACGAAACCGATACCATGGAAGGCATCCCCCAGTTTCTTGATGAAGGCTGCACGAGTGGCAGCGTCTCCGTTTTCAAAATCGGACAGGTTGACAAGGGGAATGGTGCGAGTTGAAGCAGACATACGTTTATTTTTTTATGCTGGTAAGATAACGCTTTAGGGGTAGATGTGGATTAATTGGAATGTCATATTGTGTCCTCCATGGAGTAAGTTGACGACCCGATGAATGTTAACAATGGCCAATGTAAGACAGCGCTCAATCTTTAGCGTGGATAAATAATGTCTGAAACCAGACATTCTACAAACCACCTAACGTACCTTTGCGCACGTTCCAGCGGCTACTGTTCGGGATTCTCCGGAAAAAGTCGCTTAAAGCCAACTATTCAAATGGCCGTAGACGTACTATTAGGTCTCCAGTGGGGAGACGAAGGAAAGGGCAAGATTGTTGATGTTCTCGCCCCTCAATATGATATCATCGCCCGTTTCCAGGGCGGCCCCAATGCCGGGCACACCCTCATTTTTGACGGCAAAAAATTCGTGCTGCACACGGTGCCTTCGGGTATCTTCCGCCCGGGCCTGAAGAATATCATCGGCAACGGTGTGGTCATTGACCCCATTACGCTGAGTAAGGAGCTCGACCAGCTCGACGCCGCCGGTGTCGATTATGCCGGGCGCCTCTTTGTTGCCCGCAAAGCGCACCTCATTCTGCCCAGCCACCGCCTGCTGGATGCCGCCCGCGAAAACGCCAAGGGCGACCGCAAAATCGGCTCCACGCTCAAAGGTATCGGCCCTACCTACATGGACAAGACCGGCCGTAACGGCCTCCGCGTAGGGAACATCGAAGCCCCTGACTTCCGGGACCGCTACGAAGAACTCAAAGAAAAGCACAAGCAACTCGTGGGCCTCTACCCCTTCGTGGAGTTTGAGCTGGCCAAGGAAGAAGAAGCCTGGTTCAAAGCCGTGGAACGACTGCAGACGCTGGAGTTCGTCGATGGTGAATACTGGATCAACGACGCCATTAAGCGTGGTGACAAAATCTTGGCCGAAGGCGCTCAGGGTTCGATGCTCGACATCGACTTTGGCACCTATCCCTTCGTCACCAGCTCTAACACCATCACCGCCGGGGTTTGTACCGGGCTGGGCATCGCGCCACAGCAGATCGGCGAAGTGATCGGTATTACGAAAGCTTACTGTACCCGGGTGGGCGGTGGTCCGTTCCCGACAGAGCTTACCGGCGAAACGGGTGAATTCCTCCGCGCCGAAGGCGGGGAGTTCGGCGCCACCACCGGCCGGCCACGCCGTTGTGGCTGGATCGACCTTGTACAACTCCGCTACACCATCATGCTTAGCGGCGTGACGCAGCTGGTCGTCACGAAGGTCGACGTACTCAACAAATTTGAAACGCTGAAAGTCGCTGACGCCTACAAGGTTGACGGAAGCCTTAGCCATGAGCTGCCTTTCGACCTCGTCCATGAAAACTACGAGGCGGTTTACACCGACGTCCCCGGTTGGAACAGTAACCTGACCAGCGTCAAGGAAGAAGCCAACCTGCCAAAAGCCTGTATCGACTACGTACAGTTCCTGGAAGAAAAGCTGGGCACCCGCGTGAGTATGGTCTCTACGGGGCCGGATCGGGAGGAGTTGGTGGTGAGGTAGTATTGTAGTCGGGTAGTATTGTAGTTTGGTAGTCGCTGCCGCATGAGGTAGGCACGCCGCTTCTCAGCTGGAGAAAAAGCGGACGTTCGCTTATTTGATTCACTAATTTTGGGCTAAAGACCAATCCTGACGCCATGGCAAATCACTAGTCCTGATAAGGACGGGCCAGCGTCTTAGCGACGGTACGGAATCGCCGCGTAGCGGGCGATGGAGTGCCTCGCTTTTAGGTGACAATGTAGTCTGGCAACTAGGTAGTCTGGCAGGCTACCGTACGGGATTGACACACCGCTTCACGGCCTTTGCGGGCAGTTGCTCCATCTCTTTCGGTTAAGGAAGCATTAAGCCGTCCTCCTGACTACGTCATTCTCCTGTGCTTACGCTATTCTTGTAAGATGGTACACAGACTTCTTGCTTTGCTATTCTTCTCCTTTTCCACGACCTCCTACTGCGTGGGCCAACATTTCTATGTTTATGACGAAGAGAAGCTAATTGATTCGTTGGTGGCCAATTGGCCAGCAGGGTTATCGGCTGAAAAAGATCGCGTTAAGCTTGAGTATTTATGGAAAAACAAAATTGAGGCGGTAGAGGCATGGTATACATCTATGCAAGAATGCCGTCTTTCGCCGTTTTCGCAGGAAAACCTCGAAAAGATTCAAAAGAGATCTCTCGAAGAGCAACGCCTTCTGGAAGGTGCCAACTACCTGCTCCATAATATTAAACCCACATTCGACTCCATCGTTAACTTAGCCGTCACCAAAAGAATTCACCAATTCACGGCAGAAAACGATGTCCCTTTGGTGCCTGCTCACGCCGTTCTATACAAAAATGAAGGTTCGATTGACCTGAGTTATCCACTCGTTGAGATGTTACAAAAAACGGAGACAGACCAGTTAGCCATCAAAAGTTACAAGGCTTGGCTCAGGGTGGAAATCATTCGCCTGGAGCTGGATGAATGGTTGACGGGATTTGCTAGATGACGTTTCAGTAGCAACTAAAAGGAAGCGCAGCGAACGTCCAGCGCAGCTGATCTACGAATCCTTATTACACTTCTTTCACGGCTGGTGGGGATTTCGCTCACGTGTATTTGACTATCCAATTAGTGTTAAATGCTGGCATTACTCTTTTTTACAGAGAAGTGGGAGAAAATTTCCACAAAAAAGCTCTTTCCGCCACTTTAAGTTTTCTCTTCCAGGGCAATTACGTTCATGACAATAATCTCAGAATAACACAACAGGTCAGTTCTGCTTTCACTTAAATTTTGAATACAGCAGCATAGCGACAAACGACAAGATTACTACAATCCCAACCACCAGTATATTTGCATTATATGAAGCCTCATTTTTCCGATTAAAGTGAATACCTGCAATAGTAAATACAATAGCTATCAACACTCCCACCCCTTCCCCTACAAAAGAGAAAACTGAATTATCCATTACAGACACTATCGCAATTATATAGCAGACACCTTCTAGTACCTGATATTTCCAATTAGCTTTTTCTGCAGATTTCATATTCATTTAAAGTTTGTCAGCTACGCCCAGCAAGAAGTGGTTAAGTCGTCAACCTGAAACTCGTGTTGTTACCAGCAAGATAAAAAACGTAGGCGGAGAAGTAGTTTATCCGAGGCTTTTTACACTATTGGTGACAGCAGGAACAAGAGGGAACGACTCAACCAATTCGATGGGTAGTAGACAAATTTAGCTTAGAGCATGTCTAAAAATTTGAGTCTCGGTTTCTACTGATCGACGAAAGAACCATCTGAATATTGGCCGCTAGAATGAATCCTGCCGAATTTT
>NZ_FOFB01000062.1 GCF_900110645.1 Neolewinella agarilytica
AGGTGCTATGGTTAAATCCTAGGCTTTAGCGATGTTTTTTATCTTTACGACTCAAGACCCTTGATGCGTCAGCTCATGGAGTCACTGTAGGCGAGCTCCGGCTCGCCTACTCCGTTTTGACACCGAGCGCGGTGCAGCTTCTTGTCATAAGGTACTCCGCTTTTGACTACGGCATACATGATGATAAGTAACTTCCTTTGTACGGCCACGAGGGCTTTCATTTTAATCTTAGTGCGGTCCAAAACACGACTGTAGAGTTGGCCGATCATGTCATCCCTGTTGACGAATTGTAACGAGGGCATGTGTAGTGCTCTGCGAATACGCGAGTTTCCGGCTTTGGACATCGTTGACCTTCCCCGGATCGAAGTGCCCGAAGTTTTACTTTTGATATCCATTCCCGCGTATTTGATTAACTGAGAACGGGAAGCGAACAGCTGAAATCCACCTGTCTCGGCGATAATAGCCGAAGCTGTTTTTAAAGCTATGCCAGGAATACTGGTCAGTAAATTGATCAATCTGTCGAGGGCGGCGTCTCCCTTGGCCAGGCGCTTGATTTCTTTTTCAATCATGTCGAGTTGCTCATCCTGGAGTTTGATGATTTGCTCGTATCGTTTGAGCACTTTTTTCATCGGAAAAGCGGAATGGCTGACCGCATGCAGCTGATTCTTAGTGACCGTCTTGGCCTCTGTAATTGCCTGATGTTGACGTGTTAAAGCCTTCAATTGGCGCATGCTTTTAGTTGGCGGAGTCCATTCTCGCAGATTACGTTCAAAAGCCAATTGAGCGATGACGTCGGCGTCGATTTCATCCGTTTTAGACTGCTGGTTAAGACTCTTGGCAAAGGCTTTTATCTTAGTCGGTAGTTCGATGGATACGCGGTATCCTTTGTCCTTAAGAAAATACGCTAACTCTTCGTGGTAGACCCCGGTGGCTTCCATAGCGATTGGTAGGGATAACCCCTTAATGGTGTACTTTTTCAGCCAAGTGTCGAGTTCGGTAAAACCTGCTGGGGTGTTCAAGAATTTTTTAACGCCGCGGTGCTTGCGGAAATCATCCTGGCCGGCTTCTTGGCGAAGAAGACGAATATAGAAATCGTTTTTACCGACATCAATGCCGGCGGATTGTTTGATAATAGTCATGGTAAATGGGTGAAGTGAAAAATGTCGGAGAACTCTCATCACCTATCCTCATCGCTTATGGTATCTAGTAGAAGTATCTACTGATTTAAGTGCTATCGCGGCTCTAAAAGCCTCCTTCTGCCAGGCTCATCCCTTTTGCAGTATCTGCAGATTTCAACCAGCGATTTGAAGCAAAAGAAGTCACTACCAGAAGGAGTAAGTTACGGTATTTGGGACGTAGCTTTTCGTCCTCACTGTAACCTGAAACAAAGATATGAGTAGCAAAACCC
>NZ_FOFB01000024.1 GCF_900110645.1 Neolewinella agarilytica
GCCGAAGTATGGGCTTCGTTCAACTGACCTGTCCGCGCTGCGAGCTGGGGGAAGAGGGCGTATTGGTGTGGAGGGCGCGGACAGGCCTTAGAGTTCCATGCAATCGAAAAATAGACCATAACTATAATTTACACTGATGATCTTACAAAATTTAACTACAAGCTTCGACAATGAATTCGATTTTATCAATCGAGATTTATCAGAAATAGAAATAAGAGAGACGCACGCAAAAGATAAATGTGTGGTATGGGACATTTCAGATCCGCAGAAGAGTTATAATTGCTTTCTTTTAGCAAAAAACACGCAGTCTAAAATAATATGCGATCTAACATTTCACAAATCAAGTACATCTAAAAAATATCTCCCCCGACCAGTATTTAAGAGAGTTTCATTGGATGGAAATATAAAGAATACTAGAAGTAAAGATAAAGTAATAGTCGACTTGAGTAATTCAAATGATGCAATTATATTTTGGAAATTTATTTCCTTCATCAAAAAATATAAAGAAATAGTAGACTTAGATGATCTTGAATCTACTTTTAAAGTTATTGCAAAAGATTCATATTTTATAGAGTTTGACACAAAGACTGAAAAAGAGAAAGCAAAAGATATAATTGAACTTGTTAGAAAGTCAGATTTGAAATCTTCTGACATCCGATCAATAGCATTTGAATCAAGGAAAAAAGATCTAAAAATATTTTATCTGCTGCTTAAAAACAAGACTTTGTCAAATGGTAAGAAGAGTATCGACCACTATCGATCGAAGTACTCAATACAGCCAGGAGAAGAAGCGATATGGCATCATTTTTTAAAAAATCATGATTGGATTTTGGGCTTGAACCTAGATTTGGTTTTCATTAAAGAATTCTTAGATGAACAAAGTGTTGGTAATCCTAATTCATCAGGGTCAGGAAACCCGAAAGTGGATTTACTTGGCATGTCACACTTCACGACGTTGGTTGAGTTAAAACATGCCAATACAAATATTTTTAAAAAATCTGTAAGTAAAGGTAGAGCTAATACATGGGACTTCACCTCTGACTTCATTGAAGGAATAAGTCAATGTTTAGGTCAGGTAGAAGAAGTGACTAAATCGTTTGATGGTAAACAGTATGTTGATGGCGACGGTGTAATTTTAGATAAACGATTTATTCATAACATAGATCCTCAATCAATTTTTATCATTGGTTGTAGATGCAGAGAATTTCCGATGTATGACGCAGATAATGATAATTTAGTAAAATACAAAGTATTTCAACGTTTCAGGAGAAATAATAGAATTGTTGATGTGCTGACGTTTGATGAGCTTTTTGAAAGATCATATTACTCAGTTTTTGATAAGAGGCTAGAATTTAGGTGGTGGGAGATGGATGAAAAAGATCTGTTCGTATAGAAATGATGCTCGTCAGTTGTAAAAGGATGAGAAAATATTCAAATAAATATGCATGGAACACCGCAGCAAGCTTGTTAAGTTAAGCCAAAACGGAATAGCTTTAATCAAGGCCCTATGACCTAGTTGCTAACTCAACCAGGCATATTCAAAAACAGCTTATCTTAGCACAAGAGGTTCCCGTCCAGCCGTTAGCTGGTTTGTCTTGTGACCCTGACTTGATTGATGTTTTACAATGTTGATCTATAATTATGTTCATAAATATGACGCCCCTGTGCCCTCAATATTTTGCGATTTCGTGGGCGGCTAGGTCGGGGCCTCTTTGCCTCTAAGTACCGAAGTAGTCGGTCGAGGAGGACAAGCTGTACGCTTCCCCTAAGCCGCAACCACTCAAGATTAGAAAATTTTAGCCGATCACTTAACTTTAAACAACAAAGAAACGATTATGAAGAAGTCAAAATTTACAGAGACTCAAATCACTTTTGCTTTAAGGCAGGCAGAACAAGGAACTTGAGTTATTTGGATTTGTCGGAAGATTGGAATTAGTCAAGCTACCTTTTACAACTTGAATAAATATTTTGAAAAATAAATAGAAGACTATGATTCTTACAATGAAAATTCTGGAACTTATAAATAAAAAGCATGAATATGCACTGACAGCATTCAAGTCACAGTTACCTGAAATTGAAGGAAATAGGAATATCATGATGTACGCTTCCCCTAAGCCGCAACCACTCTAAAGTAGAAATTCTGATTTAGATTTTCATAGTTTACGGGCGATTTATAACCGATGCTGCTGTGTGGCCGAATCTGATTATAGGGAGTATTGCATAAACACTACCAGATTGTATACAAGCGCTGTAGTTTCTTTCTTCAAGAAAAGAAACCTGGCTATGCATCAAGCAAAAAAAGCAACTCCCCCGTAACAGTTACCTGTAGGTCAGTCATTAAGAGTAGATACTATAAAAAGTATCCTCACTTGAGATAACAACGCAAGCATGAAAACCTACTTCTCCCTTCTGTCCTATTTGCTGTTATTGTTACTGCTACCCGCCACGGCAATGAGCCAATCCAGCACAACGATTGACGCCAAATCCTACGGCTACAGTTTTAAGTCGCCGGCCGGGTGGATTCATCAGGATCTTCAGAATG
The DNA here is from genome assembly GCF_900110645.1 of Neolewinella agarilytica. Classification (GTDB taxonomy): domain Bacteria; phylum Bacteroidota; class Bacteroidia; order Chitinophagales; family Saprospiraceae; genus Neolewinella; species Neolewinella agarilytica. Next base: position 2,543 of record NZ_FOFB01000024.1, read on the forward strand.
GGAGCCATTTTTTTGGTTCCAACACGATACCGGGCTTAATCGCGGTTTATCCCCATGCCTATGATAACAGAGAGGAGGTAAGGGCGTACGCCCAGGCAAACGGGATGGAGGAGGATGGGATGTTGCTTGCTCCTGTCGGGCAGATAGAGAATTTTTCAACCAACGGCATCAGCGGAATCTTCACGGGCTGGGCCGAAGGCAGCCCGATTAAGGCAGCGATGATTTCGCTGTTTTCTCCTCACGGCGGAGGGGTGTCGATAATCGTGATGACTTCCCCCGATAAATTCGATGCTTCCTATCCGGCTTTAGCCAAATCAGTAGCCAATTCCGTAATGCTTGTTCGTCCGGTGGAAAGTCAGCTGGCCCAACAGTGGAGACAAGGGTTAAGCAATAAGAAGCTGACCTATTTCAATACCACCAGTAATAGCACTGAGAAAAGGACCCTGATGTTGTACGAAAACGGAAGGTTCGTTTACGGAGATCAATCTTCTTACAGCAGTAGTGACTACGGCTCGGACTTTTCCAGCGCCAGCCAAAGCGACGATGCCGGGCAGTGGAAAATTTTGGGAGACGGGCAGGCAATTCAGTTACAGCTCACCTACAACGACGGTTCCATCAGCCAGCATTCTCTACAAATGAAAGAAGGAACGGCGACCCAGATCCTGCTGGATGGGCGGCGGTATTTTACGGAGGATTTGTAGGTTTGGGGGGGCAGGCGGTTTCGGCCGGGACGCTCGAAGGTCCCACAATACTGCGGGACCTTCGAGCTAATATGTCCGATATTTCATTACTAGCGACAAATTTTAATTCGTCCGCCGAGCCTTGCATAGGTGAGCTTCGCTACTGCCTTCGGCGGTGGCTCGTCGGACGAATGGGTAAGACCCGAATCCTCTCGGCGGCCGAGCCAAGCTACCGCAAGGCTCGGCCGACGAGCGAATTCTAGCGACTGCCACGAAAAACCAAAAATAGGACATCCTACCTTCGAGCGCCCGCGCTTCCGAATATTCCGCCAGGGCAAACGCATCAAATCTAAAACTATAATCCAATATTTTATTTTTGTTCTGATCGAACGCAGTGAGCTGTCACTTGCGGTAGCAAATCAAGAATCAAATATCGAGAATCGCCAATCGCCAATCAAAAACGTAGCAAACGGAGTTTGATGCGTTTGCCCTGAATCTTACCCCCGCCCCTTTCCCCAATCAACCGTAGCTTTACCCATTCTCCGCCTGCCTTCAATCTGGCGGTAATGTGTTTTTGATCAACGGTTCTCTCCTATGCGTAAATTGATTTTATCCCTTCTCCTTTTAGGTTGTCTTTCCCTCACCGCCCAGGAAGATCTTAAAGTGGGCCTCGTCCTGTCCGGCGGAGGTGCGCGGGGCTACGCGCACATCGGGGCTTTGCAGGTAATCGAAGAAGCGGGCATTCGGGTAGACTATATCGGGGGCACGAGCATGGGCTCCATCGTCGGTGGTTTGTACGCGACGGGCTACAGTGCTAAAGAGTTGGAAGCTTTGTTGCGGAAGACGGACATCATGTCGGAGTTGCAGGACGCCATTGGCCGCAACAAGCGGCCCATCTACGAAAAGCTCTACGATGAGCACTACCTTCTGGGCTTATCCTTAAGAGATTTTGCCATCCAGCTGCCGACGGCGCTGTCCGACGGGCAGCGAATCCACGACCTGTTCAGTCACTGGACGGCGGACGTGCGCCACATCAACGACTTCAGTAAACTGCCGATCCCGTTTCTCTGCGTGGGGACGGACATTGTTTCCGGAGATGCCATCGTGCTGGAGGAAGGAACCCTTGCCGATGCGATGCGCGCCAGCGCAGCGCTGCCGGGAGTGTTGAGCCCCTACGAAATGAACGGCCACGTGATGACGGACGGCGGAGTATCCAACAACTACCCGGCGCAGGAAGTGAAGGCGAAAGGGATGGATTACCTCATTGGTATTACCGTGGAACAGGACCCTTACCAGGCAGACGAGATTAATTCCCTGGATAAGCTCTTGCTTCAGATCGCCTTTTTCCAGGCTACGCGCCGTAACGTCGCGCAATACGAAGCGACCGATATTGACATTGACCCGGACCTGGGCAGTCATACCCAACTGAGTTTCGAGGCCATTGATGAGCTGATTGCCGCGGGCCGCCTTGCTGCCGAAAAGCAACTCAGCACCCTGCGCGCCGTCGCCCAAAAACAAAGCAGCAAAAGAACCGCTGCCGAAAAATCGAATCCCCGCCCCGTTGAATTTCTCAATGCTCCGGTCGTGGAGATCCAGGGAAACACCGACCTGAGCCGGCGGCAAATTCTCAGCTTCTTCGAAGATAAACTGCCGGGAAAAATATCCTGGGCGGATTTCCGCGATCACCTCGTGGCACTTTTCGCCACGGGCCGCTACACGGCCATTGATTACGATTGGGAAGCGATTGAAAATGGCGAAGACGAAGCCGTAAAGCTCACCCTGAAGCTCAAGCAATCACCCGATTTCGGGCAGCGGCTCCGGCTGGGGCTGCACTACGATCAGGTCTATCGTGCCAACCTGCTGGTGGGGCTGACGCTCAACGATGTGTTGGTGGATAATACGCTGACGACGATCGACCTCATCGGCGGCAGCCGCTTTCGCTACCGGGCGGATTATCGCGTTAACCGGGTGAACGGTTCTGCTTTCGGCCTGCGCAGCCGGCTGCATTACGCCGACGTGAGTTTTGACCTGCCGGAACTGATGTCTCCCTTCGAAGGGCTCGTCTTCGATCAGCTCGATTACCGCTTTTCCGACCTGAATGCAGAGTTGTATTGGGACATCCGGCAAACGACCAATTCCTTCACGGGTATTGCCGCAGAGCTGAAGTATTACCGCACCCTTTCTGATCAGATTGCCGAAGTGGATAATTCGAGTCTTTTCACCCTCGGCAAAGACGTATACTTCGTGCCGAAAGCCTACTTTCTGTACGATAAGCTGAACGTTCGTGATTTCCCGATGCGGGGCTTTAGTCTGGCGGGGGAAGCGCGGGGTATCCACAACCTGAATGCGGAAAATGTGGATGAAAACAAGTGGGCCTTTAATGCCGATCTCGACGCTCTCTTCCTCCTGCCGATGGGAAAAAAAGTAAGTGCGGGCCTGGAAATGAACGTCGGAGGTTTTCTGGACGGATCGTCTCTACCCTACCGCTATTACCTGGGGAGTAACAATCGCAACCTGTTCAATAATTTCAAATTATTCCCGAGCATAAACCTGGGGGAAGCCTCGGGAGAAAATCTGTTGATGGGAGAATTATTTCTGAGATTTAACCCCGCCGTCAGCCATTACCTGACCCTCGGCGGGCGGGTGGCCCGCCTGGGCCAGGAAGAAGGCTTACCCACCTCCATTGACCGGGACTTGCTGGCAGCGGGCCGGTTTACCTACGGTTACAACTCTCCGCTCGGCCCGATCGAACTGACTTATGCACGCGGAAATGCGGGCGGGCAGTTGTATCTGAATATTGGTTATTGGTTTTAAAAAGGGCTTCTGGGTATGCATAAGAGATTGTAATTTTTACCAGACTCGTCGGAACGCCTTCGTCAGGCGCTATCGCGCTGACTACGAGCGTTCCGACTAGTCTGGTATCAGCCAGTACTAGTTCGTCGGAACAATAAATTTCTTGAGGCGATAGCCTCATAAGGGAATTTTTGGTCGGACGAATCTTGTACGATTCCTCAAAGCGGTTATTCACACGCCCTCCCGAACTAAATTGGTACTTTTGCGGAGAATCGATACATACCAACATGCTCAATCTAGCACTACTTACCTCCATCTGTGAAGCACCAGGCGTCTCTGGTTTTGAACGCCGCATCCGTGAACTGGTCCTTCGGGAAGTACGGGAATTGGCCGATGAGGTAGAGGTGGATAATATGGGTAATGTGATCGCCATACTCCGGGGAAAATCTTCGAAGCGGGTGATGGTGGCCGCGCACATGGATGAGATTGGTTTTATCGTCAATCACATCGATGATAAAGGCTTTATCCGTTTTCTTCCGCTGGGTGGTTTTGACCCGAAAACGCTGACGGCGCAGCGGGTAATCGTTCACGGGCGGGAAGACGTGATCGGGGTTCTGGGCTGTAAGCCAATCCACATCATGAAGCCGGAGGAGCGCAAGCAGGTTGTTCCCCTGAACGAATATTTCGTCGATACGGGCATGACCAAAGAGGCGGTGGAAAAACTGATCTCCGTCGGAGATCCCATTTCCCGGGAGCGGGCGCTGATTGAAATGGGGGATTGTGTTACGAGTAAATCACTCGATAACCGGGTGTCGGTTTTCATTCTGATCGAAACGCTTCGTCGGCTTAAGGGGCAGGAATTGCCCCACGACCTCTACGCTACTTTTACGGTTCAGGAAGAGGTTGGACTGCGCGGTGCGATGGGCAGCGTGGGACACATCGACCCTGATTTTGGCTTCGGTCTGGACGTAACGATTGCCTACGATGTGCCGGGCTCGAGCCCACACGAAGCAGTTACCAGTCTGGGCAGCGGTGCGGCCATCAAGATTCTGGACGGTTCCGTTATTTCAGATTACCGCATGGTGAACTACCTGAAAGAAGTGGCCCGGGCCGCCGACATCAAGACCCAGCTCGAATTGCTTCCCGCCGGAGGAACGGACACTGCGGCCGTGCAGCGGTACGGGAATAAGGGCGCGATCGCAGGTGCAATATCGATTCCTTTGCGCAATATGCACCAGAGTACGGAAATGGCGCATAAAGAAGACATCCTGGCTACGATTGATTTGCTGGCAGCAGGCATCAGTCAGCTGGGAACTTATAACTGGGACTTCAGCGCCGACCATGGAACAGCCGACGCTCACCCGGATGCCATTAAGCCCGGAAGCGAAAGTGATTTTAGCTGGATGTAGAAAACCGGCCTCAGGCTGCCTCCCGCTGCGGAGCGGCGGGTGGCTCATTGTTGAATTTCTTCATCTCATCGCGAATTTCGGAGAGCAGCTGAATATCCCTCGGGGTAGGGACAACCTTATTGCCCTCGTCTTCGGCCTGATCCTTCAGACTGTTGATGAAGCGGATAACGACAAAGAGGGTTAGGGCGACGATGCCGAAGTCCATCATGGCTTCGATGAACTTTCCGTATCCGATAATGATGCCGGGAGTAATGACGCTGCCATCGGCAGCGAGGTCGGGGTCGGCGATGACCCATTTGAGGTCTCCTAAATCTACTCCGGCGGTCAGAAAGCCCAGGGGAGGCATGATGATTTGCTTGACGAGCACATCAACAATCTGATTGAAAGCCGCGCCAATGATGATACCGATGGCGAGGTCGATCATGTTGCCCTTAACGGCAAACTTCTTGAATTCGTGAAAAAAATTTCCCATGGCTGTAGCTGGTTTTTAGGTGTAACCGGAAACGAGAGGGGGATGTTAACGGGCAGGGGAAAAATCATTCGCGCCAGGTATTATGATAAGTAGAATTTGAGGCCTTGAAAATGAGGTGTTCAGGAGTGTGGAGTGGGGCTGACGTCAGAATAAGCCCCGTGCGCGGAAACATTATGATAAGTAGGTGGTAACATTTCATCACATTGCTCAAAAAACCTTCCTTGCACCTGCGGTGAGCGCCCGCCTGCTTAGCCTATCCAGCTGGTCAGGCCTGCCGCTATAGCCACCGCAAATAAGAGAAGATGAACAACTTCAGCCCTGGAGGAATCCACATCAACCATTGCCAGGCCCAGCAAAATACCGATGGGAACGGTGATAATGGCCAGCTCCGCCGCAACAAACTGCCCTCCCAGCAGAACGGCTGGAATGGTGAAGAGGAGGAACCAGTAAATGATCTTTACGCCCTTCTTTCCTTCGATGTTAAGCAGGCGGGAAAGGCTGCCAAAAAGCAGTGATAAGGGTAAAAGAATGACCGCAATCAAGCCAAGCGGAAGTGCATCATAGAGCCACAAGGAAGTGGGACTAAACCAGCCAAAGCCGGAAACCTGCGCCAGCCATAGTTCCGGTAAACTGCCGAAGAAATAAGCCGCTACACCGGCGAAAAAGCAAATGCTGACAAAGCCCGTCAGCCACTGAAAGAAACTGCGTATCTCCGGCCGGCGTAATACCACAATTGCGGTCAGGAAAGCCGGGGCAAAAAACAGGTATTCAGGCCGGAAAAGAAAAGCAAGCCCCAGCCAGGCGCCGGCGTTGAAGAGCGGGACGGACGGTTCGTTCTTCTTGTAAAGGCGACAGATGGCGATCAGGCCAAACAAGAGAAAAACATTGGCGACCTGTCCGGGATGAACCCAGCGAAAAGAGGGCACCATGGCCCAGATTAGCACCACAAACAGACCAGGAAACTGCGTGACAACCCGGGAAAACCGGTGGCGGCTGGCGAGTAGATTCGCCTGAATGCCTTGCACAAAAATCAGTAAGACGGGAATCAACAGTCCCAGCCAATAATTACCGGTAACCATATTCATCAGCCAGTTGCCGAGGAATCCGTTTCCCGTTACTTCCGGCGGTGCAACCGCTCCACCCAGCAAGGCAGGAAGCTGGAGCAGTAAAGCATAGACCAGTAAGAATAGGCCCGCCTGGGCCTGGTTAGATCTGAAAAGGGAAAGCAATGTCGGGGAAGTGAGTTAGGCGGTAAAGTTACGCCTAATCGATCGCCCGTTCCGTATCCGTAATCAGCTCCCGGGCTTCCCGGTAGGTGTCCGCCAGATCGTCGGCGGAATCCTGCCCGGCGTAAAGCGCCATTTCACAGCGTTTCAGCAGTTTATCGTAGCGGGCGGTAAGCTCCGGCAGGGCGCCTGCTCCCCTTAGTTTTTCCGCTACGTTGCGGCGGCTAAGCTCGGCAACGGGGAGGTGGAATTTGTCCCGCAAATAACCGAAAACAGCGCCTTCTACTGCGTCGTAAAACGGGCGTGGCTCTACTTTGGCAAGATGGGTTTTGGCTGCCTTCAAACGCTCAGTAGCTGCTTTGGCCGCTCGTTGTTTGGCGAGTTCCACGGGGTCGCGGTTATCCAGGTGGTCTTGGTAACGCTGCCAGCCGATGGCTCCGCCCGCCAGTAAGAGTGGTAATAGAAAAACGATCCAGTAAAGCGGCGATTCGGTAGCCGATATCCCGTACTGCCGGCCTGCCGGCAGGCTGCTGACTGCCATCAGGCTCAGGCTTTCCTCCACTACCTGGCTCGTGTCGATATCGTAAGTGGGCTGGCCGCTGCCGCCGGTAACGGTTATCTTGAAAGTAGAAGGAGCGTCGGTGACGTAGCGGGCACTGTCTACGTTGAAGTAAGTCAAACCGGGACTCAAATTATACACACCACTACGCTTAGGAACCACTTTGTACTCGAAAATCTTCCTGCCCAGCATCCCCGTCGGGCTGTCCAGAAATTCCTCCTGCAGAATTTCCGGATCATAAATGTCCCAGTCCTTTTCGCTCACGGGCGGGAATTCATCGATGCGTTCCACGTCGCCTTCTCCGGTGACGGTGATGCGCAGCGTCAGGGCATCGTCAGTGGTCATTTGATCCCGGTCAGCCTGTACCTGAAGGCGGTAGCTGCCAACACCCCCGGCGAAATCGTCCGGGCGGGGTTGCGGTAATTCCTGAACGTAGACGTACATCGTATCCGTATTCAGGGGAATTTGCTCGGTAAAACGCCGGGAAAAACTACTGTTGTTGCGGTAACGAACCGTACCCAAAACCATGCGGTAAGGATCGATCCGGATGCGCCCGCTCTTCGTGGGGAAAAGGGCAAGACTACCAAGGGTTCTTCGTTGGTACTCCCGTCCGTTTTCGATCACGGTGCGCGGCCGGCCGTCATATTGACGCCGTGGCTGAGCGTAAAATCCGTCAAAATCAGGCTCCTGCATCAGGTTGCGGGAGATGACGTTGGTGGTGGAATAGAGGTTGAGGTTTAGAATAATCTGCTGGCCCACAAAAGCGGTGTCCGTGGAGAGTTCTGCCCGCAGAAAATCAGGCGGCGCCAGGGCGGCGGCGCCCGCATCAACGGCGAGGACCTGAATTTTTTTGGAGTTGGCGCGGTAGGTCCGTCCGGCAGCCCGTATGGTGGCCACACCGATGGAGAGCTCACCCTCCCGCTTGGGCTGTAGCAGCCAGGTGTGCGTCAGGTGGCTGCTGCCCACGCCATTGATGATGGTGGTGCCCATACTGCGGCTGGGGCCACGCAACACGATGAAATTTTTGAAATCGGGCGCCTGCAGGTCGGTCCCCTGAGCATTCCGGAGCACGAGGCTGTATTCCACCGTGCTGTTCACTAACATCCGGGGCTTACTCAGTTCGGCACTGAACGTAATGTCCTGGTGCTGGGCCTTCAGTTGGGCGCTGACGCAGGTGCAAAGAAGGAGTAAAAGAGCAATGGTTTGGCGCATAGTCTCGGAGACGAAGGCTTTTGTTAGGATCGGCTAAGATAGGGAGAATGGGCTAAGCCGTCGGTCCGACGGCTGGCACAACTTGTGTATAACAAAGGTCCGCTACGATTTTGGATTGTAAACATGATTGATCCATTACCATCCGTTGAGCTTCCCGTCTTACATGCCTGCCGGCGGCCTAGTCGTGCTGGGGGCAGAGTTGGTACGGCTCTTACGGGAGCTACTGCCCTGTAACGATTGGTCTGAGAAAGTATAAGGACAACACTTGTTTTACTATTTTTACTCTTTATCCTGCTGTCAGGGTGCATCGCTAAAATGTTTTCGCCATTTCCTGGTGACAATAGACTTAACCTAAAATGACTATGAACACTAGAATTAAACTCACTTTAAGAGTATCAAGATATTTTCTGTCAACGTTTATTCTCCTTTGCGCTATCACCCTTAATGGTCAGAGCGACTATGACTTTTATTACCCTGGGGTGCAGTACTTCTACTTAAACGGTGAGAAGCACAGAAATGCTTACTCTCCTGGGTACGTTGGCATGAAAATTGAGAATAGCCCCTGTAATGAGTTGTACTTAACCGTTACCGAAAAAACACCCCCTGGCTCCTGGCCAAGCCCCTATACTATACCGAGTTTTTCCGGGCTGGAACTGTGCCAATATCAGGATTCTATCGTAATGAATGTTGGTAAAAATTTCCCCGTCATTATCCGGAAGAACCAACCGCCCGGTGTCCGGTGGCTAGTGACCATGGAAGAAGGCTTGGAAGTCTTGGGTAGTATCGACTCGGTGCGATACGAGGCCGTCGGTACTTCCTTTGATACCGTTAAATACATTAATTTTTACCACGCAGATACGGTATTACAGGAGCAGCCGATTCGATTGTCCCGTTCAAACGGATTACTTACCGGAGCTTATTTCTGGGATCTTATTGAAGAAAAAGAAACTGTCGCCCTTATTTCAGAGGACGAATTATCATTACCCTTGATTGCTACCGACTTTGCATATGAAATTGGTGATGAATTTCATATTGAAGAGGTCAAAACTTTACATACAGAACACATAGATTCGCATTTGTATAGTATCACGCAAAAAATACTCAAGGTTGTTTCGGTAGGTGAGCCAAGAGGTGACGCAATACCTGTCGAATATGATGTCCAGACACTAAAATATTTGACCTCAGGATATTTTGATTTAGGTATTGGATACGACTCCGTTTATTCTTCAGGTGAAATCGATACGATAATTGAACAAATTCCAGCTTGGACTAAGGCCCAGCCCGGAGCTTTTATGGAAATACAGGAAGCGCCTTTTTTTTAAGTAGTACCAAACGAGTTGTCGAGCACTGTGGGAAATACCTCATGTTACAGGACCAGATATTCTATACAGCGTGGGTGTATTCTTATTTGTCTGAACTTAATGATAACCGATACAAACAGATGAATTTACTTGGGTATGGAGGGAACTACTTTGAGTGGCTGGGCCTAATGGACCTTAGTGCAAGGGTAAAAGAATTGCAGCATGTTTCTTTAGCAAATGGCGCCACATGCTTTGGCCAGCCATTTGACTTTGATGGTCTGGTTTCTCAAACCAACAGGGAGAGGCCATCAATCAAAATGCGCGTATTCCCTAACCCCGTAAACGATAAGTTCCGAATAAATACCGATGACCATTCTGAACTGGAAGCGACCATATTCAACGCCAAGGGCCATGCTCTGAAACAGGTCCGCATCAGAAGTGGTGCAGAGGTTGATATCGCTGATCTGCCCACAGGACTTTACTTTTTAAACGTGAAGAGCAGTAGCGGTATTAAGGTAATGAGATTGATCAAAAATTAGGACAGTATAGCACAAGTTGAGTGGTATATAATGGGAGACAATTAAACATCTCTTTCCATGTTCCAACAGTGATAATAATGATTGTCCGGTAAAATCTCACTGCCTGTTGTTATTTTTACTCTTTCTCCTGCTGTCAGGATACATCGCTAAAACGTTTTTTATTGTTTTCTAGTGAAAAGAAGCATTATACTAAGATGACTATGAACACAAAACGAACGCACACTTTAACGGCTCACAAGGCGCTGCTGTCTTTTCTATTCATGATTGCTACCGCAACGCTTTTTGCTCAAAATGAGTACGCCTTCTATCAACCCGGTGTGCAGTACATATACGTGAATGGAGAAGGCTATTCAGACATAACGACTTCACCCTATGCCGGCATCAAGGTCAATAATGATACTTGTAATGATCTGTACACTACTGCTGACGTCAGACCAAGGGCAAATTCCTTTGAAGATTATCTTCAGGTACCCAGCTTTTCCGGTATAGAAGTTTGTCAATACCCCGATTCTATCGTCATGGATATTGGCAAGGAGTTTCCGGTTGTCATCAGAAAAGACCTCCCACCCGGAACGAGGTGGATTGCCACTACCGAAGAAGGACAAACGGTTTTTGGCGTGCTGGATTCCGTCCGCTACGAAGAGGTTGGTGAATCTTTTGATTCTGTTCGTTACATCAACTTCTATCGTGGGGATACGCTGCTTCAGGACGAACCCATCAAAGTATCCCGGTCAAATGGTCTCCTGCGGGGAGCTTACTTCTGGAACCTGTTGAACTCCAGGGAAACATTACCATTAGCTCCTGCCGGGATTCGCAACCCGGCAAGCAGCTCATTTTTCGATTTTTCGGTAGGGGATGAACTGCACATCGAAGAGATAGAAACGATAAGTGAATCTCCCATCACTTTCAGAATCACGCAAAAGATCTACCGGGTTCTTTCCGTTGGCCCTGATCTTACGGCGCCACGGATTGAGTACAGCGTAAGTTCCCTGTCCTACTTAAAGGAGGCTTTTTACTTTAGTGTGCCCCGGTTTGACTCCATCTTTCCTCCACATGATTCTCTCCTGCTACTAAATCAGATCGTAACGGTAAACGAACATATCCCGGAATGGACCAAAGCACAGCCCGGTGCGTTGACGAGAGGTCACAAATTTGGCGGCTCTTCCGTAATAGGGGTTCGCGGTGGGCGTAAATACCAGGCTTACCCACTGGAGGACTATGGCTTATACTGGATGTTAGGTTATTGGTATGACCTGGACGTTGGTGACACCTATATCGAAAAGCTTGGAGGCCCGTACTATGAATTTATCGGGATGCATGGGCAGGCAGATATAAGACGGCTGAATTATTTTTCTTTGAGCAATGGCTCAAGATCTTCCGGTACTCCTTTTGATTTCGAAGGCTCCGTTTCGAACGCAAACAGGCAGTTATTATCGCTTGACCTAAACGTGTTCCCTAATCCCGTAATTGATAAGTTCCGAATTGATGCCAACGATCACTCTGAACTGGAAGCGACCATATTCAACGCCAAGGGCCTTGCCCTGAAGCAGGCCCGTATCAGAAGCGGTGCAGACGTGGACATTGCCGATTTACCCACAGGACTTTACTTTTTGAACGTGAGGAGCAGTAGCGGTGTTAGGGTACTGAAATTGGTCAAAAAATAATTCATACTCCGGAAGGAAGCTTAAATGGGAAGAGAAGCCGAATCAGCATCGAACAAAAGCAGCGCCCGACTTTGGTCGTTTAAAGTCGCCCTGCTGCTTACGATCTTTTCGTTTTCAGGCTTCATCGGTGAGGGGGAGTATTTATTGAATGAGCCCTTCAGGACAGAGTTAGTCGAGACAAGCGTTCATCATACTCCTGCCAGCCTCAGCTTTTGGGCGGAAGGCCATCAGGAGCTATCACCTGAAAGACCATCTGCTGAGGTAAATACCTACGGTTATTGCAACCTGTTGAATTTCAACTCCCTCGTTGAAGTAAGGTATAAGTCATCCTTACGTCAACGATTACCCCAGCAGGCGGCGTCGGTGAAATGGCTGATCAGAAAAAGGACTGCACCTTCAGAAGAAGATGATAATCATCTGGTGTAAAGGAGGCTGCCTCTGAATACAGCGTATTTGGCGCAGCCGCTTCAGCGTAGTACTCATACTGAGTGTCTCGCAGTAATTCTATTATTGAAGTAACGTTTTCTTCTATTGCCTGGCAATAGGAGATGGCTAATTTTTTCTGATGAAAAAAATTAAAAAGGCACTACGCATGCTAGTGCTGGTCTGCCTGATTTTTCTGGCCTGTATTGGTATTGGAATAAGTGGCGGAGTTCCCCCGGCTTTCACAAAAAACAGAAGAGATTCTGAAAAAGAAAATATTGAACTGATGGACACGGAAGAAGGCAAATCCGATGACCAAAAAGGAACCCTTGAGGAATTAAGGGCGTAAGCCTTACCAGTCCTTCCCGTCCGTACAGCCTGACCGGTTCCCCTTCTGGAGCCGTCGCATGGTTTCTTTTTCTGCTTCGGCGGCAATACCTAACTGCCGTTCGGCTTCCTCCCGGCTCATCTTAGCCTGGTTGGGGTTGGCCTGTGATTCTCCCTGCTGGCTTTGGGGGTTCTGTTGACCGTCTTGCTCTGGTTGGTCTTGCTGGTCCTGGGGCTGCCCTTGCTGCTGCTGATCCTGAGGATTTCCCTGAGATTGCTGGTCGCTGTTGCCATCCTGCGGCTGGCCTTCTCCCTGGCCCTGCTGCTGTTGATCTTGCTGATCCTGCTCGTTCTGGTCCTGGTTTTGATCCTGGTTTTGCTGTTGCTGTTGCTGCTCCTGCTGTTGTAACCGGCGGATGGCTTTGCTCAGGTTGTACTTAGTTTCGTCGTCTTCGGGGTTGATGCGCAAACTGCGTTTGTAGGCATCGATGGCTTCGTCGTATTGTTCCTGCTGAAACTTGGCATCCCCCAGGTTCCGGTAAGCGCGGGAGCTGATGTCGGGGTTATCACTCAGGCCTGCGGCTTCCTCATAGCGCTTGGCGGCTTCTTCAAAATCACCGCGCTCATAGAGCGCGTTGCCAAGATTGTAATTACCCTTAGCACTGTTCTCCGCTTCGAGGGCATCATTATATTCCTTGCGCGCCTGCTCGTAGTTCTGGTCTTTATATGCTTTGTCTCCACGCCGGAGGGCACGGTGGCTGGTCTGGGCCGTTAACTCACCCATGACCAAACAGCAGAGAAGAGCGAGAAAAAACAGACGAGTGTTCATGTTAAAGGCTTAAAAGGATAATTAGTGAAACGGAATAATAATGTCAAAAATCCAGGCGACCTGCTGGCTCACGAGCGAAGCGAGCCCCTCCCCGAAAAGCTCCCTCATACCTCAAACTCTGCCGCCTTCCGCAGGTCCTTGCGGGATAGCATAAATTCAATCAGGAGTAAGACAATGGCTGGGGCCAGGAACCAATAGAAATAACTGTCGTAGGTGGAAAACGACTGACTTTCAAATTCTTGTTTTTCTATGCGGTCTACTTTAGCCCGGATGGCGGTGGCCAGCGCCTTACTGTCGCCACTCAGCGGATAGTACTGTCCGCCGCCACTGGCAGCAATGGCTTCCAGGGTAGCGGGGTCTGCGTTCGTGGTGGCGGGGCCGCCACCGGTTTCCCGGACGTAATCCTTGCGGCCATTCGTCAGCGTCAGTGGCATGAAGCTACCCTCCTGCTTACCTACGCCTACGGTGTAAATCATCAGTCCTTCATCATGTGCAGCGCTGGCGGCGGCGGCTGCGCTGCCATCATGGTCTTCTCCGTCAGAAATAAGGATGAGCGCACGGTGATTGGCACTACCCTCTTCGTAAGCCTCTTCCGCCCGGGCAATGGCTTCCCCCAGGTTGGTTCCCTGAGCAGATATCTGGTAAGGGCCCGCCGCCGAGATGACGGATTTAACGAAGGCATAGTCCGTCGTCAGTGGCGCCTGCATCAGAGAAGTACAGGTGAAAAGCTCTACACCAATGTTATTACCCACCAGCTCGTCCACCAGAGTAGACGCAAAGTAACGGGCCCGCTCCATCCGGCTGGGCTGTACGTCTTCGGCCAGCATTGAATTGGAAACGTCAAGACCGATAACTACATCAATGCCCCGCCGTTTGATCTCCTGCCTTTCGGCGGCCCACTGTGGGTTGGCCATCGCCAGAGCCAAAAAAGGAATGGCGAGCAATAACAGGCTGAATTTGGTCCATGGCAAACGCCGGTTCATGCCCGGTGCGAGGTGATCCAGTAATTCCCGGTCCGCAAATTTTTCAAGTGCCACCCGTCGCCGGTTCCAGTACCAAAAAAATAAAGCGGCCAGCACGGGGAGGGCCAGCAGTATCCAGAGGTATTCAGGGTTTTCTAAGCGAAACATTTCTGGTGCTTTTGTTAGGAACGCTAAGTTACGCTTTTCCCCCTTTCCCCTTAATCTCCTTAATCCGTGCCATGATCGAAGGAGTCATCTCCTTCGGCATCTCAAAAGTATCCCGCCGGTATTTTGACCAGGCCTCTTCTTCCGCCAGCCGCTGGTCTACCTCCCGGCGGGCCAGCCGGCAGAGATACTTAAGGCGCGGAAACTTCTTTTCAATTTCTTCCAGAATTCGTTGGCTCTCCTGCATGCTGTTGCTCGGGAAAATGTCTACCTGAAGCGCTATTTCAATCCGGCGGGGCTGCTTGCCATAAAACCACTCCTGAATGATTTCCAGGTCAATTCCGCCCCGTTCTTCAGCGGACCAAACCAGTACGTTATACAGCTCAGCAATTTTAAGCGCCGGTATACCATCGGATAAACGAAAGATGATCTCCGTCACCTCTGCCGTCTCCGGCACCATCGCCAAAAAAGTGAGTAACTCCGTAAAGGCCGATTCTCCAAAGGCAACCTGTTCATAGCCATGGCGACCCTCGACCTTCATCAGGTCATAAACACGGTGGAGTTGAGCGCGTACTTCGTGGGTCATTTACAGGCAGCTTAATCATTGATGGAATGAAATAATAACCCGCTTCAAAGGAAAAGGATGAGTGTAACACCTGGCCTCTACCGATACCAATAACTTACAAGGGGGGCAAGGTCTATCTTACCTTCCAAATGCAGTAGCCCTCTCACATGTGGCAGCCGTGCCAGACTACCCTACGGCACGGTCCGCAAAACGGTGTACCGCAACAAGGTCTCCAGCAGTAAAAGCGCCAGCCCGATCAGCAAAAAGCGACCGAACTGTTCTTCGTATCGTTTGAAAACGGTAGTCTCAATCTCCGTTTTTTCCAACTCGTCGATGTAGTCGTAGATCGATTCGAGTTCTTCGGTGTCCCGGGCGCGGAAATAGCGACCATTGGTGGTTTCGGCGATGTAGGCGAGCAGCTTGTCGTCCACCGTTCCGCGGGTAGGTTTGAAGGTGTATTTTCCGCCACCGAGCGGGCTGGAGGGCATCAGCGTTTGTTGGCCGCTACCCACCCCGATGGTGTACACCCGGATACCAAATTCCTCGGCGAGCTCAGCGGCGAGCTCGGGGCTATGATAACCGGCATTGTTTTCTCCGTCGGTCAGCAGGATGATGATCTTACTGGCAGATTCACTTTCCTTCAGCCGGTTGACGGCTGTCGCCAGACCGGTCCCGATGGCCGTACCGTCCGTGATTTCGCCCATCTGCAGTTCGGCGATGAAGCGATCAATGATTTCTTTGTCTACCGTCAGCGGAGACTTCGTGTAAGCCTCCCCGGCATAAACCACCAGGCCAATGCGGTCAAATTCCCGGCGGCTGACGAAGTCGCGGGCGACCTGTTTGGCTACCTCCAGCCGGTTGGGGCTAAAGTCGGTCGCTCCCATACTCGTGGAAAGGTCGAGGGTCAGCACGATGTCAATGCCTTCGGCCGTAACGGATTCTTCGCTCAGGTCCAGCCGCGGACGTGCCAGAGCAATGATGAAAAGCGAAATGGCCGCCACGCGCAACAGAGGCAAAAACGGGCGCAAGGCGCTTTTCCAACTGCGGAGGCCGCGCACAGATTGAGTGCTGGGCAGTCGCAGACTTACTTCCCGGTTGAGGTTCTTCCGGATCCGCCAGAACCACAGCAAGGGAGCTACCACCAGCAGGGGAAGTAGCCAGGGAAAAACGAATTCAAACTGATTCCACCAACTCATCATTCTTCTTCAGGTTTAGAGGTGGCAGGTGCGGGTTGCGGGTTGCCGGGTGTTGGCATTGGAGGCGGGACAAGTGTGGCAGAGGGCGCGGCCGCAGGTGCAGGCGCGGTTGGAGGAACAGGGCTGGGCTCCGGCTCCGGCATTTTTCCGGTGTCCTTTACAAATTCCCGGACGCGGTCAAGGCCCTTGGCGTGCAAATTGGCGGCGGGCTCTGCTTTCGCAAATTTTACCATGTCGGAGAGCTGCAGCAGCTCGCTCAACTCACTGCGTTGCAGGCGATCGAGGTTTTCCCGGCGGCCGAGCTCGCTGGTAATCTGCCGGGTGGTCATCTCCATGGCCGGAACGGAGAAACGGCCTTCGAGGTATTCCCGCAGGATGCGCGTTAGCTCACTGTAATATTCCTTAACCTGGTTGTTCTCCCAAAGTCCTTTCTTTTCGAGGCTCAGGAGTTCGGCCAGAGCTACTTCGTCAGCCGGTGGCGGTGGCGGCGGT
This sequence comes from Neolewinella agarilytica, assembly GCF_900110645.1. Lineage (GTDB taxonomy): Bacteria > Bacteroidota > Bacteroidia > Chitinophagales > Saprospiraceae > Neolewinella > Neolewinella agarilytica. The sequence continues at coordinate 19,357 of NZ_FOFB01000024.1, forward strand.
GGTGGGGCTACTTTGGATTGTCGCTTTCGGATCGTCCACAACAAATAGGCGATACCCCCCAGCGCGAGAATCAGATAGGCGGGCCAAAAGTCCAGCCAGTTCAGTGGTTCCTCAATGATGGGCTTGATGGGGCGGAGCTCATTGTCTTCATCAACGGGGAAGGCTCGTACGTGCAACAACAGGTCATTGGTGTAGGCCGTATCCGGCCGGCCATCGGCCGCCGTGAAAATATAGGGTAGCGGCGGGATGGCAATGTAGCCCGTATCAAAGCTCGTGATCAGCATCCGCTGTTGCAGCAACAACTCCGGCGTTTCGGAGATGGTAGCCATCTCTTTTTCGGAGACAACCTCCAGTCCTTCCAGCGTATTCATGTAGCCGGTGGGCAGCGCAGTTATCCGGGTACCCGGTGGTGCGGAGATCTTTACGTCCAGCCAAATCTGGTCGCCGATATCAATCTTGGTCTGCGCTAATTCCGCCCGCGCCAATACGGCCTTGTTCGTAGACTGTTGGGCCAGTAAGACGGTCAGCGACGTCAGTAAAAGCAGACTTAAAAAAAGGCGTAGGCGCATAGGGCAAATATAATAAGCTTGGCGCTAGTAAGGGATACGGATAGACTTTCGTCTTCTCCTCCATTGCCTTTATTCTTCCCCTTGCACCTGCGACCGCGCCCGCACACCCCCAGGGAAGTATCACAAACAAAACGGAGACTAAAGGTTGCTGGCAGTGGCGGGAATACTTCGGCCGAATGCGTGCCCTGACCCCCAGGGCACCGTTCGCCAGGCCGATGAGCAGAAATCAGCCATAAATTTCGATCTGCGGTTGCAAACACTAATCTCTCAGCGTAATCACGATTACCCCGGCCGCTCCCTGAGCGCCGTACAGTGCGGTTTCGTCCGCGCCCTTCAGCACTTGTACTCTTTTAATGTCTCTGGGGTCAACGGATCGATAAATTGTAGAATAGTCAAAACCTACTTTGGAACCATTGAGGACGTAAAGCGGGTTGCTGCCACCAGATTGAAAACTGACGGGACCACGAACACTAACCCGGGCGTAGGCTCCGCTGCCGGAAACGTTGACGCCGGAAACCCGCTGCAGGTAAGCCGTCAGATCAATCGGTTGATCCGTCGCGCTACTTTCCACTACATTCTTATTGGGATCATTGACGGTCGCGCTGGCCGTAGATCGGTTGGTGCGCGAAGCGCAGCCGATGAGCAGAGCACACAGGAGAAGCAGGGTGAAAATGCGAGCCATAATTATTGCTTTTTTAATTTGAATTCAATGACACCGTTACCTCCCTGAAGGCCGTAACGGGCCGTCTCGCTGGCGTCTTTGAGAACGCGTACGCGGGCGATGTCGTCCGGATTAATAGTATTGTAAATGGTGGCCAGACTGGTGCCCATAATCGTACCGTCTACCACGTAGAGTGGTTCTGAAACAGCATTAAAGCTGGAGTTGCCCCGGACCCGTACGGTAGCGTTGGCTCCGTTGCCCCGGACGTTGACGCCGGGAATGCGCCGCAGGTAAGAAGCTAAGTCGATGCCGCTGCCAGCATCTACTTCGGTGGAATTCGCGTCTCGTTCTTTTTCCTGTCGGAGTTTGCTCGCCGAGGCATCCGTGTTTTTGCTGGTGGTACAAGCCGTGAGTGACAGGCAGGACAGGACGATGAGATAGAGGAAAATGCGCATGATCGAATTTTGAATAATCTTGAAAAGAATAGAAAGCTGTCAAAAAAAACACTGGGTGACCTTACTTACTTGAGGGTGATTTCCACAATCCCATTCGCTCCCTGAACACCGTAAAGACCGATGTCTCCTGCGTTTTTGAGGATCTTAACGGAGGCAAGTTGCTGAATGTCCACCATGTGGTACACCTGGTTATAATCCCGGCCGACAACGTTACCGTTGAGAACGAAAAGCGGGTTGGGGTCGCTGTTAATGGTCGTTACTCCACGAATACTGATGATGGCATTAGCGCCGTCGCCCGTTATTTGAGCTTCTCCCAACCGACGAATGTATTCCGTAAGATCGAGCGCGTTTTCAATGCTGGGCTCAGAAACGGAGGGTCTGTTTCCTTCTGCAGAAGCAGCTCTTGGGCTTTGGCAGCTAAAGAGCAGAGCTGAGAAAATCAAAAGAGTTAGTAGATGGCGCAGAGACATAATTTTAGCGATTTCTTTTTCAGGGAATGGGGAACTAAAGTTAAGGGTTATTGGGATAGGTTGCCTGCTTAAAGCAGTCATTGTTATTCCAGGCAAGGACAAACTCACTGGACGCGGTGCGCGTCCGGGTTTGATCTTACGGTTGGTTTGTCCACCTGTTCAGTTACCGCATGCAACTAATGCGCTACTTAATTACCTTTGCACCTTAGAAATCCGCCCTCGTTTGTAGGAGGGCAAACAATCAACCCCGAATGATCAATATCAGTTTTCCCGACGGTAACGTCCGTCAATACGAAGCAGGAACCACTGCTTTCGAAATTGCCAATAGCATCAGCGAAGGCCTGGCCCGCAACGTTTTCTCTGCTACCGTAAACGGTACACTTACCGATCGTGACCTGCCCCTTCAGGAAGACGCCACGATCGTATTCCACACCTGGCGCGACCAGGGCGGCAAGGAGACCTTCTGGCACTCTACGGCACACCTGATGGCCGAGGCACTGGAAGCCATGTACCCGGGAATCAAATTCGGCTACGGCCCCGCCGGCCGTGACGGCTTCTTCTACGACGTGGAACCGCCGGAGGGAACAACGATCAGTTCGGACGACTTCCCCGCCATCGAGGCTAAAATGCTGGAGCTGGCGCGGCAGAAAAACGAGTACGTCCGCAAGGAAGTCTCCAAGGCAGATGCTATCGCCTACTTCAAAGAAAAGGGAGACGAGTACAAACTGGAGCTGCTCGAAGATCTGGAAGACGGCACCATCACCTTCTACACTCAGGGCGAGTTTACCGACCTCTGCCGTGGGCCACACATCCCGAACACCGGTTTGATCAAAGCCATCAAACTCACCAAGATTGGCGGTGCGTTCTGGCGCGGAGACGAAAGCAATAAGCAGCTGACCCGCATCAGCGGTATCTCTTTCCCGAAGGCGAAGGAGCTCAAAGAGTACCTCGCTATGATCGAGGAGGCCAAAAAGCGGGACCACCGAAAACTGGGCAAGGAACTCGAACTGTTCATGTTCTCCGAAAAAGTAGGAGCCGGCCTGCCGATGTGGTTGCCGAAAGGAACCCAGCTGCGCGAACGCCTGGTCAACTTCCTGAAAGTAAAGCAGGAAAACGCCGGTTACCAGCAGGTAACTACGCCGCACATCGGTAAGAAAGATCTGTACGTGACCAGTGGACACTGGGATAAGTACGGCGAAGACAGTTTCCAGCCCATCAAGACGCCCCGCGTAGATGAGGAGTTCATGCTCAAGCCCATGAACTGCCCCCATCACTGTGAGATGTACAAATTCCGCCCACGGAGTTACCGGGAGCTGCCCATTCGCTTCGCGGAGTTTGGCACCGTCTACCGCTATGAGCAAACTGGCGAATTACATGGCCTGAGCCGGGTGCGGGGCTTCACGCAGGACGATGCCCACATCTTCTGTACGCCCGAACAGGTGAAGGGAGAGTTCATCGCTGTAGTCGACATCGTCAAGGAAGTCCTTAACCTCATCGGCTTTGATGACGTGACGGCTCAGATCAGTCTCCGCGATCCGCAGACTCCCGAAAAATACATCGGCTCCGAAGAGAATTGGAAAATCGCTGAGCAGTCCATCATTGATGCCTGCAAGGAGATTGATATGAATACCGTAACGGCCTTCGGCGAAGCGGCTTTCTATGGCCCGAAGCTGGACTTCATGGTCCGTGATGCCCTCGGCCGCCAGTGGCAACTTGGTACCGTACAGGTAGATTATAACCTGCCCGAACGCTTTGAACTGGAGTACATTGGCAGCGATAATGCTACTCACCGCCCGGTGATGATTCACCGTGCGCCCTTCGGTTCGCTGGAGCGTTTTACCAGTATCCTGATTGAGCACACCGGCGGTAAATTCCCGCTCTGGCTGGCGCCCGAGCAGTTTGCCATCCTGCCCATCAGTGAGAAGTTCAACGACTACTCTACCAATGTAATGCAGCAACTCGCTACCCATGACATTCGTGGTATAGTCGATGACCGCAACGAAACGATCGGCCGTAAGATCCGCGACAACGAACTGAAGCGTATTCCCTTCCTCCTCATCGTAGGTGAAAAAGAAGTGGAAAGTGGTGGCGTTGCCGTCCGGGTGCAGGGTGACGGAGATAAAGGAACTATGTCCGTTGAGGAATTTGTTGCCTTCTTCCGGGAACAGTTGTAGGGTAGTCTGTTAGTTCGTTGGTCTGTTGGTATTTTGGAGCTACCGCATATTGGAGGCGTAATTACTCCCTCGCCTTGCTGCCTGTAACGTGCGGCAGCCCTAAAGGACCAACGAACCAACAGACTAAAAGACCAATCTACCCTTCCCCCACCGTCAGCGAAAACCCTACCCCATGAATATTTTCGATCTTGATGCGGGGGTCTTCTTTCAGGTATTTCCGTAGGCGGCTGATGAAAACATCGAGGCTACGGCCGAGGAAATAGTCGTTTTCGCCCCAGATTTTCTCCAGGATGTCTCCGCGTTCGCTTACCTGGTCGCGGCGGGTACTCAGATACTGGAGTAACTCGGCTTCGCGGCGGGTAAGCCGGCGGGCGGGCTCTGTTTTGTGCTGAAGCTGTAGTTTGTCGATCTCAAAGAGATAGTCTCCGATACGGCGAGGGTCGAAGGCCGGTGTGGCTGGCCGGACGCGGTTGCGCCGCAGGAAAACCTCAATTTTCAGAATGAGTTCCTCAATGCTGAAGGGCTTCGTGATGTAGTCATCCGCACCCAGGCGGAGACCTTGCAGGCGATCTTCCTTCAGGCTCTTAGCCGTCAGAAAAAGGATGGGTACATCCTGATTTTTTTCCCGGATGCAGCGGGCGAGTTCGAATCCATCTATGCCCGGTAGCATGACATCCAGCAAGCAAAGGTCAAAATCGAAGTTAGCTCCCTGAATGAGCTCCAGGGCGGCGGGGCCGTCGGGGCAGTGCGTTACGGCGAAGTCGCTTAATTCCAGATTGTCCCGGGTAACGAAACTAAGGCTCTCGTCGTCTTCAACGTACAGAAGGTTGGCTTTACTCATGTGGTGATTAGTTGGGGGGCAGGCAGGCTGGAAGTAGAAAGTAGCGGTATTTGGATCAGGAAGGTTGTCCCTTTATCGGGTTGGCTGTTAAGGCGGATTGTCCAGCCATGTGCCCGGCAAATCTGCTTAACGTAGAAAAGACCGAGTCCAAAACCCTTTACGTCGTGAACGTCTCCCGTTGGGATACGGTAGAATTTTTCAAAGAGCCGCTCATGAAGCTCTGGCGGAATACCCGGGCCATGATCCGTCACGGCCAGAATCAACTGCCCCTTCGAGCGGCGGGCGGATATCTCGATCTTTGGCGGGTTACCGCCATACTTTACGGCATTATCCAGCAGGTTGTGAATGATGTTTGACAGGTGTAGCGGGTCAGCCAGCACGGGCATGGGGCCGTCGGAGAAATGAGTGTCCAGTTCACCGGCCAGTTCGTCCGTCCGGGCGCGAACGCTGTTGATGAGCTGTGGCAGCAGAGCCTTCAGGTCAATTTTTTCCTTCTTGATCTCAAAGTTTCCTTTTTCGATACGGGAGATTTGCAGCACCTTTTCCACCTGGTTATTCAGTCGTTCGTATTGCTGGTGGATCAGTTGGGCGTAGCGGCTCAGCCGGCTATCCGCCGCTATGTATTCATCACGTTGAAAAACACTGGCGGCAATCCGGATGGTGCTCAGCGGCGTCTTGAACTCATGCGTCATGTTATCGATGAAATCCTTCTGCATTGTGGCTAATCGCCGCTGCTTAAGGATAACGATGATGGAGTAAATGAAGAACGCGATGGTCAGCAGCAAAATCACCGACAGAAAAACGACCAGTTGCATTTTTTGCCAGATGTATCCGGTGCGGGTCGGGAATTTTATACCGAAGTAGTAGAGAAGGTTATGGTCGGGGGCCAGATAACTTTCCTCGTCTTCCAGCTTCTCCGGTTCAATTTCCTCACTGGTGGCCTGGCAGTAGCCACCGTAGGCCATCTGATCGGAAGTACAATCAAAAATGGCGTACTCGAAAGGGAGGTCCATCCCCAGGCGGATCAGTTCTTGCTGGATGAGCGTTTCCAGCCGAAGTGCATCGATTTCACTCTCAATATTGACAATGAAGTAGTTGTTGGATTGCGGCCGGATGATGTCGTCGTTAGGTAGCGTACTTTCGTTTTCGGCGGCCAGCTTACGGGCCACATTTACCAGCGCAAGCTTGGCCTTATTCCTAAACTCGGTGTCGTTCAGGTTCCAGGTCGTCGTGACCCAATAGGTCTGCATCCCTACGATGCCGATGATGGCAACGAGACCGAGAAAAATGACGCGACGAATAACGGTTTGGTGCATCAGCGGATACGTTCGTTTGGCAAATTCGGTAGCCAGCGGTACTCCGCCACGGCTTTTTACTTCATTAACAACGTATTAACCGCCGGTGGCGTTGCGCAGCAGGAAGCAGAATGGGGCGACGGCGCGCAGGTGCAGGGGGGGGACTTTTAGAGCAGCGCCCTGGTTGGAGAGCTCTGCTCCGAAAGAATGCTGCGCAGCAGCTATCCTCCAAACAAGCCATGAGAATCAGGATGTAACCAAGTACTCATTTGGTGATACACAGGTGTTTTCAGAGCGGAGCTCTTCAACCGGAGATTTCGCTTATCTTGTGTACGTTTTTAACCTGCCTGGAATCGAAATAGCTTTTGCGTTACCTCATTACGTTGGTTTTGCTGTTAGTTACCATCACGGCCCTGCCCGCGCAGGACCGCAGCAACCCCTTTGAGATTACCTCCCGGCTGCCCGCTCAACACGCTGCCGCAGCCGCAGCGGGCAAAACTTACTCGCCCTTCGACATTCGCCCGGCGGGCGAGTTCTCCACTGCTCCGGCAACTTCCCCGGCACCTGCGGGGAGCGCCCAAATAAGTGCTCCGCCCGCAGCTTCTGCTACCGCCAAATCAAGAGGGCCAATTGTTATTCAGTCCACCGACCCCAACAAGGGCAAAGGCAGCCTACTTGCCATTCACCTCTTCCTCCTGTTAGCGATGGCCAGCCTCTGGTTACTGTTCGGGGATCTGCTCCGGCAATGCCTGCGCAGCACCATCAACGATGGGGTGATGAACCAGCTGTACACCCATCGGTCAGGCAATCAGTTGAGCGCACTCTGGTTTTTTTACTGCTTTTTCTATCTGGCGGCAGGCTTTTATATCTACCTCTTTGCCGTCGCACATAATGTGAGCCTCAATCAGGGTATTATCCCCAGTTGGCTTTCTTACACCTTGTTGGTTGCGGGTGCCGTTGGCCTTAAACACTGGGTTCTTTGGGCCTATGCCCGCTTATTTCCGGTGAGAAAGGAGGTGAGCCGCTATGCATTCGTTTTAATGGTCTTCTCTATTCTGGCGGGTATTTTCATCGTTCCGGTCAATTTATTGGTCAGTTATGCACCGGAAGAATGGCGCTATTTCTTCCTGTATTCCGGCCTGTTCGTTTTTTTGGGCGTATACCTGCTGCATATCGTCAGAGGGGGCTTCATTGCTGGTCACCTGGCCATCAGAAGACCCGTGCATTTTTTGTTGTATATTTGTGCCATTGAATTGGCCCCTTTACTACTGATTTACCGTTACTTAAGCGACACATTAGCCTAAAATGCTAATTCCTTGATTTTACGTTTTGTTAGTAGTAAAAACGGCTTTTTTTGAATTCTGCAAGAGTGACGAACATATGAGCACGGCTGCTAAGCAAGAGAACAAACAAGAAACTTTTAAACCAGTACGGACCATTCTAGTCTCCCAGCCTCAGCCGGAGCGAAGTCCGTTTGCCCGCCTGGAAAAGAAGTATAATCTCCAAATTGACTGGCGGCCATTCATTGAAGTTAAAGGCCTCACAGAAAAGGAATTTCGCAAAGAGCGGATTCGCCCTGATGAGTACTCAGCCATCATTTTTACCTCCAAGCTGGCCATTGAGCATTTCTTCCGGATCTGCAAAGCTATGCGCATCGAGATGCACCAGGACACGAAGTACTACTGCATGACGGAGGCGATCGCCAACTACTTGCAGAAGTTTATCGTTTACCGCAAACGGAAGGTCTTTTTTGGTCAGCGCACCATTCAGGATCTGGCGCCAACGCTGAAGAAGCATCGCAGTAAGGAGAAGTTCCTGCTGCCTACCAGTAACCTTGGCTCCGAGTTTGTGAGCAAGTACCTGACCGATAACGAATTTGACTGGACACCGGCACTAATGTACCGAACGGTCTCCGCCGACCTCAGTGACCTGGAGGACGTATTCTACGACGTGCTCATTTTCTACAGCCCACTGGGAATCGATTCGCTCTACGAAAACTTCCCGACCTTTAAACAGTTGGAAACCCGCCTGGCGGTGGCCGGCCGTAAAACGACCAAAGCCTGCGAAGAGCATGGACTGACCGTCAACATCGCCCCCGAACCACCCAAAGTGCCAAGTATGGAAATGGCACTGGACAACTACCTCAAAAAGAGCAACCTGAAGGAATAAACCGGATGGCCTTAGCTCAATCTGAGACTCAACTTCTTGAACAGCTGCGGCAGCGACTGACGGATCATCCTTTACCGGGGTCATCGGCTCAGAACAGTATGTCACCTCCTCTGCGGGGAACCCCCCTGACGCCACCTGCTACCGCACGGCGGGCGTCCGTTTTGGCCTTGCTCTACCCCATCGATGGCTTGTTACACTTGCTCTTCATCCAAAGAACGAGCCCTCCGGGAGATCGCCATGCCGGGCAAATCTCCTTTCCCGGTGGCTCCGCCGAAGCAGCGGACGCTGATGCCGCCGCCACCGCCCTGCGGGAAACGGAAGAAGAGGTCGGCATCCCCCGGCAAAGCATCGAACTGCTCGGAGCGCTTACCCCGCTCTACATTCCGGTGAGTAATTTCCTGGTGGATCCCTTCGTGGGCTACCGGGCGGAACGCCCGGACTTCATCTTGCAGGAGAGCGAAGTGGCACGGGTGTTGGAGATACCGCTGGCGGACTTCCTCGGGCCGGAGGCCCGCAAAGTGGGTGACCGAAAACTGAGCAGCGGGATGACCTTGAAGGAGGTTCCCTTCTGGTCCGTAGGAGATGGAGAAGAAATCTGGGGCGCTACCTCAATGATGGTGGGGGAGTTGGTGGCGCTGTTGCGGGAATAATGGATTGAAACTACCTGAGATTCTTACAGTTTGTCTTCGCCTACAATTACCATTGGATAACCAGCCAGTTGAGACAAACGATAGAATTGAGCTCAGTTATCACACCTAGATTTATATCTTTTAGCGCTTCCGAATCAATGTGTAAACATACTCAAGGTCACTAGATTGGTATACCGTGCTTAAAGCTTCTTTCGCCTGGGAGTATGTCGCTGTGGGGTTTTCAAGCATATACTTTTGTAAAAAATCATACTCAGCACCGCGCATTTGGTTCAGTAACCAGCCATTGCGGTAGTCTATTCTACCAAAAATATATTTTCCATCTATTTCGTACAGGTTAGAGTTTGTTAGAACTTTATTATCCTTTACTATGGCAAAGTACTCTGTTAAATTATTAACGTAGCCAACGTAGATGAAATTACTGGAAGGTGCAACGTAAGATGTAACTGGGATGTTTTGATTGTAAGCATTCTGTAGAGCTCCGTAAGCATTTCCACTACTAGAGGCTCTTAGTTCTTCAATTCTTGCTTGGTCGAAAACTCCGCAAATTATGGAAGGTTCAAGTTTATTCCCGGTTACGACAAATAGTGTGTCGTCATAATTACGCGAAAAGTACAATTTATTACCATCAACTACGAAGTCGTTGTTATCATAGTATGGCACTTCGCCTTCTTTGTAGGAATAAGAATAAGAGATGACACTGCTATTAGCGATAGAATCATCCATTTTCAAAATTTCGATTTTTTGATCGGCTAAGTCTCCAACTGCTAGGTTTGGATAACCCTCTATATTGAAAAAGGCAGCGCCGTCAAAGTGTTCAACATCACCATGAACTATGGGTAATGGTCTACTTTTAATAAAACTACCAGCATAGTCATATTTAACTCTCTTAGTTTCTCTAAAGTCGTATACGAATATGGACTCATCAACGTGATCAACAACTACTTTTCCTATTCCAGAATAGCTCTGAAAAGGGTGCTCATTCTGTTGTTTTGACCAACTAACTGTACCATCAAATTTGACCAAATTAATTATTCCACCAGGGTGAGGGTGTACAAGCATGAGATTGCTATCAATGATTTCGAAATTACGCACGAATCCGGGTATTTTCAATGCTTCAGAAGCCACTAACCTGATGGTCTTGCTGGAAAAATTATCTGGAAATTCTTCGATATTATAGTTAGGGTTAGGATTTACAATGACCCTGGGTAACTCCATTAGAGAATCATCTTTGCAAGAGACTAAAAACAAGACAAAGCAAAGGGAATACCAATTTTTTAATGACATATACGTAATTTATGGCCGAACATTCGCTCGGCCATTTTATGGTTAATCGTACTATAGCTCTTTTCTGCCGGGAGTATTCGTGCATTGCACAATTACAACGGGTGCACCGCAGCCTCCTGCATAACAGGTTGTGTTTGTAACGGGACCTCCGCAAATAATACGGACCCCAATACCTTCACTACAAGGTACGGAAGATTGAGTGCAGTCACCTGCTAAGATGTCATGAGTTGGTAACACAAACATAGCAATAGTCAGGAAAGAGCAAAAGAGTTTTTTACTCAGCTTTTTCAATGAAATCATACGAAATAAGTTAATAAGTGAAAGGTTTCGATTGTTTTACCAATCATCAACCAAATAATAATATTTTTTAGGTTAAAACAAATATATATAATAGTGTTTGCAAGTAATAGCGTGTTTTTTTTAAAAAAGAATGCACTATAAAACCTAATCTGATTTTCTTCTTAATGTGGTTATTACTAATGAAACACAACGGGCATTCATGGATGCAAACTTTTTACACACGATCAAGGACCGGGCCATCAAGCTGGGGGAATGGGGCTGAAGCTACCTCTGCAGCCAGCCACTCTTGAAATTGCTGCTTTTTTGGAGGTGGTACCTTTACTGATCAATGAAGTGATCATGTTTCAGGTAATCAAACAGTAGTTGCTTGTAGTCAAGCAGATAGGGGCACAAGCTTTTTCTACGAACTGAAAACAGGGGGGGGATGAACGGCCCCGTCGTGATCCATCGCTCTTTTAGCCTTTCTCTGCATCCTGCGGCCGCGCCCCAAAACTGAGCAGCGGGATGACCTTGAAGGAGGTTCCCTTCTGGTCCGTAGGAGATGGAGAAGAAATCTGGGGCGCTACCTCAATGATGGTGGGGGAGTTGGTGGCGCTGTTGAAGTAGTCTCGTAGGCTATTTGGGCCAGGTTTTTGGCCTTTTCCACCACTTCGGGTGGATAACCTGCAAGGGAGAGCACTTTGATGGCGTTCCGTTCCGTCATGACACCGGGCTTGATTTTGTAGTCAAATGACAGGTCGGCATCTCTGACCTTTTCCTGAAAATGATAGAGGGCGAAACCGCTGGTGAGTAATTCTGCCAATTCCAGGTCGTGCGTACTCACAATGACCAGCGCTGCCGTGCCTGCCAGGTAACCCAGGACGGCCGCGGCGGAGGCTACCCTTTCGATGGTGTTGGTGCCTTTAAAGATCTCATCAATGGTGATGAGATGTGGTTTTTCCTCCTTGGCATACTGGATAATTTCACCAATACGATCCACTTCGCTCAGATAGTAACTGCTACCGCTTTCCAGATCATCTTCGAGGTTAACGGAAGTGGCGAAGCGCCAAACGGTAGACCGGTAAGTATCGGCAAAGGCAGTATTGAGTACCTGAGCACTAATGGCGTTCAGGTTAATGGCCTTGATGAACGTAGACTTGCCGGACATATTCGAGCCCGTGATGAGCAGATTTTCCTCTTCAAGGTGTAGGTCATTAGGAACTGCTGCTTCCAATAGTGGATGGTAGAGGGATTTGACGTCTAATCTAGGATCAGTTGAAAATACCGGCTGACAGTGAAAAGGAAGGTTCTGACGAAGGGCGAGAACGGAGAGCGCTACGTCAGCCTCGCCGATGAGTTGGTAAATGGACGAAATGGCCTTTTTTTCCTTTCGAACGGATTTGATCAGGGATTCAAAGATGGTCACGTCGAGTAAGGTCATAAACTTGGCGACTTCGGCCAAATACCAAAAGCCACTACTGATTTCACCCTTGAAGAGCTTCTCTGTTTTAAGGATGCTCAGTCGGTTGAGCATTGAGGCTATCTTTTTGAGATCCTTCTTGATGGTTGTCTGCTCAGCCTCACTCAGATAGTCTAAATTTGGTGATATCTTTTTAGCTACACTGTGGAGTTTTTTCAGGCTTGACAGCATATTAGCGTAGTAGCCTACATTAGCTTTGTGACGATAATGGATAAAAAGGTTGACGGCCATGATGGGCACGAAAAAGATGTATAAAACGGGATAAAGAGTGCCGAAGAGCAGCAGCGAAAAGGAAAGCAGTTGCAGGCCCTTTATCCATGGCAAAAAACGGGATGCCTCAGGATATTGACCGTGAATGATGTGTGGAAATAAATAATCGTCGTTGGAACGAAGGGCATGTAGTTTCAGAATCAGAGCGTCATTTTCTCTCTGGGATAAAGCCTGAATGCGTCGTTCTAATTCTTGTAAATCTGCCGGGCTTTTCTGCCCACTACGGAGTTCGTTGTACAGGCACTGCTGCCCAATATGAGAAGTGGTTCGATCAAGGAAAGTGAAGAATTTTTCAAAGTCGAGGTCATCATGACTTTGCTGGTCGATGAAATAGTCATGTTGCTGGTAATCGAAGAATAACTTCTCGTAGTAAAGAGAGTAGTTTCGTGTCTTGCGTTGGCCCCAGGCGTCCAGAATTTTCTTTTCCCGGGCGTGCTTGCCGGTCAGGAATATGGCTTTGATCTTTTTCCACATTTGATTAAAAACGGAGGATCCGGATTAAGAAACAATCTTATTCTACGAAAAGAGAAGCCTGAGGGACCAACGGAGTGGAAACCTTGCTTTTATTATTCAGACCTTTGCATCCTGCGGCCGCGCCCCAATGTACTTCCGTATGAGTACGCGTTCGTTCAGCAGTTAGATAAAATCTAATCCCCAAAAAAAACGTTTATTACTACCGAACCCTCAACGGGCATTCATGGATAAACACTTTTTACATACCCTCAAAGCCCGGGCCATCCAGCTGGGGAAAAAAGGCTGGGACTATCTCCGGAGTCAACCACCCCTGAAACTCTTGTTTTTGGGAGTAGCCCTGCCCCTGCTGCTGCTGACCCTGTACTTTACCTTCCTGTTTGTCCGCACGATGAGCGGTGCCTACGGTCATCTGCCGGAAAAGGCAGAACTCGCCCTGGTGGAAAACGCGGAGGCCAGCTCCGTTATCAGTGAAGATGGGCAGTTGATCGGGAAGTATTTTCGTGAAAACCGCATCAGCGTCCCACTCGAAGAAATATCTCCCTACGTGACCGAAGCCCTGATTGCTACCGAAGACAGCCGCTTTTTTGAGCACCAGGGCATTGATCTGCGGGCCCTGCTCCGGGTAGCGGTCAAAACCAAGCTTTTGGGCGATACGAAGAGCGGCGGCGGATCCACCATCAGCCAGCAACTGGCTAAGCAATTGTACCCCAGAGTCAGCGGTCAGGATATGCTGAAGACGAAGTTCCGGGAGATGATCATCGCCAGCCGCCTGGAGGAAGTCTACAACAAACAGGAGTTGCTGGCGCTGTACCTGAACACCGTTCCTTTTGGCGAATTAGCCTTCGGCATTGAGGTGGCTTCCAACCGCTTTTTCAGTAAGTCCGCCAGCGAGCTGCGGGCCGAAGAGGCCGCCGTGCTGGTCGGCCTGCTCAAATCCACCCGCAACTACAACCCCCGCAACCACCCGGAGGCCAGCACCGGCCGCCGTAACGTGGTGCTGGACCAAATGGTGAAAAACGGTGTAATGAGCCAGGAAAAAGTGGATAGCCTCTCCGCCTTACCCCTGGAAATAAAGTATCGCCGGGAGAATAATAAAGTGGGCAGTGCGGCTCACTTCCGCCGGATGCTCCGCAAGGAAGTAGAGCATGCCCTGGCGGGGAAGACGCACCCCGACCGGCGCCCCTACGATATTGATCGGGACGGACTGAGGATCCACGTAAGCATCAACAGCGTTCTGCAACGACTGGCCGAGGAGGCCGTGCTGGAAACCATGCCAAACATCCAGGCAGCCCTGGCGCGGGATTGGAGCGGTGGCAGGAAAGCGCCCTGGGAAGCGGCCTTCCTGAAAACAGTAGAAAAATCACCCCGCTATCAGGCCTATGCCGATGCCGGGAAAAGCAGGGAGCAGATCATGGAGCTGATGAAACAGCCCCGGCAGATGACGATCTACGACTGGAAAACAGCTGGGCCGGTAGACACCCTGATGCGGCCGATTGACAGCCTGCGCCACTATTTCACGCTGCTCAACGCCGGCTTGCTGGCCACCGACCCGCGCAACGGAACGGTCCGCGCCTGGGTGGGCGGCGTTGATTATCGCTTTGTGCAGTACGACCACGTGACCGCCCGCCGGCAGGTGGGCTCCACGATTAAGCCCGTGATCTACGCCACGGCCCTGCAGGAAGGTATGCGCCCCTGTGAGTATACACCAGCGCAGCAGTTTACGATCGAAGACTTTAAAGATTATAACCCCCGGAATCCGAACGGCGACTATGAAGGTGCCTACTCCATGCGTGGCGGACTGGCCAAATCCATCAATACCGTAGCGGTAAATCTGGCGGTCAGAAGCGGACTGCAACGGGTGGTGAACGAGATTCACGAAATGGGCATCACCGGAAAGGTGGAGGCCATCCCCAGTGTCGCGCTCGGTACGGTAGAGGCTACGCTGCCGGAGATGAACCTGGTGTACAGCGGTTTTGCTAACCGGGGCCGACGGCCGTTGGGGATTCACTTTCTGGATAAGATTGAGACCGCAGACGGAGAGCTCATCGTCAGCTTCGCCCGGCCGAAGGAGACGAAGACAGTGATGAGTGATACCACGGCAGCCATCGCGACCTACCTGATGAGCGGCGTAGTGAACAGCGGCACGGGGGCACGCCTGCGCAGCACCTACGGCATCAGCGGTCCGCTGGCCGGGAAGACGGGCACGACGCAGGATCAGTCCGACGGATGGTTCGTCGGTTACACCCCAAAATTGGTGGTGAGCACCTGGGTGGGCGCCGAGTATCCGGCCGTTCATTTCCGGACCCTGAGCCGGGGCTCCGCGACGAAGACCGCCCTGCCGGTGTGGGGAACCTTCTTACGCAAAGTGCAGCGCACCAGGGGCATCAGCTACTATAAAGGCGGCGGCTTCCCGCCGCTGGATGAAATGACAACGGCCCTGCTGGAATGCCCGGATTATCTCGATGAGCTTCCGATCTACCGCGACCCCGAAGAGTTTATGCCGGTAGACGATATCGCTACCCGCCTGCAGCGTTTCCCCGCCCAGGACATCGAGCAGATGATGGCCCGCAAGCGCCGCCGGCACAATGAAAGCCCGGCACAGTATGCCGAACGCATCGCCCGGCAGCTGGAACGCGAAGCCCGCAAAGACGAGCGGCGGGAGGAACGAAAGGCCTTTTGGGCGAAGACTTTGTTTGGGAAGAAGGATGGAGGGGAGTAGGGCGAAGTTGTCTCTGGCGGCGAGCGATAGTAATTGCGCTTCGGTTGGGAGGGGGAGTTTTTGTAAAGTGCTCCTCCACGTACTCTTCCGTCCCTTGGTTCCAGAAGTGGTAGTAAACCTCTCCCCCGTCCCCTCTCCGTACCGCTCCTACCGTCGCTGGAGAGGGGTGACCCTTCGGTTTAAACTTCAGTATATGATGAGGGCGGTTGGAGTAGTCTAAACAGAGTGGAAAAGGGCTTCTTTCTCCATTCTAGTCCTGGAAGGACGTCTATCGTAGCGATGGCCGACCGGAGGGCCGGAGGCGCGAAGGGAGCCCATCGACCTGAGCGTCTTCGGAAACTTATGTTTTGAGGTCGGTTCACAAGGGGGAAATTCTACTCCCCCCGCACCACCTTCCCTCGCCCAATCTCCCGCCCCTGATCCCAGAAACTGTAAAAGTAAACGCCTGCTTTTAAATGACTCAGGTTAAAACGTGCCTGACGGTAGAGTACTTGCTGCGTAAATACCTCCCGACCAACGGCATCATAAAGCTTGAACTGACCATTGAGCGGCAGATAATCCCCCAGGTCGAACACCAGTACATCCTGCACGGGGTTCGGGAAGGTGGAAAAATGCAGCGGCGCAGGATCATCGGAGCTGACGGTACCCAATTCTATCGTCCGGCAGTGCGTATCACTTCCCAGCGCATTACTTACCGTCAGGCAGACTTCGTAGATGCCAGGGCCAGCGTATGTATGGTCGGGGTGGCGGTCGCTGCTGCTGCCACCATCCCCAAAGGTCCAGGACCAATTCCCCGCCTCATAAAAGCTCAAGTCCTGAAAGTGAAAATTCAGTGTGTCTTCCGCGTTTCTATCGATGCGGTAATAGGCCCGGGGGAGATTGTCGATGCCGAGGGTATCAGCCGGGCTACCGTCGATGGGGCCGAGGCGGTAGTTGGGGTGGTTGGCTAGGGTGGCAATATTCCAATTAGGTAACTGAATGGAATGTTGTCGAACATCACAAGCCCCCCCCTTTTTATCAGGAGATTCAATGACGTGGAGTGTTGTGACACTTGTAGGACTGTTTATATATATTTTTCCATCTGGAGCTAATTGTGCAAGATAGAAACGAGTCCTAAAAAAATCTAATTCTCTATAACCGTCATAAATAGCTACCGTATCTTCTGTTGCAAAAACATCTTCAGCCCACAGATCATATTGGTAAACATAATTAGTATGAGTAACATATAGAAACTGTGAAGAAGGGGAGATGGCCGCTCCCCCAGCGCTTGCATTTTTACCAATTGTTTTTTGCCTGTGATTGGAAAGCTTTCCGGTAAGACGATCAAAATCAAAAACATCTAAATAGTCTGGACCATCAGCCCCCCCAACTAAATTAACCCGAATGAAGTGTTTGCCGTCAGGAGAGAAAACTGACTGCCCAAGCCCACTTCTTAAATCATAATCAACATCTATTGTATCGACTAATGTTGCGCCATCTGGATTGAGCAATACAGAATAGACAATAGGCTTGTTAGCGACAGCCCCCAATACCCACCAGTCTCGTCCGTTTGCATGTCTGCAAGACGTCATTTCCCCTGTGGAAAGGGAATCCGGAGTGATGTTTTCTATCTTTTCGTAAATACCTATAGTTCCATTAGTATTAATAAGAGAAGAGGAAAGTTCTTGACCTAGTTGAGGAAATCCTCTTGAATAGGTTGTCTGAACACAATGCACCACGTCTACTAAATTAAAAGGTAGATAAACAAAAGACTGGGGAAGTATCTTTTCTGAATCACCATTCTGTTCAAAAAAACCGTTAACAATTAATTGATCATACCTATTTCTTACCTCTAGATTATTAGAATATAGGACTAAGTTTCCATTAAAGTCCGAAAGACTATTTCCGCTCCCATCAAAGTCTAAATCAATTTCTTGATTATTCTCTATATTCAACTCAGCGTCAAAAAAACTCAAGATTGAAACACCAAAGGAGTCATCAGGTGGTGATGCATTCCCACCTGCATATCCTACCATCCAGTGATTATCATAGAATTGGGCTGAGAGGCTTGTGCTTAGACAGAGGAAAAGGAACAAGGATAAATATTTCAGCATTGATATGTTTTAAATGAGGCTAACTTGATGAAAAGCTAGCCCCGTAGCATTCTACTTTACAACAATTCGTATTACTAATATTTCGCTCTATTGGTTGGACTTTTACTCAATATACGCCGAACGCATCGCCCGGCAACTGGAACGCGAAGCCCGCAAAGACGAGCGGCGAGAGGAACGAAAGGCGTTTTGGGCGAAGACTTTGTTTGGGAAGAAGGATGGGTGAGGAAACCTCTCGCACCAGTTAACCGTTTACATCCATATGGCAAACGAATGGAACGTCGGTAAGAAAAAGTCCGGCTTAAAAAAAGAGACGGAATACGCCGTCATCGTGGGGGTGATTACCCGCAAGCAGACCGAAGAGCTGGTAGACGAATACCTCGATGAATTAGAGTTTTTGGCGCTCACCGCAGGTGCAGTGACGGTTAAACGTTTTGTGCAAAAGCTCGATAGCCCGGATAATAAGACCTTCGTCGGTAGCGGTAAGGCCGCAGAGATTGCGGAGTACGTAAAGGAGCACGAAGAAGTGACCATGGTCATCTTTGATGATGACCTGAGCGGAAAGCAGACCGGTGTGCTGGAAGAACGGATGAAGGTGAAGATCATCGATCGCTCCTCGCTCATCCTGGATATTTTCGCCAACCGGGCGCAAACCGCCCAGGCCAAAACCCAGGTCGAACTCGCCCAGATGCAGTACATGCTGCCACGGCTTCGGGGTCTGTGGACGCACCTGGAGCGGCAGCGGGGGGGTATCGGGATGCGAGGCCCTGGTGAAACGGAGATCGAGACGGATCGCCGGATTATCCGTGACAAAATCTCCAAGCTCAAGAAAGACCTCGAAAAGCTCGACCGGCAGGCCGCCACGCGGCGCAAAGGCCGCGATGCCATGGTCCGTGTCGCCCTGGTGGGATATACCAACGTCGGCAAATCCACCCTGATGAACCTGCTGACGAAAAGCGACGTCTTCGCCGAAGACAAACTCTTCGCCACCCTCGACACGACCGTCCGCAAAGTCGCCTTCGAAGGCGTCCCGTTCTTGTTGACGGACACGGTAGGCTTCATCCGTAAGCTTCCGCATCACCTGGTGGAAAGCTTCAAGTCTACCCTCGACGAGGTTCGCGAAAGTGACATCCTCCTGCACGTAGTGGACGTGGCCCACCCGGCACACGCCGATCAGATCCGTACCGTACAAACCCTGCTCAAAGAGTTGGGCGTAGAGGAAAAGCCGACGGTGTTGGTCTTTAATAAGGTGGATCTTTTCCGGGAACGCAACTATGATCTTTACCTCGATGAAGAAGGAAAGGAAGAAGTAGAAGAGGGCCTGCGGAAAAGCCTGGAGAGCGAATTTGGCCACGAGGCGATGCTCATCTCCGCCAAGACCCGGGAAAATATGGAACAACTCCGCCGCCGTCTGGTGGATATGGTAAAGGGAGAATACCAACAGACTTATCCCTACATTGCTCAGCACTGGTAGAGACGCTATGCGTCGAAGCGAGAATATGGTCGACGCGTAGCGTCTCTACCAGATACACACTGCTCTAAATAACTTCCATTGCACCTGCGGCCACGCTTTAAAATAGTCAACCCGTCAGTTAGTCAATCCTTCAAGCACATTAACACCTTGCCGCCTCCAAAACGCGGTAGCCCCAACAGACCAACGAACTAAAAGACCAAATGACCAACACTCAACTCAACGCCTACGCCCACCTTCTCGTCAATTACTGCGTTAGCCTGCAACCAGGCGAGCGGCTTTTCGTGAATACAACCGTTTTGGCGACACCGCTGCTTAAAGAAATTAAGCGGGAAGTGCTGAAGGCTGGCGGTCATCTGGAATACAGCCTTGGCGTGGAAGGCATGGGGGAAATTATGCGGGAGCACGGCAATGAGGAACAGTTTGCTTACGTCCCGACGCTCTACCGCGAAGCCATCGAGCATTTCGAAGCCTACATTAACATCCGGGCACCGTTTAACCTGCGGCAGCCACCCGCTGCGGATAACCTGCGGGCCGCCCAGCGCGACGCCATGAGCCCCATCGTGAAAACTTACTTTGAGCGAACGGCTGACCGCCGCCTGAAGCGCAGCCTCTGTGTTTACCCCTGCCCCGCGCTGGCCGCTGAAGCGGAGATGAGCCTGGAAGAATACACGGCTTTCGTGATGCAGGCCACCAAAGTGGACCAACCTGACCCCAAAGCCGCCTGGCTGGAAGTCCGCCGCCGGCAGCAGGCCGTCGTCGATCACCTGAACAGCTGCACGACGTTCCGCTACATCAATGATCGCAGCGACATCACCTTTACGACCAACGGGCGGACGTGGATCAACTCCGACGGACAGACGAATATGCCCAGCGGTGAAGTGTACACCAGCCCGGAAGAAACTTCCGCCAACGGCCATATCTATTTCGATTACCCGGCCATCCGTGATGGGAAGACCGTCCAGGGCGTTACCCTCAAGGTAAAAGATGGAGAAATTTATGAATGGCACGCGGACAGTGGACAGGAGGTACTCGATGAAACCTTTGACATTCCCGGCACCAGACGCTTCGGGGAAGCGGCCGTAGGAACGAACTATACCATTGATCGTTTCAGCAAAAACATCCTCTTTGACGAGAAAATTGGCGGCACCGTACACATGGCCATTGGCCAGAGTTACGCCCAGGCGGGGGGCAAAAATGAAAGTTCGGTGCACTGGGATATGATTGCGGATATGAAGCAGGGCGGCCGTATTTTAGCCGATGGGAAAGAAATTTACCGCGACGGTCGCTTCATCGCTGAACTATGGTCGTAGTGAAACCTTTACCTTTCTAGCGGGAAAGTGTCCCTTTGATTACCTACCTTGCACGTTATCCACCTGAACCCCGTTGATTTTTTTATTGGGAACGAAAACTGAAATTAACCTCAAACCGTGAACGAGAACATAGCATTCCTTGAACTGAAGTATGGCAACATCTACGGAGGCTACCCTAACTTCTACGCGATCAGCGAGATCGCGCTCTTAGTCTTTGAACGAGGCTCTAACAAAATTTTTCTGGAAAGTTGGATCAATCAGGCGAACGTGGACATCGTTGATGTTTACGCCGAAACGGACGAGCTGGGGCATACCACCCGCCGCGTCCGGGAAGTACTGAATATGCGGACCAACCGCCGCTTTGCTTACAACGAAGAGTTTCGGCTCAACGACGATGAGCTGCAGTACGCCTTCCGTAACCTGCGGTCCACTAAGTCTGCCGTAAAGAACTTTCTGCTGAAGAACCTGCGTAAGTACCGCTTTGAAGACCTCATCGTCTTTGATGGTCGGCGGGATATTTTCCTCTGCGAGCGTTCCGGTGTCAACTTTGGCTACACGAACATTATTGACATCCAGAAAGACCTGAACCGGGAAACGGACTACCTCTTCAGCCTCAATAAGCTGGCGAAGGTGATTGATTTCCACACGGACCGGTCTTACCTGCGCTCCAACAACCTGGAATACTGGCTGCACCCGATTGCCGCCCGCCAGATCGTGCCCGGCACGGCAGCATTTGATGCCGCCCGCCTGCTCATGGTATTCAACGAATACACTATGATGCACGACGACTTCATGATCAAAGCAGCCATCCTGCTGAATAAGATCCAGAAGAAGAAGGACGAGGAGAAGGCACGACTGGCCGCCGAAGCGCCCGAGGCTACGGAAGAAAAACCGAAAGCCAAGGCTAAAAAGAAGGCACCTAAGGCCGCAGCCGAGGAGGAGTAGCCCCCGGGTTACCAGATAATAACCAGACCGAGCACCACGGCGCTCACAAGTAGCCCCACCAGAAAGATGGTGTAGGCCAGCCGAAGTAGTTGATATTTCCGTTGCAGGGAAGTGCCCAACCCGTGCAGGTCCTTTATCAACGTGCCGTACAGCGCGTTGGGGTCCTGTAGCTGCTGTTCCATGCGGGAGAGGAACTCCGCCTGAGAGATCTGGCTGAAGTAACCAAAAAAGGCCAGATTCTCCTGTTCCCTGACTTTGCCGGAAGGTCGCGCGGCCAACACGGAATAAACGAGACTCACTAAACCGCACACGGTGAAGAGGGCAACGGGGAAAAGAACCTCGGGGCGTGTTTCGGCCCAATTGCGGTAGCTGGTGAAAGTGACCAGCGCACCGATCAGGAGCGTATTGACGCTGATCATGATGGCGGCCTTTTGGTCCGCAATGGAGGTCAGGTTGATGTGGTTTCTGAAAACAGTCCGGAAGTACGTTTGTGCCGCTTGCCGGGTGGGGCCACGTTCCAGATCAGTCAATTCCGTTACTTCCTTCGGTGTTTTGCGGCGCAGTAGCTCCTGATCGGGCGCGGACGCGGGTGCCGTGGAGGTTGAAGAAGCATTGGTCCCCTTCGCCTCCAGCTTATCCACCAGCCGTTGCAAATCCAGCAAGACCGCACTGTGCGTATGCTGATACTGGCGGCGGAGCTCGCCGCTTTTAAACTGTGTCTGCTGCAGCTCGGCCAGGTAATGGCCCAGGGCGGCTTCGCGAGAGAGCGGACTGCCTGCATATCTTTTTTCAAGCCAGGTAAGTTCTGCTCCTTCGGTTCCGGACAACAGCCGCTGCGCCAGGCGGGCGTCATGGAGAATCTCCGCGATATCCTGACGGAAAGGCCCGTTGCCCCCGGGCAGCGCGGCGCGGAGGGCCAGGTTAGCGTTCAGGTAGTCTGGCCCCGTCCATTCCCGGAACTCCCGGGTGACGTCCTCCCATTTATGAAGGTCTTCCCCCTGCCGCCAGTGGCGGCAGGCGTGGAGGAGGGCGGCGCTTTGCGCCAGCGGGGCCACGTCCGGCCCGGCCCCTGGCCGGCGCAGTGCAATCTCCCGGGCGTGAGCCGCCAGAGCCAGCGCCCAGCTGTCGTTGTGTAAAACGTTGGTGCGCGACTGCCGCTCATACCGCATCAGCATAAAGCGCTCGGCCTGTTCGGCCAGGTCCGTAAGCTGAGGGGTGGATAAGGGAGTCATTTTCATGCCAGTGTGTGCTTAGGTGCAAAAGATAGGTGAGAGAGGCCCCTCTTGCCAAAAAAAGTAGAGCTTTGTTGGCACGAAAGCATCAATTTTATGGAAAAGCACCATCATTACCTGCTCAATAAGCCGCATTCGATGCTGTCTCAGTTCACCCATCAGCACACTACCCGCCGGAATAAGCGAATGCTGGGCGAGCTGTATGATTTTGCCCCGGGCACGATGTCTATCGGCCGTCTCGACGAAAACTCCGAAGGCCTGCTCCTGCTTACTACGGATGGAAAGGTCAGCGCTGCCATCACGGGCAACAAGGTGGAGAAGGAGTATTACGTAGAGCTGAACGGCGAAATTACCGATGCCGCCATCCAACAATTATGCGCAGGGATAGAAATTGGCTTTGACGGCAAACGCTACCGCACGCGGCCCTGCCGCGTTGTCCGGCTGAAGCCCGCCCCCAACTTCTCCTTCCCGCCCCGACGCTATCGCCACCCCGGCCACGGCCCTACCAGCTGGATCTCCGTAACGATCCGCGAGGGCAAATACCGGCAGGTCCGTAAAATGACGGCGGCAGTTGGCTTCCCGACCGTCCGCCTCATCCGCGTCCGCATTGGCGGTGTACAGCTCGGGAATCTGGAAGCGGGTGAAGTGCGGGAGGTGGAGGATTTGCTGGAACTGGTGAAGAAATAATAAAAACTTTCTCCGCGCGTCTCCTATTCTCTGCGAACTCCGCACGAATAATCCTCCGCTGCGCAGCAGCTTCCTCCGAGTCCCTCTGTGTCAACCTCTGCGTCCCTCTGTGGTTTAAATCCTCTGCTGCGTAGCAGCCCCCTGAAATCCATTGGAATCTGTGCTAATCCGTGCTAATCTGTGGTTAAAACCCTCCGCTGCGCAGCAGCACTCTCCGAGTCCCTCTGTGTCAACCTCTGTGTTCCTCTGTGGTTAAAAGTCAGCTGCGAAGCAGCCTCCTCCGAGTCCCCCTGTGCTTAAAAGTCAACTGCGCAGCAGCCCCCCCTCACAAATCTCCCTACATTACCCCAAAATCCAACCATGCCCACCATCATCCAGGGAATCAACTGGGACGAAAAATCCAGCTACCAGCAAGGCCCCGCTAAAGCCCCCGCTCTGATCAGGGAAGCCCTTCATTCCGGCTCCATGAATCTCTGCACGGAAGCAGGAGTAAGCATCGCACATGACCGTATTACGGACGCCGGTGATTTTGCCATCACGGAGTACTTCGACATTGAGACGATCACCGCAGAGCATCTCGCTGGCGGAAACAAAACCTTCACCCTGGGCGGAGATCATTCCATCACCTATCCCATCATCAAGGCGCATGCTGCGCATTACCCTGTCCTGGACATCCTGCAGATCGACGCCCACAGCGATTTATACGATCACTATGAAGGAGACCCGCACTCCCACGCCTGCCCCTTCGCCCGCATTATGGAAAACGGGCTGGCCGCGCGACTTGTGCAAGTAGGCATCCGGACACTCAACCCTCACCAGGCTACCCAAGCCGAGCGCTTTGGTGTAGAAATTCACCAGATGGCGACGCTCGACCTGCGAGTACTCCCCCGCTTCGAGAACCCACTTTACCTGACGCTGGACATGGACGGTATCGACCCGGCCTTCGCGCCGGGCGTGTCTCACCATGAACCCGGCGGATTGACCTCCCGCGAAGTCATTCACCTCATCCAAAACCTGGATGCTAAGCTGGTCGGTGCCGATATCGTAGAATATAACCCCGACCGAGACGTGAACGGAATGACCGCCTTCCTGGCCGCAAAGCTGATGAAGGAACTACTCGGAAGACTGGAAGAATGACCCGCCAACCTTCCGCAGCACTCCTTGACTATCTGACTGCCTACCTGCCTCCTCTTACTGCAACTTCTTAAACGCCCGCCGCATTTCCCGCTTCCACGCCCGGGAGCCCACTTCATGGTCTTCGGAGACTTTTTCCATTGTTTTCACGAAGTCTTCGATGTCTCCTTCAAAGTTTTCCGCCCAGGCTTCCACTTCTTCGCCGAAGGCTTCAAAGTCGGCTTCGTTTCTGTTTTCCCAGCGTTCCAGTTTGCGCTCCAGTTCTTCGAAATCCTCTTCGTGTTCTTCGGCCCATTCTTCGGCAGCTTCGGCAAATTCTTCCCCGGCATCCTCCCAGCGGTTTGCGATCCGTTCGAGGGATTCTTCGAGGTTGCGGCCTTCCGTAGTGAAGGTTCTTTCGAGTGCCTCCCCTACACCTTCCAGGCCTCTGCCCAGACCCTCCAGACCCTGCAGAAAACCTTTGCCGAAACTACGATCATTGATGGTAGCACCGCCCGCCAGCGCGTTGGCATCCCGGTCAGGACGGTCGAGCTCCAACTGCAGGCCATCCGCACCCGTCCGGATGTCAAAGCCCTGGTTTTCGTAGAGCGGCTCTTCGACGGAAATTTCGATTTTCACCTTGTCACCGTCAAAGCTGACGTCCTCCACTTCGCCGATGCTGATTCCCTGCCGGTAGACTTTGTCGCCCGCCTCAATGCCACGGGCATCGTCCGTAGAGAGGTAGTAAGTACTGCCACCAAAGCAGGCCGTGATGACAACCGCAAGTGTGGCCAGAATAAAGAGGTTAAAGTAGCGCATGGCCCGTAGTGTTTTGAGTTAGACTACTAAAGTGCGGGAGCGGTGACCTCGGTTTTGCATTGGATCGACGGGAAGTATGATATTTTCGACGAGAGGGGGACCGCACATTACCTATGCGGTAAAAAGGGGAAAGCTCGTAAGAGCTTTCGTGACACAGCCCTGTGTTTTCAGGTAAAGCCCACATCAGGCTGTCTTAGAACCCCTTCACCCCAAAACCCGATGCCCCGTCTCCGTCACCACCACATTATCCTCCAGCCGGATCCCGCCGAAGTCGCGGTAAGCCTCCAGGGCGGAGAAATTGATGAAGTCGGCGCAGGTGCCATCCGCCCGCCAGCGATCGATGAGGGCGGGGATGAAGTAGATGCCGGGCTCCACGGTGAGGGCGTAGCCCGCGCGTAGTTCTTTGCCGAGCCGTAGGCTTCGGGTACCGAATTGGGTACTGCGCTGAACCTGCTCGTCGTAACCGACGAGGTCTTCGCCCAGGTCTTCCATATCGTGTACGTCGAGGCCAATCATGTGGCCCAGGCCGTGGGGCATGAAGAGGGCATGCGCACCGGCGGCTACGGCTTCGTCGGTGTCACCCTTCATGAGGCCGACGGCTTTCAGCCCGTCAGTGATGATGCGGCCGGCATCCAGGTGGACAGACTGGTAGGTGAGCCCCGGTCGCAGAGCGGCCGTACAGTCGGTCAGTGCTTTTTGGACGATGTCGTGAATGTCCTGCTGCTTCGCCGTCATGGCTGCACCAACGGCGAAAGTACGGGTGATGTCTCCGGCGTAACCACTCGGGGCTTCCGCCCCGGCATCGATTAATAGCAGGTCGCCTTTTTGCAAGACGTTGCCGTGGTAATGATTGTGCAGTACATGCCCGTTGCGGGTCACGATGGCGGGGTAAGAAAGCCGGCCGTTGGCGGAGATGGCAATGCCTTCGATGAGGCCAGCTACCTCTGCTTCGAGCTGACCCGGTGCGGCGTGCGACTGCGCCGCTGCGTGCATCTTCATGCTCGTTTTTACGGCGATGTCCATCTGTTCCAGCTCTTCGGCGGATTTGACGGAACGGAGGGCAATCACGGCTTTTGTAAGCTCTTTGCTTGCACCTGCGGCCGCGCCCAGATGCTCCGCCAGAAATGTCTTGCGCTCCGCACGGTAAGGTGGCAGAAAATGAACCTCCGCTGCGTGTTTTTTGAGTAGGGCAGACAGCTCCGCACTTGTCCCGCCCCGCTGCGCACCAATCCGCTCCGCCAACTCCTTTACTGAAGGTTGCTCGCCCATCCACACTACATGGTCCAGACTGATATCATCTCCCCATAGCTGGCTTTTTCCCGTAGCTGCGTCGATGGTCAGCGCCAGATCGGGGATGTTGTGTCCCGCGAAATAGCGGAAATTGCTGTCTTGCCGGAACGGGTAGGTATTGTCCGTATAATTCATCGGCGCTTCCCGGTTGCCGGGAAGAAAAATCAGGCCGGAGGGCGTAGCATCGGCGAGGGCGCGCCGGCGCGCGGCGTAGGTGGTAGCTGCAAACATGTCTGAGAAATGAGAGGACCTCGAAGCGTCCTGAAAGGACCTTCGAGCGTCCGGGTGGGTGATTTTTTACAGCAACAAACTCGCCTCCCGCCGGATCGCCGCCTGCCCCACCGCAATGGCGTCATCGGGCTGGCGGCTGCTCATGAGGCGGAGACGGCTGACGACCTGCTCGCCGGTCTCCGCGCCTTCGGCGGCGCGGACGATGAGCTGGCTCACGTTGTCGCGTGCCTGAAGCATAATGGACCAGAGGGCGTCGCTTACGTAAATCTGTTGCGTGACGTTGTATTCAAATTCCTGGCGGATGTTGAGCAGCAGGCTGGCTGTGTATTCTTTGGCGCTCGCCGCAGGTGCAGGGGGAAGACGGAGGAGCAAATTGGGGACGTTGATCCGCTCGAGCATCAGCGTCAGTCGCTCACAGGCCTGCAGGCGGAGGGCTTCTTTTTGGGACTTTTCTTCGCTGGCTTCATTACCAGCGGTTACTACGGGTTCATTCAGGCGTTGAGCAAGCATGGTCACCGTATTGTTCAGTTGTGCCAACGCACCATTAACGATGTAGGCAAAAATGCCAACAACCGCAATGACCAGTAATAAAATCAACAGAATTGTCGTCGTCTCCATGTATGTATACTTAAGTCGGTAGGCGGCAGCTTCAGGAATGATACTACTCCTGCATCAACCAAGTTCACCGCCCCGATGTTTATCTGGCAACAAAGGTAACTTTGTATTTTTGCCGAGTCAAATAACCATCATGAGCGCCGACGTAAAAACAACCGCCAAGACTACCAGCCCGATCACTTTCACTCCTTCCGCCCTGGAGCACCTCAAGAGCTTGCGGGCAGAACTGGGGGTAGGAGACGATCACTTCCTCCGAGTTGGCGTCCGCGGTGGCGGCTGCTCCGGCTTCGAGTACCAGTTGGGTTTTGACCTGCCGGAAGAAGATGACAAGCAATATGACATCGGCGGGGAAACCGTCCTCATGAAGTCTGGCCATGCTCTCTACCTGCTCGGTATGGAAGTCGACTGGGCCACTGGTCTGGATAACCGCGGTTTCACCTTTAACAACCCGAACGCAACGGATACCTGTGGTTGTGGATCGAGCTTTAGTGCTTAATCAGTAATGTAGTAGGGTAGTCGGTAGTAGTGTAGTGCTGCCGCTCGGCAATGTTATGCCTGAGCCGTGCGGCAGCACTACATTACTACAAAACCACATTACTACACTACTATCATCGAAGCTACACCCGTGAGCCTCCTCCCCACCCCAATATCCGTCCGTCGCGATATTCCCTTTTACCATGCTAAATCGGAAGCGGAATTCAAAGACGATGTCTACGAACGCTACGATGAGTTAGTTACCCGTCAAACGGGCCTCCACCTGGCGGACGAGCTGCACGGCGGCTACCCTTTTCAGGACTTACTGGATTATATCCTCCGCTGGTTACCAGCGGCAGACACCCCCCTGGCCGTTGCCGACCTGGGCTGCAGCGTAGGCCGGCTGGCGGCGGAGATCGCTATTCGCCAACCCGCCTCAACCGTCTACGGCCTTGACCTGAGCTATCAGATGTTGCGGCAGGGGCATGATTTTTGGGTGAAGGGAGCAACCTTGCAGCCTAATCTCCTGCGCTATGGCTTCGGTAATCCCCAATTAAAGGGCCATCAGCTCACTAACCTCCATTTCGCGCTGGCGAAAGCCGAAGAACTGCCCTTCCCTGACGCTTCTCTTGACCTGATCCTGAATACTTTTCTGATCGATCGCCTGCCGCAGCCCCTCGGCGCCTTTGCGGAATGGGCCAGGGTTTTGAAGCCCGGCGGACGGCTGATCACGGTCTCTCCGCTTAACTTTCTCAAGACGCAGAGCTGGCGCGAAGCCCACCCGCCCGCCAAAATATTTGCCCAACTGATGGGCGCCGGCTGGCAACTGGAAGACCTGATGGATCCGCTACTACTCGATGAGCCAATGGATGCCCGGGGGAACGCCGTACGATGGAAGACGCTGGCCTTTGTGGCCAGCCGCGGATAAACCCTTACCTTAAGGCCTGTTTTAGAGATTGAGCGCTACAACCAAACCCATGTTAAAGATACTTCAACGACCTGTACACGGGCTGATATTCCCCATCATCCTGCTACTTATGACCGCCTGTGGCGGTCCACGAACGACGACCCAGGCTGAACTGCCCTTCAAGAAACTGATGGCCAACGCCGAAACGGAAACCCGTGCCGGCAACTACGGCCTGGCCGCAGATAACTATCGTAAGGCCTACGAGCAGAAGCCCCGCCGAACGGATGTACTTTACAAAGCGGCAGAGTTGTATACCCGCGTTCGAAACTACCGGGCGGCGGCGGATGCTTACCAGTTTTTAGAGGCGGACGAAGACCAATGGCCACTACTCGGCCTACAGTATGGCCGGGCACTAAAGCAGGATGGCCGATATGATCAGGCCCGGCGGGAGCTGGCGCTGTTCCTGGAGACTTACAATGGAGCTGACCGGCCCATCGTCTCCGAAATTGTGCGTAACGAACTGGCGGGCATTACGCTGGCGACCAGCTTCAATGAGGCGGAGAGCATGGTGGACATCGACCGGCCGGGCCGGGGCGTAAATACCGGCGCTGACGAGTTTGGTGCCGTTGCCGTGGCGGGCGACCAACTATTTTTTACCAGTACGGCTGGCGGGCAAAGCCGCCTCTACCAAAGCGGGCTCCGTGCCAGGGAGTGGACCAAAGCAACCGTACCGCCCGGTTTTCCCGTAATCGCCGAAGGAGAGTTTGGAACGGGAAGCCTGAGCCCGGACGGACGTCTTTTCTTCTTCACCATCTGCAGCGGTCTCACCGGAGAGGATGCGACGAACCGCTGCGAAATTTTCCGGGGGGAACGCAGTACGACCGGTGCCTGGTCTCAGCCCGTTCGCCTCGGGGAGGCCATCAATGCACCATCGACGAACAACGCCTTCCCCTTTGTTACCCTCGGGGCTGATGGTCGCTATCAACTCTATTTTTCCAGCGATCGTCCGGGCGGAAGAGGCGGAATGGACCTTTATCTGTCCTCGGAGATGGTGCCTAATGACCCAAACGGTTTTAGCGCTCCGGCAAACCTGGGCCCCGTGATCAACACGGTGAGCGATGAGATAACCCCCAGTTGGCTGGCCGGGGAGAATATGCTTTATTTTTCGAGCAACGGGCACCCGGGCTTCGGTGGCCAGGATGTGTTCCGGAGTCAGGGGACCTTCGGGTCTTACCAGCGGCCTGAGAACATGGGGCAACCGGTTAATTCGGCGGCGGACGACTACGGTCTGTCGTTGAGCGCGGGCGGCAGCACGGGCTACCTGACGAGTAACCGGATTTTCACAGGAGGAAAGGATAAGACGACCGAGACGGATATTTTTATGCTCAACTTCCGGGCGGGTAGAGCAAAATTAAAAGCGACCGTATACGACAATACTACCGGCAATGAGCTGAGTGGTGCAGAGGTGACGTTGTTGGAAATGGGAGAAAGTGGGGGCTATCGGGAAGTTGACCGACGAATTTTCCCGACGGGGGTCTATGCTTTTGATCTAAGACCGGGAGGGAAATACCGGGTTGTCGTTGAGCGGGAAGGTTATCAGGGAAAAGAATACCAGGTGGAAACTTCGCCTACGGGGTCTACGCTCTACGGTCAGCCGGTCTTTCTGGTGCGCAGTTCGGTCCCTAATGGCGGGCAGGGGGCGCAGCCGCGGGTGCTGGGTGATGGTGGACGGCAGGGGACGTCTTCGGGATCGGCGCCCGGCGGGCGCCCGCAAACGGGCTCTGCTGGCACCACAACTACCTCTGCACCTGCAGAAGTGCCAACAACCGGTGCCCGAAACACCGCTACGGCTCCGCCGGACCCCGTTGCGTATCGAATCCAGATCAGCGCACAGCGAAAGTTTGATCCTTCGGCAGGAAAGTACGAAGGCATACGGGTGGTGGGTGATATCGTTGCTGAGCCCATTCCTAACCGTGATTTGCAGCGAATTACTGTGGGCTATTTCACCGATAAGGAATCGACAAGACAGGCGCTGCGGAAAGTACACGCCAATGGCTTCCCTTCTGCCTTCGTTGTCCGGTATGATAACGGTAAGCGCTACGGACAGGTAAAACTGTAAAGAGCAACCGAATCGAGTGGTCAGTGGTTATTTATGTAAATAATACATTATGGCTAACAAGCAAAGCACCTCTTTCCGGGATCTGATCAACGGAGACACTCCTGTTCTAATTGATTTTTTCGCTACCTGGTGTGGTCCCTGCCACGCTTATAGTCCGATTCTTAAGCAGTTGAAAAGCGAGGAAGGAGAAGCGCTGCGGCTGGTGAAAATCGACGTGGACGCTAATCAGGCTATTTGCGAAAAACTGGGCGTTACGGCGATGCCGACAACTATGATTTTTCAAAATGGAGACATGAAATTTCGTGCAGCAGGAGTACAAAGTATCGGGGTGCTGAAAGCAGAATTGGACAAGCTGAGATAGGTCCTGAAGGCAAGTTTTGCGAATGATTGCCCGTTGACGTACTATATTGCGCCAACTGACTATGAATTCATCCTTGAGTCCCATCGCCATTTTAGGCATCATTGCGGCGTACTTTGCGTTGCTGATCCTGATTTCCTGGCTAACCAGCCGTGACGATAGTGACAACTCCTCCTTCTTTTTGGGTGGGCGCAAATCGCCCTGGCCACTGGTGGCTTTCGGTATGGTGGGGGCAAGCCTTTCCGGGGTAACATTTATTAGTGTTCCGGGGGCCGTTGGTGCGGGGGGAACTAATCAGGCCTTTAGCTATATGCAGGTGGTCTTTGGCTATTTGCTGGGCTATCTCTTCATCGCTACGGTTCTTTTGCCACTGTATTACCGGCTGGGGCTTACGAGTATTTATCAATACCTCAAGGAAAGGATTGGGCCAAAGGCTTACAAAGTCGGCGCCTTTTATTTTCTGCTATCCCGGACAATCCAGGCCTCTTTTCGCCTGTTCCTGGTGGCCATTGTTCTGCAAAATTTCGTGACCGGGCCGATGGGCGTACCCTTCGGAGTTACCGTAGCTATTACTATTCTGTTGATCTGGGTCTATACCTTTAAGGGAGGGATTAAGACCATCGTCTACACAGACACCTTGCAAACAGTCTGTATGTTGCTGGCGGCTGGTCTGACGGTCTACTACATTGGGGATGCGCTGGAAACGAACCTTAGTGGAATGGTGGCGCTTATCGAAAACAGTAACTACGGACAGATTTTCTTCTTTGAAGGAGGCTGGACGGACCCCAATAATTTCTGGAAACAGTTCTTTAGCGGAGCCTTAATCACGATTGTGATGACTGGTCTGGATCAGGATATGATGCAGAAGAACCTGAGTATGCCCAACTTCCGGGATGCGCAAAAGAATATGGCAGCCTTTAGTATTGTGCTCATTTTTGCCAATCTTTTGTTTCTGTCTCTTGGAGCGTTGTTATACATCTACGCTACTAGTGTCGGGATTGAAATTCCCGCTGCCTCTGATCAGTTGTACCCAACGGTAGCGCTGCGGCATCTGCCTCCGGTGGCAGGTGTCATCTTTATTCTCGGGCTGGTAGCGGCGGCGTATTCGAGCGCGGATAGTGCTCTGACGGCCCTGACAACTTCGTTTTGTATCGACTTTCTGGGGATGACCGAAGAGGACAGTAACCCGGAAGATGAAGCGTTGGCAAAAGCTACCAGGCGTAAGCGTTTGCTGGTCCATGTCGGTTTTTCCGTTCTACTGTTTGCGGTAATTATGGCTTTCCGGCTGATTGATGATAAGGCGGTGATTAATAGTCTCTTCAAGGCCGCGGGCTACACCTACGGACCGCTGCTTGGACTTTTTGCCTTTGGCTTGTTTACGCGCCTGCGGGTGCGGGAGACCATTCAGTTGGGGAGCTTCCAAGTACCTGCGCTATTGTTGGTCTGTCTTTTAGCGCCGATTATCTCCATGGTCGTTGATGCTTATTCGGCAGAATTGCTGCGAGGCTTCCAGTTTGGGTTTCTGATATTAGCGTTTAATGGTCTGCTTACTTTCCTTGGTCTGGTGGCTTTGAGCGACTTTAGTGACCTGAGTAATCCGATGACAGAAGAAGAGCGTTCTGCTTAGCCATCGGGCTTTGGATGACAATCTCAATCGCTACACCGGATTTGTAAGTGTATCTTGCGCGCCCTAACCGAAAAAAGCAAAAACTATGAGCCAAATCCGAGCGGCCATAACGGGAGTTCACGGCTATGTGCCCGACTACGTACTGACCAATGAAGAACTGGCCACCATCGTCGATACGAACGACGAGTGGATTACTTCCCGTACAGGAATAAAGACGCGGCACATCCTGAAGGGAGAGGAGCAGGGTACGTCCGTTATGGTCATCGAGGCCATAAAGGGCCTTTTAGAGAAAACCAATACCCGGCCGGAAGATGTTGAAGTAGTGATCTGTGCTACCGTAACGGGGGATAGTATTTTCCCGGACACTGCCAATATAGCAGCCTACCATACGGGCTTAGTGAATGCCTTCGGCTTTGATCTTAATGCCGCATGCAGTGGTTTTTTGTACGCACTGACCGTAGGCGCCAAAATGGTGGAAGGTGGTACACATAAGAAAGTGATTGTGGTGGGAGCGGACAAGATGTCGTCCATCATTGATTATACGGACCGCACTACCTGTGTCATCTTCGGAGACGGAGGCGGAGCAGTGATGCTGGAACCAACGACGGAAGACGTAGGGATTATCGATTATCAACATCACGGCGACGGAAGTGGAGAGAAATATCTCTACCTGGTGGCTGGTGGATCCCGCAAACCTGCAACTGTTGATTCTGTGATGGCCCGGGAGCACTTTGTTCGGCAAAATGGCCGCCCTGTGTTTAAAGCAGCGGTGACGGGCATGAGTGACGTCGTCATGAAAGTGATGGCCCGCAATAACCTGGATGCGGAAAATCTGAACTGGCTGGTTCCTCATCAGGCTAATGTTCGAATCATTCAAACGGTCAGTAAAATGGCCAACTTTCCGATGGAGAAAGTAATGATCAACATTCAGAATTACGGTAATACTACTGCTGGTACTATTCCGCTCTGCCTCTGGGATTACGAATCACAGCTCCGTAAAGGAGACAACTTGGTTTTGACGGCCTTCGGCGGAGGTTTTACCTGGGGAGCGCTGTACCTGAAGTGGGCTTACGATGGAGAGTAGCCGAATTGACGAACACAACGCCGCCTTTCTGGTTTAAGAGGATATGCCAGCCAAAGATCCAGAAAAAGGGAAGGGTTTAACAAGAGAGAGTCTCAAGAAAAGCGGACTTTTAGAGCAGTATGTACTTGGGTTAACTACCCGGGAGCAGAACCGTATTCTCAAAGCTTTCCTGGCAGATAACCCTGATGCCCAGGAGGATGTAGCGGCGCTCAGAGAAGAGCTGGGAAACTATATGGATGGCTACAATCTGGGGCCACCGGATGCGGAACGGGAAGTTCGAACTTCCGAAGATTTTCTGGACCTGGATCATGAGATGATTCTGGAGATGACAGAAAGAAATCACTCACTGACCATCTGGCGCTACGTCTTAGGAGCCTTATGTCTCCTGTTGGTGGCATTGAGCGGTTACCTGTTCCGTCTTAGCGAAAATACGAAGGCTGCCCTGCTACAGGAAAAAGCCCGGCATGCACAAGACGATATGAGCCATCGCCTGAAGGTGGAAAACCTGGAGGACGCTGTATTGGACTGGTCAGGCCTGCAAACAGTAACTACTTACGTTGGAGAGGGGTTTATTCAGCTTCACTACTCCCCGGATGACGATCGGATGATTTTGGATCTTTCCCACCTGAATGTAGGGAAGAGGATAAACGAAAAGTCTTACCACATTTATGTGATGGACGGTGAAGATAGCAGGCACGTATTGGAAATTTTGCCGGCGGATGAGCATTCCCTACATGCCCTTAAGGTTGCAGGAACGCAACTGCAGGTGTACAGCGGAGAAAAGGAAGCCGAAGACCATAACCTCGTAGCTGAAATTTCTCTTCCCTGAGTTAAATCAGACCTAAGGCCAATGTTGTCTTTAGGTTCACTTTGGGTTAATTTTCCCGTCCTGCTTGGTTATTTGCCAACAAAGAGGTTTATTTATGGTCTATTTCCATGAGCAACTTTGTCACAACTTTTCTAACATTTAATCTACTTACCATTATGACACTGTTGTACGTTATTCTGTTAGCTTGTGCTATCGGAGGTGGGATGAGTCTTTCATCCGCTCTTCTTGACGGCGCTCGCTATTATTAAACAGGAAGCTTTTTCGGATTAGCCTGACTACCTGAATTTAAACCAACACTTAATATTATTCCCAACACATCCAGTTATAGAAAATAAGGTCAGGCACCAGATTTCTTCCCCCTTAACGGCCACTCGTTTTACAACGAGTGGCCGTTTTTACTACGGATAAGAGCAGTATATTTGGGTCTAGTCCTATGCAACCATTAATCCCACCCTTCATACAGCAAAAAATACTGGCCGAGGAGTATTCTGGTCAGCTGGATGCGTTTACGTTGAACGTAGATTTATCGGGTTTTACCTTAATCACGGAGTCTTTGATGAAGGAAGGCCTGAGTGGTGCTGAAAGACTCTCTCACGTCCTCAATGAAGTTTTTGAGCCACTGGTGGCCTTGGTGTATTCACGTGGAGGCTTTATTCCTTATTTCGCTGGCGATGCTTTTACGGCAGTTTTTCCAATGCCGCTGGATCGGCGTCACGCTTTTCATCTGTTGCAGACCGCTGATCTGGCGCGTAAAATTTTTGAAGGTAGAGACAACCAATTCGGAGACAATTACACCATTGGCGTGAAAGTTGGCCTCGCGGCCGGGCAGGTGGATTTTGGGATTATTGGCGAAACGCTGAAGGGCTTTTATTTCAGAGGTAAAGCTATCGATCAGGCTGCTTTTTGTCAATCACGGGCAAAGCAACAGGAGATCGTCATGGACGATGTGATGAATACGCTTCTGGAAGGTAGAAAGGTTCTTTCCGAGAACGTCACGGAAGGGGCTTATCGCGTAATTGGAGAATTGCCGCCGGATACGGCTCAGTTAGAAGTCAAAGCACTCCAATTGCCTACCATCAGCCCAGAAGTAGCCATCGGGTTCCTCCCGCCAGAGGTGGTTCGCTATGATCAGGTTGGCGAATTCCGAACAGTAGCCTCCGTTTTCCTTTCTTTTGAAGCCGTACACACGCACGAAGAATTGGATCAGTTTGCGACAGTAGTGCTCAATCAGGTTCATGATTTTGGTGGCTACTTTAAAGAGATTGACTATGGTGACAAAGGATCGCTGATGGTCATTTTCTTTGGCGCTCCGGTATCTTATGAGAACAATACCGTTCGTGCACTGGAATTTGCCCTAACGGCACAGGCAGAATTAGAATCACTGAAAGAAAAGACCAAGCAGGACTTTCGCTTCCGTTTCGGCCTTACCGTTGGAATGGCCTTTACGGGCTTTGTCGGGGGGAAAGAACGCGTTCAGTATGCCTGTGTTGGTAACCGGGTTAACCTTGCCGCCAGGATTATGTCTTCCGCCGATTGGCAGGATATTCTGGTAGACGAAGAACTTTCTCAGGTACCTCACTTTCGATTTGAGCTGAGGGGGAACACCCATTACAAAGGTATTCAGGCAGCGGTGCCGACTTTTGCTCTAAACGGTAGACGACAGTCGCTGGGTAAGCCGAATTACGGAGGGGAGCTTATTGGAAGAGAAGAAGAAACGAAGCAAATAATTGAGTTTGCCGAGCCCATTTTTCATCAGAAAAGAGCCGGCATCGCTTACGTTTTAGGAGAGGCCGGTATCGGTAAAAGCCGACTGACCTATGAAGTCCGCCGGCAACTTAATCAGAAGCAAGCGGTCAATTGGTTGTTAGCTAGTGCAGACCAAATTCTTCGTAAGCCATTTAACCCCTTTGTATACCTGTTGCAACGAATGTTTCGGCAGAGCATTGATCTGGGAGGGAGCCAAAACCGGCGGAGGTTTCAGTTTCGCTTAAGTCAGATAAGACAAAGCCTGCGAAAAATTGACAGCGAGCAAAGCATTGCTATTCTGAAAGAACTGGACCGGACGGAGTCTGTCCTTGCCGCTTTATTGGGCATAGCCATGGAACGGTCTTTGTGGTCTCAACTGGACGCCCAGGGCCGCTATCAGAACACTATTGACGCCTTAGTCAATTTACTGTTGGCGGAGTGCGTCTTGCAGCCCACTATTCTGGAGTTGGAGGATATCCACTGGATCGATGACGATAGCATTACGGTAGTGGCGGAGTTGGTAAAACAAACCCGAAATTTACCCCTGCTGATCATTGCCACCTCCAGGGCCGATGACGACGGTAAGTACTCTGCCATTGTCAATCAGGAAGCGGCGAAAGAGATTGGGCTGGAAAGTATCAAAATAGAAATTTTTCCACTCAGCGAAGAAGCTGTTCGCCGGATGGCTGAAGCAACGCTTAACGCACCTATCGCCGACGATTGCCTCGAAACATTATTACGGGCAACGAACAGTAACCCTTTTTATCTGGAACAAATTCTGGAGTATTTCAGGGAAAATGAACTCCTGGAGCCGGACGAAGAGGGCATCTTAAATCTAACGGACGAGAGCATCAAGCTTTCCACCAGTATATCCTCTATCCTGACGGCCCGGATCGATCGCCTCTCCGATCTGGTTCGGGAAACAGTAAAAGCGGCTGCCGTAATTGGGAGGGAATTCGACGTTCCCGTACTGACAGAAGTTATGCGGGAAGACACCGGAACGGATACAACCGAAGAAATGATACTGCTGCTACGGGAACAGATTGAAACAGCAGAAAGAGGACAGATATGGAGTGCCATGAATGAGTTGCGCTACATATTCCGTCATAGCCTCTTACGGGAAGCAGTATACGGAATGCAGCTCACCACCAGGCTGCAACAACTGCATTTGCAGATTGCCCACGCTATCGAGAAGCTTTATTCAGACAATATCGAAGAGCGGTATATCGATCTTGCCTTTCACTACGAACACGCGGGAGAAAAGGAAAATACGATTGAGTATTTGAGCAAGGCGGCTAACTATGCCCGGGCAAATTTCCAGAATCAGCAAGCGTTGGATCTCTACGAACGCCTGATTGAAAAATTCACCAGCCAGCCCGATCAGGATGTAACCGTCAACACCCACATCAACCGGGGCAAGGTGTTGGAAATCGTGGGCCGTTGGGAGGATGCCCAGTCTGCCTACGAAGAAGCCCAACTCATCGCTAAATCCAGTAGGGATATTCTCTTACTAGGGCGAACGAACAATCACCTCGGCCGCCTACACACCTTCAAAGGGGAGTATGATAAGGCGATGGAGTATTTGAGGGTGGCTGCGAGCCTTTTTGAGTCCGTTGACGATATGTTCGGCATCGCTAAAGCCTACAGTAATATGGGCCATCTATACTTCCGGACGGCACATTACCATGATGCATTGACATATTATGCCAAATCCCTGGACCATGGCTTCAGTCGGGCAGGTACATCAAGCGCTGCGGAAACGATTAGTCATCTCGGGCTTACGCATATGAACCTGGGGAATTACCCGGAAGCCATCAAGGTCGTTAAAGAACAAATTCCTCTGCACGAGGAAAATCAGGACAGTATGGGGCTGGCCAGTCTGCACACGAATCTCGGCATCATTTACTTTGAAAGTGGTGATTACGACCGGGCGATGGAGCACCATTATGCAGGCTTGGAACTGGCGAAAGAGCTGGGTAATAAACGGCTTCAGGCAATTGGTCTGGGTAGCCTTGGCAGTGTTTTTGAGCGGCAGGGGAAGTTTGAAAAGGCGGCTGAGCTGTTCACCAGGGATTTACAAATTTGCCATGAACTGGGAGATAGACAAGGCATCGCCGTTACCGAAGGATTGATCGGTGACATCAAGAGTGTAATGGGAGAGTTCACCGTCGCCATCCAGCATTTGGACCGTAGCCTGAGCATCAGCCGGGAGCTCGGTTACCGGAAAGGAGTGGCAAAAGCAGTCAATACCCTGGGAGACATCTATTACCTCCAGAAGCAACACGATATCTCCTTGATGTACTACGACCAGGCCATTGAGATTGCCCGAAGTACGAACAACCGCCTGGTGCTGGCCTCCAGCCTGGAAGAAAAAGGACGGGTACTGCTGGCCGATGGCCAGCTCGATCAGCTGAAAGTCATCGAGGAAGAAGCCATCTCTATCGCCGAAGAACTCGGGAATCCGGAACTATTAAACGGAGCCCGGATGCTCCGCGCCTGTGCCCTGGCCGCCTATGATCCCGCCAACGTTGAAACGTCCCTGTTACTTGTTGATGAAGTGTTGGCGGAAGCTGAACTCAGCAATGAGCAGCGGGCGGAAGCTTATCTGGTCCGCTACCGACTGAGCGGAGGTATCGATGAAGACGCCAGAAAGCGTGCACTCGAAGAGTACGAACGCATCTATGAACAGACACCGAAGTTCATCTATGCGCACAATATCTCTTTACTACAAAAGCCAGGAGACGATGTGCTTAAACATCGCCTCCTGCCAAGTTAGTCTTCTTAGACACGCTATTAATTCTGTCCGGTAATGCGTAAGGCATCCGGTACACTGATACGGACACCATCTTGCTTCGCTACCACAAAAGCATCCTTTACGCCCATTACTTTCAGGCGGTCTCTTAGCTTCGCCGCACTGGCGTAAGTCCGGAACTGACTAACAACAAACTTTTGCAGCCCGTTCTGTTCTTGCAGCTCCAGCGCATTTCCCGTAGAAAGGTCAGAGTTGACCGTGTTCTTGGCAAAAGCACCAAGCTGAACCTGAAAAATCACTCCGGACACGACCACATTCTCATCCGTGTCCAGGCGATCGTTTGGGCCGGCGGAAGGCCTGTTGGCTGCCGCAGCCTGTGCCTGCGCCAGCTGCTGCCGCAGCTGATCATTAGCCTGTTGTTCACTGGCCAGATTATTGCGCAGGGCATTGAGGTCTTGCTCCGTTGAGCCACTCTGAGAACGATATTGATTGAGCTGCTGCTGAGTGGTTACCAGTTGTTGCTCCGTTACTTCACAGTCTTCAATGAGCTGACGCAAAGCTTCCGGGTTTTTCTTGTACGTTGCGGCAAGAGCGGCGTAGTCCGTGCCGCCGGAAGCAGCCGTCGTGGCAGCATCCGTGGTTTTCTTGGAACAGCTGGTGGTGAAACACAGTAGAAGGGAGGCCAGAACTGGCAGTAAATACTTTTGCATGGGTATGGGTTGGGTTTTTGAAAAAAAACGCTCAGGTGAGCTTATAGTAAGATAACGTTTTTCCCATGCCCGGAAGTTCTAGCCTATCCCGTAGACGGATAACTTTTGCTGACGTCGGAGGCCTGAGGTCCGTATGTTACGTCTTGGCTTTAGTACGATTCCGAAGGAATCAGGCCGGTAATGATGCAGGCTTATAGGTGCAGGGCCTGCAAACGACGTCTCTTAAAGCTGTAACTCAGGTGGGGATTGACGGAATATCCCGAGCAAAAAAGCCCGTGTACCCTCCAACCCTGCTCCTCTCCCCTTGCATTGCACCTGCGGCCGCGCCCTCACTGAACTTGCCGAAAATTCCCAAAACAAAACAGGCCGCCAGAATTCCCTTCTGACGGCCTGCTTCCTGTGATAGAGCGATTGATTTACACGTCTACCTTGGCATACTTAGCGTTTTCCTCGATGAAAGCCCGGCGCGGTGGCACCTCGTCTCCCATCAACATGCTGAATACACGGTCGGCTTCGGAGTTCTCTTCGATCGTCACCTGCTGAAGCATACGCGTATCCGGGTCCATGGTGGTTTCCCAGAGCTGCTCGGCGTTCATCTCTCCAAGACCCTTGTAGCGTTGTATTTTGACGGAGCCATCCTCTTCATGACGGCTGAGACGAGCGACGGCCTCCTGGCGTTCTTCTTCATTCCAACAGTACTGGAACTGCTTTCCTCGGCGCACCTGATAGAGCGGCGGCTGTGCAATGTATACATAGCCCTCTTCCACCAGCTTGGTCATGTAGCGGAAGAAGAAAGTCAGAATCAGCGTTACGATGTGGCTGCCGTCAACGTCGGCGTCACACATGATGATAATCTTGTGATACCGTAACTTCTCCAGGTTCAGGATACGCTCACCGTACTGCCCTTCTTCAATGCGGACACCCAGTGCGGTAAACATATTCTTGATCTCCTCATTCTCGTAGATCTTGTGCTCCATCGCCTTCTCTACGTTGAGAATCTTACCGCGCAGCGGCAGGATGGCCTGGAACGTCCGGTCCCGGCCCTGCTTGGCCGTTCCACCGGCCGAGTCACCCTCCACGAGGTAAATCTCGGAGGCAGCAGCGTCTTTGCTGGAGCAATCAGCCAGCTTTCCGGGCAGTCCGCCGCCCGTCAGCACGTTTTTACGCTGGACCATCTCGCGGGCCTTGCGCGCCGCGTGGCGCGCCGTAGCGGCGATGATCACCTTGTCGATGATCCGACGGGCCTGGGTGGGGTTTTCTTCCAGCCAGTGGCCAACGGAGGCACCTACACAACGGCTTACAATGCCGGTTACTTCGCTATTGCCCAGTTCTCCTTTGGTTTGACCCTTGAACTGAGGCTCCGGGACCTTGACGGAAACAACCGCCGTAAGACCTTCCCGGAAATCTTCACCGCTGATCTTGAACTTCAGCTTCTTGAACATGCCGTTATCATCACCGTACTTCGTAAACAAGCGATTCACCGCCCGGCGGAAACCGTTGACGTGGGTGCCGCCCTCACGGGTTTTAATGTTGTTTACGAAGGAGTAGACGTTCTCCTGGTAAGTCGTGTTGTATTGCATGGCCACCTCCACTTCTACGTTGTCTTCTTTTGACTTTACGTAGATCGGAGATTCAATCAGGTCAGGCTTGCCCTCGTCGAGGTACTGTACCATCTCGGCCAGACCACCTTCACTGAAGAAATCTCTGCGGAGGAAGCTACCGTCTTCTTCTTTCTTGCGCTCGTCAGTGATGCTGAGCTTCAGCCCGCTGTTCAGGAAGGCAAGCTCCTGCATCCGGGTGGCGAGGGTCTCAAAATTGTAGACGGTCGTGTCGAAGATCGTAGCGTCCGGCGTGTAGGTAATCGTAGTTCCGGTATGATCCGTATCACCAACGACGTGTACTTCGTTCTGGGGTTTACCTTCGCTGTATTCCTGTACGTGAATCTTGCCATCACGGTGTACCCGGGCTTCCAGGTAGCTGGACAGCGCGTTTACACAGGAAACACCCACCCCGTGAAGACCACCGGAAACTTTGTAGGTGTCCTTGTCGAATTTACCACCGGCGTGCAGGACGGTCATGACGACTTCAAGTGCTGACTTCTGCAGCTTCTTGTGCATACCGACGGGGATACCCCGCCCGTCATCCGTTACGGCAATTGAATTGTCGGGTTTGATCACCACGTCAATGCTGCTACAGTAGCCCGCAACGTGCTCATCGATGGAGTTATCGACTACCTCCCAAACGAGGTGGTGGAGACCTTTGCTATCCGTCCCGCCGATGTACATCCCGGGCCGTTTTCTTACCGCTTCGAGGCCTTCGAGTGCGGTAATATTATCCGCGCCGTATGTCTTGTTCGGCGACTGATTATTAGTATCTGCCATAGTCTACAAAAGTACAAAAATCATGCCGGAAAACCTAGCATTTTTAAGGCGCGGACGCAGGTGCAAAAAGAGGAACAAAAAGCAGGGTTTCCCGGCCTACGCGGGCTCTGCCCGCGACCGGCCAAAGCGGCTTCCAGCCGCGCTGTCCGTTTATTTGTTGTAGCGCGTGCGGAGCACGCTTCGGCCCGGCGCGCGCGGAGCGGCGCGTACGCCGGATCTACCAGGGATCCAACATCTCCTTATACGTCCGTACCATCGCCTCCTCCGGCGCGCCCTTTTTGTACATCCGGAATACCTTCAGGTTAGCCATCTGAACCCGGTACCAGCCGTTGACGAGGTACTTGCGGGCGGAAACGAGGAGAGGGAGGATGACCTGAAGCCTGCTTAAGTGGAAAATAACCAGTTATTGTCCCTGTTGTTATGAGTGGTTTTCAATAACATTCTAAAATGATAATGTGGGCTACTTCAAATTTTTATTACTTTTAATAAGAGCAAAGACTCTGGCATAATTTTTTCAATTAATGAAGACACTATCTTACAGGCATCTGTTTTTACCACCAATATATTTGCTGTGCTCAACTTTTATTTTTGGGCAGGTCTTTCCTGATATATCTTTAAACCCTGTTTGGAAATTGACAACATCGGGAATATCGACAACCAATGAAATTAGAATTTCTGTCGGAGAAGCAGATGTTGTAATTGACAATCAAATCTGGACTGAATTGTTCGAAGAGTCGTTTTTTACAATCGGAATGCTTGAAGACTCGGTCAGAAGTTCGGCCGGCTTTTATAAAGTTTTTGGGAGTCGTGTCCGTTATTTAGACACCATAACTAAAGCGTCAGGATTGATCTATGATTTTT
Source organism: Neolewinella agarilytica (assembly GCF_900110645.1). GTDB lineage: Bacteria > Bacteroidota > Bacteroidia > Chitinophagales > Saprospiraceae > Neolewinella > Neolewinella agarilytica. The sequence goes on from NZ_FOFB01000024.1 coordinate 62,801, forward strand.
CGCTTTTAAAAGGAGATACAAGTTATGTTTTACCTCCAAATAACTTCCCGATAGATTCAATGCAAATTGTTGTTGAAAATATAGACACGGTTTATTGTAATAACGGAAGGCCACGAAAAGAAATGTTAATTAAAATAACTGAACCGGGATTTCCTCAATATCGCATGATTTGGAAGGAGGGGGTCGGAAGAGTTGCTCATCCTATACTTCCAATCAGTTGTTTAGGCCCTGATTGTGATATTATTTATAACGCTAATATTTTAACGGTAAATAATACAACTATTGATTTAATGTCTGGAAATGATTGCTTAGTTTCAGTCCGTTCATCTCCAGGCATTAGTACTACGAAGATAAGTACGTTTCCTAATCCAGTTAGATCACAATATTTATTTGCCCGATCAAGTATGTTCGAATCTAAAGAGGTAGATTTTACTTTGATTAGTATTATGGGGAGAGAATATGCTTTGACCAATCTTATCAAAATTGATCCACTTACCTATAGAATTGACATTGATAAATCAATAGATAGTCAATTTTATATTCTAAGGGCCACAAGCAGTGGGACAATAATAGGTTTACAGAAGCTGAAAATTGAGTGATAATTGAAAAGGCCACATTAGAAGCCCGTATACACCAGGCCTACCAGGGATCCAACATCTCCTTATACGTCCGCACCATCGCCTCCTCCGGCGCGCCCTTTTTGTACATCCGGAATACCTTCAGGTTAGCCATCTGAACCCGGTACCAGCCGTTGACGCGGTACTTACGGGCGGAGACAAGGATTGATCGGGGCATCACCCGAAACTTAAAATCACTCGCCCAGGTGCGTTGGATGATGTCGTAGTCTTCCATGATCTTCATGTCCCGGAAGCCTCCTAGGCTTTGAAAGGCTTTGGTGGTCAGGTAAAGTGACTGGTCTCCGCCCCGGCAGGCCAGGCCCTTGAATCGGGTGCAGTAGGCATTGATGGATAATAAGGGGTGGAACATATCGAATTTGAAGCGGTAGCAGCCCACTTCATAGCCCCTTTCCACGCTTGTTTTGATGTCCTGATAAAAGCCTTTTGGCGGGCGGGTGTCGGCGTGTACGAAATAGACGACGTCGAATAGTTCCTGGTCCGTTGCGGCGGCTTGGTTCATTTGTTGGGCGCGACCGCAGCGGTCGCAGCGCAGGTGGCGTACGCCGGGGGTAGCAGCAATAGCCGCTTCGATATCGTCGTCGCTGCCGCCATCGGCAACGGTAATGCGGCAGTCATCAGTAAGTTCTGACTGCAACAGCGGGAGTAGTTCGCGGAGGTTGTCCGCCTCGTTAATAACCGGAGTAATAATGTGTAAACGCATAAAAAGCTTGAATCAGCAAAGTTGCCGGAAGGTACGAAACTACGCTTCCGGCGGTTTTAGGTTTAGCCCAATTTGTAATATCCCGACTTCAGGTAAGCGCCTTCCGGGAAGCCGATGGGGTGATCCGCGTCATGAAAGGTTTTCTCCAGGAGCTGATGTTTTCTTCCGGAGGCGACGATGGAGCTTTCCACGACCCGGAAAAAGTCTTCAGCGGCTACCCGTGCGGAGCAGGAGGCGGCCAGTAAAATGCCGCCACGGGCAACCAGCGGAATCGCCAGTGTATTGATGCGGCGGTAGGCGGTCAAAGCGCCAGGGATTTCTTTGTCGCGCTTGGCAAAGCTCGGCGGATCAACGATGACGATGTCATACGTTTTTCCTTCCCGGGCGAGACGCTCCAGGGCAGTGAAGGCATCTTCGGCCAGGGTGTGGTGGCGGCCGGCGGCGGACGCTCCAAAATTCAGGGAGACGTTGTCTTTAGCTTGTTCGAGAGCGGGGGCGCTGATGTCGAGGCTGGTTACGGCGGCAGCGCCGCCGCCCAGGGCATGCACACTGAAGCCACCGGCGTAGCTGAAAACGTCAAGTACGGTTTTGCCCGCAGCGAGCTCGCCTACCCGCCGGCGGTTCTCCCGGTGATCGAGGAAAAAGCCCGTCTTGTGGCCGTGCACGACGTTAGCGTGGAAGCGCAGCCCGTGCTCCCGGAAGGTGATATCGGCTGAGGGGAGGTCGCCGTGTAGAATTTGCCCTTCGCTGAGGTCAAAAGCTTTCGCTGCTTTTTCGGTATTGCGGGAGAGGCGGAGGACGAGGGCGGTGGCTTGCGCCGCCGCCACAATGCTCGGCAGCAATACCTCCAGCCAGGGAAACCAGACGGGGGAATACAGCTTGAGCACGGCCACGCCGGCGTAGACATCCACTACGAGGCCGGGGAAGCCGTCGTTTTCTCCATGAATCAGGCGGTACCCATCGGTGTCGGTGGCCAGCAATGCGCTTCTGACTTTCTTTGCATCCTGCGTCCGCGCCCGAAAAAAATCCGCATCGATCTTTGCCGGACTTCCCTGGTGTAAAACCCGAATCCGAATCGGTGAATCCGGATCATACAGCCCGACGCCAATGAATTTATTCTTCTTGAAGCTGAAGATAACCGCCAGGTCACCGGCCTTCCCTTCGCCCTTTATTTTCTGGATGGCCCCGTCAAAAATCCACGGATGGCCGGCACGCAGGGCGCGTTCGCCGGCGGCGGTGAGGGTAACGGGGAGTTTGGATATTTGATGCTTGATGCCTTGTTTGATTTAGCGGCCAATACGGAGTGTAGCGAAATCTACCTGCGCCCGCGCAAAATCTTCCGGAATACCGATGTCCAGAAAATAGCCTTCGTCGATCAGCCCGTGCAGCGGGAACTGGTCGACCATATTGGTGAAAAAGTCTGTTTCGAGGGAAAATTTTCCACTCAGGCCGGCCTGCTTGAAAACATCCCTTTGCAGCAAATACACTCCGCCGTTTATCAGGCCTTCCTCCACGGGTTCTTTTTCATGGAAAGCAGTGATGCGTCCGTTTTCATTAATCTCCACGCGTCCGTATCGCTGAAAATTTTTCATCGGGTGCAGAGCCAGAGTGGCCAGGGCGCCGGAGCGCTGGTGCAGGGCTTGTTGAGCGGCGATGTCGGACAGGAAAAGGGAGTCTCCGTTGGTAACCAGCACGGTGTCGGACTCCGTAAAATCCAGCGCATTGGCAATACCACCACCGGTGCCCAGGGGGCTTTCTTCCAGGGCGTATTGAATAGGACGCCCCTGGTAATCTGCGCCAAAATGCTCTTCGATCTGTAAGGCCCGGTAGCCCACCGAAAACACGAAGCGCTCGATGCCGCTACCAATGAGGTGATCTAATAAATATTCCAGAAACGGCCGCCCGTTGATGGAGGCGAGTGCTTTAGGTTTGTCGTCAACGACGCTACGAAGACGGGTGCCGAAACCTCCGGCAAGGATGATGGCCTCTTTCATTTAGCGGGGGAATAAACGGGCTTCCACAATTTCGCAAATAGTGTGGCCCATGATCATGTGGCACTCCTGGATGCGGGGAGTATCCGTGTCGGGTACGGCTAAGAGGTAGTCGCAGATGGCGCCCATCTTGCCGCCCGTTTTGCCGGTAAAGCCTACCGTGATCATGCCGTTGGTGTTGGCCTGCTCGATGGCTTTGACGACATTGGTCGAGTTGCCGGAAGTGGACAGCGCGACCAGCACGTCGTTCTCCTGCCCAATGGCGGTGATCCAGCGGGAGTAGATCTCATCGTAAGAGTAGTCGTTAGCCACCGCCGTGATGTAACTGGTGTTAACGTGAAGGGCCTCGGCGAATAGCGGCGGACGATCATAGTAGTAGCGGCCCGATAATTCAGCGGAGAGATGCTGAGCGTCGGCGGCGGAGCCGCCGTTGCCACAGAAGAATACTTTCCCTTTATTCCGGTAACACTCAATGATGACGTCCGAAATTTTGCTGACCAGGCTAATCATCTCCTCGTCCGCTAACAACCGCTGTTTGAGCGCGATGGAGTTCTGAAGGTTAAGTCTGACGGTTGCTAACTGGTCCATGAAAAGAGGCCTTTGTCCACAAAGGTATAAGGTTGGACGTGAACATTGATGGCATCGAGTGCTTCGATGACGTCGTAGCGGCTGTTTCCCGGGCAAAAGAAGATCATGTAGCCTCCACCACCGGCTCCGGAAATTTTGCCGCCGGTAGCACCGGCCCCGATGGCCGTCTCGTAAATAGCATCGATGAAAGGACTGGATATTCCCTTGGCAATCATCCGTTTGGCTTCCCAGCCGCGAGCCAGAATGGGACCGATTTTTTCGACATCGTTTTTCAACAACGACTCTTTCATCTCAAAAGCCTGAGCCTTGAGCCGCTGGGTGGCGTCCAACGCGGAGGCATTCTCTTCTTTAATGTTTTCCTGCTGTTGCTCAATGATGTTCGCACTTTCCCGGGTGGTTTGGGTGTACAGCAGGAGTAAATGAAGATTGAGGCTCTCCAGAATCTCTTCCCGGATACGTAGTGGATTAACGATAACCCGATTGTCAGCATAAAACTCCATGAAGTTGACGCCGCCGAAAATGGCAGCATACTGATCCTGCTTTCCTCCGGCCATACCCAGGTCTACCCGTTCGATGTCGTAGGCCAGCTGCGCCACGTCGTATTCTCCCAGCGGAAGCTTGAGCCACTCAACGAAAGCACCAAGCACGGCCGTCAAAAGCGTGGACGAGGTGCCCAGCCCGGAGCCGGAGCTTACGTCAATGGAGGTAACGAGCTCAAAGCCCTGTCCTTTACCGCCCAGATAATCTTTGACAATACGGTTGTAGACGCCTTTTTGCAGTTTTAGCGGCCCTTCATCGGGGTCTAAGAAATGGCTGACGGTTAGCTCGAGGTGTTCGTCCCGGTCAATGGACTTGAGGATGATGCGGTCGTCCTCCCGGGGGGTGAGGGAGGCACGCGCGTAAAGGCTTACGGTTGCGTTCAGGATGGCTCCTCCATAGAGGTCGGAGAAGGGGCTGACGTCCGTTCCACCACCGGCCAGGCCAATTCTTAAGGGAGCTTTGCTGTGGTAAGTGGGCATCCTATTTATTTTGTTCTGTCTTCAATTGTTGGCGTAATGCCAGAAGTTTGTTGACCATGATTTCCCAGCCATATTTCTTCTTTTCTTCCCGGATCATGCCGGCCATCGCGTCGCGGTCCGTGGCATCGAAATAACGGAAAATGGCTTCCGCAATGGCAGATGGTTCTGGAGGAACGACGTAGCCCACCTTTCCGTCCGGGCACATCTCTGCCAACCCGCCTACATCAGTAACGATCATTGGCTTTTCGAAGTGAAAGGCGATCTGGGTTACCCCGCTTTGGGTGGCGGTTTTATAGGGTTGCACCAGCAGGTCACAGGCGCTGAAGTAGGTGGCCACGTCACTGTCCTGAATGAAGTGGTCCGCCAGCAGGATGTCTTCGGCCAGACCATGTTTTTCAATCAGGGCGTCATAGGGCGTGCGGTCGGCGTAGAATTCGCCGGCGACGATGAGTTTGATGTTTCGGCTCCGGAAGCGCTGATCAGCATAAGCTTCCAGCAGGAGGTCAAGGCCTTTATAATCCCGGATAAGGCCAAAAAACAAGAGGTACTGATTAGCAGGATCCAGACCTAGTTTTTCCAGGGCTGCAGACCGGTCTACAGATTGTCCGAAATTGTCAAACAGGGGATGTGGAGAATAAACAGATGGCTTGTTGCCCACAAAACCCTTTAAGTCGTTCATCACCGCCTGAGACATGGCAATGAAACCCTGAACCGGCCCGACGAAGTACTTGGCGAAGACCCGGTCTCCGGGCCTGGATTCATGCGGAATGATGTTATCAATGATCGAGATGACCGTCGTCTTGGGGTTCCGGCGTACCCGGCGCAAAATGGTGCCGAAGCAAGGCCCCATGAAGGGGAGCCAGAATTTAACCAACACGAGGTCATAGTCGGCTTTGCGAATCTGATTACCTACGGACCACCAATTGAAGGGATTGATGGAGTTGACGAGTGGAATGATCCGGATTCCCTTCGGGGCGGGCTCTTCCGAATATTGGGTCTTCCCCGGGAAGAGAATATTCGGGTACTGCAACGTAAAAGTGAACAGGTCGGCCTCATGCCCCTGGTCGACGAACTCGCGAATGAGTCTTTCGTTATAGGATGCCAACCCTCCCCGAAAGGGGTGAGCCGTGCCGATCAATGCTACTTTCATGCCGCGAAGATAGTCTTATGACGCGCTCTTACTTAATTGTCGCTGATGATAACCGGCAGTGACTTCTCTTTTACCGGAGCTTTAGGGCCAATTTTCTCCAGCAGGAAATTGGTCATCTTGGTGTACAGATGCAGACGGGTGGGGCCACCATAAATACCGTGGTTTCGGTTCGGGTAAAAGTAAGTGTCGAACTGCTTATTGTTCATGATCAGCGCGTTGGCCATCTCGGCGGTATGCTGGAAGTGGACATTGTCGTCCCCCATGCCATGGACCAGCAGCAGGTCTCCCTTCAGGCGGTCGGCGTAGTGGATCGGGCTGTTCTTATCGTAGCCGTCTGTGTTCTCCGCGTAGGTGCGCATGTAGCGTTCGGTATAGATGCTGTCATACCACTTCCAGTTGGTAACCGGAGCGACGGAGATGGCCGCAGCAAAAACATCACTTCCCTGCAGAATACAGTGAAGCGCCATAAAGCCACCGTAGGACCAGCCGAAAATGCCGATGCGGTCGGCGTCAATAAAGTCTTTTGCTCCCAGGTATTTGGCGGCCGCTATCTGGTCCTCTGTCTCCTGCTTACCCAGCGTCAGGTAAGTTTGTTTTTTCATCTCTTCGCCCCGGGCTCCGGTTCCCCGGTTATCGACTACGGCGATAACGAAGCCCCGCTGGGCCAGCATCTGGAACCAGATCATGTTTTGTCCGCGCCAGTTATCCATTACCTGCTGGCTGCCCGGGCCACCGTAGACGTGCATCAATACCGGATGCTCGCGCTTAGGGTCCATATTGGCGGGCTTGATCATGTAACCATTCAGCGTGGTGCCTTCCTCGGTTTTGAAGTCAAAGAACTCGACATTCTGGAAACCATAGGTTTTCATTTTCGTTTTCAGCTCCATATTGTCGATGATCTGCCGGACGGGCTGCCCCTTGCCGTCCATCACCGTCACCGTAGTGGGGGAGTTAATGGTGGAATGGCTGAGTACGAAGTAATCATAAGTGTCAGAGAACTGGGCGGAGCTGACACCCGGCTGCCCGGCCAGTGGCCGGGGCAGGTCACGGCCCTTCAGGCTCTTGACGTATACCTCGCGGCGCATGGGGCTTTCCTTCGCCGCCTGGAAGTAGATCTGCCCGTCATGAAGACCATAAAAATCGGTTACTTCCCAGTCTCCGCTGGTGATCTGCTGCTTGTTGCCATCCTTAATGTCGTAGAGGTAGACATGGTTGAAGCCGCTCTGCTCACTGGTCCAGATAAATTGCTTTCCTCCTTCCAGAAAGGTAAGATTGTCGTGTGCGTCGATGTAATACTTACTCGATTCGGTGAGAAGCGTACGTTGGTTGCCCTTGTCGAGATCGAAGAGCAGCAGTTCCAGCTCACTTTGGTGGCGGTTCATCCGCTGGGCGGTGAGCTGATCACCTGCTGTGGTCCACTGCACACGGGGGATGTAGTGCCACTTATCCTCCGGGCTGTTATTGACGGTCAACAGGTCCATTGTTTTATGGCCGTCAATGGCGAAAGCATGCAGACTTACGATACTGTTCTCCTCTCCTACTTTCGGATATTTGAAGGTGTTGTACTCAGGGTACATATCGTTGTGGAAATCGGTATAGGTGAACTCTTTTACCTCCGTTTCGTCAAACTTCAGGTAAGCAAGGTAGCTTCCGTCGGGGCTCCAGTGAATAGCTTTGGCGAAGGAAAATTCTTCTTCGTAAACCCAGTCGGCTGCACCGTTAATGATCTTGTTGGTCGCTCCGTCGGTAGTTACCTGCGTCATTTTTCCGTCGCTCAGTTCTTTGATCCAGATGTTGTTGTCTACCACGAAGGCTACCCGCTGCCCCGTGGGGTCGAGCGTGGCCAGGCGATGTTTCTTTTCGGCAAATACCGGCGTCAGCACTTTCGTCTTGCGGTCATAGACGTAAAAAAAGGACTGAGAACTGCGGCGGAACAATTGCTCTGATTCGCTGCTTAACAGGATCTTGGATTCATCAGAGCTGAAGGTGTAGTTGTCAATTTCCTGTTCCAGCTCACTCCCGTCAACCAGTACGTCGGTCCGGTTGCCTGTCTTCAGATCGTATTGCACTACCTGATTATTCTCCAGCCGGGTGAAGGATCGCCCGTCCTGAAGGAAGTTGAATCCGCTCACGGATTGTCCGTAGAAGGAATAGGTTTGCCAGATGTCTTCCAAAGAAATGGCTTTGGTTTGGGCAAAGGCGGAGCCGCTGAGAACAAGGAGGAAGAAGAGTACGAAATGGCGCATTGGTCGCAATTTGTTAGGAATAGTGCGCCATAATAACGCACGGGAGGCGAAAAAGTGTTGGGAAGAGAAGCTTAGGTCGCCTCCCTGGCTTACCTGGCCAACTAATGAGCGAGGGCTTGACTATTGGGTTGGTCTGGCGCGGGACCGCAGGTGCAATGGGTAGCCCTGTGAAAGCAATGAAAGTCGCTGCCGCTGACAAAGGCACGACAGTTAAGCCGGAAATATGCCCTTTGCGCTTTCGCCACGCCGACACATCTGAATTTCTGATTAGTATCGGAATGTGTCCAGCCTGTATTTTTAACGTCTTACGTACTGAGTATCTGAGTGCTACGCACTCTGAAGTTTAGTTGTCCCTATGAATTGTCTGCGAGCCATTTGCGGCGCGGGGCTGTTTCTTGTCGTTTTTTCTCTTACCGGGCAGGTTTTGCCGGGTGATCATTATTTGGCGACGGACATAGCCAACGACGTCTTTTACCTGCCGAAGAAAACGGATCGTTACTTCAGTAGTGGGCTGGCAGTGGAGTATGGTGACCGCTCGCTGGTTAAGGCTGCCGTTGGCAGCAATGGCCTGGCTACCTTAAGGCAGTACTGGCGGTTACAACAAAACATCTATACGCCGGAGGATATTCAATCTACCAGCTTAGTAGCCGGAGACCGCCCCTTCGCCAGCTACCTGGTCTTGAGCCGGGGCAAAGATTTTTTTGATGAAAGCCTGGGCTTTCGCCTGGAAAGAGAGTGGACCGCAGGCGTCTTGGGCAAATACTCCTTCGGCGGGCAGATGCAGAATGCTTTTCATGACATGGTTGAGTTTGCGGAGCGCATCCCCGGCTGGAAGTACGAAGTAAAACCAGACGCAATCATCAACTATCGGCTACGTCTTACGCGAAGGCTGAGCTATGGCCGCAGGCTCCAGCTCAACCCCCGGGCAGAAACCCGGTTGGGAAGCCTCCACACAGATGTTTCGGCGGGGCTGATGGCTAATCTTACGGTCATTGACCTGAGCGCCGATCGGCAGCTGGGGATAGCACTTTCGGGCGATGCCCGCCTTGTAGGCTACGATGCCACCTTGAGCGGAGGCTTGTTAAACCGGGATGATCGCTACCGGGGAGTTGTTATTCCCCGCCGACTGGTTGGCAGCGGAAGCCTCGATGTTTTTCTGGATTATGAGGGCTGGCAGCTACGGGGCGGCATTACGACCCAGAGTACTGATTTTGAAGGCGGCCAGCCTCACGTCTGGGCCTGGTTTGGTCTACGCACCGGGGGCAGGAAATAAAGATTCAGACACGCTCTAAGCCCCTTAAGCTTCCTCGCCTGGCCTTTTTGGGGAACCTGTTGCTGTTTATTTCCGTTACGAATGCAATGGCACTACTGGAATTTACGGACAGAGGTATTTACTGCGCCCGGGCTGATGTTTACATCGACCCCTGGAAGCCGGTAGACCGCGCCCTCATTACCCACGGCCATGCTGACCACTCCCGCTGGGGGATGAAAGCTTATCTCTCAACCCATTCTGCCGGACCGGTGATCAAATATCGCCTCGGAGATATTCGCCTGCAGACGGTTGGCTATGGAGAGGTGACCACCATCAATGGCGTGAAGTTTAGCTTCCACCCGGCGGGTCACATCATCGGCTCGGCCCAGATTCGGGTCGAGTACAAAGGAGAAATCTGGGTGGCCAGCGGCGATTATAAACTTGAAGACGATGGATTAAGCGAAGCCTATGAGCCCGTAAAGTGCCAGCACTTCATCACGGAGTCTACTTTCGGCTTACCCGTCTATCGGTGGACGCCACAGGAGGAAGTCTTCGCGGATATTAACGACTGGTGGCGGGCCAACGCCGCTGAAGGGAAAGTATCCGTACTTACCGGTTACGCACTGGGTAAAGCTCAGCGACTGCTGCACGGGCTGGACTCCTCCATCGGCCGCATCTACACCCACGGAGCCATTGAGAATACGAATGAAGTCATCCGGGCGCAGGGCATCAAACTGCCGGATACGATCCGGGTAAGCAAAGAGATAAACAAAAAAGATTATCCGGGCCAGCTCGTCCTCTCCACCCCCGGTGCCGTTGGGCAGCCCTGGATCAAGAAATTCGGACAAATCAGCCTCGGCGCTGCCTCCGGTTGGATGACGCTGCGGGGTGCCCGCCGCCGGCGGGGCGCTGATCGTGGCTTCGTGCTCAGCGACCACTGCGACTGGCCACAGCTCCTCGAAGCTATCGATCTGACCGGCGCCGAAAACATCTACGTCACCCACGGCTATACCGCTATCTTCAGCAGACACCTGCGTACGCTCGGCCTCAATGCTGTAGAATTGGAGACGGAATACGAAGGGGAATTGGCGGAAATGGAAACAAAACAAGAAACTATGAAAGGTTAACCGCCCTGCTCCTTCTTCCTCACCCTGCACCTGCGTATGCGCTAAAAAAATCCAAGCAATCAGATAGTCAAACGGCCAAGCAGTACTATCTGATTCTTTGACGGCTTGACTATCTGACTGCTTGACTCTTTGACTCCCTGACTAAAATGCAACAATTCGCCAACCTCTTCCGCCGCCTGGACCGCACGACCAAGACCAACGCCAAGGTCGCGGCCCTGGCCGACTATTTCAGGGAAGCAGATGACCAGGACAAACTCTGGACGATGGCGCTCCTTAGTCATCGACGCCCGAAAAGAACAGTCAACTCCAAACTGCTCCGCGGCTGGGCCGCAGAACTCGCCGGCATCGATCTCTGGCTGCTGGAAGAAAGTTATCACGTAGTGGGCGATCTGGCTGAATCCATCTCGCTTGTGTTGCCGCCACCGGAACGCAGCAGCGACCGGAGTCTGTCGGAATGGATCGCCATCGTAGAGCAACTCGGCACTTACGACGAAGATGGCAAACGCGAAGCCGTAACCGATGCCTGGCGGGAACTGGACACCACGGAGCGTTATCTGTTTAACAAACTCATCACCGGTGGCTTCCGCGTCGGCGTCAGCCAGAAGCTGATGACCCGTGCCCTGAGCCAGGCCACGGAGGTCGAAGAAACCAACCTTGCCCATCGCCTGATGGGAAACTGGACGCCCCACACCACTACTTTCGATGAGCTGATCAACAGTGAATCTGCCACCGATAACATTAGCCGACCCTACCCCTTTTACCTCGCCTACCAGCTGGAGCAGGAAGCGGAAAGCCTGGGTACGCCCGATGAATGGCAGGCCGAACATAAGTGGGACGGCATCCGGGGCCAGCTCATCGTCCGCGACGGAGAACTTTTCGTCTGGAGCCGGGGAGAAGAGCTGGTGACGGACAAATACCCCGAGTACCACCCACTGGCAGAACTGCTGCCTGACGGCACCGTGATCGACGGCGAAATACTACCTTATGCTAACGGCCACCCCCTCGGCTTCAATGTGCTGCAAACCCGGATCGGGCGTAAAAAAGTCAACAAAAAACTGCTCCAGGAGGCTCCCATCGTGCTGATGGCCTATGACCTGCTGGAGGTCGGCGGGGAAGACATCCGCGCCCGGCCCATGTCCGAACGCCGCGAATTACTCGAAGAACTGCTGGAAACGCATGATACCCAGGGCATCGTTCTGCTCTCACCCATCTACGAATTTAGCGATTGGAAAGACCTGGCCGCTGAGCGGGAAACCGCCCGCGAGAAACACAGCGAAGGCATTATGCTCAAGCGCCGCAACAGTGAATATAAACAGGGCCGCAAAAAAGGAGACTGGTGGAAATGGAAGGTCGATCCGCTTACCATCGATGCCGTTCTGCTATACGCCCAGCGGGGCCACGGCCGGCGGGCTAACCTGTTCACCGATTTTACCTTCGGGGTTTGGGATGGCGACACACTCGTGCCCTTCACCAAGGCCTATTCCGGCCTCACCGACAAGGAATTTAACCGCATTACTGCCTGGGTACGCAAGAACACCATTGATCGCTTCGGGCCGGTGCGTAGCGTGAAGCCGCACCACGTTTTCGAAATCGGCTTCGAGGGCATCCGCAAATCCACCCGACATAAATCTGGTGTCGCTCTCCGCTTCCCGCGCATGCTCCGCTGGCGGGAGGATAAGCCGAAAGAAGAGGCGAATACAAAGGCGGATCTATTAGCAATGTTGGAGATGTATGGGGGAGAAGACTTGTAGCGCCGACTGAAGTCGGCGTATATTATGTCTTACGCCGACTGAAGTCGGCGCTACAAATCCCCCTCAGAAACACCCTGATTATCGCTTCCCCCTTTCAAACGCCAACACCGCCCGACCCAACTCTCCGAAAAAGGGCATCCCTGTTTCCAGGTATTCGTATTCTCCGTCGTTGAAAATCCGGTTGTTATTGACGTGGATGGTGCCGACGAGCATAAACTCCCTCCCGCTTTCCGCGTCGGTGATGTAAGCAGCATCCGTCAGATAGCCGTAGGCCCAGCCCACTTTGTTGTAGATGCGCAGGCCGTCGGGGATTTTGGTCGCTTCGGGCTGGTCGCCGTATAGCCAGAACTTGACGTAGTTGTCGGGCTTATCGTAGACCGGGCTGGCGCTTTCACGGGGGCGTTCAGACATGGCCTGGCGGAGCAGCGCGTAGTCGGCATCTGTCAGCGTAAAGCGTTGTTGTTCGGGCACCGCTTCGGGCAATACGACACGCAGCAGGATGTCGTGCAGGTTTCGGACGGAGAGGTAGTTTTTATGGCTGAAGTCAAAGGGTTCGTTGATCAGCTCGCCGTCGTTAGTGGTGTAGCCTTTGCCCCGGAACTGCCCCTTCAGGTTGGGGAGTGGATCGTAATAGCGATCGTGCCGTTCGCCGATCTGGTAGGGCACGTTGATGCCATCGACGAATTTGACCGGATTGAGCCAGGCGTGCGTCTCGGTGTTGAAGCCGCCCACACCAACGCGGTGTTGCAGCCGCCCGCCGTGGATGCCGGCACGATGCAGGGCATGGTTCATGTAGGTCGGGCCAAGAAACTCAAAGAGGCGGTTGTAGGCGTCGTTGTCGGACACCAGAAATATCTTCCGGATGTACTGCTCCAGACTCGGGTAGCCGGACACGGAAGTCGTATCCGCCGCAGCAGGCGTTTGGGGCGCGGACGCGGGTGCCGTGCCAGTACCATGGAACAGCAGGGTTTGGGGACTTAGCCCCTGAACGCCTAGCTCGTTCAACTGCTGCAGGGCGAGGATAGCCGCCGGCATTTTGACCGTGCTGGCGGGGTAAAAATACTGGCTGGTGTCCCTGGCTCCCCAGCGGTGGGTCTTTAGTCGGACGCTGCCGTCTGGCTGCCGGTCAATCTCCGTGTAGAGGACCTGGATTTCGTATTTGTCTGGTTCGGAGGCCCATGGGCCGAAGGAAGAAGCTTGTCGGCTGATAATGGTATTTAGTGGGTTGGACTGCCCGGACTGTCCATGAAGCATTACTGAAAGCAGAAATAGCAGAAAAGCGACTGATCCTTTCATAGTGAAGATTACAAGCTGAAGAAGACAGAATTATCTGTTGCAATATATACCTAAGCTAAACCACTTTGACTCAGGTATACCACAGGTTTCATTCTGCTATGCCCTTTATCGTCCTTTTGCTCTTTCCCACAAACGCCCGAACAAGTCTCCCATATCCACGTCCTCGTCGGGGCCGGCACTACGCTGCCAGGCACGGACGGGGTGGACCGTCGTGTCCACCTGCCAGGCGAAGATGTAGCTGGCCGGGTCGTTGGGGTCTTCGGCGATGAGGCCGTAGCGCAGGTCCGCCACCTGTAGATATGCAGCGGTGTCCGTCGGGATAACGTTGTAGTAGTCTTTAGTGAACCAGCGAATGATCCGCAGGTCGCGGTCATTGGCGTAAGGGGCAATCCAGTCGTGATGGCCCTCGATTTCTGTCCAGGGCTCAAAACGGCGCTCTTCATCGAAGAGGCTGTACTGGCTGAAGTAGTACAGGTCTTTGTTGGCATCTTTGGCAGTACCTGACCAGAGTACATTGTTGAGGATGGTAGGGCCAATGATGGTGGCCTCCGCTTCAATGCCGTCAGCGGCGAGCGTGCGGTGTAGTACGTCTTCGACGTTGAAGTAGTTCACGACGGTGAGCGCCAGATAAATCGAAGAGACGATGAGCCCCGCCCGGTTTACCCATGCTCTTTTAACCGAACCCCGCACCTGCGACCGCGCCCAAAGAAGCAGCACGAGAAATGGAATGGTGTAGAGCGGATCCGCCACCGAAATGGTGTTCCAGGCCACCCGGCTTTTCGCCAACGGCTGGAAAATCTGGGTGCCGTAAGCCGTAAAACAATCGAGCAGCGGGTGCGTAACGATGGCCCCAAAGGCCAGTAAAGTCCAGCCCAGCCAGCCGGTATTAGGTGTTTTGTCCGGAAAGCCCCGCAGCCAGCGAATACCGCCTACGCCCAGAAAAATGCTGGCAAAAACCAGCGTGATCACCGTCACAATCTGGGGGATATTGTAAATCTCAATCGGCATCAGGTAACTGCCAACGAGCAAAACGACGAAAAACTCCAGTAGCAGCGCAGGCCAGATCCACCGGCTTTTTATGGGCCCTTCCCTGCCGCCGTAAAACCGGTGAATGGCCAGCCCTACGGCAGGAGCAATCAGCACCGCAAAGGCCAGGCTATGCGTAAATGCCCGGTGATAAGCCAGCGCACTCATCGGGTCGCTAACGGTATTGGCGAAAACGTCGAGGTCGGGCAACGTACCACAAATGCCACCCCATAGCATGGCTCGGTTACCGACCTTGCGGCCCAAAACTGCCTCGCCTACGGCGGCGCCCAAAACGATCTGCGTGAGAGAATCCATGCAGGAGGAAAGGAGCAGTGTGGTAAAAGGTTGGGTTTGTGGCGAAGAAACCCTTTGTAGAAGAAGATTAAGGTGTTCTGCGCAGGTATTTCTCCGGCACGGCCTCAGTTAACCAGACTCCGTTATCTGAACGATAGAAGAGATACCCGTCAGCGGCCATTTGGGCGGCGTCCACGATCAAGACTACGGGCTTGCCGTGGCGACTACCCACCTTAGTGGCCGTTTCCTGCTCATGGCTCAAATGAACGTGCTGTCGCTTGCGTTTTTCCAGTCCGGTTCTCAGGATGGAGGCCACGGCGGTCGTCGCCGTTCCGTGGTAGAGCATGTCGGGGGGCTGGACGGGTTTCATCTGCAGGTCGACGTTGAGGCTGTGCCCCTGATTAGCCCGGATTTTTCGGCCATCGTCACTGAAACGGAAGCGTTGTTTATTGTTTTCGGCAACGATTAGATCCAGTTCCGAACGATTGAGCGGAGTACCATCCTGGGTCATCAGGCGGAGTAGATCGTCTACCTCCGCCCAGCCATTGGCATCAAGTGTAAGGCCAATAGCCTGGGGTTTATGGCGGAGAACCAGGCTGATTTTCCGGCTGGTACGAATGAGTTGTTTAGGGTGCATGATTTAGTTTGTTTAGTTACTAAACTAAGCTTGTTCTGTAAAAGTTGCAGCTCCTCTTTTTTGCGCGGTCGCAGGATGCAGAGCAGAGCTTGAAAAGAGCAAACTAAAACAACAAATAAGTCTATTTTAAAACATTTTGTTATTAAAAAAGCATTTGCTATCTTCGCCCTATCGCTAAAGAGGATTCCAGTTTCTGTACTCCAAAACCAGGACCTCGAAGCGTCTCAAAACCGGAGCGCAGCGGAGGCCTTTTGAGCCTTTTGAGCGTCCGGTAGATCCGAAAGACTACGAATCAACAGCAGTAAATGACCGACGATACCGCTACACAGAATGGCCAGTCAGCCGATGACGACAAAGTAACGACCCTGAAGGGGATGTACGAGGATTACTTCCTTGATTACGCCAGCTACGTGATTCTGGAACGAGCCGTACCTTCCATTGAGGACGGACTCAAGCCCGTGCAGCGTCGTATTCTGCACGCTCTGAACGAGATGCACGATGGTCGTTACCACAAGGTGGCTAACGTGATCGGACAAACCATGCAGTATCACCCTCACGGAGACGCTGCCATTGGCGATGCTCTGGTGGGGCTGGGGCAAAAAGGGCTGTTGATTGATCCACAGGGGAACTGGGGTAACACCTTAACCGGTGACTCCGCCGCCGCGAGCCGTTACATTGAGGCCCGACTGACCAAGTTCGCCACCGAAGTGGTCTTCAACCCACAAACCACCCAATGGCAGGTGAGCTACGACGGGCGGAAGCGGGAGCCGATCAATCTGCCGGCTAAGTTTCCGCTCTTATTGGCGCAGGGCACCGAAGGCATTGCCGTAGGTCTGAGCACGAAGATCATGCCCCATAACTTCATTGAGATCTGCCGCGAAAGCATCAAGATCCTGGAGGGAAAGAAACCCAAGCTCTACCCGGACTTTCCTACCGGCGGTACGGTAGACGTAAGCGATTACCAGTGGGGTAAGCGCGGGGGAAAGATCAAGATCAGAGCGACGATTGAAAAGATCGACAACAAGTTCATCGCCATTCGGGAGCTTCCCTATGGCATGACAACCCAATCGCTGATTGACAGTATTCTCAAGGCCAACGACAAGGGTAAGATCAAGGTTAAAAAAGTACAGGATAACACGGCTGCGGAAGTGGAAATCCTGATCGAGCTGGCTACCGGCATCAGCCCTGATGTTACCATCGACGCGCTCTACGCCTTTACCAACTGCGAGCTGTCTGTTTCTCCTAACGCCTGTATCATTATCGGAGGTGACAAGCCTCACTTCGTCTCTGTACTTGACATTCTGGAGCACATCACGCATCAAACCCGTGATTTGCTGAAGATGGAATTGATGATCAAGCAGAAGGAGCTGGAGGAAAAGCTACACTTCGCCAGTCTGGAAAAAGTCTTCATCAAAGAGCGCATCTATCGCGATATTGAAGAAGCGGAAGACTTCCCCGAGGTGCTTGACATCATCCGCGAAGGGTTGGAAAAGTACTTCCGTGACCCCAACGAAAAGGCCAAAAAGGGAGATACCCGAATGCAATTGTTGCGGGCAATCTCTGACGATGACATCATTCGCCTGACGGAGATCCGGATCAAGCGCATCTCAAAGTATAACAGCTTTGCTGCTGATGAGCGGATCGCTAAACTGGAAGAGGAACTTAAGCAGGTCAAGCACGACCTGGAACACCTGACGGAATACACCATTGCCTGGTACCAGCACCTGCTCGACAAGTACGGCAAAGGCTGGGAGCGGAAGACGAAAATTGGCACCTTTGAAAAAGTGAAAGTTGCCGCTGTTGCCGCTAACAATGCCAAGCTCTACGTTGACCGCAAAGAGGGCTTTATCGGGATGGGCCTCAAGAAGGAAGAGTTCGTGGCGGAATGCTCGGATATTGACGACGTGATTGTCATCCGAAAGGATGGCAAACTGATGGTCACCCGTATTGCGGATAAGACCTTCGTGGGTAAGAATATCATTCACGTGGGCGTCTGGAAAAAAGGAGATGAACGGACGACCTACAACATGGTCTACCTGGACGGCAAAACCGGCCGTGCGATGGGCAAGCGTTTTAACGTCAAGGCCATTACCCGGGATCGGGAGTATGACCTGACCAAGGGCGCGAGGGGATCCAAGCTGCTCTACTTTAGCGCAAACCCTAACGGTGAGGCGGAGATTGTGAACGTACTGTTGAGCCCCGCCAGTAAGGCGCGGGTGAAAGACTTCGATTTTGACTTCGCTGAACTGGCGATCAAAGGCCGGGCCTCCGGCGGTAATATCGTGACGCGCTACCCGGTCAGAAAAGTAACCCTGAAGGAAGCGGGTAAGAGTACGCTCGGGGCACTGAAAGTCTGGATGGACGAAGTATCCGGTCGTCTGAATCTCGAAGAGCGCGGCCGCCTGCTCGGCGGCTTTGACACCGGGGACTTGCTGCTGGTGATCAACCACGATGGTACTTACGAACGGGAAGAACTGGACATGAGCCGTCGTTATGACCCCAAAGCCCTGTTCTTCATCGGTAAATATCAGGACGACATGGTCGTCAGTGCCGTCTATCATGAAGGGGAGCGCAAGGTCACCCTGGTGAAACGTTTCCAGATTGAAACGAGCTCTCCCGGGCAAAAATTCAGCTTTACTTCGGATCATCGGCAGACGAAGCTATACCTGGCCACCCTCCACCCGGAGCCGGAAGTGGAAATCTCCTGGCGGGAGAAAAAAGAGAAGAAAACCAAGGTGATTCAGTTAGCCGAATTCATTGACGTGAAGGGGTGGAAATCGTTAGGCAACAAGCTGCACGACGGTAAGCTCGTTACGGTGAAGGAGCTCAATGAACCCTATGTGCCTAAGGTTCGGGAGGTTACCGTGAAAGCAACAAAGAAAGCCGCCCCTAAACAAGAAGAAAGTGGTGGTATTAAGCCAGGGGATACGATTGAGCTGGACTTTTAGATTGTTACTTTGGTTGAGATGCCGTGCGTCGAAATTAGAATCGACGCACGGTATCTCAACTAAAGACCAACTATCTTCGCCCCGCAAAAGAATAAGCCATGACCGCCGATATCATCTTCCAGCATTTTCCTGAGCTCACTGAGCGGCAACGCGAGCAATTCGAAGCTCTGGATGCCTTATACCGGGATTGGAATTCCAAGATTAATGTTATCAGCCGAAAGGACATTGATAACCTCTACGTGAATCACGTATTGCACAGTTTAGCCATCGCTAAAGTGGTGCGCTTCGTGCCCGGCGCTAAAGTACTGGACCTGGGCACCGGAGGCGGCTTCCCCGGCATTCCGCTGGCGATCATGTTTCCGGAGACAGACTTTCATCTGGTAGATGGTATTGCTAAAAAAATACGCGTCTGTAATGAGGTCATCCAGGTCATCGGGTTGACCAACTGCCGGGCCGAGCAAAAGCGGGCCGAAGAGATCAAGAAGCCTGCCTATGACTTCGTCGTCACGCGAGCCGTTGCTAAGATCGATAAGTTAGCCGAGTGGAGCATGAAACTCATTGCCCGTAAGCAGCGGCATGCGCTGCCCAATGGCATCCTGGCGTTGAAGGGAGTAGGGCTAACGGAGGAAATGTCTGCTCTGCCCAAAGGAGCTTACCTGGAAGAACATCCCATCAAGGAGATGTTTCCGGAGCACGACTTCTTCGAAGTGAAGGCCGTGGTATACCTGCAGTACTAGCAAATATCAGGGTTCTGATTGCAAATAAGAGGAACCAAACCTGCAACCTGCATTTTGCAACCCACAACTTGCAACCTGCAACCTGCTTACATATACCCCAATGCCATCACAAGGAAGGTCAGCATAAACGGCATCGCTACCCAAAACCACTGATTCATAAACATCAGCATCAGGATGAAAATGACAAGGAATACCAGAAAAAGCATCCAGTTACGGCGGGTCTCTGCGGGAGTGTAGTGGCTGGTAGGCATGGGGGATATAATTTGAGGGCAAAGATAGGGGTTTTAGTCGGTAGACGGTAGTGTTGTAGACGGTAGTTGTAGTCTATAGTCGGTAGAATAGCCCCAATCTGAATTTTCTACTACCTACCGTCTACAGATCTACCGTCTACAACACTACCGACTACTAATATCCCACCTCTTCCGCCGCCGCCTCATCCAGGAACCAGTGCAGCTTACCACTCGTAGGTTGGATGTGGGCTACGGGGTAAACTTCCGCTCCATGCTCTTTATTAAGGATCTGTGCCACACGTTGGGTCTTACCGCTGCCGGTGACCAGGAAGGCAATTTCGTCGGAAGCATTGAGTACGGGGCCCGTCATCGTTACGCGCTTTTGCCCGCTTTCCGGGTGAGTAGCTACGGCGCAGATACGATCATCAGTAAGCAGCTCTTTCATGTTGGCGGGGAAGATGGAGGCCGTGTGGCCGTCTCCGCCCATCCCGAGCATATTGAGATCTAAAATGGGTAAGCCGTCGGAGTTGGCAGGCAGTAGTTTTATCATCAACTCGCCGTAGGCAATAGCTGCATCTTCCGGGCTGAGTTCCGTATTGACGGCGTGCACCTGGCTGGGAACGACCGGCACGTGATCAAAGAGGAGTTTCTGCACTTCGCCATAGTTGCTTTCCGGATCGTCGTGGGGCACACAGCGCTCATCTCCCCAGAAGAAGTGGATGCGCTGCCAGTCGATTTTGTCCTTGTACTCCTCCACGAGAAGTTTGAACAAAAGCTTTGGGGTACTTCCACCGGACAGGGCCCAAAAGAAAGGGCCGTTCGGTTTTTCGGCCATTCGCTTTACGAGGTGGTCGGCAAAAGCGCGGGCAACGGCGGGGCCGTCAGGGAGTACGTGAAAGGAAGGAGTGGTAGACATGAGTTTGTGTTTGTATCGCCGGCTGAAGCCGGCGGAAGATGTTTTCCGCCGACTTCAGTCGGCGGTGCAAGGCATCAAAGCCCCCGGACGAAATCTAATAGCTTACCTTCTTCCCACTGGTCAGCCATCAGCTGATAGCCGACCGGCAGGTGGCCGTCGGTAGCGACCGGGATGGCCACGGCGGGCAAGCCCGCCAGGTTCGCCATCACCGTATAGATATCAGCCAGGTAGTTGGCTACGGGGTCATCAACCTGTTCACCAACGGGCCAGGGCAGGCTGGGGCTGACGGGCATGAGGATGAAGTCGTGTACATCGAGAATGCCCTGCAACTGATCGCGGATCAACCGGCGGACTTTCTGCGCCTTGCCGTAGTAAGCATCATAATAGCCGCTGCTGAGCACGAAGGTGCCGAGCAAAATTCGCCGTTGTACCTCGGTGCCAAAGCCTTCGGAACGGCTTTTGGTGTAGGTCTCGGTTAAGTCACTCGCCTCCGGGCTGCGATAGCCGTAACGCATGCCGTCGAATCGGCTAAGGTTACTGCTGGCCTCAGCGGTAGTGAGCACGTAGTAAGTAGGTACGACGTAGTCGAAGTAATTAAAGGAAACAGGTACGAGCTTATGCCCGGCCGCTTCGAGATCCTGAATGGCCTTAGCCGTGGCGGCCCGGATGGCGGGGTCGATGGCGTCGCTGTTGAGCGTCTCCTCGAAGTAGGCGATGCTTTGGGGAGATCTTACTACGTCAGACTTACTGTAAAGCGGCACAGCTTTGTTGGGGGCCGTAGCGTCGAAAGCATCAGAGCCGGCGCTGATTTCCAGAGCGAGGGCGATGTCCTGGGGCTGTCGACTCAGGTAGCCGATCTGGTCAAAAGAGGAGCCGTAGGCGATGAGGCCGTGGCGGCTGATGCGGCCGTAGGTCGGCTTAAAACCGTAGAGCCCGCAAAAAGAAGCCGGCTGGCGGACGGAGCCGCCGGTGCTGGAGCCCATCGCCAGCAGGCAGGTGCCTGCCTGTACGGAGACCGCTGCTCCGCCCGAGCTGCCGCCGGGAACGCGGGCCGGATCGGCCGCATTGCGCGTCGGGCCGTAGTGGCTGTTTTCGTTGCCGGAGCCCATGGCGAACTCGTCGCAGTTGGTCCGGCCAATGACGATGGCGTCTTCGTCGAGCAGTCGTTGCAGTGCGGTAGCGGTGTAGGGCGCTACGAAGTCTTCCAGCATCCGGGAGCCGGCACTTACCCCATGGCCTGCGTAGCAGACTACGTCTTTGATGCTAAGGACTACCCCCGCTAATTTACCCATCCTTGCACCCTGCGTCCGCGCCTCATCCTGTCGCGTAGCCTCCCGCAAGGCATCCTCCCCATAGACATCCACGTAGATATTCAGGTGACGTTCTTCTTCAATCCGATTCAGGTAGTGGCGCACGATTTGTACGGTCGTCACGGAACCGGCCTCGATGGCCGATTGGGTAGCTTTTATGGACGTTAGGTCTGCAATGCTCATGGGGCAAAGGTAAAACACAAGGCGCGGGAAAATGGGTGGGGTTTAGCGGATTTTACGATTCCTTTTAGCCGACTGAAGTCGGTGCTGTGTTACGAAGCTCTTCGAGCTAATTTTACGTGACGGCAGCTCGAAGAGCTTCGTAACACAGCACCGGTTTTAACCGGAAATGATTGCGCAGGAAATAGGTCAATTTGTTCATGACAGGCCTTTCCAACGCCACCAAAATCCCATCATCCCGGCCCGCATGACCATAAAAAAGGTCAGGCAGCCCCACAATCCCCAGTTGCCGTAATGCTGACCGATGGCGTAATAGGACAGCAAATAAGCGGCAAATGCCAGCAGCATCGTTTGCCGCATGGCGCGGGAAGCGGTGAGGCCGATGAAGATGCCATCGAGCAGGTAGCAGGGTGTGGCGAGCAGACAAAACAGTACGATGACCGGCAAAAAGCGGGAAGCTGCCGCAAGGGTTTCCGGGGCGCTGGACGCAGGTGCAAAGAGGGGTAAAATAGCCGTGTTGCCCAGCCCGTAAACCAGTGCGTAGACGCCGGCCAGGCCCATGCCCCAGGCGAAGATCAGCCTGATGGCCCGGCGCAGCGCGCCGGCGTCACCCGCTCCCTGATACCTGCCCACCAGACTCTCAGCGGCGAAGGCGAAGCCATCCACCCCGTAACTGAGCCAGTTAACGAGCTGCAGCAGGATGACGTTGGCCGCCACGACGGAAGTACCTACGTCCAGGGCATTCGCCCGGTTGTAGAAGAAGGCGAAGCTCAGCGTCAGGCAGACCGTGCGGATGAAAATATCCCGGTTGATGCGGATGAAATCGCTCAGGGCCGGGGCGTCCGCAGAAGCAGTTTGCCCGGTATCAGACGCTTCTTCGCGGGTCTTGACCAGTTCCCGCCAGAGGAAGCCCGCTCCGCAAAGGACGCCCAAATACTGCGCACCAACGGTGCCCCAGGCAACCCCCTCAATGCCCCACTCCAGCTGCTGGACCAGGTAATAGCTCAAAGCGGCATTTGCAACGTTGATAATCAGGGTTAGCAGCAACGGGAAGGTCGCGTTCTGCCGCCCGAAGAACCAGCCGAAGAGCACCATTTGCAGCAGCGCCGCGGGCGCTGCCCATAGCCGGATGTAGAAGTATTGATCGACCATGCCGACTTGCCCTTCGCGTAGGTTGAGGAGGAAGTGGGTCAGCTCCGCCAGCGGGTATTGTAAGAGTAGCAGCCCGACGGCGATGATGGCGGCCAGCGCCGCTGCGCGGCGCAGGGTGGCGAGCTGACCGGCTACGTCTTCCCGGCCGAAGGCCTGAGCGGTGATGCCGGTAGTGCTCATCCGCAGGAAGCCGAAGTTCCAGTAGACAAAGTTGAAGGCCATACTGCCGAGCCCTACGGCGGCGATGTGTGCCCCGCTCAGCCCACCCATCAGAATCGTATCATAGCTAGACAGCAGCGGAACCGACAGGTTGCTGAGGATGTTGGGGATGGCGAGGCGGAGGATTTGGCGGTTCATGGGGGGGGGAAGAAGTCTTATCACTTGCTTCTTTGGATTTCAGACAACACACTTTATCGCGTTTTCCCTAGCCGGCAAGCCCACTCAATAAGCACTCGAAGTGATGAATAGGAGTCTACGACTTCTTCGAGTCTATGTTCTCAATAAGCAGGACCTCAAAATAATTACCCTGGAGATGGTCAAAGTCCCTGTCTGAGGTTAATAATGTTGAATTTGTAATTTTTGTAGTCGCTGCAATCCAGAGATCGTTTTTACCCATATTTCTGGCAGAAAAACTAGAAGGCTGATCTAACTTCCCTTGACTAAAGGCATCTATCTCAGCGTAAGCATCCAATAATTCGCCGTAGGTAATTTCAATTACAGCAAGCCTGCCCAAGATTTTTTCAACGATTTTTATTCTCTTGTCACCCCACTTGTTCTTTTGGGCTAAGGCTTTTATTTCCGCAACCGTGACGATTGAAATTATCGCTGTGTTATCACTTGCAAAAGGGCCATAAGTTGTTTCAATTAGTTCTTTCGTGGGGCCATCCTTTAGATAAAAAAGAATGATGTTGGTATCCAGTACTTAGTTCATGAATTTAGTGCTTCCAGTAATTCATCAATAGATTCCTGGACGTCGGCTTCTCTGATTAGCTGATCAAGTTCGCCTTCTTCAAATGGACGATACTCCTGTTCTTTTTTCACTTCATCAAGATCAAATTTCTTTCGCTTTATGTCAGCATATGTCACGAATGGAAAGGGCTTTTCAGTGACCAAGTCAGCCTTTAAGCCCACAAGTGAATCGGTCAGCTGGTCAATAACCTCTTCGTTATTAAGACCTAGTATCAGCTGAATGATGCTTATTTTCTTAGCTTCCAGAGTCATTGTTCGGCTATTTTAGCTTATCTAAAGGTAGGGAACGTTTAATGGTTTTGGTTGGTTGCAGAATCCATCAAGAGAAGATTTTTTCCCAGACACCCGCCTTGCCGACCTTTATTCCGCCACTGAATCCAATACTCCTGAAGATTTTCTTTGGTCCTTTTCAGGTCACTGATGTCGAGTTCGTCTCCTGTCATTAAGGCGGGCGCCAGCTGCTTTTTCCGCTTTTGTAACTCAGGTGCGTGGTTCCAGCCGCCTACATGATCAAAGGAAGTGTACGCTTCGCATTTTGAGTTGACGCGAAGGAAGGGAATCTTTAAGTAATAGGTTACCTCGCCACTACCCATTCCTTCGGTTGACATCGTGATGCCGGCAAAATCGACTTTTGAATATTGCTTCTTGTCATACAGCTCCTTCAATTTATCTCCTACGGCTGCGGACATCTTGTTGGAGAACTGGTGGGCGACGTCTGACCCGTTAATGAATTCGGGGCCGGTGTAGGTGCCTTGACAGGAGGTGTTGGTGCAGGTTATTTGATTACTATTGTTAGTAAATTCTTTTGCGCTGCTGATTTCACCACAGGAACCTAAGATTAGAGTACCAAAAAAGAACACAATAAGGTAGGTAGGCAAAATTGAGCGTATTAGTTTCATTCACTGAGTTCTTTCTGAGTTAGTTGTGCTTTACCTATCGCCATACACTGTTCAATGTTTTTTTGGTTCCACTTTTTCTTTTGTCGTTGCTGTTATTATTAATGGCTAAGTAGTGGGTACATTTCTCAATTGCGTATAAATCTCTAGAATCGTCATCTTCAAAACCGCCAATGATCTTCCAGCCACTTACTTTGGTCCTGTATTTATCGGGTAAATATCTGGGGTGTTCACCAAGTATAGTAGATATCGGTTGAAACGGGTACCTCGCAACCCACACCGGTGTGTCAACTCGCCACCTCCATCAAATAAGCACAAACCAGCGCTCCGTAGGTACCCAGTGCATAGCCGATAACGGCCATGATGGCGCCTACGGGTGCCAATGAAGGGCTGAAGGCAGAAGCGACGACGGGAGCGGAGGCGGCACCGCCTACATTGGCCTGGCTACCCACGGCGACGTAGAAGAAGGGCGCTTTGATGAGCCAGGCGACGAAGAGCAGGATCGTCACGTGAATGATCATCCAGATGAGGCCGATGGCGAAGAGGCCGAGGTTGGAGAAAATGTCTCCGATGTTCATCTGCATACCGATGGTGGCCACGAGGATGTAGATGCAGACGGAGCCCCAGCGGCTGGCACCTACACCCTCCAGCTTACGGATGGGGGTGAAGCTGAAAAGAAAACCAACCGTGGTAGCGATAACTACGAGCCAAAAGAACCCGCTCTTGAGGGTGGTGAGTCGCCAGGCTTCCAGTGTCTCGGAGAACTGACTGAAGAAGGGTGCGAGGAAATCCGCGCCCCAGTGGGCAAGAGCTACGCCGCCGAAGGCCACACCAATCATCTGGAAGGTAGACAGGCTGGTGGGCTCCCGCTTGACGGAAGCGGCGTAGGCCTCCACTTTTTCTTTGAGGTCGGTGATGGCGGAGTTGTCGGCTTTGAGGAGTCGGTCGATCTTGTCGGCCCGGCCCGCGCCAAAGAGCAGGAAGCCTAGCCAGATGTTGGCGACGAGTACATCGACGATGATCATCTGTCCGAAGATGCCGGTTGGCACCTCGAAGATTTCCTTCATGGCGGCCTGGTTGGCGCCGCCGCCGATCCAGCTTCCGGCGATGGTGGAAAGGCCGCGCCAGAGCTCGTCCGGGTTCAGCCCGATGAGGTTCGGGAAGAGGTAAGTGATGATGAGCAACGCAATGGGCCCACCGATGACGATGCTGAAGGTTGCCGCCAGGAACATGACGATGGCCCGGTAGCCGAGGTTCCAGATGCCCTTGAGGTCGATGTTAAGGCAAAGCAGGATCAAACTGGCCGGCAGCAGGTAGCGGCTGGCCATGAAGTAGAGATTGCTGTGGCCTTTGTAGGAGCTGTAGTCGGCAATGCTCAATCCCTGCGCTTCGATGTATTGATTGATCTCGCCGAAGCTCATGCCATCGAGACTGCTGAGTCCGATTTCGCCGGCCAGGGCGGGTTGGTACCAGTCATAGGCGATCAGGCCCAGCGGCCAATGCAGCAGTGCGGGTACGAAATAGCACAGTAGCAGCGTAGGCACGTAGGTGTAAAAGCGTTTCCAGAAAGGGTGCTCGCTGTTGGAGGTCGTGAAGATCGCGGCCAGCACGACCATGAGGAGGCCGAAGACGATGGCATCGTTGGTGAAAAAAGGTTCCATGGGGGGGAAGATAAGGGAGAGGATTCTCGATTCTCGATTCTTGGTTCTCGATTTTTGATTTTGGGGAGCCCAGCAACTAAAAAACTGGGTTAAGCCCGATAGAAGGAAGCTATATTTCCGTTTTGAATTAGGTCCGTTGTTGATCAGACTAGCGAGAACTTAGTGGTATTCTCATTTTTACGAGCTGTTTGTAGGATAGCTGCTTCGCAGCATTTTTTCGGACCAGAGGTCCTCAACCGATAACTGTCCTCAATTTGTGAGGTCTTAGTTTAGAGTGGGTAGGATCTTGCTATTGAGGCATTCATGGCACCTGCGCACCGTCGCCCCTTAAATCCGGCCTCCGGCGTATCTTGTCCCCGTATGATCCAGACTCGTCATCTTTTCCTGCTGTTGTTCCTCTTGCCTGCGCTGCTTCCCGCGGAGTGTATGCCTGGCCCTGCCTTCTATGGTTACCGCTTTCTGAACCCCGCCGTAGTGGAATACGATAGCCGGCTGTCTCCTTTCTACGATGCCTTCCGGCAGTACTACCCGGAGGTTGAAAATAAGAAGGGAGCGGTTACTTATGACGACAATATCATGGAATGGTATGAGCGGTATTGCGAAGGCGTGCAGCCCGGGCATCTGAACGCCATCATCTACGGAAACACGGAAAACGGACTCCAGCGCCTGCTTGCCTTGATCGGGCGAAAAGATGCTAAAGCCGCTGATTTGCCGTCTGGATTCCGGACGAATACCTTCGCCAGCCATCTGCTTAGTTACCGCTGTGAAGAAGTGGTGGAATACCTGCTCTTCGCCAAACGCTGTGAGCCCAACGTGACGGTTCCTACGGAATCAACCCTGCCGCCGCCCGAGAGGAGAAGGGTGGAGATGGAACGGCTGATCAACGAGGGCCTGGATCGCTTTAAAGCCATCGAGAGTCATTACGTACGCCTGCGCTACGCCTACCAGATCGTGCGCCTGGCCCACTACCTGAAAGAGCACGAATACGTGCTGGAACTCTATGATTATCTGATGCCCAAGATTGACGCCAACCCGAGCATCATTTACGACTGGATCGAAGGGCACCGCGCCGGTGCCCTGCAGGCCCTGGGCGATTACCCGCAATCCGCTTACCTCTACAGCCGCATCTTCGAGCGCTGCCCCAGCAAGCGGGAAACGGCCTACCGCAGCTTTAAAATCCGGACCGACGAAGAGTGGCAGGCTGCAAGTAACCTTTGTGCTAACGATCACGAGCGCGCCATGCTGCACGTGCTGCGTGCGCAAAACAGTCGCGCTGTGGTGGTGGCGGAGATGGATAAAATCTATGCTTTTGAACCGGGAAGCATTTCTTTAGAGCCGCTATTGATGCGGGAATTGCTGGAGCTGGAGAAAGATTTGCTCGGGCTGGATTTTAACCCCAATAAGCGAATGAATAAAGCGCGGGCCAGACGCCCTCGCCCGGATGCGGGTAAGCGCCTCGTTGCGCTGCAGGAGTTTGTCAACCGGGCCGTTGACGACGGCAAAACCGCTAACCCGGAACTGTGGCTGCTAGCCCGTGGGGTGATCGAGATGCTGGCCGGCGATTATTTCTACGCGAGGAAGACCTTCGCGGAGCTGTTGGAGAGTGATAGCGATAGTGTCCGCCAGCAAGTGACCATCATGCGGGAAGTGATGAACGTGCTGGCGCTCAACCGGATCAACGATTCGGTAGAAGTGTATTACTACGACCTGCTGAACGATGATGACCTGAGGGCGACTTATCCTTCCCTCCGGCCGTTAGTAAATGACAAGCTGGAGGCCATCTATTACCGCACCGGGCATCCGGGCAAAGCCACGTTGATGCAGTATGGCTTTGATGACCTGCGCAAGAACCCTGACCTCAGCTACATAAAGGAGTTGGAGAATATGGGCGACAGCCTGTTGGGCAACCGTTTTGATAAACTTTTACTTGCTTCGAGGGTAGGCGAATATCCTAAAGACGATATCAATCACTTATTGGGCGTGTATTATTTGCAACGTGGCCAATGGGAGTCAGCTTTGGAAGTGTTTCAGCGTATCCCGACGGCGCGACGTGATTCCTACGGGGTTTATGCACCCTTCGTTAAGCAGTTCAAAGACCGGGTCAATTTCCGCCCTTCCGCCAGTATTGCGACCTATAATAAAGTAGACCTGCTGGAACGGCTCCTCAGCCTCGAAGACGACGCTCGCCGAAGCCTTAATGACACCATTGCGGCGCGCAACTACTTCAACATCGGCCTGGCACACTACAACATGAGCTACTACAGCTATAACTGGCGGATGGCGGATAATTTCCGTTCCGGCAGCAGCGGCTACCGGGCGGCCACAGCCAGAAACGCCACTACGGTCTTTTCTCATCCGGATGCACCCGTGGGTAACCGCGAGAACTTCAGCATGGACCGCGCCCGTTACTATTTTGAGCGCGCGCTATCGCGCGCACCCAGCCGCGAAGCCGCCGCCGAAGCCACCTACTTTCTGGCCAAGACTGAGCGCAACCAGCACTACGCGGCGGGGAAGCCGGGCGGCGCCCGGCCCTTCAACTATTTCCGCCTCCTGAGAGATGAATATAACGATACCCGCTTTTACCAGACGGCGGTGGAGGAGTGTCGGACTTTTGCCTGGTTTGTGGGGCGGTGAGGGTTAAAGGTGCTGGGGATTTGCCTGGAATCCCAGCTATTCATTTTTCGGGAACTCTAAATGACGTTGTTTAAATTTAGATAAGAACGTCTGAAAGGTAGCTTTATCTGTAAGCGCTAGATTACTATCATCAATTCGGCTCATTTTTATCGGTTGGCCATTGATACTATCATGAATTATTGCCCCATTATTGTCTAAGAATTCAATTTCTCCATTTAGTACTTGATGACCGTACTTATTCAGTATTAAGCTATTGTTTTTGATCTGGTGGGACACATCTACAATCATTAACAATTCGCTGTTGAAAACGTATATCGTGTCGGGCTGAATGTACATTTCCCAGTACATTCCCCCATTCATAAATTGCCAGCCTCCGGCTAAGTCTGAATTGTATTCCCCACAACTAGATAGAAAGACTAATAGTATTAATATAAGTCTGTTTTTCATTGTGAAGATGTGGTAAATCAAAAAGCGGCGGTGTATCAAATGTAAGGGTGAGAAGCTAGGTTTCGCTTCCATATGAAATAACGGATTGCCGATACATGATTATCAAAATCTTTTGAGAAAC
>NZ_FOFB01000025.1 GCF_900110645.1 Neolewinella agarilytica
GTGCATTTTCCGTAGCGGAGCGAAGGATAAAATGTTCCTTTCCCTTCGGGGCTGCTTCGCGGTGAGGGTCCGGCTTCGAGTATGCGTTAGCCCTGTGGGGGGGGCTTCCCGGAAGAAGGCAACTATACACTACTTAATTCTCATGACACTAATCACCCCCAAACTTCGAGTCGGCACTAGGCCTTCAAAACACAGATACCTTCCCTCGACTACCACCTCCCCTCTGGGTGCAGGAATTTTGAGATATGTGGCTAATCCTGCTACCCCTCTATGAGATTTCCGATACCTTCTCCTAGCCTACAGCTTAATCAGGTAAAGCGTTTTGGGACCAACATCATTGTAGGCCTCGTCGAGCCCCTTTAACTCTTCTAACCACTCCTTGGATACTTCAGTAGCGTCTGGGTCAATTTTGGCAAAATGCTTTACCTGGTAATCAGGAACAATCCGGAGAAAATGACCGTCATGGTACATTTGGGGTGGCTCAATAGTTAATTGATTATACTTTAGGTATCTATGGTTCACCACCATTTCATTTGATTTTCTATCTATTAATCCAAAGTAATCTTTATGCCCAACTTTATAACGGAAAGCCAACCGTAAGCTATCTGCAGCAAGACTCATCAGTTGAGGCACGCTTTCTTCTCGCATATATTTTAATTTATTCCGGATACTTTCTTTTTTCATAACCTCTTCCGATCTAATTGTTCCTTCAAATTTTATGGAAAATTCCGGACGCACCTCAGGCAAATTAACGCTATAAATGGTATCCCGGAAAGGTGCATGGTAGTACAGTGATTCATTTAGTAGACTAAACTCCTGAACCCCGCCTATAAGCAAATGTTCAGGCGCATAAGGAAGCGAGGTAATAAACGAATTTTCGACCTGCCCTTTAACAGTCCATATTAATTGTTTGGAACGATCCAATACATGTGTATTCAGGCGGCCTTGGCAAGAATAAACTACTTCATCAGGAGCTACGAAAGCCATTCGATTAAAGTTAAAAACTGGTTTAGGCTCAACGTCAACAAACTTTCCCTCTTGATTATAAGTATAAATTTTTTCGATACTCTGCACAATTAAAGTATTGTCAAAATAGTTATAATAGACTGCTCTTACATCATTAAAAACTCTAAAATCTGTAGGATCAGCGGTCAATTGCCAAATAATATCTCCTTCCATACTAACACTAGAAATGATGCTGAAAATTTTGTCTACCAATATGACATTCTGACTTGCATCAAGCATAAAACTAGAAACATTCCCAACTTTTTCCGCAGTTTCTCTAGTTAGATTAATCGTGACTATATTTCTAAACAACTCTGACGCATTAAAAACAACCTTATCGTTTCCTTTAGTTACTTTATAGTCCTTAAAATCAAAGGAATACTTTTGGGTACCCCCTCCCCCACTCTCACAAGAGGCAGCTAACGCCACTAACAGGGTAAAAAACATAAAAGCACTCCAGCATAGTCTCATCTTAGTATATTTAATTATAAGCCGACAAGACAATGAATAATTTATTAAAATCATGTCTTGTCGGCTTTCCTTTATCATCAAAATCAGTAAGAATTATGTCAACTATAGATTCAACTTAACTAATGCTTAGCATCCTCGAAGCGGGCCTCCAAGTTCGATCTGAGTCCCATCACAGTTGACTAGCGTGCAACTGGACTCTCCTCCAATTGACGAGTCGCAGGTGATGCGTTCAGAAGTTTCTGTTGCGTCACAGTATTCCATAAAGGAAATATATCCACAATCAGCACCACCACCTCCAATGCCACCCCCACCAGGCCCAGCAGCATTAGCCATTGGCATCATACAAAACATGACCATGCCCAAGATGGTCGTTAATCTAAGAACTAAAGTTTTCATAAAAAAGGGTTTCAACCTGGTTTTTCCTTACACAGGTAAAGGCCATCACAAAAAGGCGCGATGGAGCCTATTATCGAGGACCAATTTAAGGGAGCATTAATTGCAACTTACCCAAACTTACCCAAACTTCGAGTCGGCATTAAGGTCAAAACCCGAGTTATGCAAATTCAGGCGATAAAATTTAGCTAGGGCCGGGACGCTTTTATAAATCGCACTACTAATTCACCGCCGGTTAGAACCGGTGCTGTGCTACAAAGCTCTTCGAGCTATTATTAGTGAAGATAGCTCGAAGAGCTTCGTAACCCAGCACCGGCTTCAGCCGGAAGCAGAAGAAGGCATCCGTGTATCTCAACACACACCTAATGTTGTCAATCCTCCCCCAACTCAAAATACCCTAACTTTACCTCGTACTAAAACTGTAATCCACAACCTGCACCCTGTAACCTGCAACTCGCAACCTGCAACTCGCAACCTGCAACCTGCCCCCCCCCCTTGAAACCCTACCCCCTCCTCCTCTCCCTAACCGCTTTAGCCCTCATCGGCTACTTGCTACTGCCACGGCTCACCGTCCGCTGGCAGCCGGGCACGGGCGAGGCCAACCTGAGCGTCCGCTACGCCTGGGCCGGGGCAGCGCCGGACGCACTGGAGCAACAGGTGACCGCGCCGCTGGAAGCGGCCTTTGCCCTGGTGCGGGATGTAGAGGAGATCACTTCGGTGAGCCGCGCCGGGCGCGGCAGCATCAACCTAAAATTACGGCGGGGAGCGGATGGCGACTTTGTCCGTTTCAACGTCGCCAGTCAGATTAGGCGGCTCTATCCGGAGTTACCGGCGGAGGTGGGCTACCCTACCCTCGATTACGCCTCGGCCGAGAACGAAAAACTCACCGACCTGCCGGTGATGACCTACACCCTCTCCGGCCCCGACCCACCCACTGAGCTTTACCGCTACGCCACCGAGCAGCTCGCTCCACGGCTGAGTCTGCTGCGCGGCCTCAACCGACTGGAGGTGACGGGCGGCAACCGCCCGCACTGGCGCATCAGTCTGCGGCCGGAGGCGCTGGCGGCCGCCGGGCTGACGCCCGCTGGCATTCAGGGTTACCTACGGCAGTACTTCGAGCGTTCCGGGCTCGGATTTATGCTGTCCGGAAAGGAAAAACTGTACGCTTATAATGACGTACCGACGGAGACGTCTTCGCTAACCGCCACCGAATGGGCGGCCATTCCGCTGCCCACCACCGGTGGACGTCAGCTCACCCTTGGCGACTTGGCAAGCATAGATCGCGTACCGCTGCCAGCCCGCGCCTACTACCGCATCAACGGAGAAAACAGTATCCGACTTCTGGCCTACGCTACCGAAGATGCCAATCGCATTGCCCTCGCAAGGGAACTCAGCACCCGCGTCCGCGCCCTCACTACATCAGCCAGCGATCAAATATCAGGCGAGGCAGGCAACGGCATTCTCCCCCCCGGCTACCAGCTCTTCCTCGAAGACGATGCCACCCGTTTCCTGCGCGAAGAACTCGCCAAAACCCGCAAAAGAACGGCCCTCAGCATGGGCATCCTGCTGCTGTTCGTCCTCCTGGCGTATCGCAGTTTCCGCCGCCTGGGCGTGGTTTTGTTCAGCCTGGCCGTTAACCTTGGCCTCGCCTTCCTCTGCTACTGGTTTTTCGGCGTTGAGCTCAATCTCTATGCCTTCGCGGGCATCGCCGTTTCTTTCGGCATCATGGTTGACAACGTGATCATCGTCATCGACGGCCTGGGTCGAAAGGGCGGGCCGCTGCCTCCCGCCGTCATCGGCGCCACCCTCACCACCCTGGCCGGCCTTTCCGTCATCTGGTTCCTCTCCGATGAGTTGCGCACCCAACTCTACGAACTCGCCCGCGTAATGGCCATCAATTTATCAACTTCGGTTTTGGTGGCGCTGACGCTGGTGCCGGCGCTGGTGAAGGAGCAGGGGAAGGGCCAACCTCCAACGAGCGGCAGCCAAATCAAATATCCCAAATCAAATATCGCCTATCGCATATCCTCCCTCTATCAGCGTCTCCTAACCCTCCTCCTCCGCTTCCGCAAAACCACCCTCCTGCTCGTCATCCTCGCCTTCGGTTTGCCACTCTGGTGGCTGCCCAACCGGGTTGATGACTGGCCGATCTACAACGAGACCATCGGCTCCGACTTTTACCGCGATCAACTCCGCCCTCACCTCAACAAATACCTTGGCGGATCTTTCCGTCTCTTCAGCTACTACGTCTACGAAGGCAGCGGCTATCGCCCCGCCGAGGAAACCCGCCTCTACGTCGGCGCGGCCCTGCCCGACGGCGCTACGCTGGAGCAACTCAATCAGGTTGTCACCCAGGTAGAAGCCTACCTCGGGCGTTTTCCTGACAAGATCGACCGCTTCACGGCCCAAGTATATTCCGGGCAAAATGCCCGCATCGAAATCACTTTCCCCGATGGCGGGCGGGGTGGATTCCCCTACACGCTGAAGAATCGGCTGACGGCCTACGCCACCAATTTCGGCGGTGTAAAGTGGAACATCTACGGCGTCGGCCAGGGTTACAGCAACGATGCCAGCGGCCGGCCCGTCAGCTTTAACGTCACCCTGAAAGGCTATAATCAGGCAGGGCTGGACGCGCAGTCTGGTCGCCTAGCCAGCCTCCTGCTCAAGCACCCGCGCGTGCAGGAGGTTAACACCGACGCCAACCTCAACTGGTGGGAAAAAGACCGCTACGAATACCTGCTCCGCTCCCGCCCCGAAGACCTCGCACTGCGCGGCATCGCCCCCAACGAGCTACGGGCCAGCCTGGCCTGGTTCGACCAAAACGCCCAGCCGGACTTCTACCTGCGCGGCGGTGAGCCCGTCGCCCTCGTTGCCGAAAATGCCGACCGCTACGACCGCTGGCGCCTCGAGAACTGGAGCATCCCCCGCGATACGGGCCAGCTTAATTTCCCGGAGGTCGCCACGCTCGAAAAACGCCTCGCGCCCCAGGCCTTGCACAAGGAAGACCAGCAATACCTCCGCCTTGTCGCCTTCGAGTACCTGGGTAGTCCCCGCTTCGGCAATAAGCACCTCAATGCCTGCCTGGACACCCTGCGCGCCGAACTTCCCCTCGGCTTCACCGCCGAGCGCCGGAGTTATTCCCGTGACAAGCAGGCCAAAGAGATGACCGCCCTCATGGGGCTGGCCGTTTTACTGATCTTCTTTATCTGCGCCGTCTTATTTGAGTCACTACGGCAGGCATTCAATATCGTCCTGCTCATCCCGATTTCCTGCATCGGTATCTTCCTGACCTTCTACTGGTTCAACGTTCGGCTGGACCAGGGTGGCTACGTAAGTTTCCTGCTCGTTACCGGCCTGGCGGTAAACGGGCTCATCCTGGTCATCAACGAATACAACTATCTGCGCAAGCAAGCCTCAGCAACTACGCCCGTCCAGCTCTATGCCACGGCCATCCGCCACAAGATCACGCCCATTGTTCTAACGGTAATTTCCACCGCCGCTGGCCTCATCCCCTTCCTGCTCGGCGGCCGAAACGAAGTCTTCTGGCACGCCCTGGCGGCGGGGACTATCGGTGGGTTGGTGTTCTCGGTGATCGTCATTCTCTTCGTTTCGCCGGTCTTTTTCCTGCGGCGGGAAGTTGTACCGCCGACTTCAGTCGGCGGGAAACAAGAACCAGAAGCTTAGAAGAACATTGGCGGTCGGATCGAAGCTGGCCACGGCTCCGAGCATCTGGACGGAAAATTTGCCACTACGCTCCAAATTTACCGACCTCCTCCGCCTCTCCCCACCCGGCAACCTGGCACCTGGCACCCCGCACCAGCCTCACCGCCTCCGCAACAATTTCCCCATCCGCCGCCGAAACCGCCCTTCGGCCAGCGGGTCTTCCATCCGGTAAGGAGCCAGACCGATTAAGAAGGTGTTCGGGCCGGAAAGCAAGGGTGTCGCGCCTTCGGCCCGGCCGAAGCCGGCGACCACCATTCCATCGGGGCTGTCTCTGGCGCCAATCTCTTCGTTACCGAGGTAACTGATGTGGTCGCCCAGAGTGTCGGGGGTTTTCTGGGCCATGAAAAACACGTAAGGGTTGTGGTCTTCGCCAAAATACAGATACCGGTGCTGGCCGCGCTGAACATCTCCCTGAAAGTGGTCGTGAATGTCGTAGCTCGGGCCGGTCAGATCAGTGGCCCAGAAGGTGGACCGGGGCAGATATTTCCCACCGGCGGGCCCTTCGTATAGAAACCAGTAGTTGACACCTTCGGGAGTCAGCACTACGTCCAGACGGGCATAATTGGCGTAGAAGGTCCAGGTCCAGGCCCAATCTCCGGAGGTGCTTACGGTATGAATTTTGTTGCGCCCCGTCACGCGGCTCTCACACTTCTTATGACCGGGATGACCAGCGCCATCATCATCTCCGCCGAAGACCAGGTTCGGCACGCCGCGATAAGAGGAAGCAGCCGAGGCGGGGTATTCGCCCCCGGGCTCGTCCTGATACCCCACCCAGTCATTACCCAGTTTATCGAGAATGGAGCTGAAGCCACCCGCTACGGGATCGTAGAGATAGGTGGCCGTTCGGGTTTTGATGCGAAAATGCGGCCGGCCGAGGTAATTGACGGTTTTGATGCGGCGGGCGGTGGCAACTTTGTCGTTTTCTACATCAACCGGCATCTCTTCATCTGCACATTCGGCAGGCTCAGTAATCACGGTAGCACCCAAAAAAGGACAAAAGAAGAAGAGAATGACAAAAAATGTACTCAACAGTTTCATAGGCAAACTTGTGACGCTACAACCCCTAAGCGCCCCTCATGTTTACTATTGAACAAGATAGAAATGGATTGAGTGAAAACCTTTTAAAAGGAAAACCGAAAGCCTAAAAAGCCACTGAATGGTGGAAGATCCGCTCTTTGCACCTGCACTTCATTTAATAAAAAGTAAAAAGATTGGCCCGTATCATTAAGACTTTGAGAATAGCTTTCTATACTTGCTGTCAGCTGCCAATGATTTGATAATTTATGGGTTCCTTTCACCCTGAAAGAAGGTTTTACAAAAAGCAAACTACTGTATTGAGCCAAAGCTCCACCTTTAAGTTGAAGTCGAAAAGATCCAAAACTTCGTTCGCCTTGCAGCAAAAACAGACTCGTCAGTATTGTTGGCCCAGTTGAATTTAAGTTCAAACGTTGCTGTGATGACAAGTTGATCATTTGATCACGAACCATGATTTCGTACTCGCCCTTCACCTCAATTTTTGTTTGATAAGTATCCACAAACTCACTGACCCCGAATCCGCCAGACTTAGTACAAAAAATACTTGTGGATATTTTTGCACTTAAGTTCTCGCTCCTACGCCAATTCATTGACGCACGACTAAATAAGTTTTGAGCATCATCGTAAATGAATTTATCTTTCAGTAAAACGTCAACTATCGGTTGCTGAAAACTAAGAATCGATTGCCTTTTCCCCCATTGCAAATAGAACATTTCAGTCCTCCCTTTTTTCGGAGACAAACGTGACCAGTACAGGCCTATATTTAAATAATTAAGTTGTGTAACTGCCTCAGGGAAATCAACAGACACCTGAGTAGCGCTAACAATTGACAACCGTCCTTCGGGCAATTTTGCGACATAGTCCTGAGGAGCATAACTAACAGTACCACGCACCGTAGAGAAGCGAAACTTATGCTCTACAACAACATTCGTAGATGGACGCAAATATCCAGCTTGATAATCCCCACCTATTCTTCCATTAAATTCCAGTCCTTTTCTTTGCATCTGAAAATCTAACCCCGACGAAAATCGTTGATAGCCAGTAATAAAACTAAAGCGTTCCAAGGCAATCCGCTCTACTTGATGATTGTTAAAATCAGCACGCCACGAATTATACCATCCCAACTGAGCCCCCTTCCATTCCCTGGATAGAGTGTACCCCATTTCACTTGCGAGAGAGCGCCAACTTTCTTGCTGTACAACCGAATTACCATCCACCCCATAGATAAACTGGAGAACAGGCAAATTATCGGCAGAAGCCAATCTTAGCTGATTTTCAGGAAGACGCTTAACATTCACACTCCCGCTTATTTCGTGTGCCCAACCTTTATTCATAAAAAAACCATCCAATGATGCACCAGCAGCAACACTCATATAATTTTTCTCTGAATCACTCGTCAGGCTTCGAATAGAATTAAAAACCCTGGTGCTGCTACCCTGATTTACAAAACCTTTTTCTACTGTGACTCCTGCGCTCAGGTGTATTGCAGCACTTTCAGAAAAACGCTTTTCCGTTTTATTGCGAACCGTGAAATGCCAACTTTCCTGATCATCCTCTAGTCGGCTGCTACTTAACTCACCGTTGGGTCCGATTACAGAACTTGTTGAAGAAAGGGAGGAAGCATTAAAAACGCCTACTAAAGAAATAGAAGCGGATAGATTTTCTTTATCTGCTAGAGAACCATTAACGCCTACTGAGGAAAGATCATAATTACGTATTGGCTGCTGTCGAAAGTAGATTCGTGGAATCTTTAAGCCGTCCTTCGCATAGGACAGGCCAACCAACGATATATAATCAATCGGCTGTAGCTCTGGGTTCCCTAAATTACGTGAAGCCGTGTTAACAAACCACTTTTTATTGTTGACATACATCCCAAAACCTTGGTGCAGGTAGCCAGGAAGCCCTTTCCCGTCTATGCCTCCAGCAACGTTGGCTCTCCCGAACAATCTATTCTTGCGATTACTCTCCAGTCGAATATCTACTTCAAAATTTTCAAGGGCATTCCCTCTCAATCCCTTTTGGGGAGAAAAGGCTAGCTCATCAACATCTCCGGCCTGGAGGTTAGTCAAAAGTGCTCTCCCGTTTTCACTAGCGAAATCATCTCCATCGATCAGAAAGCGGTTTAGCGGCCGCCCCAGGTAAGTGATTCCTTCATCAGTCTTTTCTACACCAGGAAGTCGTTCTAATATTTCACCTAATTGTTCCGAGCTATCCAGCTTAAACCTGTCAATGCTATAAACAAAGGTATCGCCATTCACCCTGATTCCCCTTCGTGTATCCTTAACAATTACGGACTCCATGAAGTTAGCCAGGGGTAATAACCTAATTGACAAAGTATCTTTAAAGGAAGTCGGTGCTTCAAACCTTATTGTATCTGGTCTATAGCCAAGACTTCTGGTGATAAGCAACGAGGGAAAAACATAGTTTGAATCGACTGTTAATTGCCCGTACCCATCGTTATCGGTTGCAGTAAAGGTTTGAATCTGAGGGCTATCTCCGCGATATAGTATAACAGTAGCCCCTGGCAGTTGTTCCCCTTGCACTTCACTTTCGACAATTACCGTAAGGCTGATCTGTGATGAGGCCACATAACCTGAGAACAGAAAACAAAGCAGCATGAAAAATCTTATGATTTTAATCATATTCCGCCTTATTGCTTCTTTTTACTCGCACAGTATTCTTCTAATGTGAGTTCTTTAGCTACGGGGATCAATTCTTTAAGCCTTCCCAAGCCTATATGATCTTCCGGAAATTCGCTCTCTGCCTTTACTTCTATTGCTTTTACTACCCAAGTCTTTTCAGCGTTATTTACAGCTAAAACCAAGCCAGGAAAACCAACAAAGGCCCTGGGGCCTGTTGGGAATGGCAATTCCGGAGTGAAATATACAAAATAGTCGTTACCGCAATATTCTACTTTTGCCTCAAGACAAGTATAACCAGCTATTGTTTTCGAGACATTGGTCAAACTATATGAATGAGAGAAATCGCAGCTATGCAACCGTAAAGAGCCAGATTTCCTCGGCTTATTTTGGTGTATTTCTTTCGCACCGAAACTGTAATATACTGCTTCAGTTGTATCCGCATCTACTCTAACATTACTACTAAGTGATTTCTGATCAGAAATATTGGTATACAAAGAATGCTCAACCGTAAAGACAAGCATTGAGTAATGTTTTTTTTCCAGGGCTCCTAATATTTCATCAGTCATACCAGTCATTTTATCAGGAATAGCAGTCAAAACTTTCCCTGGATCAAATTTCTCACCATTCTCACGTACATACTTCACTTCGAGTACCTCTTGCCCACAGACAGGTATTGAGCAAAGAAGCAAAAAACAACCTATTGTAACAAAAAATTTCATTTAATTTGTTTTAAAAAAAATTACAAGCATCAGTTAAAAGTGGACAGTGCCAAATCTCTTCCTGGTATTTTGGCACTGTCCAAATCAATGATTAGTTTTCATCGAAACAGTCGACTGAAATAGTTAACGTCAACGTAACATCGTCATCGCCGCCCACTTCGAAACCATAGTAATCAAAAGGAACACCAGGAATTTCCTCGCATTCGTAAAATATCTCTAAGTGAGCCGCATTAAGTACTCCGGTGAAGCACAATACAGCAAGCATAGAAAAAAATTTCATCTGGATGAAAGTTTTTAGCACCTTCATTTACCCATTCAGGCATTGGGTCATCATTAATAGGAAGTGATGAATCCTTTTATCAACCCCTAAATTAAACCAGGCACTTTAGTCAATTCCCCAAACTTACCCAAACTTACCCAAACTTACCCGTCCCTCTGCGTGAAAAAACACCGCTGCGAAGCAGCCAACCTCCGCTTTGCTCCTCCCCTCGGCGCCCTCCACGTGAAAAAAGCACTGCGAAGCAGCCCCCCTACCTCACCAACCCAATCAAACTCCGGTAATCATCAAAACGCGCATCATCAGCTTCCATTTCCAGCAGCTCATCGTGCGGCAAATCCTGATAAAGATCCTCCAGATGGCCCAGCGTTTCGTTGCAACGAACCTCGACTATCCCGTCCGCAAATTGTTCCCAACGCCAGTTATAGGTAGCCCGGATTTTCTTGAGCGTTGACGCCTGCACAACCTTCGCCTCATCTGCCCCGGCCACCGTTTCAATATTCGCAAAAGCCAGCTCATCACGGCTTAACATCAGGGCGTCCCGCAGTACGTAATAGGCCGTGTGCACCCGCTCTGGCTGCCGGTAAGGAGGCTTGTCTTCTCCGTCCGGGGGCAGGTTCTGGCGGATAAATTCCGCATAAAGACACAGCTGCACGTCCTTGGCATTACGCAGCAGGTTTTTAAAGACCGACTTCCCGCGCCACTTCAGGTCAACAACGGCCACTTCCACGATTCCATTCTTTTCCCGTTCCAGCACCAGGTCCGCCCGCCCGCGTATAAACTGCCCGCCCATCGGCTCCAACTCGCCTTCCAGCCGCTGCTCTGATCCGCGAACGGACCAGCCATTCTCCTTGATATAATGCACCAATGACCAGGCCGAGTACTGCATCGTACGAATGAACTGTATCCGCTCCGGCTCCTGCCCGTATTCCAGCATAACGGCCCCTTCCTGCGCCAGCAGGCGATCCGCATTGTCATCAATCCATTCCCGGACGGAGGCGCGTTCCATGAGCACTTCTCCGGACTTAATTTTATTCAGCAGCCGCTCAATGAATAAGTGACTCAGGTTCCCCCGCAATCGATTTTCGGAAGCAATACTGAGAATCGGTGTGCCCTGCAAACGCAGTTGGTGGCGAAAAATCCATTTATGCGGGTAGTAGAGCAGGTCTTCCATGGCCGTCGGGGCTTCCCGCTCCCGGGGCTGAGCCTGCTGCAATCGCTCAATGGAGAACTGTGGCACCGGCCGGGAAAGCGGATGGATCGCTACCGGAGAAAAAGCTGGTCGCTGACCAGTAACCAGTGGCCCCGTAGCCTGGCCAGCGGCATCTACGTTGATCGTAATCCGGTCCAGCGCACCATCGGGGAAGGCGGCTTCGAGGTCTCCGAAAAGCGGATGAGCCTCCACGGAGCTGCCGTCTACCCGTTCGGGCAGGCACAAGATTAACTGCTCCCGGGTGTGCAGCACCGGGCGGAGTTGTTGCCAGGCAGAGCGTTCATTATGGTGAGCCGGGCCGTTGGGCCGGGCACCGAGGGATTCCAGATATTCGAGCTCATCCGGATAATAGCGGGAGAAGAAATAATCGGGCTCATGCTCGATAAAATCCCACCAAATAAGCTTCTTCAGCGGATCAGTACCGGGTAGTTTTGCCGCGGACGCAGGTGCAAAGATAGTTGAAAGCGAGCCCTGCTCCTTCGGCTGAAAATGAGTAGGGGCGGGCTCATACACCGTCCTTACCAGTCGTTCCACTTCCAGAAAGTTGAGGTCCGTCTCCGGCTGGGCATCCAGCAGTTCCATGGCGCGTTGCGCCTGGGCAGAAAGCACCAGCAAGCCCGCATAATCGCCAACCGTACGCTTGAGTTGTACGTCTTTCTTTCGTTTTTCCGTTCGTTCCAGTAGCGCCCATTCCCTTAGGTCAAAGAAGAGTTGCCGCAGGTCAAACTTAGGAATTCGCCCGTCCCGGCTGATCCGCCGCCGACGGAACCAATCGTCATACTGCTTCCGGATCGTCGCAATTTGATCGTTAGTCGTTTCACCGTCTGCTTGCAGTTCCCGGAAGAACCCCTCCACCATGGCTACCCATCGCGGCCCGAACATCCCTGGCGTATCCGCCAGGTGAACGGCCATGCGCTGCGCCAGCCGCCAGTCCAGTGGCTTGGTCACCAGGCTTACAAATTCCATTATCCGGTCTACCTCCAGGGGTTCCCAGAGAAAGGCCGTCACCAACTTCAACACCTGCAGACTCGGGCGGGCCAGGCTGGTGGAAGGGACCCCCAGGCTGGGAAGCCCCTCGGTCACCAGGGCGTTGTCCAACGTCTGGTTCCGGACCGTCAGCAGGGCACCGGGCCGCCAGTCAGGAGCGTCCCGCAGCAGGCGGGCCAGATAGGCCGCCAGATGCGTCTCGCGCTGCGCGCGCAGAATGACCAGAGAACCATCGCCCGTTAAATCCTGCTCCCGGGCAGTCGCTTCTGCAGCGGAGCTTGCCTCTTCACCAAAAAGTGATCCTTGAACAGGCTCCGGGCTCAACTTATCAATACCACTTACAGCACGCAACTTGCGTTGCCAGGAGCCCAGGTCGTTATTCTTTAAAGGAGCTTTGGGCTCGGGGAGTGCAGAAACAGTGTCTCCCAGGCTCTCGAGCGCATCCAGCAGCCGGCGGGTTCCGGGCGTAAAGAGGTGGCGGGGCTCGTTGATAAAAATCTCTAACCTTGGGTGGCGGTCTTCGCCGAGACTGCTGAGCAGCAGGTTG
The DNA here is from genome assembly GCF_900110645.1 of Neolewinella agarilytica. Lineage (GTDB taxonomy): Bacteria > Bacteroidota > Bacteroidia > Chitinophagales > Saprospiraceae > Neolewinella > Neolewinella agarilytica. The sequence continues at coordinate 13,013 of NZ_FOFB01000025.1, forward strand.
AGCCGGTCGGCCGGACCGGCGTACAGATCAAGCTCATTATCATCGGCTAACAGCAGGGCTTCCAGTTCGTGCAGCACCCGGATTCTGGCCGGGGTTTCTTCCGCTCCTTCGGCGGAGAGGGGGTAGCCGGCATCCAGCAATTCGTCGCGCCGGCTTAGTAATTCTTCCGCAGTGGCCAGTTCATCCGCCCGAAAGGCCGCCAGGTAAAAAGGATCTTGTTCGCTGACCTTCAGGTACTGTACCAGAACTTGCCGATATTGCTCCGTGCGCAACGCCGCCCGGTTTACCGCCGGTGTACCGAGCGAATAAAAAGTCTCCAGGTAGCTCAACAGCCCGGAGGGAGACAGGATTTGGCTATTTACCAATTCAGCTGGCGCTGCGGGAAGTAGCTGCGGGTCGTTAAAAGTGAGTCCTAAGTATATTTTCATGCCGCAGGAGTACGTAACGATTTACAACGCCCCCATCATAGAGGACAAATCGCCAATCAAAAATCAAGAACCCCGAAGGGCTCAACGAAGCTAATCGAGCATCAATTACCCGCCCATCTTAGCCTTCATCCGCTGCAGCTGGCTTTCCCACAAGGCACGCTGGTCATCCACCTCGTCGTCGTCAGCGAAATCCGTAACATATACGATGGTTTCACCAGTAACGGGGCTTTTGGTAATACTGAACTCCAGGTACTCGTCATCATCGTCTGCATCTTCCCAGGCAAAGCGAACCATGACGCCCTCTTTGTCTTCAATGAGCTCTGCAATCTCGGCGGAGCCCTCCCACACGAAGGTGTAGGTTTGGTCATTAATATCTACCTCATCACAAAACCAGCGGGTAAGACAGGCTGGATCTGTAAGGAATTGGTAAACAATATTGGGGGATGCCCGGCAAATAAACTCCGAGGTAAACTTAACACGTTCCATATCAGGGGATTGGGGTAATGATCGCGGCCAATTAAGCTAAATAAACTGAGACTACCAAAATTAGTTTATATCCCAACCTATTGAGCGAATACGATGTTAGTGTAAAGGTATGCTCGTGGCAACTACGTTAAGGCCTTGATTTATAGGTAAACAAGTCTTAATTTTGCGCCCGCTTTCTAAAACGTTACTCCTACATGAGACAGCTTAAAATAACCAAGTCGATTACTAATCGCGAGAGTCAGTCGCTCGAAAAATACCTGCAAGAAATCGGTAAAGTCGATCTACTGACCCCGGAAGAGGAAGTCGATCTAGCCAAGCGGATCAAACAGGGTGATCAGATTGCTTTGGAAAAACTGACTAAGGCCAACCTTCGCTTCGTCGTTTCGGTAGCCAAACAGTACCAAAACCAGGGCCTTTCTCTGAGTGATCTTATCAATGAGGGTAACCTGGGCCTGATCAAAGCCGCCCAACGCTTCGACGAAACCCGTGGTTTCAAATTCATCTCCTACGCCGTTTGGTGGATCCGCCAGTCTATCCTGCAAGCTCTCGCTGAGCAGAGCCGTATCGTTCGCCTGCCCCTCAACAAGGTCGGCAGCCTGAACAAAATCAACAAAGCCTTCTCCATGCTGGAGCAGCGCTACGAGCGCGAGCCAAGCAGCGAAGAACTTGCTGACCAACTGGACATTGCCGCCGAAGAAGTAGAAACCACCCTCGGCGTTGCTGCCCGTCACGTATCTATGGATGCGCCCTTCGTTGAAGGGGAAGACAACAGCCTGCTCGACGTACTGGCCAATACCGCCACCCCCGGCACGGACACGGCACTGGAGTACAAAGAATCTCTCCGCCGTGAGATCGATCGCAGCCTCGGCACGCTCACGGAGCGGCAGTGCGACGTGATCAAACTCTACTACGGTATCGGCGTAGAGCACCCAATGAGCCTGGAGGACATTGGCGAAAAATTCGGCCTCACCCGTGAGCGGGTCCGCCAGATCAAGGACAAAGCCATCAATAAACTTCGTGGAGCTAACCGCTCGAAGTTGCTGAAGAACTACCTGGGCAACTAAGCCCAAACGCCTTCGGCTTTTAGCAAAAACAGCCCCCGTTACGGATCGTAGCGGGGGCTGTTTTGTACCGCTGAGTGCGCTTCGCGTCTGCCTCCGGCGGTCAGTCGGCGGAAAAACCTAAATCGCTGCGGGAAAAATATTCACCGTCAGGGTACTCAGGCTAAGAATATCATTAGCGTTTGAAGCACTACCATTAAACTGATAACCACCGTTACTCAGGTTCGGGTGAGCCCCGCTGCACAAGCTCGTTGCATCAATGATAAAGTCCGGATAGCTGGCCTCCACCGTAGCGCAAACGCTTTCTGCAATTGGGAAAAACAGCCGGTCTCCGGGAATGATCCCATCAAAAACAATGGCCTGCCCTGGGTTATTACAAGTGTAGCCAAAGCCACCCTGAATGTCAAGCCAGGTCACTCCACTTTCAGCATCTTCGGCCATTAGCCGGATCTCCGCCCGCTCATTAGTATTGATGTTAACGGTCGCGTTAAGGTCAGTAATTAACTGCAGAGAACTGATGGGCCCCGATGGTGTATTGGCAAAAGTCACCACCTGCCAGGTGATCACCGGCCCCGTTACGTCATTGCTATTTACCCGAACGGTTCCTGGAATATCTTCGCAGGGATCACAGGCAAAACTGAGCAGTACTAAAAAAGCGCCCAGAAAGCTAAGGAAGGAATTGGAATACGATTTCATAGTGTAAGTATTTGTCGGATGGCAACCATCCGTATTCCCCCTTTTATGCGCTTCTCACCTGCTTCGTTACACCGGGGGAGCATATTCAGTACTATCCTTGTGTGTGTAACAATGGTCCGCTCTACCGTCTACTCTCTACCTTTGCGCCATGTTAACCATCGAAGACTTCAACATCACCCGTCGTTTCCCTACCCACTGGGGAGATATGGATAAAGCGCAACACATCAACAACCTCGTTTATCTGCGCTGGGCGGAGACCATTCGTGTCGTTTATTTCGACGCCATGGGAATGAATACCAGCTTTGCCCCGGGCGATATTGGCCCGATCTTAGCCTGGCAAGACGCGAAATACATCTTTCCGATGACGCATCCGGACGTAGCCATCCTCGGCGTACGAACAATCGAAGTAATGCCCGATCGCTTCCTGATGGAAACGGCCGTTTTCTCAGAAAAACATGAGCGAATTGCTGCCATCACCAAGCAAATTATCGTTCCCTATGACTACGACAAACTTTGCAAGGCTCCCATGCCGGACTCCTGGGTCGCGGGAATAAATAAATTGAACGCCTGATGGAACATCGTAAGAAAAGCATGGAAGAACTCGGCCGGCTCTCACCCGAGGCCTTCCGGGAAGCAAAGAAGATACCGGTCTCTGTTTTGCTGGACGATATCCGGTCAGCTAACAATGTGGGCAGCATTTTCCGCACCGCAGATGGCTTCGCACTTGCACACCTCTACCTCTGTGGCATCACCGCTACCCCACCCCACCGGGATATTCTGAAGACGGCCCTCGGTGCAACGCAGTCCGTTAGCTGGAGCCATCACGAAGATGCGGAAGCTTTGGTGAAGCAATTGCGGGGCGACGGTGCGCAGGTGCAGTGTCTTGAACAAACGGAGCAAAGTACGCTCCTCCGGGATTTCGTTGCGCCAGCGGCGCAACACCTCGTCATCGTCGTTGGCAACGAAGTCAATGGTGTCTCCCAAGCCGTTATCGACGCCTCCGACGGAACAATCGAAATCGAACAGTTCGGAACGAAGCACAGCCTTAATGTGGCAGTAGCAACGGGAATGGTGGTTTGGCGGGTTAGTTCTTTGGTGCGTTAGTTCTTTGGTCTTTTGGTTCTTTGGGCTACCGCATATTGGAGGTGTTGGAGGCGTTGGAGGCGTTGGAGGCGTTGGAGGCGTTGGAGGCGTTGGAGGCGTTGGAGGCGTTGGAGGCGTTGGAGGCGAAAATACACAAAGCGCTACTAGTCAGAATATTACACCACAAATAGACGTATTTATACGTTTACGTTTATATACGTAAGTATACGTTTTAAAAAACGGCTAGACGCACTTGCCTGATCGAGTTTTGTGGCTCATCAAAATGCTATACTATGGCAAATTCAAGATTCAAAAGCTGGCAGGCTTATGAGCAATCCTTCAAATTGGCAAGTTCTATTTTCAGAATGACACAGCAGTTTCCGAAAGCGGAGATGTATAGCCTTACTGACCAGATTCGTCGATCTTCCCGCTCTGTGTGTGCTAACCTGACTGAAAGTTATGGCAGACGCGAATACCCAAAACATTTTCACTCCAAGCTAGCCGATTGTGCCAGCGAAAACTTCGAAACCCAGGTATGGCTTGACTTTGCACTAGATTGCGATTACATCACCGAAGACATCCACGGCCAATACCTGGACGCTTCCGAAAGAGCAGGCAAACTCATCTCCTACATGCAGGCCCACCCCGAGCGATTTTTGAAAGCTCGCTAACAAGGTGTCTCACCCTATCCCGCCTCCAACATGCGGTAGCCCAAAAGACCAACGGACCAACGGACCAAAGCACCAATCAAATCATCACCCGCACCAACGTCAAATCGTCCGTCGGGCGGAGCCCGAACGTATTCTCGATGTAGAGGATTTGTTTACGGATCATGTTTTCCGACTCCTCGTCCATCCGCTCATCGAGCAGGTAACGGAGGAGATCCGCTTCCTGAACCGGCCGGTAGGAATCGTGGCTGAAGGCCCGGAAAGTCAGCACGCCGTCCGTAGCCAGGGTGAGATTAAGAAAGTCTTTGGCGGAGTAACGTCGCCTTTGCCCCGCCCACCAGCCAGCGAAGTCCTCTCGAAGATGGTAGCCGAGATAATCCGGTTTATTGTCCTGGTCTATTTCTGTAATCTGACCGTCGACATTGATAACACCATCGCCGATGGCGATGATCTCCGCCTCCGCTCCGCGGGTATCCACAATGGCCAGTATCAGCGTCGTCAGCAGCTCTTTTTCGTCAAGATCGAGGTCAGCCTGCAGGCGAGCCAGATCCTGAAACAGCGTTTCAATTGTCTGTTTCAATAGTTCACCTGCGGAGAACGCCTTCCTTTCGGCGAAGGCCCGCAGCCCGGTCTGTTTCGCAATCCGTCGCAGCAGCTTGGCCACCAGCGCCGAGGCAAAGTGGCTCTCGGTGCCCATGGAGCAACCGTCCATAACGGCAAGGAGTACCTGGCTGTCGGTGATGTCAGCGACGACAAAGGCGTCTTCGTTGTGATCGGTGTGGTGAGTACCGATTTGGGAGTAGGTCTGGAATAGCACAGCAGCAAGGTAGACAAACTTCCCGGACCGTCACCCAGTCGGCAGGCTGACCCTCGTCCTCCGGGAATCGGGCCGACGGCCCTGTCAAGAGCAAACATTGCTCCAAAAAGTCATACTTTGCACCTGCGTCCGCGCCTGATCTTGCCGAAGGCCGCCGCCGCCCAGATCACCTTATCGAAAACTTCTGTCATGATTCAACCCTTCCACCTCGCCATTCCCGTTCAGGACCTCTCCATTGCCCGCAATTTTTACGGCACCATCCTCGGTTGTCCCGAAGGCCGTACGGACGATGAATGGATTGATTTTGACCTCTTCGGCCACCAGCTGGTAGCTCACATGGCCCCGAAAAAAGAGGAAAACGACCACCGCAACGAGGTGGATGGTAAGCACGTCCCCGTCCCTCATTTCGGCGTCGTGCTGGAATGGTCTCAGTTCGAGAAATTCGCCGAACGCATCCGCAGCCACGGCGTCAAATTCGAGATTGAGCCCTACGTTCGTTTCGCCGGCCTGCCCGGTGAGCAAAACACCATGTTCTTCTACGACCCCTTTGGCAATGCGCTGGAGTTTAAGGCTTTTAAGGACATCTCGCGCTTATTCGCTAAGCAGTTGAATGGGTAGTGGGGCAGCTGCCCGCTCTGCGTCCTCTACCATTGAGCAGCCATTAGCCCTTCAGGGGTTTCCCCATAAACGGCTGCTTATACCGCCGCTCGCCCGTTGCCCGATAGATCGCATTGGCCACCGCTCCGAACACCGGTGGAAAGGGTGGCTCCCCCAGTCCCGTGGGGTCCACCTCGCTCGCTACGAAGTGAACGTCAATAACCTTGGGCGCTTCGCTCATCCGGATCATCCGGTAACTATCAAAATTCTGCTTATCGGGTTTACCGTCGGTAAAAGTCATCTCTCCGAAGAAGGCATTGCCTACGCCGTCAACGATGCCTCCTTCGGCCATGTTCGCCGCCGCGTCCGGGTTAACCACAACGCCGCAGTCGATGGCGCAGGTAACTTTCTGTACTACCGGCTTACCGTTTTCTACCGTGAGGTCCAGCACGTGGGCGGCATAGGAGTTGTGGCAGAAGTAAGCGGACACACCCCGACTGATTCCTTCGTCGCCTTGGCCCCAACCGGATTTGTCCCGGACGAGCTTAAGCACTCCGGCATAGCGCTCCGGATCGTAGTCATTGCGTTCACCAACGGGCTTGTCCTTGGCTTTCTGCAGTAACTCCAGGCGGAAATCAATCGGGTCCTTACCGAGCTCTTCGGCCAGTTCATCCAGGAAAGCCTGTTCGGCGCCAGCCATAAAGTTGGAGCGCGGGGCCCGGAAGGCCCCGATGGTAATATTGGAGTCAATCGACCATTCTTCGGCCAGGTAATTATCAATTGATCCTGCGGGAAAACGATTCGCAAACAGGGGGCTTTCCGGTATGCCGCCCGCTTTTACGTGGAGAGCGGTAAGCTCTCCATTCGCATCAATGGCAGCACGGTAGGTAGCCTGGTAGGTGGGGCGGTAGATGCCGTTGGTCATATCATCTTCACGGGAGTAGATCAGTTTCACCGGTGCGGCTACTTCCTTGCTGATCAATGCTGCCTCCAGCATGTAGTGGGAGTAAGCCCGGCGGCCAAATCCGCCGCCCATTCGCGTCATTTCGATGTCGATATTCTCCACCGGCAGATCCATGCGGGCGGCAATCGTAGGTTCAATCAAACCGGGAGCCTGCAGTGGGCCGGCGATCCAGACCTGGTCACCCTCCACGTGGGCGAAAGCATTCATTGGCTCCATACAGTTGTGGGCGAGAAAAGGGGCGCTGTAGCTCCGTTCCAGCACCCGGTCGGCCGTCCGGAACGCCAGCTCCGGATTACCGTCCTTACGCACTTCACGGGCGGGTTGAGCGGCCATCTCTTCCATTCGTTTGCTGTGCTCCGCCGAATTTTCCAGCCCGGCCGGGACCTTACGACTCGTCTTGCCCCGGAAGCCATTGATACTTTCTTCGAAAGCTTCCTGCTCCTGCCAATCGACCAGTAGCGCCTTTTTGGCCTTCATTACCCGCCAGGTGGCGTCGCCGACAACAGCGACCAGCTCGGGGAAGGCGTTGGTATCAAAGCCGCCCTTTTCCTGGCCGTCCTTATAGGTTTTGATGGCAAAGACGTCCTTTATTCCGGGCATCGCCTTCACCTCATCCAGGTTCCGGATACGCTCCAGGCGTTGACCGAAGGAGGGTGGATGTACGATCATTGCGGTCAGCATGCCTTCCTTATGGTAATCAATCCCGAATAAGGGTTTCCCCGTCACGATTTCCCGCCCCTGTACGTTCTTTTTGGATTTCCCGATGATGCTGAAATCCTTCAGGTCTTTGAGTGGGGCCTCCTCTGGCATCGGGAGTTCAGCGGCCACCGTAGCCACGTCTCCGTAGCCCATCGCCCGGTCGCTGCCGGCGTGGTAAAGGCGGCCGGCTTTCGTAGTAATTTCTTCGGCGGGCACTTCCCACTCCTGAGCGGCAGCGGCGATGAGCATCTGGCGGGCCGTGGCGCCGGCCTGTCGCAGTCCGGCCCAGCGCGACATAATGCCCCGGCTGCCGCCGGTAAACTGGAAGCCGAATTTTTCGGCGTTGAAGGGGGCCTGTTCGGAGATGACGTCTTTCCAGTCTACGTCCAATTCTTCGGCCAGGATCATCGGCATGGCGGTCATTACCCCCTGGCCGAATTCCGGGTTCGGGGTATAGATCGTCACCGTGCCGTTGTTACCGATTTTCAGGTAGGCATTGATGTCGTGCCAAGACTCCGGGAGCTCCGGGCCGAGGTCCACGCTGCCCGGCTGGGAAGCCTTTCCGGTGCAGCCCGTCAGCCAGTTGAAGCCCAGGAGTAACCCTCCCCCGCCCAGGGCGGTGGTCTTGAGAAAATTCCGACGATTTTGAGAATTAGCAGAGGTAGACATCAGTCAATATTTTAATACCGCGCCGTTGCTTTCAGGAATGGAAAGGGGCGCGGCCGCGGGTGCAAAGAAAGGTAGAAAGAGCAAGGGAAGTCTGTTCCCTAGCCCACTGCGTTAACCGACTTAATGGCGGCTTTAATGCGGGTGTAGGTACCGCAACGACAGATGTTGCCGTTCATTGCCGCATCGATTTCGACGTCGCTCGGGTGGGGAGTGTTTTCCAGCAGGGAGCTTGCACTCATGATCTGCCCGGCCTGACAGTAACCGCACTGGGGCACATCATGGGCTAACCAGGCTCGTTGGACGGGGTGATCGCCGTGTTCAGATAAACCTTCAATGGTCGTTACCTTTTGCTCACCGATTTGCTCCACCCTCAGTTGGCAGGAGCGCATTGCGAGGCCATCCACATGAACGGTACAAGCGCCGCAGGAGCCGATGCCGCAGCCATATTTTGTGCCGACGAGCTGGAGTTGATCCCTAAGTACCCAAAGAAGAGGGGTGTCCGCGTCAACATCAACGCTTCGCGACTTACCGTTAACCGTCAAATTAATCGTTGCCATTTAAAATTTTCTTTGTGTCAAGTTAGTGAATAATAAGTAGAGCAGCTAAGCCGGATTACGGTTTGTTCCACCCTTTTTAGGGATGTTGCTTTACCGTTCAATCTCATGCGTATCCCGCACGCTGCTGAAGGTAAAGGCCAGCATCTTCCAATTCTGCCCCTGCCATTGGTAGACCTCCGTTACGGTGAACTCGTTTTCTACCGTATTGCCGCGCACCTCTGCTTCGAGGGTGATGCGGTTCCAGAGCACAGCGGTATTGCCCGATACCTCTACGGCCACGTCGTGGACCTCAGCGTTCTTATACCAGATGCTACCGGTTTTAATGATTTCGAGTTCCCGGTCTTTTTTCCAGCTCCCGCTCATGTGGACAAATTTGGCGGAGTCATCGAATAGCTCCGCAAGTTTGCCTACCTCCTTGTCCGCCATCCATTGCCACTTGTCAGTGGAGAGCTGGCGGATTTGTTGCTCGGCCCGGGCGACATCCTGAGAACTTTGTTTGATGGCGCTGGCGGGTGTCTGGCAGGAAGAAAGGCCCACAAAGAGCCACAGGCAGCAAGAATAGAAAAGAGTATGAGATCGCATGATGGTCAATTTTATAGGAAAATGAAATTTGCTTAAAGCAGCTGAACTAATACAGTGCACTTAGCTCAGCTTCCGGTACTCTACCGGTGTGACCCCCACTACCTTTTTGAATAAGCGCGTAAAATGCTGTGGGTGTTTAAATCCCAGACTGTAGGCAACTTCGGAAATGTTTTTGTGTGGGTCATGCAAATGTTCTTTCGCGATGCGGATCAGTTTCAGTTGCAAATGATCCTGCGGAGACTTCCCCGTTTCTTTTTTTATCAGATCCCCAAAGTAATTCGGCGAAAGGTGGAGGCGATCGGCGAAATAACTGACGGAGGGCAGCCCTTCCTTTTCCGCCCTTCCGGAGCGGAAGTACTCTCCGAGCAGCAGCTCAAATTTTGTCAGCACGCCCTGGTTGACGTTGGTCCGGGTGATGAACTGCCGGTCGTAGAAGCGGATACAGTAATTGAGAAATAGCTGCAGGTGACTGATGAGCAGCCGCTTCGTGTGTCTGTCTACGCCCTGCTTGAGTTCGGCCCCCACCTTGATGAGACAATCTTCGATCAACCTTCGCTCCCGTTCCGCCAGGTGCAGGGCCTCGTTGGCTTCGTAACTGAAAAAAGAATATTCCTCCATGCTGCCCGCCAGGGCGGTTCCGAGCAGGAAGTCCGGGTGAAAAGCCAGCGCCCGACCGATCGGCTGATACACCACATCACCTGCCTGACCGATTACCTGACCAGGAGCGAGGAAGACTAATGTTCCCTCGTCGTAATCATAAGTATTGCAGCCGTAGCGGAGGTCGCCGCACCTGATCTCCTTAAGGAAAACGAGGTAAAAATTAAACTGCATCCGTTGCAGCTTACGTGGGTCAGCCAGCGAAAGATCGACCAGCGCAATTTGCGGATGCAAAACTCCCTGTTTGTTGAAGGCGCAGTATTGCTTGATCGTGTCGAAGGTGGTGATTTTGTCCATTGGGTAAAGATCGTAGCTTACTGGCTAAGGTCGCCTACCCTGATTACGGGTTGAGTTACCCAAATTACTGAGAAGAAGACAGCCGGGAGGAGCTATTCACGCCGCAGGACTACTTTTACTGCTAACGTGTCCCATCCTGTTCCTAAATTCCCCGGCCATGCGTTTCCTCAAAACATTGCTCCTCCTACTATTGATGGCACCTGCGTCCGCGCAAAAAATCCCCGACTCCCTTAACGTCATCTTTGGCCCCGGCCAGCGCATCGAGAGTCCCAACTTCACCGGTCCAGTATGGGTGGAGCGCATGGTGATCATCGAAGATGAAACGCAACCGGTGCCCATCGGCAACGTCACCTTCCCGCCAAAATCTCGTAGCAACTGGCACCACCATTCCGCCGGGCAGACCTTGTTGGTACTGGATGGTGTTGGCTATTACCAGGAGAAAGGAGGGAGCGTTCAGGTCCTCCGGAAAGGCGACAAAGTACAGTGCCCGTCCGGGGTTGAGCACTGGCACGGCGCGGCCAACGACCACTGGTTCGTACAACTGGCCCTCACCAAAGAGCACCCCGACGGCCGCGTCATTTGGGGAGAACCGGTGACTAACAGACAGTACCAGGCCGGGCTCACAGCCGAAGGAAAATCATGGCGTTACTACCACCTCGCCCGCGTAGCGGCGCTCGCCACCCAGGGAGATTTGCACCAACTTGAAATAGCCTTCGCCGACGCGCTCGAGGCCGGGCTGACCGTGGCGGAGCTGCGCGAAGCGATGGTGCATTTATATGCTTATGCAGGCTTTCCACGGAGTATTCAGGGGCTGAAAACACTCATGGCGACAACCAATAAACGCGCTGCGGGTGACGACGATATGAGCACGCAGGCCACTACCCCGCCAGAGCCTCCCACCAAGCTGCTAAAGGGAAAAGACGCAAAGTACGACCAGGGCCTGACGACCCTGGAACAACTCACCGGCCGCGCCTGGACCCAGCCCTCTGACTACGGCCAGTTCGCTCCCCGTATTGACGTTTTCCTCAAGGAACACCTCTTCGCCGATGTCTTCGCCGACCAGACCCTGAGCTACGCCGACCGGGAGGTAATTACCGTTGCCGTGCTCGCCACCCTGGGAGAAGGCGTTGAGCCAATGCTGGCGGGCCACTCCAACATCGCCCGCCACCAGGGAGTGAGCGAGGTGGATTTACGGATGATCCGCTCTGTACTTTTGCAGACGCAGCGCTTGTAAAAGAGAGCGAAGCGAACGCCTCTCCCCTGCGGTAGCCCTACAAGACTACCCGACTACAAGACTACTTCACTCTCTCCCCATGCTTCACCACCATATCCACTCCCTGCAGCAGGGCGATGTGGCGTAGTACGTCCCCCTTCACGGCGATGATGTCGGCGTATTTGCCTTCGGTGACGGTGCCGTAGTCTTTGTCGACGCCCATCATCTTGGCGGGCCAGTAGGTGGCGGCTTTGATGGTGTACATGCTCTCCAGCTCGAATTCATTGACCCAGACGTCGAGCTCGTTCCAGGTGCTCTGGCAGTGAAACTTCATCGGGATACCGGAGTCGGTACCGACCATCAGCACCACGCCCGCGTCTTTGAGCTGCTTGACTTTGCGCTCCAGCGTCGGGCGGCGGATGGGCGTCAACTGAAAGTAGGGCAGCTGACCGGGACGGTGGATGCTGGCGCGGATATCATCGATGATTTCCGGCGTCAGGCCTTCGTGCCAGCAGTCGTTATCGAGGGCTTCGGGATTATCGCGGGTATATTCGTAGTTGTAGAGGCCTTCTACGGTGGGCGTCCAGTAAAGCGGCCCGAGGTTCATCTGGGCGGTACGCTCGCGGATCATCTCCAGCACATCTTCCGGGTAGCCGGGGGCGGAGCTGAGGCCGGTGTGCTCGAAGCAGTCAACACCCGCTTTGAGTCCGCGGCGGATTTCTTCCGGACGGTGGCTGTGGGCCACCACGGTGAGCTTCCGTCGGTGGGCCTGATCGACGAGAGCCATGAAGGCGTCCATCGGGATTTGGTCCTGGTCAACGACCTTGATGCAGTCTACCCCGGCGTCGGCCAGTTCGTTGACTTTGCTGCGGGCGTCGGCAACGGTTTTGACGCTCCAGCGGAAGGCTTCGGTGCCCGGATAGGGCTCGTGTTGGAGGAAGGGTCCGGACATATACATCGTCGGGCCCATGAGCTCACCTTTATTGATTCGGTCGCGGACGGCGAGGGATTCCTTGAGCGGCCCGCCGAGGTCGCGGGCGCTGGTGATGCCGGCCATCAGCAGTTGTTTGGCGCTGGCGGGCATGATGATTTCTTCGAGGTAGGGCGGCATCACGGTGTCCCAGTAGGCGTAGTCGCTGTGGCCATTGATCATCAGGTGCACGTGCATGTCCCATAGTCCGGGCAGTACGCTCATGCCTTCGGTGGAGATGATTTCGGCGTCGGCCGGAATGTCTACCGTAGCGCGGGTGCCAACGGCCTTGATGCGCTCGCCTTCGATGAGGACGACTGAGTTGCGGAGGGGCGTCCCGCCGAAGCCATCGATCAGGGTGCCTCCGACGAGGGCCTTGGTTTTGGCCTGTGCGTTCATTTGGGCGCTGACGCAGGTGCAAAGGAGGGTAAAAAAAGCAAGGTGGAGGAAGGTTCTCATTGTGTGTGCGTAATTTGTGGGTTCAAGATAGTTCGCAGCGTCTAAAGGATGATCAAATACCCACAAACTACCATTGCGGTTGGAAAAGCCTCCCTCCGGATCGGCTGTCAGCTCAGTCAGATGAGCGGCCAAACGGATTATCACATCGGGGATCGTCTGACGGGCGAATTGATCGTACACCCTTACATGACTATAGCGCTCCTTAAAATTGAAGCCCGTCTGGAATATATTCTGCGGGGAGATCAGCAGTCATCCCGTCAGTATCATGACGGACTCATGGTTTCCCGGGAGCTACGCCTGGATGCCGGCAAACAACATCGCCTGCCCTTCTCCTTTGCCAAACCCTTCCATCTGGTTAATTACACCGATAGCAAGCCAAAGGGTTTCTGGCGCCTGGAGTTTACATTTTACCCCCAAAAGGCCAGGTCCGGCCTGATGAACAGTATTCGGATACCCGGAGGCAACCCTGCCGTAGAGACTACCCTGCAAGTGCCGGTCGTACATGGTGACGGGCAGTTCAGGGCGCTTCCTAAAGAACTTGACATCCAAAACTTCAGTTTTCGGGAATCAATTGCCGCCCTGATCGGATTCGGATTTCTCTTTTACCTGGCTTTGGCCACTGATCTGGCCGAGACCACCAACTTCCTTCCGGCCATTTTTCTGTGGATTCTCCTTCCGGTGATTGCCATACTGCTGTTTCGTCTATACCGCTTTAAAGATATCCCCATGGAGCTGGCGGAAACCGGAGACGGTAAGCTCAAGGTTCGCATGCTCGACCGGGGAGATGGCCACTGGAAAAAGATGACGCTGGGGTATCAGGTAATCAGTTCACACGTTGATAAAGATGGTAAAAAAAGGGAAATCAACCGGCGCGTCCTGTACAAAACTGATTTCCCGCTGGAAGACATTGCCCGGCCCCGCGAGCACTTCATTGAGGCCACCCTCCCCTGGCCCAAATGGCCACACTCCAAGCTCCCTACCAGCTACCGACGCGACCAACAGGGCTACCACTGGGAAATATACCTGAAAACGCCGGGGCTACTAAAAGAGCAGGTTCAAACCTGGCCCGTTGCGGTGAGCTGGGAGGCTTTTCGGTTGCCGGGGGAGAGCGTGGCAGAATCGATTTCGGAAGATGTATTGGAGCTGGAACCTTTGAAGGAACGGGTTCGGCTTGAAAATGACGCGGCCGACTAAAGTCGGTGCTGTGTTACGAAGCTCTGCGAGCTATTGTTTTATTACTCCAGCTCGGAGAGCTTCGTAACACAGCACCAGTTTTAACCGGCTGAAATTAGACGGGAGCTTACACCTCCCCCAAAGAAGCCATACAACAGCACCGGTAAGCCCCCTGCTCTTTACCCGCCCCTGCACCTGCGGCCGCGCCTAACTATCTGCTGTTGTGAACGATAAGCCCGTAAACGTCGATAAAACCAGAACCATTCCCGCCCCACGCCGTTACACCAGCAAATAGTAAACTATGTTTGGATTATTCAAAAAAGACCCCGTAAAAGCCCTCGAAAAGAAGCACGCGCAGCTGATGGAAAAGGCGATGCACGTACAGCGAAGTGGAGACCTCAAAGCCTACGCTGCCATCATTGATGAAGCGAAAAAGGTGGAGGATGAGATTATTGAACTGAAGGAGAAGGGGTAGTCTGGTTGTTCGGTAGTCTTGTAGGCTGCCGCGAGGGGCTTGCTCGCTTCGCTCGTGTGTGACCATTTTGACGCTGACTACTGCACCCTACCATCAAACCTCCAGCTGCATAGCAGCGTGCCTTCCAACAGCGGTAGCTACTACCAAACTACCCGACTATAATACTATGAAACGTCCCCTCCCCTCCAAAATCTGCCCTGTTTGCAACCGCCCCTTCAACTGGAGAAAGAAGTGGGAGAAGGTTTGGGATGAGGTAAAGTACTGCTCGGAGAAGTGTCGGAGGAACAAGTCAGGCCATCAAACAGTCAAGTAGTCAAACAGTAGCTACCGCACGTGATTAGCTCGCTTCACAAGTTATTGCGTGACTAATCTGACTCTATGATTGCTTAAATTTCCACTTTACCTACAGTCGTGCAGCGACGTACCTCCGCCTTGCGGCAGCCACTACATTACTACCGACTACAATACTACATTACTAAAATGGAAAACCGCCCCTACGAGGTTGCCCCTCCCATCGATGAAAGCCAGGACAACTTCGCCTTCCACCCGAAGAATGTCGTCCTCATGCTCCTCATCATCAGCCTGACGATGTTGTTTCTGACGCTAACGGCAGCTTTCGTGTATACCCGGGTACAGAGTGATTTGCCGCCGATCAAGCTCCCCATCCTTTTTCTGGTCAATACCGGTATTTTGCTCGCCAGTAGTTACACCATGATCCGCGCCAAGCGCGCCTACCTGGCGGATAACACTAAGGAGTACACCAATATGCTATGGGTCACCCTTGGCTTGTCCTTTTTCTTCCTGGGCATGCAGTGTGTGGCCTGGTATCAGCTTTTTGCCCAGCAGATTTACATCACGTCGGACAACTCCGCAGGCTATCTCTATGTCATCAGCTTTCTGCACTTTGCTCACGTTATTGGGGGGATTCCCTTTCTCGGGGTATTTCTCTATCGTGCAAGGAAGTATATGCGGGAGCCCGTGTCCGTACTCGTCTATTTTTCTGATCCGGCGAAGCGGCTTAATCTGCGGTTACTGACAATTTACTGGCATTTTCTGGATGCACTGTGGATATATCTGGTGGTCTTCTTTTTCATTAATCAGTTGATTTGGCAGTTTGGGTGAGGAAGGGTTGTGGCGCAGCGAAGGGTTGTTTCACGCAGAAGGACTCAGAAGAGGGGGAAGGACGCAGGAGGGCTGCTGCGCAGCTAAGAGTTGTTTTCACGCAGAAGGACGCAGAGGAAGGGGAAGACGCAGAAGCTGCTGCGAAGCAAGTGCTGAAAAGTAAAGGAACAGAAATCCAGTTACTACTCTACTTTAGGACACTGCGCTCTAGAACAAATCCTCCACTAATCAGAACCAAAACCTACAATACCTCCCCCCATCTTAAGCGGAGGGTCATCCCTCTCCAGCGAGGCACGAGCGGTATGGAGAGGGACCGAGGGAGAGGGTTTAAAGGGCTGCTGTCCAGCGAAAGGTTAAACACTGAGGGACGCTGATGCCGCTACAGCGGGCTTTCCATTCAAGCCTGTTCCATCTCCAAAACCGTTACCAATTCCCTAAAAAATGCACTCTAAGTGGAGTCTGACTAACTAATCCGTCAACCACTACGTTTCCTTAGGGAACACGCGTATTTTCGCGGTCTGAACCGCGCATGAGTCAACAAGCTGTACAGAACGAACCAAGTCCAAACCCGCCCCGCCCCCGTCGGAGCCGGGTATGGAAATGGGTGCGCCGGACTTTTATCTGGACGGTTCTGCTTTTGGTCTGCATTATCCTGCTATTTCAGTGGCAGCCGGTACAAGACTGGCTGGCCCGCCAGGCGACCAACTCGATCAGCAAAACCCTGGAAACCCGGGTAACGGTGGGCAAAGCCCGCCTTTCCTGGCTGGACCAACTGCGGATCGAAGACGTCTTCATCGAAGATAAATACGGAGACACCTTACTCTATGGAAAGACCCTGGAAGCCAATTTCAACATCTTCAACGGACTGGAAATTGAAGGGATTCTGATTGAAGATACCCGCTTCCAGATCAGGCGTGACCTGGGGGACCCCGAGAGTAACTTAACCACCGCCCTGGGGAAACTCTTCAGTAAGGAGTCCGAATCCAGCAGCACCCCGCTCAACCTGAAACTGAAAAGAGTTGACCTCCATCGAATTGCCTTCATCCAAAACGATAGTGTGAAGGGGCAGCGCTTCGACGTGAGCCTGGAATCCGGAGTGGTGCGGATGGACGAGCTGGACCTCCCCAACGGAGAAGTCCGCATCGCCAGCGCCGAGCTGCGCGAACCCCTGGTTCGCCAAACCAGCATCGTCCCCTCCCCGATCGATCCCGCGCTGCTGAAGCTGGACAGCATTACTCAGGATACGAGCCAGCAGTCGCTGCGTTTTCTGGCGGGCAGTATTGAAGTCATTGATGGCGGCTACCAACTCGACAACTTCCGGAAGGAGCCCATTCAAACAGGAGACATCACCGCCGTCGACTTTGCCCGCCTGGGTGTTTTTGACATCGACCTGGAGCTGATTGAGGTAGACTTTTTTGATGGAGACTTTCTGGCAAAGCTCAAACACCTGAGTCTGGAAGAAAGGTCAGGATTTGTGCTGGACCGCCTTAGTGTTCAAGACCTAAAAATAACGCCTACGGAGTTACAGTTATACGACCTGGAGCTCGTGACGGAAGAGAGCGAGCTATCGGACAGTCTCCAATTCAACTTCCGGAATGGTTGGGGCTCCTGGGCGGACTTCAACAATGAAGTACGCATGGACATCAAGGTAAAGAACAGCCAGGTAGCCGTTCGTGACCTGCTCTATTTTGCCCGTAAGCTCCGGTTCAACACTTTCTTCCGCGACAACCTCGGCCGCAAACTTACCCTCGGCGGCCGCCTCAGCGGCCGGGTCAATAACCTTCGGGGCCGGGACGTAGAAATCTCCCTGGACAACTCCACCTCCCTCGTTGGAAGCTTTGGCTCCCGTAACCTCGCTAAGCGCGGGTCCGAATCCCTTAACCTCGACCTGAAGCGCCTGACGACCAACATGAACACCCTGCGCCGGCTGATCCCTGACTTCAGCCCGCCGGAGAATTTTGACCGGCTGGGCACACTACAGTTCAAGGGAAGTTTCGATGGCTTCTTCACGGACTTTTTTGCTTCCGGAGACCTGCGTACGGACATCGGCCAGACGATCTTCAACATGGCCCTCGTGATCAATGACAACGCTCCGGCAACTTATAACGGCCAACTGGCCCTGAATGACTTCGACCTGGGCGTATGGGCTAACAACCCCGACTTTGGCATCGTTAATTTCAGCGGAGCCATTGAAAACGGTATTGGCCTCGAGGCAGCCTCCGCCCGGGCAGACCTGGACGCCACCATTCAGGATTTTAACTTCCGGGGGTACACCTATGCCAATGCCGTCATTGACGGCCGGCTGGAGGAAAAATTCTTTAACGGGAATTTCCAGATTGCCGATGAAAACATCGACCTCAACTTCCTGGGAGAACTCGACTTCCGGGACTCTATCCCCACCTTCGACTTTGACGCCACCGTTGGTGAGCTTGACCTGCTGGCCCTCAACCTCAGCAAAAAGCCAATTGCGCTCTCCGGCGGCATTGATCTGAACCTGGTAGGAACTAACTTCAGCGAAATGGAAGGTCGTGTAGAACTCTCCGATTTCGAAGTACTGATTGACACCCTGGCGGTAGACATTGACACTCTCCTGGCCTACAGTACTTTCGATGCCGAAGGGCAAAAGGTCGTTAAGCTGGAAAGTGACATTGCTACTGGCGAGATTGTCGGTCGTTTCGACCTCGAAGAAGTACCTGCCAGTTTAACCAACTACCTGGTTAACTACTACCCCGCCTGGGTGGGCCGCTTAAAAATCAAGCCCCCCAGAAACGTTCCCCCTCCGAATCGATTCAGCTTTGACCTCCAGATTTTAGATTCCAAGGGGCTCAACCGGCTAATCAGTCCCCAACTGGGCCGCATTGTGGACGTTTCCCTCAATGGTTCCTATGATGGTTTCGAGGATGAGCTACAGGCAGAGTTCATTGCCCCGAACCTGAATTTTGCGGACTTCCGCTTCGTAGATTTCGTGCTTAAGTCAAAAGGGGAAAAAGATGAAGGTGAGCTGGATTTTTCGGTCGACAGTACCTTCGTCAATGGTCGTCCGCTACTTAATCGGTTGACTTTGCTCAGTTTGGTAGACAATGAGTTAATCGACTTTGGCATCACCTACGGCGGAGACCCGGACAATATTTTCCTGGACCGGATCAACCTGGATGGTCAGCTTAGCCTACCCGACAGTCAGAATTTTGAGCTGCGGTTTGATGCGTCTCAGCTTGAAATATTCCAGCAGCGCTGGCAGATTAGCCGGGGCAACTACGTCATCTTCGGGCCACGCCTGATTGACGCCCAGAACTTTGCCCTCCGCAGCGGTCGCCGCAGCATCCGGCTCAATAATTTTGGCGAGGACGGTCTGAATCTCGACCTCCTGAATATGGATCTGGCCCTGATCGATTCCGTCTGGAACTATCCGCCCCTTGACTTCAGCGGTGACGTTGACATCAACATCTCCGTAGCTGACGTCTTCCGCCAGGAAGGCATCTCTGCGCAAATCCGGTCAGACACCTTCCTGATGAACAATGAGGACTACGGCTACCTGCGCGTCGATGTTTCTGCTCCTAACCCCCGGAGCCAGTTAACTGCTTACATGAACCTCAATCGGGATACCGCTCAACTCATCGCAGAAGCGACCTTCAACCTCGCTGACCTGGTAGAATCTGATCCACTACCCAAACAGCAGAAAAACTACCTGGATCTGAATGTGGGCATCAACGGCTACCCTCTGGACTTAGCCAAATACTGGGTTGGTGGCTCCGTGTCTGACATTACCGGAGAGTTTAACGCCAAACTCAACGTGAAGGGCCCCGTTAAAAAGCTGGATGTCGATGGTTACATCGACGCCTTAGGCGGTGCCTTCACTCTTGACTATCTACAAACCCGCTACCGCTTTTATCAAAGCCGGGTCAACATCAACAACACCCTCTTCGACCTCACGGGAACCCGCCTGATTGACCGTTTTGGCAACGGAGCAGAGCTCAGCGGAGGTATGACACATAACCGCCTGAAAAACCTGGGGCTCGATGCCCGAATCACGACGAATCGCTTCCTGGCACTCGACCTTGCCCCGGGGCAGAACCCCAACTTTTTCGGCACCGCCATTGGTAGCGGACTGGTGACCTTCACGGGTAATTTTCAGCAAACGGACATTTACGTCTCCGCCAAAGTAGGGCGTGACTCCAAGCTCTCCATTCCCGTTTCCTATGGCTCCGAGGCCGGGCCTATCGATAATGTACGCTTCGTCAATCGTAGTATCTACACCGAAGAAACCAAGCAGGAAAAATCGACCACGCCTACGGGAGTGAGTTTGAAAATGGACCTCGTGGTAACCGATGAGGCCATTGGGGAGATCATTTTCGATGAGGAGGTTGGCGACATCCTTCGGGGCCAGGGCAACGGCAATCTTCAGCTCAACATTCCCCGGGACGGAGACATGGAAATGTTCGGGACCTACAATATTACCGGAGGAGACTACCTGTTCACCTTCCAGAAAATCATCAATAAAGAGTTTTCTGTCCGGCCCGGAGGGACCGTTCGCTGGACCGGAGATCCCTTTGAAGCGACGCTTGATGTTTCGGCGGACTATGAGAATCTGGAAACGCCCATCCTTCCGTTCATTCAGGAGTATCTCGTCACGGCACCACAGGAATTAACCGATTTCGCGGCAAACGCTACGGAGATTGACCTTACACTGGAGTTGGATGGCCTGCTGAGTAAGCCCAACATCAATTTTGACATCGGCTTTCCTAACCTGACCGGTCAGTTGGAAAGCTACGCCAACAATAAACGGAGACTGCTGCTGCTGGACCAGAACGAGCTCAACCGGCAGGTTTTCGGACTCATTGTCGCGGGGCAGTTTCTGCCGTCTGATCTCTCCTTCGGCATTTCGGATGCAGCCATCAACACGCTCAGTGAGTGGCTGTCCAACTACCTGAGCTTACTGCTTAATGACCTGGTAAGAAACGCCTTCGGTGAAGACGCCTTCATTTCTTCCATAGAGTTCGACCTGGCTTACAATAGCTACCGAAATTCAAGTTTGAGTACGAATAATGATGGCAGAAGCTCTGCCCTTGAGTTTTCTTTCCGTCGAGATTTTAATAACCGCCTCTCTATTCAGGGAGACGTTAACGTGCTCAACAATAATCAACTGACCAGCCTGGGCAATTCAGGTACATTCATTGGCAATAACCTGGCCCTTGAATATGTCTTGAATGACGCCCGCACGCTGAAGGTTCGCCTCTATCAAAGGCTTGAACCAGACATTGCCAGTGGCCGGCGGATCCAGGGCGGCGTGGGCCTCAGCTGGCGGCGGGAGTTTGATACACTCAAGGAATTTTTCCGGAGTTTCAAGAAAGATAGTGAGCGGCAGACACGGAATAATTAAGGGCACCGGAGCCCTTCGGCATGCTCAGGCGCGGCCGCAGGTGCAGGGTAGAGGTCAGGAGGAGCAATGCTCTTTAACTTCCCTCTGCACCTGCGGCCGCGCCTGATCTTGTCGCGTTCCGTCCGCTCAACAACTTCAGGCTTCCCGAATCGCTTTAACGATTTCATCCAGCTCCTCGCTGAGCCCCATCCACAGGCGATCAGCCCGCAAGCCCAGGCAATGGAACCCCGCTGCCCGGAGCTCTCGCTGTCGCAAAGCTTCCGCCCATTCCCCGGCCCGGCCCGGCAGGCGGCCATCCGGCAGAAGCACTGTCTTCCGGCCGCTGGGCGCCAGTACCACAAGGGGCAAAAAGGTATCCCGCCACGCCTGGTGCAGCTCAAAAAAGTGGTCCGGCAGCCGTTCCGACAGCAGCTTTCGCAGATTCTCCGCCAATGGATGAGGGGCCGGGTCCGGCAGGCCGCAGCGGGTACGGTATTCCCGGCCCAGGGCCACGATCGCATCCCGGTCATAGGGCTCCGCCATGGCGGCCTCCGCCGCCCGCAGGATCACCGCCGCCAGAAATTCCACCGTTACCCCATCGCTAAGCAAGGCCTGCGTAATACGCTCGTTACTCCAGCCATGGAAAATCCGTACACCAGGGGCTACGGTCATAATTTCTTCTGCACGGGCCTGCAGGGCCTGCCCGTCTTCCGGCAAAATTTCATCCGGTAAGTAAAGCCGTATAACCCCTTCGGCAATACCATCCCATTCGGGCAGTGGCATCCAGGGACCTCCTTCTTTCACCTGCAAGCACAAATGGCCATTGCTTCCGGGAGGTGCTTCGTTAGTCCTCACCTCCGCCCAGTCAGGGCCGGACACCGGTAAGAAGGGTTGCCCGAACAACAAGCCAGCCTCCAAACGGCCCGCCAACTGGTAGTGATCAGCAGTATCGTCCCATAAGGGCCGAAGGCTGATAAAATGGCCCTCCGCCCATTTTTCAGGACGGCCTCCTCCGGTAAGATCAAAGCAAAAAGCTTTCATGCCATCCCTTTGCGGAAGTTCCTCACCCGGAAGCACAAAGTGTACCCGATCCCAGTCTATTTCCGTTGCCGCCGTTGATTCCTCCAGCATTTTCTGTAGCGTGGCCGGGTTCAACCAGGCTTCTCCGGTAGCATCCACCCGCTGCAGGCAACGCTCAAAGTACCAGCTGCTGAAGGCAGTTTCCCATTCCTCTGGCGGGAGTTCCCGCAGGGGAGCCAGTAACCGGCGCAGCCGGGCGGGCTGCGCATACCAAAAATGCCGTCGGGCATAAAAGTCATCTAACTCATGGAGGTGACGGTGGGTGTTTCGCAGTCGGTCCCGAACACTTTCCAGCAATTGCAGCTGCCTGGGTGCCGTGGCAGCATCCGTTCCGCCCAAAGGTAGCTGGTAGAGCCCCGCCTCGTCAATTTCCCGAATCAATGCGCTCAGTTCTTCGCCCATTTTTCTGAGCGATGCTGCCAGCGGGGCGTCGCCGGCGACCGTTACTACGCTAAGGGAGAGGCTGGCCGGGCGCAGTTCCCGGTTCAGGTTCTGTCGCTGTTGATGGAGTGCCCGCAGTTCTTCCTGAAGTTCTTCGCGTAGCGCCGGAAACGGTAGTTGTGGATTTACGGGGGTCGTCGTTCCATACCAGCGCTCCCGGTAAGCGGACCATTCAGCAATAGCCTCCTTCAGCTGTCTCCTCCCCTGCCGGCCATTGACCTTTTCCAGGCGTTGGAGTTCTGCCTGAATCGTTCCGATCTTGGTCCGGCGTTCGGACAGTTCTCCCTGCCGCTCAAACAGCAACTTCCGGGCGTGCCCGTTAATTAACAGCTGATATTCCCGTTGTAACCGACTTATACGATCGAGGTAATCCTCCAGGTTAGTCGTAATAAACTGCCGGCTTTCCTCCAGGCTTTGGTGGCGAAAAAAGCCCGTATTCAGGTCATCCAAAGAGCGGGAAACCTGCGGCAGGCGGGCAAAACGACGCATTGTGCGGTCAATTCTTTCGCGGAGGTCCACAAATTCTGCAGGAGTAAACTCAAAGCTGTCCGTGGAAATGAAAGGACTCAACAGGGCGGATGCCGGTTCCCCCGCCGTCTTCAGCCAAAGGCCGACTGTTGCCGCAAAGCCGTAGGGGCCAAAAACCTGCGGAGCCTTCTGCCCGCCGGAAGCCTCCCCTTCTTCCGTTTCTACAATTAGCTGTTTGGCCGCCATCTGAAGTCCCTGACGAACCTTGCCGGCTTCATGACCGTTCCTTAAAAGAAGATACACGGTCTCTTCTTTACGGAGCGCCCTTACACACTGACCTAAGCCATAAAAAAAGGCTCCGGAGCCACGGGTACCCGAAGGAGCAGTCAGGCCACTGTTTTCCCCGGCATAGGGAATACCCAATGCGGGCGGTATTGACAATTCGAAAAGTTCATCCGTGGCCATACTCGAGGGGGAAATTTTACTCCTTCATTTCGTTAAGTATCCTTTTTCGCTGACAAACTTAAGTCATCGGAGATTGATGTAACAAAATCAGGCGCTTCTGCGAGGAGATTTGGCTTTCAGGCATCTTTCTTTTCTCCTCTCTATTTACTATCTTTATCAGGAAAGAGGTGCTTTATTTTCGATTATTGACTTCATCCTTTTCGATCAAACTAAACAAGTAGTGTACAATACATCTGTCATTCTGACCGACGCCAGGCGTCGGATCCTTTGGGTCAATGATCAATTTGAAGTCATGACCGGCTATTCAAAGCGAGAACTCGTTGGCAAGAGCCCCGGGAGCATTCTTCAGGGGCCTGAATCGAGTAAAGACGCCGTACTCCGAATAAGAAAAGCGCTGGCTGAAGAGAAGCCCTTTGAAGACGCTTTGATTAACTATCGAAAGAACGGGGAGGCATATGTCTGTCAGCTGGCCATCCATCCCATTCATGATCACCAACAAAATTTAACCAATTTTCTTGCCTTCGAAACAGAAGGGAAAATGGAAGAGTTTGAAGCCAGCAGCCAGGCCGAAACCCATGCTGTTTTACCCCGGAGGTATGAATCCAGCAGTCTTCGCGGGCTCAACGAGATTCGTTTGTTTGAACGCGTTCAGCGGGTTATGAAGCAGGAAAAATTATACCTGAATCCTAAGCTGACACTACGGATGTTAGCCTCAAAACTGGAAACCAATATTAAGTACCTCAGCCAGGTGATCAACCTTCATGGCAATACGAACTTCCTTGGTTACGTCAACAGTTACCGGCTGGAAGAATTCAGGTATAGAATTTTAGCAGGAGACTCCAGGCATACTACGCTATTTGGCATTGCCCAAAGATGTGGCTTCAAGAATAAGAGCACCTTTTTCAAAGTATTCCGCGACCAGATGGGGATGACCCCAAAAGCCTTTCAGGACAAGTTGCTGCGTCAACGAAGGAGTGAATAGCTTTCCTGTTCCTGTTACTCAACGATTCCGCCGGAAACCCGTTCTCCATCCCTGTACAGGTACTCGAGCGTGATCTTCCCCTCTTCGTTGTAGTAGCGCATCGGGCCATCCTGCAGTCCCATTTTGTAGGTTACTTCCTGCTTAATCTTGTTCGTACGATAATCGTACTCAATCATGATACCATCTAACTTACCATCGATGTAATTAGCCGTCGTAACCGGTCGCCCAATTTTGTAAGTGCCGTAGGGGCCATGTAAAACGTTGGCTTTATAATTGGACAGAAGTGAGATTCTTCCCTGCTGATCTAATTCGATGTAAGGTCCGTTCAGAGCTCCGTCGATATAACTGGTAATTTTTTCCGGAGCACTGGATTCGAAATTGAAGTTAGTCCAGGTTCCTTGCTTCAGGCCATTCAGAATAAACCCGCTTTCCACCACTGCTCCAAGGGCATCTTTTCTTTCAGCCCGCAGAGCTTTTGAACCATCAACGGGAGTCACCTCGTACTCCGTCTCGTCTACAGAGGCTCTCTGCACTTCTACCGGAGGTGCTTCCTGACAGGCAACCAGGCTAAAGGCAAGCAATAGGGTAAGTAGTAATCGCATAGCAGTGTTTTTTTGAAATACAAATGTAGTCAGGCTACTGCAGAGCTCAAATCCTTCGGTTTCAGAAAGTAGATTGGGAGTAGTTACTTTTTGCCTCTATGGCCGTCCAAAGAATGGTATGTGGCTTCGCTGCAGCCCTGCTACTGCTTTTAACAGATGTTTAATTTTGGTTCGACAATCAGCCAAAAAACCAGTAGCGAGGGCTTTATTTTCTACCCTTTTCCGGTAAATGTTAAAATTTTAGCGTTGGCTAATTTTCGGAAAAACCATGCCGTTTAGGCAGCACCGGCTAATTAAAACGTCAGCTGCAACCGCCAAAACCAGGTAGAATCCCATCTGTCTTAACAGTTCTTAAGATTTGTCATTAGCAAGACAGGAAAAGATTTGCCTGGCAGTGAGCAAGCTTTACTTAGTAGCCTTCAAGCCTTAGATTTGTCAGCATCGAATGTCTTTCAACCCCTTTGACCAGAAATAAACACTACTTCATAGCAACAACCCAATAGAGTTCACCCTGAAAATCCTAGAGTAGTATTCGCCAGAACCCATAATATTTAAACACCTTGACCCGTAGCATTTAACACCTTACCCATTTTCATTTTATATATCTTCTATTGCTCCTTTCCTTATCCCGCGCGCCGTTTGGTGTAGCGGGATTTTTACTGCGGGACGGCTTCTCACAGCTTTTATTCCTCTTTTCGGGTAAAAACCAGTCATGGAGCAAACGAAAGCTATAGTTTTAAGTTTTATGTGGGTTAGCTAACCAAACTAATCCATTTTATGCTTTTTAAAAGATTCGGAGCGATTGCAGTCCTTTGCCTTGCCGCAATGTCTATGAGCGCTCAGAAAACCAACATTGAATTCACCAAATACACCCTGGACAATGGCCTGAAGGTCATTCTTCATCAAGACAAATCGACGCCCATTGTTGCAGTGTCGATCATGTACGAAGTAGGTGGCAAAGACTCCTACGAAGGCCGGACCGGCTTTGCTCACTTTTTCGAGCACCTCTTATTCGAAGGCTCCGAGAATATCGGCCGTGGTGAGTATGCCAAATACGTTGAAGACGCTGGCGGAGCCCTGAACGCCAACACCAGCCAGGACCGCACTTATTACTACGAAATCTTACCCAGCAACCAACTTGAGCTTGGGCTCTGGCTGGAGAGCGAGCGGCTGCTGCATGCCGTTGTTGACCAGGAAGGCGTTGATACTCAACGGGAGGTCGTGAAAGAAGAACGCCGGCAGAGCATGGATAACCGTCCGTACGGGCAGCTGCTCTACGAACTGTTCAAGCATGGCTTTAGCAAGCACCCCTACAAGGATCCGAACATTGGCTATATGGATGATCTGAATAGCGCCGAAGCGGAGGATTACGTCAAGTTCTATAAGACGTACTACGTCCCTAACAATGCCATTCTCTCCATTGCCGGAGACATTAGCCTGGAAGAAACCAAGGCGCTCGTTGAGAAGTACTTCAGTACGATTCCCAGAGGAGCGGAGCCTCCACGGGTAAGTATCGTCGAGCCAACACTTGGCGGAGAAGTCCGGGACACCGTTTACGATGCTAAAGCACCACTGCCTGCACTGGTTATGGGATACAGGACACCAGAGCGGAACCACCCCGATTACTACGCCATCAGCATGTTGAATCAGGTAATGAGCCAGGGACAAAGCTCCCGATTAAACAAAGTTCTCGTTGACGAGAAGCAACTGGCCGTACAAGCCGGTTCTTTCCCCTCTTTCACCCAAGACCCCGGGCTCGCCATTGCTTTCGCCATCCTAAAGCCAGGCGCGGATATAATGGCGGCAGAAGAAGTCTTCAACAGTGAAGTCAAAAAAATGCAAACGGACCTGATTAGTGATCGGGAATTCCAAAAGCTACGGAACCAGGTGGAGGCAGACGCTATTTCCGGCTACGGAACAATGGCTGGTATTGCAGAAGGCCTCGCCAACTATGAAATGTATCAGGGAGATGCTAATCTCATCAACACGGAAACGGAAAAGTATATGGCCGTAACCCGCGAAGACATTCGCCGGGTAGCACGCGAATACTACAAGAAGGGCAACCGGGTCACGCTGTATTGGATGCCGGGCGAGAAGCCGAGTAAGTAGTCTGGTGGTCTTGTAGTCTGGTAGGCTGCCGCATTTTGGAGGCATGACAGGCGTGACAAGCATGACAGGCGTGACAGGCGTGACAGGCGTGACAATTTCGCTTCTTTAGGCCTCCCTCCCTTTTTTTCAACATTAATTATCCGGGCATTGCCCGAAAAAATAAAATCAATGCAACGCATTTTTCTGGGCCTTTTCGCCCTGCTTCTGCTTGCTGGCTGTAACACGCCAAAAGCAACTACTGATAAGATGGCAGAACAAGCCACTACTCCCATGATGAAGGACGACTTCCGGGCCAAGGCGCCCGCTGCCGGTCCGGCGCCAGAGATCAAATTGGGAGACTTTCAGGATTTCAAACTGGACAACGGTCTGCAGGTTGTTCTCGTGGAAAACCACAAGCTTCCCCGCGTAAGCTATCAGCTTTTTATCGATGTGCCGCCGCATTTGGAGGGCGCGTACGCAGGTGCAGGGGATATTATGGGGCAGATGCTTCGCCGGGCTACTTCCGATATGACTAAAGAACAGATCGACGAGGAGATCGATTTCATCGGAGCCTCACTCTCTACCTCCGGCAGCGGTGCCTTTGCGTCCACCATCAGCAAGTATAAATCCAAAATGATGGGCATGATGGCAAAGGTCGTGCTCGACGCCCGTTTCCCCGAAACGGAGTTCGAAAAGGTAAAATCCGATGCAGTCGCCGGGCTCAAGTCACAGCTTGCGGACCCCGACGCCATCGCCAGCCGGGTACGCCGGGTATTAACCTACGGTGCCGATCATCCCTTCGGAGAATTAACGACCGAGGAGAGCCTGAATAACATCGACCTGGCCACCATCAAGAAGTACTACGAAACGTACTTCGTGCCGAACCGCAGTTACCTCGTCATGGTTGGAGACCTCTCGCGTGCAGAGGCCGAAAAACTGGCCAACGAAAACTTTGGCTCCTGGAAGAAAAAAGACGTGCCAACTCCTTCCTTCTCCATGCCAAAGCAGCCTCAGGGCACCGTCGTGAGTTTTGTCCCCAGAGCCGGGGCCGTGCAGTCTAATATTATCATCAGTCACCCCGTAGAGCTGCAACCCGGCACTAAAGAGGCCATCCGCGCCGGTATCGTAAACAGTATTCTTGGCAGCGGATTCAACGGCCGGTTATTTCAAAACCTCCGGGAAGACAAAGGCTATACCTACGGCGCTTACTCCAGTGTGTCTCCCAGCAAGGTAATTGGCAGCTTTAGCGCGAACTCTAACGTCCGCAATGAAGTAACCGACTCCGCAGTGACACAGTTTATGCTCGAACTGGCGAAAATCAGCAGTGAGCCGGTAACGGCCGATGAGCTCAACCGTGCCAAAAGCCTGCTCAATGGTTCTTTCGGTCGTGCCCTGGAAAGCCCGCAGCGAATCGCCAGCTACGCCCTCAACACCGTACGCTATGGCCTGGACCGCGACTTCTACCCCACCTACCTCAAAAAGGTAGCTGCTACCAGCGCTAATGACCTGCTGGAAGTTGCCAGGGAGGTTATTACGCCTCAGGCGACTAATATCATCGTTGTCGGTGACAAGAGTGTCGCTGAAAAGCTAGCCTCCTTTGCCACCAGCGGCAAAGTAAACTTCCTGGACGAAAACGGTCAGCCCGTAGAAATGGTAGAAATGGAAGCCCCTTCTGACCTTACGGTAGAAAGCGTCGTCAGGAAGTACGCTGATGCCATCGGCGGCATGGCTGCCATCGAGAAGGTGAAGAACTATAAAATGACCATGGAAGCCTCCGTTCAGGGGCAGACACTCTCCCAAACCTTGATCAAGGATGGTGGCTCTAAGCTGAGCAGCCAGATGACCATGATGGGAATGGTTATGATGGACCAGCGCTACAACAACGGGAAAGCGCAAATGACTCAGCAAGGGCAAACAATGCCCCCTAACCCAGAAATCGATGCTGCGATGAAAGATCAGGCAGCACTCTTCCCCGTGGTTGATCTGCTCAGTCAGCTGGACAAAGTCAAGCTGGACGGAATTGAGCAAATTGATGGTAAGAACGTTGTCGTTTTGGCCGTAGAAGGTGCCACCGGAACCAGCCGGCAGTATTTTGATCAGGAATCCGGCCTGCAGGTACGGACTGTTCAAAGTCAGGGAGGACAAACCGTCACCACCGATCTTGGCGACTACCAAACGGTAGGCGGGATAAAATTACCCTACGCCATGACCATCAGCGGCGCTATGCCCTTCGCCATAGAAATGAAGGTGACGAATGCAGAGGTAAACGCCGAAATTGACCAGACTCTCTTTGAGCTAAAAGAGTAACACAAGGGAATAATCATTATGACCGGCTCTTCGGAGCCACCTGACGACCAGCTATCAGCTCTCAGGCACTACCGCTTTGAGCACTGATGGCTGGTCGTTTTTTTCCGTTCTAAACCCCCAGATCATCCAACCAGCCCTCCCTCAGGCTGTACTGGTCATTTCCGTTGCGTTTATTGAAGGCCTCCCGAATTAGCGCAATCTCATGGTCAAGGACTTCCAACAGTTCCGCTACGGGATAACTATTTTCTGAGCGGTAGAAGGAAAGTTGTTCGTTAAGGTTCAGCTTAACCTCTTCACGCCCCGCAGCCCGGAGTTGACGCAGTAGAAAGCGGGCAGCCAAAAAGAAATCAAAGGGCGTTTGTCGCTCCCGCATCCCGTCAGCCAGGTGCCAGTTTCGCTCCAACAATTCCAAAGCACGGCTTACATTATCATTAACGGCGTGCAGCAAGAGCGCCGTGTGGGTGATATCCAGTTTGCGGGCCGTGTCCTCCTGCTCCATTTTATCCAACAGCGCCAGTGCCTCTGCGCGCCGACCGGTTTTCAGGTAAGGAATGGCCATTACATCGTAGAACATGGATGGGATTTCACCACAAGTCTCTTCCCCGTTTAAAATAGGCTGGGCCTCCTCAATGGCTTTCTCCCACATGCCTCGTCTGCGGTAATGAGAAACCCGCCCGCTGCGAAAACAGGCCACACAGTCGCTCATGCTGAACATGGACGATTCTGTAATCAGTCCCCCCAACTCCTCCAGCGCAGCTTCCGCCCGTTCGTATTCTCCTATTTTGCTATTAATCCGAAACCGGTACTGCAGGATAGCCTCTTCTGCGTGGTCAAGCTTCTGAAAGCGTGATTCAAGATCCCCTAATGTATCCTCTATTTGTTGTCGGGAAATGAAGGGAAATGCCGGCAGCTTATCAATCACCCATTTGTAATGCCACATTAGCATATGCGAATCCAGAAAACCGCCAAACAGTTCAGGCTTACTATCGAATTTGCCTAACAGGTAAGAATAAGCGACCAGGGCCTTTTCAGGGTAGCCGTTCAGGACAGCTGCCTGGACGAGCTTGTTACGAGCATCTATCGCCAGCTGCTCATCCTGGTGCAGATCCGCCAGCCGGGTGGCGTTCTCAGCCATTTGGAGATGTTCCAGCTCCGTAGCACGGCTGGGAATTTGCGCCAGCAGGCGTTCAATTTCTTCGTGGTAATCAGCCATAGTCAGGGGTATTATTCGTGTTAAAACGGAGCCACTCCTCAGCGATCCATAAGCTGTAACAGCCCGTTACTGAGAATATCTAACTCATCATTGTTCAGGGGATGATGGCCCAGCAGGAGCGCCTGAACGTATAAAATCTCTATTTCCAGTTTGAGGTCGCCCGTTTTGGCTGCCAGCCGCTGAATCAGCGGATGACGGTAGTTCAGGCATAATTGAGAATTGGAAACGGAAGGAACGCTCCCCGACAGGCTATCTAGCATCGACGCGAAAGTATCCGTCGCAATTTCTCTTGACTTCTTAATGGACCGGTTAAAGTTCGTCCGGTCGTCCATGTAGTAGATCGTTGGCACGTTAGCGGGCTCGAACTTTCGCAAGACCGCCTGACACTGAAACCGGTGGAGAGCAGCGTCCGCCTGCTGCAGAAAGTCAAACGTGGCCTCTCTCTCCGCTACCGTCAGGTCTTCAAAGTGCTGGATAAAGTGACTGGTATTCACCGCCTGAACGGGAATACGGTTGCGTTGCCCGTACTTTGCCACCAACTGGTTATCGTAGAGGTAGCCGCTACAGACTACAAGCTGTTTTTGCGCACTGGCTACTCCTACTAATTGGCGGTATTCGTCCAGGTCCGGTACGTGGCGAAGTGTGTCCGTCTGCCGTGCTACTTCAGGCAAAAGCATTTCCCCGTAGGTCGTCTTGAACGGCAGGTGATCAACGATAACGTCGAAGAATTCATCATCGTGCAGGGCCAATCCCTTCAGGGTAGCCAGGTGAATGGAAATGAGCTGCCGCATCCGGTCGGGGCGGTTAGCCGCTAATCCCTTGAGGTAGTTCTTCAGGGCATCACCCAATTCCTGCCGCGTTTGCTTCAGGTATTCGTCCTCGTAGAAAGATTCGCGGCTGGCCGTTGGGCGAAGGTTGCCCGTATTGATGATACACTTAACGAAAAAGGCCCAGTCGGGCAGCACGTTATCGATCTTCTCCGAGATCAGCATTCGCTTCAGGTAGACCTTGTGCGTCGTCTTCTCGGCGGGGTTGGGAGCATAAGGCAGAATGTAGGCTACGCCCCGGGTTGTACCGTCCGATGTACGGAGTGGGACAGCATCGAAGAACTGGGTCCGGAATTGCTCGATGCCGTAGCGACCGAGCTCATCGCTCGACACCAGGTCATTCATAAAGGGTGCATCTCCGGCATTGAGCGGCGTCGCTTCTTCCGCAAAGTGAATCGGGAAGGGCAGAAGATCACCGTAGTACTTCACCAGCTTACGGAGAAATTCCGCCTGGAAGAATTTCTCTACCCCCGCTTTCTGGCGGAGGTAAACCCTCGTCCCGGGCTCCAGCTCGAGATCCAGCTGACGAATTTTATAGGAGCCATCCGCATTGCCCCTCCATTCCAGTGCGGAGCCGCCCTTAGCACTGCGGGTGACCATCACGATCTCATCAGTGATCATAAAACAGGAAAGCAGCCCGATGCCAAACTGCCCGATAAAGTCCTCACGGGAAGTCACTTCATTGACGGTCTTCTTGGAACTGGAGCCAATACTGGAAAGGAAAAGATGGACCTCCTCCTCCGTCAGCCCTACCCCATTATCTTCAAAAATGATCTGCGCCGGACTGTCCCCGTCTCCGGGAATCAAATCAAGGCGCACCTGCCCCACAAAGCCGTCTTCAATTTTTTGGCGGGCGGTGATGGCATCCGTAGCGTTTTGCAGGAGTTCCCGCAGGAAGACTTTTTCTTCGCTGTACAAGTGGTTAGCCAGGATATCAATGATACCGGCGAGATTTACCTGGAAGTTGAAACTGGAATCAGCAGGGGTGTTAGGCATAGCGGGAGGTTAATGGCTGCAAAATAACGCTCCTCGGGGAAAACTAGTTGCGCCCGGCGTACGCGCTATAAATTCGTAGCGTGGCTGGAAGCCGCTGCGGCCGGTCGCTGCGGGAAGCAACTTACACCGCTCCAAAAACAATCTTTGCACCTGCGTATGCGCCCTACCCTAACCGCAGACCAAACTTCACAATACAGTAGATCGCCCGTACCCCATCTCGCCAACCAATCTTTTTACCCTCCTCGTAGGTGCGGCCGTAGTAACTGATGCCTACTTCATAAATACGGACGTTTTTGATGCGGCTGATCTTCGCCGTCACCTCGGGCTCAAAGCCAAACCGCTTTTCCTTCAAGGTCAGTGATTGAATCATCTCCCGGCGAAAAAGCTTGTAGCAGGTTTCCATATCCGTCAGGTTCAGGTTGGTGAACATATTGGAGAGAGTCGTGAGGAACTTGTTCCCGATCGTGTGCCAGAAGAAGAGGATCCGGTGCGGCTTGCTGCCCATGAAACGGCTGCCGTAGACCACGTCCGCAAAGCCCGCCAGCACGGGCTTCAGCAAGTCGTTATACTCCTCCGGGTCGTACTCCAGGTCAGCGTCCTGAATGATGAGATACTCGCCGGTGGCCCGGGCAATGCCCGTGTGCAACGCCGCTCCCTTGCCCTTATTTACCTCGTGGGCGAAGTATTGAATATTCAGTTCCGGATTAGCCTGCTGGTAGCGGGCTACGGCGCCCGCCGTATCGTCCGACGAGCAGTCGTTGACAATGATGATCTCCTTAGTCAGCCCGCCGATCAACTCTACATCCCGGACTTTATCCAGAATCAGGTGAATAGTGCGTTCCTCGTTGTAGGCGGGGATGATGATGGAGAGCATAAATAAGCTGGTTTTCTCTGGTCTTTTTTACGGGGTCGTAAAGGTACAATTCAGATATTGTCCGGTCTGGCTACCTTCAGGGCAGCAAATTTCTATAGCCATGATTCCTTTTCTCTCCATAACGTTGTTCGCCGTTTTCGCTTTCCTTTCCGGAATGCACTTTTACTGGGTCGCCGGCGGGCGCCGGGCACTGGATGGAGCCATGCTTCCGGAAATGTGGGAGCAGGTAATGCGCCCGGAGCGGCAGTGGAGTTTCCGGCTGATGACACTGGTAGTAGCTATCGGTCTGGGCCTGATGGCTTACCTGATGCTGAGTTACTGGAAAGGGGATATTCCGGCACTTCTCCTGCCCTACCGCCCCTGGATCACCCTGGGTGTTGCCGCTATTTTCACGATCCGGGCAGTCGGGGATTTCAAAAAGGTCGGGCTCTTTCAGCGGGGGCAAACCGGTATCTTTGCAGAGCGGGACAAGGCGATTTACAGTCCGCTTTGTGTAGTACTCGCAGTGGGAAGTTTTTTGCTTTGGTGGTTAGGATGACCAGGGAGAATATGGGCGACGGCGCGCAGGTGCAGTGGAAGGTCCCTCCCTCCAATGCTAACCGCACAGAAAAAGCCCCTGACACATATTGATCAGGGGCTGCCAGAAATGAATGGGATTAAATGAGAACTTATACCTTACCGCTACTTACGTAAAAGTTCATACGGGTGGATTCACCTCCTCTGCTTTTTGCAAAAAAAGCCCCCACTGCAGCTGACTACAATGGGGGGCGGATTAGACTTTCCGTTGGCCGGATAGCCGTCACTTTCCTTAAGGAAGCAGTGACAGCAGTGTCAGGTTTATGGTGGTGGAAGCCTGAGCGCTGACCTGAACCCCGGACAAGCTCAGAGAGCCAAAGGCATTGAGCACAAAGCTACCTTTCAGCGCTGTTTCTCCGTCACCATCTTCGTCTTCGTAGGCAACGGCAACGAGCTCATAGTTGCCGGCCGGGAGGAAATTAAATTCATAGTCACCGCTTGCGGATAACCTCGTGGAAGCAACAGCGTTTAGGAACAGTTCATCATCACTGTCTCCTTCTCTTTCTGCAGCGGTGTAAGTATTGGCGGCGTAGGCGTAAATAACCACCTCGGTGTCTTCACCGGAGTTGTTAGTGACCGAACCGCTTAGCGTACCAGTGCTCTCCCGCTCTACGAACCGCAGGCTGCTCTCCAGACGGTTTTCGGCGGCGAAGGCGTAGGGGCGGGCGGCATCGTCCGTCCGGACGAGTGCCTTGCGCAGGTCAAAATCGATGACCGTAGCCAGGTTACCGCCCTGGGTGATGGTGAACCCTGAGTTGGCGGCCTCCAGGCTGCCATCTCCGACGACCTCCAGGGCGACCTTGGCATTGTCAGCGGTAAGCACGTAACAGCCAGGCCCACCGGAATTGGTGGCATCGTTAGCGTCGTCCAGAACGATTTCAACGGAATTGTAGGCTTTGGCCTCTACGTCGGCGTTGGCAATCATTTCCGTTACGCCGTTTTGCAGAGCGGAGAGCTCTACCGTAGTGCGGGAGAAACCGGAAACGGAAGCGCCGTCCAGTTTTACGTCAGCTACCGTAACGAAGACCGCGCTGACGTTAGGGTCATCTACCGGGGCATCGGTTAACTCAAGGGAGAAGCGTCCTTCGCTGGTGGAGACGACAACGTCGTCATCTTCACAACTGAACAGTACGGACACAAGGAGGAGGCACGCGGCGAAGCGTGTGAAAATGAAATTTGCGTTCATGATAATGGATTAAATTGGTTTT
This sequence comes from Neolewinella agarilytica, assembly GCF_900110645.1. Classification (GTDB taxonomy): domain Bacteria; phylum Bacteroidota; class Bacteroidia; order Chitinophagales; family Saprospiraceae; genus Neolewinella; species Neolewinella agarilytica. Next base: position 48,169 of record NZ_FOFB01000025.1, read on the forward strand.
ACCGGCGACTGGTGCAAAAGTGACCGGCTTTGAAAAAATCAGAAACCTAAGTTTAGAATTTGGGTGTGGTTATAAAATGTTATTCTTAGCGTCACCAGAACGAAGAGCGTTTACACAAATTACCCGGCGACCGGTTTTTTTTGGCAACGCAAGCTGGCCGGAACAGGTTCGCTGCCCGGCTAACGCTCTTTATTTTCGGCTACGGAGCTTTTTTTGACGGGCCTGCCTGCCTGCACCAATGAACAATCTTAATGGTGATGTATTATCACACTTTAGCCAGTCAGGAAGCCAGTTGGTGCAGGCAACAAAAGCGGCCATCAAATTGTCTTCTCCAGAATCCTCAGAGATAAGGCATCCTACTGTCTACCGTCTACAAAACTACCGCTCTACCCTTCTACTGTCTACCGTCTACCAAACTACCGTCTACATATGTCCCGTACCCGCGCTCAAGAATCCCGTACCGCCGTTCAACGTCTTTACATTGCTATGCGTCACTTGCTGATTCGTGGCAGCTACAAGCCCGGTGGCATGAGCGGTAAGACGCTGATGGATAACCTGATGGTGCTACGTCCGGAAATCTACGGTTCTATTGCTGACGACGAGAAGGTAGAGCTCAACGGCCTGCACTACATTTTTACCCGGCTGCCGAAGGGGATTGAAGAATGCCGCTTCGTGAAACTCATTACCCGGGAAGGCTATGAAAACAGCCACTTCGAGCCCATCATTGCACCTGCGCGCCGTCGCTCTGCCTATCGCATTGATGATAATGAGATGTACATCGAGATGACGCGGGGGCGCTCTGACATCTATGATATTCTGACCCACCTCACCTTTCTCTACGCCGAGGCCAATAAGATTTACCAGAACAGCCTTGACAGCAAAGATCGCCCTAAACGGGAATGGGGGCTACTGGAAGACATTGTACTGAACAAAAAGAAAAACAGCCCCGCCAAGGTGGAGACGGCCTACACTTATCTGAGCACGTTACTGGGCCGCACCTATGATGAGGTCGTCAACGCCTGCGAGCGCTTCGCCGCCGTCGATGAGGTGAACTCACTCTTCCACATCACCTACTGGCTTGGTCGCCTGGCCAAAGAAGAATCCGAGCACGACCACGACCGGGAAATTTCCTTCAGCAACACCCTCCGGGAGTATACCGGGCACCACTACTATGGAGAGCAGTGGGCGCTCAACATTAAAGCGGCCTTGCTGAAGCATAAGCTGATCGAGCGCCCCATTCACATTATCAGCGCCAACTTACACAGCGTGGCGAACAGCCTGTTCGGTGCCGCAGCCTTATCTCCAAAACTAAAAAAGCATAAGGGCCTCTTTGAATTCGCCAGAGCCATGAGCCAGCAGGAATTCAAGCATTTGCGCCCCGAAGTGTTTAAGGTAGCCCGGGAAAACGGCTTAATCGACGTAGCGGACCAAAGCGGCACCAACCTGGGCGTTCAACTCTTTGACACCGCGGCCTTTGACCCCAAGGTCATCGCTCCGGAGCTAAACTTCAGCCCCGCGAAAAACCCCGATCAGGCCCCCGTCTTGCTCGTGATGGATTACCCCTTCGGCGAGCAAGCTTACGAGGCGATGGATGAGCTCCTGCGCCCCTACCATGATCTTACCACGGGCAGAGTCTACGACATGCCCGTTGAAAGCATTAACGTGATGGGTAAAGCCGGTATTCTGGAAGGGAAAAAGGGCGACATCATGGTGCCCGATGCGCACATCTTTGAAGGTACGGCGGATAACTACCCGTTCAAAAACGACTTTACCGTCGAAGATTTTACCGACGAAGGCCTCGATGTATACGCCGGCCCCATGGTTACCGTGTTGGGCACCAGCTTGCAGAACATTCCGATTCTGGATTACTTCCTCACCAGCAGCTGGAAAGCTTCGGGCCTGGAAATGGAAGGCGCGCACTATCAGAAAGCCATCCAGGCCGCTACGCATATCCGCAAGTCCGTCAACCCTGACCTAAAGCTCCGCTATGCCTACTACGCCAGTGATAATCCGCTGGTGACCGGTCATACGCTCGCCTCCGGCTCGCTGGGAGTTGATGGCGTAAAGCCGGCATACTTGATTACGGTGCGGATATTGGAGCGGATACTCGCTTAGCGTAAAGCTCCGTTTATTCCTCTTCCCACTTAGACCGTGGCAGCACGTTGCCAACTGCAAACGAGCCCAATAGCGGGCTATCGAACGTTTCATCACGAGAGAAGAACACAATGCTTTCGTACCCCTCCTTTTCGGTGGGTTCGGTATGCAGTTCCAGGTGATGGTCAATCAGATTGATGATCCAGTACTCCTGGATTCCGTAAGAGGCGTAGAGCTTAGCTTTTGGACCACGATCGCGGCCTAGCGTAGAATCGGCTACTTCGACGATCAGTCTGACGTCTTCTGGCTGCGGTCTTTTTTTGCGAAACCGATGCTTCATTTTACGGGCCAGCACGTAATCTGGCTCAGGCATACTGTGAAGTGGAAAGGCTACGGGTTGCTCCTGGCGGCAGATGTACTTCTTTCCATAATTCGTTATCATGAAGTAATTCATCTCTTGCAACACAAAAGAATGTGACGCACCAATCGGACTCATATCAACAATTTTTCCAAAAAGCAACTCTACCTTATCTGTGTCCCCCAGCACTCCTGACTCAATCATCATTTCGTACTGCTCCAACGTCCAGGTGTGCTGATTCAGGATCAGTTCCGTTTCATCCAATACCGGAATGGGCAAATTTTGCACAGTCATATTGCTAAGATAACGTATTTTTTCGAGGGAACGTTGCACGCGGCAGGGCAATCACTTTTAGACAAATCAGGCCTTCGGTGCGCCCTTCGGCAAGCTCAAAAGGCCATAAGCACTAAAACCGATTGCCCTGTCTCACGCGGTTACCATCGTGTATATCACCAAATGGACATTACTACCGCCTACAGATACACCCACCGCTCTTCCGCATCACTTTTGATGATGGCATCGCAGATGACAAGCTCCCGCAGGCCATCTTCGAAGTTGGCGTAGAGGGTGTGCTCGTCATCGGCGGCATCGCCGGCGAGGATGGCATCGTAGAAGGCCCGGAAGCATTGCTTAAAGGTATCGGGGAAGCCCTCGTTATGGCCACCGGGGTAGTTTACGAAAGGTGCTGGCAGGCCCTGCAGTAGGGCTGGGTCTTTCAGCAGGAATTCGCTGGCTTGGTCTCGACGACCGATGAGGAGTTCGTTCGGGCGTTCGCTGTTGAACTCGTAGGCAGCGTCGGAGGTGGCAATGTCGTAAGTCAGGCGGTTTTTGTGCCCGGCGCTGACCTGGGTGACAAAGAGTTGGCCCTTAGCGCCCCCCTTAAACTTAAGGAGGATACTGGCGCAGTCATCAGTGGTGATGTCGATGGTTTCCAGGTCCTCGTCGCGTAGCACCTCGTTATTGAAGGAGCTTACTTCGCCTTTGGGCCGGCGGCGGGTCTTGTGCACCGTCGTCAGGTCCGCCAGGATGGCTTCCACCTCGAGACCGGTGGTAAAGTGGACCAGGTCCAGCCAGTGCGTTCCGATGTCGGACACGGCACGCAGGGCGCCGCCCTGATCGGCCAGTACGCGCCAGTTGTAGTCCGTATCGTAGAGTAGCCAGTCCTGTTGGTAGCCCCCCACAACGGAGAAGATTTTTGCATCGCCTTCTTCCAGTCGCTTTTTCACCTCCAGGTTCATGGGGTAGAAGCGAAGGTTGTAGTTGACGCCGGCCTTCAGGCCGCTCTTTTTGGCCAGTTCGACCAGTTCGATACCCTGCTCAGAGGTCATGGCCAGTGGCTTTTCGCACATGACGTGTTTTCCGGCGGCAAGGACTTGCTTCACCATCGGGTAGTGCAAAACGTTGGGCACCGCCAGGTGAATGACGTTGAGCTCATCGTCAGCTAACATAGCGTCAAAATCAGGGTAAGCGTGCTCCAGGTTGAGCTGTTGGCGGGCTTCTTCTGCTAACTCAAGCGTAGCGCTCGAAATCCCCTTAACCCGGACGCCCAGGCGGCGAAGGCCTTCTACGTGAACGGGGCCGATGAATCCGGTGCCGGCAACGCCGGCTGTAATCGTACTGTACATATTGTGTGCTTATGGGTGGTTGGCTTGGGCAAAGGCAAGCTAGGCAAAATCGAGAACAGGAGAGAATTATTGAAGGAGGGAATTACAATAACAAAGCACTCCCCTCCCCTGCCTTTCCCTTCTGCGTCCTCTCCTCCCTTCCGCGTCCTTCTGCGTGAGAAAACCCCAGGGCAAGCAGCGAACCTATCCCCGCCCCTTCCGTCGCCACCGCCGAAAGCCCCAAAACGCTACTCCACCAATCAGTAACAAAGGCCAGATGGCAACAAGGCCCAGCACCAACTCCTGGATCATTTCCCAGCCGAAGGCCAGGCTCGACAACAACTTATTACCGAAACTACGCCGGTAGCTATCTCCCGTGTCCCGGTACTCCTGTGTCTCGTAAAGTTCCAGGGTCAGCGTCGAAAGGCTAACCTGATCGCGGAGATAGCGCAGCTGCCCTTCTTTTGATTCGATCTCTTCGGTAATGACGCGGATTTTGTCTTCCGCATTAAGAATATCCTCCACTTTCTGGGCGCGGTTACGCAGAACATCGATGTAACGATCCCGAACGTCGCGTTTGGTTTGCAGGCGAGATTCAAGGTCAAGCCACTGGGCGGTTACGTCGCGGCTGTCCAGGTTTTGATAGTCGATGTCCTGAGCAATCAGGGGCAAAAGCTCCAGCGTGCTGCTAAGGTGATCTGCCGGCAGACGAATCTCCATGGTCACCGTATGCTCGTAGGAAGAGTTCCGGCGGTGCTGACTGGCCAGATAGCCCCCCGCTTCAGCTACCGTGCGGCTTACGATGGCCAGCGCCGTATCCAGCTGTTCCACACGGGCGCGGGCGCTGGCGGTGTAGATGATTTTGGGAGCAGTCGAGGCCTTTTCCGGGGAAACGTCAGGTGAAGATTCCACCGTCAGGTTACTTACCATTCCATCGCTATCATCTCCATCAAATTGCATCTCCTCCATGATCGTGGGTGACTCCATCGCCATCCCGGCGTCTCTGGCCATTTCGGAGGATGTGGCGCTGTCGCAGGTGCAGAGAAGGGTTAAGAGCGCAAGGAGCGTAAAACATCGGATTAATCTCATCAGTATTGATTTTAGCTTAAGATGCGGGTTTTCACAGGAATGCATGAACAAAGTGCCTTATTCACAGCCTGTTGACAATTCCTTCCGGTACTATTAACAGGGAACAAAAGGTTCTCCGGCCCGTTAGAAGCGGGCGAGTGCAAAACAAACTATATGAAACTATTTTACCCCCTCTTCTTCCTTGTGGCGTTTACCACAAGCAGTCTCTTCGCTCAGTACACGGACACTACCCGGACGACAGACTTCGACATTCACGATCAATACGCCGTCAACCCCTGGGTGAGTGTGCCCGTCATTGCGCTCGGGGCGTGGGGTAGCCAGACCCGCCTGAAAAAGTTACAGGATAAGCCCGGGCTTACTCCCCTGGAGATCGCCAACCGCAATCCGGACGATGTCCCCGGCATCGACCGCATCGCCCTGCGGCAGGATTTTGACAAGCATAAGCAGGCCATCATCAACTCCGACAATCTCTTTGGCTTTGGGCAATTCGCCCCTTTCTCCCTCTTCATTTGGAAGAAGTACCGTAAGAACTGGCTAGACATCAGCCTGATGTATTTCGAAGCACAGGTAACCCAGGGGCTTTTCTACGGCTTCGCTCCCTTTGGCCCTACGAGTATTGATCGGTATCGCCCCAGGGTATACTACGATGAGGCGGAGCTTGAGTCCCGCACTGACGGTAACCAGCGCAACAGTGTTTTTAGCGGCCACGTGAGCACGATGTCTACCGGCTTTTACTTTACGGCCAAGATGATCGACGATCACAACCCGCAGTTCACTGGTGGCCAGCGCGTACTGTTATACACCGGTGCTTCGATCCCTTCACTTGTTGGTGGCTGGATGCGCGTTCGCGGCCTGAAGCACTACCCTACTGACGTGGCCATCGGCCTCGGTGTCGGGGCCATCAGCGGCATCCTTGTGCCGGAGCTCCACCGCTGGTGGGAGCGCCGCCACAAGAGCAAGATGATGCTTCGGCCGGTCTACGGCAACGGAGCAGCGGGAGCCGGATTTTCCCTGATTTTTTAGCCCGGCCATCACATGTACTCCTGTGCGTGTTCAGACTCGCCGGACGCTGAAAGGAACTCTGTAATTTCGCCTCCGGCTCCATGGTTGAGCGCCTTCGGGACCCTGAAAAGGACAGTCCAGGACTTCGAAGCGTACCTTTTCCGGAGCGGAGCGAGGGGTAAAATGTTCCTTTCCCTTTGGGGCTGCTGCGCGGTTAGGGTCCGGTAGCGAGTATGCGTTAGCCCTTTACAACCTCCCTTTGCACCTGCGGTAGCGCCCTACGAACCATCTCATCTTGGGTTACGTTGGGTAGACAACACAGCTACAAGATGAAAGTATTTCCCTTCGCAGTACTCGCAGCCCTGCTCCCCATTAGTCTATTTGCGCAGAAGACCGACGAAGACACTTATGACCCCAAGACCGAAAAAGTCTACCGCGTTAACCCCTGGGTTAGTGGAGGGGTCGGCGTCGGAGGCATGCTCATTTCTACTATTGGCATCGACCGGTTACGGGAAAAAGAAGGCTTTACACTCGACGAATTAAACGCCCTTAACCGGGACGACGTTCCGGGCTTTGATCGCTACGGCCTTAGCCGTGACCCCGAAAAGCGGGAAGCCTCCGAGGAAGTAAGCGATTATATCTTCAATGCCTCCATCCTTCTTCCGCTGACGCTATTCACGCATAAAAAGTTCCGGAAAGACTGGTTGGATATCACAACGCTGTATATCGAAGCCCATGCGCTTTCGGGGAATACCTACGCCTGGACTCCTCTTGGGCCAACCTTCAATGACCGGATCCGGCCAGTGGCTTACTACCCTGAGGTGGACTTCGGGCTAAGGAGCCAGGGAAATAGCCGGAACAGCTTTTTCAGTGGCCACGTGAGCACGACGGCCGTGGGTACTTTCTTCTTCGCCAAAGTTCTGTCTGACTATAACCCGCAGTGGACGGGCGGCCAACGGGCGCTGGCCTTCGGCCTGGCCAGCATCCCCCCTATCTTCGCTGGCGTACAGCGGGTACGAGCCCTGAAGCACTTTCCCTCTGACTCCGTAGCTGGCCTGGCCGTCGGTGCTTTCTTCGGTATCATGACCCCGCAAATACATAAAAACTGGCAGCGAAAGCACCGGACCAGACTATCCGTAGGCGGTAGCTACGGAGATGGTGCGGGGAGTGGCGGATTGGTACTGACATTTTGAAGATTGCAGGATTTTACTAACTTGACTCGCTAACTGTTGATTTTACTGACTTATGATCGATCTGCTTAGCATTCACAACTCTCCCGACGCCGATATTTCCTACCGTCACGTTGGCAGCACGGACCTCACCCGCTACGAAAAGATGCACGTAGAGGTGTTTTCCGAAAGCGACAATGCCTCCATTGCCGTAGCCCGCGAAATTGCGGACCTGATCCGGGCACGCGCTTACCAGAAAAAACAGTGCGTACTCGGGCTGGCGACCGGTTCCTCCCCCATCGGAGTCTACAAAGAGCTCGTTCGGCTACACGAAAAAGAAAACCTGAGCTTCCGCAACGTCGTCACTTTCAACCTGGATGAATATTACCCCATGGAGCGGAGCGACATCCAGTCCTACTGGCACTTCATGCAGGAGAACCTATTCAAACACGTAGACATCACGCCGGAGAACATCCATATCCCCGACGGCATGATTGAGCTGGCGGATGTTTACAGCCACTGTATGCAGTACGAAAAAATGATCGATGATCATGGCGGACTCGATTTCCAGCTGCTTGGCATTGGCAGAACCGGCCACGTAGGGTTTAATGAGCCAGGCTCCAACTCCCGCAGCCTCACCCGGCTCATTACCCTCGATCATCTTACGCGGGTAGACGCCGCCCCTGCCTTCCAGGGTATGAACAACGTGCCGACGCGAGCCATCACGATGGGCATCAACACCATTCGGAAGGCTAAGCGGGTGGTACTGGTGGCCTGGGGCCACAAAAAGGCGGAGATCGTTCAGACGGCCGTCGAAGGCGAGCGCACCTCCGTCGTTCCGGCCTCTTTCCTGCAGGACCACGACAACCTCACCGTCCTGCTCGATCAGGAAGCCTGTTCTGAACTGCGGCGCTTTAAGACGCCCTGGTTGGTTGGGCCCGTCAACTGGGACGAAGACCTGAAGCGTAAAGCCATCGTCTGGCTCAGCAGCTACGTAGAAAAGCCCATCCTTAAGCTTACCGAACGGGACTATAACAACCACGGCATGTCTGACTTGCTCGCCCGGGAAGGTTCCGCCTACGAGCTCAATATTCAGATGTACAACGCCCTGCAGCACACCATCACCGGGTGGCCGGGAGGCAAAGAAAAAACGGAAGGACAGAACCGGCCGGAGCGCCCGCAGCCGAAGCATAAACGGGTTATTCTCTTCAGCCCGCACCCGGATGATGACGTGATCAGTATGGGCGGCACTTTTCTGCGGCTTGTAGACCAGGGGCACGAAGTACACGTTGCCTACCAAACCAGCGGGAACATTGCGGTGTCTGATGCCGACGCTTTGCGCTTCGCTGAGTTCAGCCAGCAACTCAACCAACATGCTAAGGTTGAAAACCCGAAACTGGACCAGGTCATCAAACGGCTGCGCAAACAAAAGCGATCAGAGAAACCCCACAAGGAAGTACTCAACATCAAGGGGCTCATCCGCCGGGGCGAAGCCCGGGCCGGCGCGCGTTTCTGCGGCCTGCCGGATGATCAGATCCACCACCTGGATCTGCCTTTTTACGAGACCGGCGACAACCAGAAAAACCCTCCCGGCGAAGCCGACTACGAAAAAACCATTGAGCTGATCAAAAAGGTCCGCCCTCACCAGATTTACGCCGCCGGTGACCTGGCGGACCCGCACGGTACACACCGGGTTTGCCTTGACATCGTCTTCGAATCTCTGAAGCGATTGAAGGGAGACAAAGCCATCAAAGACACCTGGCTCTGGCTCTACCGGGGCGCCTGGCAGGAATGGCCCATCCATGAAATTGAGATGGCCGTACCGCTTAGCCCTCAGGAAGTAGACAAAAAAAGACAAGCCATTTTCTTCCACCAGAGCCAAAAAGATGGTGTCATGTTTCAGGGAGAGGACGACCGGGAGTTCTGGCAGCGCGCGGAGCAGCGCAACCGGGAGACGGCCAGACGGTACAACCAGTTGGGTCTGACAGAGTACGAAGCAATGGAAGCCTTCAGGCGCTGGCGGTTTTAGGGAATAGAGAACATCCACGGGGTGTACGAACTGACGAAAGCGCTCTCCTGGCACCTTAGGAATCAGGGATAGGTCCTGAAATAATATCCGGGGAGAACAATCGGCCACGACTGAAGTATAGCTCCATCCGGGCGGCTATACCCAGACCACTTTGACTTAGGTGTAATGTTAATTATGGGATGATTTAGTTATACGAACCAACTATCTTTCCCATAAGAAAGTCGTTATGTAAAAAAGACAAGCATAATGACATCAGCCGCTCTCGATTTGCCTCAGTCCTGTCTTCAGCAAGCCCGTGCCTGCCTGGGTGTTTGTCGCCACTGTTTTGACAGCACGAGCCCTACTCAGTCCTGTCATACAAGCCTCTCCGATGTCATCGTATCATTGGAAGTTACCATTCTGCTATTGGGGACTAAAAACGAATTGGCTCACAATCACCTGGGCCACTGCGTGGAAGTCTGCGCCAGTTGCGCAGCGGAATGGGGAAAGAGTGGATGCCCCCGCTGCCAGCAGAGTGCCAGTGCTTGCCAGTCTTTTGTTGCTTTTTGGCGGGGGAATCGACATTAGCAGTCAGCTAAAGTCACTACTACTCTACCCCAAAGTATGCCGCAGCATTCCCATAACAAACGTTGCCAACCAATTCGCTCAACATCGCCTTATCCCCGGGAATACGGCCTTTGGCGGCGTCGTTGCCCAGGAGATTACAGAGCAGGCGGCGAAAGTATTCGTGGCGGGGGTAGCTGAGGTAGCTGCGCGAGTCCGTCAGCATACCGATGAAAGTAGACAGGAGGCCCATGTTGGAGAGCGTATTGATTTGCTCGGTCATTCCGTCCCACTGATCAAGGAACCACCAGGCGGATCCCCACTGTACCTTTCCGCGAATGCCGCCTCCGGCGAAGTTGCCGATCATGGTAGCGAAGACGGCGTTGTCCGCAGGGTTAAGGTTATAGAGAATGGTTTTGGGTAGTTCGCTGGTGTTATCCAGCGTATTGAGCAGACGGCTCAGACCGGCTGCTTGCGGGAAATCACCGATGGAGTCGAAGCCAGTATCGGGGCCGAGTTCCCGCAGACCGCGCTCGTTATTGTTGCGCAGAGCGCCGAGATGAAGCTGAAATACCCAGCCGCGTTTAGCGTACATCCGGGCCAGATCAACCAACAAGGTAAAGGTGAAAGTTTGGGCGCTCACCGCAGGTGCCAGGAAGGTTTCTGAAAGCAAGGTTTGCCCACACACCTCCGCCGCCAGCTCGGGGTCATAGGCCACATTGGGCACGAAGGAAAGTCCGTGGTCAGAAATGGTACAGCCCTGAGCCGCAAAATGATCAAGGCGCTTGCTTAGTGCCCTCAGTAAATCGTCGTAAGAAGCTATGCTGACGCCACTCACTTCGCTCAGCTTAGCGATGTACTTCCGCCAGTTTTCTGCGTCGATCAACAGCGCTTTATCCGGCCGCCAACCGGGGAGCATTCTCGTCTTACAGTCGGTCTTCGCCAGTGCAGCGTGGTGTTCAAGGCCATCCGTTGGGTCATCCGTGGTGCAGACCATGCGGACGTTCTGCCCGGCCAGCAAACCCCAGGTCCCGCCGTTCTCGCTCCGCAGCTTTTCACCGGCTTTGTCGTAAACGTAGTCTGCGTTCTCCGCCGTGAGCAAGGCATCAATACCGAAGTAGCGCTTCAGCTCCAGATGGCTCCAGTGAAAGAGTGGATTTCGCAGCGTGTGGGGAACCGTTGTAGCGTAGGCTCTGAATTTATCCCGGGGTTCAGCATCTCCGGTAATCAGTTTTTCTTCCACCCCGTGCATTCGCATGGCCCGCCATTTATAATGGTCTCCGGCCAACCAGGCGGCATGGAGGTTGGCGAAGTGGTGATCCGTCGCCAACTGCTCCGGAATCAAATGATTGTGGTAATCGATGATGGGCTGCTCCCGCGCAACATCGTGGTACAGCTCACGGGCGAGCGGGGTTTCGAGAAGCCAGTTTTCTTGGATGAAAGACATGAGTAGATGGTGGTTTGGTAGACGGTAGATAGTAGTCGGTAGGCGGTAGGCGGTAGACGGTAGGCGGTAGATAGTAGACGGTAGAGGTCAGGGTATCTACCGTCTACCAAACTAACGCCTACCCAAAAGCCCCCGTCGCAGCCCTTCCAGTTCTGCCAGCCCCTTCATACGGCCATAGAGGCTGTAACCGGGGTTGGTGGGGCGCTTTCGGTCGTCGAGAAGCGTGAAGCCATGATCGGGGCGAAAGGGAATATCTTTATCGACCAGGGGAGCCATCACGGCGGCCATATCGACGTCGCCCTCCAGGTGGCCGCTTTCGGCGAAGGTGCCGTCGGGGGCCTTAACAACATTACGAAGGTGCAGGAAGTGAATACGGTCAGCAAACTCCCGGGCCATGGCGGGCAGGTCATTATCCGCCCGGGCCCCGAGGGAGCCGGTGCACAGGCAGAGCCCGTTAGCATTGGTATCGACCATGGCCAGCAGCTCCGCCAGATCATCCCGGTGAGAGACAATGCGTGGCAGCCCGACAACGGGCCACGGCGGATCATCGGGGTGAATGGTCAGCTTAACGCCTTCGGCCTCGGCAACGGGCACTACCGCTTCCAGGAAGCGGCGGAGGTTATCCTTAAAGTCCATCCGGCTGATACCCAGGTATGGAGCTACTGCAGTTTTAAAAGTGTCAATCGTGAAGCTTTCCTCGGAGCCCGGAAGCCCTTTGAGCATCGTCTCCGTGACTTCCTCTTTATCCGCCTTGCTCATAGACTCCCAATGCACCTGCGCGCGCGCCAAAAGGTCTGCCGGATACTCTTTCTCTGCTCCTTCCCGCTGTAAAATGTAGAGGTCGAAGGCCGCCAGGTCGAGGCCGTAGAGCGCTACCGTTGTACCACCAGTGACGGGTACGGCCAGTCGCGTCCGCGTCCAATCCAGTACCGGCATAAAATTGTAGCAAACCGTCGTAACGCCCTCTGCTGCCAGATGGCGAATACAGGCTTTGTAGTTCTCCAGCAGGGCCTGGGCAGACGCTCCGTTCTGCTTAATCTGCTCGTGTACCGGCACACTTTCCACCACCGACCAGGGAAGGCCATCCAGCTCTGTTATCCGCTGGCGAATTTCTGCACGACTCCATACTTCGCCATTAGGCACATGGTGCAAGGCCGTCACGACGCCCTTGGCGCCAGTTGCTTTTACTTCGTCAATATGGATGGGATCATTCGGGCCATACCAGCGCCAGGAGGAGTACATAGTCAGTGCGTTGAAACTTTGGAATTAAACCACAACGCACGTTAATGCGTCAGTTTAACACACAATATTACGATAAAATACGGAGACTGATTTCTTCCTACGATGCCAGAGGCGTCATCCCGTTCTAATACTTCCCTAATGCGGTAGCTCTTACAGACTACCGAACTACAAGACCACTCTCTTCCCCGTCTCCGCACTTTCGATGATGGCCCGGATCACGGCTATATCGTCCCGGCCCATTTCTCCGGGTGCCAAAACTGGCGTATTGTTCATGATAGCCAGGGCGTCATCATCCATTTGCAGAGTCTGTTGCTTTCCGTCGATGGGTGGCCCAAGCACGGTGCCGGCACTCGTCAGTCCCTTTACACCTCCATAGGGCTGCATAGGTTGCATCTCATGCCAGCCGTTTTCGCCTTCGATGCGCAACTGATTATAGTTGGTTACCACACTGGTTTTTCCTTCGGCCAGCAGCCCACCGGGAAATTCCAGGGTATACTCCGTCGTAACGTCTACTTCCGTTGGGCGGTGTTGCATGGCTTTAACGACGGCCACGGGCGCCATTTGCAGACCGTAGCGAAGGCCATTAACGGTATACACGCCCATATCGTAGAGAGCCCCTCCCCCCATGGCGCGTTGGCCGCGCCAGTAATCAGTGGGCGGGTCACTGCCGGCGTAGCCAGCCAGGGAAGTAGCGGCGGTGAAAGCCCCGAAGGCTTTCTCTTTGCTCAGGGCGATAAAATCCTGAGTATTTGGTTCGTGCAGCATCCGGTAGCCGATGCTTAGGCGGACATTATTTTCGTTGCAGGCATCGATGATAGCCTGGCTGTCTTCGACCGTCATGGCCATCGGCTTTTCGCACCAGACATGCTTACCCGCTTTGGCGGCGCGGACGGCAAATTCTTTGTGCGTAGCCGTTGGAGTGATGACGTAGACGACATCGATGTTGGGGTTATCCGCCAGCTCGTCCATATTGTCGTAGCTGTAGACGTTTTCGTCCGGAATATCGTGCTTCGCCTGCCACTCCGGAATTTTTTCCGGGCTGCCGGTAATGATGCCCGCCAACTGACAGTGCCGGGTAAACTGCAGGGAAGGCGCAATTTGTCCCTTGGCATAGCTTCCGAGACCTAACAAGGCTACGTTAAGCTTACGGCCTTTTTCGGGCGCACGCGCGGGTGCAGAGGAGCTTGCAGTAGCCGTGTTGCCAGCTCCGCAACTCACCAGCCCGGGGGCCAGAGCCAGGCCCGTTGCGGCCGTAACGGTTTGCCGCAGAAAGCGGCGGCGGGAGTTTTTGTTCATCATCGAAAAGAGTGTGGCTCAGGATTTCTGTCCTCGCCGGTGTAGTAATAAAGCCAGCCCCAGACAGACCAGAATCAGTATCAGGTTGTACATCCACGGCAGCTCTCCGCCCAAAACGCCGTACTTCAAGCCGAAGTAGGCGCCAAAGTAGACAGCACTCATCAAGATGAACAGCCCCGTGGAAGGCTTGTTCGGGTTAATCGGTTCCATTATTATCTGAATTGTGAGTTGACCGAAACTGCTTTCGATACTGCCAAAGAGCAACTTCTGCTAAGATCACGGCGCCAAAAAGCAGCATTTGCTGCTGCCCCGTCATTTCCCCTCTGAAAAGTAGATACTTAATGGCAAAATAGGCCATCACAGGAGCCCAGCCTGCGTATTTAAGCCAAGGTGGTGGTTGGTTAGAAGTACCGTGGTTCATTTGCCAAAGATAAGTGCGTGAACAGAAATCGTAAATAGAGGGAAAGGCGATTAGCCCGTAAATCCGGTTAGCCAACAGCTAAAAGACTTCTTAACATTAGTTGCCACAACAAAAAAAGGCCCAAACGAATCGCGTTTGGGCCTGATTATACGACTGTGCTGTCCACAGCGTCTCTCATGAAAAATAAACCTATTCTTAGTATTCGGTAGCCAAAACTCATTAAGAGTTACATCTCAACTACTAAATGGTACCGCAAATTTAGCTTGTTCAGGCTGCAAGAACGTAGCAAATAATGCAAAAAACAAATTAATTTTAAGCTAATATTAGTACAAATTAGCATTATCGCACGTTCATAACCTCAATTCGCTGTTTCGTATTGCCCACCTTGCGGCGCAAGTTATGAAAATACGTGGTAGTGTACTTAGCTGAATCGGCACTAAGTACGTTTGCTTTATCTAAAAGATTGTTAAACCATAACTTCATCTGTTTAACGATGCGTTCATCGTAAGTGACCAGATAGTTCGGTGTTATTAGTGTTGAAAACACAATAGACTGCAGCTTTGAATCTACTATTACAACGCTATTTGTGTTGCTCAGTTCATTGTGATAGACCCGAAAATCGGGGCTTTCTTTAGTGGGCTTTTCACTAGGAACAAAGCGCTTGCCTTCCCGTACCATATCTTCCATGTGCTGAATGATAACTTCTATCTCACTAAACATTCTTTCCACCAGGTGTGGAGCACTGAGATAACCTGTTTGTACCCCATGTTCAATTCTCCTGAGAGTAACATCTAATATGTCAATTGACCACAACTCGCGGGAGGGGAAACTATAGGCAGCTTTCAAGGAACGCTCCGCAATTTCATATATCTCCGGATCAATCAGGTCCACACTGAAACTTTTCCCTTTCCACTTTTCGAAGTTCCAGGTCGTCAAACCAAACAGATACGTTTTGTAGGCCAGTAAGGTCGGGGAATACAGTTCGTAAAACAAGGGCAACTCCGAGGTGGCATAATCGACCCTTGCGCCTGGAATTGTTTTTGCGAGGACAATCTGTTTTTCCAGGCTCAGAAAATAGTCTTTCTCACTGGGGAATTTCGCTTCATTCCCTGCGGGGTAATACATCTGTGGGCGATCCGTTCTGCCATCGTCAAGTCTTATCCTATAGTGACGGGAAAGGTTGATAAGTTCCTGGGCCGATAAAGCCGTATCTCCACGTAACCGCCGGTAAACTGCGTCTCTTCCTACGTGAAGAATCTCTCCTATCTCTGAAACCATTTCTGTACGAGACTCAAATCTTCTTGATAACCTCAAAAAGAAATCCGCCTGAAAATTTTCTCTGCTAATATCCATTATCCTTACTCTACCAAATCATTTGTCCTAAAAGACAATTCTTTACTTAACAAACTCGAACCTGATGGTTACCAGACTCAACAATTGCTAAGACAATGTTTATTTTTCGTAAAGAGGGACGAATAGAAGAAAGCGAAGTCACTATATCGACGCTAAGTTAGGATTTTCCTAACAAACCACGAATAGTTTATTCTATTATAATAAAACAAAAAATTTGTTTATTGTTTAGACATCGCATTACTTTGTAGCGTAATATGTTTGTCAAGGGCTAGCCCCTACCTGTTTATTTTCCTATTACTCTCATCCCTGAAAACTTACTCTACACATGAATTTACTGCTACTTGGTCCACTTTGGTGGATCAACCCCATTATCCATTCTCTACTTGTTTCTTGTGGTCGCCCAACCCTTCATGTCTGGCCGTCTCGTCACTTGTTTTAAGCATGCATCTGACCTGTCACACCGCTTTTAGCCTGCGTTTTGGCGTGCTTATGCCGGATCAGCTCGTCAGCAAAGCTGCCGCCTGGGGCGTCAGTTGCCTGGCCTTAGCTGATGCTAATAGCACCAGTTGTGCCGTTGAATTTGTCTCCCGTTGCCGGGCAGCGGGCATCAAGCCTATACTGGGTATTTCTTTTTGGCGGGACGGGCAATGGCTCTATACTGGCCTGGCCAGGAATGCAGAAGGCTGGCGGGAACTGTGTGCCTTTTTGAGCAAATATTCTTTAGAAAAAAAACCTCTCCCGACGGTTCCCCCTCCCCTCCCTGACTGCTGGATCATCTACCCCAGGCTCTGTAAGCCCATTCAGGATTTCAGAAAAAACGAACTCCTTGGCATTCGCCCCCAGCACGTCAACCGGCTTTTTAGCCACGAGCTGCGCCACCATCAGCACAAACTGGTCGTATTGGCTCCCGTTGTTACGATCACCGACGAGGACTACTCCCGCCACCGGGTTTTACGGGCCATCGACCTGAACACCGTTCATACCAAGCTTACGCCCCGCGACCTGGCCCAGCGCGGTGACCGCCTCCTCCCCCCGGACACCCTCCACCAGTTTTATAAGTCTTACCCGGATATTCTTCGCAACACCCAACGCATTATCGACAGCTGCGAGGCTGATTTCCCAACGGGCTTACGCATTAACCGCCAGACCTTTACCGGCTCTAAAGCGGGGGATTATGCCCTCCTTGAAAAACTTGCGCTGGCCGGTGTTACCCGCCGCTATCCGGCGGGCGCTCGTTTCCAGAGAGCCAGACTACGGGTAGAGCGGGAACTGGCCGTAATCCGCAAACAAGATTTTTGCTCCTATTTTCTGATTACCCACGACATCGTCCGCTACGCCCGCGCAGCGGGCTACCAACACGTAGGCAGAGGTTCCGGAGCAAACTCCATCGTCGCTTTTTCCATCGGCATTTCGGACGTAGACCCCATTGAGCTGGACCTTTACTTCGAGCGCTTTATTAACCCCTACCGGGCCAGTCCTCCGGACTTTGATATTGACTTTAGCTGGGACGAGCGGGACGACGTGATTGATTACGTCTTCAAGCGTTATGGCCAGGACCACACCGCCCTTTTAGCAACCTACTCCACCTTCAAGGGACGGGCAGCCCTCCGGGAAGTAGCTAAAGTGTATGGCCTGCCGAAAGAAGAAATCGACCTTCTCGTCCGTAGCCCACACGACCGTGCAGCAACAGATCCGAAGGCCGCTGAGGTGCTCAAAATTGCCGTGGGTATTATTGGCTTACCCAATCACCTGGGTATCCATGCCGGTGGCATCATCATTACCGAACGCCCCATTCACTACCATACGGCGCAACGACTGATGCCAAAGGGTTTCCCCGTTGCCCACTGTGACATGTACCACGCAGAAGACATGGGGCTGCACAAATATGATGTACTGAGCCAGCGGGGGCTAGGCCATATTCGCTCCGCCGTCGATCTGATAAAACGCAACAGGGGAGCAGCCGTTGACGTCTACGATCTGGACAAAGTGAAAAACGACCCGAAGGTCAGGGCCATGCTTAAAAGCGGGCGGGCGATCGGCTGTTTCTACATCGAGAGCCCCGCCATGCGGGGGCTACTGACGAAACTGGGCTGCGATAATTACGTCCACCTGGTCGCCGCCTCAAGCATTATCCGGCCGGGGGTGGCGAAGTCAGGCATGATGAAGGAATACATTCGCCGCTACCACTACCCCCACAGCTTTGAATACATTGACCCTGTTTTCAAGGAACACCTTGGCGAAACCTTTGGCGTTATGGTGTACCAGGAGGATGTGATGAAGATCGTCCATCATTTTGCGGGCCTGGACCTCGATGAAAGTGACGTTCTGCGGCGCATCATGAGCGGTAAGAAACACAACGGGGATACTTTTGATCGTCTGAGAGAAAAGTTTTTTGCGGGGGCGCAGGTGCGGGGTCGGGACCCGGAAAAAGCAAAGGAGGTCTGGCGGCAGGTAGAGAGTTTTTCCGGATACAGCTTTTGCAAGGCACACTCCGCCAGCTTTGCCGTGGAAAGCTTTCAGAGCCTCTACCTGAAGGCCCATTACCCACTGGAATTCATCGTCGGCGTCATCAATAACTTCGGTGGCTTTTACAAAACAGAGTTCTACGTCCATGAAGCCCGTATGGCCGGAGCTACCATCCATGCTCCCTGCGTTAACCGTGGCCGCTATTTAACGGAATTACAGGGAAAAGACCTTTATCTAGGCTTCATTCACGTAAAGAGCATTGCCGAGCGGACCATATTCCAGCTCCTGTCGGAGCGTGAACGCAACGGCCCCTTTCAATCGCTCACCGACTGTTGCGCCCGCCTGGACCTGGATGGCAGTCAACTCGACCTGATGATCCGGGTGGGGGCCTTTCGCTTTACTGGTAAAACAAAGTCAGAGTTACTCTGGGAAAAGAACGCTGTTTTCAATCCACGTTCAAAGCGGGAGGCCAGCCATGAACTTTTTGAGCTCGCCGCTCCTCAACAATATTTTCACCTCGATCTGTCGCCCAATCATCGTTCCGGCCATCAGCTGAGTGCGGAGCAGCTCGACCAGGCCTTCGATGAACTGGAATTACTGGGCTTTCCGCTTTGCTCCCCTTTCTCGCTGGTTAAACCAGCGAACGAAACCACCGCTCCAGGGCAAGAGGCTGCCCTACCGGCAAAAGCTCACCAGCACGTCAACGGCTGGGGGAGCCCCGGCCAGGCCGGGGCGCTGGCGACGGCTACCGACCATAGCTACCTGACAATCAGGGCCTACTTCGTCTGCGATAAAATTGTCCGCACCGTAAAGGGCGAGCGAATGAGCTTCGGTTGCTGGCTGGACGAAAATGGTCATTACCTAGATACGGTACATTTCCCCGATAGCCTGAGTACGTCTCCTTTTCAGGGGCCGGGTGTCTACCGGCTTCGGGGCCGGGTAGCGCGGGAGTTTGGCTTTCCCTCCCTGGAGGTGGCAGAGATGGAGAGATTGGCTTATTTGGGGGATTTGAGGTTTGGGTGAGGGGGCGTAAGATGAATTCGTGGCGCTTTGCGCTTCTCTCTTCACGGCGCTTCGCGCCTGGATTACGTGACATTACACGGCGCTTCGCGCCTGGGCTCCCCGGATTACGGACAGGGCTTCGCCCTGCCTCCATCCGGGGCTAAGGATGTTGGCCCCCTACGGGGTCTTTAGCGAGGGAATAAGCGTTTATATACGTATATAAACGTAAGTATACGCTTAAAGAACGACTACAACGAGCCCTGTCCTGCTCCTTTGTTGCTCACTAATTCTAATTCAATCGTGAGCAAAACTTACATCCGTACCGTTTACCAAATCGTTTTTTCCACTAAGCATCGTGTTCCTTGCCTGACGAAACCCAACAGGGAAAAGTTATTCCGCTACTTGAGCAAAATACTGGAGAATAAGCGCTGCACCGTCTACCAGATCGGCGGCATCGAAGATCACCTCCACATCATTTGCAGTCTTCACCCTTCGGTTGCCTTGGCCAGCGTGGTGAAAGACTTGAAGTTGGCCAGCTCCTCCGTCATCAAAAAAGAGAAGTTGTTTCCCGGCTTCACCGCCTGGCAGGTCGGGTACAGTGCCTTCACGTACAAGCCTGAAGCGCTGACGGACCTGATCCACTACGTAGCCATCCAGGAAGAGCATCACCACGGCGAAACCTCCCCCGAAGAACTCCGTCGCCTCCTCCGCGCCCACGGCATCGAGTTTGACGAGACCTACTTCGAATGACCGTTTGTGCAGACCCCGTAGGGGTCAAACATCCTTAGCCCCGGATGGAGCCGCCGACGGAGTCGCGGCGCAATCCGGGGAGCCCAGGCGCGAAGCGCCGTGAAGAGAGAGGCGCAAAGCGCCCTACCTACCCCACCCTAACCACCAGCCCCTTCAGGTATTCCCCCTCCTGATGATAGAGATTCACGGGATGATCCGCGCCCTGGCTCAGATGATGCAGGACGCGACACTCCCGCCCGGCCTCCAGGCCAGCAGCAACGATGGTGTCGTAGAAGAGCTGTCGTTCGACTACCCGGCTACAGCTGAAGGTAAAGAGCAGCCCTCCGGGCTTGATAGCCTTCATCGCCCGGGCATTGAGTCGTTTATAGGCCTGAACGGCTTTATGCCGCTTGTGCTTATTCTTGGCGAAGGCGGGCGGATCGACGACGACAATGTCATAAGCATCGTCTTCGGCGTGCTCCTTGAGCCACTCCATCACGTCAGCGGCATGGGCTTCGTGGCGGGCAGCGAAGGCATCATCGCCGTTGCGGGAGACATTGTCGGTGGTGAGTTCAATGGCACTGCCACTCAGGTCCACACTCTGCACCTGCGCTGCGTCGCCCAAAAGGGCGTACACGGAAAAGCCGCCCGTGTAACAGAAGGTATTCAGCACGCTTTTCCCCTTCGCGTAGCTGCCCAACAACCAGCGATTATCCCGCTGATCGAGGAAAAAGCCTGTCTTTTGCCCACCGGCCACGTCTACGCGGAAGCGGCGACCGTTCTCCAGCACAACGACTTCCGTGATTTCTTCCCCCAGTAAGACACCGTTCTCCGCCGGATGGCGTTCAGGGAGGACGTTAGCTGATTTATCGTAAATGGTAGATATTTCGTCCCCCATCAATTCTCCGATAGCAGTGGCAATATCATCTTTCAACAGATGCATCCCCACGCTGTGGCACTGTACGACAACAAGGGAGGCGTAGCGATCCACGATCAGGCCCGGCAGCCCGTCGCCGGCGGCGTGCACCAGCCGGTAAGCGTTGGTCAGGGGATCTGCCGTAAGGCCCAACTGCGCTCGCAGATCCAGCGCGCTGGCTAGTCGCTCTCGCAGTATTTCACTGATCGGCAACTCCTCTTCTCCGAAGTGCAACACCCGCACCCGGATACCACCGTGCTGGTAGTGCCCGATGCCAAGCCGCTCTCCGTTGACGGCCTCCACGGCAACAATTTCACCGTCTTCAATACCGTCATCTTCGCGGGAGATCGCACCGGAAAACACCCAGGGGTTACGGCGGCGGAGCGCGCCATCACGCCCTTTAAGGAGAACTACTTTTTTCATAGGTCGCGAAGATACGCAGACCAGCGGACGTACCTTAGCGCCATGCGTTTTCTCATCATCGGACAGGGCCTCGCGGGCACCCTCACCGGCTACCGCCTCGAACGGGCCGGGCACGACGTTCACTACGTCGACGCCCCGGAGCAAATGGCCGCCAGCGCCGTTGCCGCCGGCATCGTCAACCCCATCACCGGCCGACGCTTTGTCAAAAGCTGGCGGATTGACGAGTTGATTCCCGAAGCCAAGGCAGTATACACTGAGTTAGAAAGCCTGCTCGGTGTCCGGTTCTGGCACGAAATGCCCCTGATACGCACACTCTACAACCGGGGTGATCGTAACGATTGGGAGGTGCGCTCCGGCGACCCTGGCTATCGGGAATACATGGAGGATCAGCCGGACCCCGGCGGAATTCCGGAACTGACGGAGCCGGTCTTTGCTTACGCCGGCGTGCGCCACGCAGCGCGGGTAGACGTTGGGACGATGGTGGCGGCGTTCCGGGAAAAAATCGTGGCGGAGGGACGGTTCCTGGCGGAAGAATTTGATTACGCCAGGATTGAGACACTTTTGGGAACCTCGAAGCGTCCTGAAGCGAGGAACGAGCGGAAGGACCTTCGAGCGTTCCCTGCTTCCCACCCACCCCGGACGCCCGAAGGTCTCCCCCGGACGCTCGAAGGTCCCTCCGGGACGCTTCGAGGTCCGGAGTACGATCAAATCATCTGCTGCGAAGGCTGGCGCGCGCGTTTCAACCCCTGGTTCGCTCACCTCCCGCACGGCGGCAACAAGGGGGAAGTTCTGATCGTGAAGACCAAGGCTCCGCTGCTCGACCGGATGTTCAAGCACCGCGTCTTCCTCGTTCCGCTGGCGGACGATACGTACTGGGTCGGGGCCACCAGCGAAAATCGATTCGACGATGATTCCCCAACTCCCCATAATCGGCAATATCTCGAAGATCGTCTCGCAGAAGTGCTCAAAGTCCCGTATGAGATCATAGATCACCGGGCTGCCGTCCGCCCCACCGTTCGTGACCGTCGCCTGTTTATCGGCGTACACCCCGAAGAACCCCGGCTCGCCATCCTGAATGGCCTGGGAACAAAGGGAGCCTCTCTGGCACCACTCGGGTCCCGCTGGCTGGTGGAGCATTTGCTGGAAGGGAAGGCGATTCCGGCGGAGGTGGATATTGGGCGGTGGGGGGCTTAGTCGGGTGCCGGGTGCGGGGTGCCGGGTGCCGGGTGCCGGGTGCGGGGTGCGGGGTGCGGGGTGCCGGAAATAAATACTAATCTTTCAAGTTACCAATAGTTATCACTCCAACTTCGAGTTTATCATCTGCTTATGTCCATCATCAATCGCCTTGCCGTCATTCTTTGCGGCTACGAATTTATTCCTCACTCCGTTTCTTATGACGGTGGCGGAGACCGGTTTTGGCACGCCGTTCCGGTTTGTGCATATCTGATGGATACTGATGAGGGCTACATCATTGTTGAAGGAGGGTTAGATGAGCATAAGCTCCGGGATTCCGGTCTCCGGCAGCGGTACTTTCCGCAGCGGGCGGGCTACCCGACCCCGCTGGTTGCGCCTCAGCACGAGATCATGTCACAGTTGGCGGACATGGGTATTAGCCCTGCCGACATCTCCCACCTCATCCAAACGCACCTGCACGCCGATCATACCGGGCATACGATGAGCTTTCCTAACGCAACGGTTTACATTCAGCGGGCGGACTACGACTACGCCCGCCAGCAATCTCCCGCCAATGGCTACATCCCGGAAGAGTTTGCGGTTCCCGCCGAACGGCTGAAGTTGCTTGACGGAGATACTATTCTCTTTCCGGGGTTGGAGTTGGTGTTTACGCCCGGCCATTCGCCGGGCCACCAATCCCCCTTACTCACCCTAAAGGATGGCCGCCGTTTTCTCCTCGTCGGCGACGTCGTCGATGACCGCCGCAACATGGCCGAAAACATCTTACCCGGCGGCATGACTAACCGCGAACAGGCACACGCCAGCATGGAGCGTATCCGGAGCATTATGGCCGAAGGAGTAACGGGTATATTTCTGCATGATGCGCAGCAAGTGCAGGAAATCGCTTTGGCACCGGAATGGCTGTAAGATTCTTGATTCTCGATTTGCGGCGCAGTACTTCGTGCTCTTGATTTTGGATTAGCGATTTACTCTGCTGCTCAACCTCCCCCTTGCACCCGCGCGCCGTCGCCCCAAACAAAAACGCGTGAACCAACCGAAGTCGATTCACGCGTTCTTTTACCGGAGTAAAAGGTTTGGGAGGAAACCTTATTACACCTTGGCTTTAGCGGGGGTACCAACGGCCTCCACCTTCTTGGCTTCCAGTTCGTCCGTAAGGTCATGGACGATCGGAGTAGCAATGAAGATAGAAGAGTAAGTACCTACGAGGATACCCACGATCAGGGCAAAGGCGAAGCCTCTGATGCTCGCTCCACCGAAGAGGAAGAGAACGAGTACCACGATCAGGGTAGTCAGGGAGGTAATTACCGTACGGGAAACCGTGCTGCTGATAGCAGAGTTGATAACCTCGGTCTTACCGCGGCTAACGTAAGTATTGAGGAACTCACGGATACGGTCAAATACAACTACCGTATCGTTAATGGAGTAACCGATCACCGTCAGGATGGCGGCGATGAAGGCCTGATCCACTTCCATGTTGAAGCCAAGGCGGCCCCAGAACAGAGAGAAGACACCCATAACAATGATGGAGTCATGGAAAAGTGCCGCAACGGCACCTGCGGAGTACTGCCACTTGTTAAAGCGAAGCAGGAGGTAGAGGAAGATCAGGAGAAGACCAATGCCTCCGGCCCAGAGGGCAGAACGCTTGATATCGTCCGCAATCGTCGGTCCTACCTTGCTGACACTGGTAATGTGGGTACCGTCACCGGCTTCCGTATTACCGAATTGCTTCAGGGTGAGGCTGTTGTCTCCGACAACCGTTTTCACACCGGTGTACAGTGCTTCCAGCACTACTTCCTGTGCTTCACGGCCTTCGATCTGACCGGTCTCATCAACGAGGTAGTTCGTCACCACGTTGAAGGTATTCTGTCCGTCAACGGCCTTGATGGTTGGCTCACCACCGAAGGGTTCGGTCAGCGCAGCGCGCAGCGCCTCGGAGTCAACTTCCTGGTCAAACTGTACCAGGTAGCTGTAACCTCCTTTGAAATCCACACCCAGGTCGAAGCCACGGGTAAAGATGGACGCCAGAGAAGCGAGTACCAGCAGAGCAGAGATCCCGTAAGTGATCTTACGCTTGCCCATCCAGTCGATGTTGATATTAGCAAACATGTTCTTGGACGCAGCCGTCCAGAAGCTCATGTTACCACCACGGCCCATCCACCAATCGATGATCAAACGACCAACGAGTACGGCAGTGAAGACGGAAGCGAGTACACCAACGATCAATACAACCGCGAAGCCCTTGATGGGGCCAAGGCCGAAGTAAGCCAGCACGCCCGCTACGAGGAGTGTGGTTACGTTGGCATCAATGATGGCAGAGTAAGAGTTACTGAAACCGTCCTGAATGGCGTTGGCCATCGTCTTACCGGAGCGTAATTCTTCCCGAATACGTTCGTAGATGATTACGTTGGCGTCAACGGCCATACCTACCGTCAGCAGGATACCGGCGATACCGGGAAGGGTAAGTACCGTTCCCAGTCCGGCCAGTGCACCGAAGATGAAAATCAGGTTGAGCAACAGTGCAATGATGGATACGATACCAGCACCACCATAGTAGAACAACATGAAGACCAGTACGAGCAGGAAACCTACCCCGAGGGCGATCTTGGAGCTGTTAATGTTAGAAGCACCGAGGCTCGGGCCAACAACGCTTTCCTGAATGATCTCCGTACGAGCGGGAAGGCGACCTACCTGAAGAATATTCGCCAGGTCAGTAGCTTCCTGAACGTTGAAACCACCCGTGATGGCGGTGTTACCGCCGGGGATGGGTCCGTTCACACGTGGAGCAGAAACAACACGATCATCAAGCAGGATAGCTACCTGACGGTTCTGGTCGTTTGCGGCGTCCGTTGTCATGCGGGCCCAGATGCGGGCACCTTCGGAGTTCATGCTGAGGTTTACGGCAATCTGCCCGTCGGGCTGTGGGCCGGAGCTGGCAGTGGTAACGTACTCACCGGTAAGGGGTGCCTTGCCATCACGCGGCATTTCCAGCACGTAGAGCGCGTAGATGTCACTGGGGTTACCCAGTTCATCCGCCGGCAGGGGGCTTTCTTCCCAGCGGAAGATAGCGTTGCGGGGGAAGAGACGCGCGATTTCTTCGTCAGCCAACAGCGTAGAAACCGTGTCCAGGTTATTCTTGGTAGCGATACCAAGGATAGCCGGGCCATAGCTGCCATTGTTAGGTGAGAAGAGGCTGAAGAGTGGGCCAGCCGTTTGGTTGGTTACTTCAACGGAGTCAATGCTGGCGATTTCAGTGGTCAGGTTGCCGAGGCTGTCCTGTGCGTAAAGGGTATCCACGCGCCAGGTCTTGGCTTCCACGAAGTTACTGTCACGACCGGCGGCGATCTTCTGACGGCGATCGAGCAGCTGATCGGCCTGAATGAGGCTGTTGATCATACTGTTATCAATACGCATTACATCGAAGAACTCAAGGTTGGCAGCAGCTTGCAGGAAGTTACGGGCACGGGCAGCGTTCTCAATACCGGGTAGTTCTACCAGGATGAGGTCGCGGTCAGCGTCGAGGCTTACATTAGGCTGGACAACGCCCAGTTGGTCAATCCGCTTTTTGAGCAGATCGTAAGTAAGGCTAACGGTTTCGTCGGCCTTTTCACGGAGTACACGAATGACTTCTGCGTCAGAGGTTCCTACGGGAATCTGGTCACGGATAGCGTCATTACGGCTGAAGATTGGGGCCAGGGTTTGATCACCACGTACTTCCTGCCAGGCATCGGCAAAGAGTGAGATGTAATCGGCCTGAGCGTTTTTCTGAGCTTGGGAGGCTTTGGTAATCGCTTCTTCAAAAGTGGGGTCCTTGGTATTTCGGGCAAGCGCTCGTAAGAACTCTCTGAGGTCGACCTGAAGTACGACGGACATACCGCCTTTGAGGTCAAGACCAAGGTTAAGTTGACGGGACTTTAAGTCCTGGTAAGTAAAGCCGCTGAAGAGCGGAATTTTGAGGATTTCCTGGTCAGAGATGCTGTCCAGGTAGACCGCGCGCATCGCGCGGTACTCCTCGCCTTCGGTTTCTCCTGATTGCTCCTGTGCATAGTCCTCAGCATCGTTTTCGACGGCGTTCGTCGGCAGAATGTAGAGGTACTGCAGTGCAGTAACGATCAGCATAACCACAAGGAAGAATTTGATAATTCCCTTGCCTTGCATAGTGAAATAATTTAAGGATTGCCCGTACTGATAGTTAAAAGGACAACCCCTGGTTAAATTGCGGGATCCGCCATAACCATTTCTGGGGACGGACCACCACTTTTGAAAAAGGGTGAAGAAGTGACCGGGTTACAATACAAAAGCCCCCCGAAGAGGGCTTTATGTTGATACCAGTCTTCATCTAGGCGGAGCCTCCCAGACCCGCTTTTGATGAAATGGCTGCAAATATACGCAGAATTTAAATTTAGCAATAGTCGTGCCACTTTGGGGAAAGACATTCTGGCAGGTAGCCGCTGCCTTGTTCTGTATTCGGTATAGAGATGACGACAAGAACACTTTGTTGGGTCTGGCGCGGACGCAGGTGCAAAGGGAGCAACTAAACAGCTGTGTTTGGGGCCCTCTCTGCTTTTTCGTTTTTCCCTTGCACCTGCGTCCGCGCCAGCTCCTGCTCAGATAATTTGTCGTCGGGAAAGCAAACTCTGCATCCCTGACAAACTCGCCCGAATACTTTCTATCTTACCGTCTGTTACACCTCAGACCCGGGTAAATTTCACTACTCGTCCATGTCGCTCCTATCTATCACTCAGGTATTTTTTCACACATCCACCACCGTTCGCCAGCTTCTGATCACGCTTTTGATCCTTAGCGCGCCGGTGCTGTCCGGGCAAGGACTCGATTGCTCCGATGCCGGCATCATCTGTGACGGGCAGGCCATTGATTACAACCCGACCGGAGCCGGAGTTGATGATTTTGCCAGTGGCAGTGGCATCAACCGGGGTTGCATTTCCGGAGGAGAGCATCTCTCCGCCTGGTACTACTTCGAGATGAACAGCCGGACACCGCCCAATACGGAGCTCACCTTTCTCATTACACCTAATGCCGGCCAAAGCCAGGACTACGACTTCGCCGTCTGGGGCCCGACCACGCAAGCGGCCACACGCGACTGTAGTAACCTGGGCAACCCCATCCGCTGCTCCTGGGCTGCATCGGGAGCATTTGGCACGGGAGCAACCGGTCTTTCCACCAGTGCTAATGACGCTACGGAAGGTGCCGGCGGCAATTCTCTTGTACGGGAACTGACGGTTAACGCCGGCGAAGGGTACTGGCTGATGATCGATAACTACGACAATAACAACACCGGCTTCGAGATGACCTGGAACGAGGGCGGGGATTATCTGGTCTGCGCCGACGACCCCGAGCCCGTAGGTTGCGGAGATGTATTCACTGACGCAGCCGGACCGGATGAGGACTACAATAATGACCGGAATTACTTTTATGAAATCTGCCCGGATTTTGAAGGAGAAGTCGTTACTATCGAATTTACGGAGTTTGACGTTGATTGTAGTGATCAGTTAACCATCTATAGCGGACTGGAGGCTACGGGCACGCCCCTGGCTGTCTTGTGTGGTAATAGTCTGCCAACAACTATCGTCTCTGATCATCCCCGGGGTTGCCTGCTCGTTCTTTTTGAATCGGACGGAGCCGGGAACGGCGCTGGCTGGCTGGGAGACATTGTGTGTATTGAGAACTGCGTGCCTGATTGTTCGGATACCAGAGATGTCCCCTGTGACGACGGAGACCCCTGTACCATTAATGATGTGGAGACGCTGGATGAATGCGATGACCATATATGTGTACCCTGTGCTGGTACCCCCATCGATTGTGACAGTGGCCCGACCACCGTCAGAGCCTGTGACGACAATGACCCCTGTACCATCAATGATATGGAGGAAATTCTCGATTGTGACAACTCCGTCTGTATGCCCTGTATGGGCACCCCCATTGATTGTGCTAGCGGCCCAACCACCGTGAGAGCTTGTGACGACAACAACCCCTGCACCATCAACGATATGGAGGAAGTCCTTGACTGTGACAACTCCGTCTGCGTCCCCTGCATGGGTACGCCCATCGACTGCGATACCGGAGCAACCACCGTCAGGGCCTGTGACGATAACGACCCCTGTACCATCAATGATATGGAGGAAGTCCTTGACTGTGACAACTCCGTCTGCGAGCCCTGTATGGGCACCCCCATTGATTGTGACAGCGGCCCGACCACCGTCAGGGCCTGTGACGATAACAACCCCTGTACCATCAATGATATGGAGGAAGTCCTTGACTGTGACAACTCCGTCTGCGTGCCTTGTATGGGCACCCCCATCGACTGCGACACCGGAGCAACCACCGTCAGGGCCTGTAATGACAACAACCCCTGTACCATCAACGATATGGAGGAAGTTCTCGACTGTGACAATTCCGTCTGTGTACCCTGTATGGGCACCCCCATTGATTGTGATACCGGTACCACCTCCATCCGGTCTTGTGATGACGGCGACCCCTGTACCACCAATGACATGCAAGAAGTGCTGGACTGTGACGGCTCGGCCTGTACGCCCTGCATGGGCGTACCCGTTGATTGTTCCAACGGTACTACCTCCGTAGAACCCTGTGATGATGGCAACCCGAACACCATCAATGACATGCAAACGGTTTTAGATTGCGGAGGAGATATCTGTATTCCGTGTATGGGGGAGGTTCCTACTTGTGAAACAGGACCGACAATCGTACGCCCCTGTGATGATGGTAACCCCTGTACCATTGACGATGAAGAGACCGTGATTGATATCGTCAATGGTGCTGTTTGCATCCCCTGTGAAGGGGTGCCCATTGATTGTGACAGCGGCCCGACCACCGTCAGGGCCTGTGACGATAACAACCCCTGTACGGCTAATGACGTAGAGACTATTCTGGACTGCGACAACAGCGTCTGTATTCCCTGCGCCGGCGAACCGCAGGATTGTGATAACGGAGCGGTTAACCTGGTCCCCTGTGACGACGGCGACAATTGTACCATTGATGACGTTCAGACCGTACTTGCCTGTGACAACAGCATCTGTATCCCCTGCCAGGGGACACCGCAGGACTGCGACGACGGGCTCACTTTCCGGGAGCCCTGTGACGACGGCGACCCTTGTACCATCAACGACATGTGGACCATTCTGGATTGTAACGGGCAAATCTGTGAACCCTGCATGGGTGAACCTGTGGAATGTTTTGACGGACCGAGCAGGGTGGTCGACTGTAACGACAATAATCCATGTACCATCAACGACGTGCAAACCATTTTGGAATGTGACGGAAGCATTTGTATCCCCTGCCGGGGTGTGCCCGCCGATTGTGACGATGCGCCCATTAGTATGAGACCCTGTGATGACGGCAACCCCGCCACCATCGATGACGTGGAAGGTGTATCTGATTGTGACAATACGGTCTGTATCCCCTGTGCGGGTGTAGCCGCGGATTGCGCGACCGGAACACAGGAAGTTCGCCCCTGTGATGATGGAGATGACTGCACCTCTGATGACGTACAAACCGTACTCGTTGCTGACGGAACTATCTGTATCCCCTGCGCAGGTGAGCCCATTGACTGCGATAACGGAACAACTTCCGTTGTGGACTGCGATGATGGTAACCCCTGTACCATCAACGACCGGCAAACCATATTGGATTGCAACCAGGAAATTTGTGTCCCTTGTATGGGAACTCCGATTGACTGTGATGATGGTCCGACCACAGTACGCCCCTGTAACGACAATGATGATTGTACCATTAATGACGTACAAACTGTACTGGACTGTAATGGTGAGATTTGCGTCCCTTGTGCCGGAGAGCCCATTGATTGTAGCAACGGATCAACCTCCATTGAAGCCTGCGACGATGGCAACCCCTCCACCATCAACGATGTACAAACCGTACTCGACTGCAATGGAGAAATCTGTGTACCCTGTATGGGTATCATTACCGACTGTGACACGGGCACGACCACCGTCCGCGATTGCGACGACGGCGACGACTGTACTGAAAACGACCAGGAAACCGTGCTCGACGCCGACGGAACCGTCTGTGTGCCCTGCGCCGGAACGATCATAGACTGTAGCAACGGATCAACTTCCGTCGTAGCCTGTAACGACAATAATCCCTCGACCATCAATGACGTGCAGACCATTCTGGACTGCAACGGTGAGGTTTGTGTCCCCTGTATGGGTACTCCCGTAGGTTGCGACGACGGCACGACCACCGTCCGCGATTGTGACGACGGCGATGACTGTACTGAAAATGACCAGGAAACCGTGCTCGACGCCGACGGAACCGTCTGCGTGCCCTGCGCCGGAACGATCATCGACTGTAGCAACGGATCAACTTCCGTCGTAGCCTGTAACGATAATAATCCCTCGACCATCAATGACGTGCAGACCATTCTGGATTGCAACGGTGAGATTTGTGTCCCCTGTATGGGTACACCCGTAGGTTGCGACGACGGCACGACTACCGTCCGCAATTGTGACGACGGCGATGACTGTACTGAAAACGACCAGGAAACCGTGCTCGACGCCGACGGAACCGTCTGCGTGCCCTGCGCCGGAACGATCATCGACTGTAGCAACGGATCAACTTCTGTCGTAGCCTGTAACGATAATAATCCCTCGACCATCAATGACGTGCAGACCATTCTGGACTGCAACGGTGAGATTTGTGTCCCCTGTATGGGTACGCCCGTAGGTTGCGACGACGGCACGACCACCGTCCGCGATTGTGACGACGGCGATGACTGCACTGAAAATGACCAGGAAACTGTGCTCGACGCCGACGGAACCGTCTGCGTGCCCTGCGCTGGAACGATCATCGACTGTAGTAACGGATCAACTTCTGTCGTAGCCTGTAACGATAATAATCCCTCGACCATCAATGATGTGCAAACCATTCTGGACTGCAACGGTGAGATTTGTGTCCCCTGTATGGGTACGCCCGTAGGTTGCGACGACGGCACGACCACCGTCCGCGATTGTGACGACGGCGATGACTGCACTGAAAATGACCAGGAAACTGTGCTCGACGCCGACGGAACCGTCTGCGTGCCCTGCGCTGGTGAGCCCATCGACTGTAGCAACGGATCAACTTCCGTCGTAGCCTGTAACGACAATAATCCTTCGACCATCAACGACGTGCAAACCATTCTGGACTGCAACGGTGAAATCTGTGTCCCCTGTATGGGAACCCCGACTGACTGCGACGACGGCACCACCACCGTCCGCGATTGTGACGACGGCGATGACTGTACTGAAAACGACCAGGAAACCGTGCTCGACGCCGACGGAACCGTCTGTGTGCCCTGCGCCGGAACGCCCATTAGCTGTGACAACGGATCAACCTCCGTTGTAGAATGTGACGATAACAACCCGGAAACCATTAACGATGTGCAGACCATTCTGGACTGTAACGGAGAGGTTTGTGTCCCCTGTATGGGCGTCATCCCCCCCGGCTGCCCGGACCTGACCTTCACCATCGAGGTGACCTCAGACTTTAATGGATCAGACCTGACCTGCAACGGCGCCAAAGATGGCTCGGCGATGGTGAGCGACGTTTCTTCCCCCTACCCGCCCATTAACTACCGCTGGAGCAATGGTGACCGGGACCGGGGCACGGAGCAGCTATCGTCCGGCTGGCACTCGGTTACCGTCACGGACGGGATTGGCTGTGTGGGCATTGACAGTATTTTCATCAATCAGCCTGAGCTGATTGTAGCGGCTCTGCAGGCCAGTGACAGCCGGTGTTTCCGGGAAAATAACGGCAGTATTCGTTTCGATGTCGTAACGGGTGGCACCCCACCCTACCGCTATTCGATCAATGGCATTGATTACCGGGACGACCCTCAGTTTGACTTCTTACCGCCGGGCACCTATTTACTGGCGATCAACGACGTTAATGGCTGCCAGTTCCGTCAGGAACTGACCATCACCGAGCCGGGAGCGGTGGAAGTAAGCCTTGGCCTCGATACTGTTGTGAATGCCGGAGACAGCCTCTTGATCGATCCGGACTACGGGTTCATTGTAGTGGATACGTTCATCTGGCAGG
Organism: Neolewinella agarilytica; assembly: GCF_900110645.1. Classification (GTDB taxonomy): domain Bacteria; phylum Bacteroidota; class Bacteroidia; order Chitinophagales; family Saprospiraceae; genus Neolewinella; species Neolewinella agarilytica. Next base: position 80,614 of record NZ_FOFB01000025.1, read on the forward strand.
GCGTCAACTGTATCAATTGTCCGGAGGCAGTTATTAGCCCGACGGACTCCACGAATATTTACCTGGAGATTGCCGATCTGAACGGCTGTGTTGGCGGCGACGGGCTGAACATCGGTGTTCGTTACCGGCCCGAGATTTACATTCCGAATGCCTTCTCACCGAATGGAGACAACCTCAACGACGTGGTTTACCCGCTGAGTGGAGATGACGTCCGTAGTGTCCGACAGTTCCTGATTTATGACCGTTGGGGCGAGCTGGTGCACGCCGCCTTCGACTTTGAGCCCAACGACCCCAACTTCGGCTGGGACGGGCGACATGACGGGAAGCTCATGAACCCGCAGGTATTGGTCTGGCTGGCCGAGGTAGAGATGCGTAACGGAGAGATACGCATCATCAGAGGCGACATGGTATTGATGAGGTAGGCGGCACTTCGACCAGCTCAGCGGGGGCGCGGACGCAGGTGCAAAGAAAAGGTGGAAGAGCAGAGCGGGCGATGGGCTCCTTCCGGGACTAACGCATTGCTGCTTCCAACCCCACCCTGCACCTGCGGCCGCGCAAGAAACGTGAATGAACAAATTAATACTACAATTGTAATACTTTTACAATTACGTGCTGATGTCCCGCTTTCCTCAAGTCCTGTTCTATCTGCTTCTGACCAGCCTCTCCCTTGCCGCTCAGCAGGTTTCCGGAACGGTAACGGACAGCCTGACCGGAGCCCCCATCCCCTTTGCTACGGTCTATTTTGATGGCACCACCATCGGTGAAACAACGAACGAAGAGGGGCACTTCACCCTGCCAGCCAGTTCCCTTCGCTTTCCCGCCACGCTCATTGCCAGCCACCTGAGTTTCGGCAATAAAAGCATTCAACTCAGGGAGGCCCGCTCTTCGGTCCACTTCGCCTTACGCCCACTTACCCTAACCGTCGCCGCCGTTGAAGTAACCGACCAAAACCAGCGGCTGAAGAACCTGGAAGAGTTTCGGGCCCTCTTTCTCGGCGTCGATGACTGGGGGCGCAGAGCAACCATTAAGGGGGAAGACGCGCTGTTTTTTGAACGGGAATACCGCAGAAAGCGGCTCAGCAACGCCCGGAGTTTTTTCCCCGACGGCAAAATTCCGTCCACCCTGAAAAATGCCCGTTGGGCCGACGATGGCACTACCCTGCTCTTCGAAAAAGCGAACAACCTGACGGCCGCCAGTAATGCCTCACTGGAGATCGACCTCCCCGACCTTGGCTACGTACTTTTTGTGGACCTTCAGCGATTTCGAACCGACTATACAGCAGGCACTACCAACCGGCTGGGCACCTACTTTTGGCAACCCTATGAGGGAAATAATCCGGAGAAAGCGCGTAAAAAGCACCTCAAAAACCGGGAACGCGCTTATTACAACTCCAACATCCATTTCCTCCGCTCCCTCTTTCAGGACCGACTGGAAGCGGAAGGCTACGCCATTTATGAGGTCATTGGCAACGATGCCCGCCCCTTTACCCTCAACGATTATCTGGTTGAAACCGAAACGGACGACAAAGAAATTGTCGGTCTGAAAGGCCGCGTCTTATCCATTCTTTATTACGCCGATGGACGTGGTCGGCCACTCCCCAAAAGAAGGTGGAAACGCGCCAGCCCGATCCAATCATCTCTGCACATTGTCGGAGATCGGGCGGCCATCCGCCCCGACGGAACAACGGGCGAAAGCCCGCTGCTTTTTGGGGGTGCCATGGGTTTGCGGCGGGCGGCCTGGATGTTGCCGGGGGATTATTAGGTTGATATGCGATATGTGATTGGCAATATTTGATATACGATTTTCACCCTCTCCTAAGAACGCTCATTACCACTGGTTACCACCGTCCCTGGCCATTTGCCCTCCAACAGGGAGAGGAGAACGTGAGGAGTACGACCGTTACCAAGCATGACCGGGATACCGTTTTGGGCGGTGCGGGAGGCGATCCGGATTTTGGTGGCCATACCACCGCGACCGAAGGAGGTCTTTTCGTCCTGGATGAAATCCAGGACGGATTCGTCCGCTGCGTTGACGAGGGGGATGAGTTGGCTGCCGGGGGCATCCGGCGGGCCGTCGAAGAGGCCGTCTACGCTGGAGAGGATGACGAGGGCATCGACCTGCAGCATCCGGGCGGCGAGGCCGGCCAGTTCATCGTTGTCCGTAAACATGAGTTCGGTGACGGCCACGACGTCGTTTTCATTGACGACCGGCACGATCTGATCGTGCAGCAGTGCCCGGAAGCAGTTGAGCATGTTGTCGGCGTGGAGGTCATCGCGGAAGTCGCCCTTCGTGGCGAGCACCTGTGCGCAGAGCAGATTGTGGCCCGCAAACAGTTGCCGGTAGAGCTCCATCAGTCGTACCTGGCCGATGGCGGAGAGGACCTGCCGGCTGGCGACCTCCTCGGTCTGCTCATCAACGGTGAAGATCTCGCGCCCCGCACCTACCGCACCGGAAGAAACCAAGACCAGGGAGATACCCGCCGCCTTGAGCGCGGCGATCTGATCGACGAGGTGGCTGATGTTGGTGACGTCGAGCCGCCCGTCCGGGCGGGTGAGGACGTTGGTGCCTACTTTGATGACGAGGTTGCGATACATGGGGGCAAAAGTAAGTGCCTTGAGATGGATTTCCATCAAAGGCACTGGTCTGTAAATCCGTACTTCTCCAACGCCCAAACAAAAGAAGCCGCCCAGGGGGCGGCCTCCGAAAACAGGGGGATTAGATTGGAGAGACTTTGTTTTTTGAGAGAGCAGAAGGGATATAGGGCCGGATAGGAGATACCCGGTAGAGAGTTATAGGTGCCCGGCCCTGGCAGAGCCGACAATAGCAGGAGGTTTCTATGAATAAAAGTTGATCATAAAAATCTCCTTCACGGCAAAGGTCCGTAAGCCACCATTTCTATGGTAGTAACTTTAGTTAGTGGCATTTACGATGAAGGCACCTGATCTTTGGATTATTGATTTGGTGCAAGTGCTTTTTGTTCTTACCTCATTAATCCCCTAACTTACTACTCTCACCACCCATTACACACTATGACACAAGAAGAACTCCCCAAAAAAGAAGATTACTTTGCCCAACTAAACACCGTCGAAAAACTGGTTTTCAATCGACTGGTTGGCGAGCGGAAGGTCGACGACGCCTACGCCGAGGTGCACCAGGAAATGGAACAACTCACCATTACGGCGGGCTTCACCATTGATAATATCGGAGACTTGATGGCCGGGTTCCGGTCAGACCGGCAGGCAGAAAAAGATCAGGAAGTGGAACGGATCATGGCGGAATGCAAAGGCGATCCCGTTCCAGTGCAGCCTGTTATTCCCCAATTGATTGGTTGGGTGTTCAAATTTCCAAAAAATGAGGGCACCCGACTCGTGCGCAACATTCGGGTGGAACGGATGGATATGTTTCTATCCGCCACGAGCACCACTTTCCCCGAAACTCCGCTTAAGCACACGAACGGCGATATGGTGACGCTGCGTCCGAAGATCTTTTACCAGCGCTCTACCGTAAATACTGACGAGTTTGCCCTACCCTATGGCGTCGCCTTTCCACACACCGAGCCCGGTATGTTCGACGCCCCAGACCTGACCATGGCCGACCTGGAGGGATACTTCCGCTGGTCTGACCTGGCCATGCTGCAACGGGGTCACCTCGCGGATTTTGCCGACTTTATTTTCGCCGACGGAGCGTCTGTATACAACGACCTGTTCTTCAGTGGCGCTCGGCTTGATTACCAGACGATGCATAACCCTTCCATGCGGCTAGAGCAAGTCAATCTGAAAGATTCAGCTACTTCCATCCTCGTTGGACAACCCGAAAGCCGGACACCCTTTACGCTGAAGGCGGAGCCTTTCATCGCGGCTACGCGAAACAAGAAGGATGGAAGCAGTGCAGGGGAAAAGGAGGTTGTGCAGGGTAGTGTGGCTTTTGTGGCAGGAGGGGCTGCCACGGCAAATGCTGTAGAGGAGGAGAGTGAATCTCCTCCGATTTCAGCGCATTTATACCCTTGTCCGACCATTTGGGAATACAGCAATGAAGTGGCGACAATTGCGGCCCGACAAACGGGCAGTAACGAGCCGGCATTGATGAAGACCTTCCGCTCATCTTTTTATCAACGATTCAATGGTGCCAATCCAGAACCAATTTTAGTAGAATCGGTAACTCTCACGAATAGGCCAAGGACATTACCGGTAAATAGTCCTGCCAATAATGATAGTTCCAACAATGCCAACAAAGGGTGCCTCGGTATAGCTTTAACCATCATTCTGCTGATTATTTGCTTATTAGTATAAATGAAGCTGCAAAATTTTCGCCTTTTACGCTTAACGGGCTGCGCCCTTTTCATTCTTCTGTTGTGGCCAGATTTATGGGGTCAATATCAGCTTTCACCGCTGGAAATTGACCCTGCTTATTTACCAGATCGCATGGATAGGCTGTCCATCTCAACGGACGGATTTTACTGGATTGGTGGTGCCCGGGGTTTATTTCGCTTCACTGGAGAAAGTATCGAGGAAGTGATCCTGAAAGATCATCAAGGTCATATAAGCAAAGACAAGAGTATTCAGAGCAAAATGATCGAAGACGATATTGGCAGACTTTGGTTCTCTGCCATTTCTTCATTCTTTTGCTATGACCCTGTTTCGGAGAAGGTCAGCAGTCATTCAATTGAAGCTAACGGTCTGCAACTGAAGGCGGACTACCAGCCTTTTCACTTTGATCATGACGAACAAGAACTCTGGCTCAAAGCCGGAGACCGTCTTTGGGCTTATCAGGTTCATTCGGGCAATCACAGACCATTAAGCGAGCCAAGTAATGCCGTACATTATTCTGTCTTCCCACTTGGGGGGCAAGCTTATCGAATATGCGGTTCACGATGGATGTTTGCCGCGATGGAGCTCATTGAGATAAGGCCTGGTGAATCACCGGCGGAAGTAAAAGAAGTAATCCCGCAAGAAGAGGTAATTTGTACACTGCAACTATCACCTGATTCTATTCTACTAGGAACAAGGAGAGGACTAAAACTATTGGATTTCAACAAGCCCGTCCTAAGAGCGGAAGCTTTTCTCTCGGATAAGCTGGAAGTAGATGTTTCCAGTTTGGAGAAAACCGAAGACGGGCGCATACTTGCCTCCTTTACGGGCATGGGAGTGGCTCTTATCGACCTGCCATCGGGTCAAATCACAGAACTTCTTGCTGATAAAGAAGGGAAAAAAGCGAGCGCTCCCGATCAGTTAGTAAAAGACCTTAACGGTCATTTTCTTTCGACTCAGCTCAACGATGGTATTCTACGAATCAAACGCGACACTCTTCACATATTTAACCCAGTCCCAACCATTAAGGCACCAATAAGAGAGATGCGACTGGATGAAGATGGTAATAAGTATTTGCTTTTAAACGATGGAATGGTTTGGCGGCAATCCCAAACTGGCAGCTGGACGAATCTACTGGCTGGCGTTCCCGACCATAAACTACCCAAAACGGGTTCATTGGCAATGTTTCGGGATAGTTTGATCATAGTGGGAAGCCGTCATTTATGGTTAATCACTCCTGGTGGCAGGGAGTACTTTTCATTTCCTGAAGACTTCATTGACCGGCTTATGGAGCAAACCGAAAAACCACCGTTGGTCATTACCAGAGCAGGTATTCAGTCCATTAATATTCAAAACGGTGAGCTGGACTTACTTCCTATTCCAAGTCTCCGAGCAGTTAGTCCATATTTTTTCAGCAATTTTTTCCCGCTAGATGATCAGCAATTCATAGTAAACCGGCAGCCTAGTGCTCTCTTACACATTTCGACTGCTGATGAGACCTATGCCATAAAAGACACGACGAAAGGGATCGGTGAAATATACTGTACCCGGCAAATACAGGATGGCTGGATCTATGCAGCAGGAAACGAAGGTTTATTCCTGCTGCATAGATCCGGCCACCAACAAATACCCTTGAAGATTGGGCGTATCGTAAATCCGAGCATTCAAACCATGACTGAGGACGATCAAGGAAATCTTTGGTTAGGCACTATGAACGGGCTACTAACTTACCGGCCTAGCGACAGCTCCCTGAGCTACTTTGGCAAAAGGGATGGGTTACTCTCCGAGCAATTTCAAAACACCCCTCCAATAACCCTCCCCAACGGAGAAATCTGGATGGCCACCGACGCCGGAGTAGTCGCCTTCCAGCCCGAAAAACTCCTCCAGCAAAAACACCACCGCGACCCCTACATCGCCAAAATCTGGACCAACGAAGAGCCCTTGCAATCCGACACCTCCAGCCATTACCTGAAGCGGCTGGAATTGAACTACCTCCGCAACACGCTCAAGTTCAAGGTGGCAGCGAAGGGTTTTGGTCGTTCGGCGGCCTCGGGCATTCGCTATCAGATGCAGGGCTATGAGGAGAAGGCAGCCTATACGGATTTCAACACGACCATCCGCTATCCGAATCTGCCGCCGGGGAACTATACCTTACAGTTGACGGCCATTAATCAGAATGGACTCCCGTCGGGTGTACGGGAGCTGGCGGTGATCATTCGCCCGCCGTTTACGCAGACACTGACGTTTAAGTTACTGGCGGGGTTGGGGTTAATCTTATTAGTCGGCAGCGGCTACGCCATACTGCTGAGTCGGGAGCGGCAGCGGCAGCGCCGCATCCAGGAGCAGCAGGCGCGGCTGGCGGCGGAGCGGGACCGTATTGCGGGGGAAGTGCACGACGATCTCGGCGGGCAGCTGTCCAGCATCATGTACCTCAGCGAAGAGTTGCTATTGACGGAAGCATCACCCGGCACGGAGCGAGAGCTGAGCCGCATCAACGAGCTTTCACGCAACAGCCTGCAGAACGTGCGGGACATCATCTTTGCCCTCGACAACCGCCGCAGTACCGTAGCAGACCTCGGGGAACAGTTGCGGGGCAGCGGGGGAGAGTTCTTTGCCGACCACCAGGTCCGCTTCAACTACGAAGAAAAGCTTGATGCGCCAGACACCGTGCTCAGCAGCCGGCAAAAACGCAACCTCACCCTGATCATAAAAGAAGCCTGGCACAACACGGCCAAGCACGCACAAGCCACGGAAGTGAACGTTCATTACCAACAAGACAACAAGCTGCTTACCGTCGTCGTGTCCGACAATGGTAAGGGCTTTAACGAGCCCGTCTCCGCCACCGCGACCGGCGGCTATGGGTTGGATAATATGCGGGAAAAAGCGACCTCCATCGGGGGGGAGCTGAGCATAGATTCCACCCCTGGGCGGGGAACCCGGTTGACGCTGCTGGTCCCCGTTTCCAGAGCAGATTAATGGCTTTAGGCTTTGCTCCTTTTACCCTTGCCTGCACCTGCGGCCTCGCCTGAACTTACCGAAGGGCTCCGTCGCCCCAAAAACCATTCTAATGAAGAAAGTCACCATCGTTGAAGACCGCCGCGAAATCGCCGACAGCATCGGCCGGGCCATTGATCGAGATGCCGAACTGGCACTGGCCGGCGTTTATTACTCCGCCGAAGACGCCCTTTCCGTACTGGCCGCTGACCGGCCCGATATAATTCTGATGGACATCGGTTTGCCCCGCATGAACGGCATCGAGTGTATGGTACGCAGCAAGGACCTGCTGCCCGCAACGGCCGTGTTGATGTTCACCGTATTCGATACGGAAGACAAGCTCTTCGACGCGCTTCGTTTCGGGGCCGATGGCTATATCCTTAAAAAGGAAGGCATCATCGGTGCCATGCGTGCGATTCGGGAACTGGCGGCCGGAGGAGCCCCCATGAGTCGGGAAATGGCAAAAAAAGTCCTCACCAGTCTGCGTACCCCGACCAACGCCTCCCGCCCACTCGACCAGCTTACGCCCCGGCAAAACGATATTCTAAGCCTGTTGGCGGAAGGAAAATCCAACCGCGAAGTTGCCAGTCAGCTAGCGCTTACCGAAGGGACCGTAAAGCAACATGTACACGCCATTTACCGGGTTTTGCAGGTCGCTAACCGGGTGGAAGCGGTTAACCTGTTTTTACGCCGATGAATTTTGAGGAATAAGAAGACGGCTGGGCCCTTGTAACCGATGTATTCGCTTTAATCCTTAATAAAAGGTCCGTCAATCATTTCTGATTGACGGACAAACCATAAAATGATTCACGAATTCGTGAATGGCCAGACACTGGCTAAAATATTCTTACCCGAAAGGCAAAAGGTTTATTTCCTGAGAGTAATAGGGAAGTCTTATTTCTGAACCTGACAAAAAGCAAAAGACTATCTACATCTTTCATAACGACAGCTAAGTTCAGCTGAAAGACATTGTGACAAAAGCTTACTTCGGGAAGCCCCAATGAAAAACTCGTAGATTTAGCAAAAAAACACCACCTAAAGACCTAAAAGTCAGTTAATTAACCTACACAACAAAATTGGTGAAAATCAGCCCCTACTGATCAATACACTGCAGTTTTTTCCTCAACCATTCACCAGAGATATGTCGGTAATCTCCCAACTTAGCAAGAATTGTCGTTCTTTTTTCCCATAGATACTGGCTTCTTTCTACTGAGTCAGGCCGGTTCTCGTAGTGCCTTCGAAGTTCCCTTAAATCCGTGAATGCGTCCAGCCATTGCATGAAATGGTCAGCGTGATAGAGGTAGATTTCCTTTCTTTTCGCCAGGTCATTTATGTTGGCCCGCATGGTTTTAACCAGAGCAGGTGGGTTTGTTCCCAACTTATTAGCAGCCTTTGCACTCAACTTATTACCTGCATGAATCAGCTCGTCATGAATCATTAACTCCATCCGGCGCGTACTCAGTTTGATCAAGTCGTTTTCAGACACATCAATAAGCGGGATTTGCTTTGCAGCCCCGACGAAGTCTTCTAAATGAAAATCACGCCGCATTCTACATTGTGCAATACAACTAATACGGCGACTACTATGCAACTTCAGCCTGTAGGCTTTGATAAAGGCCTCGGTCCAGTCTTTTAAGGTAAAGCTATCATTTGGTTCAATACCTTTCATCTTCACTTTCGTCCAATCAAGCTTCTTATCATTTAGCAGGATAATCATCATCATGGAAATGAACAAGAGACTTGGTAATGAGCATTTAACGCCCTTTACCCCTGTGCTGTACTTGCCTTCAATTTGATATTTAGCCAAATCCATCGCAATTTTCAGGTAGCCAGGAACCTGGTTATTTATAGCGGCAAAACAGTAGTTGCCGAGGTGGGAAAGAGAGTAGATATAATCTTCCAGGTCTAAATCTTCTTTGTGCTTTAGAAGATAATCGGTGTGTTCGCTAATTAGCTTTGGGGTATCTGCGTCCTCTCTGGGCAGCTGAACTAATTCAGTTGTTCTCCAATAAGCATACAGGGGAGGTTCTGACTTTATTTGCTCCAGGCGCCGGGCAACCGTAGCGAGTAAGCCATTAAAGTCTTCGCTTTTAAGCGAAACGTTTTTCTCATTGAAAGCGAGGGGGTAACTCAGGAATCTGGCGTACAAGCGTAAACCATTGAGCAAAGTGATTCGATCAGCGTACCAGGCGACCAATGAAAGACCAGTAGGAGGAATATGCGTTTCGCTGACATGTTCCGATTGCATTATTTTTTCGTAGGCTTCTTCGAGTTCAGATGCATATAAATCGGTAGTAGTCATAGTCGATTCAAGTAAGTCGGTGTTTTAAAGCAGTGTCTGAAAAACTAAGAGCGTGTCTAAAATTATGATTTCTTCGATATAAAGGCTGTCAGTCGTATTTTGTAAGTCGCCAAACTATACAGAATATGACCAAGCAGTGGGC
>NZ_FOFB01000029.1 GCF_900110645.1 Neolewinella agarilytica
CACACAGCAGCATCGGTTATAAATCGCCCGTAAACTATGAAAATCTAAATCAGAATTTCTACTTTAGAGTGGTTGCGGCTTAGGGGAAGCGTACAGTGGCTCATTTTCCATGGATTTTAGCACCCCGAAGATGCTAAACCCCGCTGTCTTTTTTTCGCTGGAAATTTGGGACAGATCGCAATTGCGCCCCTTTTAAAGTTAACCTTGTAAGGTTATACTATATTATTCATCTCTATGTTGGATGTTTTCAAAGCTACACTACCGTTGTTTAATAAGAACAATCGTCACCTCCATTACAGCTGCAAAACTCCTCAGCACAGAAAGACCTTCTGCAATCATACCACTCTGCTTCATTGCCAAGGAGCATGTCATCAAGTTCTGCACCACAGTTATCATAACACTCTGCTTGGGCAAAATAATTCGAAATTTGAGTACAGCCACTACTGCAAGTACTAAACTGTAAATAAGCATCTAAGTTAGCAGAGAGCTCAGTTAAATCACAATCTAAATTACAGATTCGAAATTCAGTAATGCATTCCGATTTTGCTTGGAAAGCTATTGTTATTGTTAGTAACAAGGTTAAGATAACCTTTACTGTTTTGGGAGTTAATCTATGCATCTTTGCGATTCATTTTTGAATGATGAAAAAATCTCGCTTTGAGGTACCTCAGGATAAGCTTTACTAAAATTAACTAATGCTGTAGCTAGATTTTTTTTGGTACTCCTGCTTTGAGCAAAAGCACCCTCCAAAGCTTTTTTGTATTCTAAAGACCTAGGGCTTAAAAATTTTGCGTATAGCTCTTCTTGGGTTTGTTTCTTAAAATCGTAACTAGACGATTTTTTAAAATCCCTTAACTGCTGATGTTCTTTTTTGAAGGTACTTCTTTCATCTTTTGTAAACTTACTTAAAGGATGGTCAGCATCTTTAAATATGCTTTTTCTGTCATTTTTGTCTGAAACGAGACTAGCGCAATATGCTTCTAACAAATTAGAGTATTCCAAACTCTCATTGTAGTTGCTTATAGTAGCGATAGAAGTTTGATCATTTTCTGAACAACCCTGGATCACTATTAGTGTACCTACTAATAAAGTAATAATAATTAATCTCATGATTTTGTTTTTTACAGGTTGAAAATATTTATAGCTAAGGTGGATGATTCAGAATGGATAGAATTATCTGAAAATAAATGTTTACTCAATTCAGGAATTTTGATTGTATTCTAAGTGAAACGCCGGAGCTATAATAAAACCACTTTGAATTAAGCAAACATAAGTGTAATAATACTTTACATGAAAAAATACTTTTCATTCCTTGGCGGAAGTAGTTTGAAAAGCGCATGATTTTTTTCTTAATCAGGAAAGACAAATTCTTTAGGGATAGATAGTTGCTATCTCGCATCTTTCGCCATAGTGTTGTGACAGAAATACGAAGTTCATTAGCAATCTGTTTTCTCGTTTTAGGCACTACTTCAGGTTCTAGTCAGACAGGAAGACATTACTAATTTACGCTTTACCTATATACAAAACAAGTAAATGGATATTAAAATCTGTTTATTGAACTAGACTTTACGCTGAACACTATCGGTGATAGTGTTTCACACTGCCCCTTCCCCTCCCCTATTCAGCACCACTTTCCCTTTTCTTTTCACACGCTCGTCTGCTAAAGTTGAAAGTTGGTGAGTTACAAATTCTTATCACCCTATATCCAGTCTACCGCCTGCAACACTACCGTTTGCCAGGGTGCTTTACCGCTTGACCACCCGCACGGTTCGCAGGTAATCTTGTTCATCCGCAACAACCAGCTGGTAGACGCCGGCGGGTAGCCCCCTTAAGTTTACCGTCGCTTGGTTGCCGGGAAGCTTGCCATCACGGATCACTTGCCCTAATGGGCTGAACAGGCGATAGTTGAGCTCCTCAGGAGCGTCCTCTCCGGCTCTGATGTCAATGAGCCCCGTCGTCGGGTTAGGGAATACGAACACTTCAGCTCCTCCGTAGGTGAAGGTTACCGTACGGATAATGGAGTAAGCGTAGTTCCCGTCTTCATCCTCCTGCCGGAGACGATAATAGTAGGTGTTGCCATCCCTTACCGAAAGGTCTGTGTAACGGTAATTGGCCTCGCGATCTTCACTGGTTCGCTCCAGATACCCGATTGACTGCCACTCGGGTTGCCCATCGCTTCTCCGTTCAATGACGAAGCCCGCATGGGATTCATCCTGCAAGACCTGCCAGTTGAGTTCCGCCGACTTGTCCAGAGCTTCTGCTGTAAACGACAGCCACTGGACGGGTAGCGCAGTAACGAAGGTGAAATCATAATTACAACTAATGGCTCCGTTGTCAGCCTCAACGGCAATGCTGAACTCGTCTCCGTCATTGATCGGTCCCCCCAGGGTAAGGTCTATTCCGGGTGGGCTTACGCCCACAATACCGGTGCCTCCGGTGGGAAAAGTTACGATTGCCATGTAGGAGCTCGCCCCGGGAACGCCACTGAACCTAAGGGGAATTACACCGCTTCCGTCGGGGTTGATGACTAGCTCTCCTTCATGCACCGGGCTGGTAATATCGACACCGTCCTCCTGGATAAGTAAACTAAGATCAATCGTCTCTGTCGCCGTGCCATCATCAGCTTCAATAGTAATCGTGTAGTTGCCCGGAGCCAGGTTCTCCTCTCCGTCAAGTGTGATAAGGGTGGATTGCCCGTCGCTCAAAGTAGTAGAAGTCAGATTTACGGTTAAACCTGGAATAACGGTGGTGACCGTGAGGTCAGCAGGCCCGGTCAGGTCCCCATCCGTAAAGGTGACGACGTAGTTACCTTCTGTTTCCCGCGTTTCACATGTACTGACTTCAGTGTCAGAACTGCTCAGGGAGGTGCCGCTGGCTACGGTTTCTCCCAGGATGACACTAATCGGGCAAGACTCTAACCCCGTATTCGTTCGTACAAAAAAGGTAACTAAAAGCCCATCTGGTTGCATCCCGAATAAAAGAGTTGTGTTGGTGGTGTTACCTAATGCGATCGTACTGCCGCCGGGTAAAACCACGGTGTAGCTACTGGCTCCGGGAACGGGATCAAAAGCCAGCGGTACATTGCTGTTGCCACTGCCATCGTCAGGAATGACCTGACCATCCGTAGGTTGAGTAATGCCAAAATCTCCTTCGACCTCAAGGCTCATTGGAACCGTCTTTGGAGTGCCACCATCTTCACCGGAAATTTCAAAATTATAGGTGCCTTCGGCCAGGCTGCTAACACCACTCAGTGAAATGTCAACCAACTGGCTAACGCTGCCACCGGCCGTAAAAGAGACGGTCGCAGGTGTGATGGTTGCCGTTACGCCAGCCGGCAGCCCCGTTGCCGTAAGGTTGATGGTCCCCACATAACCCTGCAGGGCTTCTACTTCAATCTGGTAGCCCGTTAAGGGGTCTCCACCCGAGCAGGTGCTTCCGCTCGTACTTACGCCGGTCAGGCTAAAGTCCGTGTCCTCAATACTGAAGTCCGCATCGCTCACATCGTAGAAAATGTTTCCGTCACAGCGGACCATAATCCGGGCGTCCGTTTCGGTAGCCATTGGGGCCGTGACGGTAGCGGAACCATTGTTGGGAAATGTCCCCAGTGAGGTTGCAAAGGTGGCACCACCATCAAGAGAGAGAAGGATTTCTACCGTAGAACAATTGATCCCCGCAGCATCGTCCGTTCCCGCAACATCCCAGGTAACCGTTTCCGTTGCGCCCGATACCCAGGCTTCCCCTCCGTCAGGGGCCGTTACTTTATACTGCTCACCGGTGTTTACGACCGTTATATCTACTTGATCCTGAACGGTGCAGCCGTAGCCTCCGGGCGCGCCAATATCCCGCACCGTAACAATGAAGGTCATGTCACGGGCTACCCGTGGTAACACCTCCCAGGGAGCGCCTCCTCCGGCAACAACGGCCGGCAGATTAGGGAAGTACCGCTCTGAAGCAGTAGTTGGGGGAAGTGATCGAAACAGGGGGCTGCCCGTTTCGAAGCCTGTTGGCATACCGGCCACTATGCTGCCAAGGTCGAATTGCTCCCAGCAGTAAGTCAGCGCATCTCCGTCTCCGTCCATTCCCACGGCATCCAGTACGAAAGGTGTGTTGGTCGGGATGCTGTAAGCGCTGCCCTCCGCAACCACCGTTGGTTCAGTATTGGCCGTTGAGGTTATGTCCGCGCAGCTGGCACCGCCACCAAGCTCCATATAAGCGGAAATCTGCTGTATGGAGGCCGCATGATAATAAGGATCGCTGTTGAGCTGAATGTTAGCGATTGGGCCACATATTCCGGCGTATGCCTGTATCGTAGTACCTCCACCTGGCTCATAGGCCGTGTTGGCACTACGTTGCGAACAATTAACCTCCGTGGAATTGAAGGTGTGGGTGCCACCAAACTGGTGGCCAATCTCGTGCGCAACGTAGTCGATGTAAAAAGGATCTCCAACGGGGTTGGGTAAGCCCGTTACACCACGGGCTTTTACACTGTTATTACAGGGGCTGCCAAGCGTGGCTACACCGCCGCCGCCAGTGCTGAAGACATGACCAATATCATAGTTGGAAGTGCCAATAACGTTATCCGTGGTCGTCTGGTTTTCACCCAGTAAGGCCAGACCACTGAAGTCACTGTAGGGATCGGCCAGCGTGTCGCCTCCGAATACCAGCTGTACACCGTCATTCACCGTGGGCAGGTTAATGATATTGAGCTGAATGGCCAGGTCCAGTTTGAAAACCTGATTTACCCGGTTAATGGCCGTCATCATCTCGGCAATCACGTCCGCCTGGTTAGCAGCCGTCGGGGTGTCATCGGTTGTTATCCCCGCAATTTGATTGAAGTAGTTGGCCGTGCAGGCCAGTGCAAGGTCGTATTCCTGTAGCTGACAATTGCCCACTCGCTTCGGCTCCGCCGAAAATTGCGCGAGTTCTTCGAGTACTTCCTGATCAGGCTGAAAATCACAGCCATGGCCTTCAGCAGAATTAGGCACGTTAGCGGTGAAAAAGCTCTGGTAAAGATCCGTTCGCCCCCGGTAAAGAGGTTCCACATACCACCGGCCTTCCCTTCCGCCCACAACGCTGGCACTGAAGCCCTGCGACGTCCAGTTAAGCGAAACTCTCCGCTGAGGGACGTCTACGTCCCAGCCTTCCAAAGTAACAAAGCCCGGATACATCCGCTGCAACTCGTCGGTGATCATCTGGTACCGGAAAATCCGGAAGGTGGCTAAGGCGCCATCCGGGCCGGGGAGCGTGAGCAACACTTCGTTGTCGCCGGTTGCTGCTACCTGCTTCGGAGCCTTCAAAAGAGCTTTGGCAAAAGCAGCAGGAGAATCAAGCTGAAAGTAGTCCGCGATGGTCGGGTGAATCAAGCGTTCAAACTGATCAGCCTCTTTGACCAATGGCTGGTAGGGCTGAAAGGGAGCAAGCTGGGCCAGTAGACTAAAACTGGAAAAAAGAAGAAGGCAGCAAAGTGTAAGCGTTCGCATGAGATAGTTTGAAGTAGTTTATATCATGAGTTTAAGGGCTACAAAGTACAAAACCCCTGACTTGTTGACTCTACAGGCTGATTATCTGAACTATTTTGGGGGTAATAGGATGGGCTGAAATCTCACTATCTTGTTCTGTTTGTGGGTTGGTGACCGGAAAACCGCCAATAAACCACTTCCCAATTTGCTTATTTATGCCGCCGGGATAGGGCTTTATCGAAAGCGCAATGCCAGCTGTCGGCCTTCAATGGTTGCCGGGGCCTCCCGGAATAGTAATACGACGAATGCCATGCCGCTTCCCTTCTTGTAAATGGCGATAAGCTGAGCGTGCCCCCGATCACTGTAGTTTCTTTTGGGCTGAAAAGTATACATCCTTGCCCAGTCGGCATTGAATATAGCCATCTCTTCCTCGCCAAAACGATGAACGGTGGTCACGGCGTCTTCCTCGTTACTGCTCAGGTTCATCACCAGGGTGGCCGCTCTCATGTGGGGCATCTGGTAATAGGCATCCGTTTCTGACTCCGGTGTAAGGTGATAACGAATTTCCAGCTTTTCGCGCTTACTGTAAACGGTTAGCTGATCCTGGTGATAATAGTTCTTAACGTTAGGCCGCAGCTGAAAATCGGCATCCAGCGGATGATTGATCCGCACGTCCATACTGTCCAGTAAAACGGCAAATTCAGGCGTTACGGGAATTTGGGCGCAGACGCAGGTGCAGAGTAAAAGACAGAAAGCAAGGAGGGGCATTCGCATATAGCTTGGTTTAGGTCGCGGAGCGGTGAGAACATTGAGTAAACCGGAACGGTCATGGGGCTTAAGTCCTGAAGGGGAAGGGCAGCGTAAACCCTGCGGGCGCAGACCCGATAGGTTTTACTGTCCTTATTTCACGGAAATAAACGGGGGAATCTATGCAAAAGACTATTATTAAAGATAAACCTAAAATCTCGTTTCTTACTTTCACCCTTATGAAAAGAATTATAGCTCTGCTTTTTTTGTCGATGTCGCTTACCCTGACCGCTCAGGAGATTGTCCGGGTGCAACAACAGGCCAATACACAAGCCTTTATTCTTAACCTGGTGTCACCCATTCAGGTAGAGTATGACGTCCTCAACTACAAAGTTGTCTACACTACTACGGATGCTTTTGGCCAGTTGGATACGGCCAGCGGGCTATTGTCCATTCCGGATAACAACGATTTTATCTTCCCCATGGCTGTTTACAACCACGGCACGGTTGGTGAACGGGACGCTGTCCCTAGTGCGCCTGGTGTGAACGAACGTTTTTTGCCACAGGGGCTGGCGGCCAGTGGCTTTATTACGCTTTCACCTGATTACCTCGGTCTGGGAGAAAGTGACGGCATTCACCCCTACGTGCACGCAGCAACGGAAGCCAGTGCGGGTAGAGATATGCTCCTGGCGGTTAGGTCCTGGCTGGAAGAGCAGGAAATTCCACAGAATGGCCAATTATTTCTCACGGGCTACAGTCAGGGAGGCCACGCCACCCAGGCCCTTCACCGTGACCTGCAGCGGAACCCAGGGCAGGACGAACTGACGGTAACGGCGGCCACCCACCTCTCCGGACCATACAGCATCTCCGAGGTAATGTTGAGTACGCTGTTCGCCGAGGGGCAGGCCACCCTGCCTGGATATATTGCCTATACCTACATCGCCTATAATTCCATATATGGACTGTTTAACGATCTGGGAGATGCCTTTGTGGAACCCTACCTTACCCCCATTCGCCAATTCTCTGCAGAAGAGCTTTCACTGGCTCAATTCAATGCCGAACTGGAGCGGCTACTCGGGGAAAATAATGCCATGCTGGGGAACATCTTCCAGGATTCTATCCTGCAGGTGCTGGCGGATCGGGACACGAGCTCGGCCATCATCCAGGCGCTGATCGATAATGATACCTATGACTGGGCACCGGAGGCCCCTACCGTTATTTTCTATTGCACAGAAGACGAGCAAGTACCCTTCCGGAATTCTATACTGGCCGATTCCGTGATGCGCGCCAACGGAAGTACTTCCGTACTCCTGGAAACGGGAGGCCCTCAGAACCACGGAGGTTGTGTCGTGCCAGCAGTTACCCGGACTATCGAATTGTTTAAGTCCCTGGTTGATGTTCAGGCGGTCAGCCTGGGCGAAGTAGCGGACCGGAGAGATATTCTTTTATCCCCTAACCCCGTTAACGCCGGCGGCGAGCTCCGTCTCCGCGGGATGGCCAATGCTAACCACGATTATGTACTGTATGATGCCAGTGGCCGGGCCTTGTTCCGCGGACAAACATCTCCGGACGGTAGCCTCTCCCTGCCCGAATCTACGCCCCGGGGATGGCTTGTCCTGAGGGTTGGCCTGCCGGATGGTCAATCTCTTGTCCGTCGCCTCCTGGTTCGTTAATTTTTAAAGTAAAACTTATGTCCATTTCTATCCGTCCCGCTAAATTGGAAGACGTACCCGCACTGCATAGCCTGGTGGCGGAACTTGCCGCCTACGTTGGCGAATCAGATAAGTTTACGGCTACGATCGATGCTTATGAGAAAGATTTCAAAGCCGACTTTTATCGGGCGCTCGTAGCAGAAGATGAGGGAACAGTCATCGGTATGGCACTCTATTATTTTTCTTACTCCACTTGGAAAGGACGGATGATTTACCTCGAAGATTTTGTGCTGCAACCGGCCTATCGTCGAAAAGGGATTGGGCAACAACTCTGGGATGGGCTCAAACAGGTCGGTCGGGAAACCGGTTGTAAATTATTAAAGTGGCAGGTCGTTAACACGAATAAGGAGGCCATGAAGTTTTATGATGCTCAGGAAGCGATCATGGAAGATACCTGGCTGAACGGGAAGTTGTTCCTCTGAAACTGACTGGGTAAACCAGTACGGTCTTCTTTACGTAGGTGTAATCTCAATCATTTAAGTTTACCCTGCACTACCCATTATGAGAAGACTACTTAGCCTGCTGATCGCTGTTGTACTCCTCAGCAGTCACGATATGTACCTGAAACTGGATTCGTACTTTCTGGACGCTGATCGCCCCGCAACCATTAAACTGTTTAACGGAACTATTGAGAATAGCGAGAATTCGATCGACCGCAACCGGATGATTGACGTAAGCCTCGTGGGTAACGGAGAGCGAATCCACCCGGATACTACCCAATGGAGCGAGCGGGAAAACATGACTTTACTCAGCTTCAATACAGGAGCACCCGCGACCTGGGTGGCGGGTGTATCCACAAAGTCCCGTGATTTTGCCATGGATGCCGGAGCGTTCAACGATTACCTCGAACACGGTGGAATACTGGATGTACTTAGTTGGCGGAAGGAAAACAATGCCCTCGATCAGGATGCCGTAGAGAGATATTCCAAGCACGTGAAGACTATTTTTCAGGTAGGAGATAAAAAGACGAAAGACTGGCAAACGGAACTTGGCTACCCCATTGAATTTATTCCTTTGGTGAACCCCTATGACCTTCACCCCGGAGATATATTCAGGGTCAAGCTTTTATGGCAAGGAGAACCCTTGGGCCATCAACTGGTAAGCGTAGATTCCAGAAACGCGCATGACCATGCCGATAGCCATACGCATGCTGAAGGCGGAGACCATAACCACGCTTCAACGGAAGGGGAGGGACATCAGCATACCGCAAATCTGGTGCGAACAAATGCTGAAGGCGAACTTATTCTCCCCATGGCCAATGAGGGAGTCTGGTACCTGCACACCATTCATCTCGCAGAATCCAGTGAGCCGGGCCTTACCCACGAATCAAATTGGGCAACACTCACTTTTGAGATTGGGCATAGCCACGGAGAGGGCACGCATATTCACGGGGAAGGAGATGAGCACAGCCATTCTCATGGCGAAGAGGCGGGGGTTCCTTCTTACTTCTTTTGGGGTGGTAGCTTAGTGCTGCTCGCCGGATTGTTCTTTTTCTTTAACCGGAAGTCATAAAGGGATGGGAAAATTGAAAATCCAACTCCCTCTTGGCCTGCTGTTCGTTCTCCTGCCAGCCCTGCTCGCTGCCCACGGAGTGAGTTCCGCCGATCAGGAAACCCTGAGTAATGGTGGATTGCTGGCCTATATTCTGGTTGGAGCCAGGCACATGATAACGGGCTATGATCACCTGCTCTTTCTGGCCGGTGTCATCTTTTACCTGAGTGGCTTCAGGGATATTGTCCGTTTCATTACGATTTTTACCATCGGACACAGCATCACCCTGGTTGGAGCGACTTCCCTGGGCATCAAAGCGGATGAACACCTGATTGACGCTGTCATCGCGCTAAGTGTACTCTATAAAGGATTTGAAAACCTGGGAGGCTTTGAAAAACTCAAGCTGAAATCCCCCGATTTGCTGCTGATGGTCTTTTTTTTCGGACTCATTCATGGCTTCGGGCTCTCTACCCGGCTTCAATCATTCGACATAGGGGGCAATCAGTTTCTGGCGAAGATCGTCTCCTTTAATCTTGGGGTGGAACTAGGGCAGATTGCTGCGCTCATTCCCATTGTTTTTATCATCACCAGATGGCAAAAAGCGAAGAGCTACGATGCTTTCTACCGGTCAGTTAACGTCTACCTGATTATTGCCGGTGTCGGGCTGTTTTTTTACCAGATGTACGGATATTTTAACGGGGGCATTAGTGCAGTGTAACAAAAGTATTCGGCTACTCCCAGATCCCCTGAGCCAGGGGGAGGAAGGGGCCTCTTTTAAGACATTTCAAAACTGAAGTTATACTGCGCTGGCGGGCAGATCAGCTTTCCCGTTGCAGCAAACTCTCCGCCAGTGCTCGCAGTACCGCTTTTACCCCGGGGTCTCCACCGGCAGCATCGAGGTGGGCGTAGGCATCCGCCTGGTATTGGTCGCGTAGCTCCGCTACGGCCTGCGGAATTCCCGCCCGGGCCATCATGTCGGTAACGCGGATGACCTTGTTCGCGGGGTCAGCAGGGCTGTCAGCAAACCAGGCATTCAGCTCGTCCTTGTCTTCTTTACCGAGGAGTTCCAGCGCTTTCAGGAACAGGAAGGTTTTCTTGTTGCGGATGATGTCGTTCCCCGTCCGTTTGCCGGTTACTTTGCTGTCTCCGAAGGTGTCCAGAAGGTCATCCTGTAGTTGAAAGGCGAGTCCGGTGAGTCGGCCGAAGGCATAGAGATGGTCGGCGTCCTCCTTCTTTGCACCTGCGGCGAGCGCCCCTAATTCCAAAGCTCCGCCCAGCAAAACGGCCGTTTTCAGCTCAATCATTTTCAGGTACTCCCCGATGGTGACGTCCTGGCGGGCTTCGAAATCCACATCGTACTGCTGCCCTTCACAGACTCCCGTCGCGACCCGGTTGAATGTACAGAGCATTTCCGGCAGGGCAGCTTTGTTGGGGCATTCGCAGAGGTACTGGTAGGCCTGAATGAGCATGAGGTCTCCGCTAAGAATCCCCGTATTGATGTCCCATTTTTCGTGAACGGTCATTTGCCCGCGCCGCAGGGGGCTGTCGTCCATGATGTCATCATGCAGCAAAGTAAAGTTGTGAAAAACCTCCACCGCCAGCGCTACCGGCATACTTTTGTTCAGGTCTTCATCACCAAACATTCTGGCGGCAAGCAGAGCGACCAGCGGGCGGACCCGTTTGCCACCAAGATCAAGAATGTAGTCGATGGGGGCATAAAGGCCACGAGGTTCCCGATCCGAAAAAGTAGCGGCGAGACGGTCGAGGAACTGACGACGTAAATCATCAATCATGGAAGGGTAGGGGCTGGACATAGCGCAAAAGTACGATCCAGAACGGAGGCGCAAAAGCAAACAATTCGGCCCCGGAAATGTCTTTTGAGAAAGGCGGGAAAATGAGTTGTACTGACAAGTCTGCCCGCCCAATTTTTCCCGCACCTTTCTGCCAATTGATTCTATGACCTCTCCAGCTTACGACCTGATAATTATTGGCGGTGGCCCTTCGGGCCTCAACGCCGGGGTAAGTGCCCGGAAAGCCGGTTTGCGATACCTCATCCTTGAAAAAGGAGTGATCGTGAACAGCCTCTTTAATTTTCCGACCA
Source organism: Neolewinella agarilytica (assembly GCF_900110645.1). Lineage (GTDB taxonomy): Bacteria > Bacteroidota > Bacteroidia > Chitinophagales > Saprospiraceae > Neolewinella > Neolewinella agarilytica. Next base: position 11,511 of record NZ_FOFB01000029.1, read on the forward strand.
ACATGACTTTTTTCAGCACTTCACTGAAGCTGGAAATTCATGACATCCCCTTCATCAGCCACGGAGATAAACCAACGCGCTCCGAAGCATTGGAATATTATCGCCGGATTGTGCAATCTCAGGACCTGAAGCTACACCTCTACGAAGAGGTAGTTGGGATGTCGCCACAAACGGGAGGAGCGTACAGGGTTAAGACCAACCGTGGAGTGTACGACACCCTTGCGGTCTGCGTTGCCACGGGCTTTTATGATACACCGCGCTGGCTTGACGTGCCGGGGGAAGAACTGCCCAAAGTAAAGCACTATTATAACGACCCGCACGCATACATCGATCAGGATGTGCTGGTCATCGGAGCAGCCAACAGTGCCTGCGATGCAGCGCTGGAGTGCTGGCGTAAAGGGGCCAGGGTAACGATGGCTGTCCGCAGCGACCGTATTAATGATCGTGTCAAGTACTGGATTAAGCCAGACATCGAAAACCGGATAAAAGAGGGAAGTATTCCTGCCTACTTCGGCACTACGGTGACCGCTATTCGTGAAAACGAGGTAGACCTGCAAACGCCCGAAGGCCCCCTTACACTACCTAATGATTTTGTGTTGGCCATGACCGGCTATCAACCCAGCTACGACCTCTTTGAACGGCTGGGAATTCCCGTTGGCGACGATGAGGCCTGCCAGCCTATCTTCAATCCGGACACACTGGAAACCCAACTGCCAAATGTCTATATGGCCGGCGTGGCCTGCGCCGGACGGCAAACCAGTAAACTCTTTATTGAAAATACCCGGGATCACGGGGATATCATCGTGAGGAATATCTCAGAGAAGTTGGGCATAGAATCCTGATGGCCGTCGGCCGACTCGGGGCTCCGTGACGTTTACTGTATGGTGAAACGCCAGAGCCTGCCGTAATAAATGTGCCTCAAGGTGGAACACAGATGAGCAGGCTGTAAACCTGTAATTACTAAATTAGAGAAGGGTCGGAAAATGATGGCAGCGGTCTGATCGACCTGCCTTCCCGCACACACAAAAACCCCTTCTCCGCGCAGCGGAGAAGGGGTTTAATTTTCAAAACCCTAAAGGGATACTATCCGAGGGTCTTAACAAACTGGGCCAGACCAGACTTCAGGTTGGCAGCTTTGTTGCTGTGGAAGAGGTTGCGCTTGGCCAGACGGTCAATCATGCTGAACAGTGCAGGGAGCTGCTTTTCAGCTTCCGCTTTGTCTTCCAGTGAACGCAGACGAGCAATTGCCGAACGCGTAGATTTTTTGTAGTAGCGGTTGTGGAGACGCTTCTTTGCATCCTGACGAATCCGCTTCTGTGCTGACTTATGATGTGCCATTTGTACTGTATTTTTTATTCAGGGTTCTGAATTGGTCCGCAAAGGTAAGGGTTTTCCGGGAAGTGGGAAAGCTTTTTCTTTACGATTACGTCCTTTTTAGTTTTACCCTGCTTTATGTGCCTTGATCGCTTCGGTCAATCGGGGCAATACATCAAACAGATCAGCGACCACTCCGTAGTCCGCTGCCTTGAAGAAAGGAGCCTCCGGATCTTTATTAATTACCACGATAGTCTTTGAGCTGTTGACACCGGCCAGATGCTGAATGGCACCGCTGATCCCCGCAGCGATGTACAGGTTAGGACGAATGGCAACACCGGTCTGTCCGACGTGCTCGTGGTGAGGGCGCCAACCTACGTCAGCTACCGGGCGGCTACAGGCCGTTGTGGCGCCCAGGGCGTCAGCAAGGTCCTGAATAACGCCCCAGTTCTCGGGGCCCTTGAGGCCACGGCCTCCGGAGACTACCAGTTCGGCTTCGGGAAGTGGCGTGATGCCTTCGGCGCGCTTGGTTTCCAATACTTTGGTTTTGGCGGCGGGCAGGTCAACACTGATGCTCTCCACGCTCACGGCGCTTCCGCTTTCCTCTACGGGGATGGAATTGCCGGAGAGGCTGATGACTTTATAGTCCGTGTTGATGCTTACGTCAGCAATGGCCTTTCCGGAGAAAACGGATTTCCGGACGGAGAAGCCTCCGTCAGTAGACGGGATGGCGTTAGCACCGGGAACGGAGCCGGCATCGAGCCGGGCGGCCAGGCGGCCAACCAGGTTCTTACCCGTGCTGTTGTGCAGCAGGATGATCACCTTCGCGCCCAGCTGCCGGGCAGCACCGGCGATGGCAGCGGTATAAACGCTACCGTCAAAAGTTGCCAGCTCTGGAGCAGACAGATTGTATACTTTGGAGGCACCGAAGCGGCCGAGGTCGCCAGCGTCCGTCACGTCGCCGAGGGTGAGCGCAACGCACTCCGTGCCCAGAGCAGCCGCTGTTTTAGCACCGTAAGTGACCACCTCATGAGCGGCCTTTTTGAACTTTCCGTTAGTCGCTTCCGCGAATACGAGTACCATAGTTCTATATTTTGGAGCCAGTTTGTAAAACCGGCTGATTCTTTAAATAATGCGGGATACGGATGCTTAGATGACCTTCGCTTCCTCGTGCAATAACCTGACGAGCTCTTCCATGTTTTCCGGATCAATGAGCTTGACGGCCGTCTTGGCGGGTGGGAGTTCGTAGCTTTTGACACTGGTAGTTGCGGCTGCGTCTTCGGCAGCGACGACGTTGAGTGGCTTACGCTTAGCCATCATAATGCCGCGCATGTTAGGAATACGCTGTTCGGCCATTCCCTTTGCTGCGCTGATGGCGAAGGGAGTACTTACCTCAACGATTTCTATACCACCTTCAATGTCGCGGGTGACCGTAGCGGTAGTACCGTTCATCTCCAGGTGGCTGGCTTCCCCGACGTAGGCCACGTCAAGCAACTCCGCAACCATGGCGCCAACCTCAGAACCATTATAATCGATGGTTTCTTTGCCGAACCAGATAATGTCGTAGCCGCCAGCTTTGGCCTGAGCTGCAATCTGCTTGGCAATAAAGAGGCTGCCACCTCCGGTAGCATCTACACGGATGGCATCGTCCGCCCCGATAGCGAGGCCTTTACGGATGACGGCGTCATTGTCCGCAGGGCCAACATTAAGGATGGTTACGCTACCCCCCGCTGCTTCTTTGAGCTCGAGGGCACGCACCAGGGCGTACCACTCGTCGTAAGGGTTCATGATGTAGTTTACACCACTGTAATCCAGGTCGGAGTGGTCTCCGTTGAGCTGGATTTTTGTCGTAGTCTCAGGCGTCTTGCTGACGCAGACAAGCATTTTCATAGGCTTGGATTAGATCGAGTTCAGTTGTTTGTTTGCCAGTAGCAAACAAGAAGGCGCGGACGCAGGTGCAAGGGGGAGCTTGAAAAAGCAGTGGAAGTCATTAGCAACGACTTGCTCTGCCCTGCTGCCCGGAAAAATTACTTTGCACCTGCGGCTGCGCCCGCAAATATACAGAGGTCCGAAAGCCTCTGGAAATTAATTAGCGAATTTTCGCTAAAGGATTCGTTTTTATGACGCTCGGCTGAAATCAGGCGCGGTCATCCTGCTGTAATCTTTGCTCGTAGGTCCGCAGACGCATAGCATGATTTTCTGCCACGGCATTCAGTACTTTCAACTCTTCGGCCAGTTCTTCCTGCCTGGAGGAATCCTCCCGGAACACCCGGCGCTTTCGGTTGATATCCAAGATAGACTGTACCGTTTGGTTCAGGGCCATTTTGGTTTTCAGATAGCGATACTTCAGGTTTCTAGCAGGACTCATAAGCTCTTAGGTAATTGGTGGGTAAAACAATCAAAAACAGGACGATGTAATTTATCGAATTATTGCCGTTTAAACAAAGAAATTTAAACTAAATCCAGCATAATATTTCTTACATTCCTGTATGCCCAAAGAACCTCCTGACAATCGAAAAGGTTGGCACTTATCCTATTAAATGTCAAAAAAATGACTGTTTCAAAAAAGGCCTGCTTTCGCCCGGAATTATTGGCGGAAAGGGTTCCGTGCAGTCCATTCCGGAGCTTTGTAAACGGCTGAAGTGAAGAAGGGAATGAGCCAATTGATCAGGCGGGGTCGTGCCATGATCAGGCAGGCGTAATCAACTGCAACCGCACCGATTGAACTTTTGATTTCAAGGGCCGTACGGCCATAATCCAGTTTGTTGAATCCACCCGCAATTGCATCCTCCAGCAAGTCAAAAAGCATGTTGTGATAGAGATGATGGCTGTGTTTGTAGCTATTCTCCATGCCCAGATAGTGAGCATGCATCACGGAACCATTAGGGATGGCCGAAGTGAATCCGATCATTTCTCCTTCAGCGTTGAAATAACCGAAGAGTAAATTGTCTCCGGCCTCGGGCAATGGTGGTTCTGCCAGGGTGAACTGACCATCAGGGATCAAGGCTGCTTCCAGCGTCCACTTCTTTTTCTGGCTACGGACACGGGCCAGCCAGGGGAAATACGCTGGCGTCAGGTTAGCGGCATTAAAGTCCGCTCCTGCGCTGGTAGAACGGTATAATTCATACATCCGGTCCCGCCAGAACGCTACATCGCGTGAACTTAGCCGTCGGCGGCTAATGCCCGCAAATTTAGACCGGGCGCGCCGATATCGAACGCGATACTTACTCGTGAGGGAGGCCAGGTAATCATCCATCGTCTCCCAATTCTTCTCCAGATGGAGTTCCATGACTGGGTCAGCGGGCAGGAGGTGGAACTTTTTTGTCTGCAGCTCCTGCGTTACGGGGTCCGTAAGGGGGTAAAGGTCTTTGATTAAAACAGCAACATAGGATGGGTTGCAGGCCGTCAGCGTAGCTGCCACAGCGGGTAACAGATCAGCCGCTTCGGAGGAAGAAAGGCGGTGAAGCCCGTCCTGAGCAAATGGCCCGGAGGTGAGGAATTGCCCCAGACAAAGGACCTTAAAGGAGAACGGAGTCAGTAACCTTCTGCGGAAGTCATAGTTGGAAGTATCCCCCTTCGCCGAGTTGCTTACCTGACCCGCAGCGTTAAAATAGAAGGTCTGGGTGGTTAGTAATACCTGCCTGTCGTCCTGCTTGTTGAACAGTACAATGGCTTCGGTTTCCAGGCCTTGTGGCTGGTTAACCTGAAAGGCTAATGTTTCGGGGCTAATCCAGAAATTGTCTTCCCGCCCGGCCTCCGGCCAGGCCGTTTTCAGGTCTTCAGCAGGAGAAAAACGATGCAAGAACCAGTTTTCCTGCCCTTTTACCGGGAGGGTGTCTTCTTCCCGGTTTTTTCGAGAGTGGCAAAGTAGTGGAAGAAAGGCTGTCAGCATAATCGTTTAGACGTCTTGTCTGCTGTATGTAACGCATCGAATGAAAAATGGATGGAGATTTTGTATTAAAGTAGGTGCCCGAATGTAAATTAGTCCTCTTTCCCTGTCTATCTTGCCCCCCCCTAATGTCATCCTCATGATCAGTCGAATTCTCGTCCCCGTTGATTTCAGCACCGGCTCAACCACCGCTCTTCAATACGCTGAGTCCCTGGCAGCACACATCGGTGTTACTGAAGTTAAAGCTATCCACGTGTTTACGCCACAGACGGCCTCGGCGGACTCCCTTACTATTGCTCCCGTAGGGCAATTGATGGAGGAGCGGGATGAGCGAATGGGGAAGTACCTCGCAGCCATTACCCCCCCAAAGGGGCTCACCCGCAAAAGTGAACTTCTGCTGGGTTTTGCCGCAGACAAAATTGTTGAACACAGTCAGCAATTCGATCTCATCGTGATGGGAGCCAGCGGAGAATCGGATTTGCTCGAAGAACTTTTTGGAAGTGTGTCTTCAGCGGTATCCCAACGAGCCAACTGTCCGGTACTACTCGTTCCCGGCAAAGCTACTTTTGCTGATTTTGGCAACATCCTCTACGCGAGTAACAACCTTTCACTGAGCCGGCGGGCGGTACTGCAGTTCATGGAGTTCAACGAACTCTTCAATGGTCGTGTACACTTTGTACACGTCAATGATGAGGAAGGCCTTCACGAAGGGCAGCGGGAGCGCCTTTTCGCTCCGCTTTTCAATAATCCTGACCCGGAGTTCTCTTTTGAGATCAAGGAAGTCACGGCTGACAGTGTTCAGGAAGGACTTGTCGAGTATTTGAAAAACCATCCCATTGACATGGCCGTTATGGTCACCCGTCACCGGGGTTTCTGGCAGCGACTTTTTCACTTTAGTGAAACACGGCAAATGGTACTACACCCAACGACGCCTTTATTGATTTTACACTTGGAGGAGGAGTGATTGTAGTCTTGTCGTTCGGTAGTCTGGCAGGCTACCATCATACATTGTTGGCGTTAAGAAAATGCATTCATTGGAAGGATTGTTAGCCTATCCGGGCTAAAGCCCGGACCTGCGTTACGCAGCTCTGACGAGCTCGGGCGCAATTTTCGTCGATCACTAAACCGGACAAGCGGACCATCAAACCCCAAAAAGCCTCCGCTTCAGGAGGCCGGCTCCGAAAGCAAACGGGGCTGCAGGCTCCCGGAGCGTACATCTGCGAAAGCCCCGATCCCACTTCTGACGTGCGGGAGCCTATCCAACGGCTTCCAGTTGCTCCACGTCCGACGTTCCATCCCCGTCCAGATCGTCGTCTCTTTCCACGCGCAGGTTGTCGATGATGAAATTCTGCCGCTGCGGGGTGTTCTTGCCCATATAGTATTTCAGCAGGTCGTCGATATTGGTGGAATCACCGAGGACGACGGGCTCAAGACGAATGTTTTCGCCGATAAAGTCTTTGAATTCTTTAGGGCTGATTTCCCCCAGTCCTTTGAATCGGGTAATCTCCGGCTTGCCGCGTAGAGCCTTAATGGCGTCTGCTTTTTCCTGCTCGCTGTAGCAATAGAAGGTCTTTTGCTTATCGCGTACGCGGAAGAGCGGGGTCTCCAGAATGTAGAGGTGGCCGGCCCCGACCATATCCGGGAAAAACTGAAGGAAGAAGGTCAGCAGCAACAGGCGGATGTGCATCCCGTCTACGTCTGCATCAGTAGCCACCACAACGCGATTGTAGCGAAGCTCATCAACACCGTCTTCAATGTTTAGCGCGTGCTGCAGCAGGTTGAACTCTTCGTTTTCGTAGACGACCTTTTTCGTCTGTCCGAAACAGTTAAGTGGCTTACCCCGCAGGGAGAAAACAGCCTGGGTTTGCACATCACGGGCAACCGTGATGGAACCACTGGCGGAGTCACCTTCGGTAATAAAGATTGTTGTAGCGAGCTTCTGTTCTTCGGTGTGGGTCTTCTTGGTAGAGTTGTACTGTACGCGGCAGTCCCGTAGTTTTTTGTTGTGCAGGTTGGCCTTTTTGGCCCGTTGGTTGGCCAGCTTCTTGATGCCGGCGATCTCCTTACGTTCGCGTTCAGATTGCTTGATCCGCTTTTCCAGTGCCTGGGCTACCTCCGGGTTTTTGTGGAGATAATTATCCAGTTTCTCCATCAGGAAGTTGCGCATAAAGGTGACTACCGTAGGAGAGCCGGGGCCCATGTCCGTGGAGCCGAGCTTTGTCTTCGTCTGTGACTCAAAGATGGGGTCTTCGACCTTCACCGCAACGGCCGCAACGATGCTGGCCAGGATGTCTTTGCGGTCATAAGCTTTTCCGAAGTGCTTTTGAACGGATTCCACCGTCGCCTGCTTAAAGGCATTCAGGTGGGTACCTCCCTGAGTGGTATACTGTCCGTTGACGAAGCTGTAGTACGCTTCTCCGTAACCATTGCCGTGGGTAATGGCCACTTCTACGTCCTCATCCTTGAGGTGAATGATGGGGTAGCGCTGTAGCTCGGTGCCGATGCGGCGCTCCAGCAGGTCCCGCAGCCCGTTGCGGCTCACCAGGGTTTTTCCGTTAAAGATCAGCTTGAGGCCAGCGTTCAGGTAGGCGTAGTTCCAGAGCTGGTTCTCGATGTAATCCGAGCGGTATTTATATTTTTTGAAGATCTGGGAGTCCGCCCGGTAGCTGATGAAGGTGCCGTTGGCTTCTTTAGTCCTGGCCTGGTTGTGCTCCTTCTGCAGTTCGCCATAGGCGAAGTCGGCTTTTTTTAGCTTGCCTTCCCGGACGGCGTAGACCGTAAATTCTTCCGACAAGGCGTTGGTTGCCTTCAGACCAACACCATTCAGGCCTACCGATTTTTTAAAGGCTTTACTGTCATACTTGCCGCCGGTGTTCATCTTCGATACAACATCGATGACCTTGCCCAGCGGGATACCCCGGCCGTAGTCGCGAACGGAGGCAACACCGTCTTCTACCTTTACCTCAATCTGGTTACCGTGCCCCATGACGTACTCATCGATGGAGTTATCGATTACTTCTTTTAACAGGATGTAGATACCGTCGTCCGGGCTGGCACCATCTCCCGTTTTACCGATGTACATACCGGGGCGTAAGCGAATGTGCTCTTTCCAGTCAAGTGAGCGAATGTTGTCTTCGGTATATTGGGCCATTTACTGCTGTTGTTAGGATCGCTAAGGTAGTCATATGCTCTGGAGAAAAGGCGGACGCTCGAAGGTCCTTCCAGGACGCTTCGAGGACCGCTTATCCGGGAGGGACCTCGAAGCGTCGCGGAGTGACCTTTGAGCGTCCCGGTAGAAGCTAATGATTGTCCTGTTAAGATCACAAACATACAAAACAGTAAAGATTTATTTAAACAAATTGTGGGTTCTTTTGTGGTTTTTGTTTTGTTGTGGGTTTTGAGGCTCTTGCCCCTTCAACTTCCCCTTGCACCTGCGCGCCGTCGCCCCGACCATTTCCTGACAAAAGCCGGTCAAGTGCCGCCAGGCTCTCCGCGCTGGAATTGTGGTAAGCTGACAGTACAGGACAGCGCCCACGTGTAACGGCCTTAACTTGCCGTTCGTCTACCAGACCAGAATACTACCAGACTTACTACCCATGACCGTTGCTCTTTTCATTCCCTGCTACGTCGACCAGTTTTACCCCAAAGCCGGCATTGCCACGCTCGAACTCCTCGAAAAACTAGGTTGTAAGGTTGTTTTTCCCCGCGAACAAACCTGCTGCGGGCAGCCGCTGGCCAATTCCGGAATGGAGCAGGAGGCCCGGCCGATCTACGATAATTTCGTGAAAACTTTTGGGAGCTACGACTACATTGTATGCCCTTCCGGCAGCTGCGTATACCACGTAAAGCACCACTACGACGTAATTGAACAGACACCGGAAGCACTGGCTGTTAGAGAAAAGACCTATGAATTGGCGGACTTTCTCATTAATGTCCTCAACGTCGAAAAACTGGACGCCCGCTTCCCGCATCGGGTTGGTATCCACAACAGTTGCCACGGCTTGCGTGGCCTGCGGTTGGGCTCAGGCTCGGAGCGGGTAGGGGAGGCCTTCAGCCACTACCGCTATCTGCTCAGTATGGTCAGAGATATTGAGCTGGTAGCCCTGGAACGTACGGACGAATGCTGCGGCTTTGGCGGCACCTTCAGCGTCAATGAACCGGAGCTGTCCACCAAGATGGGACGCGACCGTATTGCCGATCATCTGGCGCACGATTCGGAAGTTATTACCTCCGGTGATATGTCTTGCCTGATGCACATGGAAGGGCTCATTCGCCGGGAGGGCAAACCGCTGCGGGTGATGCACGTGGCGGAGATATTGAACAGTAATGGGTAGTAAGAGAGAGGCATATCCTGTTCTACTTTCCTGTGCCTAATTTAAACACGAAGCCCAGGTTTAGCCGGGAGCTTTCCCCGATGAATTCGCCCCCCAGTACCCAGGCGGCACCCAGATTAAGCCCGGCCCAGCGGGTCACCGGCACGTAAAAGGTGCCGCCAAGCCGGCGCCAGCTGGAGCCCGTTCCGGCAGCGGCACCCTGCACACCGCTTCCGCTTTCCAGTGCCGTGACGAATTCTATCCAGGCTTCCGTATAGAAAAACTTACCGCCGTAGCCAGTACGCAGCAGTAATGGCCAGGAGGATTGAGCTTCGGGAGATATCTGGAAGTCAATGCCCGTCTGTCCGTGCAGGAACCAGCCGTCGTCGTGTTGAAACTGATACACCAGCCGGCCCTGAAAAACGGTGGCTCGCTGCCCCAGGGCAGTATTGCCCATCGTTTCATAGTTGCCGACGGGCAGGCTGAGACCTACCGAGGTGAAAACACGATTGGCTGAACGGCCGGAGCGTTTTTCAAGGTTCATGTATTTTAACCAGAGAGAGGCGTCCTGCAGACTGCCTTCGTCATCATTGATTTGCATCCAGGGCAGGGTAGCGATCAGCGACATATTGTCACTCACCCCAGTTTCCACAAACAGGCTGTAACTGATCGTTTCGATTTCCCGGTTCTCCTCTCCGTTGTCCGGCAGGAAATAATTATCGTAGTTTTCCTTACTGTAACTGATGGCGATGGCCGTTTCTCCCTTTGGCGTCGGGAAGCCGCTAACGGGACCCTGGGCGCGGGCGCAGGTGCAGAGAAAGGTAAGAAAGCAAAGAAGGAGTAAGCATCGTCTCATGCCGCGAAGATCGGACGTTACCTTGGTTTGTCAATAAGCGAGCGGTTTTTTGTCGCCTGCCGGCATCCGGATTTGAACGAATTACAGCGGCTAATACTTTTTGCTAGTCAACCATTTGGGGCAATTGGGCCTCTTTCCCGGTAATGGTTATGTAAAACTACCTGAATCAAATGGCCCGTTTTATTGACAGAAGACGGAACAACAGATTTTCCGCAGATTATTTGTCCGATCTAGCCATATATTTGTGCCCTTAGAAAAAACAAGCCTCTTGAGCGATAGCCTCGTCATTATTCCCACTTACAACGAAAAGGAGAACATCGCTAAAATGGTGGAGACTGTCTTTGGGTTATCCCATGATTTTCATCTCCTGATTGTAGATGATGGCTCCCCCGATGGAACCGGAAATATTATTAAGGAATTACAACGGGAAAACCCGGACCGCCTCCACCTGCTCGAAAGAGCCGGTAAGCTGGGCCTGGGAACTGCTTACCTGGACGGCTTCCGCTGGGGGCTGAAAAGGTCGGAGAACTATCGCTATTTCTTTGAGATGGACGCTGACTTCAGCCATAACCCCAAGGATCTTATCCGCCTGCGGGAGGCATGTCATACGGGCGGCGGTGATGTCTCCGTTGGCTCCCGTTACACCAGTGGTGGCGGGGTGGAAAACTGGCCGGTTGACCGGCGCCTGCTTTCCTACGGTGCTTCCCTCTATGTTCGCCTGATCACCTGGATGCCCGTCAAAGACCCCACGGCCGGTTTTATGTGCTACACCCGCCCGGTGCTGGAGGCCATTGACTTTGATGCCATCAGGTTCATCGGCTATGCCTTCCAGATCGAGATGAAGCATACTGCCTGGAAGCTGGGCTATAAGATTGTGGAAGTTCCCATCATCTTCACGGACCGCATCCTCGGGGCCAGCAAAATGCACGGCTCCATCGTAAAGGAGGCCGTTAAGGGAGTCCTCAGTTTACGTTTCGGAGGAAAATAACCAAGAGGGGAATTGAGCGAAAGGTGCTAATGGTCTTTCTCTGCTTCTCCAACGTCCGCTGCACCTGCGGTCGCGCCCAAATCCAGCGTAAGTATTATCGGACCTGAAGGCCCTCTCCCCAATCCGGCGTAGCCTCCTCATTCTCCTATTCACTACGGTCTCTGCGCGCAAACCCTACCGCTGCGAAGTATACCCCCAATGACAAAGCCCCCGCTCACCTAAGTGAACGGGGGCTTTGAATTGAATCAGTTAACGGCTGGGCCGTCAGGGGTGATTACATGTCCATGTTTAGTACACGGAACTCAGTGCGACGGTTAACAGCGTGCTCAGCTTCAGAGCAGTTAACACCGTCAGCACAACGGTTCTTGAGCTGGCTCTCGCCGTAACCGCGGGTTACGAGGCGGCTGCGGTTGATACCACGGCTAACGAGGTAGTCAGCAACACCTTTAGCGCGACGCTCAGAAAGAGCCTGGTTGCCACCGGCAGAACCTACGCTGGAAGTGTGAGCGTTGATCTGGATGCGAATGTTCGGACGCTCACGGAGGAGGCTCAGCAGACGATCATCAACAACCTGACGAGCGGCGCTGGTAAGTGCAGCACTACCAGAAGCGTAGTTGATAGGAAGTACGTTGTAGCTGGTCAGCAGCTCACAGTCGATTTCTTCGTAGCTGGTCAGGCCACCTTTAGAAGTAAGTACTTCTTTGGTGATCTCAGTGTACTGTGCAGGAACAGTGGTCGTGTTAACCGTAGCAGGCTGGTCGATAACGCTCTTAGTGATCGTTTCGTAAACAGGATCGATGTCGATTTCGCGAACTTGAGCAGGAGTAGCTACTACCTCTTTGGTGTAGGTAGAAGTACGTGCAGCAGTTCCGCTACGAGAGCTTCCGGCGTCAGCAGCGAGGCGCTGTACGGGGATAGTGCGGTATTCAGCATCGTACGTGCGGTAACACAGTACCTGACAGTCGTTAGGATCGTCAGACTCACAACCTTCGTAAGCGGTAGATTCCCACTTGCTGGTTTCTGGCTTGATGAGTACACGCTCGGTAGCATCCGTGAAGGTAGCAGCCGTAACCGTCATGGTCTCTCCTGGAGCCTGTGACTGGTAAGAGATAGACTCAGTACGGAACGTTGCAGGAACGAACTCGTAGCGCTTGTAACCTTCCTTTACGAGAACGCGTTCGGTAACGGTCTTGTAAGTGGCAGGAACAACACTGAGTGACTTGTATGCAGGACGAGTCTGGATGCGAACCGTCTCAGTAGTGTAAACGTCAGGAGTTACACAACGAACGTAACACTTGTTGGGATCTGGATTAGAAGGTAGTTGTTGGGCCTGGACACCAACTGCGCTGAGTACCAGGGCAACTATAAGGGTAAGACTGAGTCTCATGAAAGGAAAGATTTAATTGAAAATTGATGAGTAGTTACTGGAATGTAATTTTTAACAGTACTGCCGTGTTCGACGCAAAGATACTGGTAAGGTCACTTTATGGGAGGACAAAAAATAAGTTTTCGCATAAGAAAAGTACCTTTTCACCCCATTTTGGGGCTGCAAATATCATCCCGTCACTTAGATTCGCCAAATCTGCTGTTCTTTAAAACTATCCGAAGTGAAGTCATTTTCCCGGTTTTGGGTCCTCCTCTCCCTACTATTGGTGGTGAGTAGCTGGATGCTGGGGATTAACAATCTTGACCTTTATGATTGGGATGAACTGAATTTCGCCGAAATCGCCCGTGAAATGCTCTTAAGCGGGGATTGGTTACACCCAACCGTTAACTACCAGCCCTTTCACGAAAAGCCCCCTCTCTTCGCCTGGATGCAACTGCACAGTTTCAGGGTGTTTGGGCCAGGGCCATTTGCGGCCAGGTTTCCCAACATCATCTGTGGATTGGTTTCCGCTTTAGTGCTCTTTTTTTTCGCCCAAAAGCATGCCAACGAGAAAACAGCTTTACGCTGGGCCGCATTTTTTCTGCTCAGTCTTTTACCTCAACTGTATTTTAGGTCAGGGATTATTGATCCCTGGTTTAACCTTTTTATCCTCCTGGCCCTGCTCCCTGTTTTAACCGGCAAAGGTTATTCCCTCAGAAACGGACTGGCCAGTAGCTTGTTCCTGGGCCTGGCCGTTATGACGAAAGGGCCAGCTGCTGGCCTGATTGCCGGGCTTTGTTGGCTGTTGGCATTGCTTTTTAATGATCAGCCCAGGGCGTACCGGATTCGACAAGTCATTTCTTACGGGCTCATTGGCCTGTTGGCCCTGTTGCCCATCACCATCTGGGTCGCCTTTCTCTGGAAAGAGGACGATGGCTACTTCGCTAAAGAATTTCTTCGCTACCAATGGCGCCTTTTCCGCCAACCGGATGCTGGCCATGGTGGGTTTCCTGGCTATCACTTTCTGGTCTTACTATTAGGTTGTTTCCCTGCTTCGGTTTTTGCACTGCCGGCTCTTCTGCGCAGAAAAGTCTTTAACAGCAAACTGGACCAGGGTATGCGAATACTATTCTGGGTTGTCCTGATCCTGTTTTCTATTGTCACTACCAAGATAGTACACTACTCCAGTCTTTGCTACTTACCCCTTTGCTGGTTCGCCGCCCGGGCAGTAAGTAGTGGGCCGTTGAGGGAAAAAGACCTTCGGCTCGTGAAAGGTGGAAGTATTTTTATTTGGGGGCTGTATGCCTTGGCTTCCCTTAGCCTTCCTCTTCTTGCCTGGAATCTGGATAGTCTGTTACCTTATATTAACGACGAAGGGCTTCTCTCCAGATTAGAGCTGGTAGTCGATTGGCCCTGGTATACACTGCTGCCTTTCTTAACGGTGCTGTCAGGGATAGTAGCCTTATATAGGTATACATTTGTTGATGCCTGGTCGCTGGCCAGTATGCACCTTTTAATCATGGGGCTATTTGTAGCTATTGCGCTGCCTTGTTTTGCACCGCGTCTTCAAACTTACAGCCAGGGAGAATTGGTGGCCTTCTATCGGGGGTTACAGGGTAAGGAGGTGTCAGTAGGTACTGCCTATCATAAGTCTTACGCTCATTGGTTCTACAGCGGCATCTTACCCGACACTTATCATAGCGGGTGCCAGGACCGGCAATGCCGGTTTCATGGATCCAACCCGCTTCCGCTGTTTTTCAGCAGTCCCCTGAATAAAACAGAGCGTGTTCTAAAGGAAGTGCCGGATGCTCACTTGCTCTATCAACGCGGAGGCTACAGTTTTTATCAGCGGCCAGCACAATAGTAATTGGTGCCCCCCTGGGCCACCGCATCATCATTTTACAGGCTCTTGCACGTTAAGATTACTAATGACGCGTCAGCCCTGGGTACCCCCCAGTATTCAAACAGCTACTTTTTCGCCGGGGCTTATTGCTACGTTGAGTAGCTTTATAACAAAGGAGCAGGTTGTAGATTCTGCCATGCTGGGCTTCATGGCCAGGGTGAGCGCTTTCATCACTGCATCGTATTCCCCCGTAAGCTGCGTAGAAAGCCCGTTGGTGGCTACCTTGATGTCGGGTTGTTCCTGAAGAAGTTTAATGAATGCAATAATGGGCTCTTCATAGTCTTTGGTCAGTGGGTAGAGTGATAATTCTGCAGAAGTCTTCATGTTGTGGGTTTATTAATCAGTACAATTAAGGCAGCCATAGGTTCTTAGAGATTTTTTCTTCATCAATGGAAGTTCAAACCCCCAGGTAAATAAGCCGTAAATTGCGGCCTCATTATTCAGGAACTCCGGGTTGCCTGGCCGGAAAACCGAGTGCTGAATCAATTAAAATCCCTTTGACATTGCATAATCCCTTGACCATGACTGAGAAACGATCTGTTTATCCCACAAAATGGCTATTTCCAATAATTGCTCTTCTGTTTTCTTTTCCGCTCTTTGCCGGCAAAGTGACGAAGGTTAATGGTGAAACAGGGCCTTCTGTAGCACACGCATCCACCCCGGCTCTTTTGGGAAGTACAGAGATGGAGACTGAATTTGTGGTACAGCTTAGCGGCTTAAATGAGCTACCTGTTCCCGTTACAACGCTGGGTAGAGGAACACTTACGGCTTCCTTAGAGGGTAATACCCTGACGGTGAGCGGCGAATTCTCCGGTCTTAATGCTGCCGTTGACCTTAGTGTGGCTGGTGGGGCTCACCTGCATGCTGGTCTCGCCGGACAATCCGGCGGTGTAGAGTTCTTACTCAACAGTGATTTAGATGCAGATATGCGGGGCGGTGTCTTTTCCGCAGATAGCAATGTTTTTGAATTAAGCGTTGAGCAGTTGCAGCTTCTTAATGATCGTGGCCTTTACGTCAATATCCACACAATAGAACATAGTGGCGGTGAATTGCGCGGGCAGTTGGTTCCGGCAGGAGCAGACGATTACAAGATGGCTAACCTGTTGGGCATCAACGAAAACCCGTCGGTACATTCTCCTGGTATCGGAGCGGTGATGGTAGAACGAGTTGGTAACACTATTACTGTTTCCGGAGCATTCAGCGGTTTGATGGATACCATCTCTACCGACCTGGCCGGAGGAGCACACATTCACCAGGCAATTGCCGGACGTAATGGCCCGGTGATATTTCCTTTGGCGCTAGACATTGCGAATGATGGTCTGGGGGCCACGATCTCCGCTGAGGATAACAGTTTCGAACTGACGGCCGAGCAACTGGCCGCGTTGGATATGGATATGCTCTACATCAACATACACTCCGGAGCTGTTCGTAGTGGTGAGCTTAGAGGGCAGATCAAAAATATGGGGGTTACTTCTTTTTATGCGAACCTTTCCGGGCACCAGGCTCGTCCGTTGTCCGTCAATACACCCGGAAATGGCCGGGTGTTACTGAGCTTTGACGGAGACTCTACCATGACACTGAGCGGAAGTGTAAACGATCTGCTGGATACCGTGGCTACTGACATTGCCGGAGGTGCCCATCTGCATCTGGCTCTGGCGGGATCCAGTGGGCCAGTGGTTTTTCCACTCGTTATCTCCGCAGAAGACGGAGAGCAGGGCGGGCAATGGTTGCCGCAAAACAATTCCTTTACGGTAACGGAAGAACAGGTCCAGGCGTTTTATGCCCGTGAGTTCTACGTTAACGTCCATACCGGAGCAGTGCAAGGCGGAGAAGTCCGCGGACAGGTAATGAACCTGGCCAAGGGCTATTACGGTGCTAATCTGAATGGTGTTAATGTAGCAGCGGTACCAACCATTACAACCGCTAATGGATTTGTCATGATTGAGGCTACGGATAATCAGATCGTGGTCACTGGCGCTTTCGCTGATTTGCGGAACCCGGTAAGGGGGAACGCTCAGCTGCGGAGAGGAAGTATTTCCGTTAGAGGCGCTGTTGATTTCAGGCTCAATGCCCAGCTTGCTGAGGACGGACTTTCCGGCGGCTTTCCCGCCGATGTCAACCAGTTTAACGCGGATTCTGCGAGGCTGGCCCGGTTGGCGCAAGGAGGTACCTACTTCACACTGTCTACTTCTGAATTTACCAGTGGAGCCATTCGTGGCCAGCTACTGCGGGACGATAATGCCTTCCCTACTGCTCCCGAAATAATCACGCCTGAAGACAGTATAACTATCATTATTGCTCCCGAAGGAAGCGACGTTCAGAGTGCATCCTTTACCCGGTCATCAGATCCGAATACAGACTCACTAATTTATATCCTTGAATTAGCAGCACCCAATGAGACGGAGTTCGAAGAACTACTGACGACCACCCGGGTAGGGACGGATACCAGCTACGTTAACACCCTTGAAGGCCTTTACGATACACTGAGAGCTATTGGATTCCGACCAGGGTTAGTCCTTCCCATCATTTATCGTTTCAGAGCAATTGATGGAAGCCTGGCCTCAGCCGGTGGCTTTCAGTCGGCGACCGTGATGCTGCTGGAAGAGCAACCCCAGGTAGTGGGTATTAACGAGATTGCAGAAGATGGAAAAGTAGAACTCATCAACCTGGGTACTTTCCCGGTTAACTTTGGGGAGCTGTTTATTGGTATCGATGGAGTATTCAGCCAGGTAGATGGATTGGAAGTAATCTGCGGAGACCTGATCGCTGACCCCGGAGAACAGCTTACGATTAACCTGG
This sequence comes from Neolewinella agarilytica, assembly GCF_900110645.1. Lineage (GTDB taxonomy): Bacteria > Bacteroidota > Bacteroidia > Chitinophagales > Saprospiraceae > Neolewinella > Neolewinella agarilytica. The sequence continues at coordinate 28,939 of NZ_FOFB01000029.1, forward strand.
GGACTACCCTCATGGCTGAAGCGGGAGAACTGGCCATCAGTACTCTGCCAGGCTATGGAAATATGAGCACCCTTTTATCTTATGTGGTCTGGGGAATGGGTGATCGTACCGGAGAACCTATCGCATCGGATGCAGGTATTTGGATGACGGGAACGGAACTGTTAGCCCCCACGGAGGGTACGTCCATTCAGCTGATCGATTCGCCCACCGAGCGGGTCTACGCTCACGGGAAACCGACTCCTTGTGAACCCAATACCCTGACTACGGGGACCGATCTGCCCGAGGCTGCCGATCAATTTAGTGTTTACCCCAATCCGTTTACTCAGCTCCTGACGGTAGAAGTCAACGGTCTGCGTGGCAACACCACACTTCTGCAACTACTGGACATCACTGGCCGCTTGATCACGGAGCAATCAATTGAAGTCCGTAGTGGACGGTTTATGATCTCTACAGCTGATGTCGCTTCCGGAACTTATCTGCTAAGGCTGTCTAATGATGGCGGAAGTTCTTCCGTTCGGCTGGTCAAGTAGTACCCTTAACCATTACTGTAAAAAATAAAGGCCCGCATCTCAGGAAGAGATGCGGGCCTTTATGTGTTTTACGCCAGGGATTAAAGCAGCTATGCAATCAATCTGCCCTTCGTCCTTTTTTAGTTGCTCAGCATTACCGGCATCACCAGCATCATGATTTCCTGACCGCCTGCTTGCTCGGTAGGCAGCAGGATTCCGGCGCGGGTAGCGGTACTCATTTCGAGCTTCACTTCTTCGCCTTCTAAAACGCCAAGCATCTCAACGAGAAACTTCGCGTTAAAGCCGATCGTTAGCGGGTCTCCGCTGTAGGTGCAGGAAAGTTGCTCCGTAGCTTCATTACTGAAGTCAAGATCTTGTGCACTAACGGTCAGGCTGCCGTCGGCGATGGTAAGAATGACCTGATTCGTTGTCTTATTGGCATAGATAACGATACGCTTCAGGCTCTGCTGCAGATCCGTGCGGCTAATGAGTAGCTCGTTGGGGTTGTCGACCGGGATAACGGCATTGTAATCCGGGTAGCGGGCGTCGATGAGCCGGCAGGCCATTTTATTTTCTCCGAAGGCGAAGAATGCATTCGCCTTGTCAAACGAGACGGACACTTGCTCGTCCGTAGAAGGCAGCGCTCCTTTGAGCAGGTTAAGCGCCTTTTTGGGGATAATGAAACTACTGGTTACCTCACCGGTGATGTCGCTTAAAGAATACTTCACCAGTTTGTGTGCATCGGTGGCTACCATAACGAGCTTGCTGAAGTCAACCTGGAAGAAGACGCCCGTCATGGCCGGCCGCAATTCATCAGTAGAAGTAGCAAAAAGCGTTTTATTGATGCCCTCCAGTAAAGCGAGGCTGGAGACAGAGACCTCGTCGGCATCCGTCGGTACGGGGATGTCCGGGTAGTCCTCTCCATTTTCGCCGGCGAGCTTGTACTTGCCGTAAGCAGACGTTATCTCGATGCCAAAGTTGTCTTCGTCAACAGAAAAAGTAATCGGCTGCTGGGGAAGTGCTTTTAAGGTGTCAATCAGAATCCTGGCGGGTACGGCTACCGTGCCGTTGCCATCTGCATTGACCTCTAAATTGGTGGTAACGCTCGTTTCCAGGTCCGTAGCCGCAATGGTTAATTGGTTGCCCTCAATGGTGAAGAGAAAGTCTTCAAGGATGGGCAATACGGGGTTGCTGGAAATAGCACCTCCTGCGAGGCTTAGTTTTTTCTGCAGATCGGAAGAGGAAACGGAGAATTTCATGTGGGTATCGAGCTTTGGGCAAACTTACGGTTTTAGTACGGTAGTGTGTTAGGCCTTACGGCGGGAAATTATAAAAGATCCACACAGGGAGCTCTATACACCCTAAAGTTGACGGGCGACGGCGCGCAGGTGCAGGGGAAAAGACGAAAAGCAGAGGAAGCTGTTACCTGCCTTACCGCAGCAGAAATAATCTTTTCTACCTTTAAAAAATGAAATTGTTCCTAAAAGTTCTTCTTGGCTTGCTTCTTCTCCTGCTGCTGGCCGCTGTCTGCTATTACCCAAAACTTCAGCGGGTTAACCAGGTCATGCACTTTTTTGACCGGGAGATCATCGTGGACAATTTTCGCAGCACCGACAAGATGATGACCTACCGTAAAATACCGGCCGCCGATCAGCCTTCTCCGCTTCCGGAGGCACGGACTACTCCACCGCTACCTGCTTCCTTTACGTATGGATCCTTAACGATGGCAGTGCCAGCTTACCTTGACTCATCCTACACGACGGGCTTTCTGATCCTCGACAATGATACGATTCGACACGAACAGTACTTCAGGGGGCATACCGCCGAAACACCCCAGATCGTATGGTCTGTTTCTAAGTCGTTTCTGTCCGCTCTTTTTGGTATTGCGGTGGCGGAGGGAAAGGTGGAAAGCCTGGAGCAAACGGTAGACGAGTATTGCCCGGTCCTGTTAGGCTCCGGTTACGAAGGTGTACGGATAAAGGACGTACTGCAAATGTCTTCGGGAGTAGCCTTTAATGAAGATTACGCGGATTTTTGGTCCGATATCAATCAATGGGGAAGGGGCTTCGCCTGGGGTGCCAGCCAGGACGCTTTCGCCGCCGGCCTGGAGCGGGAAAAAGAGCCAGGGACTTTTAATCACTACGTAAGCATCAACACCCACGTGTTGGGGATGGTGCTGGTCAGGGCAACGGGGCAAAACATTGCTCAATACGCCAAAGAGAAGCTATGGAATCCACTGGGGATGGAACACGACTCGTATTGGCTCACGGATGACTACGGTATGGAAATGGCCCTGGGTGGCCTTAATACTACCGTCCGGAATTGCGCCAGACTGGGTAGTTTGTACGAACATAAGGGGAATTGGCAAGGAACACAGATTATCCCGGAAAGCTGGGTAGCCGCTTCCGTTACACCTGACGCTCCTCACCTTCAGCCGGGCGTACGGCCCAGCTCAGCGCATACATTAGGCTATGGTTATCAATGGTGGGTGCCAGATGGAGACGAGGGAGAGTTTCTGGCCGTCGGCGTCTATAATCAGTTCATCTATGTCAATCCTGCTACGCATACGGTCATCGTAAAACATTCGGCTAACCCGGGCTTTACGACCAGTAGCCCGTTAGGCACAACGGAGATGTTCCTGGCCCTTTGCCGGGAGATTGTGAAGGGGTTGGGATGAACCTAAGGGGATGATTACCCCCGCTTCCCCAATGTTAAAGATCCTGCAGAAAGGCATTAATGTCATCGCTCGGTACAAGATTGAGCTTTTTGCGCAGCCGGTAGCGCGCCATTTTTGCACTGGCCGTGGAGATGCCCCGGTTAGTGGCTACTTCTTTGTTTGTCATATTGAGGCGGAGCAGCCCCGCTAACTCCCGGTCACTTGCGGTAAGGTTGGGAAAGGCTTTCTTCAGCTTTTGATGGAATTCGCGGTTGACCTGGTCAATATTCTCCTGCACCACTTCTAATTGCCCGTTTAGTTGCTCGTGGCCCTGGGCGTATCGAATCAGGTCATCAACCTGCGGGCGGAGCTTGGTCGGTAACACTTTTCTCAGCGCGCCCAGGCGATCCGTCAGCTCCCGCGAAAATTTATTTTTCCGCTCGATGTCAAGGGCAAAGTTGGTCAGATCCCCTTGCTTGTTTTCCAGTCGGGTGCTCAGTAGGCTTGAAGTCAGGCGCTCATTGGCCAGTTCGGCAGCGATCAGCTTTTCTTTGGTCGCGCGGTAGCGTATGTCTCTGCGCCACTGTCTGAAAACGAGTAACCCAAGGACTAAGCTGAAAAACAAACCGATAATGATGAGCACCAGGCGTTGCTGCCTGATCCTGGCTTCTCCCTCAAGTAAAAGAACTTTTTGCTCACTAGCCTCAAGGGCAAGTTGTTGTTGTTCTGTTTCGTACTCTACCTTAAGTTCTGCGATTCGGTTCAAGGTGTTTTCATTGAGGACGCTTTCTTTTACGGCCTGGTATTCCTGAAATAGGCGGAGAGCATTCTTGTAATCACCAATTGAGAGGTAGCCGTCGGCTATGTCCTTCAAGGTGACGTAGGTAACGGCATTCTGCTCCTGTAGCCGCGAATAGTAGAGCGCAGAATCGTATAAAGGAAGAGCGCGTTTAAAGTCGCCAAGTTGCTGATAGGTGTAGGCAAGGTTGCCGTAGGCGGGTGCGAATTCGAACGTGTCTCGTTGAGCAAGAATGGTATTCAGGCTTCGCTCGGTGTAGGGTAAGCCTTGTTCGGGCTTTCCCGTCATCGCGTAAATTACCCCGATGTTTCGGTCAACAGCTAACCAGTCAGAGGGAGAGCCATGCTTACGCATCGTAGCCCAGGCTCGCAGTAGTAGCTGAAGAGCAGTGTCCTGTTTTTCAGCTCTCATATAGTTGAGGGCAATATTACCCTCGACCCTGCCGGCACTGAGCGTATCCCCTAATTTTTTATAAGCTTCTATCAGTGGCCGGAAGGTGGCATTTGATTGTTCATAGTCATCCGTTCGAAAAAATATCATGCCAATATTCATTTGCCCGTCAGCCATGCGAAGCGAATCCTTCGATTGATGGGCGGCCATGGCTGCTTGTCTGGAATATAGCATTGCCTGTTTGTAGTCCCCTGTATCTGTATAGTAGTCACTCAGCCAGTCAAGAAGGTCGAACGTTAACTTAAAATCCCCATGTTCCTGTACAATCGGCAAAAGCCTCTTAGCTTCAGCAACATCACTTTTAGAATATTTCTTTGCCGACAAAGCGTTAACCTGATCACGAAGTGATTGAGACTGTGCAAAGGCTGAACCGCCCTGCAACAGGAAAAAAAATACTAAAACCACAACAAAAAATCTCACTAACATACCTTTTTCATGAAGACGGTTGGCAAGATAGTAAAAGAGCGGTAAATGGGGGTAAAACAACAATTCTGTAGTATTGTAGCCCTACTGTAGCCCTTGCGCAATCGATTGGTAGCCCTGTTATCGCCTTTGTATTGTGGCTTATTCCGTTAAACAGGCGATATTTGTATTAGTTAACCGGCCGGGCTACTAGCCTCCTTTAACTAAGTCTTTGTGTTGTTCATAGCATTGTTCATTTTGTTTCTCAAATAACTAATTCTAATTGCGACCTCGAATATTTTCGAGGTCGCTCTTTTTTTATCAGCTTGTTTCTGCTTCTAGTCCGGTCCGAAGCACTTTCGTGTGTATAACCAAATGGACAACAAAGAAGCTAAGCTCATTTACTTCAGTAGTAGATTCAGCATTCAGCGGACAGCGTCACAGCCTGAATGCTTGTCAGGGACGGAAGATAATTTTAATCCCTTCGTTTGTGCATTTGGTTTTACACACCGCACTTTCTGAACACTTTACCATGTCCCTCAAAATGACGATCTTAGCCCACTAATCAACCCATACCAAATGAAGCCGTCGTTTTTCACCTTGCTCTTACTGAGCCTCCTCTGCACCTGCGTCCGCGCCCAAACCCTTGGCTACCAACAACCCGATAAGGCCATTCTGGATCTTGTGGATGTTCCCCTTGCTCCTTCTGTCCTGATGGACGACGCTAAGGAAAACATGGTACTTCTGTACCGGGATGCCTATAAATCTATCGAAGAACTCAGCCGGCAGGAGATGCGACTTGGTGGACTGCGCATTGATCCCGCTACTAATATTGGTAGCCGAACGACATACTACAACAAAGTGGCCGTCCGGGCCGTAAGTGGGCAAAAAACACTGAAAGAAGTAACCGGCCTGCCGGCCAGCCCCAAGCTGGGCAACCTGAGCTGGAGCCCCGACCAACAAAAGATCGCCATGACGCACACGGCCTCAGCAGGCGTGGAAGTCTGGCTGCTCGACGTCGCCACCGCCAGCGCTACTCAACTTACTGACGCCAGTAAAACGCCCCTGAATGCCAACCTTCGTGATGTCATCAACTGGGCGGAAGACGGACAGTCGATGCTCATTAAACTGCTTCCCGAAAGCCGTAAGCCACTGATTGACGGAGCCACTGCCGTACCAACCGGCCCAACCATCTCAACCGCTGATGGAAAGAAAGCCCAAAACCGTACTTACCAGGATCTGCTGAAGAACCCCAATGATGAGCATAATTTTGAGCAGCTGGCGCTGTCCACCATCGTTCGTCTGAATCTGGACGGAACACAAAGCCCCTTTCTGCCCACGGCCATGTACCGGAGTGTAAACTTTAGCCCCGACGGCCAATACCTGATGGTGAGCCGGATCGAACGGCCCTTCAGCTACATCGTGCCCTATAGCCGCTTCCCTACAATAACGACGATTTATGATAAATCCGGAAAAATGGTTTCCGTCGTTAACGAAGCTCCATTGGAGGAAGTCCGCCCTCAGGGTTTTATGGCTACCTCTAAGGGACGGCGGAGCATGAACTGGCGGTCAGACCGCCCCCACAGCCTCGTCTACGTTAAAGCCCTCGATGAAGGGGATCCGGCTAAAGAGGTGGACTTCCGCGACGAGGTCTTCCAGCTCGAAGCTCCCTTCACCGGAGAGGGGAAATCTATCCTGAAAACCATTATGCGCTACGCTGGTATCCAGTGGGGCGATGACGATACTGCTATCGCATACGACCGTTGGTGGAATACCCGCAATACAAAGACCTACGTTTTTGATCCTTCTGACGCCAGTAAAAAGCCCGTGATCATTGCTGACCGAAACTACCAGGACCGCTACAGCGATCCGGGTAACTTCGTAACCACCCGCAATAAATATGGTAGCTCCGTGCTGGCTCTGGACGGTGATAATGCCTTTCTGCTGGGGGCCGGCTATTCCGAGAAAGGGCAATTCCCCTTTCTGGACGAAATGAACCTTAGCAGTGGAAAGAAAGAACGGCTGTACCAGTCTGCGTACACCGATCGGATTGAAAGCCTGCGGGACTACGATCCGAAAACGAAGCAACTCTCAGTACGCATCGAGTCTCCTACGGACTACCCTAACTACTTCTTCCGGGACACCCGCTCCGGCAAGCTGACGCAGGTGACGGATTTTGCTAATCCCTTCGAAGCGCTCGGAAAGGTGCATAAAGAAGTCATCACTTACGAACGCGAAGATGGCCTGGAGCTTTCCGGTACTCTCTACCTGCCCGTTGGTTACGACATGGAGAAAAAGGAGAAAAAGCCGATGATCCTCTGGGCTTACCCCCGGGAGTATAAGGACAAGGCCAGTGCGAGCCAGACGACGGCCAACCCCAACGGGTTTATTTACCCTTACTACGGTAGTCCGATCTACTGGGTTACCCGTGGCTACGTGGTGCTGGACGGAGCGGCTTTCCCCATCGTTGGTGAGGGAGATACGGAGCCAAACGACAGCTTCCGGAAGCAGCTAGTGGCTAACGCCAAGGCGGCCATTGATGCGGTTGATGAGCGAGGCTACATTGATCGGGAGCGGGTCGCCGTGGGCGGCCACAGTTATGGTGCCTTCATGGTGGCCAATCTGCTGAGTCACTCCGATCTCTTCGCCGCCGGCATCGCCCGCTCCGGAGCGTATAACCGGACCCTGACGCCCTTCGGTTTTCAGTCAGAACAACGGTCCTATTGGGAAGCTCCTGAAGTGTACAATACCATGAGCCCTTTCATGCACGCAGAAAAAATGAAGACGCCACTACTACTGGTTCACGGCGAAGCGGACAATAACTCTGGCACCTATCCACTACAATCAGAGCGCTACTTCAACGCGCTGAAAGGTTTGGGCGCCACTGTCCGCCTGGTGATGTTGCCCAAAGAAAGCCATGGCTACCGCGCTAAGGAATCTATTCTGCACCTGCTCTGGGAGCAGGACCAGTGGATGGAGCGCTGGGTGAAGAATAAAGGGGAAGTACGGCCGTAGGGTAGTAGTGATCGTATGATAGTAGTGATCGTACGATAGTAGTGGTAGTATGGTAGTAGGTGCCGTACTACCAGACTACCACTACTACCATACTATCCACTAAATAAGGCGCTGCCGCAGGTGCAAAGAATAGTTTTCAGGAGCACGGTCAATCGCGCGAAAACTTTACTTAGCGCGCGAGCGTGCTTCGCGCTTTGCCCGGTAATGAGCCTTATCTGCCACATAGATCGTTTTATGGACTTCGCAGAAGGTCGTAGTGCCTGCCTTGTCCGTCAGTCGGGTGATCTTTACAATGTCGATCTCCTTTTCTGTGGCTACTCTTGCTTTAATCTGTTCCAGTTCTTCGGTGGTGTAACTGAACCGGGCGTAGAGATGCTCGCGGGCAGGCCGCTTGAAGATGATCTGGGCGGATTTGTCCCACACCACGTAGTCATCACCAATCAGGTTGATCAGCTGAACCATCGGGATGGGGTCCAGGGCTGAAAACATACTCCCCCCGAAAATGGTGCCCACGTAGTTCATGTTCTTATAGCTCAGGGGAAGCCTGACGCTGACCTGGAGCAGGTCATCAGAAACCGTCTGTATCCGGGCGGTACTGCGCCGGTACATCGGGGATAGATTGAACCCATACTTGAACAGGCGGGCTTCGCCGACGTACTTCGCGCCGTATTTAGCCAATGATTGGTAGAAGGACATGGCGTCAAGTTACTGCGAAGAAACTTTAGCGCACTGTTGCACGATCAAATACACAAGCAAAGCGCCTACCGAACCTTCATCACCTTCTGCGCCAGTACCGGCAGCCCCTCACCGGTCAGGCGAAGTACAAACATACCCGTGGCGGGTAGCTGACGCAGATCTATCTGACTGTTGGTAAGCTTGCCCCGGGCGGCTACCCGGCCGCTAAAGTCGATCAGGCTGTATTCGGTGTAGCCAGCGGGTAGGTGATCGATGTAGAGGACGTCCGTAACGGGAACTGGCCGCAGCCCGATACCCGCGGCTTCCGCCGCGGGGTTCCGGGAGCTGACCGAAGTACCTGAGCAACCCAGCCTGAGCTCCGAAACTGATACCCAGGGGCCTTCGTAAGTGGCCGCACCGGTGACGGTCAGCTTGATGTAGCGGTAAACCTGCTCCGGAAAATCGCGGTCAATGGAATTGCCTCCGGCCTGGTTGTCGGTTGCATCGACGAGCGTGACGAAGGTTCCCTCCGGCTCGTTACTCCCTTCGAGCAGGAACTGATAATCCCGCCCCTGATGCGGGATGAGGCTGACCTCGTTGATGGAAAAGGCTGCTCCAAGATCAACGACCAGAAACTGAGGGAAACCTTCTGCTGACCAGCGGTTGCCAGTGTTATCATCGATTACGTTTGCTGCTGCATTATCCTCATTCTGCTGTGTACTGAAACTATTGACGGACCCTTCAAGGGCCACATTCGTTCCCTGCGGGCAATCCGCCGGAGAAATCGTACCTGACTGCCGGATGGCGATCTCCCGTGAAAGCCCCATGCCCGTCACGGTAACGCTGCCAGTGCGCTCCTGGCTACCGGGGTTGGCCGTCAGGGTGATCTGAATCACGCCACTCTCCGTGCCGCTGTTGGGGGAAAGGCTGATCCACTCCTGGTCTGCCGTAGCCTCCCAGTCTACGTCGATGACCTGAACGCTGACGGACTGACTGCCGCCTTCGGCCGGGAAAACGTTCGTGCTGCCGACATTCAGGCTGGGGCCCGTGTTACCGTGGCCGTCGGCATTCAGAAAGGAAGCCCCTACGCCGTTGCCAACGTCATCATTGACGATGGGGCGAAACTGCTCACTTCCGCTGGCGCCGTCTACTTCGTGGGCGCCGATGTCCCGGCCGGTGGCCGGGCGGCTAAGGCCACGTACATCGAGCGCTACCAGCTCGGCGTAGGCATCGCCGGCTGCGCCAGCGACCAGCCCGTCAGCTACGGGAAGGAAGACTTCGCCATCGGTGCTGAAGGTCTCATCTCCTACCGTAATGCCAGCGTTGGTGATGCCGACACTGGAGCCGCCGAAGAGGTTGTTGACGTAAGTCATGCCGGAACCCGTATCACCAATGTCTCCCGCCACGAGTTGCCCGCGGGTGCTGTACACCAGATTGTGGGCGATGATGCCGGTGGATACGTGGGAATGCCGGTCATTAAAGTAAATGGGGTCTTCGGCGTCGTAAATGGTGTTGAAGGCGATCAGTACATCATCCACCCGTTGGTAGCCGTTACTGCTGCCGCCGGAGGCAACGTCGCCGGCCACAATAGTGATTCCGTTATTCCAGGGATCATTGTCATTGATCAGCCCGGACATGTAGTTATTAACGATCACGTGGTCGCGGTCGGTTACCCGGATGCCACCGGATTTTGCCTTGCCCTCTCCGAGGAAAAAGTTGCCCTCTACGCGTGCACGGGCCCCGTGCCGGAGCACCAGTGAGCCCCGGCTTAACCGGAAGGTATTGTGCAGATAGCGGTTCTCCGCACTCTTGTTGGAGATGATCTCGTTTTCCCCATCCGTTGAGAGAAAGTAGTTGTGCTCAACGGTTACCCGGGCATTTACGGCCTGGTTGCCGCTGGCACCGATCCGGATCGTCTCACTGTCGCCGGAATTCGACGCGAAATCATCTTTTGGCGTAATGTTATAAAAATAGTTGTTGCGGATGATGTGATCAGCGGTGGTCTCTCCCTGGCTGGCCAGTTCCACCAGAATCATGACGCCCGTGCTGTTTTTGTTCTGAAAGGTGCAGTTTTCCACAATGTTGCGCTGACCGCGCAGAACGACCCAACGGCTCTTGTCGGGGGCGGTGGTAAACAGGTTGTCAAAAGCGCAATTGCGGATGATGCAGTCTGTACACAAATCTGTACTGGAGCCACTACGCCGGGTTTCCACGTGATTGTTCGTACCGATGCCCTCCCGCCAGTAGAAGCCTTCCACGATCAGGTGGGTGCCGAAGATCTTCATGGGGGATTCACCCGTGAAGATGACCCCGCCGGGGGTCTCCGCTTTGAGCACGATGGGCGCTTCGGCGGTGCCGAAGAAACGAATGAAGTTCACTTCCTGATTGGCGTAGGTACCGTTTTCCCAGATTACCGTATCGCCGGGTACCAGGGTGAGGTCTTCTAGGTCGTCGGCTGAATTGATCGGGTAGTTCGTCGCGCTCAGGGAGAGCGAGGTGAATAATACCATCAGCAGCAAAGACAGGCCGCTCGTGAAGGAAGAAAGGACAGAAGTTGATTTCAGGGTGTGCATGATCTTGTGGGTTGGTAAGAGATTCCAAAAATACGAAAAATTGGTTGACCAATTGACGGTTTTATAGGTTTCGTCTCGTATTTACCAAAAGGAGGCGCGGCCGCAGGATGCAGGGGGGAGTTTATGGGAGCAGGGGGGAGACAAGGTGGTGGTGTTCAGCCTGCAGGCCAATTGGATAGCGCTCAAATGATGCATTTAGCTTTTCGTGCTATGAAAGTAGCCTTTCGTGGTAAGCCCGGCCTCGGATCAACCATAGCTTTGTGCTATGCAAAGCTTAACTCCTCAGATTTTAAACCGTTGCACGTTCCTTCTATTCATTGCTTTTCTCTCCTTCTCATTGGCGGGGCAAGACTGGAAAAAGCTCCCCGTACCCGTGCCTGCCGGCCCGGGGCAAAGCTGGAAGCTACTGAAAGAACTTTCCGATGATTTCAACTACCGCGGTAAGAAAAAACGCTTCCGTAGACGTTGGCAGGATACTTACTTCAACCGATGGAACGGCCCGGGGCTAACCCAATGGCAAGGCGATCATTCTTCGGTGGAAGGTGGTAATCTGGTCATCCGTGCCTCCCGCAGGGAAGGGACAGAACAGGTGAATTGTGGAATTGTTACCGCTAAGGCAGCGCTGATGTATCCGGCTTACACTGAGGCAAGGATTAAGGTGAGTAACCTGGAGCTTAGCTCCAATTTCTGGTTCCTGAGCCGGGACAGTCGCCGGGAAATCGACGTGCTGGAAGTTTACGGCGGAGCCGAAAAGGGAGATTTCGCGAGGCGGATGTCAACAAACTTTCACGTTTTTATCCGCTCAGAAGAAAAGGGAATTACCAGCGACTTCAATGCATCAAATCATGTAGAATTGCCCGATGAAGCTTACTGGCGGGAGGAATACCACACTTTTGGTGTCTTCTGGAAGAGCCCGGCGGAGGTCTACTTCTACATTGATGGTAAGCCACTGCCTACGGGCTCCTGGGCGCAGGCAGAAATGTTCGATAAAGACTACACCAAAACCTTCATGGATAAGTCTGCCTTCGTGATGGACAGGCCCATGGTGATGATTCTGGATACCGAGGATCATCACTGGCGTTCCCGCCAGGGCATCATTGCTAAAGACGAAGACCTCGCTGCCCCCTCAAAAAATAAGATGCTGGTGGATTGGGTGCGGACTTACCGGCTGGTGGAGGAGTAGGGCGGTTAGCCCCTTAACATTGTTTGCACCTGCGGCCGCGCCCCTCTGTAGGAAGCGGTTGCGATCAGGATTCTCAAGACGAGTTACCGTCAGAACAAAAACGGCACCTGAGGCAATGCTGCTTCAGGTGCCGTAATTATTTCAGCGTATAAAATCTGCTGGCTTACTTCAGTACAATCATGCGCCGGGTGGCTACCCAGTCTCCGGCAGTGACCGTGTAAGTATAAATCCCTGCAGTCTTGTTCAGCATACGGTGGTCTACCACAAGACTATTGTAACCCACCATTCCTTCCCGGAGGAATTCCTGAACAAGCCGGCCGGTAGCATCCCTGATGGAAACTGTTACTTCAGGCTTAGCTTCTGCCAGGTGGAAACCGATGATGGTTTGGTTCCGGACGGGGTTAGGTACGTTTTGCAGCAACTCGTTGCGTAATGCAGTGGTCTCATTTTCCTTGAAGACCAGGGCGAGATCACGTAATTGGCCCGTGTTTCGCTCGTATGCTTCGGCAGGGGTGTACTGGCTGCCCAAGAGAAGCCCGCTGCTCAGCCTGTCATCGCTGTTGGCCTGAACGAGAAGGGTAAAGAGAACTTCCTCTCCGGTCCAGTTCGCAGGAGTGGTAGCGGAAGCCCAGTTCCAACTGCTGGTAATGAGCCCGCGTTCGGCGAATGTCCAGCCGAAATTACCGCTGGGAACCAAGCCAGGTTCAATACCCGTGACTTCAAGAATAGTGGGGTCAAACTGCAGCGTGAACTGATAGCCATCCACTTCCGGCAGTGCCTGCGCACTGACCGGAATGCGGAAAGTCTCTCCCGTGCGGAGCCGAACCTCGTCCGTTTCCATCTCCAGACTTCCCCGTAGATTCCGGGGAACTGCAGGCATCCGGGCATTCGCAACGGCTGACTGGTTAATGTCTCCGAGTTTAATGCCGACGAAGTCAGCGCCGTTTACGGTGGTCGTCAGGTTGTTGTAGTTGCTCACACTGGGGAAAGTTTCCGCCCACGGGTTATCCGATTGGCTGAAGGCAAAATCGGAGGGGATGAATAGCCAGCTCGGGTTGTCATTCGGGAAACCATCTGCCAGTCCGAGAATCAGGCGGCGGATAGAGATAATGTCTCCCACATTGATTTCTGTGTTCCCGTCTACGTCAGCAGCCAATCGGTTGTAGGGGCCATCCAGCGCCTGAACACCAAGGATATGACGGGTGATGCCGACGATGTCCGAAGTGCGTACACCATTGAGGAAGTTGCTGAAATGAGAGGGCGTAAGGGTGTAATCTCCTCCCTGTGGAAGTGCTTCGAAGGAGAAGCTTCCATCCTCCGGCGTGGTCATTTCTCGCGAAAGTCCTGCTGACCCACTCAGGTGGATGACGACGTCCTCCACGGGGTTGTTCGCACGGTCCGTAATGGATCCGGCGAGTTGAGCAAAGCCTCCTGCTTCACAAGGGTTGATGTCGCCGTTAGATTGTACTTCCACAACAATCTGACAGTAGTCAGAATTTCCCGCAGCATCGAAGGCGTAGAGTCTGAGGGGAACTGTTCCATTGCTATAATCATTACAGTCGAGGGTGAGGCCCAACTGATCAGCAGTGGGTGTGAAGCCGGCATCGACGGCCGTCGTTTCCCGGTACAGGCCGTAGGTGTCGATGGCATTACCAAAGCAATCTGCAATCGGACTGGCAACAAAGTCGCTTGCCCATATGGCGGCAATACCGCCTCCTTGTCCGTCAGGCATCAGGCTGACCGTCAGGGTCTGAATACAGATGGGCGTCGGGGCACGGTTGGGGGAGACGCAGAACTCGATGAGTTCGTTGTCGAAATTACCACAGCCGTCGTTGGCATTGATTCGTACCGCATGCTGGCCGGTGGGAATACCGGTAAGCCGAATGACAAAAGCGCCGGTTACGTCCGTCGTTAGTTCCGTGGCGGAGAGTGATCTCATTGGGAGGAAACCATCTGCAGCTACGTAGTTCAGATCCAGTTGGGCGGTAACGATTGGCGTAGAGCATTCGTCCTCCGCCGTGAAGTTGAGTACAACGGTGGCACTACATTCTTCGCTTTCGCCACTGAAGCATTCCGTCGGATGGCTACTGTTAATTACCGGTGCCACCTCGTCATACACTTTGATATACTGCACGTAGCGGAAGGCTCCGCGACTGTCATCAATGCTATAGGGCAGTTCTTCGGTCGTGTGATTGCCATCATCTCCGTCGTCAGTGTCGTTCCCGTTATCCAGAAGCTGGTCCCGTTGCGGAGCTCCTTCATTAAGGTTGCGATCGCTAAATCGGGAAAGAAAAGCCAGGTCGTCGGTCGTATCATTGATCTGCTCGCCACGAATAACATTCAGGTACAGCAGCTGGCTTTCGGGGTCGCGGTTCATTCTGCCATCACGGGGAATCAGGTAGGGGTCCCCCAGGGTGTTGTATTCGCACCAGTTAATGACGTCATAGGTGACACGCAGTTTGAAGCATTCGTCTCCGGCATCAATCGTCCGAAGGGTATCTACGTGAGTGTCGATGGCGAAAAGGTCACAGGCGAAGGAAGCCGTAATCAGCTCTTCGTAACCGGGGATGTCGGCGCAGGTGCCGCTTTCATCCGTCGGGAAGGTAAGCTGGTAATCAAAGACACCAATAACATTGATCGTCTGTGTGCAGACTGTACTATTGGTCAGTCCTACACCATCAGTTGCGGTGAATACGCGAGTCAGTTGACCTATGCCACAGCTATTGACACTACCGGAAACGGACTGACTGACTGATGCTCCGCAGTTGTCTACGGCGTGGGCGCTGCCAAAAGCAGCGTCCAGCTCAATATCGCTGGCTTCGGTGATGTCATTGGGGAGGCTCTCCCTATAGTCAATACAAGTGATCGTAAGGTCTGCAGGAGGTTCACACTCAGGAGTGATTTTATCCTCTACGAGTATCTCTGTCCAGCAGGAGGAGGTGTTCCCGTTCTCATCGGTTACCCGTAGTTCTACATTGACCAGACCTTCCAGATCGCAGCAGTTGAAGTCAACCGTCTGGCCCCATTCAGTCAGAGAGTTGGTTGCCAGTGGCTCACAAGTGGTCGGGTCAAATTCGTAGGACCGGCGGATGGCCAGCTCAATACTACTGCAAAGATCCTGGCTGTTACCATCAATATCTTCTATATCCAGGCTGGCAACTCCGCCACCGTTAAGTGATACGTTGAGGCCATTCTCACAGCTGGCCGTCGGGCCAACCTGATCTACTACGGTAATATTGAAAATGCACTCACTGTAGCGACCACATTCGTCTTCAACTTCGTAGCGAATGGTAAATATGCCTTCGTTCAAACCGGAGAGTACGTAAGAACCATCATTGATCCGCAGGAGATCTCCGGCACTGACGGAGACGGTGTAAGTATAGTTAGTACAGCCTGTCTCTACGACGGGAGGCGGGATATGATAAGCGCCGTTACAATCAATACTGTTGGTACTGATGGTGACATCGTCAGGGCAACTCAGGCGTGGGTTCTCAAAGTCCAGCACCCGTATGATCTGTACTGCCTCAATCGGGTTCACTCCGGGGATAACGGGTTGGCAGGTATTTCGCACCTTCCAGGTGCGGATAATTTCATAACTGCCGGCACAGATGTTATAAACTTCGTCGGAGTACAAGTAACTGGCGCTGCAAAAGTTGGTGGTGAATATATTGGCACCATCGTCAACGAAGGGGAAACCGGTGTTTTCCGGATCAGTGAGGGTAGGGTCATTGGCTGCTGCTACACAATTGATGGCCGGGCTAACGTCTCCGTCCAGGTCGGCGGGAAAGCGGACTGTGGCCAGGTCGAATGCCTCAATTGTAATGGTTTGCACACAGCTGCTGGAGTTGCCGAAGGCATCGGTTACTTTCCAGGTTCTGCGCAGTATGGCGCGGGGATCATCGCAAGCTTCATTGCGCTGTAGTGTGTCTGCATGAGCAACCGTTGCGCCAGCCAAGGCACAGCTAAGCAGGGTAGGGGAACCCATGGCGGTAACATCAGTAGCTGCGTTGCAGCTTACGATGGTGTCTTCAGGACAGATAAACTCAGGTGCTGAGAAAAATCCTACGTCAATTCTACCCCAACAGCTTACGTCGTTTCGAGGGTCATAGACCTGGTAGCGAATCTCTCCGCCAATCTGGTCAATACCAACGAGGTTGGTGGCCAGTGTATCAAAGTCTCCGGCGGCGTTCCGTTGCAGGAGCCTCAGCTCGTAATTGTCATAGCAGTAATATTCATCACCGGCCAGGACCATATCCGCAATGATAAGTTGCTCACAGTTTCCGGGAATGTGAACGTTAATCTGTTCGATACAAGCCATCTGTGCCAGGGCCGGTTCGTACTCTACAATGGTAACGGTGTAGGTACAGGTAGTGGTATTACCCGCTGCATCAACGACAGAAAACAGCACGTCATTAACCCCGATGGGTAATGCTTCGTGGAAAGGAGGAGTGCCAAAAATGGAGACTACTCCGCAGTTGTCTGTAGCGGTATAATCACTCGGTCGGTAAGATTTTTCGCACTCTCCCCCTGCAAGTTGAATGGTTACATCAGCCGGGCAGGTAATAACGGGAGGCTCGGTATCGTCCACAGTTACGTCAAAGGCACAGCTACTACTGTTGCCACTTCCGTCCGTAAGTGTATACCGAACGGTGTTGATGCCAACGGGGAAGAAAAAGGTCACGTCAGTATTCTCGGGGAGAATGGTGAGGTCTTCCGTAACCAGAATACTTCCGCTGCTATCAATGATTTCCCAAAGAACACTTCCTCCGGGGCAGTTGTCAAATAAAATAGCATGCTGCCAGCTGTAATCAGCACCACAAACACCCGGATCGTTTTCCAGGACAGCGGTGTAATCCGGATAAGCCTCGCGGGAGCTGATGAAAAGTATGGTGGAGGCGATCACCGCAGGTGCAGTGTTTTGCTGACCGTTATGACCGATGCGAAGGGTCCAGTCTCCAATCATGGATTCACCATTGAAAGCCTCAATGTCTCCGGCGGGCATTACGAGTAGCCCGGCGCTGTTTAGCAAGCCGCAGCCCTGGTCAATGACCGGGCCGAAGTCTCCGTCAAAGGTGAATTCTATGGCATTCGTGCCGGGGCAGGCCCCGGTGGCTAGTTCTGCTTCTGTGCCTTCGGGACTGATGAGCGTGAAGGTCAGGTTACCCATATCGCCAGCCATACCCTGAAGGTTCAGGTTGACGTCAGCAACGATCAGGTCGTCGGTCACAGTGTATACCGTTTCAATACAGTCGCCGTAGGCCACGTCAATAGCTCCGGCAATGTAGGCTTCATGCTCTCCGTAAAGACCACAGACTGCCGCCTCATCGTCGTTCACCGTAACGGTGAATGGCGCGCATTCTATCCGGGTAGTAGGCTGTGCCTGAATCGCAGTGGCAGCTCCGTTAGGCACGGGCTGAGCCAGGCCGGGGTTCAACGCCCCGAAGGTAGCCGATTGGCAGGCTGCGCCGGCCATAAAGTCATCGGCCGTATTTGTGTCCCACACGGTCGTCCGGACGATTCCGGCGCCGTTAGTTGGGGCGGCAGTACCCGACCAGTAATCAGCTGCCGGCGTGCCGTTCAGGTCATAACCACTGATGGCGGCTACGTCAAGTATCGCCCGGGACAGGCTCAACACGTAAGCAGCGGGCTCACCGATCGGCAGGTTCTCTGCTCCGGGGACATTGAAGAAGTTGTCCGCAGGTGAATTCGTGCCGTCACCAAAGTGTATCGTCAGGGTTCCGCCGGGCTCCAGATAGGTGAAAGTAGGAACGGCGTAAGAATCTGTTCCGCCGGCGTGTATGCGCTCAATCATAAGACAGCTAACGTCCATCACGGCACGGTTGAAGTTTGTGATTTCGAGGTAGTCACCATCCGCAGGGTTACCGGTGCTAAAAGCAGGAGGCATCACGTTGCCGTCATCTGTATTCCCCAGATCATGGGTGATTTCGGTAATGAGCAGTAGCGGCATGTCCTGGGTCGCGTAAGAGACAGTACTCGTTCCCTGATCGAAGAAAGTGCCGCTGGCATCGTCGAATCCACTGGAGAGAAGGTTACCGTCCGCATCATCGATGCGGTAGATGACGGTCAGGTTGTCGAGGCAATTGTCTTCAATGCCTGTTGGGGCAATGTCTTCGATGATGGCTCCACAATCACCGGGATCAGTGGCGGCGGTCACCTCGTCAGGGCAGTCATAGCTGGGCGGAAGGAAGATATCGTTGACGATCACCTTTACGTCACAGCGTAGTTTGTTTCCGGTTTCATCAACGGCTTCGAAGGTGTTGATGGTGATACCTACGGGGTAGAGATCGCCGGATACCAGCCCGGTCATATCCACCTGCGTTACGATCGGGGAGGAACAATTATCCCCGGCAAGTGGCAGGGAGTAGTTAGCGAAGGCCTGGCATTCTCCTTCGATGGCGTTTACGATTACGGCGGGCTCTACGCAGTTCAGGAAGAAGGGCTTGTCGTCATCTTCCACGCTTACGTCAAAGCTGCAACTACTAAAGTTGCCTACGGCATCTTCTGCGTAGTAAGTCACGGTGGAGGTGATCAATGCCGGACTGACATGTTGAAACTCATAAACACCGTTGAACATCTCCGGATCAGGGTTGGTGATGTCGGGGTTCAGCAATGCCGTCAGGTCAAATGGTCCGCTGAGGGACCCATCGGGGTTGGTAATGGTATAGGTGTAGAGGATGACGTCACAGTTGTCCGTAGGCAGGGGATGTGCCCAGGTGTATTGTGCTTCACAGAGGGATTCTTCGGTGAATAGTGATACGGGGCCCAGGTCTTCGCAGAGAATCTCCGGGGTTCCGTTTTCGTCGTCATTGTCACAGCTTCCGGAACGGAAGAGCTCACAACCGCGGGCATCCACAATGGTGAAAGACCAGGTCGGTTGTGTATAGTCAACGAGGAGAGACCCCAAATCCTGGGCAAAGTCTGCTGTGTCAAAAGTCATGGCACCTGCGGAAGCGCCCAAATCCCCGAGGTACATGAATTCACCATCCTGATCGTCGGCGATGCCATCATTGTCCACATCGAGTTTAACACCGCTGTACTGAATGGTGTAAGGCTCGAGTCCACCAGTGATTTCGCCGAGCTCAACAATTCGGTCATTCTGAACAATACACATACATTCAGGAGCGTCCATCGCAAGTGGCTGGCGGAGTTCGAACACATCGGTCGTCAGGATAAAACACCCATCGAGCTGGTTCACTCCGGCGGTAACCTGACCGCCGATCCCCAGCACGTAGCTGATGGTAACAAAGCCCGTGCCCGTACCCGGCGTGTAAACGCCGGTGAGGGGATCAATAAAGCCAGCATCTCCCGGGTCATTAACGCTGGTACCACGTTGGGTGCCAGATCCGGGAATGGAAGGGTTGTAGCCGGTAATACCAAATACGCCACCAATGTCATCTCCGTTGCCCAGCTCTTCCAGATGGTTAAAGGTCGTTCCGTCAGGATGAGCAATGGTGAGGTAGTTGCCAAAATCCAGTTGTTCTTCATTATTGGCCTCCAGACAGAGTTCCGGCACGTCAAGGGTTAGGGTGAATTCTTCGAAGTAGTCCGTTACGGTTACCAGAGCAAGACAACGTCTTTCATTGCGTTCATCGGTCATGGGGTTGCCATCATTTTCGGCGGTGTCCCGGACGCGGAGGATGACGGTCTGCTGGCCTTCCTCGAAGCAGTCGAAAGAAACGGAGGGGCCGAAAACCATGTCAGTGCGGGCGATGCTGAAATCCAAACCTGCAGCAGGTGTACAGTTGTCCGTGCTGCCACCTTCTATATCGGCAACGGTAACAATGGCCTGCCCCTGGTCATCAAGACGTACTTCAACGTCACGACATTGAGCTGATGGTTTTTGCAGGTCTTCGATGATGACGTCGAAGTCACAGGTTTGGGTCTGGGTAGCGCCCGCTGCGTCCACATAAGTCATCGTATAGGTCACCGTGGTGGTGCCTGCGGGGAAGGTTGTGCCACTGGCGTCATCCGTTCCGGCATTCGGGGTTGCACCCGGGGCGGTCCAGGTAATGGTGGTTTTGCAGCCCAGGCCCTGAAGGGGGGTAAGACCAGTAACGACACGGCCACACTGGTCAATGTCGTTAGGCAAAACGATGGTTTCAGGGCAGGAGAGCAGCGGGTCTCCAACGGAGACGAAAACGTCGAAGCTGTCCACCACCGTCTGGCCGTTACAAGCCGTGGCGGTGTATTCGACGCGGTAGAGATTCGGATTGTTGGGGTCTACCGGGTTGGGATTCGGGATGGCAAGCACTTCGCCGGAAACCGGGCCGCCGGTTTGAGCAACGTCTTCGATCACGAGGCCCGTGCAGGCATCAATAGCGATGGGAGCTGACCAGGTGGCCGGGCTGGAACAGTTAGTGCCGGAAGCGAAAACGTATTCGGTGGGAAAGTTCAGAAACTGGGGGTCCTGATCATTCTGTACGGTGATGGGCAGGTCGGCGTAGTCGGAAGGAGCGATGTTGATGTTCAGCCCTGCTGTCGTCAGTGCCTGGCGAATGATTGGCCCGGCAACGGGAATGAAGTCAATGGGTAGCAGGTCGATCAGGTTAGTCCCCTCCGGACTTACGCAGGGAGAATACGGAGCCTTAATGGCGGCAGCGAGGTTCCGAACGGTAATGACTCCTTCGCCCTGTACGTTGTTGGGTACGAAAGCGGTGCCGGCGGCAGAGCCGTCAAAGATCATTCCACCCTGCTCGAGAACGGTGTCAAAGGCTCCGTCTCCGTCGGTGTCCGCCCAGACGACGGCAACGGAGGTGCTTTCAATTACCTGCTGAAGTGGATCAACAATCAGGGTACGCGGAGTAATGCTGCAAATGGTCCCAAATCCGTCTATTTCAAAGTTGAGGAAAGAGAGGGGCATGAAGTTGTCCACCAGAATACAGGGGTCAAAAAGGCCCAGGTCAACACATAGGTTGGGGGAGCCTCGCGGGCCGCAATCACCACAGAAGCCGGCGGGAAAGGGAATGGAGAACATGGCTGCATCACAGATGAAGCCGGCACCAATTTGCTCAAGAATGGGATCGTCCAGTAACGGTCCGGCGGGAAATAGCGCGTCATTTAAACCAGCGTCCCAGCTGACGTCCAGCCCGTCGTCAATACAACTAATGATGGCTTCTTCCGTGCCCCCCATCGAGGGGTTGTTTTGCATCACGTAATCACCGGGAACGACGGAGGCTTCGTAGAGATCAAAACCCGTAAGAGCGCCAAAATCGAAGGAAATACCAAAGATACTGAAGCCGAAAGATGAGTTCACTTGAATGGGGCAAACAGCGGCCGGCGGGTCGAAGAGGGTACAATCTTCGTTACAACCGAAACTGGAAATGGTAATATCGCGACAACGGATGAGGTTGCAGTCGAAGTCGGCGGTACAATCGCCGGCAGTGGTTACCGTTTCTTCCAGGCAGATCCGGACGGTACCTAAGGCAGGTACTGCCGGGTCGAGGCGGCTCACGGAAATAAGGGGAACATCAGCCGTGGGGTTAGTAAGGCTTACGGCTACACCGCTGCCTTCTGCTGACCAGGCGATGCTGGAGGTGCCGACGTAGTCGGGGCTACTGCGGTCAATCACAATGTCAAGCGGTGCAGTACCGTCCCAACAAGTGGCGGAAGAGGTGATTTGAAAGTTAGGGGCGACCCGCTCGGGGAAAAACACGAATGCATCGTCGGAGTAGGGCGTATTGTTGCAGCCATTTACGTTAGGCAGGGTATAAGTAACATTGACACAACCCAAACCATCAAAAGTGAGATTGTTGCCATTGATAGTGGCACCCGCCGTAGAGGTGGTGAAGGTGCCGCCCTCTGTGGTACTGTCAGTAAACAGGGACGTAAGGTTGATACCCGTTACCCCGCAGGCGAGCACCTGATCATCGACCGTCGCTACGGGAGTGGGGAAGATGTTGATGTCCGTGTCGGCAAAGAAGCTACAGCCGAACACTTCGTAGTTGTAGCGCACGATATATTGGCCGGGGTCTGCAGCACTGACGTCAATGGCACCCGTAGTAGTATTGAATCCTGGCGTAGCAGGAAATATTTCATAGCTGACAAGGTCTCCCGTCGCGGTGCCGTTTGGTGGCGTGCTGCTGAAGGTAACGTCTGTGCCGTCCTGGCATTGATCGGCCGGAGAACTGATGCTTACCTCCACTTCATAATCGAAACGGACTGAGCGGACGAAAGCATTAAATAAGTCAATGGTTGCATCACCGTTATCTGCTGCTGTCCAGCCCGTACCGAAATTGCTGAAGGAGATATCCAGGTCACCATCGCTGAGGCCACTATTGAGGTTTGCTTCCGGCAGGGTAATGATCTGGCAGAAGGGGTCACCGACGGTAGGGCTGCGGCCGTAAGCGCCGGAAGCAAAAGTTACGCCTTCAATAACGGTGCTCCAGGTTTCGGAGTCATTGTTCATGTCTCCGTAGAAACAGATTTCAATGGTCGCATCCGAGGTTGCGGTAACGTAAGAAGTGGCCAGGCTGGCGGGCAGCGTCGCGTAAGTGAGGGAGTAAGGCCCCTGATTGGTGTCGTAGTCTTCCGAAAGAGTTGTCCCTGCGCTGCCCGTAAAGGTACATTGTGCAGAAAGGCTGCCGAACCCACTGCTCACGAGAAGCAACAGGAACAGAAAACAACGATAATGATAAACGGAGGTAGAGATTACTCCGGCAGGAGGTGGATTTTTTACAAGAGTCGTCATGTGTGAAAGCTGAGATTAAAGTGAATGATCTAAAGAGTTCTTGTGTGAAGCAGGAAGCGGTGTGAAAAAAAGCAGATATAAAAGGTCAGAGGCCTCAGAAACATGAGGGAGTAAGATTCAATTACCCATGCTCCCTTTGGCGTTGGCAAGCCAGCGGCTTTTCTCAAAGCTGTCTGTGAGAGTTATAAGACCAGTGTTAGCAGGGGAGGGAGAAGAGCGATGATCACCTCCCGTTTGATTAGAATAGAAAGGCTTAAGCTACAAGTTTTAAATTGGAATGTGTCAATTTGTAGTGGTTAATGGTTATAAACAGGTGGTAAATAGCTGAAAACAGGTGTAAATACCTGTCGCTGACAAGAAGAGCGCAATGGAGAGGAGGAGGCTGATATGGCGGCGCGCGCAGGTGCAATGAAGGGAGTTGAAAGAGCCCTGACAGGGCGCTTTCGATTTCGCTTTCAGTAAAAAAACGTTGATTGCAGGCAAAGGCTGGCTGGCTTGCCAGCCCTGCTCTTTCGCTGGAATGTAATGGCGGGCTTCTGCCGCTAAGGGGCGATATGCCTAAGCCATTTTAGCTTAGGGCTACTCCTCTAACAACCCCCTTAACTCATTGAGCTTCATCATACACTCAATTGGTGTCATGTTGTTGATGTTGATCTCTTCCAGAGCGGCCTTAATGCGGCCGGCGGTAGGGTCTACCGTCTCAAAGATGGAGAGCTGGGGGGCGGGCTGAGAGAAAGTACTGGCGGCAACGGGCCGGGCCTGAGGACCTTGCTGTTCAACTTCCCCTGCACCTGCGTCTGCGCCAGAAGCCTCTCCCCCAGCCCCTCTCCGGGGGAGAGGGGAGCCGTCTGTCCCTTCGATATGTTGGCTTTCCAGCTGTGCCAGAATATCCGTTGCCCGGCGCACGATC
The DNA here is from genome assembly GCF_900110645.1 of Neolewinella agarilytica. Taxonomy (GTDB): domain Bacteria; phylum Bacteroidota; class Bacteroidia; order Chitinophagales; family Saprospiraceae; genus Neolewinella; species Neolewinella agarilytica. The sequence continues at coordinate 52,819 of NZ_FOFB01000029.1, forward strand.
TCCCGCGGCATGCCCGCCATCTGGGCGACGTGAATACCGAAACTGTGCTGGCTGCCGCCGGCCACGAGCTTGCGCAGGAAGATGATCTTATTGGCGTGCTCCTTGATGGCGACGTTAAAGTTGTTGATACGCTCCAGCCGGTCACCCAGCTCGTTGAGCTCGTGGTAGTGGGTGGCAAAAAGCGTCTTTGGCCGTGTTTTACCGTTGCTGTGGAGATACTCGGCGATGGCCCAGGCGATGCTGATGCCGTCGAAGGTGGAGGTGCCCCGGCCAATTTCGTCGAGCAGGATCAGGCTGCGATCCGTGATGTTGTTCATGATGCTCGCCGTCTCGTTCATTTCCACCATGAAGGTCGACTCTCCGGAGCTGATGTTGTCACTTGCCCCCACACGGGTAAACACCCGGTCGATGAGCCCGAGGCGAACGCGCTCGGCGGGCACAAAGCTACCCATCTGGGCCATGAGGCAAATCAGTGCCGTCTGCCGAAGCAAGGCAGACTTACCGCTCATGTTCGGACCGGTAATCATGATGATCTGCTGGCCGTCGGGGTCGAGGCTTACGTCGTTCGGGACGTACTGCTCCCCCACCGCCAGCTGCTTTTCGATGACGGGGTGGCGGCCCTGCACGATCTCGATATCCTTGCTTTCATCCAGCACCGGCTCCACGTAGCGGTTGCGGTTGGCGAGCTTGGCGAAGCTGAGCAGACAGTCGATCTGGCCCACCAGGCCAGCGTTGTGCTGGACGGGCGAAATGAACTGCTGCAGCCAGACGACGAGCTCTTCGTAAAGCTCTTCCTCTCGCTGTAAGATTTTGTCTTCAGCGTTGAGAATTTTGTCTTCCAGCACCTTCAGCTCTTCGGTGATGTAGCGCTCGGCGTTGGTGAGGGTCTGCTTGCGCGTCCACTCCTCCGGGGCTTGATCTTTGTATTTGTTGGTCACTTCCAGGTAGTAACCGAAGACGTTGTTGAAGCCGATCTTCAGGCTGCTGATGCCGGTCCGCTCCGCTTCCCGTTGCTGGATGCCGGCAAGCATGGATTTGCCGTTGCGCGTGATGTCGCGCAGCTCATCAAGTGCCGGGTCAAAGCCATCGGCGATGACGCCACCTTTGTGCAGATTGACGGCGGGAGCCTCCATCAACTGCCGGTCGATCTCGTCGCAAACGGCCGGCAGGGCGTCGAGCTTGTTGGCCAGTTGGGCCAGCGTTTCGTTGCCGGTGCTTTCCAGTAAGGTTTTGATGGGGCTGAGCGCGCAGAGGGCGTTAGCCAGTGCCCGGATTTCGCGTGGGTTGATCTTGCCCAGCGGTACCTTGGAGATCAGCCGCTCAAGGTCTCCGATTTTGCGGAGGTGTTCGTCGAGGTCCTGCAACAGCACGGCATCATCGACGAAGGCGCGCACAACGGTATGGCGGCGTTTGATGGCTTTATGGTCGAGCAGCGGCAGCACGACCCACTTGCGCAGCAGGCGGCCGCCCATGGGGGTAACGGTCTGGTCCATCACCTGCACCAGCGGTACGCCGTTGTCGTGCGGAGAGTGGAGAAGTTCGAGATTGCGAATGGTAAACCGGTCGAGCCAGACGTAGCGGTCGTTGGCCAGGCGGTTGATGCGGGTGATGTGCTGGAGGTTTTTATTCTCCGTCGTTTCGAGGTAATGCAGAATGGCGCCGGCGGCGATTTGGGCGAGTTCCATTTTCTCGATCCCGAAGCCCTTGAGGCTGGCGGCGTTAAACTGCTTGAGCAGCTTCTCCTGGGTATAGTCAGTAGTGAAGATCCACTCGTCGCGCGGCGTGAGGTAGAAGCGGTCGCCGAAGTAACCGAGGAACTCTTTTTTACGCCCTTTACTGATGAGCACTTCCTTGGGCTGGAAGCTTTGGAGGAGCTTATCAACGTAGTCTCCGGGGCCTTCGGCGCAGACGAACTCACCGGTGGAAATGTCGAGCAGGGCCAATCCGTGGTTGCCCTTTTTCCCTCCGGCAAAAGACACACAGGCGAGGTAATTATTGCTTTTGTGCTCGAGCATTTTGTCGCCTACGGCCAGGCCGGGGGTTACGATCTCGGTCACCCCGCGCTTGACGATCTTTTTCTCCTTCGAGGGTTTCTCGAGCTGCTCGCAGATGGCGACCCGGAAGCCGGCTTTGACCAGCCGTGGCAGGTACATGTCGAGGCTGTGGTAGGGGAAGCCGGCCAGCTCTACGTCGGAGCCGCCGTTGTTGCGGCTGGTCTGGATGATGCCGAGGGTCTGGGCGGCTTTCACGGCGTCTTCGCCGAAGGTCTCGTAAAAATCACCGACCCGGAAGAGCAGCAATGCGTCCGGATGCTTGGCTTTTACCTGAGCGTATTGCTGCATCAGGGGAGTGACTTTATTGGACTTCTTTTTTGCTGCTTTTGCCATGAGGGCGAAGATAGTTAAAGAGTCAAACAGTCAGGCAGTCAAATAGTCAGGCAGTCAAATAGTCAATCAGTCAGATAGTCAAGCAGTCAGATAGGTAATAAAGAGTCAAGGAGTGTTCCTAACGAGTGGAGCGAGCCTCTCGCTTGCGGTAGCTGCTCTTTGATTATGTGATTTTCTGACTACTTGACTAAAAAGGGCGCGGACGCAGGTGCAAGGGGGAGGGGGCAGGGCTAACGCATACTCACCGGACGCTCAAAGGAACTCAGCAATTTCGCCTCCGGCTCCATGGCTGAGCACACTTCGAGGTCCTAGACTGCCAATTTAGGACCTCGAAGTGTGCATTTTCCGTAGCGTAGCGAAGGATAAAATGTTCCTTTCCCTTCGGGGCTGCTTCGCGGTGAGGGTCCGGCTTCGAGTATGCGTTAGCCCTGGGGGAGAGACGTCTACGGCAGCAAAACCCCACTGGAATCTGCAATCTTTTATAGACGCGAAGAGAGGTGGTTGCGGTCTTTGCCCCCTTTCTCCCGATATTACCCTCATGCCCAACCTCTTTTCCCGCCTTAGCAATCGTCTCTCCGTCGGCATCCTCGTCGCCGCCACTGGCGTCGGGGCTGGCGACATTGTGCTGGCGGGCATTGCTGGCGGGGAGTACGGAATGCTTTTGCTCTGGGCCATTGTGTTGGGCGCCGTTCTGAAGTACGTACTTAACCTTGGCCTGGCGAAATGGGACGTCGCCACCGGTACGACCTTCCTGCAGGGTTGGGTGCAGCGTTTGCCGAAGGTGGTCTCGATCTACTTCGGTGTTTATCTCGTGTTCTGGGCCTTTTTGGTGGCGGGCACACTGATTACTTTCAACGGGCTGGTGGCCAACACCATATTCCCCTTAGCCGTAAGTGAGGCCGGCGGCGTCGCTATTTGGGGCGGCTTGCAGTCGGTGCTGGTGGCAGGGATGATTTATCAGGGCGGTTTCCGCTTAGTGGAAAATCTGATGAAGGCCTTCATCGGGCTCATGTTTATCGTGATGGTGGCGAGTGCCCTGATGGTATGTCCCAGTTGGCCGGAGATGATAAGGTCGAGCCTGTTGCCGCGTATGGGGACGGACCTGGCCTCCCTCCAATTCGTCGCCGGCCTGGTGGGCGGGGTAGGGGGGACGGTGACCATTCTTTGCTACTCCTACTGGCTGCGGGAAAAACAAGCGGGAGAAGCCGCCTCCCTGAAGGAAGTCCGTCAGGACCTGGGCGTAGCTTATGCGTTGACCGCTGTTTTCGGGATGGCCGTCATGATAATCGCCGCCGGCGTAGCCCCCGGAGAGATGAAGGGCTATAAAATGGTTGTGGCCATTGCGAACGAACTTGAAAGTATCCTTGGCGCCTTCGGACGCTGGGCTTTTTTGCTGGGCTTCTGGGCGGCGGTTTTTACCTCGATGGTCGGGGTGTGGAATGGGGTGCCTTATTTGTTTGCGGATTTTTTGCGGCAGTACCGGCAACGGATCAGCGGTCAGGAAAGCCCGGATTCTGCCCTGACACATTCCCCCGCCTACTGGTGGTTTCTGGCCTACCTGGCCGGCCCGCCCATCCTCATCGCTGCCTTCGGCAAACCTATCTGGATCGCCCTCGCTTACGCCATCTCCGGTGCCTTTTTCATGCCCTTTCTGGCCGCTCTCGTTCTTTATATGAACAACAAAGCCGCCTGGGTGGGCAAGCTGAAAAACGGCTGGGGGACGAACGCGCTGCTGGTAATCTGTTTATTGCTGTTTTTGGGCTTGTTGGTGGGGAAGGTGGCGGGGGGATAACGAAAACGATGGGGGTTCCCCCGCCGCCACGAGAGGCGACCCTCGGGGCCTGTTGCTAATTAAAGGGGATGAAAAAAGAACGATTGATTTTTATACCCTGCTTTTTTAGCCTCCACTGCACCTGCGGCCGCGCCCAAGCTCCCTCCGCTTTCTTTCCAGTATGAAAAAATATTTCCATTTTTTGGAACGATTGTTAATGTTGTGAATGTGTAAATATTTGATAATTAAGTTTTAGTGTTTTTTGCTCGATTCTTGCTCTCTCCAAAGGCATAATCGCAAGCAAGATGAGCACAGTATCAATAAGCAATGAACGGGAAGCCACGACGGAGGAGGGGCACGGCCTGTACATCCCCGGTGTTGACGGGCACCCCCGCTGGATATGGCCTGCGGACAGTAAGCGGCCGACCTTCCTTCAGTTCTTTCAGCCCATTAGCTGGAAGCAGCATATCTACGTGATCGTTATTCGGCTGATTTTCCTGCTTAGGTTGCAACAGCTGGTTTTCTCGTCCATCCCGCTAAAGGCAGATTTCACCAGGAAGGAAGATGGTTGGGCTGTTTTTACCGGAACTCCCGGCCCGAACCGGAAGCTGGTGATCATCAATAAGAAAGGGGAGATTGCCAAAGTGGCCGTTGGTAAAATGGCCATTCCTAACCTCCGTAACGAAGCGTTCTTGTTGCGGGATTTACAAGCTAATGAGCAACGATTTTCTTTTCGGGTGCCAAAGCTTATCCGCTATAAGGACGAGGAGCTGGTGATGGAAAAAATCCCCAGCCAGGGTACCTGGAGCCGCTTTACGCAACAGCACGCCACGGCCCTGTGGCAACTGCGCCGCGTGAAGGCTCATAATGGTTTGCTGAGCGATTGGCGGGAGTGGGACCGAATCCACGAAAGAATCAATCAGTTAAAAAACGAGCCGCACGCTGATATCCCCGTCGGACTCATTACTGATCTACTCAAGATGGTTGTGCAGGAAGACCGGACAGCAGCCGTCAGCTACGGATTGGCCCACGGTGATTTTACCCCCTGGAACACCCTGCGAACCAATGACGATCAGCTGGCGATCATCGACTGGGAACTGGGCCAGACGGAAATGCCCCTGGGCTTTGACTTCTTCCACTTTCACCTCCAGAACGGGATTATGGTGGAGCGAAAAAGCTGGCAGCAGATCTATCGCGGAATGCAGGAGGTACTCACGGAAGAGACCCGCTCCGCTCTGTTCGGTAATGCGGAGGCAGACGTTGACCGTTATCTGCATCTTTACCTGATGTATCACATCTCTTACTATCTGTCGCTGTACCAGCAACAGCAGGATTGGCACCAACAGATTTACTGGCAACTGGACGTATGGTCGGATGCACTCGTCTCACTGCTTGATCCGGAAGATCAGCGCAGAGCACTCCTCTCCCGCCTCTTTGATGGCCTGAAAAACCGCGACTACGCAGTACTGAAAATGGAGCACGAAGATCCGCTGGCTTTGCCGCCAGGTAGCGATCTGGATATTCTGCTCAGCCGGGAAGATGCCCGTCAGCTGGTTGATCTGCTGGAGCGCTACCCGCTCCTGGCCCGGGCGAAGGTGGTGCGGAAGTCTTTCATGACCTCCCTGCTGCTGGTCCTGCAAGACGGGCAGATCCTCAGCGTTGACCTGATCTGGAAGCTGAAGCGCAAAGCGACTGTTTTCATGGATGCCGGCCGGATGATTCAACGAGCGGACAAAAACCGCTACGGTGTTCGGGTGGTCTCTGCGCAAGACACCCGCCGCTACGTCGAGCTGTTCTACGGCCTGAACGGGGCGGAGGTGCCCGCCAAATTCGGGCACTTAGAGACTTTTCCGGGAGAGGCTAACTCACTGGCGGAAAACAAAGGGAGCCAGGGGCTGGGCAACCGGGCCGCTTATCTGCTGGACACGCTGCGGACGATGGTCTACAACCGGGGCTTTCTGATCACTTTCTCCGGGGTGGATGGGGCAGGAAAGAGTACCATCATTGAGCGGGTAGTGACAATGCTCGACAAGGAATTTCGCCGGCCCGTAAAAGTGCTGCGGCACCGGCCGTCGGTTTTGCCCATCCTGAGTGCCTGGCGCTACGGAAAGAAAGGGGCGGAGGAAAAGTCTATGGCCAGTCTGCCCCGTACGGGGAATAATACCAGCCTGGTTTCTTCCCTGCTCAGGTTTAGCTACTACTACCTCGACTATCTGCTTGGGCAGTGGTACGTCCACTTCCGATACGTGCTGCGGGGCTACGTGGTGGTGTATGACCGCTATTACTACGACTTCATCATTGACCCACGACGGACCAATCTCGAGCTGCCGGGCTGGGTCACGGCTGCGGGCTTCCGCTTACTCCAAAAACCGGCACTCAACTTCTTCCTGTACGCTGACCCGGATACGATTCTGGCCCGGAAACAGGAGCTGGACCGGGATACCATTGTCTCCCTCACCAAACAGTATCGTAACCTTTTCGAAGGCTTCGAAAAAAAGAACACCTCCGGGCAGTACGTCAATCTGGAAAACGTCGTACTGGAAGACAGCCTGCAGGCCATTCGAACTTCTCTACTCAAGCAAAACGTTTAGGATGAAAGCGCTCATTAATCAGATTATCCGCCTGAGAAACCCTGGTTTTACCTTTTCTGAAGAGGTGGATGGCAGAATGGTTTTCCTCTTTTTGTGCCGTACCGCTTTCTCCATGTTCAGAGGGTTACGGGTGCTGCTGCTGGGCAAACGTCCGAAGGGCCTGTTATTGGGAAAAGGCGTTTCCTTTTGGTACAGCCATAAGATCAGCTTTGGCCGCTTTGTAAAGCTGGGGAAGGAAGTGTCTTTACGGGCACTTGGCCGGGAGGGAATTACTTTAGGTGACAACGTCAGCATTGGTGATTACAGCAAGCTGGTGGTGAGTACGACGCTGGACAATCCGGGCGTTGGCATCCGCATCGGCGATAATGTCGGGATGGGGGAATTCGCCTACCTCGGCGGCGCCGGCGGACTGACGATTGGTGATGATTGCATCATCGGGCAATACTTCAGTTGCCATCCCGAGAATCATCATTTTCAACGTACTGACCTGCCCATCCGCCATCAGGGCGTGAACCGACAGGGTATTTCGGTGGGAAATGATTGCTGGATCGGAACGAAGGTCACGCTGCTCGACGGTGTCAGTATTGGCGCTCATTCGGTTATTTCAGCCGGCGCCGTGGTGACTAAATCGTTTCCCGCTTACAGTGTCCTCGCCGGGGTGCCGGCCCGGGTGATCAAAGTGCGGAAACCGCAGGAGATCATTGCTCCACAGCCATCCGTCGAACCTGCCTTAACCGTTGCCTCATGAAAACCATTCTCGCTACCACTTACGCCGTGAACCCCTACAAGGGCTCCGAAGACGCCATGGGCTGGAACTATGTTTGCCAGGTTGCCCGCTTCCATAAGGTCATTGCCATTACCCGGGAGAATAACCAGGAGCATATCGAGAAATTCATGGAGGAAAACCCGGATGAGCTGTACGCAAATATTCAGTTTGTCTACTATGATCTGCCCAAATCTTTACGCTGGTGGAAGAAAGGGACTTGGGGGTCTATGCTCTACTTTTTGCTGTGGCAAAAAGGAGTAGTTGGCTTCGTGCGGGATCAGGGGCTGACTTTTGACATTGCCCACCATCTTAATTTTCACAACGACTGGAGCCCGAGCTACCTCTGGCAGCTGGGCAAACCCTTCGTCTGGGGGCCGATTGGTCATCACCCCACGATCCCCGCCCCCTTCCGGGAAAACATGCCTCTGGCTGATAAAGCTAAAGGCCTGCTGACGGGGCTCATCAAACGTTACTTCTGGAACTGGAGCACCGCGCTGGAAAACACCAGAGCGAAGGCGGACTACATCTGGTGCATGAATGACTCCGTGCCTGAAGTACTTGACCTCAGTGGGAAGAAATACCACATCTCTCCTTCCGTAGCTTCGCAGGATTACGGCTGGTTGCCCGAACGGAAAGAGAGCACCTTCGAGGTGCTGAGTGCGGGCAGACTGGTCCACATGAAGGGCTTTGATCTGACCCTTCGGGCATTTGCCCGCTTTGCAGAGGCTAACCCTCAGCTTAATGCCGTCCTCACCATTGTGGGCGATGGCCCCGAAAAAGAGCGTCTGTTAGAGCTGGCCGACTCACTAGGCATCCGCTCCAGGCTCAATATGATTAACTGGATTCCGCGATCCGAATTGATGGACATCATGAAGAAGGCTTCCGTTTTCCTGTTCCCTTCTCACGAAGGTGCCGGCATGGTGGTGCCCGAGGCTCTGTCCTTCGGCCTGCCCGTACTCACTATTGACAATTGCGGCCCCGGCCGCTTCGTGGAGCCTGCTTACGGGCTCGTGGCGGAAGCCGACAGCTATGATGGTACGGTAGATCGCCTGGCCGAAGGCCTGGCGGGTATCCAACGTAACCAAAAGGAATACGCTGCCATGCGCATTGCCGCCAGAAAAGCCTTTGAAGAAAAATTTGCCTGGGACCGGCGCGGTGAAGCCCTGCAAACCATCTACTCAAACCTCTGAAGCCATGACCAGAATCTTTGCCTTTCACCTGCTTAATGATTACAGCGGCAGCCCCAAAGTGCTGGGGCAGCTCCTCAAAGGATGGGCGGATCAATACCGGGTGCATCTTTACACCAGCGACTCAACGCCAGGCTTCTTAAGCGGGATTGATGGTATTCGCTACCATTCCAATTTTTACCGTTTTCATCAATTCATTCCGCTGAGGTTACTGGTCCTGCTGTTCTCCCAGTTGTTTGCCTTGGGGAGTTTGTTGTTCAGGGTGAAGAGGGAAGATGTGGTCTACATCAATACCATTCTTCCTTTTGGAGCTGCGATTGCGGGGAGGATCAGAGGAGCGAGAGTCATTTATCACATTCACGAGACGTCGATAAACCCAAAGGTTTTTAAGCAATTCCTCCTTTTCTGGGTGAAGGCATGCGCAACGGAGGTCATCTACGTATCCGACTTCTTAGCCAGCGAAGAACCGCTTGATAAGCCCCGGCACATACTGTGGAATGCTATTGAGGATGAGTTCAGGAATAAGGCAGCGGCTCATCGGCGGGCAGACGGGCAACTGAGCAATGTTTTGATGCTCGCCTCCCTGAAAAAGTATAAGGGGGTGGATGAATTCGTTGTGATTGCGGAGGCTTGCCCCGAGCTTCAATTTGAGCTCGTAGCCAACGCTGCTGAGCAGGACATTGCGGCCTATTTCGGCGAGCGGAAGCTTCCGGAAAACCTGACGATTTACCCCGCTCAGCGAGACGTACATCCATTCTACCAAAGAGCCGACGTAGTGATGAATCTCTCCCGGCCGGAGGAGTGGAAAGAAACCTTTGGGCTAACGGCCCTGGAAGCAATGATTTACGGCCTGCCCGTTATCGTCCCACCGGTGGGGGGAATTGCAGAGATCGTTATGGACGGGCAGACGGGCTTTCACCTCAATGGCAAAGACACTCCTGCAATCGTCAGCACCCTCCGGGCACTGAAGGCTGATCCTCACCGCTACCGAAGCATCAGTGAGGCGGCTGCCGCGCACGCCACTACTTTCTCCGAATCACACTTTCTGGCGCAAAACCTGCAATTGATTGAACGGCCAGCGTCTCCCGAATGTAGAGTTGGATTCCAGAATGTGGAATGATTTACAATTTATATTATTTGTTAGTATCTGTTTTTTAGTGATTTGTATTTCTGGCCCAAACTTTGGGATACTACTCACGAACAAATTAATACAGCGTCCAAAATGTCTCTCCAAAAAAGAAAAATAGCGATTATCGGGACGGTTGGCTTACCGGCCCAGTATGGCGGCTTTGAAACGCTGACCAGCCACCTGGTAGAGAACCTGAATGAGCAATATGACATGACCGTCTATTGTTCGGGCAAGCAGTATCCAGAGGAAAACCGGCCGGATAGTTACCTGGGAGCAAGACTGAAATATTTACCCCTGCAAGCCAACGGCATACAGAGCATTCCTTACGATACCTGGTCCATTCTTCACGCATTGTTTTATGCTGACGTTCTTCTCATCCTTGGCGTTGCGGGAGCCTGGATTTTGCCCTTCGTCAGGCTCTTCACGCGGAAGCGGATCATCATTTCCATCGACGGAATTGAATGGAAGCGGGACAAATGGTCGCGGCTGGCAAAGATGTATCTCTACTGGGCGGAGGGCATGGCCGTAAAGTATTCTCACTGTGATATTTCGGATAATGAATCCATTCAGGATTACACGGCAGAACGGTATGGTAGCCTGAGTAGCGTCATTGAATACGGAGCCGACCACACCCAAAAGGTAGTGGCAACGGCTGCGGATATAGAGCGCTATCCTTTTATGGCAAAGCCATACGCTTTTAAGGTGTGCCGGATAGAGCCCGAGAATAATCTGGAAATGGTGCTTCGGGCCTTTTCTTCCTTTGACCGTTACCCATTGGTTCTGGTGGGTAACTGGGACAAGAGTGCGTACGGTACGAAACTGCGGGCGACTTACAGCGGTCAGAGAAACCTGATGTTGCTGGATCCCATTTATGATCAGCGGGAAATTGATCTGCTGCGGGGGAATGCCACGGTGTACGTACATGGCCACAGTGCCGGAGGAACCAACCCCTCCCTGGTGGAAGCGATGTATCTCGGCCTGCCCATCCTGTCATTCGGCGTCAGTTATAACCGGACAACTACGGAGGGGAAAGCCAGCTACTTCTATAACGCCGATGAGCTGGTTTCTCTGCTGGAGAGAACCACGCCAGGACAGCTGCAGGAAAACGGCAGGCGGATGAAAGAAGTAGCTAACCGGCGCTATAAGTGGAGCCTTATTGCGCAGAAATACCAGGCTCTGGTGGAGAAGGCTTGCACCATTAGCCACAAAGGATCGGTGACTCCCTCCTTTCGGAATTATCGGGAAGAGGTATTGACGGACCACGGAGCTGGTCACCTCTCCACCCACCACCTTTTTTACGAAAAAACAGAAACTCCCGCTCAGTGATGAGCAGGGTAAGGTGCGCCTCTCAGTAGGTAGAGAGGTCACGCTTGTTGTCTTATTTTATTAGTGTTCTTTTTGGAAAATGATTTTGATGATAGGTATGTTTTTGGCGCTGACGCGGGTGCAATGATTGCTTTTAGACAATCCTCTGCACCTGCGGCTGCGCCCTTTTACTTTAATAATGGTTATCCCCCTGAAAACATCGCAGAGCAATGGTAAAAGAGCTTTTCTACACTACTTTTCGGGTTTAGGCCCACAGCGATCGGGCGAGGAGCCGAATAAATGTTGCTCAATTGTAAACTCTCACCGCTAACCTTCTTACCTTGCCTATGGTAAACTTGGTAAGTGTTGGATAGCTTTAAAATTTTCATTGTCGAAGACGACCCCTTCTACGGGAGGCTGCTGAAGCATCACCTTAGTCTTAACCCGGACTATGAGGTGGAGCTGTTTACCAGTGGTAAAGCTTGTCTGCAGGAGCTGTACCAAAAACCAGATGTTGTCTCCATTGATTATGGGTTGCCGGATATGGACGGGGGCGTACTGCTCAATAAAATCCATGCGGTTAACAGCAGTATTCCGGTCATTATCATCAGTGGACAGGAAGATATTACGACGGCGGTGGACCTGCTTAAAAAGGGCGCCCGCGATTATCTGGTAAAGGATGATAACACGAAGGAGCTGCTCTGGCGGTCCATTATCAATATCCGGGAAAACAGCAACCTCAAGCAGGAGGTGGAAACGCTCAAAGTGCAGCTGGAAGAGAAATTCAGCTTTGATAGCATCATCGGTAGCAGTAAAGCGATGCAGAAGGTTTACGCTATTCTTAAGAAAGCCATTAAATCGAACATCAACGTCAGCATTACCGGTGAAACCGGAACGGGTAAAGAGGTGATTGCTAAGGCAATTCATTACAACAGCGATCGTAGTAAGCAACCTTTCGTTGCGGTTAACATGGCTGCAATCCCCGAAAACCTGTTGGAAAGTGAGCTGTTCGGCCATGAAAAAGGAGCCTTTACCGGAGCCATTGGCCGCAAACCCGGAAAATTTGAACAGGCCAAAGAAGGAACGCTGTTTCTTGATGAGATAGCGGAGATGGATTTGTCTTTGCAGAGCAAAATTTTGCGCGCCATTCAGGAAAGAGAATTTACCCGGGTCGGAGGAACGGACACTATCAAGTTCAAGGCCCGTTTACTGACGGCTACGCATCGCGACCTGGAGGTTCAGGTTCGGGAGGGTAAATTCCGGGAGGATCTCTATTACCGTATTATGGGACTACCCATTGCCTTGCCGGCGCTTAAAGACCGGGATGAGGACGTTCTGCTCCTGGCGGAATTCTTTATTAAGCAATATTCCAGGGAGAATAAGACGGGCCCTCTGAAACTCAATAGAAGTGGCAAGGAGAAATTACTGAAATATCATTTTCCCGGAAATGTGCGGGAGCTGAAGGCAGTCATTGAGCTGGCCTGCGTAATGACGGATACCAACGGAATCAGCGATGAGGATATTCGGTTTTCCGGTCTGAACAGCGAGCCGGCCATTGTGTACGGGGAGAAAACTTTGCGGGAATATACCCTGGAGATTGTCCGGCATTATCTGGAGAAATACAATAACAACGTAGTTCAGGTGGCCGAAAAACTCGGGGTAGGTAAATCTACCATCTATAATATGCTCAAAAACGGGGAACTTGACAGAGAATAATAAATAATGAAAGCAAATCAATACCTTTTAAAGTCTGCCTCAGACCTGACAATGCCGGTTGACGGGGCGGCCAGCCTGGTTTTGGGCTTTGGCCTTAAATCTGCATTGGAGGAGCCTGGTATTTATGAGGCTATCCGGGAAAAATTTCCGAAAGCAACGATTGCTCTTTCTTCTTCTTCGGGAGAAATTCATGAGACTGAAGTGTACGACGACCGGATTACGCTGTTGACGATGGCATTTGAACGGACGAGCCTTCAGAACCGCAGTGTAAACATAAGTGACTATTCTGACAGCTTTGCAGCGGGAGTGGAGGTAGTAAAGGACCTGATGGCGGATGACCTTCAGCATATTCTTATCCTCTCTGACGGTAGCCTGGTTAACGGCAGTGAACTGGTCAAAGGAGTCCAAAGTGTGATCCCCGACCGGGTGCCCATTACCGGAGGCCTGGCGGGTGACGGGGCTGATTTTAATTATACCCTGGTGGGCCTTAACGAAACACCACGGCAGGGGCGGATTTTAGCCATTGGCTTTTATGGGGGAAGCCTTCGCGTTGCGCATGGCTCCTTTGGCGGCTGGGAACCTTTCGGGTTGGAAAAAACGATCACTAAATCATCGGCTAACGAGCTTTTTGAAATAAACGGGAAAAACGCCCTGAGCACCTATAAAGAATACCTTGGGAAGTACGCTTCAGAGCTGCCCGGGTCCGCTTTACTGTTTCCCCTGGCTATTCTTACAGAAGACGCTGAAGAGTATTTGGTGAGAACGATCCTGTCTATTGACAACGAAAAGTCGAGTATGATCTTTGCGGGAGATGTACCGATGGGGAGTAAAGTCCGGTTTATGAAAGCTAACATTGACCGGTTAGTCGATGCTGCCAGTATTGCCGCGAATACAAGTCTTACCGGCTTTGATGATATTGAACCAGAAGTGGCTCTGCTCATTAGTTGTGTAGGCCGTAAGCTCGTCCTTGGAAGCAGAGTAGACGAAGAAGTGGAGGCTGTTGCCGAAATTTTCGGCAAAAATACCGTAATTGGAGGCTACTACTCTTACGGTGAGATATCTCCTTTGCGGAAAGGGGGATCGTGCGAATTGCACAACCAGACCATGACGATCACCTGTTTGCAGGAAGTCATCTAACAAAAAAGCCTAAGGCAGTATGTACCATAAGCTTCTTCAGAAACAGATTAGGAAATACCTTCCTGATGACTTAGTCGATCAGGAGAGTTGCAGGGCGTTTCTGGAAAGCGTGAACAATTCCTACGAGTCTTTTGAGCGTGATCGGGAATTGATGGAACATGCTTTTACGATCAGTGAAAAAGAGTTTGCCGAAGTTAATGATGAGTTGAATACGTTGGCGGATCAGCGCTTGTTAACGCTCAAGCAATTGAACGAAACGATTAGCAGCTTGCTGGGCTCAGATCAACCGGTTGACGAAATGGGTAATCTGGTGGCTTTGTCGGAAAAAATCAAGGCACAAGTCAAGATAAATAAGCTTACCGAAGAGGAGTTGTCCAGAAACATTACGATTTTCAAAACCCTGCTGGCCAATCTGCAATCAGGTATTCTTGTAGAGAATGAGGACCGGAAAATTTTGTTTACCAATAAGTTGTTCTGCTCGATTTTCAACATGGGCGACAATCCTGATCTGCTGGTAGGTAAAGATTGTACTGAATCGGCCAATCACTGCAAGGACCTGTTTCAGGCCCCGGCGGAATTCGTTAATGGAATTAATTCGTTACTGCAGAACCGAAAGGCCGTTTATAACGAAATGGTGGAAACCAAAGAGGGTAGAATCCTGGAGCGGGATTTTGTTCCTATCTACGTTGATGAGGTATACAAGGGACATTTTTGGAAGTATACTGACGTAACGGAAAAGGTACATTATCAGGAGAGCCTGCAGGAAAGCGAAGAGCGGAATCGTTTAGTGATGAACTCTTCTCTTGACGCCATCGTGATTTCGGATGATGAGGGTAACGTAGAGTATTGGAATCCGCGTGCAGAACAACTGATGGGCTGGACGCAGACCGAGGCGATGGGGAAATCAATGACTAAGCTGTTCATCCCGGACCACATGAGATCTGCACATGATACCGGAATGAACAGGTACCTGGATACCGGAGAAAGCCGTATTCTGAATAAGGAGCTTGAGCTTACGGCAATTAATAAAGCAGGCGAAGAATTTCCCATCGAACTGGTAGTCGTTACCTACCAACAGAACGGTAAGCACTATTTCTGTGGGTTCATGAAAGACATCTCTTCGCGGAAGAGGTCAGAAAACCTTTTAAAGGCTCAGGAAGAGAAGTACCGGAATATCATTACCAATATGAACCTCGGTCTGCTGGAAGTGGATAAGGAAGAGACCATCCTTTTCGCTAATCAGAGCTTCTGTGAGATTTCTGGCTATTCCGTTGAAGAACTTGTTGGTAACAAAACCAGTCTGTTCCTTCTGAGCGAGAAGGAAGTGTCTGTTCTACAGCAAAAGCACCAACTCCGGACACGTGGGGTTTCTGATAGCTACGAGATTGCGGTAAAGAATAAGAAAGGGGAAGTCAGATGGTGGTTTATTTCCGGAGCGCCCAATTATAATGATGAGGGGGACCTTGTGGGCTCGGTTGGCATTCACCTGGATATTACCAAACAGAAAGAACTGGAGTCTGCATTGGCCATTGCCAAGAACCGGGCAGAGGAGGCTTCCGTTGCCAAGGAAGCTTTCCTGGCCAATATGAGCCACGAAATCCGGACACCGCTGAACGCCATTATTGGTATGATCCGGGAACTGTCACGCGAAGAACTGTCCCCTAAACAACAGACTTACCTCAGCCACACGGATACGGCTGCCAGGCACTTACTCTCTATTGTCAATAATATCCTCGATATATCTAAGATTGAGGCTGGTGAGTTGAAGCTGGATGAACACAATTTTAGTCTGCAGGCCTTGATTGCTAACATCAGCAGTATTCTGCATTTCAAGGCATCGAAAAAAGGCATTAAGCTTACTTCCCGGTTGAGTGAGAACATTTGGTCCGCCTTCATCGGTGACAGTGCCCGGATTCGCCAGGTACTACTCAACCTTCTGGATAATGCGATCAAATTCACGATAGAAGGCTCCGTACATCTTGATATCGAAGTTTTAGGGGAAGAAGAGAACAGCCAGAAAATCAGGATTGCCATATCGGATACGGGGATCGGAATGGATCCGGACTATCTGGATCAGCTCTTCTCTAAGTTTAGTCAGGCAGAAAAATCTACTTCACGTCGCTTTGGGGGAACCGGACTGGGGATGTCCATCACTAAAGAGATCATAAAACTGATGGGGGGGGATATTGTGGTGGAAAGCACCAAGGGGGTGGGAACACAATTCCAAATCATGGTAGAGCTCTCTAAGGGAGATATCAATAAACTGTCAGACAGAATACAGGATAGTGAGCATTTGCTGCAGGGAGCACACGTTCTGCTGGTGGAGGATAATGTAATGAACCGCTTTATCGCGAATAAAAGCCTCTCTCACTTTGGTTGTACTACCGACGAGGCAGAGAACGGCTTAGTGGCTCTTGACCTTCTGAAGAAGAATAAGTACGACCTTATTCTTATGGACGTTCAGATGCCCAAACTGGATGGAGTGGAAACGACCAAGATCATACGTAATGATCTAAAACTTGACCTGCCCATCATCGCCGTCACGGCCAATGCCTTCAAGAAGGATATTGACCTTTACCTCAGTATCGGAATGAATGACTACGTCACTAAACCATTCGAGGAGAAAGAACTCTTTAGCACTATTGCCAAACAGCTGGTATGGAATATACCGCCTCCTACATCCGTAGCGAATAACATTGATGATGGCTATGACCTTAGTCAGCTCATTGAATTAAGCAGAGGAGATGAAGAGTTTGTGAAAAATATGGTTGGCATATTTCTGGAGCATACTCCTCCTGCGTTAGAGGAAATGACGAAGGCGCTTGCAGATCATGATTTTACCACGGTGGCAAAAGTTGCTCACCGGATTAAGCCCAGTGTTGAAAGCATGGGGATCAGACAGTTGGATGGTGTCGCCAGGGATATTGAGCTTTCTGCTAAGGAGGAAATCGTAGACGAAGAGGGTCTTTCCTCGAAGGTTTACTTTTTGACGGAAACCCTTTCAGCCGTTTTGGAAAAACTGCGGAAGGAAGAGTAATTCTGATAATTCGATCGGTTTTCAGGTGTTTTGAAATTCCAATAATTGGAAAGACTTCCGGTTTTTGAACGGTAGTGTGATAATGTTTATGTATAAGTAGGTGGTTTACAGGTGCTTGATTTTTTGGCACTCATTTGGCAATACTTGAGCCAAACGATACGACATGACCAGTATTAATAATGCCACCACTTTCATCGTAGATGATGACCCTTTCGTAGGGATGCTTTACAAAAGGCAGCTTATCAACCTTGGCTACCGTAACCTTCACCACTTTTTTAGCGGTGTAGAGTGCCTGGATAATCTCCACCTAAACCCTGAAGTCGTTTTACTCGATCACGAAATGGAAGAGGTAACCGGCTTCGAGGTCTTGAAAAAGATCAAGCGCTCCAATCCTGATACCGCAGTCATAATGGTCTCTGGTCAGGAAGATATGTCTACGGCCGTTAACGCGCTTAAGTACGGAGCTTTTGACTACATCATCAAAGATGGTACCGAGTCGGACAGAATTATGGATGCATTAGAGCGCCTTAGCAGGCTGAAAGCGCTGCGGCCCACCTCGAAAACACTTTTTCAAAAGCTGATTTCGCGTAGCTAATCCTCAAAACTATTCTACCGTGAAGTACTTACCACTACTCTTCCTGCTCACCGCCTTTACGCTGCTGCAATCCTGCCATACGCAGAATGTGTTTGCCAAAAATGCCCGTACTGCAAAAGAAACTCTTACCGAGGAAGAAAGCCGCATTTACTTTAATGAAGACTATGAATATACCATTCGGGTTGATGATAAAATCAGCATCAGCGTTTGGGGGCATGATGACCTCAGCGTAGGCTCTACTTATGGCATTTATAACTCTAATGAAGTGTACGGTAAGTGGCTGATGGTCGATACTGAAGGCACCATTGAAGTTCCTCGCTTCGGCATGATGCCGGTAAAAGGTCTGACAATTCCTGAACTGAAGGCTAACCTCAAAGACTCCTTGGGGCAGATACTGAAAAACCCCGTTGTGGACGTCAAGGTGCTCAATCGGGAAATATCGCTGGTAGGAGAATTCAGAGATCCCGCCACGGTACCGGTTGATAAGGAGAAGAACTATCTCCTCGATATGATCGCACAAGTCGGTGGTTTTGACCAGTATGCTAACCTAAAGTACATCAAAGTCTTCCGTCAGTCAGGAGAAGATACGCACATTCTCACCATTGACCTCACTACGAAGGGGGACTACCGCTTTAAGAATATTCCGCTTTACCCCGGAGACATTGTCATTGCTCCTTCCCGTGGTTACAAGGAGTTTGATCGCAGAATCTCAGTGATCATCCCCTTTACCTCGGCCCTTACTTCTGCAGCCATCTTCAAGAGCGCTTTTTAACGCAGCTACCATGAATGAGCAACTCAGTATACTCCGACCCTATCTGCGCGGGCTTCCCATCATCGTTCTGGCAATGGTGGCTGGCTTCCTTTTCGCTAAAAAGTACCTCTCTTACACCACCCCAATGTATGAGAGTACTACCAAGATCAAGCTGGCCGATTTGAATCAGGGAGTAACCGGAAATAACCTGTTCAAAGACCTTGATGTCTTTGCCTCCACAAATAAGATTGCGATGGAGATTGAAGTGCTGAAGTCGCAGGTCCTTCTGGAAAAAATGCTAATGGACCTGGACTTTGAGGAGGAATTGAGCAGAGTAGGGCGGCTAACCACTAAAGAGTTGTTTAAGGAAAAGCCTTTCTTTCATCAGTTGCACATTCTTGACGATTCCTTTTACAATAAGGATTGGACCATCAAAGTGCAGGATACGCTAAACTATACGGTGTCTCTGCCAGGGCTGGAAACGGAATTTACCGGAACCTTCGGAGACACGCTGCAACTGGGAAACGCAGCCACGTTACTGCTGGAAAAGAATACCAGCTTAATGGCAATCAAGGCCAACCTGGAAATGAAGGGGGAGTACAAACTCGTTCGTTATTCCCCTTCCCGTTTAATCGAAAAGGTAGCAGCTAATCTTGATGTTGTCTCCGTGGACAAAGATGTTGCCATTCTGAGAATCATTTACAAGAGTAATGTGCCCGAAAAGGCGGCAATACTCACCGATGCCCTGGCCCAGACTTATATCAGTGACTACATCGAAGAAAAATTTAAAACGGCTGATGTCACCTCTGATTTTCTGGATCAACAGATAGCAAAGGTCTACCAGGATCTTTCCCGCGCAGAAATGAGAATTGAGGGTTACCGCGTAGATAATAATATTATAAATATTCGGCAGGAAACGGAAACGGATCTTCGTAAGATCTCGCAACTGAAAATTCAGCAGACGAATGTTCAGATGTCGTTGGAAGCCATTCAGGAGCTCGATGACTACATATCCAGCGGCAAAGATGACTTCCTGAAGTTAGCACCTAACTTCGAAGCGTTTACGGATTTGCTTTCGACGGAAATGATTAAAAAGATAAAGCAACTTCAGTTAGAGAAAGCGGATTTACTACTGATTTACAAAGCAGACCATGAGCTGGTCGTCAACGTTGACAAAAAGATAAAGTACTACACTGATTACTTCATCGAGAGTATCAGTAATACCCGCAAAAATCTGGAAACTAAGCACGCTAAGCTGAATACCAACATTGAAGAGGCGGAAAAAGTATTTATTGGACTCCCGGAACGAGAGCGTATTCTTTCTATCCTTGATCGTGAATTTCAGATTCATCAGCAGTCCTATATCTTTCTTAACGAGAAGCGAATTGAGGCAGAAATTGCCAAGGCGGCCAAGCACGCTTTTCACCGGGTAATTCATAAGGCAAGTATCCCGCAAAAACCGGTCTCTCCTAATCGCCCGATCATCATTATCGTATCCACACTATTGGGAATGATCGGAGCCATCATCTTTATTTTTCTGGTGAACGCCAGTAAGGCACGGGTTAATGACCTGAACTCAGTAGAAAAAAATACGGATATACCCGTCCTCTTCGGTGCACCTCATTTCAAATCTGATCAGCAGGCGCAGTCTTTCTTTAAGAACGAAGTCTTCAAGTTAGATATGAAGGGAATGTTGCCGGCGCATAGCTCCGTTGCGTTCTCTGCTTTCGGTACCAACCACGGCTCTCGCTTTCATCTCCGTCAATTGCTCAATGTTTTTATACAGGAACAGCGGAATTTTATCCTGCTGACTTTCGACGAGGCTTACTTCAATACACTCCCGGCGGGGCGGGCACTTCTCCTTAGTCAGGAGGAATTGACCAGCTTCACCTTCGCCAGACTTAAGGAATGGTATAACGGGCTCTGTAGCCGGTACGATCTGGTATTGGTCGATAATTTCAATCTGCCTGATAACACGGAATCCGTCGTTTTTATGGGGCTGGCTGACCAGAATATATGCGTAGTGGATACCCGCAAAACACACCTCAAGCGCATCGAAGAGCTCAATGTTATCAGAGCTAAAAACGAGATAACTAACCTGTATCTGGCGCTCAATAATCATAAGTACTCTCCCTCGTTACTGCGGGAAGGTTGGTGGATGATCAGAAACGTACGTAAACTTATAACCCGCCAGTAATGTCAGCAGCCATTCTCAAAAAACTACCGGTTTTACTGGAGCAAATTGTGTTCAGCGGTACGGGCTTTTTAATCAATATTGCCTTGGTTAAATTGCTGGACCTGGAGCAATATGGTCTGTATGCCTCTATTGTTTTAGTTATATATTTTTTGCTGGGAGTGAGTCAGGCTTTGGTGGTTCAGCCAATGCAGATTCACATCGCTAAAGCTGGAAAAAAACCTTCGTATTGTCTTTTTTTATTTTTCTTAAAGCTGTCTCTCATTCTTTGTTTCTCTATAATATGTTTAGTTGTAAGTCTGGCCGATTTTAATTTTTTAGAATCGGGCCAGGTTTACCTTTTGCCCTTTACCGCCTATATGGTCTCATTTTTAGGCTTCGATTTTTATCGGAAATACTTTCTGGCGACTGGCCAGGTTAAAACCGCATTGTCTGTTGGGCTGATTTATACAGTTTCCACCGTCGGCTTTTTTCTACTAGCGTTCTGGGGGCAGTACTCGGGAGGCCTGACCACCTACCTTTATTTTTTGGTTCTTGGCTATATCCCTGCGTTGGCCGTGGCTACGCTTACTTATTTTTCCGGGCTCAGCCTGCCAACCAAAGAAGAAATAAAAGCATATCTGAAGGTTCATATTGTTGAAGGCCAATGGCTCCTTTACGCAGCAGTCGTTCAGTGGTTTTCCGGCAACCTCTACGTTATGGCTTCGGGCCTGCTGATTGGAGTCGAGGCACTTGGCGTTCTCCGCTTCGTGCAGAGCTTACTTGGCCTGGTGAACATTTTACTCCAGACGATCGAAAATTATGTGCTGCCGCAGCTTAGCCGCGCCTACCAGATTTCTCTTCAGCACTGCTACCGGGCCTTTCAAAGCTCCCTGGGCATTTACCAGCTAAGTGTACTTGCCGGCCTGTCCCTGCTCTTTCTCTTCGCGGAAGATGTTCTCCGTATTGCCGGCAATGCCAGTTTCGTCCCTTACGCCTACGTACTACGCGGGATGGTTGTCTTATACGCCATCATCATTGTCGCCTATCCCATTCGCCTGCTCATCCGGGTGACGGAACTCAATAAATCTTACTTCACGGCCTACCTCGTCAGCTTCCTCTTTAGCCTCGTCAGCTACCAGTTTTTGCTTTCCCATTTCGGGGTTTCGGGGGCCATCATCGGTCTTATCATTAACCAATTGATCCTGCAAGCCACCTGGCTGCTGGTGCTTAATAAAAACCAATTCAACGTATGGAAATTATACATCTGGTAATGGGAAAGGCTAATCCTGATCGTATGAATGGGGTCAATAAGGTTGTTTACCAACTCGCTACCCGCCAGGCACAGGCAGGAATTAACGTTGAAGTATGGGGCTTCACCCGCGAACTCACCGTTAATTACGGAGAAAGAAACTTCGTAACCCGTTTGTTCCTGACTCCGGATCACTTCGCTTGCCTGGATGATGACTTCCTCCGGGCACTTGAGAAACGGAACCCAAAGACCACGATCTTTCACCTTCACGGCGGTTGGATTCCGCCTTTCTTCAAGGCTGCTAAAGCCATAAAGAAAGCCGGACTGAAATACGTCATCACCGGCCACGGTGCTTACAACACCATCGCTATGGAAAAGAGTAAGTGGACCAAAAAAGCCTACTTCCAACTCTTCGAAAAGTTCCTGCTGCAAAACGCAGAGGCTATCCACTGCATCGGAGCCAGCGAGGTGGCCAGCCTGCAGGTCATTCTACCGGCTAACCGGAGCGTCCTGATTCCCTATGGCATGGAGTTCGGAAGACGGGCCAGGCGCAGACCAAAAACGGGCGGACCTTTCATATTCGGCTTTGTCGGCCGCCTCGACTACCACACGAAGGGGCTCGACCTGATGCTGGAGGCCTTCGCTAAACACTTCCGCAACGACCCGGACACCAGCCTCTGGCTGGTGGGAGACGGCGCTGGCCGCGCCGCCGTCGTCGCTAAAATCGAAGCGCTTGGCCTGACCGGCAACGTCATCCTCTGGGGAGCAAAGTTTGGTGAAGAGAAGGATACCCTCCTCCAGCAGATGAACGTTTTTCTTCATCCTTCCCGTAATGAAGGCCTGCCCAGCGCGGTACTGGAAGCCGCCTCCTTTGGGGTCCCATGTATTGTTACGGAAGCTACCAATGTTGGTGGCTACGTCAAAAAGCATCGGGCGGGAATCGTTGTTCCCAACCAGAATATCGCTATGCTTGGCCAGGCCATGAAGCAATGTCGCAGTATGCACCCATACGGGTTAGACGAAATGAGCAATAACGCCGCAAAAATGGTGGCCACCGAGTTCAGCTGGGGGCACGTCTTAAAGCAATTCAACCAACTGTACGCATGAGTCTCCAGCCAGCCCTTCATCAACCTTTTTTGCAGCAGGTAGAGAAGTACCTCTTTATCCTGCTCCTGCTTATGGTGACTTGCTTCTTTACCTGGAGTGAGAACATCCTCATCACCAGAGCCATCAAGCTCATCGGCAGGAACGGTGTTCTTTTGGGCTCAATCTATCTGTATCGTCGGGTGAGAGCCTACGGCATTCCGGGCTCAGCGAAAGGGCACAATGTACTTTCTGTCACCTTTTACGTCGCCTACCTTCTCCTGGGTTTCGCCTCTTTCTTATGGAGCACTAACGTCGGCGTAAGTGGCCTGCAGTGGTTCATGACCTGCCAGAGCTTCGTTTTTGCCTACTTCTTTATTAAAACCATTCAACTCATTGACCAGTATTTCCCCGGTCATAAGATTAAGCTATACCAGTTACTGGGCAATACCGTCTTCTACCTCATCCTGATTTTCGTGATTGGTATGTGGGCCGCGCCCGATGTCTTCTACCGCCTCACCCACGGCGGCGAAGAAGCTCGCCTGGGGGGCTACATCATGAACCCCAACGAACTGGGGATGCTCGCCGGGGTAGGGGTTGCCTGCCTCATTTTTAACTTCTACCATGCACACCGGATGGTCTGGACGGCCATCCAGCTACTCATCATTTTCTACGCCCTCTATGCTACCGGCTCCCGCTCTTCTCTGATCGGGGCGCTGCTGATCATCTTCTTCCACGTCATGCAGTCGGATCACCGGCAAATCAAAGGTCTCATCCTCGTGGGCATGATGCTCATCACCCCCGTGGCTGTTTGGAAAGTCGTCCTCAAAGACGGTGACAGCTCCCGCCTCGAAGAGGTAATGAGCATGACCGGCCGCCTCCCTTTCTGGACTGCCCTCATCAACGAAGGCCTGCCCCGTGAGCCACTGCTCGGTTTCGGTTTTATGCGCATCGATTACAAAGAATACTTTCAGTCTACCCACACCTATCCCGGTAAAATGACCCACAACACTTTCATGCAGGTGCTTATGAACCTGGGCTTCGTGGGCCTCACCCTCGTCTTCTTTCAGATGCTCTTCACGATGAGGGGAATCCTGTCCGCCGTTAAGGAAAAAAAGCTGATGCTCATCGGCATCCTCATCCCCATCATCATTAATTCACTAACGGAGTTCGGCATCTTCGGCGAGTCCAACTACGGCATCCTCTTCTATCAACTAGTCATTTTTTCCATCAGCTTCCAGGCGCGCGAGTTCCTGACGACGAGCGAGAAGATCGGCTTAGCGCGGCGGCAGGCAGTTGCGGGAATTAAATAGTTTCCCCCGCAAGCACAGCGAGCTTGCCACCGCGATAGCTACTCTTTGACTACTTGACTCTTTTTGCGCGGTCGCAGGTGCAAGGAGAAGTCTTTGGGGAGCAGAGAGGCTGTTTTTATTAACCAACATTGCACCTGCGGAAGCGCCTTATTATTCTGGTTAATATCCATCTTCCGTATGCCTGTCAAGGGATTGTCAGGCCCTCATGTCTACATACTTGCCGGGGGCGTGGGGTTAACGAAATGTATACTTTAAGTTAAATATGATATATTGTAGGATATTCAGAATGTGTGCGACCCAAACCCTTAGAGTAAATGGCACAAGGAGATACCAAAAAATATATTAAACCCTGGCGATTTGACTCTCAGGGTATAACCAACCGCGAGCTTTCCCGTACCTACATCTATAGAGATGATATAATCGACGACTTTCTAGACCCGGACCCAGATAACCGTCTTTTTTTTCTGGTAGGTCCTAAAGGATGTGGGAAAACACTTCTAATTCACTACAAAGCCTACTTGTATTTCAATAGCTATGAAGATGATCGAAATAACCTTCAGGAAGTGAATGCCAGTCGTGACCTGGTAGAGAGCCTTGATTTTAGTGAAGAAACCCTGACTCAAGTAGGTATTAAAGAACTGCAAAGTGTAACTGTATGGAATAAGGTATGGGAATTTGCTATTATGTTGGTCGTGCTTCGTAAGAGCAAAGTGGGACTGCCGGAGGAGCTTAAGCACATTGAAAAGCAATTTAGAAATGCGCGCAGCCTCAGTACGATTGTGGTGGAAGTCATTAATAACATTGAGAAGTATGTTTTTTCCGACTTCTTTTCCTGCAGAAATGCAATGCGTGATCGCCTGGATGATTTACAGCAGTCATACGTGATGTTCGTTGACCGATTGGATCAGGCGTTGGACTCCTTGCTACTTAGAGCATGTCTAAAAATTTGAGTCTCGGTTTCTACTGATCGACGAAAGAACCATCTGAATATTGGCCGCTAGAATGAATCCTGCCGAATTTT
>NZ_FOFB01000023.1 GCF_900110645.1 Neolewinella agarilytica
GCAACGGTGGCCGAAAGTACGGGATCATCCTAGTCTCGTTGTAAATCTAAAAATAAGTCGGCAGATGCTTGCTTGTTATCAGTATAACTTCGCTGAGCCCTTCGGGGTTCGCGATTGGCTACCGCAAGTGACAGCTCACTGCGTTCGATCGGAACAAAAGTCAACTATTAGGTTGCCGTTTTAGATTTGATGCGTTTGCCCCACTAAACCTGCCGCTGAATCTTTCCAACATGCTTCTTTCTCTCCCCGATCCCGTGCAAATTGCCCGAGCGCTTATTGGCGCCGAACTGATCACCACTACGGACGGAGTGGAAACCGCTGTACGAATCACCGAAACTGAAGCCTACTGGGCACCGGACGACCGGGCGAGCCACGCCCATGGCAATAAGCGGACGAAGCGAACGGAAGTGTTTTTCCATGCCCCGGGCACCGCCTATGTTTACCTTTGTTATGGCATTCATGAGATGTTTAATGTGGTGACCGGGCCGGAGGGCACGCCCCACGCCGTTCTGATTAGGGCCGGAGAGCCGACTCGCGGGCTATCGCACATCATGGCCCGCCGAAAGATGGACCGTCTTAAACCGCAATTAAGCAGCGGGCCGGGCGTTCTGACCAAGGCGTTGGGCATTGACCGGCGGCTAAACGGCGTTAATTTGCTGGACCCCGAAGGGGAGGTTCGCCTGGATCTGACCGGGCCTGCAGTAGATCCGGCAGAAATTATCGCTACGCCCCGTATCGGTATTGATTACGCCGGAGCGCCCTGGGTGAGTAAGCCCTGGCGGTTTTACCGACGGGGGACGACCTTCGTCAGCCAACTGAATGCCTTTAAGAAAAGGTGAAAGTTGGTGGGTAGTCAAATCTTTGCTTATCAGTTGCACGTTTGCTTTAGCGGTGGTGAAAACCACCCCGGATGGATAAAATGTATTGAATGAAACTTTGCCTGATCAACTTCACTTTGCACCTGCGGCCCCTCGCCCTCCTGTTTATGCTGCTTGGCTTCTGTAGTTTGCAGGCGCAGGATGAAGGGCTGCTCTTTATCGACAATACGTACGTAGACAACGTCAAGACGGTCCGCTTACACATTGACGGCTTCCCTCATAGCTATCCCCTGATCGCTCTGGACGGTAACGCCCGTCTGCGTTTATCTTTTGATGACACCAGCGACGAAGTGCGCCGCTATTCCTATAAATTCATTCACTGTGATCAGGACTGGAAACCCTCCGGCCTCAGCCCCCTGGAGTTTAACGCCGGCTACGCCGAAGATTACCTCGATGACTACGATTTCAGCCTCCGTACCCTGAAGGAATACGTCCATTATGATCTTGTTTTTCCGAACGAGAATATGGAGCTGAACGCCAGTGGTAACTACCTGTTGGTCGTTTATGATGCAGAAGACGATGCCTTTCCCGTCATCACCCGCCGTTTCATGGTGCAGGAAACGCTGGCCGGAGTTAGTGGTCGGGTGATGCGCCCCTCTTTGGTTGATCAGATTCATACGCACCAGGAGATAGACCTGACGGTCAACACTAAACAAATGACGGTTCGTAACCCCATGCGGGAGCTCAGTGCTACCGTGATCCAGAATAATCGCTGGGATAATGCCGTAATCGGTATCAGCCCCAACCTGCTGCAGCGGGAATCTGTCCGCTTTGATTACCAGGGCAAGGTTAGCTTCCGGGGCACAAACGAGTACCGGAATCTGGACATTCGCTCCGTCAGAGCACCCAGGACCAAGATGGTCAGCATAACGAACGAAGGCGATTACTACTCGATGATGATGGAAGCGGAACGCCCCCGCGACGGTGGAACGTACATCGGCTATTTTGACCTGAACGGAGACTACGTGAACTTCCGTTTTGACCGCCCGGTCATTAATCTGGCGGATGAGTTTCTGCAGGAAAACTTTGAGCGCTTTGACCTGGCCTTCAACGGTGAATACATCATGCAGACCTTCGTTTTTGCTACGGGGACACCCCTTGACCGGGATGTTTATATCTTCGGTGGACTGACGGAATACCAGCTCAAGAAGGAGTTCAAAATGGTCTGGAATGATAACATCAGCGCCTACGTTGGCCGCGCCTTACTAAAGCAGGGCTTTTACAATTACCACTACGTCACGGAACAGAAGGTTACCACTAAGAATCCCCGCCCGGCGGACCGGATTAACTATAATCTGACCGAAGGAAGCTATGACGAAACCGAAAACGATTACCTCGCACTCATTTACTGGCGGCCCGTCGGCGGGCGCTATGACCGACTGGTAGGAACGGCTGTTCTGAATAGTAACGTTAATTGAAAACGGCATGATTTTTACGGCTAAAGCCGGTGCTGTGCTACAAAGCTCTCCGAGCTGTTCTCTGAAGAACACTTCAGGCACAAACGCGAAATTAGCTGTGCAGCAGCCCCGATGTTTACTCCAAAGTCAATCGGTCCCGCGCTTCCATCAGGCACCACCCCAACCAGTTTTCGCCCTTCCACTCGTCCGGAGACACCGCCTCTGCCTGCGCCTTATTCATCCCGATGCCCCAGATCGAGTCGAAGGGGCTGGCCTCTACGAGTACTTTGTTGCCGGTGGTCAGGAGCCAGGCTTTAAGGTCTTCGTTCTGGCTGAATTTATGGTAGCTGCCTTCGGTAACGATGCTGACCATGTGTTTTCTCCAGCTTAAGACATCAAAATTGCGGACTTCCCGACCCAGTTTTTTCGCGACGGGGGCTTTAGGAGTATCCAGAATTTTCTGCAGTACTTCCTCGTCTTTAAACAGACGGGCTTTGCCGGCCATCATCCAGTGTTCGGCGGTAGGGTAGTGGTGGCCATCAACGGTAAAGCCACGCTCGTACCACTGGCTGAGGCAGGAAGGGGTAATCACGTTGTCACCGCGTTGCTGATGCCCCCAGAAGAAGAGGTATTTTAGTTTGGTTCCGGATGCAAGCTGGCCGAGCAGCCAATCTGTAGAGTACTTCATGGTAAAGGATTTGCGGGGTTAATGCCGGCACGGGAAGCAATAGTTGCAAGGATAGCTTTATTTTAAAGCTAAGGTGGTTTTGGGGCGCGGACGCAGGTGCAATGGCCCTTGTTGGCGCAACGCGCCAGTCCCCAAAGGGGAAGTTAATAGAGCCAGAGATCGCTAAGCCGTCGGCCTGATTTCCGGGTTACGCGGGCTAATCTGACGGCTGGTTGGAGAAACGGACTCTCAAAGGAATTCATACCTCCGCTCCGCTTCGAACTGAATACCTTCGAGGTCCTGAACTACTGGTTTACAGTCTAAGGACCTCGAAGGTGTTGGCCCGTAGCCGTAGGCGTAG
The DNA here is from genome assembly GCF_900110645.1 of Neolewinella agarilytica. GTDB lineage: Bacteria > Bacteroidota > Bacteroidia > Chitinophagales > Saprospiraceae > Neolewinella > Neolewinella agarilytica. The sequence continues at coordinate 3,304 of NZ_FOFB01000023.1, forward strand.
TTGCCAACTCCTTTGAGGGTCCGGCTGTGTGGGGGCTAATGCCTTTTTGGCGTTCGCCAGGGTTACCCCCCCTACCGCAAAAACACAATTTTCCCCACCGCTGCCTGCGGGTCATTCAGCCCGAAGCGCCCGTTCGTGCTGGCCAGCACGAGGTAAACGCCGCTGGTTACCCGCCGGCCGGTATAGTCGGTACCCGACCAGACGAACTGTCCGCCGGTAGCGGTTCCTTCGGCGACGAGCTTGCCGGACAGGTCCGTGATCTTTACCCGGGCATCACGCGCCAGGCCGTTGATGGCAATCGGGCTCTGCTCACCCGGTTCCACCGGGTTGGGGAAAATGGTAAGCTCGTTTTTAAAGGTTCGCCGGTTAGCTTCCGTGGCTTCCGCCCGGTAGCTGATGATGCCCAGCTCCGTACCGAAGTAGACTACTCCGGTGGTGGGGTGGATGGCGATATCCCGAACGATGTTGTCCAGTAATGGGCTGTTTCCCTGGTCGAAGAAAAGGAGTTGATCCTCTCCGTCATCAGAGAGCAGGTAAGCGCCGCCGCTCGTGCCGATCCATTTGCGGTTGCCGCCGTCTACGGTAATGGAGCGAATTTCCTCTGTTTCCAGCAGGAAACCACCGAAGTCATCAGCTTCCACAATGGGCAGTCTTCCGGGGCAGATACCAGTGTCAAAGGCGGAGGCTCCGCATTCGAAGAGTACGATTCCCTGGGAGGTGCCAACCCAGACGTTTCCGTCCAGGTCTACGGCGATACTGCGGACGTTGTTGGTCGGCAGGTTACTGTTGTTGGCGGTGATGGTCCGGCAGCGGTCATCAGTGGGGTCCATGGGCGTGCCCATGGGGTCGAGCACGGTCAGGCCGCCGCCTACGCTGGTGGCGTGGACCGTCCAGATGTACCCCTGGGGATCAATCTCAATGGCCAGCGCGTCATTGACGGTACAGCCGCCGGCGAGGGCGGCCCATTCTCCTTCGGGGCTGCGGACGCTGATGAAGTTTCCTTCGGAGGCTTTGCTGTTCGCCAGGTAGGTGAAGCCCGCCTGATCCGTAACGGCTCCGGCAACCCGAACCCTGCCCGGCCCGGCGCCATCACTGAGCTGAAGACTGCTGTTGGTCTCATCAAAGAGCTCACCTTCTTCTGTTTCCTCATCAAAGGATATTGCCCCTTCAAAGAAGGAAGAAAACCAGTAGCGTTGGTTGACCTCATCGTAGTGAACGTCCACAATTTCGGCTACGTCATCGTCTCCCTGTACTTCTCCGTTCCGGCCCTTGAAGACATCGTTGTTGTTGCGGTTGAAGCTGACCCAGTCTCCGTCTTTGAAGCGGTAAACGCCGCCGAAAGAAAAATTAGGGCTGAAGTTTTCATCCAGTACGCCGGGAGCCACCCAAAGCGAGGTGCCATCGTGCAGGAGGCGGTAGTTCGTATCGTCCAGCGGGCCGTTGTACTCAATTTCATTGCAGTCTCCATCGTCGATTCCTTCAAGGTAGCGGATTCGCGGAGTTGACTTGTCTTCAGCAAACCAGAACCGGCCCTGATCATCCTCAATGGCATAGTTACTTCTGATGATGCACTGATTGAAAACCCGCCGCTGTTGCCCTTCCTCGGTTAGCATGATGAGCTGCCGGCTGGAGCAGCCGTCGTCCTGGCATTGGTAGCCCGCCAGTAGGTAGGTAGGCCCAACGCTGAGGTACTGCAGTCGCCAGGGCCGCTCATCGTTGGTGTCAAAGAAAAGAGCGGCCGTATCTGCCTGCAATCGATAAACATCTTTTTCAATGCCGAAGTAAAGCTCGTCCTTGTAAATGTTGATCGCGGTAGAGGTATAATCTTCGGGGAAACCATTGGCTGCCCCTAGTAGCTCCCAGTTGCCAAAGTCGTTGAGGTTCGTCCCCAGGCGGGGAGCCCGGTAAATCCCTTCTTCCGTTGCGGCGTAGAGCAGGCCTTCGTGCAGCGCAGCACCATCTACTCTCACGCCGGTGAAGGTGGTGAAGAGGAAGGTCTCGTCGTCAAGACTTAGCGCTGAAACCCCAAAGCCTGCGGCGAGGTAAACAATGTTCTCGCCCTCGTCGAAGTGCAGATCGTAGATGGTTTTATCTCCGCTGAAATTAAAGTTGTCAATCTGCCGGAGGGTAGTGAAGCGCCCGTTACGGAGCAGATCGATGACGCTGCTTTCATAAACGATGATGAGGGTTTCCGTAGGCGGATGATAGCGCAGCAACCTGATCCTTGCTTCGGCCAGACCATCTTCACGGGCCAGACGACTGATGCTCAAATCTTCCTTGTCCAGGTAAAAGATGGCCTTGCCCGTGGTATAAATAATGGATTCGGGGCTTTCCGTTACGTAGGTGCCAAAACGATAAGATTGCAGCGTCCGCCATTCCCCAAGGCTATCGACCTGAGCGGTCAATCCGGTAATGCTGAGAAACAGAAGAAGGAAGAAAAGGACTCTTAAGGGCATGCTGTAAAGGTAAGCTGGCGGGCGGGAGGTATTGTGTCGGGGGGGGGCAATCAGGGCAATCGCAAGCTCCACACAAGGACGCTCGCAGGTGGCTCCGCGACGCTACGAGGTCCCTTGAGCCAGGCTAAGCGGACCTCGTAGCGTCCTGAAAGGACCTTCGAGCGTCCGCGTTATCCGAGCTTGCGATTGCCCTGGGTACAGAATAGATACGTTCAGTGTAACAATCGTAGTCTGTAGCGTAAATATTGTTTCTTTGTAGGCTAAAGAAATCTTCATGATTCTGGCCTTCGACGCCCATTACCAAGATACTGGCAGCAGACTGGTCGCTGCCATTTTTCAGGATTGGACGGACGCAGAGGCGTCCACGCTCAAGACCTGGACCTTTGGTCCTGCGGCAGATTATGCTCCCGGGCAGTTCTACCTCCGCGAACTTCCGTTGATCACAGCGGCTTTGGCAGATTTCGACCTGGCAGAGCTGAAAGCTATTGTCGTTGACGGTTACGTCTACCTTAACGATCAGGGACGGCTCGGGCTGGGAGGACATCTTTACAACGAACTGGACGGAAAAATCCCCGTGATTGGCATTGCGAAATCCTATTTCCGGGATACCAATGCCGAGGCGGTGCTCCGAGGGGAGAGTAAAAAGCCGCTCTACGTTACCAGTCTGGGAATGCCGCAGGCCGAGGCGGCCGCTCATCTACGCTCTATGGCCGGACCTTACCGCATGCCGGATATTCTGGCGGCGGTGGATAGGGGGGCGAAGGGGTGAGAAAGCGGCTTCGTGCTTTTTTTAGACGCGCTTTGCTTCTTTTTCTTTTAGACGGCCTTTGGCCTTTTAGGCAAACTCAGTGGGGCCGTACCAAAGGGGGGTAAGGCTCCTTGCTCCTGAAAACTCCCCCTTGCACCCGCGCGCCGTCGCCCTCTCTACCTTGCTGTAACAAAAAAGCGACCAATCTTCAGCGCCCGTTTGACTGGAAACACTGATGATTGATCGCTGATGATAAGCTAAGCGCTGTAAGCAGACCTACAACTTAATCTCATCCTCCTCCCCGTCATAAAACTTAAAGGAGGTAACGGGGAAGTCATTATCTTCCAGAATCTGTAACCACCGGTAGTGCTTCAGGTACCACTTCATCTGTAGGCTGGGGAGTCCGCGCTTAAGGTAAGCGGCAATGAAGGGGTGAACCTTCAACTTCAGCTTGGCTTTGGGCCGGCTTTCCATGATGAAGTTGAGCGCGCGCTCGATCTCATCGGTCAGCAGGATGGTCGCATTGACCTTGCCGGTACCGTTACAAGTCGGGCATTTTTCTGCGGTGGTAATCTTCACCTCCGGGCGAACCCGCTGGCGGGTAATCTGCATCAGGCCAAATTTGCTCAGTGGCAGGATGGTATGCTGCGCCCGGTCGTTCTTCATCGCTTTGCGCATGGCGGTAACCAGCTTCTTACGATGCTCCGCATCGCGCATATCGATGAAGTCTACCACGATGATGCCGCCGATATCGCGCAGGCGAAGCTGGCGGGCAATCTCTGCAGCAGACTCCAGGTTGATCTTTAACACGGCCTCTGCCTGGTTTTGGCTGGGCATCTTGTTGCCACTGTTCACGTCGATGGTGTGCATCGCTTCGGTGTGCTCGATAACGATGTAGGCACCGCTGGACATGGTAGCCGTTTTGCCGAAGCTGCTCTTGATCTGTTTCGTGATACCGTTGGCGTCAAAGACGGGTTTGTTCCCTTTATGGAGATGTACAATGTTGACCTTATTCGGGGCAACGTCGCTGACGTAAGCCTTAACGGTCTCAAACAGGTCTTTATCGTCAACGACGATGCGGCTGAAGTCAGGGGTGAGCAGGTCACGCAGCAGGCCGGTAGTTTTGTCTACCTCACTGAGCAGTTTTGCCGGAGCTTTCGCCGTTTTGGCGGCGTCGTAGATCGTTTTCCACTTTTTAGAAAGCAATTCGATCTCTTCCAGCAGGTCTCCAACGCCCTTACCTTCTGCCGCCGTACGAACGATGACGCCGAAGTTCTTCGGCCGGATGCTTTCCACCAGCAGCTGCAGGCGCTTACGCTCTTCGCTGGTACTGATTTTTTTGGAAACCGCAACGGTTTCATTGAACGGCGTGATGACGAGGTAACGCCCGGGAATAGTGATCTCACAACTCAGGCGGGGGCCTTTAGTACTGATCGGCTCCTTGAGCACCTGTGCCAGTACCACCTGCCGGCGTTTAAAGACTTCGTCAATCTTGCCGGTCTTAACGATCTCGGGCTCAAACTTGAATTTGTCCAGCTTGGCCGTGTTATTCTTACCGTTGGCCGTCAATTGGTAAAATTTCTGCAAAGAGCGGACTCTTGGGCCGAGATCCGTATAATGCAGAAAGGCATCTTTCTTGTGGCCGATGTCAACGAAGGCCGCATTAAGCGGGGCCGTTACTCGTTTTATCTGGCCGATAAAAACGTCTCCTACGGTGAATTGGTCCGTAGCGCGTTGGCGGTGTATTTCCACCAGCTTGCTGTTTTCCAGCAGAGCTACCTCAACGGTTTTACCCGATGAGGATACAATCATTTCTTTTTCCACTTTTTTAGGGCTTGTTGAGATACACCGTTACCCGCCACCGATCGAAACCGGGGAGGGGATACTGAGTATTCAATACCAATAAAGCACACCATGAGTGATGGAGTAACGTCCGGGATTAGTAATAAACAATCCGAGGGGAGGTAAACTCAGGACAGCTGGTTCGCAGAGGTTGCATTGCAGGAAAAGTTAGTTCCGGCAAAAGAGCAGAGTGTCAGGTAAAACAGCTGAAAATGACCGTCGCACGTTCTTGATGAACGGCAGGTGACGGTAAAGATCTTTGTGGGTAACACTCCGGAGAGTGAGGATGTAGGGTAGGTGTAGTACCTGAAAATTGGCGCCTTCCGGGAAATCAATCGGTTACTATTGGGAATATACAACCGGAGGCAAAAACTGCTTCTTAAAATACAAGGGGCGTACCACCGTCGGAGATTTAACCGCTACGGATGGTTGTTACAGAGGAGGAAGTCAAACACCGGTAACCGGCCAGATCACTGTTGCGATCCGGCCGGATATGGTATGTTGTAGTTCTGGATAGAACTAGCGGTTTTTCTTCTTGTGGCGGTTCTTGCGCAGACGCTTTTTCCGCTTATGGGTAGCAATCTTATGACGCTTCCGCTTTTTTCCACACGGCATATATTAGTCGTTTAGGTTATGAAAAATGGTTACGAGTATGTCAACCCGCTGGTTTAAAACAGCAGGAGAGTTGTTTTAGTTGGCTTCTTGTTCGCGAATTGCTTTGAGGATATCCGTACAGCGGGTAGCCATCAGGGCAGACTCTTCCACACGATCAAGGTTTTCGTAGACCTTAGCGAGTGGGCAAACAGCGTCCGGATTGTCCGGAGCAAGCGCTACGGCTTTCTCCAGCCGGATTACGGCACGATCCAGCTGGTTGGTTTTAATGGCCAGCTGACCGAGGGTAATGTAGACCCGAGCGTTCTCGGGGTACTTTTTTTCCAGATCGCGCAACATCAGAATTCCTTTCATCGGGTTGTCCTGCGGAGGATAATCTGTGTAGGCGAGTGCCAGATTGATGCGGTTGTCCGCATTGTCCGGATTAAGACTGATGGCTGCCTGGTAAGCCTGTTCAGCCTGAGAAGCGCAAAACTGCCGGGTCTTTTCGTCACTGCTTTCACGCTGAAGGCAGAGATTAAAGGTAGTAGCGGTGATGCTCCAGGATTCTTCGGTACCTGCGTTTTCGGCTATCTGGCGGGCGTAGATGCCGGAGATGGCTGGTTGGCCAGCCCGGTACCACTCACCAGCAAGTTGTTCCTGCAGGTCTCTTTTTTCTTCTTCGTTGCCCTCAGCGGCCACGAGGCGTTCCTCGAGGCTGGCCAATGTGGCCATTTGGGCGGGGCTAAGATCCGGACGTGCCGCCCGGATCAAAGATTCTAAACCGGTAGCCTCCAACGGGCCGCGATCAAAACCGCTTTTCATTTCTGGTGGCCGTACGGGGCAGCCCCAGTAGGTCAGTAGCAACAAGGCCGAAGCCACGGCTACGGAGATCCACTGGTTACGTCCCATTAGTCGTTGTTCTCTTCGTTAGGAAGATGCTTCACCTTGTCTTTTACCTGTTCGACAAACACTTTGGCTGGTTTGAAGGCAGGGATGAAGTGCTCGGGAATCTCAATGGCTTTGTTCTCCTTAATGTGGCGACCAATCTTTTTGGCACGCTTCTTAACGACGAAAGAGCCGAAGCCGCGGATGTAGACATTCTCTCCTTCAGACAGACTACCCTTCACTTCTTTAAAGAAGCTTTCCAGTGATACCAGAACATCTACTTTAGCGATGCCTGTTTTTTCAGAGATGCTAGCGACTAAATCAGCTTTTCTCATATTAATTTTTATTGTTCGTGGGGACTCGTTTTACAAAAGCGACGCAAATATCGCATTTTATCTGGAAGGTACCACTTAAAATGCATTATTTCTTTACAATCAAGTAGTTATGGGTGGTCAGGATGACGCTAAAATGACGGTTAGCGGCCTGTTTTGGGGACTTGCGGCGCGGACGCAGGTGCGAGGAGTGTTAATAGGAGCAGTAGAGACGCTGTACGTCGAGTCGGACAAGGGAGCGCAACGACTTTGGGCGTGTTGTACCTGCTCCCGCGGGAAAGAACCACTCCCGGAGCCTTCGGCCCCGTTCGGGTTCAACGCATAGCAATCCGGCCCCCTTTGCTCCCTTTTCCTTTCCCTTGCACCTGCGTCCGCGCCCGTCTGTCTATCTTTGCCTTCCCCAAAACATCCATACATCCCTCTATGCTCTTATCTATGACTGGCTATGGCCGGGCAACTACCTCCCAACCGGGCAAAACCTACACCGTCGAAATTCGCTCACTTAACAGTAAGCAGAACGACCTTCGGCTGCGCACGAACCAACAGTTGCACAAATACGAAATGCAGCTCCGCCGGTTTGTGCTGGATCAGGTGCAGCGGGGTAAACTGGAGATCACCGTCGAGGTAGCGGATGAAACCGGTGGCAACGCAGTCACGATCAACGCCGCTCTGCTCGACCGGCTGTATGACGGCCTGAAAGAGCGGATGCTCTCTCTGCCCCCGGAGCACGTCTCTGGCGTGTACGCCGGCCTGCTCCGCATTCCGGGGATCGTCGAATCCGGCAGTAACCGCCTGGCTGACGATGACTGGGGCCACCTGAAGGCAACCGCCGCCGCCTGCATCGAACACCTTAATGAATACCGCCGCCAGGAGGGAGAAGTGATGGCGGCAGACCTCAGCTCCAGCTGTACGGGTATCGCCGATCTGCTGACGGAGGTAGAGAAATACGAAGAGCAGCGCGTGCAGTCCGTCCGTGACCGGATGGAGAAACACCTCAAAGATTTTATGGGGCGGGGCAATGTGGACAAGAACCGCTACGAGCAAGAGGTGCTGTTCTACCTGGAGAAAATGGACATCAACGAAGAGAAGGTGCGCTTGCGCCAAAACTGTGAGTATTTCCTGGAAATCCTGAACAACGAGGATACCGTGAAGGGGCGTAAGCTCAACTTCATCAGCCAGGAAATTGGCCGGGAGGTCAACACTTTGGGCTCTAAAGCGTATTCACCGGACATCCAGAAATTGGTGGTCAACATGAAGGAGCACCTTGAAATGATCAAAGAACAACTTGCTAATGTCGCCTGATCCTACCTCCGGCAAAATGCTGATCTTTACCGCGCCCTCCGGAGCGGGTAAGACGACCATCGTCCGCCATCTGCTGAAGCATTTTGGTGAACTGGCCTTCTCTGTCTCCGCCACCAACCGCCCGATTCGGGAAGGGGAAGAAGACGGACGCTCCTATTACTTCCTGAGCACGGAAGAGTTTGAAGCAAAAATTGCCGCCGGTGACTTCGTTGAATACGAAGAGGTTTACCCCGGTCGGTTTTACGGAACGCTTCGGTCAGAGATCGAACGCATCTGGGCAAACGGTCAGGCCATCGTCTTTGACATTGAGGTGAAGGGCGCCACTAACCTGAAGAAATTCTATCCGGAGGAAAGCACGGCAGTCTTCGTGGCACCTCCCAGCCCGGAGGTACTCTTTCAGCGCCTGCGCGACCGGAAAACGGAGAGCGAAGCCGAAATCCAGACCCGCATTGACCGCGCGGGAGAAGAGCTCACTTACGTTAACAGCTTTGACCGGGTATTGCTAAATGATGATCTGGAAACAGCGCTGGCGGAGGCGGAGAGTATCGTGCTGGACGTTCTGGGCATAGTGGATTAGTTTGTTCTCGTCAGCTTATGGTCTCTCTTATGTGTCCTTTGTGCCTATGTGCCCTGTGTGTCAACACTGAAATTGCGTAGCAATGATTTTCTGCGCTCCGCGCATTTTTACGCAGAGAAAACAAAGACACAGCGTACACACAGGAAAGGTATCAAGTACACGAAAACCTTAGTGGCAGCTTGCTTCCGGTGCACAGCGCGGCCGGGCTACCGCCTCATCATCTCATAAAATTCCACCACCGCCGGATCCACCATCACGTCTCTGGGCGTAAGGGGGTTGCGCAGTACGATGCCTTCCAGCGTACGACAACGGGAGAGGGCTACGTAGGTTTGTCCGTGCTCGAAAGCGCCCCTACCCAGATCGATCACGATGCGGTCAAAAGTCTTGCCCTGAGATTTATGGATAGTGACAGCCCAGGCAAGCCGGACGGGGAGCTGCTTGTAGGTTCCCAGCGTTTCGGTCCCGATTTTGCTCAGATCGTCGCCCGTGGCTTTATAGCGGATGATGTCCCAGGCTTCCTTGCCGACTTCAATGGTACGATCCTGTTCACCTTCCCGTACCCGAATGATGACCGACTCCGGCTTACATTCAATAATGGTGCCGATGGTGCCGTTGACGTACTTTTTGTCGGTGTCGTTTCTCACCGTCATCACCTGTGCTCCTACTTTGAGCTTCAGGGCGGCGGGGACGGGGAAAAGACGTTCCTGGAAGGCACCCTTCGTTTCGGCCAGGTAGAGCATCTCCGGGTTGTCGTTCTCGGCCAGTGCTTTAGCGTTGATGGCCGTCACGGTAGCGTTGCGGGCGGCGAGGGTGAGGTAGTTCTCGCCCTCGGCGGGTACGAAGTCCGGGATGTGGCGCTCGTTGAGCGATTCCAGCTCGTCGTAATCGACGGTAGCGTTGCGGATAGCTTCCAGCAGGCGAAGAAAATGGCGGCTGTCTTGCCGGTAGACCTGCTGAAGCTCAATCATTTCCAGATCGATGTAGTCCAGGCAGTCCGCACTGAAAAAGTAAGCGCTGGCGTATCGTTGACTGAAGTACTGCCGTTCTTCCTGACTACTCACTACCGGCGGCAACTGATAAAGATCTCCGAAAAGGATGATCTGGACGCCGCCGAAGGGCTTATGGCTGTCCCGGTTGAGCTTCAGGGCGAAATCAATGGCCTCCATCACGTCGGCCCGGACCATACTGATCTCATCAATCACGAGCACTTCCAGGTTCATGAACAGCCGCTTGTAGCGGCGGTTGGGGCGGACGTCTCCCGGCTGAATCAGCCGCGGTGGGAAACCGAAAAGAGAATGAATGGTCTGCCCGTGCACGTTCAGGGCCGCGACTCCCGTGGGGGCGACTACGACTACGTTTTTCTTGCTGCTGCGCCGGAAAATCTGCAACAGGGTAGACTTACCCGTTCCGGCCCGTCCGGTGATGAACAGGTTAGCGCCAGACTCCATCCGTTCCAGGGCGTAGTTGAAGTCATCGGAGAGTTGGAGAGGCTGCAGGGCAGTAGGGGAGTCCATGGTGGCGAAGGTAGGGAAATCAGGGAGACGTTAAAAGACCAATAAAAAGGAAAGGCTTAGGGCTTCCGATAAAATATGGAGCGGGGTTTGAGGGTTCAGGCTGGGTCTGGAGGGGAAGCCTCCCGTAAAAGTTTTACACCACCTTTTAACCACACTCTTACAACCGATCTTATGCGTATTCTTTCATTTTCTCTTTTTTGCTTGTTGTTGTCAGCACCTGCCTTTGCGCAGATTGATGCTAAGCTTAATCTTGGTTCCGCCATTTTCGGCGGGCTGAATGTTTCGGCGGATATTGCCATAGCGGATAATATGTCCATCGCGCCAGGATTTGGCATCGCTACAACTAAGGTGACGTTGGAGGGTGACAAGTATAACTTCAAGGTCGTTCGCTTTGTGCCGGAGTATCGGTATTACTTTAACCCGGACTACGGGGCAGACCGCTTCTTCGTCGGGGCATATGGTAAGCTGGCGGCGCTGTCTGCTGGCGAAGCAGATGGCTACCGGATCGACGGCACTAAGGGCACCCTTGGCCTGCTGGTGGGGAACAAATGGATTGCGCAAAGTGGCTTCGTATTTGAGCTCAACTTTGGCCTGGGCACGGGAGGTGTTTTCCCGGGCGCGGATGGAGACGCGCCTTTCATTGCGGCCATCGATGCACTGTCAAAGGTCGATGTACGATTGGGGATTGTGGCGGGCTGGCGGTTTTAATGGGCGCGCTCACCGCAGGTGCAGGCGCGCGCGAGAGGAGCAATGATTGGTGGTTGTGTAGCGAAGATGGCTTCGTAATAGTGGGGCAGCAGGGGGGCAAACCAGATTGTCGCTTTTTCGGCACTCTAGCCCCCAATTGGGGGAAGTTCCCTTTCATAGGAAATCACCGAGGCTGACTCTGTTTCAAAAAAGATGTGCTCTCAAATGGCGTTGTTGCATGAATCGGCCTCAATTGAGCTGATTTCATAAAGATGGGCTAGCCCCATATCTTTGCAAAGCAAAGGAGTAAAAGCAAGGAAAGACAAATACTGCTCTTTGCTCAAAACCATTCTTTGCACCCGCGTCCGCGCCCTCTCCCATCACCGCCTCCCCAAAAATACCTTCAACCCCACACCCCCGGAAAATCCCGACTGCCCCAAACTGCCACCCAGCCGTGGATTGTACCCAACGTGAAAATCCAGCGCCACCCGCTCGTTGAAGTTGTAGAGGAAGCCCGCCTTGAAGTCCGCGGACAAGTTCCCGCCGCTAAAGTCAATGACGCGGTCGATATTTTCCCGCTCGTAGTATTGGGTCACGTAATCGTAGCGCAAGCCGGCGGCGAGGTAGGGCTGGAACTTCTTCCCTTCGTTGAAGAGATAGCGAAAACCGACGTTGGCGGCGTAGCGGTTGCTCCGGCTGAGGAACTCACGGTCAGTGGTCTGTTCAACGTTGTTGGCGGAAAAACTCAGACCACCTTCCAGCAGGAGTTTGTTCGTAAGGAAGTAACCGCCGTTGAGGGAGATCGCTCCGGAGATCAGGTTGATGTCATTGAGTTTACCCAGGGTGAGCTGGCCGACGGAGGCGTCCAGAAAGAAGGTGCCTTTGCGGCTTCCGATATCGTTCTGTTTGCTGCCTTCCAGGTCACCGAAGACGAGGTTAATGCCAAAATCAAGCGTCAGTCCCGACGCCCGGGCTTCCCCGCCCGTATTATAGCGCAGCCCTGCCGTGGCCATGATGCCCGGGGCCAGCTGGTATTCCGCCCCGACACCACCACGCAGATAGGTCTGGAGATTGTTCTCAAACAATAGCCCGGCACCCACTTCTGCGAAGTACCGCAGGCGGCGCATCCGGCCGGTCGGCAGGTAGTAGCGCACGAAAGGTTCGATGCGGTAGTGAGGATCTTCCAGGTCATCGTTGAGCAGGGAGCCGAGTTCCAGCCGGGTACCAACCATAACATTATTCTCCAGGAAGAAGCCACCCGAAAAAGAAGAGCCCAGCAAATCGCCGACCCCGGGCCGGCTGGTGACGGTCCGCAGCCCCGCATCGGCGTTGAGGTACCAGTTGCCTTTGTCATATTGGGCCTGGAGGCTGAGGGAGAAAAGAAGGAGGAGGAAAGGGAATATAAATTTCATATCCATAGGGGTTTAGGTGAAAAACACTTGAAAGACTAATGCTTTAAGCAGTAAGGTTGGTTGGCCAACGGGGCATTACCGCTCCTTTTTGCCGCCCAAAAAAATCTTCACCCCAACCCCCAGCCCCAGCTGCGAAGCTGCTGCCCGGCTAGCAGTATTATCCCGGAAATTATATTCCAGACTCGCATCCAGCGCTACGTTGTCGCTCAGGAAGAACAGCGTGCCGAGCTTGAGGTAGGGACTAAGACCTAAGTGCTCTTCCCGCTCATCCACTCGCCCGGAATCTTCATAATCTACTATCCGACTCTGGTACTGTGCGTTGAGCCCCGCACCGACGTAAGGCCGGAATTTACCTTTCCCGGTTAAGAAGTATCGCAGTCCGAGATCGGCGGCTATTGTCGTGGTTTTGTACAGCGACGGAGTATTAGAATAATAGAATTCGCTGCGGTAATTACTGGCCGAAAGGCTGCCGTTCAGGCTAACTCTGTCAGAAAGCATAATTCCACCACCAAAGTGTAAGTTGTAATTGAGCCATCCGAGTTGACCGCTGCTCGGGTTATAGTGACCAAGCGTTATTTCGCCGATATTCGGATCAATAAAAATAGATCCTTTGCTAAGATGGTTCTGACCGGGCGCTAAGCCACTACGACCAATTACCGTATTAACCCCAAATTGGAGGGATTGTCTGATCACGGCACCTCCGGAAATAGTGGCCTGCAATTTCGCCGAAAGCAAAACATCCGCCGAAAGCTGATACTCCAAACCAATGGCGGGTTGGTAATTTATTATGCCTCCCCAACGAGAACTAAAGTTTCCCGCCAAGTTCAATTCCGCAAAAGCAGATAGCCTACTTTGCGGCTTCAGCGACTGGTAATAACGGACGAAAATCGCCGGGTTAAGCACGTTGCCGCCCACCAGCAGGCGATCCAGCAGAAAGAGTCCCGTACGACTGGCAGATGGTGGCAGGAAGTCACTCCCCGCAACGGTAGATTGATTTCCGGCATCAATGGCAGAGTTGCCGCTCAGGTACCAGTTGCCGCGCTCGTATTGAGCGGAGAGGCTAATTGAAAATAAGACGAAACATAGGGTCAGAAGACGGTGCATAATAGAGGTGCTTTAGGTGTTTATTCAACCTAAAGACCTCGTCCGCTAATGGAATGGTTGGCTCCTGCCTGACAAATACCGCAGTGTAAAACCATCAGTGGGTGGCTAGCTACTATCTGACTTGCTTGACTCCCTGACTCCCTGACTCCCTGACTGCTTGACTGCTTGACTAACCTACTGCACCGCCGCCGTCCGCAGCACCTGGTCCAGCTCTTCCATCAATTCCCGTTTCTTTTCGCCGGGGGCCAGCACGAAACCATCCACCAGCACCAGCTGCTTGTTGGCCGTGTCGTTGATCAGGTAGGAGACGAAGGGGCCGGCCAGAAAGTCGTTTTCCATCTCCCAGATGCCACGGCCGGAGATGGCGAAAGCACCATTGAGTTCCGTTGTTTCGGTGAAGAGGGGCAGGCTGACGTCGTTGACCCGCATATAAGTATTCTCTAGTGTCGTGCTGATGTACTCCTTACCGATTTGGTCGCGGATGGACTTCAGCCCCTCGCGGCTGAGTTGTGACTGGTCTTTATACGGCACCCGGGTAGCCATGATGTTCAGGCTGCCACCACGAGTGTCCTTGCGCAGCCAGGCGAAGTTGGGCTCATCAATCGGTACCATCTCGTAGCCGCCGGGAATGTCGATGGTCGCCCCACTCTTTTCGGTAATCGTTGCCCCCAGCTGCCGGTCAATACCCCGGAAGTAAGCCGTCACTTTTACCCGTTCGTTCTCCCGCTCATCGATGCGGGCTACTACGGCGGGGTAGGCGGCTCCCAGGCCTTTGATCAATTCCCCCCGGTTCTTTCCCATCAGGTAGATGAGTTGCTGGCCCGTCGCCCATTTATTACGGGCAACGGCCGTGCCGAAACCTTCCTCCCGAACCTGCTGAATTTTAGCATCACTCAAATCCTTTACCACCATCTCCGTGGTTGGGCTGTCTTTGTCGGACAAGTCCGCCAGAACGATATAGTTCCGTAATTCCTGAAAAGTAGGCTCTTCCAGCAATTTGATGGGCTCAATATGGCGAAGGTCAAAAATCGGCTCCGGCTGGGGAAGAATCAAATAGGGCGCTTCGAAATAAAAGGCCATGGAATCCCGCAGGTTACTCTCCCACAGGCTTTGGTCCGATATAATAGTAACCCCATTGATTTTACCAAAAGCCGTTGGCGTTGGTGCCAGGCTACGCTGTATATCCTCCCCGCAGGAAGAAAAGACGGTGATTCCAAGAAGGAGCGCCAGCGAAAAAGTCAGGATGCGGTGGATCATAAAAGCTTTGTTCTGTTCAAAAGGTACGATGAAAGCCCGATTAGGGGGCACCAAGGTACATCTACTGAAACAGATGACAAGGCAGGCGGTTGTGGCGGGTGGCGGGCTTGGTATTTTGGTCTTTTAGTATTTGGGTTCTTTGGTCCCACCACATAATCGTAGCGAAGCTAAAATGCCAACGAACCAAAATACCAACGAACCAACCTACTAAAACAACGCCTCAATCACATTCTCCTCCGTAATTCCTTCGGACTCCGCAAGGTAGTTCCGCACGATCCGGTGGCGGAGAACGTATTTGGCGATGGCCTGTACGTCTTCAATGTCCGGGCTGTACTTACCGGAGATAGCGGCGTGGCACTTGGCACCGAGCACCAGGTACTGGCTGGCCCGGGGGCCGGCGCCCCAGCTGATGTATTTGTTGACTTCGGCAGTTGCCCGGTCGGTATTCGGCCGGGTCTTCGTCGTCAGGTTGACGGCGTATTCCAGCACGTTGTCGCTGACGGGGATCTTCCGGACGAGCTGCTGAAAATACAGGATCTGCTCTCCGGTGAGAATGGTATTCAATGACTTAACGTCTACACCCGTTGTTCCCTTTACGACGGCAATTTCCTGCTCGTAGGTCGGGTAGTCCAGCGGGATGTTGAACATGAAACGGTCCAACTGCGCTTCGGGCAGCGGGTAGGTTCCTTCCTGCTCAATCGGGTTCTGCGTAGCCAGAACGAAGAAAGGCGCGGGGAGGAGGTGACGAACACCATTTACCGTTACGGAACGTTCCTGCATCGCTTCGAGCAGGGCCGCCTGTGTCTTGGGGGGCGTACGGTTGATCTCATCCGCCAGTACGATGTTGGCAAAGAGCGGGCCGTGCGCAAATTCGAATTTTCGGTTGTCGCCCAGAATCTCGGAGCCGGTGATGTCCGTAGGCATCAGGTCAGGCGTGAACTGGATACGCTTGAAGTCTAGATCCAGCACTTCAGAAATGGTGGATACAAGTAAGGTCTTGGCCAGGCCGGGAACACCGACGAGAAGGGAGTGACCGTTAGAAAACAAGGAAATTAATACCGTCTTGACGACTTCCTCCTGGCCGATGATCACTTTGCCGATTTCGGCACGAAGGTCACGGTAAGCTTTTGCGAGGGCGTCGACGGCTTCTACGTCTGACTTAAAATTAGGTACTGCCATGGGGTTATTCGAATAAGACACCAAAGGTGATTAAAATGCGGGACATATACCAATTGTTGTTCCCGCTTAGTCTTTTGTTAGGACTACTTTCAGGGAAAATGTCACCTGTAATATCATTTGGGCGCGCACGCAGGTGCAAAGGGAAGGTAAAGAGCAGCGTTTGACCGGTCGACGCTGCTTCCAGCAGCGAGCGGCGGCGAGTGCCCTCCGGGCACGAGTTGACTGACGCACTTACAGCTGTCAGCCAGGCAAAAGAACCCATAGCAAACGGTTTTGGCTTCATTCCAATGGATGAATACTGTGTTACCCGGTTGAGGACCCTGGTTGCTGAGCGAAGTCGAAGTAATGGTCCGAACGCGAACGGGGCAGTAGGCTCCCGGAGCGTGTAGCAGCGGCAGCCTCATGGTGTTACAGGCATTATACGGTCAAAGTCGCTTTGCTCCCTTGCCCGATTCGGACCGGAGTACCTCAACCGAGCCCTTACCCCTCCCTTGCACCAGCGGCCGCGCCCGCCAACTCCGCACCACCAGCACCAACAAACTCCCTCCCGCCAGCAAGAACAAGAACATCGCCGGAAACCCTCCCAGCGTATTCACCAGCCGGATGCCATCAATGCCGGCAAAAGCGACCATCACCCAGGCCGTAGTGCCAATGATGCCGCCCCACAACAACTTAACGAAAAGGGGAGCCTCCTGACGCTCCGGCGTGATGCCCTCCACGCAAAGTGCACTCATGGCCGATATGTTGGAATCGGCAGCCGTAACGTAAGACAGGAAAACCAGCAAAAGAAACAGTCCGGGCGTTAGCTCCGCCAGCGGCAAGGTGTCCAGCAAAACGTAGATCACGGCCTCCGGACCACCCTCCGTCAGGGCAGCGGAGAGCTGCCCGCTTTCATCCGTTACCAGGCCGATGGCGGCGAAGCAGACCATCCAGAAAGCACCGAAAAGAGAAGTGTACAACAGGTTAACCCGGATAAACGCCCGGACGGTATAGCCCCTGCCCAGCCGACCAAGAAACAAGGCCGTCACGGGCGCCCAGGCATACCAGCCCGCCCAGTAGAAACTCGTCCACGCCCGCCCCCAGGCGGCGTCAATGCCCGGGTCCAGCCCCAGATTGCGGGGGACAAAGGTGGACACATACTCCCCTGCAGCAGAAAAACTAAGCGCCAATGCTTCCAGCGTCGGTCCCGTAAAGAACACGAATACGGCCAGCAACATAAACCCCACCACGTTGATGCCGCTCAACAGCCTGATCCCTCGTTGAAGCCCGCTGGCCGCTGACACGCTGAAGGCAATGACGATGGCCGCAATGATGAGCCCCAGCACCAGCGGCGTGCGCTCCGAAGCTAAGCCACCCGACAAGGACAGCGTACCCGCCCCCAAGCTCCCCGCCATGCCCGCCACCAGGGCGAAAAGACAAATTACGTCAACGGCTGCACCCGCCTTTTTGTGAATACGCTCCCCAAGCAAAGGCTCCAGTAGCGAACTGATGGCAAAGGGCTGCCGCCGGTTGTAAAAGGCCAGGGCAAACAACAAACCACCCAGCGTGTACATCCCGTAGGGCGTAAAGGTCCAGTGCAGATACATGATGCTCATGGCGAAAACGTCGGGCTCGGCCAGCCCCGCCTCCGGCGGGCCGCTCACGTGATAGATCGGCTCCGCCGTTCCCCAGAACAGAATACCCGTGGCAATGGTCGTACAGACGGTTATCGCAAACCACCGCGGACGGCTCAACAAGGGCGTTGCTGTGTCGCCGCCAATTTTCACCCTGCCCAGTGGACTGATATATGCCGCAACCACAATCAGTAAGCAGGCGAAAGTCGAGCCATTAAACAGCCAGTCGAAGTGCAGCATGACCCAGTCTGACCAGCCCCGCATGGTGGTCACTAAACCTTCCGGATCCTTAATCCCCCAAATGGCGCAGGCGAGAAGTGGCAATAGGGGAGGGAGGAGGACGGTGTATCGGATGCGCATGGGGTGGAAGGTACGCTACTGGCCGAAGTTACCTGCGGTAACGAGCATTCACAATGACTACACGGCTCAGCTCGACGCCGGAGGCGTCATCGTCCAGGACCTAAGTCGCATATCCAAAATCAAGAATCGCCAATCAAGAATCACCGCACCACCACCCGTTGCCCCAACCCAGTCACCCGGCCATCCGTATCCAGCGGCTGCACGAAGTACAGCCCCGGAGCCAGCCCTTCCAGCGATAATTGCGTCTGCTGGCCGGTAGCCACTACCCGTCGCATTTCCCGCCCGCCGATGTCGTACAAGCGGTAACCACCCGCTTTGCCCTCCACAGTCGTGGAACCACTGGCGGGGTTAGGATAGATGCGGGGAGCAGCGCCTCTTGCCAGCGGCTCATCAATGGACACGAGCTGCTCCACCTGGAAATCCCAGGCACCCCGGCCGTAGGTGCCGAAGCGGGCGATGTTACGATCTTCGAGGAATTCCACCGAGTAGTAGCGCATGGTGGGGGCGTACTGACCGGCCAGGTCAAACCACCGTTCTTCGCTGACAACATAAACGAAGGGTCCTGCCTCCGTAGCCGCAAAAATCAGACTCTCGGTAGCGTTGGCCGTTAACCCATGAACGACCGTTGGCGGCAGGCCGTCGCTGGCCGGGAAGAAGTTCTCCCCGCCGTCTTCTGATCGCCAGACGGGCGGATTACTGTAGCCCGAGCCGCCCAGCCATACGGTCTCGGCTTCCGTTTTGGAAGCATGGATCGCCTGCCCGTAGAGGTACCAGCCCGACGGTAAAAAGTTGAGGGTTTCTGACCAGCTTTCGCCCCGGTCGTCGGAGGCAAAGAAACGACCCTGATCCGTGGCTACGTAGAAGCGGTCCGGGTTGAGAGGAGAATAGCTCATGGCAGAGATCTGACCGGCGGCAGCGTCTTTGAAGTCAAGGGGAAGGTCACGGCCCGTCATGGCTCCGTAGTGAACGTCATCCTCGTCCCGGTTCAGGTCAACTTCCACCAGGAAGGAGCCCGCGCGGGCGGTATCCGAACTGCCGCCAGCGATGTAGAGTTTCACCTGCCCGTCTAAGCGTGGAGGAGACATCATCGGCGTAATCCAGATGAATTCATCCGGGCTTTCAATTTCGTAGCTGCTCCAGCCCAGGCCATTCTCTTCGTCCAGTACGTCGTAAAAACCGTAGACGAAGCCACCGGGGTAGGCGGTAAAGAAAACGTTCCCCCCTTCGGCAAAGTCGAGGTGACCATAATCCCCACTAAACCATTGATAGCCGCCCAGCACGTTGCGTCGGCTGCTGTCGTTCTCGTCCAGTATCTGGAAGCCCTGATCCTGAGAGCCGGCATAAATGATGTCCCGGTCGCCGGGGTTGGTGCGCACGTCGTAGTACTGAGCCACGTTGAGGCCTTCCTGAGCGACGCTATACCACATGCTGTCGGCTGGGTTGAGCAGGTTGAGGCCACCGTGGTTACTCACCAGCATTTGAGATTCGCCGTCGGGGTCCGTTATTTCGGTCAGGCGCATGATGTCAGCGTGGAGGTAGCGGACGGGGTCGGCGTAGTAGTCGTTCCAGCGGTTGGGGTAGGCGAAGGTTTCGCCTCCGTCGCGGGAGACCCAGAGCTCAACGGCGCCCCAGGCGACGAAGTCGGGGTCGCTGGGGCGGACGTAGATGGATTGGTAGCGCCAGGGGACTTTGTCCAGGCGGGGCATCTCCCGCCAGTCCAGGCCGTCGTTATCGCTGCGGAAGAGCTGGTCGTAGGCCTGAAGGAAGATTCTCAGGCTGTCCGTTCCGGGCTGTCTGGCCGCGGCTATTCTGGAACGGTAGCTGCCGGTTCTTTCTACCGGGACAGAACTGATGAGGCGAAAGCTTGCGCTGCTCCGGTCCAACTCGTAAAGGTTGACGCCTGCATTATCGCCCGTTCGTTTCATGGCGGCGAAGAGACGATCCGTTCCGGGTGGGTTATACAGGTGGGTAATGGTCTGGTTCCCCTCCACGGTGGCCAGCGGCGGGCCGGGCAGTTGATCGTAGCTGATGCCACCATCTACAGAATGGAATATTTCATAATTGCCCCGGAGAATTTGTAGGGTCGTGAAGACCTCGTCGTCGATAACCTGTGGAGAGAAGAAGTTGTCCATCGCGGCTTCATCGATGACGTTGCCGTTTTCCCGGACGGTGGCGAATTCCCAGCTTTTCCCGTCATCGGGGGAATACATCGGCCGACTGTCGGAGAAGGCCAGCAGGTGGCGGCCGGCATCAACGGGCACCAGCCCCAGGAACTCCCGGTCGAAATAAATATCGTGGTTGACGAGGCGGTAAGCTTCGCCGGTATAATCCATTTCCCAAATGGAACCACCGGCGGACATCAAAAACAAACGATTAGCATCCGTGGGGTCCTGCACGACGTCGAAGACGCTGCCGGCGGTGTACTTACTGCCGCGCTCGAACCACTCCCCGGTCAACAGGCCATCCGCAAAGGACTCGCTGCTCTTTTCCGTGAAACGCCCCTGCCGTTTGCGGTGGCGGGCCATGGCGTTATGGCTTTCCAGTTTCCGCCAATCTGTACCGGGGGCTGCGCGGTGAAGGCTCTCCAGCCAGCGTTCGTGGCGGTTTTCCTTGTCGGCCCCTTCATGTTCCCCTTCTACCCGAATATCAATAGGGGCGCGTTGGGGTAATTTTTCCTGGGTAGAGTTGCAAGCGGTTAATAAACCAACTAACAGAAAGGGCAAAATCAAAAATTTCATGGGTCTGGCTTTGGAAAAAGAGCGTGACTAAAGGTAATGAATGCCATTTAATCGCCTTGTCGGGGCGCGGACGCAGGTGCAAGGGGGAGTTGATCTGCAAGGTTTTACCGGACGCTCAAAGCGTCCGGTAAGGACCTTCGAACGTCTGCGCCCTTACCCTTCCATTGCACCTGCGGCCGCGCCCAGCTGTTCCTGCGTAAACAATTTGTGTTTTTGGCCGACAAACGCTACATTTGTAAGCGTATTCCTTATTGATGTCCAATGAAAAAACAAAAGGTAAACCGGAAGTATAACTTCCCCGATGCGGATCTCTACCAGATGTGTATGGATGCCATCCGGATGGCCAGGCGGGACCTGAAAAGCTTTAAGACCTATGGTTATGATGGCCATCGACTCAAGGGGTTTCACAACCGTTGCCAAAAATTTGTTGACGTCCCTGACGACGATGAGCTGCTGGGAGACCAGATGATCGTTACCGACAAAAAGTACGAAGCATCCGAAAAGGTAAAGCACGCCATTCGTTCCATCATGACCCGGGTGCGCGTCAAATTCAGCAACCGGACCGGCCGGTACCGTAAGTTCGGTACCGCGAAAATTGGAGATATGACGGACGCGCAGCTGCTTTTCTGCGGCCGACGGGTCATTCGTGTAGCCAGGGCACAATGGAACTTTCTGGAGGAAACCGGACTGAACGAAAGTCACCTCAAAAAACTGGCCGATGCCTGTCAGAAATTTGAAACGGCCATGAATATCCAACAGGATAAAGTGGCGGATCGGGACATTGCCGTGGAATCCCGGATCGATATCGGAAACCTGCTCTACGAAGAGGTGATCAAGGTATGTGAGATTGGTAAAGATATCTGGGCGGAATCCGACCGGGCCAAGTACGAGGCTTACTGCATTTACGAGAGTAATAATGAGCAGAAGAAGATCGCTAAAGCGAAGTAGACGGGGAAAGTCGCTTCGCTCTTTTCCCTTTAGACGGGCTGCGCCCTTTTAGACGAAAGAGATCGCTTCACTTCTCTTTCTTTTAGACACCGCTTCGCGGTTTTTGGGCGCTGCGCTTTCAGAGCTCCGATATAGACACCATCTTTACGTTCAGCGTTTGCCGCGCCAAAAAAAAAATTAATCGGCTAAAAGTGCATTGCTGAACATGCTTATTGCTCTCGTTATCATTGTTTTTCTAACTACGGTAGTATGTGAAGTTGGTGCTCGGCGGGAGTGGCTGCCTTACTGGATCATTAGAAAAATTCTTCATGTAGTAGCCGTTGGAGCTTGTGCAGTAGCCACCCTTGAGATTGATCGGCAACTATTAACGGATATTGTAACAATAGCGGAGATCTTGTTGATCGTTTTGGTCGCTTCCGGTAAACTGATGCGGGATGAGACGGGACGCCTGGCCTGGGGTGTCGTCTGGTTTCCGCTTGCCTTTCTCATGCTCTTACTGTTTGATGTTGACACGAAAATCGTTGCTTTCAGCATGGCGGTATTGGCCATCTGTGATGCGTCTGCAACGGTAGCGGGAAAGCTGCTGGCTAAGAATACCTACCAATTAACGGGCGACTCCAAGAGCCTGGCAGGAAACGTGGGGTTTGTGATTTCTTTCATCATCCTGTATGCGCTGGCGGGGCCAATTATTCCTGCACTAGATTTCACGGGCGTTTGTTGCATTGCCGTTATTGTCGCCTCGGCGGAGGCCGTCGGTTCCCGTGGATTAGACAATATAACCGTGCCAATTTCCACGGCCTTCCTGTTAGGAGCTTTTGTAACGGAGCCTATCAGTTCTTCCGCTTTGCTTCTTTTGATCGTCTTTGGGGCGATGTTCGCCCTCCTTCCCCGTATTCAAAAAAGTCTGACGGGAGGAGGAATTGTTGCCGCAGTTTTATTGGCTGTCGTCGTTGCTGTCGGTTCCCGGAGTGTGGAGTGGTTGTTACCGCTTTTTGTCTTTTTCGGCAGCAGCCTGTTGATTGGGAGAATCTTTCCCGCAAACACTATTGCCAGTGACGCCAAACACCAGCAACCACGGGATGCTACTCAGGTGTTCGCAAATGGATCGGTCTACGGCTTTTATGCGGTTTTTATGTGGCCAACGGAAGACCTTCTCTATTTCCTGCATCCCCAGACTGAAGTCTGGCTACTCAGTATTATGGCCATGGCCACGGCGGATACCTGGAGTAGTGAAATTGGTCAGCACTTCAAACAGCCTACCTATGATCTGCTCCGCTGGCAGAAGGTACCACCGGGTTTGAGTGGAGGGGTGTCAATAGCCGGAACGCTTGCCGGATTAGCCGGGGCGGCTTTCCTCGTGGGGTGTTGCTTTTGGCTTCTCCCTCACTACCGGTTTGAGTTCAGCTTGAAGATTATCCTGTTTGGCTTCCTGGGGATGCTGCTTGATAGTCTCCTGGGTTCGTTGTTACAGGCAAAATATCTTGACTCAGCCACCAATCGCCTCAGCGATACACCCTCCGGAAACGGAGAACTCGTGCGTGGCTATAGTTGGGTGACGAACGATCTGATCAACTTTCTGGCGATTTTGATCGGCGTAACCGTTTTTAGCTATTTGATGTTGTTTTAGCTTTGTACTGCCGAGTTCCATCGGCAGTACAACTACCGATTCAAAACGCTGTTCCCAGCAAAGATTGTAGTACCGCCCTGCCACTACTATCATACTACCACTACTACCAACTACCATACTAACAATGCCCGCTCTCCTCCTCTTTGTTAAGAACCCCATTCCCGGTAAGACGAAAACCCGTCTTGCTGCCTCCGTCGGCAATGAAATGGCGTTGAAGATGTACCACCAGCTTACGGACTGGACGCGAGAGCAGGCCCTGGGCCTGGAAGGTGTTGATCGTTTCGTGTACTATTCTAATGAGGTTGATACTACGGACGAATGGCCCAACGACCGCTTTGCCAAGCGCTTACAGCATGGCGGCGGGCTTGGAGAAAGAATGGAACAGGGCTTTCGGGAAGTATTCGCTGAAGGGCAGGATCGAGCCATCATTATCGGCAGCGATTGCCCGGGGATCACGACAGATTACCTGCAAGAGGCCTTTGCGGCGCTGGACGACCATGACCTCGTCATCGGCCCCGCCCTGGACGGAGGATACACCCTGCTGGGCATGAGAACCCTGGAGACCTCTCTTTTTCGGAACATGGAATGGAGCACCGAACGGGTTTTGCCCGATACGCTCGACCGTGCGGAAGCAGCAGGTCTGAGCGTCCATCAACTCGCTCCGCTTTCGGACGTAGACTACCTGGAAGACTGGCAGAGCTACGGCTGGCCAATGCCGGAGTAGAGGCTTTGATGGTGGAGGAAAAAGCCGCTTGGTCTTTTAGCGCCTCAAAATCAATATTCTCGCCCACAAGGTGTAGCCGTCTGCTAGTGCAGCGTCTACCGCTCCTCTTCTAAGGTGTCAATTGCTGATATCTTTCCGTCTTTACTTAACAGAATGGCAACGTAACGAGTAGTGGGGAACTGAGCACAAATGATGATGATCGCCACGGTAATCGGGACGCTGAGCAACATGCCAACAATGCCCCAGAGCATGGACCAAAGGATGAGGGACAGTACCACCACGAGGGGGCTGATGTTCAAGGTGTCTCCCATCAGGCGGGGTTCCACAATGTTACCAATCAGGATTTGAATGAAAGTAACGCCGATGGCGACGATAAGAAACGGCGTCAGGCTGTCAAACTGCACCAGAGCCAGAAAAGCAGGGAGCGCTGTAGCCGTAGTGGAGCCAATGGTTGGGATGTAGTTGAACAAAAAGATCAGGAAAGCCCAGAACAGGGCAAAGTCGAGATTGATGGCTACCAGGACAATCCAGCTTAGCAGAGCAGTAATCAGGCTGGTGAATGTTTTTACCCCGAGGTACGTCCGCATGGCCGTATTGATCTCTTGTAAGACAACAGAGAGTTGGTTGGATTCGTCAAGGCCCAGGCCCAGTGCGGTCATCTTTTTACCGAAAGCGGTTTGCTCGATCAGGAAGAAAAGAACGTAGAGTAATACGAGAAACAACCCCTTGGCAAAGTTGGTAATGGTGTTGAGCAGGTCAGCGGAATAGGTCCAGAGTTGGTCGCCAAGAGCAAAACTGTCCAAAGTAGGAGCTTCTGCGTCCGGCCGGAAAATTTCGTACGCCCGGGCAATTTGTGCATCGATTCTTGGAGCGTATTTCTGGCTGTCCACCACAAAACTCTGAATGGTGGCAACAACGGTGTCACCTACGAGGTAGAGAGACAGACCGATAAATACCAGAGACATCCCTAACGTCAGCGCATTCGGAAGCCTGGCGCCAACGAGGGGAATATGGCGGAACAGATTGTTCAGC
Source organism: Neolewinella agarilytica (assembly GCF_900110645.1). Lineage (GTDB taxonomy): Bacteria > Bacteroidota > Bacteroidia > Chitinophagales > Saprospiraceae > Neolewinella > Neolewinella agarilytica. Next base: position 28,235 of record NZ_FOFB01000023.1, read on the forward strand.
GCGTTCACCAGGTACCAGATCACCAGGGCCATGAAAATGGGGACCAAATAGGCCTTGCCCACAACAATCAGGGTCAGCAAGAGACCGATCGTTAAAAGCCAGGCTGCTACTTGGGTGATTTTCATAGGACTCAGGGCTTAAAGAGTGCCGGAAAGTGACTCCTGCGGAATCATTAGCGGAACACCCTTGCAATTTAGCAGGTAGAAAATAAGAACGCCTCAAGCATGGCATTCAATATAGACACTAACGGATAGTTGTCCGCATTTGTATCCTCTTCATGGCAATTATCCTTCATAGATTAAAACACCAGAGCTGAAGTCTTTGATGAACCCGAGGCAGTTCTTCCGGGGTTTACAGATGAGGTAGCCCCGGCAATCATAGAGGTACTGCCCCGAAGGAGACTCGATGAGGTAGACGAAGCGCCCATCATCCCAGGGGTAGCGGGTAATGTAGGTAGCGCCTACACCAACGGCAAGATCTAGTAACCAACGACTAGGCCTGTCGTAAGACTCGCAAACAACCGGGCGGGCTACACCGGAGCTTACCCGTAGTAGCCGCATACAGGTTATTCGGATGACGGCGTCTGCATTGCCGCAGGTAGAACCTTCGTAGTTTTTCATGAATTCATAACCGATACTGATCCGGGTGCCGGCTTCGAGTGGGTCTCCGCGTGGTGTGGCGCCCACCAGAAAAAGGTTTCCTTCATCTGACTCCAGCAAAATGCCGCAACCATCAACACCATCGTAGTTTCGTACCTCTACGGCTATGTGGCAGCTATTGTCAGGGAAGGGGAGGGAAGGGGCATTAGTCTCCGCCCGGCGGAGATAGGGCTCATAAATAGTTTCTGGAATAGCCGGAGGAAGAAAGGGGCCGAGGATTTCACCTTCATCGCCCTGCAGGGTTACTTCCTGCTGGCCTGGTGGTATGCTGTCAGGCGCTGTGCTCAGAGAAGGTTCCGTAATGATCGCGGGCGCTTCCTTCGTTGTCACAACTTTGGGGGAGCCACAGCCAATCAGGAGGGCCAAAAGGAGAAAAAAATAGAGGAGCTTGTTCAATTCTAAAATATTTGGACGGTAAACTACTATTCCACTTACATAGTTAAGTCTAATAGCCGCGCAAATTTTGTTATTTTTGCCCGCCTATCGCGCATGTTTGCGCTACTAACTACTAAGTAAATACAAAATAATCCATGAGCGGAACTAAAATTACCCTCGCCAACGGCAAGCTGAACGTACCCAGCGACCCCATTATCCCTTTCATCGAAGGAGATGGTATCGGTCCTGACATCTGGGCTGCGGCCAGTCGTGTTCTGGAAGCTGCGGTGGAGAAAGCATACGACGGCAAGAAGCAGATCGTCTGGAAAGAAGTATTGGCGGGGCAAAAAGCCATGGACAACACTGGTGAATGGTTGCCACAAGCAACGCTCGATAATATCGAAGAGTACCTGGTTTCCATCAAAGGCCCCTTAACCACGCCCGTTGGTGGCGGTATTCGTTCCCTCAACGTAGCACTTCGCCAGAAGCTGGATCTCTACGCTTGTGTTCGTCCGGTACAGTACTTCGACGGAGTGCCCAGCCCGGTGAAGAACCCCGAACACGTAGACATGATCATCTTCCGGGAAAATACGGAAGACATCTACGCCGGTATCGAATTTGCCGAAGGCACGGACGAGAACGCTGCCTTCCTGCAGTGGCTCAAGAGCAACTACCCCGAGCGCTACGCGAAGGTGCGCTTCCCGGAAACAACCGGCATTGGCATTAAGCCCGTCAGTCAGGAGGGAACTAACCGTCTTGTCAAGGCGGCCATCCAGTACGCTATCGACAACAACAAAGACAGCGTCACCCTCGTCCATAAGGGCAACATCATGAAGTTTACGGAAGGTGCCTTCCGCGACTGGGGCTACGAATGTGCCGCACAAGACTTCGGTGGCGAAGAGCTCGACGGCGGCCCATGGCACGTCATTAAGCACGAAGGCCGGGAGATCATCGTAAAAGATGTGATCGCTGACGCCATGCTGCAGCAAATCATTCTTCGTCCCAAAGAGTACGGTGTAATTGCCACCCTTAACCTGAACGGTGACTACATCTCCGATGCCCTTGCAGCACAGGTGGGAGGTATTGGTATCGCACCCGGTGCTAACATCAACTACAACACTGGTGTTTCCATCTTCGAAGCTACTCACGGTACTGCACCAAAGTATGCGGGACAGGATAAAGTAAACCCCAGCTCGGTCATCCTCTCCGGAGAGATGATGTTCCGCTACATGGGATGGACGGAAGCTGCTGACCTCATCATCAAAGGCCTTAACGGTGCTATCGCCAAAAAGCGCGTTACTTACGATTTCGAACGCCTCATGGACGGAGCCACCCTCCTGAAGTGTTCTGAATTTGGCGATGAGATCATTGCAAATATGTAATTTAGGCGGGGGCTAACCCCGTTCTGCTTCGGCCGCTGGCCGAATACGATAATACCTGAGCTGATTTGTAGGTATTGCAGGGCTCCCGGCATTACGCCGTGGAGCCCTTAGTAATTCCCTACCCGTACTTCGAGTACCGAAGCAGGCAAAGACTTCAGGTTTAAAAATGCTGCCACACGAGCTAACTCTTCCTCCGCTGATGGAGCAGTGAGTAGCCCGTAATCCAGAAAGTAAGTTTGTTCTGCAGACAGGTCCCGCTTAGCCATCGCCAGGTGTTGCTGATGGATCTGCCGGAATTCGTCTTTATGACTCTCTTCGGTCAGCATTCCCATCGTGAAGGCCGATTGAACACACTCCTCTACGTCCCGAAGGATGTAAATTGTCCGGGATTCCGGAAGACGGTTTTGCCAGAATACCAGGCTCTGGACGGGCCACTCCGGTAACTTAACTCCCCAACGGCTGCACCTGGCGGCCGTCGCAAAACCCAAACAGAGTTGATCAAGCAACTCAGCATGGAGGGAGAGGTAGTCCGTTATGTTGGGCAGAAGGTCAGGGATCCACTGATTGACCTTTCCTTCCCGTACCTCAGCCATTATCCCGTCCCGCCACTCGCTATTGTAGGAGTAGTTTTGTTGCTTTATCTGAAGCATCATCCCTGCCTGCAGCAGGTCGTTCGCGGCTGATTCCCCAAAAATCATCGCCTCTCCGGAAGCAATACAAAGTCTTTGCATCAGGGTAGTGCCTGATCTGCGGGCGGGGGCAGCAATAAAAATGGGGCTTTGTGCTGAGGTCATATGGGGAAGATAATCCTTAATGTTCAAATGAACTTAAACATAAAAGCCCTTCCCGAAAGCATCGGAAAGGGCTTTTGCACCAGGTCTGTTGACCAGATCAGTCCATCAGCATTATCGGTACTTCTGCGAAGGTCTTATCCCAGCCCATTTTCAGGTGGACAACACCAGCGCTTGCCTCGTAAAGCGTGATGGAGAAATTTTCGATGACTTCATCAGACTTGCCGGTAGGTACTGTGATGGTCGCTATGTTATGCTCAGGCTTGTAGGCGTATACACCCCAGCCGTCAACGTCGAGAGAGAAGAACACTTCCCAGTTGTCGGCATTGGGAATGGCGCCAATGGTGTAACGGCCAGCGGGAACGATGGCATCACCAATTTTGACCGGTGCATAAAACTGAATTTCGGTCGTTTCGTTAGCGCCCAGTCGGTAGGGCTCTCCATAGGGGGCCAGGTCTCCTCCCCAAACGTCGCGTCCTTTCTTGTAAGGGCGGCTGTAGAGCACCCGGATTTTAGGCTCCATGGCCAGGGCTGCACTGTCCGTTTTGGCGAATGCGCGAAATGCGGCACGGGCGGGAAAGTAAACGGCATCCAGCGGGCTTTTGTCCAGATCGCCAAAATCCTGAGCGTTAAGACCAAGGCCAACAACCGTAGCCAATAGTAAGAGTGTCATGCGGAGCATGGGGAAATGTTTTTAGTGAAAAGGATAGTTCTACAAGACAAGGACAATCGGGAAGCGGGATGGGTTGAGTGCCCGGATTAGAATGAAGGTGCAGGCCGGGGGAGTTGGATTGGCAGGACTAGAAAAAGATTCTTTAGATGAACTCCCTCTCCGCCTTTCTCCTTCCCGCTGCGGGCCCCGCGTGAATATTCAGCCGCGCAGCGAACAGCCGTCCGCGGGTATCAGCGCTCCTGAATCCACTGTAAGAAATCCATCACGACGGTACCCCAGGTTTCGGGTTCATGTTTACCGCCCTCGACCTCAACGTAGGTGAAGTCCTCTTCTTCTTTTTTTCCCTTGTCGGCCAGCAGGGCCATCAACTGCAGCGTATCGTCAATGGCGTCAATGATGCCGTTTTGGTTCCGGTCATCGGTTTCGTCTTCGGTTCCGGCCATGAACCAGAAGCGGACGGGGGGGACTTTTTTACTGCGGCGGACGTAGTCATGCACGATGCGATCCGCATCGGGTTTGCTTTGGCGAAAGGCCTTGTGTCGCCACCAGAGGGCACCACTGAAGACACCGGCAGCGCCGAATTCACCGGGGTTACGCCAGGCAACGTCAAAGGCATTGAGGCCACCGAGACTGAACCCCGCAATGGCTCTCCGGCCGGGAAGCTGGCGAATATTGAACCGGCTTTCCATCCAGGGTATCAGCTCTTGCACCAGAAACCGTTCGTACTGTGCTGCCTGGTCACCTCTGCCTTCATAATCGAGCCGGCCGGAAGTTCCGTATTCCCGCATCCGGTCACCAGCGTGCACGCCCACTACAATAACCGGGGCGAGGCTGCCGTCACTGAAGGCTTCGCGTAGTTGATGCTCAAAATCCATGCGGGGCAGATCCTGTCCGTCGTTGAAAACAACGAGGTTGAGCAGCCGCCAGGGAGGGACTGCAGGGCGGTATACGTCGATCATCACGTCCCGGTCCAGTGCCTCTGCAGGCATCAGGTAAGACCGTTTGATCAAATGGCTGTTTCGGGAAAGAATACTGCCCAGCAGCTGGCGTATGTAGGGGATCGGTAACATGCCTGACAAAGGTAAGACCGGGAAAGGCGGAAATCGCAGGTTTTTAAGGAGGATGCGCTAAGGGAGCAGCCTTTATACTTGCGGCTTACCTTTGCTTACCGTGCTTTGGGGGCGCTGACGCAGGTGCAGAGTAACCTTGCTCAGCAGTGTTCGCAACCCGCATTGCCCCCTGAAAGCCATTTTTTGCACCTGCGTCCGCGCCATAGTGTTGTATTGTAACTGGCTGATTTACAAGTATTTTACCTGACATTAAAGCGTTAAATATTCTTTTAGGAAAAGTCCCCAGCGAATTTTCACTAAATTGCAGCCCGGAAAATTTTTTATTTTCCTTTTTCGATCATGTTGCTTATCCAGTATATGAAACTATCTCTCTGTTTTGCCACCCTCGTGTGTGTCTTGTTTTGTGGAACGCTATGTGCCCAGGTAACCCTGAAGGGTAAAATTCTGGACGGTACAAACGGCGATGAACTAATCGGCGCAAGCGTTTTAGCCAAAGGAACAACAACGGGTACCGTTACCGATATTGACGGTAGCTGGGAACTAACGGTTACTGGCTTGCCAACGATTCTGCAGTTCTCTTACATTGGCTATTCCCCTATGGAAGTAGAGGTTACTTCTTTGGATCAGGACCTGAACATTCGCCTCGGAGACAATGCCATCACCACGGATGTTATTGAGGTTAAGGGGCAACGCATAAGCGATAAACAGCGGCAAGCAGCACTTACGGTGGAAACACTGGACGCTATTGCCATTAAAGAAACGCCAGCCGCTAACTTTTACGATGGTCTGGGTAGCCTGAAGGACGTTGACCTCACGGCCGCCAGCCTTGGGTTCAAGATTGTCAATACCCGCGGCTTTAACTCTACTAACCCTGTGCGCTCCCTCCAGATCATTGATGGGGTAGACAACCAGAGTCCCGGCCTCAACTTCTCCCTCGGAAACTTCCTCGGAGCCTCCGAACTGGACGTAAACCGCGTAAACCTGGTAGTGGGAGCTTCCTCTGCTTTTTACGGCCCGAACGCCTTCAACGGTGTTATTGCCATTGAAACCAAGGACCCTTTCCTGCAGAAAGGTCTGTCCGCACAAATTAAAGTTGCCGAGCGTAACCTGATTGAAGGCGGTTTCCGCTGGGCCGATGCCCTGAAAAATAAGGACGGTAACGAGTGGTTCGCCTATAAGCTCAACGCCTTCGGCTTCCGGGCTGATGACTGGGTAGCTGACAACTATGACCAGGTCTTCGATACCGAAGTGCCGGCTACTAACCCCGGTGGGTTCGATGCCGTTAACCGCTATGGTGATGAAGCCAGCAGCTCTACTGATTTTGGCTTCCTCCGCACGCGGCCGGGCCTGGGGCATATCTTCCGTGGCGGCTTTAATGAAATCGACCTGGTGGATTATGACTCTCAAAACCTGAAGTTTGGGGCCGCTTTCCACTTCCGCTTGCAACCAGAGAAAACACTGGAAAGCACGGAGCTTCTGCTCACCTCTAATTACAGTACGGGAACTACGGTATATCAGGGAGACAACCGCTTCAGCCTGCGGGACATTCAGTTCTTCCAGCATCGGGTAGAGCTTCGCAAGCGGGACAACTTTTTCCTCCGCGCTTACGTCACCCACGAAGACGCGGGTAACAGCTATGACCCTTACTTCACGGCCATCAAGCTGCAGGAAGCCGCTAAAAGTGATGGTGCCTGGGCTGGTGACTACTCTGCTTACTGGCAATCGGTGGTTACTCCCCAGATTCGTAACCTAGAAGGATGGCCCAGCTGTTTCCCCGGAGACTGTACCCTCGCCGAACAGGACGCCCTGCAACGGGACTTCCTGGCCATGCCCCAAAACGCCGTTTTATTACAGGAGTTCCACAACGATGCCCGCCAGGCTGCAAGCCTGGAGCGGGGCATTAATAGTCAGGACGAGTTCGTTGTAGGAACGGACCGTTTCAACCGGGCCTTCGATAGTATCACCTCAACGCTGGCTAATGAAGGCGGTACCCGCTTTTTTGACCGCTCTGCCTTGTACCACCTGCATGGTGAGAAGAAGTTCGACAACGTTTGGACCCCCAATGAAGACAGCCGTCTGGAAGTAACCGTCGGTGCTAACGGGCGCTTGTTTACGCCCGATTCCCGCGGCACCCTCCTGCTGGATACCATGGGACGCAATATCGACACCTGGGAAGTAGGTGCTTACGGTGGAGGTACGCTTCACCTCAATAACAGATATAAAGTCAGTGCCAGCTTGCGGGCCGATAAGAACCAAAACTTTAACCTGCTCTTTAGCCCGGCAGCAAGTTTCGTGTTTACCCCTAACCCCAGCACAACTGCGCGGGTGTCTTTCAGTTCTGCCATCCGTAACCCTACCCTGAATGATCAATACCTGTTCTACAATGTAGGCCGGGCGATCCTGTTGGGTAATATTGATGGTGTTAGTGGGCTGACGACCGTTGAAAGTGTAAGAGATTTCTCTAATTCCGGAAACTCAGATGACCTGGTTTTCTTCGATGTTGACCCCATTCAGCCAGAACAGGTCCGGACACTGGAAGTCGGTTACCGCTCTACGGTTTTTGAGAAGCTTTATCTTGATGCTACTTACTACTACAGCTTCTACCAGGACTTTATTGGCTTCAACCTTGGGGTAGATCTTGGCTTCGTTAATTCGCAGATTACGAGCGCTCAGGCTTACCGGGTTGCGGCTAACGCTACGGATCGGGTAACTACCCAGGGCTTCAGCCTTGGTGCAAACTACTATTTCGCGCGCTACTTCTCCTTAAACGGAAACTACAGCTGGAACACGCTGAATACGGCTACGGATGACCCCATTATCCCTGCCTTCAACACCCCTGAGCACAAGTACAACGTTGGCCTGAGTGGCCGGGATGTACCCTTCAGCTTACTCGGAGATGCCGTTAGCGAGTTCGGTTTCAGCATCGCCTACAAATGGGTCGACGGCTTCATCTTTGAGGGCTCCCCGCAGTTCACGGGCTTTATTGAAAGCTATGGCCTGCTGGATGCACAGGTGAACTTCGAAATTCCTAAGATTAACACGGTTATTAAGATTGGCGCTTCGAACATTCTTGATAACCAGGTATTCCAAGTATACGGCGGGCCACAGATTGGCCGCCTTGCTTACTTATCCGCTACCTATAACTGGAAGCGGAAATAAAATCGATCAGTTTTATCGCTCTAAAAATGACTACGTATTATGATTAAAAAGCTTACTTCACTTCTAGTGCTGTCGCTTCTCCTGGTGGGAGGGCTGATGGCGCAGACCCGTTACGTTGATAAGGTGTTTTCCGATGTATCCGTTGAGATGGATCTGACTTACTCCACCAACATCGATCCGCTGGCCATTTCTCAGGGAGCTACGGGGCCGACTCCACAGCTAATGAATGTCTATCAGCCAGTGGGAGATACGGTGGATACCCGCCCGGTGGTAGTGGTTTTCCATACCGGAAACTTTCTTCCTCAGTACTTCAACGGAGGCCCCTACGGTGCTCGTAATGACTCCGCTGTCGTAGAAATCACGACTCGCCTGGTAGAACGCGGGTACGTTGGTATTGCAGCCACTTACCGTAAAGGATGGCAGCCAACGGCTGCTGCGGATTCTATCCGTACCGGTAGCTTGCTCCAGGCAGTATACCGTGCCTCTCAGGATGCTCACGCTATGGCCCGTTTCCTACGGAAAAGCGTAGCGGAAGAGGGCAATCCTTACGGCATTGATACCAGCCGGATCGTCTTCTTTGGCATCGGCTCCGGTGGTTACGTTGTGCAGACGCACAATTACCTGGACCGGACCGACGAAATCCTCCAGAACCTGAATTTTTACACCCCCTCCGGCATTCCACTGGTAAACGAGAGCGTCAATTCTAACCCACAGGGTACCATCCTGACGATGCAGAACGTACCTAACCACGTAGGGTACAGCTCTGAGGTTGCCTTTACCTACAATGTTGGTGGCGCCCTTGGCGATACGCTCTGGATGGATGGAACGAGCAATGAAGCTCCCGCTGCATCACTGCACTCTTTATCTGATCCATTTGCCCCCTTTTACGCAGGTACCGTAATTGTACCTACTAACCCTCCCATGCCGGTAGTAGACGTACAAGGTTCTAACCTGGTGATGCTACGTGCGAATGCAAGAGGAAATAATGATGTTCTTGCTCCGGCGAATGCATTGTCACTCGATCCCATTTTTGATCCACTGTCCAGTGTTCTTAACCAAATCACTGCTGGCTATAAAACCGTACAAACGATGTCTCCCATCCAGACCGCTACGGCTGATGTTTTCCAGCTGGGACAAGATAACCTGTGGACGGTTCTCCGTACCGCTGGTGGCGAAACCGGTGCATCCGGCGCTACGAGTGGCCTTCAGAACTGGTTTGACGAGGCGACGCTACGTGGTACTATCGCGGCAATCAATGCTGCTATTCCAGATGCTAACCTGAGTGCGGATGATATCATCAACGGCGAAGACCAGACGAACCCAAACCGGGCAAACCCCACTGCTGCCAAGGCATTCGTTGACACGATCATGGCTCACTTCATTCCACGTGCTTACTACGCTCTGGATATTGACGCGCTTGTTTCCACCAACGACCTGATCAGCAACCAGTCTATCGGCCTGGAGGTATTCCCTAACCCCGCCAGCGAAGGTTTCACCGTTCGTACGGAGCAGGGACACCCCATCCGTTCCCTGCGGGTAATGGACATGAACGGTCGCATCGTTACTTCCCTGACGGGCATCAATGCTACCTCACGTTTCGTAAACCGGAATAACCTTCCGCGCGGAGCCTATCTCCTCCAGATCCAACTGGACGAAGGAACGACGGCCCGTAAGCTAATTCTTGAATAAGGAATGTAGCGGTTGACCGCTTTCGATAAAAAGCCTCCACTGTCCTTTTCCGGATGGTGGAGGCTTTTTTAATGTCCGGAAACCCAAAATTTTGGGGCGCTGACGCGGGTGCAGTGATCGCTCTTAGATAGCAATGGAATCTATCACTGCGTGCTATTCGATCAGGATGCTGCTTAGTCTTCTACCTCTACACTGTCTTCCTCAATGTTAACCTTAAAGCGTAGCGCCCTTAACCCATTAACGGATTGTAATGGATCGAGCACCCATTCTTCGATTTCTCCATCAACGTAACCTGCCTGCTGGAGATAGTCAAGGTAGTCCATGTACTCGTCCCGGTCCCGGTCATTAAGGTAAACAATGCTGATCTGATTAGCCAGCGTCAACCGTTCGGCTCCCTGCCGGATGGTGGCTTTGTCAATGCGCTTTTTGAGAATCTCGTAACGGACGTTATAGTCGCCATCTACATCAAAGCGCTTTTCGTCCATCCGGAACTTGATGTCCAGCGGAGAAGTATAGGCAAAAATCAGCTGAGCAGTACGCAGCGGCATGGGTAGCTCTTTACTGGTCTGATTGACCAGCCTGGTAGCTTTGCACATGTCAATGAGCTGAGAGAGGCGGAGGTTCTTTAAATGGACGTCGCTAAACTCTCTGTCTTTGACGAGGCTCTGGCCAGCGTAGATCTCATATTCCACCCCGTCCGTCTTGTATTTTTCGTAGTAGTGTGGCATAGTGGCCTGGGAGGCCTGGTCGCGCTCAGAGAAAAATTTGCTCAGTACCCGGTTGAGTTTTTGTACGCTCTGCTCATAGTCTCGCCGGACCCGGTAGAAAAGACCGAGGTCGGGGTCCAGGCGCATAAAGTAATTGTCGGCCAGCTCCTTTAGCTCAGCATTCTGATTACCTAATTGACTCACCAGCGGGGTGATGTGCTTATGTACCAGCTCTCCGAAACTTATCTCATGGCTGTTGTCGAAGGTGTCTACCTCCGTCGCCAGATAGTTGTCAATGCGCATGATCACTTGCTGGATAAGTGGAAAGTCTACCAGGTCCAGCGCTCTCACGAGGAAAAAACGCCCCGCTCGCATGTTGTCAAACAAGTCCTGATAGATCGCCGCATTCCGTAGTTTACTACTGCCAACGATATCCGCCTGTCCGTAAAGTGGGTAGACCTCTTTGAAGGCGATTACCTCGGGCTGATCCTGTATGCCTTCTTCCTGTCGCTGCAGAATGTCGAAGGCCGCTTCCGTAAATTTCCACTCAATGCTTGGGTGCAGACTGGTGTACTGTTCCCGCATAATGGCCTCAATACGGTTGTCAATGTATTCCCGGCTGCGCTCTACGGCAGTGCGAAACAAACCTCTTATTTCCCGGAATTTGATCTCCATGAAGGCATTAATGCCGTAGGGAATGGGAGATCCCAGTTCTGCTAAGCCAATCACGTTCTTATTTTGATCCAGCAGAGGAGCAATGAGAATACTACGAATGCCTCGTTTCACTAGCAGCTTCTCCAACTTGGTGGGGCGCTGAATGGCGGTAAGGTCTTCAACAATCAAAACCTCTCCGGATTGGAAGGCCTGATCATAAATACTGCCGCGATAAATTTCCTGGGTAAGACGATCAACACTGTCGGACAGGAAGTTGAATCGAATACGGTACTCATGATCTACCGCGCGGCTGTTCGGGTAATCAACGGCCGCCAGGCCTAACTGTAAGTCTTTATTCTGAAAGTGTACCCGGATGAGATCCGCTAACTCAATGACTTTTTCTACGTCTAGAATCGCATTCCTGCTGATGAGCCGGTGCTTAAGCTGGCTTAGCGCCTGCTCTTCCGTTACTTCCGTAAGGTCAGATATGTGAAGGCCGTGAAAAGCAAATTTTTCGGGGGGCAGGAGCTCAAGCCAAAGCGCCGTATCGGAAATGTTATGGAGCAGGCGTTGAATTTGTTTCTTACCCAATTTAGGAACCTCCCCTTTTGTGATTACCTGAATGAACCTTTCGTCCATCGTTGGCTTGTAAAAACGGCGTAAGCCCGTTTTCAAATCAGGAACAGTTAGCATGGCAGAAGGCTTAACGTCAACCTCCACACCATAAATCTGCCGCAAAATCTGACAGCCAACCATTACAACCTGGCGGGACATCACCTCCTCCATTTTATTGCTGAAAGAGAAGCAGGCGTCTTTCATGTTCATCAGTTCGGCCATAGCCGGACTGACGTAGATAGGGTTAAACTCAAAAGGCTTACTAAAACGGATCAGCTTCGTCTCCCGATCAGTAGGTGGAACGAGAAAGAGCATGATGAGCTCCATTGTCTCCTTATGTTTCTCTAAGGTAGAGAGAGCTTTTATTGGCGCCCGTAGTTCCGGCGTTTGCTCAACTCTGCGCATGATCTCCCTGGCAATATACCGGATACCAAAATCCGGAGAGTCCGTGGCTTTTTCGATCCGTTGAAAGATAAGCTCCAGGGATAGCACATTGTCATAAGGAATCTTGAAGGGGTCATCCCCCGAGTCCGAACCGCTAACTTCCTTTCCGGGGAAGTTAATGGGTATGTCTGCCAGGCCGGTAGGCTGGCCCAGGGTCATTTCAAGCTCCATGTTGAGTAAACGTCTTGATACATAAAAAGGATGGCAAAGGCTGTATTGAGGCTCACGGCAAAAGTATTTTCTTTCGCACTCCGGGATGGAGGCTATCTTACCCACTTCTGCGCGGAAAACAACCGTTGTTGTATTTGTGACGTCCGAATACTCAACTGGTTGCTTTCGGCGGGTCGGCGGATAAATGGCTTGTTCCCCTCTGTTATCCCTGTGTGGAATGACCTCAGGTCTTCGCCTGTCGCCTTTACTGACCAACCAACTTTAGCAGATGCGTGGGCCTTAAACGAAAGCAGCACCCAAAGCCCGAAGGCTCTGCGTGCTGCTATCATGGTGTGCTTTCCTGTTTGGAAGGCTGCCTATCCCTGGATGGCTTTTATCCCAGGAAGAACTTTACCTTCAAGAAGTTCGAGCATCGCGCCACCTCCGGTAGAAACGAAGCTAACTTTACTGGCAAGGCCAGCCTGGTTAATGGCCGATACGGAGTCACCTCCACCAATCAGGCTGTAGGCGTTATTTTCCTGGGTAGCTTTGGCTACGGCGTTCGCAATGGCGTTGGTGCCAATGGCAAAGTTGCTCATCTCAAAAACGCCCATCGGGCCGTTCCAGAGGATTGATTTGCTGTCGGCTATCACCTCGCTAAAGTTAAGAATGGACTGCGGGCCAATGTCTAAGCCTTCCCATTCGTCTCCTATTTCACCGGCAGCAACAACGTCACTGGGTGTTTCATTAGCGAAGTCCTTCCCGACTTTGGTGTCTACGGGGAGGTAAATATTCGTGTTGTTGGCTTTCGCTTTTTCAAGTAGTTCAAGGGCTTTGTCTGTCTTGTCCCGTTCTACCAGCGATTTACCAACCTTACCACCCTGGGCCAGGCTAAAGGTATAGGCCATGGCTCCGCCAATGATGATATTGTCAGCAAAGTCCAGCAGTTTCTCCAGCAGTAAGATCTTATCACTCACCTTCGCGCCACCAACGATGGCCGTAACGGGGTGCTCAGGGCTGTTCAGCAGCTTTTCTGCGCCCGCCAGCTCTGATTCGATCAGGAAACCGAATGACTTGGCCTCAGCGTCAAAAAAACGGGCTACGGTAGCCGTCGAGGCATGTTCCCGGTGAGCAGCACCGAAAGCATCGTTGACGTATACATCGGCCAGTGCGGCCATCGCCTTAGCCAGGTCTTCGTCGCCCTTCTCTTCCCCGGCATAGAAGCGGGTGTTCTCGAGCAGTAAAATCTGCCCGGACTCCAGGGCCGCAACGGCTGCTTTGGCTTCTTCTCCAATGGTGTCCGCTACGAAATTAACCTGGCAGCCGACGTGGTCCTCCAGCGTTTGCACCACGGGGGCGAGGCTGAAGGCCTCTTTATTAATCGTCCCGTCCTCATTCTTTTTCTTCTGCGGACGTCCCAGGTGAGACATCAGGATGACGGCAGCTCCCTGCTCCAGCAGGTATTGGATGGTAGGTACTGCCTTTACAATACGGGTGTCGTCCGTAATTTTTTTATCGCCGTCCAGCGGCACGTTGAAATCTACGCGAACGAGAACTTTCTTACCGGATAAGTCGAGGTCTTTGAGAGACATAAGTAAAGGGGATAAGGGAAGGAAAGGATAAGGGAGAATAAAAGAGTAAGGGAGCAAAGGAGAAACGTTTCTCCCTTACTCCCTTTCTCAGCTTTAAACCTTTATTACATCGCAGCAATGCGCTCACACAGGTCAGCAAGGCGGGCAGAGTAACCAGCTTCGTTGTCGTACCAGCTAACTACTTTGACGAGCTTACCAATCACCTTGGTCTGTCCTTCGTCGTAAAGGCTGGAGTACTTGCTGCCAACGATGTCAGAGCTTACGTAGGGATCCGTTACGTAGGCAAGGATACCTTTCATCGGACCTTCAGCGGCGGCTTTGTAAGCAGCGTTGATTTCTTCCAGGCTTGCTTCCTTCTTCAGGGTAACACAAAGGTCAGTGAGGGAGCCGGTAGGTACGGGAACACGCATGGCTCCACCATCGAGCTTACCATTGAGGTGCGGGAGTACGAGACCAACGGCCTTTGCCGCACCGGTGCTGGTAGGGATGATGTTGATGGCTGCAGCGCGGGCGCGGCGCAGGTCCTTATGTGGGCCGTCCTGAATGTTCTGGTCAGCAGTGTAGGCGTGCACGGTGGTAATCAGGCCCTGCTCAACACCAAAGGCGTCGTCAAGAACTTTTACCAGCGGAGCCAGACAGTTGGTGGTACAGCTGGCGTTGGAGTATACGTCAGTACTGGCGTTCAGTACTTCTTCGTTTACGCCGAGTACCACAGTAGCAACGTCTCCCTTACCTGCCGGAGCAGAAATGAGAACCTTCTTACAGCCAGCAGCAATGTGCAGGCGGGCTTTGTCCTCATCACGGAAACGACCAGTACATTCCAGTACTACGTCGACCTTAAGGTCTGCCCATGGCAGCTTACTGGGGTCAGGCTGGCTCAGCGCGTCGATCTTCTTTCCATCAATGTAGATGTAGTCATCATCAGCACTTACCTCTCCGGCGTAATTACCCTGTACGCTGTCGTACCTAAATAGGTGAGCGAGGGTCGCGTTGTCCGTCAAATCATTAACAGCTACTACGTCGAGGCCTTTCTCAAGCAGGTTACGAAGGGTAATTCGTCCGATGCGGCCGAAGCCATTGATTGCAATTCTTGCCATTTCTTGGGGGGAATTTTGTCTTAATGCGAGTTAAGGATGCAACTGTGCTTGGCATTTTGGGCGCAAACGCGGGTGCAGTGAAAGTTGGAGGATCGGAGTTCTGAACAAGCCGGTTTTTTTGACCGTTCACTACCGCCTTCATGCTAAAGGATGCCAAAAATAAGCACTTAGTGTAAATAATACAAAAAGTAATGGTTAATCGTTCACTTTCGTCGTCCTTATCGGACGCTGTTTACTAAAAAAACAAAAGGCCTTCTCTCCGGAGAAAGAAGACCTTTGTTGGTAGCCCGTAGGGGAATCGAACCCCTCTTACCAGGATGAAAACCTGGCGTCCTAACCGATAGACGAACGGGCCGGGAAAATTATTCTCGATTCTCGGTTGGCGATTTTCGATTCATGATTTGCGCCGCTGTTAACTTCTCGCTCCGCTCGAAAGTTCGAACGAAGTGAGCTGAGCCGTGCGGTAGCCAAATCAAATATCACCAATCAAGAATCGAGAATCGCATATCAAAAATGCCGGAGGCAATTTTGTAGCCCGTAGGGGAATCGAACCCCTCTTACCAGGATGAAAACCTGGCGTCCTAACCGATAGACGAACGGGCCGGGAAGGATATGTGGCGTGAAATGAATCAACGGACATACACTAAAACACGCAACGTTTTGCGCTTAAGCGACCGCAAAGATAGTACGCCTGCGGATATTGTCAAAGGTGTAAGTGAAAATTATCTTCGGATTATGAAGCAGAGCTTCAGGAAAGGCCGTAAAAAGGGCAGTTTTCCTACAAACTGGTACGAAGTTTTTCCAGCTTAGCGCGAAGCTCTTCAGCCTGTTCGGCCTTGAAACTAATGGAAATATCCTTCGTTAACTCCGCAATGGTGTCGAGCTGGATGCTATCCTGTTCGAGGTGGTAGCGGGTCTCTTCCAGAGAGGCTTCGTCGTCAAAGTTAGTTTTACGTAGTTCGTCAAGCTCCCGTTTACGGGCGGCGATGCTTTCGTGGAGGCGGTGGCGGTCCAGTAATTCCCGGAGCTTGGTGGCGCAGTCGGCAAAAAAAGCCGCCTTGGCCAGGCGGAGATTAAACTCCGCCTCAAATTCTTTGATGAGTTGCCCGGCACGTTCTTTCTCTTCAGTACCAGCTTGCTCGCTGCGCTCGAGATCGTCCCGCAGAGCAGCGATGCTCTCGCGAATACTTTCGGCCTCAGACCGGAAGCGGAATTCTTTTTGCTGACAGCTTTCCAGGCGTAAGCTGACCCGCTGACCGAAATCATTCTCGTTGACCTTTTTAGCCGGAGAAGGGAATCTTTTGCTAATCAATGGCCAAAAGTACCAGCTCATGGCCACGATGCTGGCTAATACGAAACCGATGCAGAAAGCGAAGGAGACACGCAGGAAAATAAAGGCACCCACAAGACTGATCGCTGCGGTGCCGATAAAGAATTCAGGATCAAGCCTGGGATTGTTTCCTTCGGTGCTCATACTAGCTGAATAAACGGGATTGTATGCCGGATAGTTGCGTCGTCGGTCGTGAAGCAGCAAACGTTGGTCGATTGCTGAAGGGCAAAACGCTGATTCCCTTGCTTTTGTAAAACCACCTCTGCACCTGCGTCCGCGCCATCTGATTGGGCACTCAAAGGATCGCCTAAACCACTGACACTACCTTCTACCGGTCGTCCTTCTTCTTGAAGTCTCCTCGTTTCCAGCCATCAAAGAACTGTTTCCAGGCTACGGGGCTGAAGATGTTCATCGGCGGCCGCTGACCAATGTAATAGGTCTTTTGCGCCTGCTGCCGCAGGTAGTAACTGGCATTCTCGCTACCCGAACGCGGGACGGATTGTTGCAGCGCCTCCAGCGTTTCAACGGATAGGTTGTCAGACGCCCGTGACTGCAGGTCAGAAGAGACGTCCATGGCCAGAAACTCCAGCTTGAAGTGATCCCGGCTTGGCCAGGGGAAAACGACGGTCTCGGGCAGGTCGATGGCGTTGCGACTCATCAGTTGTACGATGCTGTACTTATCTTCCGTGAGGGTGTCGGGAATGACGTAGGTCACATCATCATAGCCCAGCGCACTAAAGACAATGCTGTCTCCGAGGTGAGCTACGATACTAAAGAAGCCCTCCAGGTTGGCGTAGGTGCCCCGGCCATCATCGGTAATGAGAATGGTTGCGTAAGGAACCGGCTGTAACTGGCTGTTCGTACCGTCCAGCACCATGCCGGAGAATTGTACAAGTGCCTCACCGTTTTGGTCTACCAAAGAGGTTTGCTGAGCCCGTAAGCCCGCAGCGGTGAAAAACAAAACGCAAAAAAGGACCAAGTACTTCATATCAAATGGATTGCTTCCTTATAAAAGACAGCGAAAGATAGCCCGAGGTTGGGAGCAACTGAAAACGTTAACGATTATTTTGCCTTACGTAAGCGCGAATGCAAGTACCTCTTCCATCGTTTCCACGTAATGAATCTGGATTCCCTTGAGGTAACGCTCTTCAATTTCACGAACGTTCTTCTCATTCATCTGACTCAGAAGAATGTGTTTCATGCCAGCGCGTTTGGCCGCCAGAAGCTTTTCTTTGATGCCGCCAACGGGGAGAACCCGGCCGCGCAGGGTAATCTCGCCGGACATAGCCAGGTACTGCCGTACCGGCCGGCCCGTGTAAACGGAGGCCATGGCGGAGAGCATCGTTATGCCCGCACTCGGTCCGTCTTTCGGCGTCGCTCCTTCCGGAACGTGAATGTGAAGATCCTGCTCTTTAATTTCGTCTGCCGTAATGCCTATTTTTTTGGCGTTAGCCTTTAGGTAGGACAGTGCCGTGATGGCACTTTCTTTCATCACCTGACCGAGGTTGCCGGTCTGGGTAAGGTTACCTTTTCCGGGGCTGAGGCTGGCTTCGACGTAAAGAATTTCTCCTCCAACCTGCGTCCAGGCCAGGCCAACGGCAATGCCGGCCAGTTTGCCCGCGCGGTAAGGCTCCCGCTCAAATTTGGTGGGACCTAAGACCTCCTCCAGATTCTCGGCTTTGATGGTTACCTGCTCAGCACCTTCCATCGCAATTTGCCGGGCGGCGTAGCGCATCAGTCCGCTGATCTCGCGGTTGAGGCCCCGCACTCCGCTTTCCCGGGTGTAGCCAGCGATAATGGCTTTGAGGGTGGTGACCGGAATTTTGACCTGCTTCGCCTTCAGGCCATGTTCCTCCCGTTGCTTGGGCAATAAGTGGCGCCTGGCGATCTCGAGTTTTTCCTCGGCGGAGTAGCCGCTGAGGTTGATGATCTCCATCCGGTCCCGCAGGGGCGGCTGAATGGTAGCGTAGTCGTTGGCCGTAGCGATGAACATCACCTTGCTGAGGTCGATGTCCAAATCGAGGTAGTTATCGTGGAAGGTAGTGTTCTGCTCCGGGTCCAGTACTTCCAGTAATGCGCTGGAAGGGTCTCCGCGGTGGCTTTGGCCAACTTTGTCAATCTCATCCAGGATGAAAACGGGGTTGGCAGATTGTACTTTTTTCAGCGACTGAACGATCCGGCCAGGGAGGGCGCCGATGTAGGTTTTCCGGTGACCGCGAATCTCACTTTCATCATGCAGGCCACCCAGGCTCATGCGTACGTACTTGCGCCCCAGGGCCTCGGCCACACTTTTACCCAGGCTCGTTTTACCGACACCCGGAGGGCCCAGCAAGAGGAGAATGGGCGCTTTCATGTCGCCCTTGAGTTTTAAAACAGCCAGATGGCTCAGAATCCGGTCTTTAACTTTCTCCAGGCCATAGTGATCGTTGTCCAGTTTTTTGGCAACGGCGTTCAGGTCGAAGTTGTCTTCGGTATAGTCTCGCCAGGGGAGGTCAAGCAGCATCTCCAGGTAGGAAAGCTGTACGCTGTATTCCGCTACCTGTGGGTTCATCCGTTTCAGGCGGGCAATTTCACGCGTGAAAGTTTTGTCTACCTCCTCCGGCCAGTCTTTTTCTACAGCACGGGTTTCGAGCAGGGCGATTTGTTCTTTGTTGGGGTTTTCACCCAATTCCTCCTGAATGGCCTTCATTTGCTGATTCAGGAAGTACTGTCGCTGCTGCTCTTCGATGTCGCCACGGGTGCGGTTCTCGATCTGGTCGCGGAGCTCCAGGATTTGGAGTTCGGACTGCAGCTCGGTCAATACTTTACCGGCTTTAACGCCCAGGTCAGTAGTTTCCAGCAGCTCCTGCTTCGTGCTCATTTCACCGTTGAGGTTGCTGGCAATGAAGTTGAGCAGGTGGCTTGGTCGCTCGATGTTATCGAGCATCACCTGGGCTTCCGAAGGGATGTTGGGGTTCAGCTCTACGGCACGGCGGGCGTTGTCCCGTACGCTGTCCATCGTGGCTTTGAAGGTCAGTGGTTCCTGTGGTGAAACGTAGGAAAGTAATTCTACTTCCCCTTCCATATAGGGCTCTTCGCGGGTGATCCGCTTCCGAAGAATGCGCTGCTGGCCGCGCAAGACGGCCGTCAGGCTACCATCGGGCATCCGCAGCATCTTCAGTATTTTGGCCAGAGTACCAACTTCGTAGAGGTCTTCTCCGGAGGGTTCTTCTATCTCCAGATCTTTTTGGGAGAACACGGCAATCCACTTGTTGGAATCAACGGCCTGATTAATGGCCTTGATGGAGCGGTCCCGACCGATGTTGATGGGGATAACAATGGTTGGGAAGAGGATACTATTCTTCAGGGCCAGGAGGGGGAGAAGTTCGGGGAGGTCTGCAGCATCCATCTCCTCATCCCCTTCTTCGGTACCGATGAAGGGGAAAAGATCCTGATCGTCGTCAAAGCCACGGTTATCCATCTCAATTTTAATCTTGGGTCGGCTCACATTTAGTTTTTCGGAGGGTAGAGTAAAGGGCGCACAAACAATGGCCTAAAGATAAATAACAATGCTGGCGCTTGGAGGGTTGCGCAAAGATCGTGCCAAGAGAGGAAGGTTGGGCGGTTTTGTCGGGAAAGAACCTTAATTGCAGGAAGGGATGTCAGGAGGGCGGGAACCGCAGGTGCCGTTATTGTGGAACGAGCAGTGTTGTCAAACAGGCAGATTCTCTGCGCTACTCACGGCCGCCCTTCGTATTCCTCCTTGATGTAAGAGAGCAGGTCTTCGATCTCTCCGTCGCTCAGATCCGGGAAGTTGGACATGGCGCCGGGGTACTTCTCCGAGACCTCCATCGCCCGTGGGTGGCCGCTGCTGGCCAGTAGCTGGCTGTTCCGGATCCAGGCGTAGAGGTCTTCACGGGGGTAGCCCGCCCAGCGGGCCTCAACGCCGCCGAGGGCCGGGCCGGTGGCCTTGTCCTTCATGTTTTTGTTGTGGCAGGCGGCACAGCCATTTTTCCGCCAGACAATCTTGCCCGCGGAAAGAGGTGGGGGAGTGGCGGCCTGCCCGCTAACTTTCTCTGCACCGGCGGCAGCGCCCCCGGATGCGTTTGGTAAGCTTAAAGTGTAGCCGGCGACCATCGCCAAAGTAAAGAGAATAGCCAGAATGCTGGTCTGTAATAATAGGATGGAGGATCTCAGGTGCATGAGCCGTGTTGTTTGGTGGGCTTCAAAATTAAGCTCCGACCAAAGCAGTGTCAAGCATGCCTGGTTTATGTAGAACGGGAGTGGATTACAGACTGAAGTCGAACCATTTGGGGAGTGGTGGCACGCTTTTATCCTTACTCCTTCACCTCCAGCCGTACGATACCTTCCCCTTCCACACTTGCGTAGAGATAGCCATCCGGGCCCATGCGCACGTCGCGCACCCGGCCCATATTGTTGATGAGCTTTTGCTCACCAATGACCTCGTTTTTCTCGTTCAGCTGGACGTGTTGCAGGCGCATGTACTTCAGGCTGCCGACCATCAGGTCGCCCTCCCAACCAGGATAGCGATCACCCGTGACGAAGGCCATGCCGCTGGGCGCTATGCTGGGCACCCAGTAGTGCAGCGGGGCTTCCATCCCTTTTCTGGCAACTTCCTGGGTGAACTGAGTACCATTGTAGTTGATGCCGTAGCTAATTACCGGCCAACCATAATTCTTGCCGGGTTCAATGATGTTGATCTCGTCTCCGCCACGGGGGCCATGCTCAGTCTCCCAGATAGCACCCGTTTCAGGGTGTACCGTAAGGCTCTGTGGATTACGATGGCCGAAGGAGTAAATAGCCTTTTTGGCATTGGGGGCATCCACGAAGGGGTTGTCAGTAGGGATGCTGCCATCGGCAGCGATGCGGTAGACTTTGCCGTGATCGCGGGTCGTATCCTGCGGATTTTCGTCGCGGTTACCACGATCACCGATCGTGAAGTAAAGGTGGCCGTCCTCCGGCCCCCATACCATCCGGCTACCGAAGTGATAAGGTTTGTCTGTTTTGGGGCCTGCAGCATAGAGGACCGTGAAATCCTCCAGCGCAGAATCGTCATCCGCCAGCCGCCCACGGCCAATGGCCGTGCTGCCGTTCCCTTTCTCATCGGGCATACTGAAGCTCAGGTACACAAGCCTGCTCTCCGCAAAATCCTGAGCGGGTAAAATGTCCAGCAGGCCACCTTGTCCTTTATCGCGGACATCCGGCATGCCTTCGGTTATTTCTGTGCCGTTTCCCTCTCCGTCAATCAGGAGGAGTTTGCCGCCTTTGTCGGTCGCAATCATACGCCCGTCGGGCAGCCAGTTGAAGCCCCAGAGAATGTCTTCGTAGGTGAAAACTACCTTGGGCTCAATGGCCGCAGGGGTAAGACTCATCATCCCATCAGCTGCTGCTGCGGCACGATCCGGTCCGGCTGTAGTGGTTGAAGTAGTGGTTTCGGGGCCATTGCAGGCCAGCAGGCCTAAAAGGCAAAAGAAGGACAGTATGCGCATGATGGTGAGTGTTCAAAGTACACTGGTGGATACAGCCGTAAAACGATTTGGTTCGCTGTACACGTATAACGAAGGTGAAAGTAACCACATTAAAGGAATGATAACAGTGGCCTTAACGCCTTTTAACGACTCAAAGGTAATTCAGCCCCGAACTTTGTCGCTTCATAACCAACTGCCCCAAAAGCCTTTTTATCATGATTAACCGTATCATCCCCATCATCGCCTGTTTGTTCCTTTCTGCCACCACCTTCGCTCAGGTGGAGTTTGGCCTGAAAGCAGGCCTGGCCACTGAATCCCTGCAGGAAGAACGTTTTGACCTGAGCCAGTCCGGCCGGGAAGAACTCATGCTCGCCATTTCTGACGCCGATTATGGCTTCCAGTTTGGTGCCTTCGTACGCATTCCCCTTTCGGATCGTTTTGACATCCAAACGGAAGTTACCCTCAATAGTGCTAAAACGGATTTCAGCTTCGATGATCCCGATCAACAAAATACTCAGGTATTCAAAGAACGCTACAACGACATCAACGTGCCCGTACTCGCTAGCTGGAAACTGGCTTTCCTGCGCCTGAATGCCGGCCCGGTTGGCCACTTCTTCGTCTCCTCGGCCAGCGACCTGCGTGACGCAGACGGCCGGGAGCGTACCTGGGACACCTTCAACCTGGGCTACACCATTGGTGGTTCCATTGATATTGGAAAAATCACCCTTGACGTTCGCTACGATGGTAACTTCGCCAAATACGGCGAAGACTTCGCCGTAGCCGGAGAAACCTTCCGGGTAGACCAGGCGGCTAAGCGCTGGATCGGCTCCGTAGCATACCGGTTTTAGACGCTGGGCTTGTAGACGAAAAACGCGCTTCGCTTGTTTTTCTTTTAGATGCACTCCATGCTTGTAGGCTTCGCCTTCGGTAAGGTTTTCTCTCAGGAGTAAAGCCATACCGGAGGCGAAGCACTATAAGCGAAGCGTCAAAAAAAAAGGAGCGAAGCAACCTTTTTCGCTCTCCCCCTCTCTTTACGTCAGATTGCTTTTATGATGATTGGAACGAAAAAGATTATTAACTCACCACCTGATAATACACCTGCCCGCATGACCGAGACGGAACTCGTAGAGGCCTGCCGCCGGCAGGATCGTCGCGCCCAGAAGGAATTGTACGACCGGTATAGCCGTGCCATGTATACAGCTTGTTACCGGATTTGCGGAGATTTCGATTTGGCCAACGATGCACTGCAGGAGGGTTTTCTCAAAGTGTTTCAGAAGCTGGACACTTTTCGGGGAGACAGTACGGTGGGCGCCTGGATGAAGGTCGTCATTGTACGCACAGCACTCAATAAACTGCGGCGGCAAAAGCCAACGCAGGAGCTGCCACTCAATTATGCTGATCAGGAAGTGGATTGGGGAACAACGGCACTGGACATTGAATATTTAGAAAAAGCAATCAATAAACTACCGGATGGTTATCGGGCAGTCTTCGTACTGATCGAAATCGAAGGCTATAAGCACCAGGAAGTGGCAGATATGCTTAACTTCAGTGTGGGAACCAGTAAAAGCCAACTCTTTTACGCCAAGAAAAAATTGCGGGAATACCTGCGCCATTACGTATGAAGGAGAAGAACAAAAAAACCTTGCGGGATGCCCTGGAGCAGTTGCCGGAATACGGCGCGGACGCAGGTGCATGGAAAGCTATTGAAGCAGGGTTGACGCCCGCTTTGAGCGAACGACTGCCCAGCTATCAGCCGCCGGCTGAGGTCTGGAACGGCCTCAACAAAGCGTTAAATTCACCCGCGCCAGTGGTGAGTATCCGGCGCAGAAAATGGGCCCGGATTGGCGGCATTGCCGCCAGTGTGTTGGTCATCGTAGCCCTGGGAGTCGGCCTCTGGCCGGAGGCCATTAATGCTGGCCCCCGCATCAGTATCTCCTACGCACAGGAGGTTGCGCCAGCCACCAGCTCTCATGACTGGAATGCTGATGAAGAGAGCTTTAACCACGTTATCGCCCAGATCGAGGAACGTAATGAGCCCACCCTCAATACCCTGAATATGGAGCTGGCCGAACTCACGGCCGCTAAGGAAGAAATGAAGGCGATGCTGGTTGCATATGGCGAAGACCCTTCCGTCATCCGCCAGCTTGCTGAAATCGAGCGGGACCGCTCGGATATTTACCGGCGCATCATCGTTGAACTGTAAAACCAGCGAGAAGTTCCTCATCCGGGGTAATTCCCCAATTTAAAGGATATAATATGCGTTCAAGACTTTTCCCTCTCCTTGCTCTCTTAATCCTCCTCTGCACCTGCGCCAGCGCCCAAACGGACAATGCCCTGCGCGAAGTCGTCACGAAGACGATTGAAGACACTTACATCTACAAACCAGGGAAAGAACTGGCCGTAGAAGGGGAGAAAGCAGAAATCTTCGTGGAGACCTGGGATAAGCAAAAGATTCACGTCAAGATTGTCATGACCGCCCGCCACCCGGAGTTGGAACGTGCCAGGAAAGACCTGGAAAACCTTAATTACATCGCTGAGGTGGCCGGGCAAAAAATCTTCCTGAAGAACAAGCGCATTGATGAAACGCATAAGCCAAAGAGCGAACTGACCGTTCACTACTACATCACGCTACCCGAGGAATGTCCCGTTTACCTTAAGAGTCACTTCGGCGGAGCGACGATCTCTAACCTCCGCAACCAACTGCGAATCAACGGCGAGTTCTCCGCCATCAACATAGACAACGTTCAGGGCATCCTCGACATTCGCAGTCGCTTCGGAGACATCACCGGAGAGCGAATCGATGGTAACGTAGTGATTAATTCCCGCCGCTCAGATATTAACCTGTTCGACGTCGGGGGAACCTTTAATATTAACGCTCAATACGGAGAGGTCAAACTGAGCCCCAACGTCCGGATGCGGGATCTGCAGATCAACGCCGACAAAAGCGACGTCTACATCTACGAGCCCATCGGGGGCGAAGGGATGAACTACGAACTCACCCTCACCAACGGAGAAATTAAACTCCCCGACGGGCGCAAAGTCATTGAACTGCAACGGACGCCGGAAATTCGCCGCTTCGCCATCCAGCCTTCTGCGGAACGAATGGGAACCATTACGGCCAGCGTTACCTTTGGCGATCTTTACCTGGCTAAGCAGACAAAAGAGTTGGAGCGTAAGCGGTTCTGATCCGGTTACTCACCGGAATAGGGTGCATGGTCATAGCTAAACACCCGGGTCATCTTCCAGTCTCCATCGCGGAAGGCCCATAGGTGGAAAAAATAGGCGATACCGTTATCATTTGAGTTCGCGATACCGTGGAAAGTATGCTGCCCCCTCAGGATAGCTCCGATGCCCGCCATCGGGAATACCTGGATGCTGCCCGCTACCGGCCGACGTTCAATCTCATTGTTTTCTCCTCGGCAAAGACCGTTTTTCATCGCAGTTGTGAGCGCCTCCCGGCTGTTCAGGAGGCCGCCTTTGTCATGGTAGAACTCAACATCGTCGTCTACGAAAGACATCATCGTGTTCAGGTCGCAGTCATTATAGGCTTGCCAGAAAACGCTGTCCATTTCCAGAATAGTTTTCTCGAGCTTGTCCCCCGCCGGCATGGATTGAGCGGAGAGAATGCCTGGCGCAGCAGCCAGAGCCAATAGGGTCAGGAAAACGATGACGAAGCGAACCGGCGTAAGGCCAAAAAAGTCAGTAGAATCAGGCATGATGGATCGTGTGTGGTCGGAGCCACGGCAGGATTTCTCCTGCGGCAGCGGGATGTGTGAAGGGTGCTCCCGAAGGGAATCCCTTCAACAAGGACGAAGGGGCAAGATGAAGGTTGCATGTTCCCGAGAAATCTGCAACCCGCAACCTGCAACCCACAACTTGCAACCTGCAACCCACCCACACCTCAAATCCGCTCCATCGCCGCCGCCGGTATCCATCCCTGGCGCCCGTCCTCCAGGCTGATTTTAATGAAATCATCAAACTCATCCAGTATCCTGAACTTGAGGCCTTCGGGGAGGGTTTCTTCCAGCGTGGCGTCGGCGCCGGGGGCTACGCGTAATTCTGCGGAGCTGGCGGTGAGAACGGCTTCTCCATCGTTACTTAGCCAGCTCAGGCGGCTGTTGCCCATGGCGAAGAACAGGCCGGCAATGAGTAGAAAGGCTACTGCCGAGGGCAGCAGGGCAAAGCGCTTCTTCTCGTCCATGTCTCTGCGGCGCAAGTACCAGGTTACTCCGCCAATTACAGCCAGTGCCCAGAATAAAAGCGCGAGCCACTGGCAGGTGCTGGCGCCCAGCACGGCGCCCGCGCTGCGCCACCAGCGAACGAGGAAAAATTCTTGCAGCTCGAGGGCATTGATACCTGCTTCCGCGCGGACGAACTTCAGGTTGTTTTTCAGGCCCTTGTGGCCGGGCATTAGTCTCAGGCCGCGTTCGTAGTTCAGGATAGCCATTCCTGGTTTATTCTGTTCGAACCAGGCATTGCCGAGGGCTTGATAGAGATCGGGGCTTTGTTTGCCGGTGGCGCGGAGGCTGTCGAGGGCGGTAATGGCAACCCTGCTATCCTCACTCGCAATGGCCTCGCGGGCTGCGGCCAGCCTGTCCTCCTGGGCGAATGCCGAGGCAGAGAGTAAGGCGAGGCAGAGGATCAATATTTTTAATGGCAGGGGCATAAGCACAAAAATAAAATAGAATTGCCTGGTAGAGACGTTGTGCGTCGAAAAATGTCGACGTTGTGCGCCAACCCCGGGCAAGTAATCATTCTTTTCCCCGGGTTTTCAACGGATAATCAATAACGGGAGAAATCCCCGCAGGTAAGGAACCTTCTTCAGATACTGGCGCCTTTTGCGGCACCCGTTTAGGCCCAAAAAGATCCAGCAAGGTCTTTGGTTTTCGCTCCTCCTCCCAGCGGAAGCCCTCCAGCCGGAAAGCACCGTGATCCGGTATATCTCCCATAGGTTGCATCTTGCCGCTCGGCTGACTCAGGAAGCGAATCTTCCGCACCGCCTGGTTTTTGAAGTGCAGCACCATCGCACTACAGGCCGTTTTATTCACCCCGACGTAGGCCCCGGCCTCATCGAGAATGTAATAGATGGCCTCGGCGTTGCCGTTCACTTCGGTACGGGACAGGGCGGTGCTGTCAAAGAAGGCCTCGATGACCTTACCCTTCACCTGATTGAAAAAGATAAAATCAGAGGTGGTAATCACCAGGGCATTACGGATCAGGCGGACTTTATCCGGGGCTTCGTCTTTGAAGAATATCTGTACGGTGTCTCCCGTCAGCTGACTGGTGTCTTGCCACAGCACAGGATCCTGATAAAGGGTGAGGACGCTGTCGATAGTGTTGAAACCAAGCGAGTCGCAGACGGCCTGCAGGTCGCTCTTCAGAATCCGCACGTCCCGGTAAGCGGAGAGATAGCGTATGGAATCCATCGTGATCGTCGTATCTGCTTCTACAATTGGCGTAACGATCAGGGAGTCACCCAGGAAGGTAGAGTCGATGCGGACCGTTCGCTCAGTGATGGTGGTGTCGAACACCTCAGACTGTACGGAGATCAGCGTATCCGCCGCCATCCACATGGTGTCCTGATCGAGCAGGGCCGTTAGCAGCGGGCGGCCGCGCGGGCCGCCGGTAGCGTTCAGGTAGCCGGTGTCTTCGTTATAACGGGCCTCGGTGGCCTCGATGGAGATGTTGGCCGAGGTGTCTTGCCAGAAGACGTTGCCGCTAGCCTTGCTAAAGCCCGTTTCGGGGTCGGAGTTCAAGCGGTCCGCAACGATGATCATTGGCGGAGCGGAGACCCGGGGGCGCCCCCCGGCCACGGCGTAGGTTTCCCGCTTGATGTCGTAGTTGATGGTGTCTCCGGTAACCGTTTGGCTGGAATCGCGGACGCTTGCGTTACCCTCCAGCCGGTAGCGGTCCTGCCGGCGGAAATAATTGATCCGATCGGCCGTAGCGCGTTGGAATTCGCCTTCGGCGACGTAAGCATCGCCCTCCAGGATGTAGACTTCCTGTCCGCCGAAGTAGCGGATCGTATCAGCTGCTGCCAGCCGTTCGCCACTTTTATACTGGGCGTTCTGGCTGAAGACAGCCTCGTCGAGCTGCACGTCATAATAACCGGATTCGCAGTAGATCCGGTGGGTATCTGTACGAATTACCGTAGGGCCGAGGAAGTAAACGCGATCGGCGTTCAGGTCATATTTCAGGGTGTCGGCCCGCATCTCAAAGCGGTCGTCAATGACGACGACGCTGTCGCGGAAGTAGACCAGTTGCTCATTAGCATAGTAGTAGCCGTGGGTGGAGTTGAGCTCGGTTCCCTTGTTCACGATGCGGCCGCCCGTGTGGTAAGTTGCCAGTTTGGTCGCCAGGTTGTAGGCCAGCCGGTTGGTGTACAGCTCCGTTTCGCCGCGTTGCAGCACGACCTTACCGATCAGGTCGGCCAGCCGCGTCTCGGCGTTGTAGTCGAGCTCATCGGCGAAAGCTGCCAGGCTGTCCCCCTGCTGAATGATCACATTGTCGTAGGCATTCACTTGCACACTTTCAAAAAGCAGTACGCTGTCGCCATACATGAAAATACTATCCTGACTCAGCTCGACCTCGCCCACGAGAAGCTGCGTACTGCCCCGGTTAAGCATGCGCAGCTCGTTGGCCTTATCGATGTTCACCACTTCCTTCACGGTGCTATCCTGTGCGGGCACGGTAGTCTGGGCGCGGACGCAGGTGCCGAGCAGAACTAAAAGAGCAATGATGTACCAGGCGGTCAGCTTTTGCATAGAAGGCGCAAAGATATAAAGGCAGCTGTTGGCTTTCGTCAGCGGGAGGAATTGAGTTCGTTGGCCGAACGTGGTATAGATACCCGGAGCACTCCCCGGTGTGCGCGGTTCTCTGGGTTTTAACGGTGGTTTAACGATTGGGGAGAGGCACACACGCTAAAACTACTTGTCGTAAGGACAGCAGGGAGACCTCGCTTCGGCCCGACCGCCTCCACTGGCCGGCTGGCGGAGACGGTCGGGCGCATAAGCCAGCATGGGGAAGTCGCTGAAAGCTGCTTCCCCATGCTGATTTATGCGTCCGGACGCTCGAAGCGCTATCAGGCGTTAGCAGCTCCCAAACCCGGCTCTCCTAAACCTCCCTTTGCACCCGCGGATGCGCCCCTTTATTCTTCCAGGTCGAAAATGGAGTCATTCTCGTCCTTATCCACGCTCTCGCTCAGGCGGTCCATCGCGTCAACGGCCTTGTCGTAGAAGTCGCGGAAGACGGGGTAAAGGCTTTTGCCTTGTTCCCAAACGGCCATACGAATCTGGCTCAGCGGTTGGTAGGTGATGCTTGTCGTGCGGACTTCATCGCTGATGATCCGGCTGCGGTCACCAAAATAGACCAGCCCGGAAAAGATGAAGGTGAAGAAGAGGCCGGAGAGTATCCCACCCAATATTTGGTTGATGAAGTTGATGTTCACCGTCTCCAGGAAACCGGTGAGGCCGCGGGAAACGATCTTAAAGAGGACCAGCGTCAGGAAAAAGACGAGAATGAAACCCAGCAGGAAGGAGCCGCCGGTAGTAATTACCGGAAACCATTCATAGAGGACATCGCCCATAATGGGGCCGAATTTCATCGCCGCCAGAATGCCGAAAACGTAACTGGCCAGCGTCAGGACGGTGGCGATAATGCCCTTGCTGTAGCCGATCCAGAAACCGTAAGCAAGGAAAATCAGACAAATAATATCAATAGCCATGGTGCAAAGTTAGGGCATGGAGAGCAAGTAAATTCTTAGCCTCACGATGATGAGACAACCGAAACTACGATAAGAGATGCGCTCTGCCGCATTTTTGGCCGTCGTTTATACGGGCGATTCCGTTTTTTAGACGAACGTCAGTTTCGGCAACAGAAAGCGCCTTTTTCCGTTTCTTTGTCGCTTGTTCGTGAGGCCTTCCTGCCCCGAACCTGATTTTGACCTCAACTACACCAATAAATATGATCCGCATTCTCGCCAACGACGGCATCGCCCCCAACGGTAAAGCGCAACTCGAAGCCGCCGGCTTCGAAGTTGTCACTGATCACATCCCGCAGGATGAGCTGATGACGAAGCTCAACGACTTTGACGTCATCTGTGTCCGCAGTGCCACGAAGGTGCGCCAGGAACTCATCGACGCCAGCCCCAACCTCAAGGTTATTTGCCGTGGCGGAGTTGGTATCGATAACATCGACCACGCGTACGCCAAGACGAAGGGTATCCCCACTTACAATACCCCCGCCGCTTCCAGTGCCAGTGTGGCGGAGTTGGTCTTCGGTCATTTCTTCGGTCTCAGCCGGGGCATCCACCGCTCTAACTTTGAGCTCCGCCAGGAAGGCAGTGAGTTTAAAAAGCTGAAAAAAGCCTACGCTGGCGGCCAGGAGCTCCGGGGCAAGACACTCGGTATCCTCGGCTTCGGTCGTATTGGCGTAGAAGCTGCCCGCATTGCGCTGGGGCTGGGCATGAACGTTTTACCCGTTGACCTGGTCAAGACCTCCGAGACCATCACCATCGATATGATGGGCGGTCATTCCGTTAGCATCGAGGTGCCCGTAGTCCCTATGGATCAGATGCTCGCCGAAGCCGACTACATCACCATCCACGTTCCCGGCGGTGACCTGATCGGCGAAGCCGAGCTCGACAAAATGAAGGACGGTGTCATCATCGCCAACACCAGCCGAGGTGGCGTCATCAACGAAGATGCCCTGCTGGCCGCTCTGAACTCCGGTAAGATCGGAGGTGCTGCTCTGGACGTATTCGTCGGAGAACCCAACCCCCGCCGTGATCTGCTCGAACACCCCGGCATCAGCGTCACGCCGCACATCGGTGCCGCTACCGGAGAGGCTCAGTACAATATCGGTACGGAGCTGGCGGATCAGATTATTGCGCACTTTAAATAAAGCGCTGGGCGCTTTTTTAAGACGCAGCAGTCGCTTCGCACTTTTAGGGCTTCGGTAAAGACTTGCCGGAGCCCTAAAAGGGTAGCGTCTAAAAACCGCGAAGCGGTGTCTAAAAGAAAGAGGAACGATAGCGATCTCTTTTGCCTGAAAAAGTCGCGTCAGCGACGCCTAAAGCAACTCTCCCGAGAAGCCAAAAGGCAGCAAATTCCCCGCCGAGGCAAAGACATAAACCGGCCCTGTTTCCCCCTGTAGAATCAGCTTCATCTTTTTGCGGAAGCGCGTTTCGTGTTCGTGCAGTTGCTGCCGGCAGGAGCCACAGGGGCTGGCGGGTTGGTCAAGTACCTGCTTAGGAGACTTTACCGTGATGGCCATGGCAACGACGGCCATGCCCGGCCGCTGGCTGGCGGCCGCAGCGAGGGTGGCGGGCTCCGCGCAGATGCACATGGGGTAGGCCGCGTTTTCCGTGTTCCAGCCGGTGACGATGGTGCCGTCTTCCAGTCTGGCGGCGGCGGCTACCTGAAAGTTGGAGTACGGTGAGTAGCTGTTGGGGAGGGCTGCTTTAGCCGTTTGCAACAGGCTTTTATCCTCAGTAGTGAGGTCTTCCGGGGAGGCGAAGGACTCGTAAGATATCGTATGTCTGGGCATAAAACGATTATTTTGAGGAGGCGTTTTTTTCTGTCTGTAGGTGCAGTAGCGTTCACCCAAAGATACTTTATTAACACAGGGAGTATGTGGTCAGGTAGCTGGTGAGCCAGGGTAAGCTCTCCGCTGGGATGGGACGCTACAAGTCCTGTTAACTGGACTAAGTGGTCCTCGAAGCGTCCCGCAGTATTGCGGCTACCGTATTTCCACCTCTCCCGCCGCATTTACGAACAGCACGTTACCAATATCTTCGTAACCGCTGAAATATCCGGCACCGATCCGCTTCAACGCCTCGTCCCGGAAACCGAGAATGACGAGGTCGGCTTCGCCGGACTTTCGCCCGATGACCTCCCGGGAGTCCGTGTCGTCCTGCCGGCAGAGTACGTCGATGTTGTTGCGGCTGATGGGCAATTGCCCCGTTTTGATCAGGTCGTAAAGGGCCTGTTCTTCCTTGGCCAGCTTGGATTCTTCGAAGACGGCGAAGAGTTTGATCTCCGCACCTTCCCATTCCGGGTGGCCGGTCATCACGTAGGCCAGCAGGATCATCAGGTTGGCGCTTTCGTAGTGCGCCCGGGTGATCCAGACGTGGATGCTTTTCTTCAGCCCGAAGCCCCGCTCCGAAAGGCCGAGAATGCCAATGTTGAAGTCGACGGACTTGATGAGCTTGAAGTTATCAATGATATCCTTGAGCCCTTCGTCGTGGTTCTTGGAGTACTCCAGCAGGAGGAGGTTGTTCTCCGTCCCGGCAATGCCGGGAAACTGGATCACCTGCGCAATGGCCGAGGTGTAAGACGGAGACACGATGGTGTCCACGTAAATCCGGCTGTCCGTCTTCTCCGCCATGCGGATAATGCGTTCCTTGATCTCCGCAGCTTCTTCGCTCGTTTCATGACTCAGGTAGCCATTGACGTTGTGGATGTAAGTGCCGAAGCCGTATTTCTGGCTCAGCCAGCGTAGGAGATCAAAAGCGCCGAGCCGGGTAAAGGTGGCGTCGCTGGCGGCAATGACGCTGGGGCGCCAACTCTTGTTTTGCTCCTTATCTGCTTTTTGGAGGAAGATCTGTAGCCGGCGGCTAAACTGAAAAATTACGCCCTGGAAGATGAGGGCCATACTCCGCTTGTCCGGGTTGGAGTAGGAAATGTAGACATAGAGAATGCCAATCAGGGCGATGGCCATGGCGGCGTAAGAAGAGTTCATGAAGAACATGAGCCCGAAACAGGCCAGTGCACCGAACAGCGAGACGTACCACTTGGAACGGAAAGTAGGACGGTAACTGGGGTCAGCCGCGAAGTGGTTCAGGAAGCTGATGAGACAGAGCGAACCGTAGGTTACCATGAAAAACATGGAGATGATCTCGGCTACACTGTCCAGCGCGCCGAGCATAATGAAGAAGGCGGCCAGTACAACCGTAATCAGACTGGCATTATAGGGCTCGTTGCTTTCTCCCTTTCCCCGCGAGATCCAGTAGTTGATGGCGGGGGCCGGGAAGATTTGGTCAGCAGCAATGGCCTGCAACGTCCGTGGAGCAACAAGAATGGAGCCGAGCGCGGAAGAAATGGTGGCTGCTGCGAGCCCGAGTGGGATGATCCACCAGCCCTGCCAGGCGATATCTGCCATCACCAGGCGGCTGGTATCCGCCAGTGCTTCCGGCGGGGCGGAGGCAGAGAGTTTCCAGGCCATGAAAAAATAGATGACCATGCCGCCGATGGTTGCTGCAAGAGTTCCCATTGGAATGCTCTTGCCGGGGTCGCGAAGGTCACCGGAGAGGCCCACCCCGGCGGTCATGCCGGTGAAGGCAGGGAAGATGATGGCGAAAACGGTGAAGAAGCTGAGGTTGGGAATGTCAGGAGCAGGCTCTGCGGGCTTTGCTGCCTCCATGGTGGCTGCTTCTCCGTCGAGGTATACGGTGTCTGGCGGAGCATTTTCTTCTACCAGATTTTCAATGGCCGTGGCGGTTGCCTCCACGTCAGCGCTGTAGCTGTTAAAGAAATCAACGGCGTTGTTTTCTGCATACTCGGTGGAGCCAATGAAAAAGGCCAGCAGGGCAATCGCCAGGGTGAAGACAACCGTGTACAGCACTTTTACGCCGAGGTCAGCCCCCTTACTGAGGATGAGCCAGGTGAGGAGCAGCAGTGCCGGAATTCCAATGGTTTGTGGGTGTTGCAGCAGGCTTTCTGCCCAGGGTAGGAGAGGGTAAGTATTGATGATCCAGTCCACCAGTGGTTTAAAGGCTTCCGTAAAAGCCATGATGTAAAAGGCCACAGAAATGGCCTGAGACATGTACAGCGCGATGCCGATCGTGGAGCCGATCACCAGACCGAAACTCCGGGAAATGATGTAATATTCACCGCCTCCCTCTACTTTTTGGTTTGTCGCAATCTCTGCAATGGCCATGGCCGTTGGGATCGTAACGGCATGACCAATCAGGATAATCGCCATCGTGCCGGCCAGGCCCACCATACCAACGGCGAAGCCGAAACGGAGAAACATGATGGCGCCCAGAATCGTACTGATGGCGGTAAAGAATACCGGGGCGGTACCGAATTTTTGCTTACTCATAAGATCATCCGCAAATAAGCGGAGGGCAAAGGTAAGGGACGGGGCGACGGCGCGCAGGTGCAAAGGAAGGTTTTTTGAGGGCAGTGCAATGGAAACTTACCGTTTTACTACCTTGCTGTCGTACTGTTATCACCTCCCTCTTATCATGATTGCTAATAAAATTACCCCGCCCGCTTCTTCTCGCCTTGGTTGGATTCTCAGGGCCCTGCTGGAGATTGTCATTATCGTCTTCGGTATTCTACTGTCTTTATGGATCAGCAATGGTTTTCAGAATACGCAGGACCGGCAACGTGCAGAGCGTTACATGGTCCGACTGGATAACAACCTGAAAAAAGACGAAGTACAACTGACCTTTGAACTGGCCCGCCGGGAAGAACAGCTGGGGCAGGCTAAAAAAATGCTGGCGGCCGTAAGCACTCCGTGGTCTTCTGATAAAGTTAGCACAATGGTAGAAGGGTTTCAGTCTTTATTATGGACGACGAGGTTCAATTCTAATAATGCCACCTTCCGCAGCCTGGAAAGCTCGGGAGATTTGAGACTGATCGAACAGGACTCCCTCGTTAATCAAATCGTGAAACTGTACCACAACCAATATGAAGCTCTTCGTGAAAATAACGAAGATGTAACTAAGTACCGGGATAATTTCTTGTTGCCCTACACGATCAGGAACATAAGTTTTCGGCAATCTTTTAACCCTACGGGTAGCCCTGTAACCTTCACGGCAAAGCAGTTGGATGAACTATACAACCACCTTGTTTATGAGACGATCACCTTACAATCTACGGTGGAATCTTATCGCCTCACGATGGAAAAGGTGAAGGAGCTGCGGGAATCACTTCAGCATGCAATGCGCTAGGCGGCAGGCAGGGCTACCGCTGGCGGAGGAGGAAACCTTTGCTTTTTTTACCCATTATTGCACCTGCGTTTGCGCCCGGGTAAGTTGACGGCGAACTGACAGGCAAAACAAAGCAATTACCCGTATCTTCGCGATACCAAATTAAGTCTCATGCCCTCCATTACCACCACCAATAATTTTACTTCTAAGGCTGACTTTCACCAGTCAAGCAGCCCGGATCGTTTTCAGCACCACGACTACTTCGGCGTGGATGATTTGCTGGAAGATGATCACAAGATGGCCCGCGATGCTGTCCGTGACTGGGTGAAAGCTGAAGTTAGCCCCATTATTGACGACGCCGCCATGCGTGGCGTTTGCCCCACTCACCTGTTCAAAGGATTAGCCGAAATTGGTGCCTTTGGCCCCAGCCTGCCCGTTGAATACGGCGGCGGTGGAATGGACGAAATTGCCTACGGCGTCATCATGCAGGAGCTCGAACGCTGTGATAGCGGCCTTCGCTCCATGGCCTCCGTTCAGGGTAGCCTCGTGATGTACCCCATCTACAAGTACGCTAACGAAGAGACCAAAAAGAAATACCTGCCAAAGCTTGGCGCCGGAGAGTTCATCGGCTGTTTCGGGCTTACGGAGCCGGACTCCGGCTCTGACCCCAGTAGCATGTCTACCAACATCAAGGATGCTGGCGATCACTACATTCTCAATGGAGCTAAAATGTGGATCACCAACAGCCCGGTCGCAGACCTGGCCGTTGTTTGGGCTAAAGACGAAGACGGAAAGGTTCGCGGCATGGTCGTTGAATCCCACTGGGAAGGCTTTAGTGCCCCCGAAATAAAGGGCAAGTGGAGCCTGCGGGCCTCCGTTACCGGAGAGTTGGTCTTTGACAACGTCAAGGTGCCGAAAGAGAATGTCTTCCCGGACATCAAAAGCCTGCGCGGACCACTAAGCTGCCTCAGTAAAGCCCGCTACGGCATCGCCTGGGGCGCCATTGGCGCCGCGCTGGACTGTTACGACTCCGCGCTGCGCTACAGCCAGGAGCGCACCCAGTTCGGTAAGCCCATCGGCCAGTTCCAGCTGACGCAGAAAAAACTGGCCGAGATGATCACCGAGATCACTAAAGCTCAGCTCCTCGCCTGGCGCCTCGGTACGCTGGCTAACCGCGGCGAGGCTACGCCCGCCCAGATCAGCATGGGTAAGCGCAACAACGTTAATATGGCCCTGGAGATCGCCCGCGAAGCCCGCCAGATTCACGGCGGTATGGGCATCACGAACGAATACCCGATCATGCGCCATATGGCTAACCTGGAATCTGTTGTTACCTACGAAGGCACCCACGATATCCACCTGCTGATTACGGGCATGGACGTTACTGGGTTTAATGGGTTTGCTTAGCGCTGTGGTTTCACCTTGCTTTCCTGCCGGGCAATTTCAGTAGCTATCAGGGAGGCGTTTACAATCTTGTAATTTTCGCTCAGGATGGTAGGCAATCTGCACATCGGATTTTGATTACAGGACTCTTTTACACCGAGCTTGATCAAAAAATATTGCTCTATTAATCTCGTATGGCACCTGCGGTGAGCGCCTGAAAAACTAAATCAGGAATGCGTAGCAGAGGATCATGACCAATAAGTACGCCCCAAACCATCTCCAATCGGTATACCGGCCAGGCGGAATGCCCGTCCGGTATTTCAGGTAGGCCATCAGGCAAATTTTATCCACCAGGTAAGCAAAGACCGTGGCCCAGATGATGCCCATCAGACCGAAAGTGGGCGCCAGCAGAATGCTTAGTACAATATTGATCACCAGCTCAAGCAAGCCAAAAATCATCAGCATTCGGGTGTGGCCCATGGCCGTTAGGACAGGGACAGGGAAAAGGAGGCGACTCACAACAACAAAAAGATAAGCCTGAAAGAGCGGCAGGCTTTCGGCGAATAGCTCCGTGAAAACAACCGTCCACCACCAGGGAGAGGTGACCATCAGGAAAATGGCGCCGCCGAATATCCAATGGAACAGTCTGCGGGAACTGCTTTTAAGCAGGTCCAGTCCGGCAGAAGGGTCTTCCGTTAATCGGGGTAATACCACCACAATCGCCCCGTTCGTAATGGCCGCCAATAAGGGCAGCTCCCTGGCGCCATAGCGGAAGATGGCAAAGGTGGATTCATCTCCGGCATACCAATAATTGACGAACCAGGGATCAAAAGCGGTTACCAGGGCACCGACGGAGGCGTACAGGATGAGTGGCCAGGCGGTTTTTAGTAGTGTAGTAGTGTAGTTGGGTGATAATGTAGTGCGGTCGTTGGAGGGGCGCTTGCTTTGGGGGGCTGTGCCAGCGGGAAATTCTGGCTGCCACCAACCTTTGTAGAGCAGATAAGTGAGGATGATGAGCCCCTTAATACCTGCAAAAACAGCCAGGACAAACAAGGCGTGTGCAAGTCCTGCGCCATTATAAATGGGAATCAGCAAGGCTGCCGTGGAGCCTGCTGCCGAGAAAGCCCCGAAAGCCGCGAGGGCTAAGGGTTTGCCCCGAATCAGGAGCACCTGCTCAAAAAAAAGTCCCGGCCATTGAGTGAGTAAGAACAGGAAGAAATACCACCAGCCCGGAGGAGCCTCTCCTAGCCGCAATAAGCTGAACAGCGGCTTATGTAAGCCCGCAGCCACCCCGAGGAGAAGGGCGGAGAAAAGGCCCACACCCGCTACGGCTGAGCGGGAGAAGGCGGCTACTTTCGCGGGGTTTACCTGCCGGATAGTAACCAGGTAGGCTTGCAACAGGCCCGTTAGCCAGCCAAAGCCAAGGATGTAGCTCAGGTAGAGTAAGCTTTCCCACTGGCCGATGACTTCCCGTCCGACGCCCAGCCTGGGTAACGCAAGCGCAATCAGGATGATCGCTCCCTGGCGGGCAGCCTGGGAGAATTGTCCGGCACGGATGAGATTGGTAGAGGACATTTATTAGACTGTAGTCTGTAGTGTTGTAGACGGTAGACTGTAGTGTTGTAGACTGGTAGTCTGTAGTATTTCACGTGGCGGCTTGTGGCAATCCACAAATGTGCCGTCTACAAAACTACCGCCTGCCATCTACAAAACTACCGTCTGCAAAACTACCGACTACAAATTCACCGTCTCATGCGTTAGTTCCATCCCGTATTCCTTCATCTCTTCCAGAACGGGTTCATAGACTTCCTTCATGGTGGGGATATGGACGCCGGTGGCTTTGATCTTGCCTTCGCTGATCAGACGAACGAAAATACCCATGGGCAGGCCAACCAGGCGACTCATGGCCGTGTCTTCCGCGTTTTTTCCTTTCATAGTCAGGTTAGATACGTCACGGTATTGTTTACCGTCCAGT
Organism: Neolewinella agarilytica; assembly: GCF_900110645.1. Lineage (GTDB taxonomy): Bacteria > Bacteroidota > Bacteroidia > Chitinophagales > Saprospiraceae > Neolewinella > Neolewinella agarilytica. The sequence goes on from NZ_FOFB01000023.1 coordinate 66,385, forward strand.
TCATAGTCGATCTGGTGTTGCATAACGATCAAATCCTTGTCTTTGGGGTCTAATTTCCATTTGTCGAGCAGGAGCTTTTCCAAAATCAGTGCGGGGGTCGCGTCCCGAAGTTTGATCCGCTTTTTCCGGAATAGCCCCAACCAGGTAAGCCGATTCATGACTTCTCCGTTGGCCTCCAGTTTGAGCATCTGGGCAATTCGGTCTTTAACTGAGCCCGGGCCGCTGGGGGCAAGAGCTTCCATCAGCTCATGGTAAGTGATCTTAATGCTGTCCAGAATGGGAAAGTCGGCATTGGTAAGGCCAATGCGCACAAGGGCTGCCCAGGATTCAGCGAAGCCGGGGTAGCGAAGAGTGCCCCGCAGGATGGTTGGTATTTCATCCAGACCATATTGTTTGCGGTAGAGGAGGCTGTCGCGGTTAGCATAGGCCTCAAATTTGCCTAAGCCCGGAATATCGATGTCCCAGGTGTTTCGAAATAAGCGCTGGTAGGGGAGAAACTTAAGCTTCCCGTCTTGCAGGTATTGGGCAGTGCCCTGGCCCGCCAAGACTACGTTTCGGGGGTTCCAGGTGAATTTATAGCCCCAGGGGTTGTCGTTGTTTTCCGGGGCAACTAAGCCGCCGGTGAAAGAGCGGAAGGCCGTGATGGTCGCTCCGGTTTCGCGAATAGCATTGATGCGCTGCATGGCCGTCATGTGGTCAATGCCGGGGTCGAGCCCCATTTCGCCCATAAAAATGAGTTCCCGATTGCGGGCTTCGTCTCCCAGGCGGTATAATTCCTGACTAACGTAGCTGGCCGTCACGAGGTGCTTCTTTAAGCGAATACAGTCTTGAGCGACTTCCAGGTGAAGGTGAGCGGGAAGCAGCGAGACGACAATATCCGCCCGTTCAATCAGTTCGCGGCGGTCATTCACTTTGTTGACGTCAAGCCACACCGCTTTACCCCGCGGGTGGTCTTTTACTTTGGCGGCGGCGGCGGCGGGGTCAGCATCCGCAACGGTTACGTGCCAACCAAACTGTTCGCTTTGGCTTAGTGCATAGTTGATCAGCGCGTTGGAAGAACGGCCTGCACCGATGATTAGGATTCTGGCGGACATGTGGTATTTGGTTAATGGCTTCCGCAAATGTAATAAGGCGAAGGAGAGTGTGGGCCTCGGACACTCTTTATTTTCCACAGATTGCCCAAAGACGGGCAGCACCCTGACTAAAAGCCAGGGTGCTGCCCGATCGTATCGCCAACTTTCAATCGGCGCACACTATTGTCGTTACGGACTTCCGTCAGTAATACAAATTACTTTTCTACCGCCATATCTTCCTCGATGTTATGATCAACGAGGATACGGTTACAGTGCTCACAGATCATCACCCGCTTCCGCTGGCTGATCTCGAGTTGTTGCTGCGGGGGAATGGCGTTGAAGCAACCTCCGCAAGCATTCCGCTCTACCGTAGCTACACCAAGACCGTTACGGTAAGTGTTACGGATACGGTCATAACCACGCAGTAAGCGTTCTGAAATTTCTTTGCGCTGCTTATCAGAAGCCCGGCGAAGTTTTTTCTCTTCTTTCTCGGTTTTCGTGATAATAGCCTTCAGCTCGTCCTGCTTAATGGTTAGCAGTTCCGTTTTAGCTGTCTGCTTCTCGCGGGTCATGTCTAAAGCGGCCTGCTTGGTCTCCAGCTCACGAGCGGAAGAACCGGCCTTCTTGTCGGAAAGCTGAATTTCAAGACGCTGCATTTCCGTCTCTTTCATCAGGGCCTCGTACTCACGGTTGTTCTTCACGTTGTTCATCTGATCTTCGTAACGAAGGATGAGTTGCTCAGATTCGCGAATGTTCATGTCGTGGCGGCTGATTTCAGCCTGGAGTTCCTTCACCTGACCTTCCAGGCGGGCGATGCGGGTATCGAGGCCAGCGATCTCGTCTTCCAGGTCGCTTACTTCCATAGGAAGCTCGCCCTTAAGGATCTCGATTTCGTCGATCTGGCTATCAATCTTTTGCAGGCGATACAGCTCGCGCATTTTCTCTTCTACCGTCTTTTCGGTTGCTACTGCCATGCGTCGGGGGGGATATTTATGGTTGTTATCTTCGGGGCTTTACACATAATAGCGAACCGGGTTGGTATTTCGCTCTGTGCAAAGAACCGCAAAGGTAGGGAATTTCTTAGTTAACAACTCCGCAAGTAATTGGGTTGTAAACCTTTCGCTTTCATAATGGCCAATATCACAGATGACAATCTCCCCATCCGCATCGAAGAACTCGTGATATTTATAATCCGAAGTGACAAAGACCTGAGCGCCGGCGGCTTTAGCATCTGAGAGCAGAAAGCCACCCGCTCCACCACAGAGCGCGACGGTAGTGACTTGCTCTTCCGGAAATACGGTGTGCTTTACCAGAGACAGTTCCATGCGGTCCTTCAGGAAACGGAGAAAAGTCTCTTTACCCATCGGGTGGGGGAGCTGGCCAACCATGCCGGAGCCGATGGTCATTTCTTCGTTTTTGGGCTTCAGCAGCCGAAGGCCCGTCAGTTCCAACCGCTGAGCGATGCGCTCATTCACGCCCTGATGGCGAACGTTGTCCAGGTTGGTGTGGATGGCGTAGATGGCTACGTCTTCCTTGATGGCCTTAATTACTGTGCGTTCCACATAATTACTGCCATTAAAGCGCTTAAGCCCCCGGAACACAATGGGATGGTGGGCAACGATCAGGTTGCAACCTCTGGCTTTCGCTTCCTCAATGGTGGTCTCAATGCAGTCAAGACTGGTTAAAACGCCCGTCACTTCGGTGTCGGGCTGGCCAACAATCAGGCCGGCGTTATCGTAGCTCTCCTGCAGATGGGCAGGAGCAATGGATTCCAGATAGGAGGTAATGTCTTGGATGGTCATAACAAAAATTTGGGCGCTACCGCGGGTGCAAAGATAAGTTGAAGCGAGCAGGGGAGGGGCCCTCTTTGCTCTCTGAAGATGCTACTTTGCACCCGCGGCAGCGCCCTTTTTAATTTTTACTTTCTTTGAGCCCTTTGTACTGTTCCGGTAATGCTAGTTTCTCCGGGGAAAGATCCGTGTCGACCCGCACCGCAATAGAATGAGTGTAAGAATTAGGAGTGCGTGGGTTGCTTGACCTGATCTCGAGTGCACACACGTCCGTTACGGGCTGCCATAAAACACCGACCGCCCGAAAAGGAATGGGTAATTCATCCGTTACGAACAGGTCGTAATGTTGCGTTTCCTCAAAGCCCATGGACTCCCATATCCGGTGCTCCCTGATGGTCATCCGGTAACAATCATAGCCCAGAATGTTTGTTCTTTCGTTGGGGAAAGTGTCGATCTGATAGCTACAGGTCCAGTTGTTTTCAAAGTCATGCAGATGGCTCCACCCCGCCTTTGGTACCCCGTCCTGCGTGTAATAGTTGTAACGTCTGCCTTCCTGAAGATCAATGAGCCTGAACTCATCGTCTGATAAACGATAAGATCCTCTGTCTACACTAATCTGATGGCGGTACATCGTATAGGTAGTGGTGTCTTTTAATTCGTTGGTCTCCTTTACCTGCTTAATGGCCAGTTTTTTAGCAAAATTTTCATACTGCTTCAATTCCCAGGCAGCATCCTCCGGGGCCATATCAGTTGTGTCTGGCGGAGGCGGAAGAATGTCTTCCAGGCTTAAGTAGCTCCCGGAGGCGTAGGAGATCGCAATCGCTTTTTCTGATTGCCCTGATAAAACGAGAGACATAAAAAGAGAGAGAATTAGAAAGAAGGAAGCCTTCATTGTCAGCCAATAGCGGGAAGGACTGAAAAGTTGCTCCTTCAGATACTTATTCCCTGCATCCGCTCAATAATACGGGTTGAACTATAGCCTTCCAGGAAGGGAAGTACCCGGACGTCTCCGCCCCAGGCACGAACTTCTTTTGCCCCGACAATTTCGTCCACCTGGTAATCACCACCCTTAACCAGCACGTCGGGCCGCAATGATTTGATCAGTTCCAGCGGGGTGTCTTCGTCAAAAGCAATCACACCATCTACGTAGAAAAGGCCGGCTAACAGCTGCATTCGGGCAGCGAGCGGCATGATTGGGCGGCAGTCTCCTTTAAGTCGCTTTACGCTCTCATCAGAATTAACACCAACAATCAAACGTTGGCCGAGCGCCGCGGCTTCCGCCAGGTACGTAAGGTGACCGGGGTGGATCAAGTCAAAAACGCCGTTGGTGAAAACGGTGTCCTGACTGTAAGTCCGCCAGCCACAGCGGCGGCGACTGAGTTCCACGAGCGGGAGGAGCTTGTCTTGTACCAGTTCAGTTTCGGTCATAATGGACGAAGGTAGGTAGCCTTTTCGCTATTTCCATAATGGTGCAGGTAATATGTTTTGTCCTGCTGTAAATCGCTGTTGTTCAGCGAATTTTCGCTGTTTTAATTACAGTCTCTAAGGTGCTGAAAATCTGTTGTGTAGCTTTTTTTCGCTCATTTGTATTTCTTTTTCGGCGGAGTGGCGAGAGAATATTAAAATGCAAGAGAGGTAACCTTTCGGAGGGCTCGCAAATAGAGTAGTACCGGCCACTTAAAGCAGTATTTACGGGTGGCTTCTTCTTCTGCTTACCACTAAATTACCCATACACATGAAAACCTCCATCAATAAAATGGCTGCTGTTGCGGGCGCATTTGTTCTTCTAGGACTGGGCTTCCCATTATTTTTTCTCCTGGGCAATGAGTCTTGTCTGGCCGAAGAAAATATTCAGCAAACGATTATAACACTATCCATCATCATTGGCGCTGAATTGTGCTCTGCAATCTTTATCGCTTACCTCTATGACCGTTGGGTATACGTAAAGAGTTTTGAAAAGGGAGCCGTCAATGGGGCCTGGTTATTTAGCCTGTTTGCCTTTAACGGTGCGCTGATCTACGCTTTCGTCTGTCTGAATTACCAACTTGGTTTTACGGCAGCAACGGGTATCACCATGCTTTCCGCCCTTATCCTGTACACGATTTGTACCATGTTCCGTGGCGCATTAGCCGGCGGGGTGATGGGCTGGATGCTCGGGCAGGGACATGAAGCTAATCATTTCAGCGGAGCTGCTGGTCGGGTTGGCTAGGTGAAGTTTGAATAACAAATTGCACAAACGGGCAGAAAACGAGTCCCTTGACTACGCCCTCCACAGCCATTCGACCGAGATCGGGCTTTGTTCGGGGACCAGCGACTTAATGTTAGACCGTCGACAAACTTCGCCTCAGGCGAAGTTTGTCGACGGTGTTTACCCAGAGGCCCGGTCCCTGAGCGAACATCGACCGACCGAAGGGAGTGGACCGGCGAAGCCAGCCGCGCAGCGAAATGGTAGTCGAGGGGTGCTTATGCAAATTATTATACACACGCTAGGTGAACAAAAAGTAAGGTGTGTGGTGGAAATCAGGTTCAATTAGAACCACCCGCCAGTATGTGTGTTTGACCTAGATAAGGTCTGCAATAGAACGTGACTTATATTACCGCAGACTAATACTACCTGACCACAAGCCCCACTAAGTGCGCGAATTAAAATTCCTGAATCAATTTTTTTGGAAATACCGTTGGCGCCTGCTCCTGGGCATCGTTTTCATTTGTGTGTCTAATTATTTCCGGGTGCTGCAACCCCAGGTCATCCGGGAAGCGCTGGACCTGGTGATTGAGCAGGTGAATTCGTACCGGATGTATGACGGCTTCGATCTGGGGGTAGAGTACTTCGGTGTATTGAGCTACACCCTCATGCTTTTTGGAGGGCTGGTCTTGTTACTGGCGTTGCTAATGGGCTTTTTCCTCTACCTCACCCGGCAAACGATCATCGTGATGAGTCGCCTGATAGAGTACGATCTGCGGGAGGTCATCTTTGATCACTATCAGGAATTAAGCCTCGACTTTTATAAACGGAACAATACGGGAGACCTGATGAGCCGGATCACGGAAGATGTGAATAAGGTCCGGATGTATCTCGGCCCTGCCGTGATGTATTGTGCCAACCTGCTCTCCACCATTGCCCTGGTGGTAGTGAGTATGCTGGCTGTGAGCCCTACGCTTACCCTTTATACGTTAATCCCTTTACCATTTCTGGCGATTAGTATTTATTACGTCAGTAACATCATTCATACCCGCTCGACCTTCATTCAGCAGCAGTTGTCTAAACTAACGAGTGTTGCTCAGGAGGTCTTCAGTGGCATTCGCGTGGTGAAGAGTTATGTCCGGGAACGGCAGCAGGTGAATTACTTCGCTCAGGAGAGTGAGCAGTATAAGGAGATGAGCATGAACCTCGCTAAAGTCGATGCCTGGTTTTTTCCCCTTATGGTATTTATGGTGGGGGCTTCAACGATCATCACGGTTTATGTTGGCGGACTACAGGTCGTAGCGGGAAATATCTCCGCCGGGAATATCGCTGAATTCGTGATCTACGTCAATATGCTCACCTGGCCGGTAACGGCTATCGGGTGGATTGCCAGTATCGTGCAGCAAGCCGCCGCCAGCCAGAAACGGATTAATGAATTTCTGGAAACGAAGACGAGCATCTCTGATCCGGCTCCGGATGATAAACATCAGCTTAGAGGGGACATCACCTTCGAAAAGGTCAGCTTTGTATATCCAGACACAGGAATTCGGGCCATTGATAAGGTGGACTTTCAGTTGAAGTCAGGTGAAAAACTGGCCATTATTGGTCGAACGGGCAGCGGCAAAACAACGGTAGCCGACCTGCTGCTAAGGATGTATGACGTCACCGAAGGCCGAATCCTCGTTGACGGCAAGGATATCCGGGAGCAAGGCCTGGCTAATCTTCGTCGTCAGATCGGTTATGTGCCTCAGGATGTCTTCCTCTTCAGTGATAACATCCACAATAACATCGCCTTCGGTGCCAGCCATGATCCCAGCCGGGAAGAAGTAGAGCAGTTCGCCCGCTACGCGGCCGTTTACGACGACATCGCGGGCCTTACACTAGGCTTTGACACAATGGTCGGTGAGCGTGGCGTCACACTCTCCGGCGGACAAAAGCAACGCGTAAGCATCGCCCGTGCCCTCATCAAGCATCCTGAAATCGTCATTCTCGACGATTGCCTCAGCGCCGTTGATACGAATACCGAGCAGCAAATCCTCGGCTACTTCAATGAAGCTCTGGCGGATAAAACTGCCATCATCATCACCCACCGGATCTACGGCCACCTCAAGTTCGATAAAATCATCGTCCTGGAAGATGGCGGCATCGCCGAAATGGGCACCCACGAAGAGCTCATTAAAAACGGCGGCTACTACTCCGAGATCGTGGAACGGCAGATGACCGAAGAAGAGGAGGCTTAGTATTTTGGTTTGTTGGTATTTTGGTCTAACCATCTGCGTGAAACTTCCCCGCTGCGTAGTATCCCTCCGTGGACCTCTGTGATTACCTCTGCGCACCTCCGTGGTTCCCTACCCCTTCCTTCGCTGCGCAGCAGCCCCTCTTTTTCCTTCTGCCTCTCTGCGTCCATCTGCGTGAAATAACTCCGCTGCGCAGCAGCCCTCCTCCTCAATCAAAATTCACATACCCAATCTCCCCCCGCCCCGTCTTCACCCGGTAAAACCGCTCGCTTACGCCCAGGGCAATCACCGGTTCTCCATTATCCAGCTGTCTGATCTTTGCCCCCTCCCGCCCGGGTGTCAGTCGTAAGTAGTGATTACCACTTCGCGGGACGGTCATTTCCGCAGCGGGACCTTTCAGATTGTACTGTGGTCGGGGTGGAGGTGGATCCGCCCGCCGCAGGAAAGGGTAGGGATCCGTCGCGCTGCCGGCATATACTCCGAAGTGGAGGTGTGGCGGCGTGGTTCGGGCATTACCGGTGTTACCGACGGTACCGACCACGTCTCCCCGGGTCACCAACTGCCCGCGGCCCACGAGCTGTTCGTCGAGGTGAGCGTAGTAATACCGAAGGTCCCGCTCAGGGTCGTAGAGCCAAACCGTCTTACCACCCAGGCCTCCATTATTTACCCGGGTGATTTCTCCGTCGGTCATGGCCAGCAGCCGGGTTCCTTTCGGAGCGAAGATGTCGTTGCCCTCATGGCTACGCCGGCCGCCATCGCGGGATGCTCCCCAGAAGCTTTGGATGGCCGACTCGTCTTTTCCCTCTACGGGGAAGAGCAGTACGGGTTCAGTAGTGATCTCCAGTTCGTAGCGGCTAAACCGCCAGGGGGGTGTTTGTACCACGAGCAGTAGCTCTTCTTCCGGCAATTGGTCGGGTTCATACACGATCTCCCGCCCATCCGCCGGCCAGTAGGCGATCGGGCGCTTACCGGCTGATCCCTTTACCAGGCTGAAGAGTTCCCCAAAGAGAGGTGTGCCCGCATCTTGCGCCCGGATCCGGAGCCGGCGCCCTACGGGGATGGTTAGCCGCATCGCCTGCGCGGAATACAGGAGGTTGTTGTCCAGCGAAATCAACTCCCGGTGGGGCGTCTCTACGGATAGCGGCGTCGATTTAGCGATGTCGTAGGCTTTATCCCACAACTCCAAATCCTGATCGCCTATCGATCCATTTTTAACGAGCTCCTTTCGGAAGGCCGTACGTGGTGTTTTGGGCCCGAATAATCGTTGGAAGAAAGATTTAGTATCACCGGCCAGGTCCCGGCCGCCACAGCCGGCGTAGCCGGCCAGCAATGCCAGTATGAGGAAAATGAAGAGGTTAAAACGGGAAGTGGAGGAAAGACGCATTGGAAGATGTATTCAGAGGGAAGATAAGGTAGCCGTGGGGTTCTCCCTCTGCTCTTTTTAAGGTTCATTGCACCGGCGTTCAGCGCCATTAGACCCGCTTGTCGAAATGTTGGACTTTTATTCCAGCCCCCAAATATCCCCCTTCACTAAACTCCACCCCTCTGGCATCCCCTCTCCGGAAGAGCCGGAAACTTCCAGCGTTAACATAGTGAAGGGCTCTTCGGGGAAAAAGATGTCCGTCATGACCGGATCTCCCTCGTCGAAGAAAGTCTCGGCTGAAGTGCGGTCGAAATAAGCATGGATGCGTAGCTCCCCGTCATTGCTCCACCGCGGAGCTACCGTCAGACTTTCGGGGGCAAATTTTTCATGGAAGTCCGTTGGCCCCGCCTGCCGCCGGTCCGTAAAGAAAGCATTGGTCACGCCCCTGGCGCGGCTGTAGCCGATACGGTAAAAAACGTCTCCGTTCTTATTACTCAGGGTCAGGTTAAGCTCGGTGGCGTCACTGTCCACCAGGTCGATGGTCAGGTCAACTTCGTAGGCGCCGTTGGTGCCCAGTTCGCTCAGGTCGATGTTGGTCACCCCATCGCCGATTCGGGGGAAGTCAAGCGGCAGGTTTTTAGTACGCATTTTTTTGAGCTCCTCCACCGGCTGCTGCCGCAGCCGTGTCCCGAAGTCGGTAGCGTGCAGGCTAAGGTCGCGCGGGATCGTCATGGCGCTGCGCCAGGATTCGGTGGGGACGACCTGGGCGTAGTTCCAGTTGCTCATCCATCCCATGAAGGTGCGGCGGCCATCGGGGGCATTGCTGAAGGTGACGCCGGCGTAGTTGTCCCGCCCATAATCGATCCAGTTGACGGTGTCTGTCGGGCTGAAGATAGCCTCCCGCCTGGGGCTGAAGATTTTGCCATCCCAGTCTCCGGGAAAGTAGAAGGTGCCGGAGCCGCCGTTGGCACCGCCGGGGTTGATGCTCACGGTTAGTACCCAGGCGTCGTCCTGGGTTTCCATCACGGTGAGGGGGAAGAGTTCCGGGCATTCCCATACGCCGGAGTGGTTGCGGGCGTTTTCGCCGAATTCACTGAGGAAGGTCCAGTCCGTCAGGTTGGGAGAGCCAAAGAACTGCACCCGGTCCTGGGCAGCGAGCACCATTACCCACTGGCTATGGTCGGCGTCCCAGATGACTTTGGGGTCGCGGAAGTCCCGTACACCCCGGTTCGGGATCACGGGGTTGCCGTCGTACTTGGTCCACGTTCTCCCTTTGTCGGTGGAAAAGGCAATGGCCTGACTCTGGAAATCGTCCCGGCCGGCTTTTTCGCCGGCCATGTCATGATAGGTGTAGATGGCTACAAGCGGCGGATTGTCCGCCGTGCCCAGGCCGCTGCTGTTTTGCCAGTCGAATACGGCGCTGCCGGAGAAGATGTAGCCTTTTTCATCGGGGTAAAGCGCAATGGGGAGGTGCTCCCATTTGATCATGTCCGGGCTCACGGCGTGCCCCCAGTGCATCGGGCCCCACTTGTTTCCATCGGGGTAATACTGATAAAAGAGGTGGTATTCCCCTTCGTGATAAATCATGCCGTTGGGGTCGTTCATCCAGCCAGCGGGCGGGGTGAAGTGGTAATTGGGGCGGAGGTGATTGTCGGGAGCATTGGCGTCGTATTCTGCGGGGAGGGCTTTTTCGGGCGCGGGCGCAGGTGCCGTGTCGGATTGAATAGCCGTGTTTTCTGTGGCGGAGGGTTCTGCTCCGCAGGAAAATAACAAGGCAAAAATGAAAAAGAGAGGGAGTAGCTTCTGCATGATATTTATTTGAGAAGGTAAAATACGTAGTGGATAGCTAGCGGCTAAAGCCGTTGCTACTGTAGCGTCGGCTTTAGCTGACTCTGCTAACAGGCGTAGGGCAAAAAAAGGATCGCTTCCTGTATGCAGTTTTTCAAATGCCGTCATCTATTATTTCAAAAGCCGTACACATGAAACACTTTACTCTTTTTCTTTCCCTGCTTCTCCTGATGCCATTAGCAGGGCTGGCGCAAGCAAACGATCCTGCCAACACAATTCTATTATCTGGCATCGTCACCGACCAGGAGGGAGAGCCACTGCCCTATGCTCCGATCCTGATAAAAGGAACCTCCTCCGGTTTCTACACGGATGAGGATGGTTATTTCCTGGAAGAAGTGCCTCCAGCTGCTGAACTCATCGTTTCCTACGTAGGGCACGAAGACAAGCGCATTAAGCTCGACGCTAATGCGGATCAGACGTTGGAAATTCAACTTACCGCTGGAATTGATTTGTCAACAGTAGTTGTTATCGGCTATTCGACCATTCGCTGTCAACATTCCAGAGGTTGTGGTACTACCTGCTACCCATATAATCCTCCGGCATCAACATCCTCTGCCGTGGAAATGGGAAAACCGGAAATGACGCCCTCCTTCGGCCTGTCCACCGCCAGCGTCTTCCCCAACCCCTTTCAGGATCATTTCAACCTCCGACTCCGAATGGACGGTACCGCCAGCGTTTCTGCTGAACTCTTTGACATCACCGGCAGGAAGTTGGATGCCTGGAACGCACATACGCTCTCTCCAGGAGACAACACGCTTACTTTTTATCCCGATAGTCGCCAACTTCCTCCGGGCACCTATCTCCTCCGGCTCACGGATGCGGAAGGGCAGATTGAAACCCGCAAGCTAATCCGGGCACAACCCTTACGTTGAGGTAGCTGCTTAACCATTGCTCCTGAAAGCATTCCTCCGGGACCGGCGCGGAGCGCCGACGAGGGAACCTTGCACCTGCGCCCCGTCGCCCAATAACTTCATAAACCCAAAAGCCCGCACCTTCCAGATGGAAAGTGCGGGCTTCTGTATTGTCAGTAGGTGGCTAATATTTAGTCCACTAAATGATCAAGTGTACTAACGGTAACCTCATCTGGCATACCTACAACATCCCGGAAGGAAGCGAACTGCATGGCATAGGCAGCGGGTAGGGTAAACAGCATGCCGATGCCCAAAGCAATGGCTCCGATACTGCCAATGATGCCTACTACGATGCCAAAGAGCAGGAAGAAAAACCATTTCTGGCTGATGATCTGGCGGCTGGCCTCCATCGCCGGCCACGCACTCATGCCGTGGAAAATGATGAGGAAGGATGAATAGCCCCAGGCAACCCCCAAATAGATGAGCGGAAGCAGCAAGAGGAAAGCCCACCAGGGGAAACCGGAGATGTCTCCGGCAGCAATGGCATCGGGATCTATCCCAAAACCAAATATCAGAGCGATGGGAAGCATCAAAAGCAGGAAAATGCCCCCCATAATGAGAACTGACACCAGCAATTGGCTCCAGTGCTCAAACCCCTTGAAGAAGTCGCCAAAAGCGATGGACTGACCATCATCAACTTTGCGGTTAGCTAAATGGAACCCCGCCATGAGGCAGGGTGCCAGTACGAGCCCTCCGGCCAGTTGGCCCAGAATTGGAATGAGGCCACTAACCATTAATATTAAGAAAAAGACAAAGGTGAATGCCATGTAAAGCACCGCCTGTTTGCCCACGATGTTGAATCCTTTGCTCAGGTAATCACCAAAGTTGAATTCGTAGCCCTGGTCGATGACCCTTTGGACTTGAGGGGGGAAATTAGCCATAAGAATGAGTGTGTGTTAGGAGATGAAAGAAATAGTATGCCTTTCAAAGATAAAAATATTCCCCTAACCTTCTTATGTTCTAACTACTTCGTTAGGTGGTACTTATACTCCACCATCTCCAGAATCGGCATGTCGCGGCTATCGGTCTGTTCCAGATAAATGTCGATCGTAATCGTCTCATCCTCTTCTTTCTCCGTGCTGTCAAAAGTCACCTTGATGGTGCCGCTGTCTCCCGGACCGTAGACCTTTGAGTTGTCGTGGGTGTAAGTCGTACAGCTACAGGCCTGGATCAGCATGATCTTGGCGGGGACTTTACCGGTGTTGGTAAAGGTGTACTCGAAAGAACGGGCAGTGCCGTGGCGAACATCTCCCAGGTCAAGCTCCCGCTTGTCAAACTGAAGGATGGGCATCCCTTCCAGATTTTTCTGGCCAAAGAGGCTCGAAAAACGGGTGATGGTGTCGGTTGCGGGTTGCCGGTTACCAGGTGCCGGGTGCGAGGTGTCGGGTGTGGACCTTCGAGCGTCCGTTTCTGGCGCTACCGCAGGTGCAGTGGAAGGGGTCGAAACGCCGGGCAAGGTGCCACGGTCTGGCGCAGGATTGTTTCGCTCAATTAGGTCAAGGCGGATCTTAAACTCCGTCGGGCCTTCCAATACCCGGAACTCCGTCCGGCGATTCAGGTTATGGGCCCGTTCGCGGGTCTCTTTATCGGGCAGGGCATTGATGAACCCGTCGGTAAGAATATCCCCTTCGTTAAGCCATTCATAGCGTTCCGCTAAACGGGGGTATACTGTTTGAGGGACCGTCTTACCGTATCCTTTGGTTTTGATTCTCGGGCCGGCAATGCCGCCGTTAACGATCAGCCATTTGCGGGCACTGGCTGCACGGCGCTTACTCAGCGCCAGGTTGAAATCGGTTCCGCCACGGCTGTCAGTATGTGAGCCGAGCTCGATGACCATGTCCGGATATTTTTCCATCACGGCCTGCAGTACGCGAAGGTCTCCTTCGGCAGCGGGCAGGATCTTGTCATCGTTGAAATCGTAGAGGATATTCTCCAGTGTTACGGCCGTTTCCCGATCAACGACAACTTCCGTAGTGTCTTTCGCTGGTGGTGGCGGTGGCAAGGGCTTAAGGAAGAACAGCTGCTGAATCTCCTTGCTCTCCTCCAGGCCGAGGGTATTGATTTCTACCGTATCCGGGTAATAGCCGGGGTGAGAAGCTACTACGCGGTATTCCGTCTCCAGGTCGAGGCCGAAGTCGAAACGGTTACCGTCGTCGCGGCTCTTCAGGTCGCCGGGGCCGTTAGGATCGCCGTTGAGCATAGGCTTGAGCTCAATCATGCCGGTTGTCAGCGGTTGCTTCGCTTCGTTAAACAGACCAACCACCAGGTTGGCGTAGAGGCTGGCGATCTGAAAGCCGTAGATGTCGTCGCAGCAGGTTTTGCTTTTGATGGAGCGGCCGCCTTCGCGGTTGCTGGTCATGAAGCCAACGAGACCGTCACCAAAAACGCTGAGGCTCTTATCGTCCACGGGGCTGTTGAAGCCCGGGCCCATGTTTTTTACTTCGCTCCATTCACTACCGTTCCAGGCGGTGTAGAAGAGGTCTTTACCCCCCATAGTGGGGCGCCCGTCGGTGGAAAAGTAGAGCGTTCCATCAAAGTAGAAGGGCGTAATATCGTCTCCGATCGAGTTTACTTTCTCCCCGAGGTTGACCGGGCTGCCGTAGCGGCCATCGCCCTCGTAGGTAGCGTAGTAGATGTCAAGACCGCCGAAACCGCCGTCCATGTCAGAAACGAAGAAGAGTACTTCTTTGCCGAATAGTTCTCCGGTAGCCGGCTGCAGAGCCAGGTAGTCGTTGCTGTTGATACCGGCAACGGGGTTGCCACTTTTCCAGCCGTTATCTTCTACGTCGCTGAGGTAAATTTTCGCCTCCGCAATGCGGTTGCTTTCCATCCGCAGGCGGTTGTAGTACAACCGTCGGCCGTCAGCGCTAAGCGAGGGGTTCGCCGTATGCAGCCCCGGGCGGTTAACTTCTTTACCAAGTGCGGAAGATTTTCCCCACTCGCCCTTGTCGCTCATCGTCGACATAAATACCTGACTGTAGCTCTTTTCATCGTCTCCTTCTCCCTGAATAATGGCTTCGGTAGCCTTCCAGGTGGAGTAGTAGAGCGTTTTTCCGTCAGCTGACAGAATGGGGGAGTATTCGCTGAAGGAGCTGTTGATCTTACGGTCCAGAATCTCCAGGGCTACTTCGCTGGTCTCCAGCGGCGCGTCTTTGTAAAGAGAAATACCTTCCAGCTCCATGCGGGCAAACTGCGCCAGCCGCTCGTCGGTGTTGTGCTGCAGGAAAGTCTCGAAGTAGGTACGGGCCTCGTCCCACTGACTGTCCATTTTCAGCGCACGGGCAAAATGAAAGCGGTGGATGTTGTTCGTAGTGTCCGTCGGCTCGGAGCGACGGAAAACCTGGGTGTAATTCCGCACGGCGGCCTTCACGTCGCGGAGTTTCAGGTTCATCAGGGCGATGTAAGGCCGCACGGGCAGCTCATCGTTCTGGTCGTAGGCTTCTGCGTAGTTCTCCAGGGCAACGAACCAGTTATTAGTGGCCCGGGCACTGTCAGCGGCAATCAGCAATTGCTCTTCGTTGGACGAGCCGGAGAGCGGCTGCGCCAGCATCGGCAGCGCGAAGAGAGAAAGAAGCAGCGTGTAGCAAAAATTTTTCATCGACAAATTTCAATAGTGCAGTAGACGGTACGATCAAGAAAGTAAAACGCAGTGGGCGTCCCGTAGTATTGCGGAACAGCTGCAAAGACATCGTTAAATATCGGGGCAAAGAATGGTTGGCTTCACCGTCGGCTTCTTGTAAATGTTGAATATGTAAGCGGCCGAGAGCTCGAAAGCTCCCTGATAACTGTTGACATTGCGAGCCTGACTCAGCGTAATGTCATAGGCCAGCGCCGCACGTAACTGCCCGGCGTCAATGCCGAAGAGCACCTTGGCGGCATCCGCCGTCCGGTAGCCCAAACCAAGCCGGAGACCCATGTCATTCTTCAGCTGCCGGCGGCCCCAGGCCTGTACGGAAACCGAACTGTTGCTGGCCGAAGTCTGGTAAAAGAGGGTAGGCTGGAATCGCCACTTCTCGCTCATCTCCATGTCCAGGCGGGCGTGGGCGTGCAGGGTGCGGCGACGGTCTCTGGCGTCGGGGTCGACGCCCACAGGAACGTTGGGCTCGCCGTTAGGCATCGTGTCCCCGGGCATTACGGCCCGGGTGGCCAGCGCCGTCCGGTCGGGTTGCGTCAGGTGAAGCAGCGAAATGCCCGCTTCAAAGACATTGTCTTTCTTCGGGTCCATCAGGATCTTCAGCTTGAAGCCGAGGTTGAGGTCGTTGTAGTTGTCGTTGTTATTGTTGTTGTTGCCACCAACACCGGACATGTCGGTGAATTCACTTTGGCCGGTGTTGCCACCACCAAATTCCCCGCCTCCGGAAAGCTCAGGGTCGATGTTGAACTGCTGAATGGGCACACCCTCCGGAGAGAATCCGTAGGAAGTGCTTCCGTACTGCGCCCCGATGGTGAGCACGTTTTGCCGTTTTTTGTCCAGCGCCAGGTGATAAGCGGCGCTGAGGCCAAAGAAGGTGGAAGAGAGATCGAAGTCTCCCGCATTATCGCTCACGAGGCTGAAGCCAACACCCACCCAGTCTTGCTTACGAAAGCCGAAAGCCAACGGTGCATCGGCGTAAGCCGTTGGGGAGTTGATGCCTGCCCCCGGGACGCTGAACCACTGCCCGCGGTAGATGCCGCCCACGCGGATGGAACCGGCAAAAGAACCGGTGTTGGCCGGGTTGAGCCAGAGAGGAGCGTAGTTGTGTAGGGTGTAGTGAACGTCCTGCGCGCTCAGGCTGACGGTCATCAGCAGGAACGGAAGGAGAAAGAGTAAGCGGCGTAGGCGCATGGGCTGGCGATTAATCTTGGGATATAGCAAAGGCCCAAGATAAGCAGAAATACTACTTCCTCTCCCGTGGTTTTTTGAATACCGGAAGGGTACTGCAGGGCTCACCGTACATAACGGACTTCACTACTGGCTGTAAGCGGGCCGTAACGTCGAGATAGGCGGATGCCGGAACGGGCTTTTCTCCGCAGCCTTTCACCACTACGCGCTTACCCTCAAAGTCGCTTAAATCAAGGCTATCCGCCACCCGACGGAAGTGATCCCGCAGGAAGTCTTCTTCCTGCCCCTGGTAAACATCGGCCGCGAACGGGCTGGCCGCAGCGGCCACCAACATGTAGGCCCAGGCCGGAATGATGGCATCAGCGGAGCAAAACACTAACAGTATTTTGTCCCGGTACTGACTAAAATCATGCTCTTTCAGCGCCGCACGGAAGTCCTTTTCCTTCAGAATGAGCTCCATAAAGAGGTAATCCTTCAGGTCAAAAGTGCCGAAGGAGGCCTTCGGCCAATGCTCTTCCAGCTTAAGAGTAATCAAGCCAGCGGCGGCTACGCGATTGGTGAGTGTTTCTGCCATACCGGAATAACACCTTCTGAAGCGGAGGGGTTGAATCACTGCTTTTGGAAAAGGTTTGCTTGCACCTGCGTCTGCGCTTGATTAGTCAGGTAGTCAGAGAGTCAAGTAGTCAGATAGTAGCTGCCGCTGTTTCGGTTCACGCTGCTTCGCAGCCGGAGGTAGTAGTCAATCAGTCAGGTAGTGCTGCCTCAAGGAGTACACTGTTTGACTACTTGACTCTCTGACTGCTTGACTTTCTAACTAACCGACGAGCGAAGCGAGCCCCCCCTGCGGCAGCTACTACAATACTACCGAACTACCATACTACTCTTCCTCTTCCTCCTTCATCAGCGCCTCCGGCTCCCCAATCGTATTTTCGGGCAGGGCGAAGTCTTTGGGTTGGGGAAGATCTTCGATGGATTTGATCCCGAAATAATCCAGAAAACGATCGGTAACCGAATAAAGCAGCGGTTTGCCGATGCTGTCCGCCCGCCCGGAAATCGTAATGAGTTCTTTTTCCAGTAGTTTTTGAATCGCGTAGTCGCAGGATACGCCACGGATCTTTTCCAGTTCGGATTTGATAACGGGCTGCTTGTAAGCAATGATGCTTAGCGTTTCCAGGGCGGAGCGGCTCAGCTTTTTCTTGCTTTGCATGCGCAGGTGCGTGCCGATGGTCTCGTGGTAGGCACCCTTACTCATGAACTGATAGCCTCCGGCTACTTCGATGATCTCAAAGCTGTGTACATCAAGATCGTAACGTTTATTGAGCTCTTCGATGGCTTCCAGCATGACCTTCTGCGCGAAGCGAACGCCGAAGTTCTCCAGCAGAACATTCTGCAGTTCTTCGATCGATACCGGCGTCGGGGCCGCAAATATGAGCGCTTCGATGTGTTGGGGGAGGTATTCCATAGCGGCGCGAAGATAGGCAAATTGACGTCGCTTCGCTCCTTTTAGACGCTGCGCTTTTAGACGCACTTCGTGCTTTTAGACGGGAAATCGCTTCGCTCTTCCCTTTTAGACGCTTCGCTCGTAGGGCTTTGGTATAGAGTCAACCGAAAGCGAAGTCTACAAGCGCAGCGTCTAAAAGAAAAACAAGCAAAGCGCGGTTTCCGTCTAAAAGCCGCAGGCGTCTGCAAAAGCCCCAAGCTTTTACCCGATAATTCGCTTCTTCATCGCCTCAAATTCTTCTTCGGTAATGATGTTCTGTGCTTTCATTTCCGCCAGTTCTTTGATCTTGCGGATGGCGTCATCGTCCATCACGGCAGCGGCGGGTTCGGGCTCAGGAGCGGGCTCTTCTTTTTTCTTTGTTTTGGCTTTGATCTTAGTCGGTGCTGCTTCAGGAGTGGGCTCTGGTGCAGCAGCAGAAAAGTCTTCTTCCGTGGCCACTTCTTCTTTCCATTCCTGAGCGACTTTCTTGCCCTTTTCAAACTTCTCTTTATACAGTTTTTTCAGGCGGTCGGTGTCAAAATCCAGGAAGGTGCCGCCATTAGAGAAGTGCTTTTTAAAGACTTCGCCCAGGGCGTAGGTGCTGGCACCGTTAACGACGGCTACGGTAATGCCACCCACTACGGTACCCACCACGGGAATGACTTTGAGCAGACTACGGGCACCGGCGCGGGCCATAGTACTGGTGGTCAGCGCTGAAACGATGGCTTTCCCTTGTGTCTCGGCAAAATCAATGTCGTATACCCGGCAGAGTTGGCGGATCATGTCTAACTGAAGAGCCGAAACCGCAAATACGTCCGCGATCGGTAAAGGGATGATGTAGCTGGCGCCCATGCTCCAGATCACGTGATTACGGATTACTGTTTCCGCATGGCGATTTTTATCGTTATTGCTATTGGGATTCATAATGGAATCTTTAAGTTGCTTCTTCGCGAAGTCGGTTATTTTCTTACGCATACTTTAATAACGTACTAATGTCAGTCTAAGTTAGGGCGACGGAGCGCAGGTGTAGGGGAAGTTCGACGAATAGCAGGGTTTTCTAGACGGAAAAAATCGCTGCGCTCTTTTCCCTTTTAGACGCCGCTGCGCGGCTTTTGGACGTAAAACGCGCTTCATTTGTTTTGCTTTCAGACGTTCGCTGCGCTCTCTTTTAGGGCTTCGGTAAAGATTGACCCGGAGCCCTGAAAGCGTAGCGTCTAAAACCGCGCCGCCGGCGCGACGTCCTGCCCGGAGAACGCTCCTTCGGCGAATTTGAAGGTCGCCGTTACGCCAATCATGGCGGCATTATCCGTACAATACTCGATGCGGGGAATGAAGACTTCCCATCCGTTTTTTTCGCCTAATTCCTGCAGCCCCTGCCGCAAACCACTGTTGGCGGAAACTCCGCCGGCCAGCGCAACTTGTTTGAGCCCGGTCTGCGCTACCGCCAGTTGAATTTTGCGTAGCAAAATGGAGACAATGATGTGTTGAATGGAGGCACAGATGTCGTTCAGGTTGTCCTTCACGAAGTCGGGGTCTTCCTTAATCTTTTTTTGCAGGCTGTAGAGGATGCTGGTTTTCAGGCCGCTGAAACTGAAGTTCAGCTCTCCGGGGTCTGGCTTAGCGAACTCAATGGTTGGTTGCCCCAGGCGGGCCCGGCGGTCAATCTCGGGGCCGGCGGGGTAGGGGAGCCCTAGTAACTTACCGGATTTATCGAAGGCTTCCCCGGCAGCATCATCGATGGTACGGCCGATGATTTCCTGCTCCAGGGCCGAGTGCACCACTACCAGCTGGGTGTGCCCCCCGGAAACGGTCAGGCATAAAAAGGGGAAGGCGGGCTTCGGGTCTTCGGCGAAGTGGGCCAACACGTGTGCCTGCATGTGGTCTACTTCAATGAGCGGCAGGCCCCGGGCCAGGGCGAAACCTTTAGCAAAGCTGACTCCTACCATCAACGAGCCAATCAGCCCCGGGCCACGGGTAAAAGCCACGGCATCAATTTGTGCTGCCGTTTTCGCGGCCCGCTTCAGCGCTACGGCTACCGTTGGGACAATGTTGCGCTGATGTGCCCGGCTGGCATGCTCCGGCACTACGCCGCCGAACTCCTCGTGGACGGCCTGACCGGCCGTGACGTTACTCAGTACAAGCCCGTCAGCCACTACCGCTGCTGAGGTGTCGTCACAACTGGATTCGATAGCAAGAATTACGGGCATACAAATAGATTGTCTGGGGCAAAGGTAGAAGCCGGAAAACAAAGTTTTTCCCGACTTAGTGCTAATTTCACAAAGAAAAATTAACTAATATTCCATCAAACAAGGGAAAAAGCCTTACGTTACGCCAATGAGTATGGATTCTGCATCTTGCAGATGACAGAAATGTTTTATACTTGCGGAAATTAAAAGCAACCGATGCGCACACTATTCAGTCTACTCTTCCTGGTTCTGGCCTTCGTTCTGGGCTTTTTGCTTTACAAAAGCATTGAGGAACCCATCAACTTTAACAACCAACGGGCTATACGAGACGCCGCTGTTTCCGAAAAACTGGAGATGGTACGTTCTGCTCAGGAACTATATCGCGACATCACCGGAGAGTTCGCTCCCCGCTTCGATACGCTTAAACAGGTACTCACTGAAGGAGAGCTCCTCTCCATCCGGGTAGTTGGTGACCCTGATGACCCGAACTTCACCGGTGAGATCCAGTATGACACCACCCGGATTCCTGCCCTGGACACCATTGGTGGTCTCGGGATCGTTCTGGAGGATCTGGAGAAAGTTCCCTTCACGGACGGTAAGGTCGAATTTGACATTGACGCCAAAGTGATCGAGTACCAGTCTACCAACGTACCAGTAGTACAGGTGGGTGTACGTAAAAGCGCTTACATGGGCACCTACGGTGATGCCCGTTTCCAGCGTTACGACCAGAACTACGACCCGAACGTTCCAATGAGCTTCGGCGATCTGAACAAGCCAACTCTGGCCGGCACTTGGCAATAAGCAACTACGATATAACTGCTGCGGCCTTCCGACCGGAAGGCACGCATGACTATGAACTGTCCATCCTTACGGGGATGGACAGTTTTGCGTATATCATCCGTGACCAGCAGAAGAACGAGTTGCTGGCCTACCGTTCCCTGAACTTTACCGCAGCAGAACGGGATAACTGGCCGGAATCTTTTAACCGACTGGTTCAGGCCGACGATAAGCTTCGCTCTCTGCGATACGGTAACTCGATCCTGGGCTGGGAGGAAGAGCGATTAACTCTTGTGCCGGACGAACTCTTTGATGCCGCTAATCCACGCGTTTATCTGGAACAACTTACGTTGATTGGCCTGGACGATGTCGTCCGGTCCGAACGATTCAATGAACTGGGCGGGCAGCTGCTTTTTGCCGCTGATCGTAGCCGGATTGACGCCGTAGAGCGCCGGCTGCACACCAAGCGCACCCATCATATGGCTGGCGGAGTGCTTACGGCCTGGGGGCTTCGGTCACGTCGCCTGGGGCACCGTTCCGTTTCTGCCCTGGTACGGGGAAATCAAATTTTTCTGGCGGCCCACCAGAACGGGAACCTGCAGTTCTTCAATACTTTCCCCTTCGCCAACGCCCAGGACGCCCTCTATTACCTCTTACTGGTGTATCAACAATGCGGCTGGGCGCCCAGCCGGGTACCACTTTACCTCTGTGGAGAAATTACGGAGCACAGTGACCTGTACCGGCAGTTTTACCGCTACGTTGAAGACCTGCGTTTTTGCCAGTATGGGGCGCCGCCTTCCACCCCGCCGGAACTGGCGGGGCTGCCGGGGCATCTTTATTTCGAGTTATTGTGTTTGGGCTAGGGTAGGCGAGCCGAATAGCTTCCTTCAGGAGGAGTGCTGGCAAGCGCTACTATCCTGCTACCACTACCACCAGACTATCATTACTATTCTCACATGCGCATCATCTCCGGAAAACATAAAGGCCGCCGCTTTAGCCCTCCAGCAGACAACTGGCCCACCCGGCCCACTACTGATTACGCCAAAGAGGGCTTGTTCAATGTGCTCAATAACTGGTTTTACTTCGAGGATCAGCGTTTCCTGGACCTCTTCGGCGGCACTGGTAGTCATGATTATGAATTCCTGAGCCGTGGATGTACGGATGTAACCTATGTAGACAAACATGGCCCGGCCGTTGCCTTCGTGCAACGAACCATCAAGACGCTGGGCGAAGAAGAGCACATCCGGATTTTCCGGATGGACGTTTTTAAATTCATCGCCCGACCGGTTAGTAAGCCGTATACCTATATTTTCGCCGGCCCACCGTATCCCTTACCTAATATTCCGGACCTTCCGGACCTGGTTTTCGACGCCGGCCTGCTGGCTCCGGGAGGCTTATTCGTGCTGGAAACCAATCCTCACCATGATTTCAGCATGGACCCCCGTTGTACGGATAAGCGGAACTACGGCAAAACAATCTTCTGGTTCTTTGAGCATCCGGCGGAAGAGGAGGAAGAGTAGTTGGGTAGTCGGTAGTTGGTAATATTTTAGTTGGGGAGTCGCTGCCGCAGGTGCAGGGAAGGGGATTAAGAGCAAGGGGGCATAGTTCCCTGCTCGCTTAACGACTCATTGCACCTGCGCTCCGGCGCAAAAAAATGGCATTTGTCCCCCGGAAAGTCGCAGAAGAGCAGAAGCCTTTAAAAATACCTTCCTGAATAGTAGCCAGCCGCATTTTTTTAACGAACTTTACGGGAATTTGCGTTGTGATTTTTTTGAGTCTTCTCAAATGATTCGCAATCGTATTCATAATGATCGTCAAACTAAATTTTCCCGCGCTGTTTTTCTTTTCTTCAGATAGCGGTGCAGACTCCGATAGTCATGAGCAATTTCTCGCATTTAGCCAACGCTCACCCGAGCTACATTGAAAATCTTTATCATCAATTTACTGATCAGCCAGACTCCGTAGACCAGAGTTGGCGCGACTTTTTCCTTGGTTTCGACTACGCAACGGAGGGCACTAACGGTACAGTAAGTAAGAATGGTCAGGCGTTGCCGGTCTCTGCTGACGGAGCTGTCGATTGGGAGCACGTAGAGCGAGAGCTCAGTGTATTTGCCCTCATCAAAGCTTACCGGCTTCGCGGACACATGGACGCCGCCATTGATCCCATCAATGAGTTCGATGATCCGGATGCGGTACTGGACCTGTCTCGCTTTAAACTTTCGGAGGCTGACCTGGATACGGTTTTTAAAGCTGCTGAGCAGCTTTTTCTGCCACCCAGCACCCTGCGTGAGATCATCGCCCACCTCAATAAGGTCTACCTGGGCTCCATCGGTTTTGAGTTTGATCACATTTTCCTCCGGGAAAAACGGCGTTGGCTAAGAACCCGTATTGAGAAGCTGAAGCCGGAAGCGGCTTTCGACCTGACTGGTGAAGACAAAAAACACATCCTCTCCCGACTGAACGATGCCGTTGGCTTTGAGGACTTCCTGAAGGTGAAGTACCCCGCTCAGAAGCGTTTCGGGCTGGAAGGAGGAGACGCTGCCATCGTAGGTGTTGATGCCATCATCAACCAGGCTGCCGTCAAGGGCGTCGAAGAAGTAGTGATCGGGATGGCCCACCGTGGCCGCCTGAACGTGCTGGCTAACATCATGGGCAAAAGCTACGAGAGTATCTTTCAGGAGTTTGAAGGGGTCATCCCGGATAAAATCAAGGGAGATGGCGACGTGAAGTACCACATGGGCTATAGCAGTCTGATCAAGACTGTTTCCGGAAAGGAAGTCAACGTAAAGCTGGCCCCTAACCCCAGCCACCTGGAGGCAGTTGGCCCCGTAGTGGAAGGCTTTGCCCGCGCAAAGGCCGATATGCTCTACGGTAATGACTACGACAAGATTCTCCCCATCCTGATTCATGGCGATGCAGCCGTAGCGGGGCAGGGCGTAGTATTCGAAACCGCCCAGATGAGTGAGCTGGAAGCTTACAAGACCGGCGGAACGATTCACTACATCATCAATAACCAGATTGGGTTTACGACGGACTATAAAGATGCCCGGACCAGTGTCTACGCCAGTGGCGTAGCCAGTGTGGTACAGGCACCCGTTTTTCACGTCAACGGAGACGACCCGGAAGCCGTACTTTACGTTTCCCGCCTCGCCGTTGATTACCGAAACACTTTCAATTCGGACGTATTCATCGACATGCTCTGTTACCGTAAGATGGGGCATAACGAAGGAGACGACCCCGGTTACACCCAGCCAGGTATGTACCAGCGGGTGAAAAAGCACGACGATGTCCGTAAGCTCTACATCAGACGATTGGTAGAGCGCGGTGACGTGGACGAGGCACAGGCCAAGCAAATGGGTAAGGATTTCAAAGCCCACTTGCAGGATATTCACACGGCCGTTAAGAATAAGGACATTCCCTACCGTTACCAACCGCCGGAAGAAGCCTGGCGCAGATTGAACAGCGACCACTGGGAAGAAAAACATTTTGCTGAGTCACCCGAAACAGGCGTAGACCTAAAGCAGGTTAATAAAATTCTCAAGCACCTGGTTTCCTTGCCGAAGGACTTTACGCCCGTAGCAAAGGTGAGCCGACTGTTTGACAACTACAAAAAGGCAATCAAGAATAACCAGCTGGACTGGGCTCTGGGCGAACTCACTGCTTACGGCACATTGCTGCTGGATGGGCATGATGTCCGGATGACCGGACAGGACGTCCGTCGGGGTACCTTCAGCCACCGTCATGCCGTACTGACCAGTCAGGACGGTGAGGATAAGTATAACCGCCTGGATGGCCTGGCCGAAAAGCAAGGCCAGCTGAGGATTTTCAATTCTCTCCTTTCAGAGTTTGCGGTACTCGGTTTTGAGTACGGCTACGCTACGGCCAGCCCGGACAATCTCGTCATTTGGGAAGCACAGTTTGGTGACTTTGCCAACGGAGCGATGACCATCTTTGATCAGTTCATCGTTAGCGGTGAGAGCAAATGGTCGCGGATGAACGGCCTGGCCGTTCTGCTGCCTCATGGCTACGAAGGGCAGGGGCCGGAACACTCCAGCGCCCGTTTGGAGCGCTTCCTTCAGCTGTGTGCGGAGTACAACGCCGTGGTGGCCAACGTTACGATGCCGGCTAACTTCTTCCACCTGATGCGTCGTCAGCTGGCGTGGAATTTCCGCAAGCCGCTGATTCACATGAGTCCGAAATCCGGTCTTCGCCACCCAATGGCCGTTAGCCCGGTAGAAGACTTTGGCCCGGGAACCCGCTTCCAGGAAATCCTGGATGATCCTACCGTAAGCGCCCGCGGGAATAAGAAGATTAAGCGACTGCTATTGTGTACGGGTAAGATCTACTTCGAGCTGGCCCAGCATAAAGAAAAGAACCAACGGGACGATGTTGCCATCGTCCGGCTGGAACAACTCTTCCCTCTGCCTACGGCACAGGTGAACAAGATCCTCAAACGGTACGCTGGTGCAGAAGTTATCTGGGTGCAGGAAGAAAGCCGTAACGCCGGTGCCTGGAGCTACATCAGTGAGCACTTCCTCTACAACGAGAAGATTGGCGTTAAGCTGGGGTACGTTGGCCGCCAGGCTACGGCCTCTCCGGCAACGGGCTACAAGAAGGTACACGTGAAGGAGCAAGCCGATCTTATTGATCGGGCTTTTGCGAAGGCGAAGTAGCTTGGCTGGAGGAGAGTTTAAAGGCTATTCTTCCCAGAGCATATTCACTTCTTGATTGCTCTGCGATAGTATTAGGAGATGGCGTAGATTGGACTTGTTGCGAGCTCATCCTTCCGGCTGCGCTCGAAAAGCGAACTCACTACAAGTCTATTGACTTAGAGTCGATCTACGCCATTTTTAGGAGAACCCGGAGTGGAATACTCGGAATGCAATTCCTCGACCGGAGGACTTTGGATACCCTTAGGCGTTTACCGTAGCACCATCACCGATCCGGACTCTACCCGTTCAACCCCTTCGCAGCTGTAAACAACCCGCCAGACGGCGATGCCGGGGTTAACGGGCTCGCCCTTGAAGGTGCCGTCCCAACGGGAGAAGGCGTCGGTGGACTGGAACATCTGTGCGCCATACCGGTCATAGACCTCAAAGCTGATGAGCTCAGAAATCGCAAAGGGGTTCGAGATGCCAAAGGTCTCGTTCTCCACCGGACCAATACCGTTAGGGGTAAAGGCTTTGGGGAGGAAGATCTGGGAACAATCAAGGGTTGCCGGGTCAATGACCTGAAAGACGATACTGTCTCTGGCGATACAGTTGCTTTCCGCATCCTGAATACTGACCTGGTAGGCCTGGCGGCCGGCCGCGACGGGCTTAATGGTGGGGTTCTGTGCGCTGGGGTTATCCACGCCTGCCGTGGGGCTCCAGGCAAAAGCTACACCACAGTCGCTGTTGAGTTCGATGGGGACTTCCTCCTCGAGGAAAAGCCGGCGGGTGGTGGTGAGAATGCGGTCAGGGCTGAGGTAAAGGGACCTGACTTCCGAGAGGCGAAGCGCCCGGTTATAGATCCTGACCTCATCAATGAGGCCATCAAAAGCAGTCTCTCCGTTACCCCGGCATTCGGTGGAGCCAATGAGGAGTTCGCCGTCGTTTTCGATGTCGACCCGGCTGGAGGTACGGGTTTCCCCCACCTCATCCCCATTGAGATAGAGCTTCAGACTGTTCTCATCGCGGGTAATGACGATGTTCTGCCAGCAATCGCTGTTATTGATCCGGTGATCAACGCGGGCGACCTGGTTGTTTTGTTGAAGGGTAACGGAAACCGTCTGGGTAACGGGCGCGTAGCGGACGGTAAAAAACATCAGGTTGTTGCAGTTCGTATCCCGTTTGGAGACCAGGTACTGGGTGCCGTTGGGGCCGATGGATTTAAAGTAAAGACTGATAGTGAAGTCCTCCGAGTCAAACTCGCGGTTAATGTTATTGCTGTTGCCTCCGGGGATGCGGATGAAGTCATTCCCTCCGTTGAGGGCGACGGCGCTGCCGGCGACCCCGCAGCCGAACTCGGGGACTCCGCTGGCTACTCCGCCGTTATCCGTGGCACCAGTTGCATCGGCGAAGTTACCGTCGAAGGTATAGTGGGCCACCAGGCCCACCTCCGTTGGCGTTCCCTGCGCCATAACATGCCCTGCACCAGCGCCAGCGCCCAAAAAAGCGATAAATAGAAGTAAAAAAGCTCGCATATACCAGATTTTGAGGGCGCAAAGATAGGGATGTTGTCGCCCACGAATACGAACGACGGCTACCCGGGATTCATTGCCATCAAAATGGGCTCACCCCACAAATCGGGCCTTCCACTCCGGCCGGGGCAAAAGGCAGGCTTCCTGCTTGCCAAACCAGCGATAGCGGTTGGTAGCAATCAGGTCGTAGACCCCGTCACTCAGGAAGCGCGGAAACCAGCTTAACACCGTCGCCAGGGGCTTCGGCCATCCGTTCAGGTGCTTTGCTGCGCGCAGGGCACCCGCACTTTGGGTGTAGGCGGCTCCTGCTTCATACAAGACCAGGCTGCTGAGCGCCGAGGGGTCAATGCCGGCCCTGGGTAATAGCTCTTGCGCCAGGTCCGACTGCAGACTGGCAAAGCGCAAA
The DNA here is from genome assembly GCF_900110645.1 of Neolewinella agarilytica. Taxonomy (GTDB): domain Bacteria; phylum Bacteroidota; class Bacteroidia; order Chitinophagales; family Saprospiraceae; genus Neolewinella; species Neolewinella agarilytica. The sequence goes on from NZ_FOFB01000023.1 coordinate 93,644, forward strand.
ACTCCCTCCTCATCATGGGTGATGAACCACTGCACGGCTCCGTTGCAAAGATTGCAGACGCCGTCGAAGAAGAGGATGGGATGGTCGGTAGGCATGAAGGGATAACAATATTGGGGGGATTAGGATTATAGAATAATAGGATTTTAGAATTTTAACCCGACACGATGTATATAACCTTGTGCAGATTTCGTGCCAGAGACTCGTCCGGCCGCCTTCGTCAGGCGCTATCGCGCCGACTACGAGCGTTCCGACGAGCGGGTGCAGACCAGCAGTAGTTCGTCGGAACAATAAATTCCTAAAGGCGGCAGCCTGATAAAGGAATTTTTGGTCGGATGAATCTAGTACGAGACGATTTCCGTAATCTGTTGTGCACACCCACAAACATTAGTCCTTCATTCCACCTCCAGATACTGCCCCTGGAAAACCCGCCCAACGAGCCGGTCTCCCCGATACAGCAACAAATCCACCGACTGCCCCGGAGCAACGGTCTCTGAAGCCGTATTCCCCGGTGGCAAAACCCGTAAACGATCCTTAAGCGGATGGTCGAGGAGTAATTTATCCGCCACCACGGCCGTAATGCCTTGCTGGTAGAGTTCGTCCGGTGATAAATTCAGTAACGAAAGGCTGTCCAGCTCACCCGCCAGTGTTTTTCCGGGAACGATCCGTAGCCCTTCGGCATCGATGGTTTCGAAGGCGCCAAAAGTATGGAGGTCCCCAACGTCGCTGACGTAGGCGCGGGAGCTGAAGGTCCGGTAATCGGGCGGAAGGCTGCGCTCACTTTTACGGAAACCGATGTCCATCACAAATTCGCCATCCGGACGTACGACGGTCCCGCCCACCAGCTTCAGGTCGTGCATGCCGTTGGATTGGTTTTCGGGGATAGCCCAGTAATCGTCCAAAGAATAAGCTTCCTGTCCATTCGTAGCAATGCCGTACAGCCCGGCAATGAGGCCAAGGAGATTCAGGCGGCGGATCTCCTGCTTTTCGGGGTCGCCGGCGTAGCCGCCGGACTCGATGAGGATGGTGCGGGTACCCCATTTTTGCAGGTTGTCGCCGAAGGCACGGGGCTCGAAATCATCGTTGTAGCGGCCGATCTGTCCGGGGACTTCATCTTGCCAGATGTCGTTCATCAGGGCGATCATCTGCATGGCGTCTTCGCGCTGGCCGTTGATGGATTTTTCCCAGTCGTAGGCCGGGGCCAGGATGGAGGCCACGCATCCTTTTTCGGCGGGGAAGCCGGCGCTGTAGTAGGTGCTCTGGTCGTGGAGGTTAAAACCCCAGTCGGCGTCCAGCCGGTCGCGTTCGCCCTTCAGCAGCCGGGCTTCGGGGCTGCTTAGTCGCAGCGCGTCGCGGTTGAGATCGATACCCAGGGCGTTGCGGCGCTGGTAGACTTCGGCGCCGTCCGGGTTCAGCATGGGTAGAAAGGTGAGATGGAGTTCTTCGCGGAGGGTTTGGCGGATAGTGTCCAGGCCGTCACTGCTGCCTTCAAGCCAGGAGAAGAGGTCGAACAAAGCGGCGGTGGCGGTGGGTTCGTTGCCGTGCATCTGGCTCCAGAGCAGGACTTCGGTGGGGCCGGCGCCCCAGGCGACGCGCCAGAGGGGGCGGTCCTGAACGGAGCGGCCGGCGGTATCGACCGTAAAGGCGTCGGGCAGGTTGTTGATAAGCGGACGCAGGTCGCGCTGCTTAAAGCGGCGGCTGGTGATGGCGGCGGTTTTGTGGGCGGCGAGGCTGGCTTTGACGGCTTCCAGTGGGAAGTCAAAGGACACTTTTTGGGCGTCCCGCAGTATTGCAGGACAGGAGCAGAGTGAAAAGACGAAGAGCAGGGGGAGGAGGTGGCGCATGGGTGGCTGGCTTTTGATCCTAAAGAACGGAAGAATTGATAGCATACTCGGTTGGGTATTTGGGAATAGAATGTTGCTAGTTGTTACGTAAAACCTTCGTTAGATAAAGACCACCTTTTACTCCATGACGACCGGTCAAAAGATCCGCACCTTATCAGTAACAACGTCCGGCGGTTACCTTTACAAAAGCATCAATACCGAAGACCTCCCAAAAGATGTTTTCGTAGTAAAAGTGAAAGGGGGAGAAACGAACTACTCTACCAAACTGATCAAACTGTAATTGATGAAGCAGCTACTGATTAGATCAGCCTTTTTACTGTGCTTGCTGCTTTGCAGTCAATGGTCCTTGTCAGGCCAGGAGTGTCTGGATCGACGGATTGATACGGAGGAAGATAGAGTGGAAGTCAGCCCCTTTTTCTACTCGTTTCAATCTTCTGTTGATGGTAGTCTTTTGCTGGCCACTAATGCCAGGCAGGACGATAATTCTCGATTAGTCCATTTATACGACCGGGATCTGAATATACTGAGAGATTGGCGGTACGCTCTTGAGCGGGACGGTGAAATAGCGGATATACAAGCGCGTGAATCAGGTGGTTACCTGGGGGTTATCAATACCCCATCGTTTCAGAACCGTTTCAGTACCTACAGTATTTTTTTGATAGAAGACGCATCCACGCCCGAGGAAAATATCATTTATACCAGTGACTTTAGGGATGCGCCGATGAAAGTGGAAAACATACTGTCCGTACAAGATTCCGTTTTGTTTTTGTCGGGTGTATATCACGGGGAATGGGCGGTTACGCCGGATTCTACCTTTATCGAAAAGCAGGTTAATAACCAGACCGTGTGGCGACACATTAATCGTGGGGGCGTTTTGCTTGGACTTGACGGTGATGCGGATAAGATCAACCTGTTGGTAGCTCGTGATAATGACATTGAGGTAATAACGATGTCAGGGGAAACGGGAGAAGTCGAAAGTTCCTATTTTATTAGCTTAACGGGGCATCGTTTTGCTCCCCTAATCTTTCGGGATGTAGAAAAAAATATAACTTACCTGGCTAAATTTACGGATACCTATGAGCTGTCAAGACATAGCTCTGCGGGGACAGACTGGACTTATCATAAAGTGCAAACGTTGACCTCGGATTGGATTGATAGAATTCGAGTTGTTCACTACGATGAAGATGGGTTTATTTATCTAAATGGTATATTTTACAATGAAGAAAACAGTTCAGGTATCTTATTGACCAAGCTGTCTCCGGAAGGTGAATTGATTTGGGAAAAACGCTATGATAATGAAGGTGAGCTCTGGGCGGCTTCTCGTTATTCAGTTGTTGAGGGAGATGTAATCTACTTGACAAGCGAAAAGAGTACGCAAGCCGGTGCCTGGAACCAGCATGTATTAGCTTTTTCGCTCGACGACGGGCGTTTACTTAAAGAATGCTCAATTATTGAAGCTGACGATCACCGATTTTCTTCCCGAGGAATCACCTTTTATGAAGGCAATCTTTATACGTTTGGGATTTTCAACGACCAGGTCGACCCTGTTCTCTCCGTACGTTCCTTCGACTTTACTGATTTGACCTCATCAAACGCGGGAGCTTCGCCTTCGGCGCAAATGAACATCAAGGTCTATCCTAACCCTGCGGATCGGGGCGGGCAAGTATCGGTGGAGATACCGCTGCCACACAAGCTATCACGTATTCAGGTGATGAGTGTGGAGGGAAGAGAGGTGGTTTCTTTCGGGCTTTCGGCCAATCAGTCGCTGCTGCAAATAGAGGAGTTGCCGGCGGGTACTTACGTTCTGTATGCTCGTGACCAGGGTGGGGTTGTGGTGGCGGAGCGGCGGGTGGTGGTGAGGTGAGGGTGCTTGATTTTGGAATCTTGAATCTTGATTTTGGATTTGCTTCGCAGTGCTTCGTGCGCTTGATTGGCTTAGAGCGTGTCTAAAATTATGATTTCTTCGATATAAAGGCTGTCAGTCGTATTTTGTAAGTCGCCAAACTATACAGAATATGACCAAGCAGTG
>NZ_FOFB01000041.1 GCF_900110645.1 Neolewinella agarilytica
TGAGCGGTTGCCGGACCACCCTGTTAATGGGCTGGAGGCGTTACTGCCGGGGGAATGGGGTAAGGATGGTGAGGTGTAGTTGGTCGGATGGTTACTATTAAACGACCAGCTGTTCAATCTCGACCAAACACTCGAAGAAGGAGAAGAGCCCTCTAACCAATACCTGATGGATCGTGCCAGTTTGCTCACGCAGCAGGCTGAGGCTTTCACGGAATTAACGTCCTTGCTCGATCAGAAGCAACATGATTTTCAGGACTTGATTGCCCAATTAAATCGAGACAATGAAAAAACACTTACTTCCATTGATGCAAGCACGGCGACGAAATCAGTAAATCGATTGTACTTTGCTACTGTAGGGGCAGGTATGAAAAATTTGCCAACTGCTGCTGCGTCTGCCCTACGCAAAATAGCGGAAAGCTGCCCTGAGCAATTTGGATCGGCCGTCGGTCGGTCACAATCTATTTTAATTCACTATGAAAAACCTTTTGAACCCTCAAAAGAATGTAGCGGAGGGAAAAAAGAGGAATTGAAATCCCACTATGACACCTATATCGAAAAGACGGATTTACTTGACGAAAACTTAAACACGAAAGATGTTCACATCTACCCCAACCCTGCAACGGGGCAATTCACCATTCAGGTGCCACAGAATGAAAGTTCAGTAAAGTGGAAGGTAGACCTCTTTAACGCAAGAGGACAGACGCTTCAAACACATACGATACAGGGAAGTCAACTGCAAATGGACGCGAGTGAGCTTTCATCTGGCGTTTACTGGCTAAGGCTGCAATTTGAAGGACAAAGTATCAGTAAACGAGTTGTTATAAAATAGCTTATTTTGGGGCTAGCTTAATATCAGGCTAGCCCCATCTATTATGTACAAATGACAAAAACCATCCCTCTCTTCCTATTCCTCTGTCTTAGCAGCAGCATTTTCGCCCAATTTTATGATAATCATTGGATGATGGGCTATGAAGGAGGCGACCGATCTCCACCGAATGATTCCTTCGGTGTTTCTATCCTTAGTTTTTATGATGCTGAGTTAAAAATTGAGGACAACCAAACAATTGATCTATTTTTTGACATTAGTGGAAATAGTTTTTCCAATTATACCGGAGATTTATTACTTTATTCAAACAACAGAGAAGTAAGAAATATAGAAGACCAGCCCATTACTAATGGCATACTTGAAGAAAATGGATTTTCAGAACAAGCTGCCCCCCAAACTTTCACTTTTTTACCCTTCGATTTTTCAAACTTGGTCCACTATGTACAAATGACCTATTCAGATGATCCACCTTCTAGGGGACAAAACTTATCAACTTCCTTTATCAAGACAAATGGAGTAGAAGAAATTTACAATAAGATAGAAAACATTTTAACAGATTCTCTTAACAGAGGCCAACTTACGGCATGCCGCCATGCTAATGGTCGGGACTGGTGGGTATTAGTTCCGTTCCTTAATCAACCGGTCATTTATTCCGTGCTATTAAATCCTGAAGGTGTTACGCTAGTAGACACCATAGTAGTAACACACGTCATGCAGAGTGGGCTCGGCCAGGCTAAATTTTCTCCCGATGGCAATCATTACGTCCGCTACAATAAAGTAAACTTAGGACAAGATGATTATTTAGACATCTTCGATTTTGATCGAAACACGGGTAAAGTGTCTAATCATCTGCATACGACTATCAGCGCAAATGCAAATGCTGGCGGGGTAGCCATTTCCCCATCCTCCCAGTATCTATACGTTTCTCACTATAACCATGTCTTGCAATACGACCTTTGGGCTGATGATGTTTTTGCCAGCATGGATACGGTAGCTACCTATGATGGGTATACTGAATGGAATTTCTTTCACAGTCGATTCTTTATGGGTCAGCTGGCCCCCGACGGCAAAATCTATATGAACAATGCCTCTGGGGTAAAAACACTGCACGTCATAGAATACCCGGACAGGAAAGGAGAAGCCTGTGACGTCCGGCAGCACTCCATCCAACTCCCTAACAACAACTCATTTACGCTAGCTAATCACCCCCACTATCGCCTTGGGCCCATCGATGGCAGTCCTGCTGACTCTTTAGGCATTGACAATCTCCCTCGCGCCTACTACCGCATAGATAGAAACGCCGAAGACACCCTGAATTTTCATTTTCAGGATTTGAGTTTTTATGAGGCGGGGAACTGGTCCTGGACCTTTGGGGATGGCGGTAGCAGCAACGAGCGGCATCCGGATCATACTTTCGCTGGCCCGGGCATTTACGAAGTCTGTTTGACGGTAAGTAATGAGCTGGGTAGCGATACCCACTGCCGGACGATAGAGTTGGGTACGGTAGGTCTGGATGATCCCAGCACCCTGACTTTCTCCACTTTCCCGAACCCCGTGCAAGATGTCCTGGTGTTTGATCTCGGTGATTATCTTCCGCTAAATGGTCAGTTTAAGCTCTACGATGCAGTAGGCAGAGAAGTATTCTCTCAGCAAGTGCTCTACCGGCAGGCCAGTTTTAATCTGGGCCATTTGGTGCCCGGCGTCTATTATTATAGCTTCTGGGATCAGGGGCGGCAGATTGGGCGGGGGAAAGTGGTGCGGGGAGAGTAAATACGTTTCAACTGACCGAACCTTCAGCCCAATACCGTACTTTTAGCCTCAAACCACCCACATTTTGGAAAAAGATCTGGTAAAGAGAGACACCTCCTGGCTGCATTTTAATGCCCGGGTATTGCAAGAGGCCAAGGACCCCAGAGTTCCACTCTATGAGCGCATCAAGTTTTTGGCGATCTATAGCTCCAACCTGGACGAATTTTACCGGGTACGGGTGAGTAGCCTTAGGCAGTTCAAAAAAATACCGAAGGAGCAGCGGCGGGAGTTATTCTCCTTCAAGCCGAAGAAAGAACTGAAAACCATCCGTAAGATGGTACAGGCGCAGCAAAAGGAGTTTGGGCGTATCTTCCGGGAGGAGATTCTTCCTCAGTTGAAGGAAGAGAACATCCACTTAATTCATGGAGATGAGATGAATGAGGAACAGGCGGTCTTTGCCGCTGAGTACTTTGACAAAAACATCCAACCGCACCTGGACCTTCATTGGCTGCCCGGAGCAGACGACGATAACTCCGAGCTGCCCTTTCTGAAGAGCGGGCAACTCTGTTTGGCGGTAAATTTTGACGAGGAGGACGCCCGGGGGGCGGAAGAAGTCGCCCTCGTTCCCCTTCCCGGAAAGAAGCTTCCACGTTTTGTCGTGCTACCCAGTCCGGCTTCAGAGCCCGAAGGATACTACGTAATTTTCACCGACAGTATCATCCGGGCTAATCTCAGCCGATGGCTGGACCGCAAAGTAGAATTTGGCTACGCCATTAAGCTTAGCCGGGACGCAGAGTTGTACATTGATAATGAGTTTGACGGAGAGCTGCACCAGAAAATCGAAAGCCGGCTTGCTGAGCGGGACGACGGGCTCCCTACCCGTTTCCTTTTTGACTCCAACATGCCCAAAGCCCTGAAGAAGCGGCTGAAGGCGGCGCTCAATCTGTCCAAATACGATATGATTCCCGGTGGGCGGTACCACAACTTCATGGACTTTTTCGGATTTCCCCTGCCCGAAGGGCGGGAGGATTTGCGGTATCCCGACTACCCACCGCTACCCCACCCCCGGTTGGCAAATGCTGAAAGTTTGTTCGACGCGATTGAAGCCAGCGATATTCTGTTGAATTTTCCTTATCAGCAATACGATTACGTACCGGCCCTGATCAGGGAAGCAGCCTTACATCCGGAGGTAAAGACCATACAGATAACACTTTACCGGGTGGCGGGTAAATCTGCCGTTGTTAAGGAACTGCTCAATGCCCTGAAGTCAGGTAAGAAGGTAGAAGCTTTTGTAGAGACCAAAGCCCGTTTTGATGAAGCCAGCAACCTCTATTGGGGCAAAGAGCTGGAAGAGGCTGGGGCTTATGTCCGCTACAGTTACCCAGCCGTGAAGGTACACACGAAATTGCTGCACATTTTGCGGGAAAGCGCCGAAGGAGAAACTATCCATTACACTTACATTGGCACCGGCAACTTTAATGAGAAAACGGCCAGGCTGTACACCGATCATGCTTTGCTAAGTTGCCGACCTGTCCTGGGGCAAGACGTAAAAAAAGTGTTTAGCCTGCTCAAAGGGAAACTGATTCTTCCGAACTGCGACAAATTACTGGTGGCTCCCTTTTCGCTACAGTCTGAAATGGTTCGTCTGATCGACGAAGAAATTGCCCACGCCAAAGCGGGTAAGCATGCTTACCTCTTCCTCAAAATGAACAGCCTGGAGGAAGAAGGAATGATTGCCAAAATCCGGGAGGCCGCAGCGGCGGGCGTGGAAGTTCGCATGATCGTGCGGGGAATCTGCCGTCTGGTGCCCGGCCCGGATGAAAATATTGAGATTATCTCCATTATCGACCGCTTCCTGGAACATGCCCGCATTTTTATTTTTGGAGGTGATGAGGTAGAAAAAGTCTTTATCGGTTCAGCTGACTGGATGAGTCGGAATCTCTTTCGTCGCGTAGAAGTGGTAACGCCCATTGAAGACCCGCTGCTTCGGCTGGAAATCCGACGAATCATGGACATGCAATGGAGAGACAACCAGAAGGCTCGCATCATCTCCCAAAAGAACCTGAACAAATACCGGAAGGTCACCACGGGAGAAACACGTTACCGGGCGCAGGAGGACATTTACAACTACTATCATCGCCGGCTAATTGAAATCGAGGCTGACGTATAGCTTTCGTTTTCAGATGCCTTAGGTTTTCTTACTACAGCCCGCTTTTGACGGCTGGTTATCAGGGGATTTACGACCCAAAGCCATTCATTTCCCTGTTTTCAAAAAAAAGTGCAAAAAATCTTATTTCAGCGACCATCTATAAAGCGGTAGGATTATCCGACCTGGTGGGTAAATCGCCAAAAACGCAGCGATCTAGCGCTCGAAACCAAATTAAATTTTACATTAAGAACGACATTGCGTTACAAACGAACAATTATTTCGTCAAATATTGTGTCGTAAGGGTTTTAGACCGACCTTTGCGGCGTGAAAACGGAAGGTTCGGATAAGGGGCCTGTTTTCACTACTATTTTAACTTGATTTAAGTGATCCCAAAATTATTGAATTATGCGTGCATCTCAGAAAATTGCTATTAACAACAGTTACCGTATGACCCCGGCTCAGCGCCGTCTATCCGCAGGAGCTACTGGCCCTGCAGGTATGCGTCAGTCCGCTCGCCGGAGTGTTCTTCCCCGTGCCCGCAAGGCAGAATTTGCCGCCGCTATTACCGGCAGCCTTTTAATCATCAGCCTGATCATTGGCCTGTTAGCGCTGTAAGAAATCAGCTGATTAGATTGTGTGATGAATGATGAATGATTTGGCCCGTCTCCTTTGTGGAGACGGGCTTTTTTTGGTCTCGCTAAAAAAAATAGAACATCTTTTGCCTTTATGCTTGTCCAGATTTACCAAAGGAATTACCTTTGCGCCCCATAACCGGAGGAATGGCAGAGCGGTTTAATGCACCGGTCTTGAAAACCGACGTGGTGAAAGCCACCGGGGGTTCGAATCCCTCTTCCTCCGCATCCGTTTTTCGGAGAAGGCCTGGCCGCGCAAGCGGCTGGGCCTTTGTTGTATCCGGACGTCGGAAACGAGGCACGAGTTTCCGTAAGTCCGGATGCAACAAAGGCCCTAACTCCTTCGAGTCTGGCCTTCTCCGAAAAACGGATGTGTCCTTTAACCCACGACAGGGATGGCGCGAAAGCGCAATCCCGTTTCAAGAAAGGAACAACCTTCCTCCATTGCGGCGCTAAGCGCCGCGCAGTTGCTTGATCAACTCCTTACCCCGGATTACGTCGCTATGCGACTTCATCCGGGGCTAAGGAGGTTTGACCACTGCGTGGTCGTTCATATACCACCTGCTAGTATTTCTTCCATTCTTTAACCCGCAGAACGTCCCTGCGCGACTTCATCCGGGGCTAAGGATGTTTGACCACTACGTGGTCTTGCATACCCACCAACCACGCAGTGGTCAAAGGTCCTTAACGCGGGGTAAAACTCACGTAGCAAGATTTACCACGCGTGAGAAGATGCCACGTACATTACATGACGGCGCTTGGCCCAGTCACCACCTATTCGCTCATCCTTGCTCCGGATTGCGTCGCTGCGCGACTTCATCCGGGGCTAAGGAGGTTTGACCACTGCGTGATCATGCACTCCTTAAACGCCGCATCCCGACCCTTCCTGCAGAAGAAACAAACCCAAAGGTCGGGTGCTTGCGTTATAACCATTGCAACTCAATCCAAGCAACCATCATGTCCTACTTACGAGCTCCTCTCCTTCTTTTTGCCTTGCTGCTTTTGGCAGCCTGTAATAATGATCAATCGCCCGCCGTCACCGCTTCGGTGCAGGAAGGCAGCTCAGTTGATGCCTCGCCGGAGGCGCCAGCGGCTGAGACCAGCGAACGGAAAGAGCTCGACATTGTGGTAGAGACACCCGATGCGCCGGCCGATCCGCCCGAGCAGGAAGTTATAAAGCCAGCAACAGCACCGGTAGCTCAGACCATACAGAAGCCTGCGAAGGATGCTACCGTTACCAGAGACAAGCCCGTCGTTGAACCAGCGCCCACACCTCCGGCGGTTACGCCGGCGCAGCCTGCTGCCACTGCTCCTTCAACTCCCACTGCACCCGCGACCGCGCCCCCTGCTGAGCCTGCCGAAGCGCCCGCAATTGTCCCCATTGAAGCGCCCACTGCTGCGGCCAAACCAAGCGCTCCTGATCACAGCAGTTGGAACAGTTTGCTACAAAAGCACGTAACCTCCTCCGGAAAAGTCAATTACGCCGGCTTCAAAAAAGACGAAGCCACACTCGATGCCTATCTGGCTAAGCTGGCTGAATCTATCCCGCAAAGCGACTGGGGCCGCAAAACGTCGCTTGCTTATTGGATCAATGCTTACAACGCCTTCACCGTTAAGCGCATCCTCAAAGATTACCCGGTGAACAGCATCACCGATCTGGACAGCGGAGACCCCTGGAAGGTTAAATGGATTACCCTCGACGGCAAAAGCTACAGCCTCAACAACATCGAGCACGACATCATTCGCCCGCGCTTCCAAGAGCCCCGCATTCACTTTGCCGTTAATTGCGCAGCGACCTCCTGCCCGCCCATCCCCAACCAGGCATTCACCGCTGGCAACCTCAATGCTATGCTGGAAAGTGGTACCCGCCGCTTCATTAACAATCCGGCTTACAACCAAACAGAGGGCAACATTAAGGTCTCCAAAATCTTTGATTGGTACGGAGAGGACTTCGGTGACCTGCGGACCTACCTCAACCAATACCTGAAAACCCCAATCGCCGAAGGAACGGAAATTGGCTTTAAGGAATATGATTGGGCGCTTAATAAGCAGTAAAGTAATCTCCTGGTTCTTGTAATCTGGCAGCCTGTCAAAACATAAGAGCACAAGACTATTTCCTACCTTGCGGTTCAATACTCATGACTATGCCCAAGATGAAGAAAAAGGTTGTTGACGCCTTTGCCCCGGCGGCCCATTTGACGAGCGCTGAAGAAGCCACCGGAACTGATCGTTTTGACGATGTTTATACCGAGCACCGAATCGGGAAGGTGAGCGATATCGTCGCAGACGGAAACCATGCTTTCGTGCTTAAAAGCGAAGGAAAAGGCTGCCTGCGCATCGAGTGTTGGAATGACGATACCATCCGTTTTCGCTTTACGGTAGGTAAAGCAGGAAGAGACTTTAGTTACGCCCGGGCAGAAGGCGTCCAGCCGGCCGGAGAGGGAAAACTCACTGAGGGAAAGGACAAGTATACCATTGAGACGGCCACTCTCAACATTGCAATTGGTAGGGAAGACGGTGCCATTACCATCTACGATCGTGCGTCCGGAGCCATCCTGCATAAGACTCAGGATTCCCTTTACGGCCGCTCTACCCTGCTGGAAGGGGTGCATCAGGTACGGCTGCAATTCGAAACCGATAAAAAGGAAGCCTTTTACGGACTCGGAGATAAAGCGTGGGACACCAACCTGCAGGGTTCCGAATGGTCTAACTACACCGAAGACGCTTTTGCCTACGGTAAGGACCGTAAACTACTTTACCGTTCCATCCCCTTCTGCTACGGGCTGCGCAACGGACACGCCTACGGCCTGTTCCTGGACAACTCCTACCGCTCTCATTTCGACTTCAATGCTAAAAAGAAGGGCGTAGCCACCATCTGGGCCGACGGTGGAGACTTCGATTACTACTTCATCAATGGTCCCGGACTAACCGAAGTAGCCACCCGTTATCACCAGCTAACCGGCACCCCGGAACTGCCCCCTCTCTGGGCTATGGGCTTCCACCAATGCCGCTGGAGTTATTATCCGGAGCAGCGGGTCCGGGATCTGGCCGCCAGTTTCCGCAGTAAGAAAATCCCCTGCGATGCGATTTATCTCGACATCGACTACATGGATGGCTACCGCTGCTTTACCTGGAACAAAGAATACTTTCCCGATCCGAAAAAGATGATCGGCGACCTGAAAAAAGACGGCTTCCACACCGTTGTAATGATTGATCCGGGAATCCGGGTCGATGAAGACTATCACGTCTACGCAGATGGCGTAGAAAAGGACGTATTCTGTAAACGGGGGTCCGGCGAACCGATGGTCGGCCCGGTATGGCCTCCGGAATGTGTCTGGCCCGACTACACCAACCCAAAAGTGCGTGATTGGTGGGGGCCTCTCTACAAAGAGCTCTACAACGAACAGGGAGTAAGTGGGTTCTGGAACGACATGAACGAGCCGGCGATGTTCAAAGTCAATAACCTGACCTTCCCGGACGACGTTCGCCACGACTATGACGGAGCCCCCACCAACCATAAAAAGGCCCACAACATCTACGGCATGCAGATGACCCGCGCCAGCTATGACGGCCTGAAGGCGCTGCAACCCGCTAAGCGCCCCTTCCTGTTGGGCAGGGCGAGTTTCAGTGGCGGGCAGCGCTACGCTGCCCTCTGGACGGGCGATAACATCGCCAGCTGGGAGCACCTGCAGATTGCCAACCGGCAGTGTCTGCGCCTGGCCATCAGTGGTTACAGCCTGGTAGGTACTGACATTGGTGGTTTCGTAGACAACCCTACGCCGGAAATGATGACCCGATGGTTGCAGCTGGCCGTCTTCCACCCCGTGATGCGTGTACACAGTATGGGCAACAATACCGACGGTGCCGCAGAAGCCGAGGCGGAGGAGGTCAAGAAAGCCGAAGAACTCAACCGTCAGGATCAGGAACCCTGGGTGCACGGCAAGGAGGCCACCAAGCACAACCGGAAAGCGATTGAAATGCGCTACCAACTGCTGCCTTACCTCTACACGGCCTTCCGGCAACACGTAAAAACCGGTAAACCGGTACTACGAAACCTCTTCTTTTATGATCAGGAAGACCCGCAGTGCCGGAAATTTGGCGATCAGTTTTTCTACGGGGATGACCTGCTTGTTTGTCCGGTACTGACCGAAGGCGCCAAAAGCCTGCAGGTTTACTTGCCGAAGGGAGAATGGTATGATTTCTGGTCAGGAGAGTTTCACATTGGCGGCAAACGTCTTCGGGTAAAAACCAAGGCTGACCGGATCCCGCTATTTGTTCGGGCCGGAGCAACGCTGCCGACGGTGGACGTCGTGCAGAACACTGCCGAAATGCATAAGCTGCGTGATCTTGAGCTTAGCATCTTCGCCGCTAAAAACGGAGAGAGCCAATTGTACTGGGACGCTGGCGAGGGCTACGGCCACGATGCCGGGCAGTATACGCTGCGCACCTACAAAATGAACCGTTTAGGTAAAAAACTCTCACTAACCCAAACCATCGAAGGAGATTTCAACGCCAGCTTTAAGCGGGCACAGATTCGCTTCGTCGGGCTTACTCAGCCGCCCACCAAGGTAGTGGTGGATGGCCGTAAGCAGACCGCCGGCATCTTCTACGGTAAGCGGGCAGTAGTGATCAATGTCCCCTTTGATTTTAAGTCAATTGTGATTAGCTAAATCTATTCCGCTTAACAGCTGTTTATCGGGCAATAAATGGTTAACGTGCTCTGAAAAATTTTCGGGGCAGTCCCTAAATAGAAACACCATGTTTACTGGCATTATTGAATCCGCAGGCACTATTTCCCGTATTGAACACGAGGATGAAAACGTCCACTTTACGGTGGAAAGTGACATCAGCGACGAGCTCAAAATTGATCAGAGCCTTGCCCACGATGGTGTTTGCCTCACGGTCGTTGCACTGACCGACCGCACCCACACCGTTACGGCCATTCGGGAAACCCTGGAGCGTACGCGACTGGGCAGTTGGAAAGAAGGCGATCGCGTCAATCTGGAACGTGCCATGCAGGCCGGTGCCCGCCTGGACGGGCATATTGTACAGGGTCACGTGGATACTGTGGGAGAATGTTTGCGGGTAGAGGAGGCTGGCGGCAGCTGGTACTTCACCTTCCGCTATGCACCAAGCCCGGAGACTTTGCTGGTGGACAAGGGCAGCGTTTGCATCAACGGGGTTTCGCTGACGGTGGTGGAGCCGGATGGAGACACGTTTAAGGTGGCCATCATCCCCTATACATTCGAGCATACCAATTTTGGAGCGCTCACCGCAGGTGCAAAGGTGAATCTCGAATTCGACATCATTGGAAAGTACATTGCCCGCCAGATGGCGGCCTACCGGGATCTAGCCTGATCAGTGATGAATGAAGCAGAGAAAGACACGGCATTAATTATTGAGGGCGGCGGCTTCAAATCCGCCTTCACCACCGGCATTCTGGACGCTTTTCAAATGGCTGGTTACCAGCCATTCAACCGCTACATTGGCGTGTCCGGAGGGGCTATTGCTCTATCTTACTTTTTGAGTGACCAGTATCGCTTCGGGCTTAACTCGCTCTTGCACCTTACCCGCAACGAGAAATTCACCTCCTTTAGCCGGACCTTCTCCGAACAAGGCTTTATGGATCTCGACATCATTGCCGCCGTGGCCCGCGAGAAGATCGTCTTTGATCTCCTCTCCGCCATGAAGGAAGCCCTGCGCCACCCCGTACACTTTGTTGCCACCGACGAACTTACCGGCAAGCCCGCTTACCTGCAACCTACCCGAGACAACTGGCTGGATGCCATCATTGCTTCCTCCGCACTTCCCTTCTTTACGAAGGGACGTCATGAGTTTGAAGGCCGGGCTTACATCGACGGCGGCTGCAGCGACCCCATCCCCCTGAAGTGGGCCTATGAACAAGGCGTACGTAAGGCCCTGGTGCTAAGAACCTGGCCGGAAACCATGCGTTTCACCCGCAGTTGGTCCGATGTCTTTGGGGGATACTACTACCGGGCGGACCCGATCATGAAACGAGTGGTAGACGAGGGCTACGCCATTTACAACGCCTGCGCAGACTATGCAGACCTCCCGCCGAAAGACCTCAAAGTCACTCAACTCTCTCCCCACCACCTCCTGGAAACGGGCACCTACATCAACACCCCGGAAACCATAATGCATGATTACGGCAAAGGCCTGGACGCAGGGCTGGCACACATAGCGGAACAGCGTGGTAGCGTGGTTGAAATCCTTCGATGAATGAGGGCTTCTCTCTTCATCACCCCAAATTCAACAGCCCCTCCGGCAAAACCATTTCCAGCAGTTTTTCTTCTTCCTTGATCACAACAATCAAGTCTTCGTGAAGGGGGATATAAATGGTTTTACCCTCATGAGTCAATTCCGCCAGGTAGTGCTGGGGCATATCCACGATGGCCTCGATGGGGCCTAAGGGCGGATAATCCTGCGCCATAATGGTGTAGCCCAGAATAACATCATAAGGCGTTTCGGGAACTTCTTCCTTTTCGCTTACCTGGCTATTCAGCAACCAGAGCGGTTTATTACTAAGCAGACTTATTTGCTCCCGGCTGTCGAGTCCTTCAAACTTGGCAATAATAGCTCCTCCACCGCGAAAGTGTTCCACGAAGTAGGGTACGGCGGGGTCACCGATAAGCAGCGACTTAGCCGCCAGCAGATCCTCTTCGTAGATGTCCTCTACCCGAAGCTTAATCTCGCCCTTTAAGCCATGGGATCTCCCCGTCCAGCCAATCTCAATCAGATCCATAAATGAGGGGTATACCCGTTTATTCAGTACGTAATAGTGTTTGGCGGATAAGAAAGCCTTTTTCTGCCTTCTCATCCCAGGAAAGATCGTTGCAGAGCATGAAGTCCAGGCTGCAGCACGTCCGGCATTGCGTAGCCCGCGCGTCGATAAAACGTTCCACCAACCCAATGCCGGGTGCGTAGCGCTCGAAGGCAATACGACGATCGATGAGGTTATCTACCTCTGCTTGTTCAACAACAATAGTGTTTTCCAGTGTCACACCGGTGGAAAGGGTAACGGCAGCCTCCGTTGTATCGTAGCGATATTGCCAACCATTGTAAATATTGAGAAACTCACCGCCAACAACAAATTCCCGGGTCGGGTCAAAGGCAGCATTACCGTCCCAGCTTTTTCCCCGGTCAATCGGGAATACGAGTTTGGTAAACGTCAGATTGTCTTCTTCGCGAATGGCCGTCGTTTGAGATCGGCTGACCGTGTAAGTCTGAAGAAATACCCAGGGGTCCGCCGGCGAACTACGCTGCCATCTTTCGCCCCGGTAAACAGTCGTTCCATCTCCCGCAACGAATTCCTCCACCAGGGTTTCTCTCACCTCAGCGCTTGCCGTATCGTACACAATTCCACTCACGGTGTTAAACACCACCAGGCTGTCTACTGCATAGTAAAGCGGTTGATTAAGCTCCAGAGGGAAATAAGCCAGATCAGCAGAAAAGTCGACTGGTGGCTCCACCTCTTCCTCGCAGGAGGCCGCAAAAAACAAGGGAATAAGCAGGAATAAAATAGCTAGATGACGCATATCGGAAGCGAAGGTAATGGGTTACTTACTTAGTAAATGGTTTTCTATGCTTTTGTGGTGCGGAAAGACAAAAAAACAGCTTCACAAAGTAGTAGTTCCAGGGTCGTTGGCGAAACTTTCCAGCCCCCAAAAACTTTATTAGAGCAATGGATAAAGTTCGCGTCGACAAATGGCTTTGGGCCGTTCGGATATTTAAAAGTCGGACCTTGGCCGGAGACGTAGTCCGTGCCGGTAAGGTACGGGTGAACGATAAGATCGTCAAGCCAAGTTACGCCATTACGGCAGGAGACATACTGACCGTGCAAAAGAACGGTTTCAATATGACTTACGTGTGCCTCAAAACCATTAGTAAGCGGGTCGGCGCTCCCATTGCAGTTACCTGCTATGAAGACCGAACCCCCGCCGAGGAAAAAACGAAGTATAAAGACTGGTTTATTGGTAAGTCAGGTGGTGAGTTCCGGGAGAAGGGTGCCGGACGTCCGACCAAACGAGAAAGAAGGGACATCAACAGATTTAAGGAAGCAGACGACTATTTCGAAGAGGAGGATTACTAGAATTGCAAGCTAGACAAGCGCAAGCTCATTTTTCTTCCCTTACTCAACAGCATATCCGTTCTTCAACAAAAATACCCTAACCCCACAAACGTGGGATCAGGGCAAACTATGAGTTTTAGAAAAGGTTTACGTAAACATGAGAGCTTTAAACAATCTGATCTTCCGTATAGGTGTTCTCTTCATCACCTAAGCCATATTTTGGGCTGTCTCCGTAATCATTGCGGTCAAAATCGCTGTCCTGGCAAAACCAGATAATCAGTGGTATCAGGCCAATGCCCGTGAAAGCAATTAACTGCCACCAGCCGCTACGGCCGGTATCATGTAAGCGTCGGGCTCCCACGGCGATAGAAGGAATGAGAAAGGCAAAATCCACCATGTCTTCAAAGAAGTCATTGCCATTGAAGAGAAGGTTGTCCCAAAATGTCGCAGCGAATGTAAACAGCGTAGAGACGAGCGCGAAGGCCCAAAATTCCGACCGGCGGCTTCTGCCACTAAATTGAAAATATTTGCTGAGCGCGAGCATAAAATTCTGCCAAATCATTGTTCTGTTGTTATTTGTTGATGATACAAGTATCGGTCTAGCAGCCACTTCCGGCAAATAGAGTCGACGAAACAAGAAAAAGTGACGACGAAGGAAGAGATAGCGATCTTTGCCCTTCCTAACTCAGCTCCTTTACCCTATTATGGCACCTGCGACAGCGCCTGATTGATCGCTACCCTACTGACCAACCAACTCTACCGCAGACCAAAACGTTTCTCTTCTTTTAAGTTCTACTGATGCCAGATATTTCCTACTCCAAGTTCTCTTCCTCCCATTCCAGGGTAAGCCAGGCGCCTAAAGGCAACCGGCCGGAGTTTGCCTTCATCGGCCGCTCTAACGTGGGCAAAAGCAGCCTGATCAATATGCTGACCCAACGGAAAGAGCTGGCCAAAACCTCCGGCAAACCCGGTAAGACCCAGTTGATCAACTACTTCCTGATCAATAACAGCTGGAACCTGACGGATCTCCCCGGCTATGGCTACGCCAAGCGCAGTAAAAAAACGCGTGCCAAGTGGGAGTCCCGCACCGAGAACTACTTCCTGCACCGCGGGCAGATGGTCTGTGCCTTTGTTCTCATTGACGCTAACGTCCCTCCTCAAACTATTGACCTTGAATTCATCAATTGGCTCGGCGAGAATCGGGTTCCTTTCGTCATTGCGTTCACCAAAATCGATCGAAAAAAATCCCGTGATGGCGGCAGTGTAGAAGATTTCAAAGCGAAATTGCTGGAAAGCTGGGAAGAACTGCCCCCCATTTTTGTAACCAGTTCAAACACCGGCGTCGGGCGGGAAGAAATCATTCAATTCTTTGCAGACACCCTCGAAAAAATGAATTGGCCTTTCTTCAGGGAGCCGAAGTAACCTTCTTATTTCCGTACCTTCGCCACGTGCCAGATACCACCACAAATTCCCATTCCTCCACGACCGAGGCGGCCAGCTCCGCCTTTGAACACAGCGGTCGTGAATACGACCACATTTCGCCGGAAATTGAAGATTGGGGAATCTTTAAGATTCATCATAAGCGGGAGGAATTTGTCGAGGAACTGGAAGAAGAAAGCTACAACCGGATTCTGGAAGAACACGGCAAAAGCCTGACGGACCTGCTGAGTAAAACACTCTTCAGCGAGCAACGACGGACTAAAGAAGAGCCCTGGAAGGTAGACCCCCCGCAGGAGCGACGGTACTGGAAAAAG
Source organism: Neolewinella agarilytica (assembly GCF_900110645.1). Lineage (GTDB taxonomy): Bacteria > Bacteroidota > Bacteroidia > Chitinophagales > Saprospiraceae > Neolewinella > Neolewinella agarilytica. The sequence continues at coordinate 15,200 of NZ_FOFB01000041.1, forward strand.
CTCACTAAAATGCTGGCCACCCGCTCGCTCGACGAACAGGAGGAAACAACAGCAGAGAACGCCGCCCGCAATATCCTCAGAAGGATCGTGCATCGGTATGCCGACGAAATCGTCGGTCACTTCAAAATTCCCACCTTCCGTTTTGCGCGCAGGTTTTTACGCTTCTTTTTTGGCAGGCTGCTCAATGCGGCGGACGGGCGAAGCTTCCGTAGCCTCTTTTCCAAAAAGATACTTCTGCAGGAGAAGCTTATCGTTCGTGGTTACGTCGAGCAGGTAAGAGAACTAAGTAAGCGGGGAACGGTCGTTTTCGTTCCCACCCACTTTAGTAATCTCGACAGTATTCTAATCGGATATGCGGTAGATGAAGTTGCGGGCTTGCCGGCCATGAGCTTCGGAGCGGGCCTTAACCTCTATAACACGGGCTATACGGCTTACTTCATGAATAGACTCGGTGCCTACCGCGTTGACCGCCGAAAGCGCAATCCGATCTACATGACGACGCTCAAGGCCATGAGCAAGCTCATCATCATGCACAATGTGCCCAGCCTGTTTTTCCCCGGTGGCACGCGCTCGCGCTCGGGTGCGCTGGAGACTAAGCTTAAGCTCGGGCTACTCGGAACAGCCGTAGAAGCACAGCGGGAGCACTACGCAGCGGGTAAAGACGACAAGATCTTCATTGTTCCGGTCATCCTGAGCTACCCTTTCGTGCTGGAAGCACAGTTTTTGATTGAGCAACACCTCCGTAAAGAAGGCCAGGACCGCTATATAAAGGCCAAGGACAGCTTCCACTCTCTACGTTCTATTCTCAAGTTTATCTGGCGGGTATTCAGCAAGGGAAACAGCATCACTATTTCCCTGGGTCGGCCGATGGACGTCATTGGTAATCAAGTACAAGTAGACGGCAAAAGCTACAGCAAGAACGGGCGTCGGGTGCGTACGCGGGAATACTTCCGCAACCAGTTCGGTGAGATCAATAAAGACTACCAGCGGGAAAGTGAGTACACCAGAATGCTCGGGGATCGCATCGTTGAGCGCTACCACGCTGACGGGATCGTTCTGCCCAGTCATCTGGTGAGCTACGCCGCATTCGCCATGTTGGAGAAATTCTTCTATGACCAGGATCTTTACGCGCTGCTGCGCCTGCCGGCGGAAGACTTTTATTTCCGGGAAGAGCCACTCTACGAGGTGGTAGCACAACTCAGGGACCAGCTGCTGGCGATGGCCGAAAAAGACCAGGCAAAAGTTTCTCCGGAATTACACGAAAGCCCCGAAAAAATAGTCAGCCACGCGATTGACAGTATGGGAACTTTCCACATTGATAAACCCCTGTATCGGGACCGCCGGGGCAATCTGGTCAGTGACAGCTTCGCCATGCTCCATTACTATCACAATCGCCTGTCTACCTTCCACCTTAAGAATCGGGTAAAATGGCCCGCTGACCTGCTCGGGGATGAGCGTATTGAGAAGGGGTATTTCAGCAAGTTGGACAAAGATGATCTGGGCTGATTTGCCCCGATAAAATCAGTGCACCAGGGTGATCGTTTTCAGCATCCGCTCATCATTCACTATCCGGAGAAAATAAGTGCCAGCCGGTAAAGATTCCCCCTCCAGGTCCAGGGTGATTTGTTGCTTCCCGCTCATGATTTGAAGTTCCCGGCTATAAAGTAAGCGACCGTTGACATCGACCAGGTAAAGGTCCAGTTCAGCGTTATCGGTTAGCTCCAGAGAGACGTGGAGTTGCTGCTGAAAGGGATTGGGACTAACCTTGGCACTGACCAGAGGAGAGGCTTCTATTGTCCAATCCGAAGCTGAAGCAGGCACTTCGGCAAGCTTAGCGGAGGGCGCAGACGCCGGTGCCGGGGATGTAGCGGAGACAGCAGGGGGTTGCCCGTCATCCATCAGCGCCCGCCGCTCCGCGCGGGCCAGTAAACGCGCTTCTCTGCGCTCGGCGCGGCGGGCTTTTCTTTTAGCGAGGAGCTCGCGCCAGTAGTCTTTCCAGTCGTCGGGTCTCCCGTAAGATTGTAGCTGCCGGCTTGGTGTATAAGTGAATATTTTGTGGGCCATAATGTTTTCCAGTAAGGTGGGCTTGCTATACCAAGCTCCTCCGCAAACGATATCTCCCATTAACACGGCTCCTGCATCGCTCAGAACTGTTCCTGTTAAGTCATCTTTGGTGCTTAGCGCCATTAGCTCTTCCACCGTAAATGTTCTCGATTCTGTGGCAAACCCCGTATAAGAGTACCTTAACGTAGTGGCTCCATCAAGAGGAACAAGTAGCGTATACCTGCCATCAATATCCGTTGCCGTTCCCGTCGTAGTTCCTGTAAGCAAGACAGATGCACCAATTAGTGGTTCCCCGGATTCATCGGTTACTATACCTTTGATTCGGACCTGGCCGCTCTTTTCCCCTTCTCCTTTTAAGAAATAGGTTGGCTTTGCAGCCGACTCCCCTACCCGTTGCTCCGTAGGCTCCGTCGTTCCCGCCTGGGCGGCCACCGGAGCGGAAAGCAACATCGCTGCCGAAGCGGCGATGGCCCGCAGCCCGGCGTAGCGCCGGGGAGGATGGGGGTAGATCTTGCGCTCCAGCTGGTCCTTGCGGAAGCGGCCGCAGAGTTTGCCCTCGTGCCTGCGCAGGTGGCTGACGATTTCGGGGTCGGACATGGCGGAGAAATCCGTCAGTGTTCGATCGCAGGCGGCGCAGTGGCGGTGGCGCTCGTCGACGGTGGTCATCAGGTTCCAGTCTTCGTGGCAGGGCTCAGGGACGGAAACGCGGAGGGGGAAATAAGGCATCTTGCGGGTGTTTTGTTCTGGACGAGTGGGGAGTGGATGCCGCGAAAGGACATATTGCACACGTTCCGGAAAATTTTCTCAGAAGGGCCAGAACAGGGCCAATGACAAACACTCCGCGCATCTCCCCGGCTTCGTAATTGGCGTTCGATTGCGTCTCACTGCTCTTCCACCCCATCTTTGCACCTGCGCTCCGGCGCCCAACCAAGCTACCTGAAAAGCTTCTGCCCTTTGGCGTAAACCATCTTTCGCCCCCGCTGTTTCTTCGGTACTATGACGGTACTTCTCTACATTGGCATCACGCTGGCCACCATTGCGGGCATGGAATTCGTAGCCTGGGCAGCACACAAATACCTGATGCACGGCCTGCTGTGGACCTGGCACGAAGATCATCATCGCCCCCACCATGAGGAAGATGGCTTCTTCGAAAAAAACGATCTGTTCTTTCTGGTTTTTGCCATTCCCAGTGCAGCCTCTTACATCCTGGGTCTCAACGTAGAAGGATTGTTTTGGCTATTGTTCGTCGGCATCGGGATCAGTATTTACGGCCTGATTTATTTTCTGATTCACGACGTCTATATTCATCGCCGGTTCAGCTGGTTCCGGCAACTGGACAACAAGTATAGCCGGGCCATTTTACGCGCTCATGGCCATCATCACGCCGTTACCGAAAAAGATGGTTGCGAAAGTTTTGGCCTGCTCGTTGTTGATGACAAGTACTTCGGCAAACGTAGTGAATGGGATAAAAAGGGGGAAACGAAAGCAAAAGCGTAACTTTGACACTGACCATCAGCTCTGCAAGTGGAAGAACGTCTGTTAGATAAAATTGCGGAACCCTTTAATCTCAATCTCCCGGAGTACACCTCCATGGAGCAGATGATTGATGAAATCCTTCCGGTGGTGAAGCAGTTCAGTGAGAACTCACTGGAAGACAAAGGAGAAGACGGTCTTCTCTTCAAGGTCAACTGGGTTAAAATGAGCGATCAACCAGGGTATACCGTCGTAAGTCTCCATGCCTTTCAGCCGGGAGGAGAAATCAGGATCGCCAACGACGGAGCGATGGATGTGTCCTCTTTTAAAATTCTGGGCGCCAAACGCATCATTATCGGAGACAGCATGTACCGGAACAGCTTCCTCTATGAGTTGGCTTTTCTGGACAACGACTTCCTCATCTTCAAACGCCATGGGAATGAGGCAAATATTCAGGACAAGTATCTGTTCTATTGTAGTGAGCCCATCGGTAGCCGGCTGACCTGGGACGAAGCCCTTGAAAAACTTGTCGGTAAATACCGGGACAATCAGATGCCGTGGCTCCTGATCCTTTTCGTCCTGATTGTTGTAATTGCTGTGATCGTTTATCTACGGTAACGGATCAATATCCCGCCAGATTAACCTTCTGCGTATTCTGGCTGAAGCCCGCAAAAACGCCATATCCACTGCTGACATTAAACGAGCTCGTTACCGAAGGCTCCGTCAGGCCATTAAACACCTGACCTTCGCGTTGTAACAGACGCTGAAAATCATAGTAAGGTCGGGAAACCGTGCGCAGTTCCGCCACGATTTTACCGGGGGCTTCTCTGCTGGGGTTGATACGGCTCTGCAAATGGATATTTACTCCACCTTCCGGTTTGTCTTTGATCAGCACACTGGCCTGACCGGCCACCCGGATATCATTCAAAGCTTCATCAGGAGCCATCAGAGATTTGGCAATAGTTTCCATGAACATCGTATCCCCCGTAGAGGTAAGGCGGTAAGGATAGACTTCCTGGCTTAAGCGCAGATCGTAGAAGTTTTCTATAAAATCCGGATCATTATACTCAACGCTCAGATTGAAGTCGTAAACTCTTAGCTCACCGATTGACATGGTGGTCAGGTTAGAAATCACCAGATTCTTTATTTCCACGGAAGTGGGGATAGAACTCTGCGCACTCGCTACGTCATAGCCATCGGCTGCGGCGTGCAGCGTGTAGAGTCTTCCGACTACGGGAATAAAGGAAGCCGTACGGTATACCCCGGGTTCTCCGTTCACTCCGGGCACAAAGTGAAGCTTTTCAACCACCTCGTTGCCTTCAATCAGGGTAACGTTGGCGTTGGTTATTTCCCGAACGCTACGCTCTCCGACAATAGACTGAGAGGCCGTCAGGCGAACGCTTACGGTGGTATCCGGAGAAAAATTAGAGGAGATGATTAGTTTCGGCCGCTCGATTTCAAAAGGCGGATCGATAATCTCTTCACAAGAAGCCAGAAGAGCGAGACCTGAAAACAGGGTGCAGTAAAAAAACCAGTTCGCTCTGTGCTTTATTAACCTCATGTGAAATCAAAAATAAGTTAAAGCAACTGAACGACCAAAAGCTAATTTCTTTTACTTGCCGAATTTGAGGTGGTAAGCCAGTGTAGGCACTACGGGACTCAGGTAGACCTGGATGAAATCTCCCTGGCTGATCAGGTCAGAATCCCGTCCGAAGTAAGTCGTCTGAATGTTATAATAGATGGGGTTATGTCTGCTGTATACATTATAAATACCCAAATCTAACTCATGGGTAACGTTACTGCCGGGCTTCCCTTTAAGCACAAAATGAGCATTAAAATCCAGCCGGTGATTACTGGGCAAAGTTATTCCGTTTTTATCTTTTACCAGCGCGATGGTTTCAATACTGGTTGGTTCATCGAAGACAGCAGGGTCGGGTAACAAAAGAGATTCACTACTCAGGCTATAGGCCGCACCTGAGCTGATACGCCAGTTAGCCGTCAGCGTGAGGCCCGGTTTTGCTTCCCACATAAGCACAGTTTTAAGCGCGTGCTGTCTGCCAAACCTGAAGCTAAAGGGGCGGCCGATATTGATTTTCTGGTCAAACTGCCGGCGGCTCTGGGCCAGCGTGTAATTTACCCATCCCTTCAGGCGGCCACGGGTTTTGTTCAGGCTTAACTCAACTCCTCTGGAGAAACCCGCTCCCTGGCTAAGACTGTCAATCCACTGAGAAGCCAGACCACCTTCGGAATAGGCAATCAACCCCTTCATGTCCTTGTAGTAGGCGGCCGCAACCAGATTCCAGTTATCTCCTATTTTCCGGCTGACCTGAGCGGCAATCTGGCTGGAAGTCGAGGGCGCAATTTCCGGCGTTGAGGGAACCCATAAATCGCTGGGCAGACCAATCACGGTACTGCTGACGAGGTGGACGGGCTGTACCGTATGATCATAAGAGAGTCGCCAGCTGCTTCGCTGACCAAGCTTTCCCGCTAAAAGCAACCTCGGAGCCAAATTGAAAAAATTGACCTCGTTGCGCCATAGTTGCCCCCTCAGTCCTAGTCGGTAGTAGATACCTTTGGAGAGCCCTCCCTGAAAACTACTGTAAGCCGAAATTTGCAAAGGGCGGATGTAGCCATCCTCCCGAAGCGAACTAAACTCAGGATGATTGGCCAGTGGAATACTCCCTGACCTCAGTTGGGGTAAAAACCGGTGAAGATTGAATTCGCTGCCAAATCGGAACGAAGATTGCTGGCCTACACTCAGCTGCCCGTCAAAAGCCACCCCGACCTGCTGAATATCGGAAGCATAGCGTCCGCTGAAGATATCTCCGCCCTTGTCATCGACAAAAACCCGATTCAGGCTATCCGAACGTTCAGAACTGGCATCTAGTAACAGGTCCGAATAAGAGAGCCTGAAATTCCCAAAGAAACGATCATTGAAGATGTGGTTATATCGCAGGGCTGCGACGGTGTTTCCCCAGCTCACCTCTTCCTGTCGGGCTCTTGGGGTAGCATAACGAAAAACAGCTCCGGCGTCGTTGAGTACCGTTACGGTATCTGAAGCAAAGGAGTTATTACTGTAATTATCCAACCCTTTGTAGAAGCTGAAATAAAGCCGCCCCCGTTCACCAATATGCTGATTAATCTTGAAATTAACGTCGTATATCTGGCTGTTCATCTGCCCGGTCCGGCCCAGGCGTTCTTTTTCCCGCTCGCTGAATCTGCGCAATAGCTCACCTGCCCAAAAATACCGCCCCGTAATCAGGTAAGAACTTCGCCCCGTTTCTATTGGCCCTTCGGTGGCAAAGTGGGCGGAAAGCAAACTGCTCCCCACCGTTGTTTTCGGTTCGTAGAGGTTTCCGTCACGGGTGTGTACATCGATCACGCCGCCGATGCGTCCTCCGAAACGAGCCGGCAGGCCATCCTTGTAAATATCCACCCGGCGGATGGCCTGATTGCTAAAAATGCTCAAAAGACCTGCAGCATGGCTAAGGTTGTAAACGGGTACCCCATCTAACAAAACAAGGTTATGGCCCGCTTCGCTTCCACGGATAAAAATCCCCCCGAGGCCATCAGCTCCCGTTTCTACTCCCGGCAGCAACCGGGCTACGTGCAGCGGGTCGGCTTCACCGCCGATGCCACCCAGGCGGCTGGTTTCGCCGCTCGTTACACTGTTCCGGGTTTCCATCAGAAAAACATCCGTTTCTTTTTCCGGCAATGGTGTAACAATGATCGTGGGCAACTCACGATCAGGTAAAAGGGACAGGTCGATTAATGTATCGGATCGCAGCACAAAATCCAGTTCCTTTGCCTGATAGCCAACGTAGCTGATCCGTATTTTACCTCTTCCTCCTGATGCGGACAGGCTGTAGAATCCGTACTCATTGGTCAGTGTTCCTCCGGGCCGGCCAAGAGATTGTATAGCGGCTCCGATCAAGCGCTCCCCGCTTTCTGCATCGGTAATCAGGCCATAGACGCTGAAGTTTCGCTTAAAGAGCTCCGGGTCCGGAAAAAGGATGATACCAGCGGGGCCTGACTCATAGGTGAGGTCCGTATCCTTTAGCAAAAAATCCAGCCAGGCCGGGAGGGTCCGCTTGCCTCCTGGCACCTTAACGGCCAGCTGCGGCAGCTGATCGGGGCGATAACTTAGCGCCGCTCCGGCTTCCGTGAGTTTGATCAGGGCCTTCTCCAATGGCATTAGCCTTCGGGGCAGTTCATACTCCCGCTCGTTGCTTTGCGCCGGCAGCTTCGTGAAGCTCAGGAGCAACCATAAAGTGAGCAGGAAATATTTGGCCATGGGTCAGATTTCTTCAGAATGATCAGCAGATCAAAGCGGCAGTCAGGCAAGAGCTTCTTTGCTTTCAAACGACAAAAACATAGCACCTGCGGCCTCGCATCGCTATTTTTTCCAAAAGAGGGCGCTAAACGCAGGTGCAGAAAATGACTCTAAGGAGCAATGGACTGACACCCGGCAGCTGGTAGTTACTGACAAATCCCCATCAGGCGAAAAGCCTGACCTGATGAACCTGACGTTTCCAGTTCACCGCCGCCGAGTTTAGCGATCGTTTCCAAAATGGCAACAGGATTATCCGTTGAAAAGCTCCCGGAGACGGGGAAATCACACCCCTTATTTCCTTTGACCGAAAAGCCAAAGTTCGTCCGCATAGCCTCCAGCACCTCGGCAAGAGAAGCGTCTTCAAAGACCATCTTCCCCGTACGCCAGGCGTGGCGGTTAAGATTTGGCGCCTCCATTAACTGCAGTGTTTTACCCTTACTGGACAAACCACATTGATTCGCAGTAACGGCTAATTTCTCGTTTTCTCTGGTAAGCTCAACTGAGCCTTCAGAAACCTCTACCTCCAGTTCTTCCCCCGCAATCCGCAGGTTAAAGGCCGTGCCCGTAACCCGCAACTCCGTTGCGGTGCTGGCTACAAAAAACGGACGACTCTTATCCTTTTGCACCTGAAGGAAGGCCTGGCCATCCAGCTGTATACGACGGTCCACCTCATTATAAGCGGGGTCATGACTGAGCGTAGTACCACTCTGTAAAACAGCGACCGTTCCGTCAACCAGCTTGACCTCCATTGGTGATTCACCACTATTCGCATAAACCACCGTCTCCTGACCCGGGAACAGAAAGTAGGCGGCTGAACACAAGAGTAAAATGGCTGCCGCTACTGACAACCAACGTCTGCGGGGAAGTTGGCGTACCGTTGTTTCCTTTTGTTCCATACCCAACCGGGCATGTAATTTTTGCAAGCCCTGCTCTACATCGGGAGTATACTCCTCGCCGTAGGCAGAGACCAGTTGATCAATCTTTTTGTCGCTCAATGAATTCATTTCCTGTTTAAGCTTAGGGAGGCTTTCAAAGCGTTGACACCAAAATTAGGGCCTCCCCCCAATACAAAGGTTGTTTTTTCGATGGCAAAGGTCGTTTGGCAGACCTGTGCGGTGTTTTTGGAGTGGATTCGTCCGCCATCCAACAATTGACCAACGCTTGCTGAAAGGCAAATCAGCAGGCCGATGGCCAGCCATTCCCGAAGGAACCGGTAGGCCCGGGTCATTTGGTTCTCCACCGTTTTAGGACTGATTTCAAGAGACTCAGCAATTTCCCGATTGCTCATATCATCAATCTTACTCATGGTGAATACGAGCCGACAGCGTTCCGGGAGCCGGTTGATGGCACCATCGATCCGTTGGCGAAGATCATCCTGCTCCAGTGCATCAGAGGCGAGGCTGCCGGCGGAGATGGACTCCGGGACTTCGCCATCGTTGACCGGAATCCGGTTTTGGTCGCGAAGAAAGTTAAGGCTCCGGTTTCTGGCGGCCCGCCGGAGGTAGGCTCCAACGGAACTAAGATCATCCGGCAACTTCTCTCTCTTCTCCCAAACGGAGGCAAACAATTCCTGAATCAGGTCCTCGGCCTGCGACTCATTTTGGACGTAGCGATTAGCTACCCGGCATAAATCGACATAATGGCGGCGGAAGAGCACATCGAGAGCACTGGCATCCCCTGCCCGAAGTCGGCCCAATAGCTGCTCATCCGTGATTGTAGAATTTGGTTGCATGGCGGGCCTGCAAGGTAGCATTTTCGGCTAATACCTCCGTTTTCCCGTAACAGTCTTATTATTGTGGCGATTAAAAGTTACTACCTTACGCACTCCTGACTAACTGACCCCAACTTCATGTTCAAGAAATATTACCTCGTTTTACTATCTCTTTTTGCTCCGTTATTGCTCTCTGCGCAAGACGAAGTTTCTGGCGTCGATGCTGCCTTACAACGCATTTTCGAGCCCATTACGGCTTTCGTGGAAGCCGTCATCTTTTTTGAAGTCGCTCCTGGCGTCCCCTTCGTTTTACCCTGGCTGATTGTGGGTGCCTTTGTGTTCACCTTCTACATGGGCTTCATCAACATCACTGGCTTCAAGCATGCCCTTGACGTTGTAAGAGGGAAGTACGACGACCCGGATGACGACGGGGAGGTATCTCACTTCCAGGCCCTTACGGCTGCTCTTTCGGGCACCGTTGGTGTAGGAAACATTGCCGGTGTAGCCGCTGCGGTAAGCCTTGGTGGCCCCGGGGCAACCTTCTGGATGATCTTTGCCGGCGTACTGGGCATGACCTCAAAGTTCACCGAAGTCTCCCTTGGTTTAATGTACCGAAACGTTAATGCGGACGGAAGTATATCCGGCGGCCCGATGTATTACCTCGACAAAGGCCTGAAAGAAAAGGGCTGGGGAACGCTGGGCAAGGTTCTTGCGGTCATGTTTGCCATCTTCTGTATTGGCGGCAGTGTTGGCGGTGGCAACATGGTACAGATCAACCAGGCGACCAGCCAGCTTATCGCGGTAACGGGCGGTGAAGAAAGCTTCCTGTACGGTAACGGCTGGATGTTCGGCCTGCTGATGGCCATCATCATCGGTGTCATCATCATCGGTGGCATCAAAAGTATCGCCCGGGTGACCGAACGTATTGTTCCATTCATGGTAGGCATTTACCTGGTGGGAGCATTTATCGTACTGGGATATCACTTTACGGAAATTCCCGCAGCCTTCGGCCGGATCTTCTCTGGTGCATTCAACGCTGAAGCGATGTACGGTGGCTTTATCGGCGTATTGATTCAGGGTTTCCGACGCTCCGCTTTCAGTAATGAAGCCGGTGTAGGTTCCGCTTCCATTGCGCACTCGGCTGCCAAAACCGATGAGCCCATCAGCGAAGGTATTGTTGCCCTGCTGGAGCCCTTCATTGATACCGTTGTCATTTGTACCATCACCGCCCTGGTGATCATCATTACGAACTATGGCGGCAATGGAGCCGAGTGGGCCAATACCGGCCTGCAGGCAGGTGAGTTTGCTGACATCAGTATCACTTCTGCGGCATTCGGATCGGTTATCAGCTGGTTCCCAACTGTTCTGGCTTTTGCCGTTATCCTCTTCGCCCTGTCGACAATGATCAGCTGGTCTTACTATGGCCTGAAATGCTGGACTTACCTCTTCGGAGAAAGCAAGACCCAGGAAAACATCTACAAGGTAATCTTCTGTTGCTTCGTCGTTATTGGTTCTGCGATCAGCGCCCGGGCCGTTTTCGGCTTCGGTGATGCCATGATCTTTGCCATGTGTTTCCCCAACGTTCTCGGCCTCTACCTGCTGATGCCCAACGTAAGACGTGCCCTGGCCGACTACCTGAGCCGGGTGAAGAGCGGAGAGATTAAGCGTACGGCTTAAGTACAAACTTCCATACTGTGGTCGGGGAGGTACCTCCTTCCACCTCCATTAAGCGATCAGTGATCGACATAACTTGCCACAGTGCCAGTATGACGATCGCTGATCGCTTTTTTATTGGCCGGGAGTGAGCCTGCGCTTTCACCCGTCGTCAGAGAGCAATGCCTGAGCTCCCCTACCCTGCTTTTATCGACTTTGGCTGCACCTGCGGCCCCGCCTGAGCTTGCCGAAGGGCTCCGGCGCCAAATGCCTCCGCTGCTCATTTCTGTCTTCAGTCTCCCGCGCGAAAATTCGCTATATTGCAGCCATTATCATCAATCCATTACCAATGGTCAACTTATTTCAATCATGTCAGGAAATTTCACCTTCGAGCTACTATGCATCGATCCGGCAGACATCAACAATCAAGAGGCATTTATTCACGCCCTCAGTTATAGTAAAGAAGTCTGGAACGGTCGATCGCCTATCATTACGCAAGACAAAGGAGGCGCTGCCGTTATCAAAGGGGAAGATGAAATGCTTGTCTCTGTTTTACCCGTTGACACCAGTAAAATTCTCACAGACTTAGTTGAAGCCGCTTTTGTTCTTCGGGTCGAGAGTAAATATTTTGAAAATCTCGAACCCTTTCGCCAACGACTTCTTCGCCACCTTCGGGACAATCTCAAGTTCGCTCACCTTCGGGTACTAAAAGATGACATCTCTTCGGAAATCGCCAACCAGCTTTATCCTAAAATCAATGCCGTAGAGAACCTCCTTCGCCGCTACCTGATCAAGTTTTTCTTCCAGCGGGTAGGTATGAATTGGTGGGACGTAACCGCTACGCCCAAAATGATCGAGAAGGTCAAGAGCCGTCAGCGAAACCGCTCTAATCAGTTCAGCTACTTCATCAACAGCGATATTGAGTTTGCAGACTTTGATGATCTCGGCCTGCTGATCTACAAGCAATCCACTGGCTTCAATGAGCCCGAAAAGGTGCTGGAAATTCTGGAGCGGATCGAATCCATTGAAGAGCTCACCGAGCTAAAGAACAACCTGCAGGGCAATTACACGAAGTACTTCAAGAAGTTCTTTCGGGACAAGGAATTTGAGAAACTCTGGAAGGAGATGTCGCGCATCCGGAACAAGGTTGCTCACCAGGCGACTTTCTTTCACGATGAGCTGACGAAAGGGAAAGCTCTGTCTACCGAGTTGACTAAGATCATTACGGAAGCAGAGAAGCACATCGATGAGATTGTACTCAGCCTTAAGGAGAAGCAAGCCATTCACCAGGCCGCTGCGGAGGTGGTGAGAGAGGAAGAAGTCGAGGCGGAACAAATTGCAAAAAAACAGGAAAGCATCTCCGGTAGCCGCGCTCCTGCTGACCACGCTGACAAAGACGAGCTTATTGACGCTGATCCGGATTCTGATCACCGGGTAAAGCTTGTGGGGCCAAAAATTCTGGGTAAAATCAAGCTGGAACACAAGGTCAAAACCTATAAAAAGACCGCAGCCCCTGGCTATATCGTCATTACGGAGGAGGAAATCATTACGGAGCTCGAAGAAGCCCTCAGCCTCAATTATACCGACTACGTAGGTCTTAAATGGTTCGTAACCCAATTCCTTGCCAACAAGGGATATGCCATCGGCACCACCTACTCATTGGTTAACATTCTTATCGAGCAGGAATCCATCATTCTTTACGATAAGGAGAGCCCTGACGGCCACATGATCAAGGCCGTTCGCCTTCCATCCTAAACGAGCAGCTGTAGAGAACCAGAGATGCTTTACCGCTTCTCTGGTTCTCCAAGCCCTAATTGCCATAAGCCATGCCCACCTACGAAAGTCCTGCCACCCTGAAGAAGGTTAGCCGCAACCTGTTTTTCATTATCGTTGCAATGACGACACTCGCGTTTCTGGGAATGGTCGGTCCTTTTCTATTGACGGTACTTTGGGCGGTGGTGCTAACCATCATTTTTTATGGTCCCTATGGTCTTATTCGAAAGAAGATCGGAATAAGACGGGCTGGTTTAGCGGCAGGCATTACGACCGTACTGGTCTTTCTTTTTGTCATCGTTCCCTTTGTGCTATTGAGCCTGGCCATCATTAATCAGGGTGTCGGGCTCTACGAATCCGTTGAGAGCGGAGAGATGGACCCTTCGGTAGTAGTGCAGTACGTTGAGGATCGGGTTCCGGTGGCCGTTGACCTGCTGGGCGACTATGGCGTGACTATGGACGATCTAAGGACCCGGCTGAGTAACATCGCCGTAGAGGTGAGCCAGTTTGTAGCGAATAAAGCCCTGACCGTCGGTGGAAGCATTATCAATGTTTTCGTCCAGTTCACCCTGGTGCTCTATCTGCTCTATTTCTTTCTGAAGGACGGACGGAGCATCATGCGCTCGATCACCAATACGATTCCGATGGGTAACACCCGGGAAAAGACACTCTTTCGTCGCTTTGCGCAAGTGAGTAAAGCTACGCTGAAAGGCACCCTGGTAGTGGCCGCAGTTCAGGGCATGATCGGAGGAATCACCTTCGCGATACTTGGCGTACCCGCAGCTTTGCTCTGGGGGGTGGCGATGACTTTATTGGCCCTGCTTCCCGTGGGAGGTAGTGCCATCATCTGGTTGCCAACGGCCATCATCCTCATCGCTCAGGGACAGATCGGAAAAGGCATCGCGCTAATTATTATCGGCTCGCTGATTATTGGCCTGATTGATAATTTGCTCCGTCCGCTCCTCGTCGGCCGCGACACGGAAATGCCCGATTACCTCGTCCTCATCTCCACCCTGGGAGGCATCACGGCATTTGGCCTCAGTGGTTTCGTGGTGGGGCCCACAATTGCAGCCCTGCTGATTACAGTCTGGGAGATGATGGGCAAAGAATATGGCGGGCGGGCCAGTTAATCTGGCAGAGGCAAATTTCACCACAAAGGTCTTTTGGGCGCTGCCGCAGGTGCAAAGATGGTTTTCAAAGGCAAAGTAGCCCTCCGCTTCCATTTTGGTCTGTGAATCAGACAAGCGTTAGTTGCTGCAGGGCCTTCATGGCGGCAGACTGCTTCTCCTGCGGAACGAACAAGTGATCATGGTAAAAGCCTGCCACCACATTGCAGCTGATGCCTGCATCGGCAAGCGCCGTGGAAACCGCTGCGGTGAGGCCCACCGCTTCCAGATCAGAATGTACGGTAAGCATAATCCAGGCAGCCACAAAATCGTAGACAATGCCTTCCGCGTCAGCCAGCGACCGGGGCAGCACGTAAGTAATTCCTTCGGGCTCTTTCACGATGGCGACCGCCGGGCTCTCCCAGGCCGGATGAGGTTCGGAGGAGGTCGTAAAGACAAAAGCCCCGGGCTGCAGCACGGGGTTCATCTGTTGTAGCAAGAGCGATAGATCACTGACGGAAGACATAACAACAACTTGTAGAGGTGCGCAAAAAATCAGCCCCGGGCTTTAGCAATAGCCATTAGCAATTGCATCATTTCTTCTTCCGTATTGTAAACATTCGGGGAGACGCGCACCGCGTCCCCACGATAGCTGACGTGTAGCCCCCGGCGGTTAAACTCTGCTACTAACCGGTCCCGGTTCATGCCAGCGGGCAGGCTAAGACCTACGAGATGATGGGCACGGTCAGCGGGAACTCCAACGCCGAGTTCCTGCAGTTGATCAGTGATGACTGACCAGAGGTTCGCGCAGTAGGCCTGGATGCGGTCTCCGCCCCAGGCATTGACCTGGGCCAGGCCGGCAATCTGCATGGGTAGCATCAGGAAGTTGGATTGCTGACCGACACAGTAGCGGCTGGCGAGCGGGCGGTATTCGTCCTGATAATTGACGAGATTGCGGAAATCTTCGCTGCCCGCACGATTAATCCAGTTCTCTTCGATGGGTTGGCCGTTGTCCATTCGCGGACCATACCAGGCGTAGCCGCAGCCATAAGGCCCCATGAGCCATTTGTAGCCGCCGGCGATGAGGGCATCGGGCTGAACGTCCTCTACGTCAAAGGGCATGGCACCGATGGACTGCGTTGCATCAAGCACCAACCAGGCATCCACATCGTTAGTGCGGGCGCGGAGGGCTTTAAGATCGAACAGGCTACCGTCCGCCCAGTGGACGTTGGCGACCGCCACGGCTGCCGTATTTTCGTCGATGGCGTCGAGCAGGTGCTCACTCCAGGATCCGGTGCTTCCGGGAGCAGGTCGTTTCACTGTCCTCAACTCTGCACCTGCGTCCGCGCATAAAACTGACCAGGCGTAGTAGTTGCTGGGAAACTGGTCTTCCACCACAATGATGTTGTCTCCCTTCCCAACGGGCAGGTTCTTCGCCACCGTCGAGACACCATAGCTGGTGGCCGGAATCAAGGCCACCCGTTCGGCTTCCTTAGCCCCGATAAGCCTGGCAAAGCTCTCCCGGGCTTCCTGCACCGGGCCAAAGAATTCCGGAATCGGCATCCCGGCGTTCTCCGTTCGCCAGTGCAAAGCGTGCTGTGCTGCAGCAGCCACCGCCTTTAGTTGTGGTGCACGGGAGGCACCGTTCAGGTAGCCGGCGACGGCTTTAAAGGGGAATAAATCACGTTGGAGAACAAGAGGACTGGACATGCGCGAAAGGTAGAAACAGATTTACGGTTTGTTGTAGTCCACCGCAAAAAAACAACTTTCTCGGAGTAATTAAGGGCGCTGGAGAAGGGCGCGAGAACCTGGCCTCTTAATTTGGGGTTGTCCTCAATACCCGTCTGAATGATCCTTTCTGGCCAGTTTAATTATTTATGCACCCACACATTCTTTTATTGCTGATTGCAGGGCTGGCCCTTTTGGGGGCTTTCATGCTTCCGGGTTTATTAAAAAACCGACTGCTGAGTCTTCCCATCATCTACGTAAGCTTTGGCTTTCTGATCTTTAGCTTACCGCTTGATTTACCGCTAATTAATCCGGAAGACCGGGTTTTTGACCGGCAGTGGATGGAGTATATCACGGAGTTTATTGTCATCATTTCACTGGCAGGAACCGGACTAAAAATGAAACGCCCCCCCGGGTGGAAGACCTGGTCTACCGGCGTTTTTCTACTCGCCATCGCCATGCCCCTTACCATTGCAGCTGTTGCCTTTCTGGGTTGGTGGTGGATTGGTCTTGCGCCGGCATCGGCGATCCTGCTCGGTGGTGTATTGGCGCCTACGGACCCCGTTTTGGCCTCAAACGTACAGGTAGGCCCACCCAAGGATGATTCTCCTGAAGATGAAGTTCGCTTCGGGCTCACCTCGGAAGCAGGGCTGAATGATGGTCTGGCTTTCCCGTTCATTTACCTGGCACTTGCTCTGGTGGCCACCAACAATTGGTCTGACGCCATTATCACCTGGGCCTGGTGGGATTTTGGTTACCGCATCGCTATGGGCACTCTGATGGGCTGGGTGATGGGAAAGGTAATGCTCTGGATTTTCTACCAGTTTGCCAATAAAATGAATGACGGGCAGGACACAGAGATAGAAGAAGGGCTCTTTATTTTAGCTTCCACTTTGCTTACCTATGCGCTAACCGAAATAACGGAAGGCTATGGGTTTCTGGCAGTATTCGTCGCTGCGGTAGTCAGCGGCCAGCAGGAATACACGAACCGGGAAACCCGCCAGAAAATCTATGAGGCCGTTGATCAGGTCGAGCAGGCCGTGCTGGGCATCTTCCTCATTGGTTTCGGTGGAATTACGGCTACCGGCGGTCTGGAACACCTGAGCTGGCAGGGCGCTGCGCTCGGCGCAGCATTACTGCTCATCATTCGCCCCTTGAGTGGCTTAATTGCCTTTCTGCCCTCCGGCCTGCCCTTTGTAGAAAAACTGGCCATCAGCTATTTCGGAATCCGGGGAGTAGGCTCTCTGTACTATCTGGCCTATGCACACAACAGTGAGCAGTTTCCGGAGATAGACGTAATCTGGAGCATCGTCAATTTTACCATTTTAGTCTCCATATTGCTTCATGGGCTGAGCGTAAAGCCGATTTTAGGCTGGGTGGACAGAGAAATGGGTAGAAAGGGATAGACTGGTGGCTTGGAAAACTAAGTATTCGTTGGTATCTGCTTGGTTTACACTGTACTAGTGCTTTGGAGGTTTTATAGAAAGTCCTCTTTATTACACGCCCTTTACAAGTCATACCTGCTAACGAGGCTTTCCCCTCCATTTTCAGATGGGTAATAAAAAAAAGCAAGATGTATAGTGGTCGGGGTTTTGATTGAACTCACCTTCCATTTAAATGCATTCTTCGATCTTTTAAGTCTGTTTTTAACAAGCCTGGTTAATCTCCTGTTTTGGAAGCCTTTTAATCTGGCTATTTTAGTGATTTTTAAATCCTCATTAACGCTGACTTCGAAAAGCGCAAATTCGCTTTCCTCTCCTGGCCAACCTTTCAATTCTCCTTCTTTTTTCTCCTTAAGACTCAGGTCTAACTTAAAGTCGTTTTTAAGTATAATTCCGCTCTTTTTTACAAAGTCTAAAAATTCTAATTTTATCGACACACTACGAAAATGACTACTATTAGCTTTTGAATGTCCAGCCCATCTATTTTTGGTCACCTGCTTACTTCCTGAACAGTAACCAAAGGAAACCTTGTTATTGTACTCGGTTGCAAAAACAAGCCAGGTAGTTCCTTCATTCGGTAAAAAAGCACAAGACGATCGTAAGAAACTATGCACTAATATTGAGTTTCTATCACTACCCTTAAATAACTCGTTTATTTCGATATCTAATTGATGATAGTCTTCTAAAGTGTCAATAGTACTTACTTTCAGTATAGTAATATTTGCCACAAAATCAGCTTTCGCTACCCTGTTTACAATCAGCTCATGCCCACAGGAACAGGCATAGCTTTCTGCAGAAAACAGCATAAAGAATAGTGCTGCCATCAAAAATAATACCACTCGTTTTGGGAAAAAACCACTCATAATTAATCAATTTACGATTCACTACTGAAACCTTACAAGCATTAATGTATTTCAACCGTAATTCTGAGAATTAACTGTCTCGATAGAGCCCACTACCCTCCCTTCAGAAAAGCCATCGTTGCCGCCGCGAAGACACCTTTCCGGTAAGTAGTATTATGATCTCCGGGGATAATGTTGAGCCGGCCGTTGGGGAACAGGCGTTCGAGCTGTCCGGGGTCGCCGTTGTCTTTGTCGTCGTTGCCAACGAGGACCATGATGGGGATGCTTACCTCCCGTAAGGCATCAGGAGAAGTGGACGGCTGGTGTTTTTGCTGCAGATGAAGAGACCTCAGATCGGCGTTGATGGATTTGGCGTAGTTGACGGCGCCCTCGGTTTCCGGGGTCAGGGCGACCACACCACTGAAGGCATCGGCGAATTGTATTCGGCGGGGCCAGTCGGGGTTCGTAAAATCAATACCCATCCCACCGATGATGGCGCGAGAGATGCGGGGTTCCCTGGTCAGAAGATTGGCCAGCAGGATGGAGCCCCGGGAATAGCCGACAGCCATGTACTCTTCCAGCTTCAGATGATCAGCCAGAGCCTGGAGGTCTTTAATTTCAGCAAAATCTGCGTAGCCGGTATCCGTTTGTGGTTTGGCGGAGTTGCCGTTGCCACGAAGATCCGGAACGATGATGCGGAAGCCCTGGGCACGGAGTTGTTTCTTCAGCTCCGTCCCTTCCCAGGAAGCGGCGCTGTTGATGAAGCCATGGAGCAGCATAACGGCGGGGCCTTCGCCCTCATCGAAATAGGCGATTTGCTCACCGTCGAAGGAAGAAAAGGTGGCAAACTCGTTGGTTGATGCCTCGGAAGTCGCATCCTGACCTTCCGGCTTCCCTTCAGACGTACAGCTGATGAGTAATAGCGCGATCACGAGATAAAGTAAAGGTCTGCAGGGCATAATCATCAATTTAAGGGTAAAGTACATTGATCCTCATTATCTTCCGGCCGAAAGGTAAGCAGCATGAATAAACCATATGAATTAGACGATCTGGATCGTAAGATTCTGGCTCTTTTGATGGAGAACGCCAAACAGCCATATACTGAGTTGGCAGCCAGGCTGTTCGTTTCCGGAGGTACCATCCACGTTCGGATGAACAAGCTCATTGCGGCGGGTATCGTTACGGGCCAGACGCTGCAGGTAGATCATACCCAGCTGGGCTACGACGTTACTGCTTTTCTAGGGGTTTACCTCAAAAGCAGTAGCGAGTATACGCCCGCTACTGCTTACCTTAGAGGAATCCAGGAGATTGTTTCGGCGCACTACCTGACGGGCGTCTACAGCATATTCCTGAAGGTTGTCTGTCGGGACACTGACCATCTGCGAAAAGTGTTGGCCCGCATTCAGCAGTATGAAGGTATCCAGCGAACGGAGACCTTTATGTCACTGGAAGAAAGTATCAATCGTCCGGTTCAGGTCTTATCCGCGGAAGAATTGAAAGAGCTGACCGACTGACCCCTCTTTGCTCTTTTAACCTGCTTTGGACCCGCGGCCGCGCCTGATCCTGCCAAAGGGTGCCGCCGCTCTAATTATTTTGCCCCACTACCAAACTAAAACACCCATGAGATTTCTATTCGGCCTTTGCGCCCTACTCTTTGCCGTTACAGCCTGCACCACTGACACGCCGGAAGCGGATAATGAAGCCAGCTTACTGGTATTTAACGCCCGTATCTGGACTGGCGTCGATTGCCCGGGCGTGGAAGCCCCGGCGGCTGATGATCATTGTGCCACGGCCCTACTCGTTAGCCAGGGCGGGAAAGTACTCGCAGTTGGAAATGACACCAGTAGCTGGGCAAGCCAGATAACGGAAGCAACCGAGCGACTAAATGCTAATGGCAACTTCCTGATGCCCGGTTTTATCGAAGGCCACGCACACTTTAGTGGCTTAGGCAGTTCGCTGCGCAACCTGAACTTTCTTCGGTCGAAAAACTGGGACGAGATCGTAACCATGGTCGGAGAGCGGGCCAAGGTCACTCCCGAAGGTGACTGGATCAGCGGCCGGGGCTGGCACCAGGAAAAGTGGGACAAACCCCACGATCACAGTGTGGGTGGCTACCCCGTTCACGACGAACTCAGCCGGCTTACCCAAAACCACCCCGTGGTACTGCGCCACGCCAGTGGGCACGGACTGTTTGCCAACAAAAAGGCCATGGAGATTGCGGGGGTTAACCGCGAGACACCTGATCCGCGTGGCGGCCGGGTGCTGCGGGACGCCTCCGGCGACCCCACCGGCGTTTTTGAAGAACGCGCCATGGACCTGATCACGGATGCTTACCAAAACTGGATACAGACCATGACGCCGGAATCGCGTAAAAACGAGTGGCTGGCGGGCATTACGGAAGCACAGAATGAATGCCTGAAAAAGGGTATCACCAGTTTTCAGGATGCAGGAACGAGATACGTGGAACTGGATTGGTATAAAGAACTGGATGAAGCGGATAGCCTCCGGCTAAACCTCTGGGTTATGCTTCGTCACTCCTACAATGACATGGAAGGCAACATGCGCGGCCTACCTCACTACGGCGACCGTTTCACCTGTGCCGCCATCAAAACAGAACTTGACGGTGCCCTGGGCAGCTACGGTGCCTGGCTGATTGAGCCTTATTTCGACAATCCCGGATTTGTGGGGCAGAACACGACCCTGGTGGAAACCATGGACAGTATCGCAGGGCTCGCCAAAGAGCATGGCATGCAGCTATGCGTCCATGCCATCGGGGACAAGGCCAACCGGGAAACGCTCAACGTAATGGAAAAGCACCTGGAGAAAGATAATGACCGGCGCTGGCGAATTGAGCACGCGCAGCACATTGATCCGACGGACATTCCGCGTTTTGCTGAGCTGGGCGTCATTGCCAGTATGCAAGGAATTCACTGTACGTCAGACGCGCTTTTTGCGGAGAACCGCCTCGGAACGGAGCGGGCTGCCAGCGGAGCTTACCCCTGGCGCAGCCTGCTGGATGCAGGCGCGGTAGTCACCAACGGAACCGATGCCCCGGTTGAGGATGTAGATCCGATTGAGAGCTTCTATGCCAGCGTCACCCGCGCCCGGGCCGACGGCAAAGCCGTCTTTTTCCCGGAGCAAAAAATGACCCGGGTAGAAGGGCTCCACAGCTATACCGCCGCTTGTGCTTACGCCGCTTTCCAGGAAGATGTACGCGGCACACTGGCACCAATGATGGCAGCGGATTTTGTGCTGCTTTCCAAGAACCTGCTGAGCTGCCCGGATGAGGAAATTATGGATACGGAGGTACTGGGAACATTTGTGGCGGGTGAGAAGGCATTTTAAAGGGGCGCGGCCGCAGGTGCAAGGAGAGAGTGCCGAGCAGTATTTTCACCTGCCTCCTCCTCGCGGCTACCTAAAAGACTAACGAGCTAACAGGCCAACAGGCCAATTACTATATTCGCCCAAAATCACTCCCCCATGACCTCCCCTGACGCACTCAACGACGTTGCCGAATTTCACCGGACATTTCACTTACCTGTTCTGGACACGCCCCAAATCCCGAATGCAGACCGCTGCCGTCTGCGCCTTAATCTGCTCCGCGAGGAGTTAGAGGAATTAGCTGAAGCCATTGAAAACGACGACCTCGTGGAAGCTGCTGATGCTTTTGCTGATATCCAGTACGTACTGAGTGGTGCCATTCTGGAGTTTGGTCTGGGAGAGAAATTCCGTGCCCTCTTCGAAGAAGTTCACCGTAGCAACATGAGTAAAACCTGCGCCACTATGCAGGAGGCGGAAGAAACCGTGGCCCACTACGAAAAACAGGGGCAAACCGGCACCATTGAGCCTTCCGGAAAGGTTTTCCTTGTGTACCGTACGGATGACCGCAAGGTGCTGAAGAACGTGCATTATTCACCAGCTGACCTGGTCGGGCAACTATAAGCAAACATTTAATGGTAAAAATCGTATCTTGCTACGAATAAACGATTAAATTCAGCAAATGGACAGCTTCCTTCACCGGGGCCAACGCCGCCAACTCATCGATAAACTGCGGGCAACCGGCCAGTACGATAGCAAGGTGCTGGACGTGATGGCCAACGTGCCCCGCCATGTTTTTCTCGACAGCTCATTCCACGGCTGGGCTTACCAGGACGAGCCTTTCCCCATCGATTGTGAGCAGACGATCTCACAGCCCAGCACCGTCGCCTGGCAGAGTAGCCAGCTCGAGTTGCTGCCCCGCCAGCACGTTCTGGAAATTGGAACGGGTTCCGGCTATCAGGCCGTCGTGCTTTCTTTGCTGGGTGGCCGGGTCTTTACCGTCGAACGACACAAGCCTCTCTACCGGAAAGCCAAACTGACATTTAAAAAACTCAAGCTGGACCGACGCATCCGGTCTTATCTGCGAGACGGGACTAAGGGGCTACCAGAGATGGCACCATTTGACCGGATTATGGCAACGGCCGGCGCAACGGCCGTCCCGCCCGCCCTTCGCGAACAACTTAAGGTCGGAGGCATTATGGTTATCCCCGTCGGGCCGGAAGGCAAAGAACAAACGCTGCTGAAAATTCGCCGCCTTAGCGAGACGGAATGGAGTGAAGAAGAATTAGGGCAGTGCGCCTTTGTCCCCTTCCTGGAGGGGCTGGGTTAAAAGACCGTAGTTTATGCCCGCCCGCTACTGAGCGCATCCACCACAAGTTCCGTTTTTCCGGGATAAACTTGCAGGGCGAGTTCCAGGCAGTCCATCGCTTTTTCCAAATCATCTACATTGAGAACATAAGCGATGCGGCACTCGTTACGCCCTAAACCCGGGGTGGCATAAAAGCCGGGGCCGGGAGAAAGCATCACCGTTGCTCCTTCGTGCTCAAAGTCCTCGAGCAGCCAGCGACAAAAGTCTTCACTATCAGCAATGGGGAATCGGGCGAAACAATAGAAAGCTCCTCCGGGCTCATAGGAAAAAACCCCCGGCATGGATTGTAGCCGGCGGTAAACCGTATCCCGGCGGGCCTGATAATCTTCCTTTACGCCATCGAGGTATGCCCGATCGTCCTGCAACATGCACTCGGAAAGCATCTGCCCCAGCCCGGGAGGGCTCAGCCGTAACTTCGCAAAGCGATCAACCGCGGCCAGTATTTGTGGGTTCCGGCAAACCAAAGCCCCAACCCTGGCCCCCGTTGCACTGTATCGCTTAGAAACGGAGTCAATGATGATAGCGTGCTCTTCCAGCCCCGGAATTTGCAGTACCGAGCGTATCGGCTGATCGTAAGCAAACTCCCGATACACTTCATCGGCACACAAAAACAGGTCGTGCTCCTTCACGATTTCCGCCAGGCTGGCCATTTCCTCGTCGGAATAACAAGCGCCCGTAGGGTTGTTAGGGCTGGTAATCATGATGGCCCGGGTACGGGAAGTGATCTTGTTGGCAAAGGCTTCCGGGCTGGGCAGACTAAAGCCATCTTCGATGTGACTCGTAATGGCCACCACCCGCACGTCAGCAATGTGCGCGTAGCCGTTGTAGTTTGCGTAAAACGGCTCCGGGACGATAACCTCATCACCGGGATCCAGGCAGGAAAGCATGAAGAAAAGAATGGCCTCTGACCCTCCGGTAGTCACCATGATGTTGTCCGCTACCAGGGGAACATCAAAACGAGCGTAGTAATCCGTCAGTGCTTCCCGGTAGGAGGCAAAGCCGTTGCTCGGACTGTACTCCAGCACATCCCAATCAATCTTGCGGAACTGCTCTACGGCCCTTGGGTGGGTCTTGATATCAGGCTGGCCAATATTGAGATGGTAGACGTGTCGCCCGGCGGCTTTAGCCTTGTCCGCAATCGGGATCAATTTCCGAAAAGGAGACAAGGGAACAGTTTCTGAACGGTGGGATACTTTCGGCATTAGACCGGTAATTTCAATTTAGTCTCAAAGGTACTATCAGTACCGGTCTTGGATGGTAGCATATGGGCAGGAATTTTAAAATCGGGTGCCAGGTGCCAGGTGCGGGGTGCCAGTTGCCAGGTGCCATGAATTGGCCAGCTCTTTTGGGGTAGCAAAAATCCAAATTTCAGTAATGACCTTCCGCTACAAAAATGAACCTCGTTTCCTTACCTACCCCGCTACTGCCCAAGGCAAACGCATCAAATCTAAAACTGTAATCCAATAGTTGGTTTTTGTTCTGATCGAACGCAGTGAGCTGTCACTTGCGGTAGCAAATCAAGAACCCCGAAGGGCTCAGCGAAGTTATACTGATAACAAGCAAGCATCTGCCGACTTATTTTTAGATTTACAACGAGACTAGGATGATCCCGTACT
>NZ_FOFB01000031.1 GCF_900110645.1 Neolewinella agarilytica
GTCGAGGCCGGCGGCCCGGACAACCTTTGTCAGACAGACAGCCCGCAAGCACTCACGCTGAGTGGCGCCAGCATTGGCGGCGGTGCGAGCACGGCAGCCTGGAGCATTGTCTCCGGCGGCGGCACCCTGAGCAGCACGGCACAGACGGCTACTCCTCAGGCGGTGACTTACACTCCGGCAGCAAACTTCAGCGGTACGGTGGAACTGCTGCTGACGACGAATGATCCCATGGGGGCCTGCCCTGCCGTAACGGCTACCCGCACGATTACGGTCGACGAGGCGGCGACGGTGGAAGCCGGTGGCCCGGAAACTGTCTGTCAGAACAGTAGTCCGTTCGTTGTGCCGCTTACAGGAGCATCGGTTGGCGGGAGCGTAAGCCTTGCCTCCTGGAGTATTATTTCCGGCGGTGGTACTCTGAGTAATACCGGGTTGACAAGCGATCCGGCATCCGTTTCTTATTCACCTGAAGCAAACTTTACGGGGACGGTTACTTTACAACTCACTTCAGCCACTCCGCCGGGCGTTTGTCCTGCCGTAATAGATGTCCGCATTCTTGAAGTACTAAACGTAGGTTGCGGAACCTTTCCCTGGAACAGATAATGATGGGTGGGTTCACTGCTTTACTAAGAAACACTGCACCCGCGGCCGCGCCCAAAAAAAGCCCGGATTTCCACCCAACGATTTGTTGGTAAATGTGTTTCCTTGTCAATGACCACCGACGACTTTAAGAAAATTGCCGATACCATCCCGAAACAACCCGGGGTGTACCGCTTCATTACCGCTGACGACACGATCATCTACGTTGGAAAGGCAAAGGTTTTGCGAAACCGCGTGGCCAGTTACTTTGGCGAACGGAAAGGCCGGCTGAACCGTACCCGCGTAATGGTTAAAAACGCTGCGCGAATTGAGTTTACCATTGTCGAAACGGAAGCCGATGCGCTACTACTGGAAAACGCCCTGATTAAAACCAATCAGCCGCGCTATAACATTAACCTGAAGGACGATAAGAACTACAGTTACATCTGCATCAAAAAAGAGCGTTTCCCCCGGGTATTCATCACCCGGCAGGTCCGCCGGGACGGAAGCTATTACTTCGGTCCCTTTACCAGTAAAGGCCGACTGAAGATCATCCTCGACCTCATCAAACAACTCTTCCCGTTACGGACTTGTAACCTGAACCTGAATCAGGCAGATATTGAGGCCGGGAAATACAAGGTCTGCCTTGAATACCACATCAAAAACTGCGAAGGCCCCTGCGTCGGAGAGGAGGCCGTAGAGCACTACGATGAGAAGATCGCTCAGGTGAAAAACATCCTGAAGGGAAATTTTGCAGAGGTGAAGCGTCACTTCCAGGGAGAGATGGAGCGACTGGCCGCCAACATGGAATTCGAGCGTGCCCAACAGATTAAAGAGAAGCTAACGGCTTTTCAGAATTACCAGAGTAAGTCGCAGATCGTATCGACTACCATTCGGGATGTTGACGTTTTTGGTCTCGCCATTGCGGAAAAGGAGGCGTTCCTGAATTACATGAAGATCGTCAACGGAGCCATCATCCATACCCATACGCAGGAGATCACGATGAACCTCGACGATGATGCCGAGAGCCTGCTGACTTACGCTATCCCGGAATTGCGTGACCGCTTCAACAGTATTGCCGGCGAAATTATTCTCGACGAGGAAATTGCCCTGGCAGGCGTGGATGCGGAAATCGTTGTGCCTAAAATCGGTGACAAGCGAAAGCTGCTCGACCTCAGCGTCAAGAACGCCAAATACATGCTGCTCCAACGCAAAAAACAGCGGATCAACAACGCCAACCGGCAGACGCCCGCCGAGCGCATTTTGCGGACGCTGCAGTCTGACCTGCAGATGGACGAGCTGCCCATGCACATCGAATGTTTCGATAATTCCAATATTCAGGGAACCAACCCCGCCAGCGCCTGTGTCGTTTTTAAGAACGCCAAGCCCAGCAAGAAGGACTACCGCCATTACAACATCAAAACGGTCGTTGGGCCGGATGACTTTGCCAGCATGACGGAGGTTGTCTTCCGGCGCTACCGCCGGCTGCGGGACGAGAATGAGCCCCTGCCACAGCTCGTCATTATTGACGGAGGTAAGGGTCAGCTCAGCCATGCCATGGAGAGCATCGATCAGCTGGGGTTGCGTGGTAAGATGGTGGTGGTGGGCATCGCCAAGCGTCTGGAAGAAATTTACTTCCCTGACGATGCCGTTCCTCTCCACATCAACAAGAAATCGGAGTCGCTGAAACTCATTCAGCAGTGCCGGGATGAAGCTCACCGTTTTAGTTTGCGTCATCACCGCAACAAGCGGAGCCTGGGTATGGTCGGTACCGAGCTGCACACCATTCCCGGTATTGGAGATAAGACGGTGCAAAAGTTAATGGCACACTTCGGCAGCCCCAAAAAGGTGAAGAATGCCCTGGCCTCTGAAATTGCTGAGGTAACCAACCTGAGTGTAGCGAAGAAAATTCAGGACTTTTACCGGCAGAAGGATAACCTGAAAGGGGAGGACTGAATCCACAATAGCCTTGTGGCTATGCAATAGTCGATGGCTTACTTTTCCGGAGGAGCAGGAGGAGAGACTCCCCAATCGCCAAAAACCTTGTCTTCCTACCCGAGATGCAAATGCTGAGTGAGCGTAACAAGCTGAATTGAACGTGCAGTAAGCTCAGTGCCCCCCGCGCCGACGGTGTTTGCAGCTCCTGATTCGGGCTAAAAGCCTACTGGATTAACGGAACGGTCAGGAAAGGTGCACCTTGTTGCCAACCTGCAACCTGCAACCCGCAACCTGCAACCCGTAACCTGCAACCCGCAACCTGCAACCTGCCCCATTTCGTCCTCCAACCACCAATTCTGTAATTAGACCAGCTTTCCTACGGATAGCCATTTATCTTTGTGCCTTCAAAATATACCACCAGTATGCTGCTTCGAATTTCTGCTTTTATTTTACTGACGATTGCTCTCCTTTCCTGTCGTGATGACTTCAGCCTGGAAGGGGATTATCAGGACATTCCGGTAGCCTACGGCTTTCTGAACGCTGATGATGACCGTCACTTCATACGGGTGGAGAAAGCCTTTCTGGAGTCTGGTGGAAATGCAAACGCTAATGCGGGTATTGCGGACTCCATATACTACGGAGATAATGAAGCCACCGTTATTCTGCAGAACAAGACAACGCTGGAAGACATCGAGCTGGAGCGCGTAAATGCAGAACAATTTGGTCTTGATCGGGAGGACGGCGTTTTTGCTGAAAGCCCCAACATCCTGTACACCTTCCGGGATAGTGAACTGCGGCTTAGCGCAGGTAACGAGGTGATGCTTTCCATCCAGCGCCCCGGCCAGGAAGATGCCGTTGCGGAAACGGTGCTGCTTCGCGAAATTGAGATTAACCGACCCGCCGAAACGGTTCGGGTAGACGATTACCGCCGGCCATTAGTGATGAGCTGGACGAAAGGTGATAACGCAAGGGTTTATGATGTGCGGATCATCTTTAATATCCGGGAACTGTTCCCGTCAGACGCTTCGCGCAACCGGGATATTTCCCTGGAGTGGGTTTTATCCAATGCTTACGTGCCTTCTGGCGATCAGGAGAGTGGAAACCTGGTGCGCTTTGAGGTTGATCCCGAAGGGTTCTACTCCTTTTTGGGGGCAAATCTGGAACGTGATGACGATATCGTTCGCCGCTTCGTCGACTTCGATGTACGCATTTCCGCTGCCGGGCAGGAAGTTCTCGATCGCCGAAATCTTGAAAATGCCAATTCCGGTATCACCAGCTCGCAAAGTCTGCCGCGGTACACCAACCTGAGCGGCGGAATCGGGATGGTTACCAGTAACACGACAACGCTAAAGACCGGTGTTGACTTTGACAACAACAGCCGGGACAGCCTTGTTAACGGTAGTTATACCAGAGATCTAGGCTTTCTGTAGCTGGTAATTTTAAGATCAGTTTTCCAGTTGCCAGCTTTTTTTGGCGCGGCCGCAGGTGCAAGGGAAGGCTTTCAAAGAGCAAAGGAAGTAAAGGGTAGGGTGTTCTGTATTGCTGTAACCCTTTGCAACAGTTTCTGTTCTCCTAGCTCGCAGAGCTTCGTAGCGCAGGCTGCGGCTTCAGCCGTAGTAAGGCCAGCCCCAAAACGCCGTGCCCTTAGGCCTGTAAACCGAACATTCTAAGGTGAAGGGTTACGCTTGGCATAAATGCCTGGCTGGCGACACCGGTATGAACGCCAATACTCCAAACTGACATTTTGTCTTTTTTTACCGATCCGACTGACACCAATTGTGCCACTTTCACGTAACGACTGACCAAAAGACATCCGGCCGGCCTTCAGTTGTTCTGGCATACCAATTGCTTATGTGAGTTGACAATTACAACTTACAACCATTAAAATATACTGACACATGAGTAAGATTATAGGTATCGACCTCGGTACAACCAACTCTTGCGTGGCGGTGATGGAGGGCAACGAGCCCACCGTGATCTATAACGAAGAAGGCCGCAATACCACGCCTTCTATCGTAGCGTTTCTGGACGGCGGCGAGCGTAAAATCGGTGAGCCAGCCAAACGCCAGGCCATCACTAACCCAACGCGTACTGTAGCCTCCATTAAGCGATTTATGGGGATGCGCTATGACGAAGCTAAAAACGATGTTGGCCGCGCTGCATATCAGGTAGTGAAGGGAGACAACGGACTGGCTAAAGTCGACATTGACGGCCGTCAATACACCCCACAGGAAATTTCTGCCATGATTCTTCAGAAGATGAAGAAGACGGCCGAAGACTTCCTGGGCACGGAAGTAACGGAAGCCGTAGTAACGGTTCCTGCTTATTTCAATGACTCTCAGCGTCAGGCTACCAAGGAAGCCGGCGAAGTCGCCGGGCTTAAAGTGCGCCGGATTATTAACGAGCCTACCGCGGCTGCTTTGGCCTACGGCCTGGATAAGCGCAGTAAGGACATGACGATCGCCGTGTATGACCTCGGTGGTGGTACTTTCGATATTTCTATTCTTGACCTCGGTGACGGTGTCTTTGAAGTTAAATCAACCAACGGTGATACCCACCTCGGTGGTGATGATTTCGACCGGGTATTGATTGATTTTCTTGCCAACGAATTCAAGAGCCAGGAAAATATTGATCTCACCAAGGATCCCATGGCTCTGCAGCGCCTGAAAGAAGCCGCTGAGAAAGCTAAAATTGAACTCTCCTCCAGCCAGGAAACGGAAGTTAACCTTCCTTACATCACGGCCGTTGATGGTGTGCCTAAGCACCTTGTAGTAAAAATCAGCCGTGCCAAGTTCGAGCAACTCGCCGATGAATTGGTGCAGCGTACGCTCGCTCCCTGTAGAGAGGCCCTGAAAGATGCCGGATTGGACAAAGACGAAATCGACGAGGTAATTCTCGTAGGTGGTTCCACCCGTATCCCACGTATCCAGCAGGCGGTCGAAGAGTTCTTCGGCAAGAAGCCTAACAAGGGCGTAAACCCCGATGAAGTAGTGGCCGTTGGTGCCGCCATTCAGGGTGGTGTTCTTTCCGGCGACGTACAGGACGTACTGCTGCTGGACGTTACTCCCCTCAGCCTCGGTATCGAAGTTATGGGTGGTATGATGGACAAGGTGATCGAAGCCAACACGACGATCCCCGCCAAGAAGTCTAAAGTATACTCTACCGCTACGGACAACCAACCCAGCGTTGAAATCCACGTACTGCAGGGTGAGCGCTCCATGAGTAAGGACAACCGTCCCATCGGGCGTTTCGTACTCGGAGACATTCCACCCGCGCCACGCGGTGTGCCTCAAATCGAGGTTACCTTCAACCTGAACGCTGACGGTCTGCTGGAAGTCTCCGCAAAAGACAAAGGCACCGGTAAGGAGCAGACGATCAAGATTGAGGCCGGTACCGGTCTTAGTTCCGACGATATCGCCCGCATGAAGGCTGAAGCGGAAGCTAACGCTGACGAGGACGCTAAGTCCCGCGAGCGCGTTGAAAAGATCAACGGTGCTGATCAGCTGGTCTTCCAGACGGAGAAGCAACTCAAGGAATTCGGCGAGAAACTGCCCGAAGACAAGAAGTCCGCCATCGAAGCCGGCCTCAATGACCTTCGCGAAGCGCACAAAGCCGAAGACATCGAGAAGATTGATGCCGCGACCGAAGTATTGACGGCAGCGTGGAACGCTGCCAGCCAGGACATCTACCAGGCCCAGCAGGGTGAGGGTGGCCCCGAAGCCACTGCCGACGCCGGAGGCGCCGACGCTTCTTCAGGAGACTCCGCCGCTGATGTGGAGGACGTTGAGTTCGAAGAGGTGGATGGGAAGTAATTCCCGGTCTGCTTAGACTAACTGATTAAAACGGGAAAGCCCGCTGATCCTCGTATGAGGGTTGGCGGGTTTTCTGGTTTTAAGAATACGCTTGATGGCGTAATAACTATGGCTTTACCCATTAATTCGCTCAAAATCAGTAATGATAGTTTTTGTGACGAGATTCTTAAGTATATATTAGCAATACACTTTGCACTTGAACTCAACTCGTTTGTAAGCACTTAAACCTTACTGATACTATGCCACTATTCCCTTGTGACAGTTCCTACAATAGTGATCTCAAGGGCTCCATGTCAACGACATATGGAGGAAAGGATGAAAAAAAAACATTCTACTCACCTAGCCTGAGCAAGTTCGTAGGAGGAGATTTCTTTTACATGCCTTCCCCTCAGTTTCTGTTAAAACATAGCGCCTTACTCCCCTCGTGAATGAAACTGGACACATAAACTGAGGTATGAAAAAAGCAACGACAAAGCATCGAAAACCTGTAATTCAACAATTGGTAATAACGTTTTTGTTGTTGACTTTGTCATCTCAATTTATAGTGGCTCAAGTTTCTTCGCCCGTTTATTCTTTTCATCATCTGGGCAGTTCTGATGGGTTAAGTTCATCGCAGTACAACTATCATGTCTTTCAGGACTCCGTAGGGTTTGCCTGGATCTCTTCGCTTGTCGGGTTAAATCGCTTTGACGGATATCGTGTGAAACAATACCGACCCGATACGACCCAGTCAGGCTCACTACTTAATTTGCAGGCCTCACAAAGTGCTTTTGGTGAGGTCAGCGGCGGTGGCATGTGGTTTACCAATGATGTAGCCCTGACGCGCTACTGGCAAAAACAAGATATATTTGAACACTTCCAGTTTGACTTGCCCGACGGTGAGAAGGCAACCAATACCTACTGGTGGTGCTACGTGGACAGTCAAAATGACCGTGTATTTACCAGTGGTAACCGGCATTTATTTTTTCTTGATGTAACGCCGCCTGGCCGTCAGAGCCTGCTCGACACAATTCATGTAGGTGTGCGGGACCGAATGCAGATTACCGGGAAGGGCGAGTATATATTATTAAGGAACTTCTTCGGTTCGCCCCGATTAGAAATCCGATACTACTCAGTGGATGGACTTTTGCGGGAGCCCCTGGAGTTTAACGGGCCAAAGGAGCGAGGTATCAGGGATGCTTATTACTTCAGCGACTCTTTGATATGGGTAGCCACTCGTAACGGGCTATATAAACTGAACACAATTACCGGACAATGGTCCGATGAGATAACCAATAACGGCCGTTCGTTTGGGTACCTGGAAAGCATCTGTGTTGACCGGGAGGGAAATCTTATTCTCGGCACGGCTACTGAAGGGATTTACCGTTATAACCCCGTAGCGAACCGCTCAGAAGGCCCTTTTATGACTAATCTGGGAGGAAACCTGCAGCCGTTTACACCGAGCATTGTTCGAATGTACCTAAATGAGGACGAGACCCTCTGGGTGTCCGTCAAGGATGACGGCGTGTACTATGCAAACATCGGTATGGATAAGACCAGCACGCTGCGTATACGGGCGCACGGGGACAACCAGAATATCGTCCGCTTTGCCCTGGGGGAGGGTGGGGATATGTGGCTGGCTGGCCCGAAAATGGTCACGCACATTACTGACCGGGACACTACGCAGTATGCATTAGATATCTCGGGGCAGGAACTGGAGCAGGTTAAGTCATTCCTGGTGGATAGATCAGGCACTGTCTGGCTCGGCACCCTCAAGATGTTGCTTCATTTACCCCCCGGAGAAAAAACTTTCAGACAGTATGCTTTGCCCTACGACGGGATGGTCTACCCGGGGTATAACGACCTGAAGGAACTACCGAATGGAGAGCTACTGGTTGCCACCAATCGGGAGTCACTGCTTAGAATCAGCGCTGATCGTACACATTGCTTCAAGGATCCGACGTCGTGTATTCGCCCAAGGATATTGGGAGGGACCGGGAATGACCTGCTGGTCACCACGCTCCGGGACAGTTTTTTCGTAGGTAAGCTCATCGGGGCAGATGCTGTCTTCCGGGTCGATACGGTATTCTTGGGTTTACCCTACGTAACTGCAATCGTTGCTGATGAGGCAGGAGATAAATACTGGATCGGTACCCACGCGGGCCTGTTTCAAATCACGCGCAGTGGTGCCCGAAGATATACCCTGAGCTCCGTATTTGACGGGACGGACCAACCCGTAGTTCATGCCATGGATATACTCGATGACAGGCTGGTGATGTCCCTGACGACTGGATTGGAAAGCTACCAGTCATCAACGGGAATCCGGCAAAAACTTCAACTGTCCGATGGCTTGCAAGGAAACGAATTCACCCTGCGCTCCGTGTTAACGGACACTTTGCAACAAACCATTTTCTTTGGCGGTAAAAATGGAGTAGACGTATTGACTCAACGATCATTTATTTCCACAGCACCGCCCCCTCGACCAACCATCACCGATATTCTAATTAACTATGAATCCGAGGTCGCCACTGACTACAGTCCCAACAAGGTGAGTAATGTGGCGTTTATCGAACACCTTCGGTTACCCTATAATAAGAATTCAATAGAGCTGCACGTTTCGGCATTCGACTTCTCTGACCCCGCAAACTGTCAGTACCGGTTTGAGGTATTGGGAAGTGAAAACAATACGGAGCGTCCGGTAACTGACCAACCGTTTGCTATTCTGACTGACCTGCGGGAAGGCGAATACAAGATTAACATTTACGCTACTAACTCCGATAATCAATGGTCAGGGCCAAGAAGTCTAACCATAATCATCCTTCCTCCATGGTATCGAACCTGGTGGGCTTATACCCTGTACGCATTATTGGTCGCTGCTGCCGGCTGGGGCGTTAATTGGTATCGCTTGCGGAATATACGAGAAATTGAAAAAGAACAACTTCGCACGGCGCAAGCAGAAGCACTTGCCGCCGAAACAGAAACCTCCGTCCTCCGCCTGCAGATGAACCCGCATTTCATTTTCAACAGTCTCAATTCGATCAATTCGTTCATTATGACGGGGCGGAAGCTGGAGGCGCACGAATACCTGATGAAGTTTGCCGATGTGATCCGGGACATCCTGAACCGGTCGACGCAGCCGCTGACGCGGCTGGATCAAGCCATTGACCTGCTGCGTGACTACATGGAGGCGGAGCAGATGCGGATGGGGGATAAACTGCGCTTTCACATCGAAGAAGACCCCGAACTGGATACCTTCTCTTACTATCTGCCGACGATGATCGTGCAGCCCTTTATTGAGAATTCCATAAAGCATGGGATTGGTGGCTTGCCGCAGGGAGGATTGATCACCCTGCGATTTAAGATGGACGAAGAACAAGAATTGTTGCTGGTGGAGGTAGAAGACGACGGGCGCGGACGCAGGATGCAGGGTGGGAGAACCGGGAAGCATGCCTCGAAGGCACTGGGAATTACCAATAAGCGCATGGACCAGCTGAATGCGGTTTATGCCACTGCTTCTTCAACCTCCTCTGCACCCGCGTCCGCGCCCAAAAAGTACCGCTACGAAATCAAAGACCTGAAGCATCCCGACGGAAGTCCACGAGGAACCTTAGTCTTATTATATTTGCCGTTGACCTATCCCCGGCAACATGAGAGCAGTCGCAGTTGATGATGATGAGAACATGCATAGCCTTTTGGCCAGCCTGTTGGAACACTTGAACGCAGAAGTAGACCTGGTGGGAACCGCGACGACCGTAAAGGATGGTGTACGGGTAATTCAGGAACAAAAACCAGACCTGCTGTTTCTGGACATTGAGCTGCCGGATGGAACGGGCTTCGACCTGCTGGATTTGCTCCATGCGTCGGATTACATGATCGTATTTATCTCGGGCCACGGTCAATACGGCAGGGCTGCACTGGACTTTCAGGCCCTGATATATATCGACAAGCCGTTGCGTGCTTCTTACCTTAAAGAAGCACTGGATCGGGCAAGGCAGCAGTTTCGCCTGCGTAATCCCCAGGAACGAACGGATGATATTGAGGAAGCCGGTAAGAACTTCCGCTCGGGTGACCTGCCCACCATGTATTCTGTGTCGAATAGTGATGGGTTTTACTTCGTCCCCGTCAAGGACATTCTTTATTTCTGCAGTGCCAACGATGTCGTTTCTCTTTATTGGAAAGGCGGAAAGCCAATCCATAAATCCGGCAGACTTAAACGGTTTGTCGAGCAATTTGAATCCTACCCAGAGTTT
The DNA here is from genome assembly GCF_900110645.1 of Neolewinella agarilytica. Classification (GTDB taxonomy): domain Bacteria; phylum Bacteroidota; class Bacteroidia; order Chitinophagales; family Saprospiraceae; genus Neolewinella; species Neolewinella agarilytica. Next base: position 10,556 of record NZ_FOFB01000031.1, read on the forward strand.
ATGCAGGTGAATCGGTCTTTTTTGGTCAACCTGAAGGAGGTCCGGCAGATTAGCTCCGGCCCCAATCTAGTGATGTCCGATGGGGAAATCATTCCCGTCAGTAGCCAGACGGCGCAGGAAGTACGGCATCGGCTAGAACAGCTATAGAAAGGTCCACGGGATAATATGACCTTTTCTCGGGAGGAGAGGGGGCGTTTGCGGGATGCCGCCCCACAGCATGGCGCCCGGCGATACTTTTATATCGTATTCAGTTAAACATTACTTGTGAACAGCGCCAGATTATTTGGTGCTTCCCGCTGAACCCGTCGTATGGTGCAGTGGCGGAGCTTTGTCACTGGCGATCTACTCCAGAAATTGCTATGAACAACCCAACAGACATTTCCCTTGCGGCGGATCACCTCCAACTTTCCCCTCGTACCCTCGAGCGGCTGGAACGCTTGCAGCAATTCGCCCGGCAGAACCAGGGCCGGTTTAGCCAACTCTCCAGGCGAGAAAAAGAAATCCTCTCCCTCATCTGCCGCGACTTCAAAAACGAAGACATAGCGCGTTTGCTCTTTATCTCCGTTCACACCGTCCGGACCCACCGTAATAATATCTGGCGGACGCTGGGGATTAGCTCGGTGGTGGAGGCGATGCGGTGGGCGCAGGCCTTTGATTTGGTTTAAAGAGAATTGCCATATTCAGGCAGTCGTATAGAATACGCTCTTTAGCGTATTGCTCACCAAAAGAATGTATCTGATTTTTGAGCAGCCGTTAGTCTGTTTTCCCTTGAAACACTCTATTCCCATTAATTCACAACATCTGAAACCTTGTTACTTAGCCCGGGGACTGTCTGTAAAGGCAGTCTCCGTGGTTATTTACACTACCACCTTCGAGATTGGCACCACCGCCCGCACAATCTGCCAACCCAGCCAGACCCAGCCCCCTGGCTGAGATAATTTACCAATGGCCTTGATGATCCAGATGACGGAGTCGATGAAGTAGGCCATGTTCTGCTGCATCCGCTTTATGTGGCTACTGTGCTGCAGGGCTTCTCCCTCAAGAAAGGTGTCCGGAGCGAAGTTGACGGAGTCGAAGTCCAGCTCAAATTTGGTGGCAAAGAGCCTGGCTGGAGCCTCGGCCGTAGCCGGGGCAACTTCTGTAATCAGCGGCTTGCCAAAAACGAAATTCGCCAGATATTTAAAACCGGAAAAAAAGCGCTGGACAGCACTCCGAATCGGGCGTAGGAGGGTTTTGACAAAGTCAAAGACGGGGCCGAGTAGTTCGGTGATCTTCTCCTTGACCTTGTTGAGCTTGCTCTTCAGCCAGCGGAAAATCTTTTTGAAGCCCAACCTGATGCGGGCGAGTAAAGGCACACGGGGATAGTAAACCCGTCGTTCCGGATGGGTGACATTGTCAGGGTAGAGAGTGCTAATACCGTCTTCGGAGAGAATTTTTTCGTCAAACTTATCAACAGAAATGCCCGCTTGCCGGTGGATGTCCTTCAGGGCATCGTCGTTAGTATACAGGTTGCTCAGCGCTGCCGGATCATCCTGGCTTACGCCCCAATCAAAGTGTCGGATGATGCCCCGGAAATTGACGACATAAACTTTTTCTTCCCGGTTAGCGGGCATGAGGTAGGTGCGTACCCGGCGAGATTGTTTCAGGGCCTTATTGCGCTGCCCCGCCCGCCGTAGCTTCCCCGCGTCTTCTGCGAGCCGATCCGCCTCATCATTCAACAGGGTAATCAGGGCCTGGTGACTGATTTTTCCCCAGCGGCCGTCGATCTTGCCACGGTAATAACTGGCCTGCCAGAGCTTGATCTGTAATAGGCGGACGTCCAAACCTTCGGGACGGGCGTTTTTCTGCCGGCGGGCTTGCCGCAGCATTTTATTCGCGGTCGGCTGATCGTAGAGAGTAGGTTCTAATTTTGGTTTGTCCCGGGTCGCGAAGATGAGTTCGTCAGGGGCAGCGGGGGCTTCATCTATATTCCGAAGTTGGTACAAGACGGCACTTTCTTCCCGATTCTTCGTGTGTTGGCGATAAGAAGCGATGAGGAGGTCAACATCCGTCAGCTGGGCCCAATGCTCCAGGCTAATGGCCCCTTCGGCGGAAAAGGTCGTTTCCAGCCCCAGTCCCTCCCGGAAGAGTTTCGCCAGGGTGGGGGAATCCGTTGCTGCGAAGACATCATCTTCACCCGAAAACCTGAACTCGTCTGATGAAAGCGTTCTGGCGCGGTAGGCGAGTGAGCGACCGTGGCAGCCTGCTCCTCCGGCACGGAAACCTGGTTTTAGCGGTAAACCCCCATCCCAGCTGGTGTATAGACCAATGCGGTCGGTAATTGCACCGAGGTGCTTACTCACCCAATAATGATCCACCTGCGTACCCGCTGGCAACATGGCTGCCAGCTCCGGCCAGTCTTCTTCTTCCGCTACGTACCGGCTTACGGCATCAACGAGTGGCAGCAGCAGACTGGGTTTGTCCAGGATGTCGTGCTTATGCTGGTGGTAAGCGATGAAATCTGCCTCGGAGAGATAGCGCAAGTCCGTCAAATGCTGGGCCAGCTCATGCCAGAGACCACGCAGATGTCTGGCTTTTTGTTTTTCGTCTGGCGCCCTTACCAATTCCCGTTCCGGAAAGGGCATTCGGTAATGTTCCGGCATTTCCTGCTCAGTTACCTGGCGTAGGTGGGCAATATCTGTTGCAGAAGCATCACCATCGGAAAAGCTCCGGCAAGAGGCGACGAAGTTAGAAACAGTTGAAGAGGGCATCCCTTATTCGTTCCCTCCTTCAACCCGTCTGAAGTTGGGCTTCAGCCGGGCAATGATCTCTGCACGGGCTGTGGAAGCAGCATTGACGGCGTCAACATGCATGTGCAGTAGTTCCCGGTCGTTTTCAGAAAGGTTATCCGCCACAAAAGTGAAGGTGTCTTTATCTATTTCTATGTGTGTGGCGGCGACGACGCGCATGTCGCCGTCAATTTCCAGCTTTCCGTCACTGCGGCTGAATAGCGTATTGAAATCAATGATTTGCCGACCCTCCAGGCTGTCATCATTTGCGTTTCCGGAGGAGACGTCCTTTCTAACTTTAAGTTGGCCGGTGATGGTGATAACGTCGAGGGTGACGAGGTCAGAGATAAAAGACATGGGTAAGGAAATGTTTTGCTAAAGATAAGTGTAATGTAATTAGATTGGGGTAGGATGCCTCAAACGTAAGGTGTTCAACCGGGTAGCCATTGTGATTCCTCCGGAATCACTGACTGAACACCCTATACTTTAGCCCTATTTCCTGCTCACCCTTCATGCCGTGCTGCATACTCCGGCCAGGCTTGCATTAACTTTCGGGTGATTGGGCCAGGTTTCCCATCGCCGATGGCGATGTCGTCAGCATAGGTAATCGGCATCGCCCCTTTGACTGAGCTACAGATGATCGCCTCTTCGGCGTTCATGAATTCGGCAACACTAACCGTGCGTTCCTCTACCGGAATATCCAGCTCGGCGGCCAGCTTTATCAAATGAAGACGAGTGATGCCGTGGAGGATATTGTCTGTTGGGGTGACGAGTTTCCCATCCCGTACGATCAGGAAGTTAGACCGGTCACTTTCCCGGATGTTTTCTTCCCGGTCTACGTACAGGGCATATTGAGCGCCTCGCTGGCGGATCATCGGTTGAATACGGATCCCTTCCAGGTAGTTGATTGTTTTGACTTCCGGGAGCTCCCGCTCATACCGATGCAGGATAACGCGAATACCGGTTTCATACTGCTCTGGTGGTGGCCCTTGAAAAGGGTCGGCCATACCCACTAAATTGGGCCGGGTGGGGGTGTAGCCATCCGGCGCGTAGCCGCCGGTGAGTACAAAACGAATGCCACCATCACCACCACCATTACGCTGAATCAACTGGTGAACGGCCTCGCGCAGCGCTTCGCGGTCGGCAGGCATATCCAACGATAGCAGTTTAGCGCTACGCAGAAAACGATCAAGATGATCTTCAATAAAACGTGGCCGTCCTTGTGTATAGCGGAAGTAATCAAAGATGCCAAACCCTCGGAGAATAGCGAGGTCAGCGACGTTTAGTGCGGCTTCTTCTTTAGGTACATATTGGCCGTTGAGGTAGACGATGGGGAGCATGCTAAGTGTTGATCGGGGTGGATAATAATCTCGCTAAAGTAGTCAATTGATGCAGGTGATACTACCTGTTTCTGCCGGCATTTAGCGATTTGAGATCGGTTTTTTAGTCCTTACACGAAAGCAGCCCTATTTTAGGGTAACCTTTTTATGGAAAGGCAAATACACGCTTTGACACTTTTTATTCCATTTTTTGCCATTTGCCTAAGAGTTCAGGTTTGGATACTTAGGCGTTTTGCTGCCAACTTTTTTAGAATGCTTTCCAATACACAACGCTACACGACAAACACTGTATTCCTTTTTTTAACGGTTCTTCTTTCCTTTGGCGGGCCTGATCTTCAGGCACAATGCCCGCCATTTCAAAAAGAGGGAATCCATGTTTTTCAGGCCGATGATCGCCTGGAAGACCTGGCAGAACGATATGGGATTAGCCAGGAAAAAATCTTACAATGGAACAAACTGCAAAAGGGACAAAAGATTCCTGACTGTAAGAGGCTGATCGTCTCCTCAGAATGGGTTGTTGATAATACTCAGGAGGAGGATAGCCCGGCTTCGAAGGAGGAAGTAGCTGATAAGGAAGGCTTTCAGCAAGGCGTTTTTCATAAAGTAATGCCAGGCGAATCATTGCTAAATATCGCAGATATTTACGGGCTAAGCCTGGAAGAGCTTCGGACGATGAACGATATTCCTTCCGGGGCCATCATCCAGGCAGGCTCCGTCATCCGTAAATCATGGGAAAACACCAGCCCCGAAAGAGTAGCCGTTCCGGAAATGGTCGTTCGGGAAGTTAAGCCCGCGCCAGCGGAAGGGCAGACCGCTAAGGGTGGAGGAATAATAATGAAGGAAAAGCCGGAGGTTTCCGCTACGCCTGCTTCGTCAGCCGCAGCTGCGAAGAAACCAGCAGAGGAATCTTTTCGCACGGAAATGAGCTTGCAGGAGTCGGCACTCTTGGCCGAAGTCAACCTGATGAGGTCTGACCCCCGGCGCTATTCAAAGTTTGTAAAAGACTATGTAAAGAGCCGCCGGAAGGACAAAATGAATAAGTATAAGGTCAATCCCCGTGACGTCAAAAGCGTGATGGATCGCCTGAAAAATACGCCGGCATTACCCCTCCTGGTTAGTAATGAATGTTTGTATTGGTCAGCCCAAAAACATGGTGCTTATTTGCTTAAGAATAACCGCTTTTCGCACCAGGGAATTGGTCGATTAGAACCACATGAGCGGACGGCAGCAGACTGCCGGGAGGTAAAACTCAGCACAGAAAGAGATGAGGAGGGCAGAATCATTGGTAACGAAAACCTGGGCGTTGGCGCGGATGCCCGTCAGGCCATTATCCGTCTGCTGATCGATGAAGGGAGTGACGTTGCCGGCCACCGGAATACCTTGCTCGGCAAAGAATGGCGCTACATGGTCGCACATTATTTCGGTTCGGTAAAGGGCTATCAGGATTGCTTTGTGCAGGTGTTTGGGAAGTGAGGGTTTCAATGACAGCAACCCGCAGGTACTCCTTCATCTGCGGTACATAGTCTTCCTTTTGTCGTGTTTTTGTACCAACGGCAGCTACTTGTGTGCCGCTTGTTGCCATTCAGGTTAAGCCAGAACTCCCCTCTTCCCGTTACTGGCTGAGTGTTTGTTGCGGGATGAACCCCGGGGAAGTCGTCTGGCCAAAGCCATACCGTGATGCTGTTGTTCAATCCGGAGTGTTCCAGCGCGGAACCCAACTGGATCGCATATTTACGTTGTGCCGGGGATTCGATCAGCAAGACGATTCCTGGCTTTTTGTTGAGCTGCATACCATACCAAAGTGCCTGGCCGATGCTGTTCTTCCATTTTTGCGCACGCTCAACTTCGATGGCATGAGTGGTCGTTTCGAGATCCACTCGTCCTCCGGTTACAGATACTTCCTGATTGGCCTCAAGGTGGGCTGCCAGGGCTTTAATGTATTGAGATTCGGTCTGGGCCGAAAGGCAGGCGAAGCTGCTGAGGAGCAGGCAGACCAGGGAGCATCTAAGCGTGTACATAGCAAGTTGTAGGTAGAGAATACAGTTGTTGACAAAAGGGGGCTGCAACTCAGGCAATTTAGAAGGCGTTTTGACTCAGGCCGATACTTCTTGTTTTTCTTTCAACCATTCCCGCTCCTGATCCACCAGTCGCCGCCAGCGGCGGCTTTGCCGCTGCCGGGCCAGCGTCTCCCACTGCCGGATGGACCAGTTGACGGACAAAAGGGCGAGGACCAGCCAGATTTTTAGCGGCCAGGGCAGAAAAAATAACCCCAGAGGAACAAGTACGAAGGTGCCGATGGCCAGAGCGGCAAAGCGGACGGGGCTGTAGAATTCGACGTGATTGACTTTGTTATCGGCGATATATTCGCCGATGAGCCAGAGGGGGAGGTGGGGGAGCTGCAGGAGAAGTCCGAACGCAGCCCGGAACCAGGTCGCCCTTTGCTTTTTTGTCCCTTTCACTGCACCTGCGACCGCGCCCTCTGCTGAGCCTGCGGAAGGCCCCAGATCATTATGCTGCAAGCGGTTAAAGTAGCGGGTCAGCTCGGGGGCTTCCGCCGGGGTACTGGCGGCGAGGGCCAGCTCGCGGTCCAGCTGCTGCCCGTCGTGCGTAATGCCGTAGATGTTTTGGGTGTTGTGGCGGACCCGATCCAGTTCGAGCCGACTTTCCCCAATACCCGCCCGATCGTGTTCAGGGAACTGCACCACGAGGGAGCTCAGGCGCGCACGCAGGTGCTCAGTAAGGTTTTTAATAGCAGAGGCTTCGCTGCGTCGGTATTCGTCCATGTAAGCGGAAACAGAAATCGGCTCCCCGCAACGTACCATCACCTGGCTCCGTACCCGGTGGGCGTGGGTATAGTTGCAACCGATGGGAACGATGTACACTTCCTTCAACGTTGAGTCGTTTTGCAGGGCTCCCAGGGCAATGCGCGCCGTTCCCTTACGGATGCGGCGCAGGGCTTTCTCGTGGATCGTTCGCCCTTCGGAGAGAATCATGATGGCCCGATGCCGGCTCAGGGCCCGATAGCACTCGGCGAAGGTGTTGAAGTTGTCTTTCAGCTTTTCATAGTCTCCGTCCTGACGGCGGTAAATGGGCAGGATGTTTACGGCGTTGAGCAGCGCCGTAGCGGCCCGGTTTTTGAAGAGGTTGCCCCGGGCCAGAAACCACAGGGTCCGGGGCTGAAAACAGGCCAGTATGCAGGGCTCGATGAAGGCCGTCGGGTGGTTGGCCGCCAGAATGACGGCGGCGTTCTTCGGAATGTTCTCCAGTCCCGTAAGGTCGATGTTCCGGAAATAGTACCGGAGGATGTAGCGGGCGACGGGACGGACAAGATTGTAGATCATTGGGGGCGAAGATAGGGGCTTGGTTTTGTAGCGCCGACTTCAGTCGGCGTAAAAATGAAACCTTTCCTCCGCCGTACCTTCACCCCATGAAAACACCCGACATCAGAACCGTCAACGTCACCCGCTACGTGACCCCGCTGCGGGAGGGCGGCTCGCTGCCCGCCATCGTAGAGGCCGACGACGACTTCCCCTACGTCCTCAAGTTCCGGGGAGCAGGCCAGGGCACCAAGGCCCTGGTAGCAGAGCTCATCTGCGGAGAGCTGGCCCGCGCCATCGGGCTGCGGGTGCCGGAGTTGGTGTTTATGGAACTGGATAATTCCTTCGCCCAAACAGAACCCGACGAGGAAATTCAGGATCTGTTACGGTTCAGCGTCGGTCTGAACCTCGGACTCCATTATTTGTCCGGCGCCATCACTTATGATCCGCTGGTCTCCGTCGCGGAGCCCCTCGAAGCCTCGAAGGTGGTGTTGCTCGATAGCATTATTACCAACATCGACCGGACTCACCGGAATACCAATCTGCTGAACTGGAAGAAAGAACTCTGGCTGATCGACCACGGTGCCGCCCTCTACTTCCACCACAGCTGGAATGGTTGGGAGGCCAGTGCCGCGCGGACCTTCCCGATGATCAAGGATCACGTCCTGCTGGCCAAAGCCAGCCAACTCACCGAAGCCGCTGCCGTCATCAAAGAGGCGCTGACGCCCGACTTCGTCTCCGCCGTGGTGGATCTTGTTCCGGATGATTTTCTCACGGAAGAAGGTAACCCCGTTTCTCCGGCAGAAAAACGGGCCGTTTACAAGACTTACCTCAACACCCGAATCGCTAACCTGGAGGCCCTCCGCAAAGAAGCTGAAGATGCCCGATAAGCAGGTCTACGAATATGCCGTTCTCCGCTACCTGCCGCAGGTCGAGCGGGAGGAATTCCTCAATCTGGGCGTCATTGTCTTTTCCAAAAGGCTACGCTACCTCGGGGTGAAGTATCGGGTCGATGAAGCGCGCATCCGCGCTTTTCATCCCGAGGCAGACCCCGACGAAATTGCCGCCTACCTGAAGGGCTGGGATGAAATATGTGCCGACGGCCCCTCCGGCGGGCGCATTGGTGAGCTGGATCACGCCGGCCGCTTCCGCTGGCTGACGGCTTCGCGGAGTACCGTCATTCAGTGCTCCGCCGTTCACCCCGGCCTGACGGATGATCCGGCAGCAGAATTGGAGCGCTTGTTTGACTTTTATCTGGGGTGAGCGCCCCCGGGTGGCTGCACGCTCTGCGTGCAGAAGTTTTGTCGCGCCCGGGAGGTGCGACGACCCAAAACCATGAAATGATAGCCCAACAAGAAAAGATTAACTCCTGGCTGGCCTTAGGCCCCATCCTGTTCATCAACTTCCTCTTCGTCTGGAAGTATGGTAGCCGGGCGACGGATCGGGCAGTAGTGGCAGCCGCTTTACTGGTGGCCGTACAGGTGGGCTGGGTCTTGCTTTCTGACAGCATAAGCGTCAGTGATAAGTGGACAGGCCGGATAGTGATTGCTGCCGGACTACTGCTGCTGGTCTTTGCCGCGCTTGCCGCCTGGGTCATCCCATTGGAAAGCCTGAATGTAGACCGTTGGAGTGTTATCTCCTCTTTTTGGGAGGCAGCCGCGGAAGGAAAATACCCTTACTTCGCTGAGTCGCATATGGGGAACCCGCCGGGGCCGATGCCTGTATACTTTGTCATCGCCTGGCCTTTCTACGCGCTGGGTGCGCTGGACACACTGGCGGCCGTGGGCTATTTGTTGCTCCTTTTTGGATTGTACCGGACTCCGGCAAAGGCAAAGAGGCTGGTTCCGCTACTATTGACCAGTGTTTTCATGTTTTGGGAGATTGCGGTGCGGAGTAATATTTTCACCTATTCGGTATTGGTGATGTTTGCGCTGGAGTATTTCCGCAGGCGGCAGGATAAGGCGTGGGGAACTAACCTTATGCTACAGGCGATCGTGATCGGCTTATTGCTGTCTACCCGCTCCGTATTCGCGTTGGCTTACGTAAGCTATTTTTTAGCCAGTCTGAAGTTGAAGGAAATGCCCTTTGGACGAATGGTCGCTTTTGGAAGTGTGGCTTTGGTCGCTTTTGGCTTGTCCTTCCTTCCCTTCGTACTTATCTGGCCGGAATCCTTCCGGGAAATGAATCCCTTCCTCGTGCAGTCGTCTTTCCTGCTACCTGCCTGGTTTATCCCGGGCTTTTTCGGATTAGCCGCAGCGTCGGCTCTGCTAATCAAACGATCAGAAGACGTACCGCTGGCCGCTGGCTGGGTGCTGTTTTTGTGTATCCTCCTGTACGCGATCTTCCACGTGTTGACTTCTGGCTTCGAGGAGGCATTTTTCGGAAGTAAGGTGGATCTGTCTTACTTCTTGCTGGCTGTGCCGTTTTTATACGGTACCGCCGGGTTAGGTATGCTGCTGCCTACGGCGATAAGCCGGCGATCGGGCATGTAGGGACCTCGAAGCGTCCTGTAAGGACCTTCGAGCGTCCCGATTCCTGATCAACGGCCAAGAACTACCGCAACATCTCCGCCTCATACCTCCGCACCACCATGCTATCCCGGCTCAAGTTCCAGAGGTATTGCTTAACGATGTCGCCTTGCTGAAGCCCCGGAAGGCTGATGCTGAAGGTCAGACTATCCCGCTCAGGTGTATCCATCGTTGGGGGGATTTTGACTTGTATCCACTTGAGCATCTCGTCGCCGCGACGGTGTTCGGTAACAATGGAGGGGAATTTCCACTTATCGTAAGTCTCCCCGAAGTAGGAGAAGCTAAGGTCCGCCCTCAGCCAGGTCTCCGCCTCCGCATCATGGGCGGCCCGGTATTCCAGCAGGTTGGTGAACTCGCGGCCAGACTTGGGGGGGATGGACAGGAGTGTGTCCAAAGAGAGTAGGGGAGTAGCCCTGAAGGAGCCTTTGGGGAGTTTCTCATCCGTGTCCCGGTAGACATAGTCCTTGCGGTCGAGTTTCGTTTTGCCGAAGACTTGCCAGTAGTAGGTTTTGTTGACAAAGTCGAGCGGAAGAATCCGCTGGTTGTATTGCCAGTGCTGGAAGAGGTTGAGGGTGGTGAAGGCCAGCACCAGCCCCGTTACCAGGTACTTGGGCCACTTTGCTTTGCTTCTTCTACCTTGCCCTGCACCTGCGTCCGCGCCCAAAACCCACGCCACTAAAGCCGCCAGCGGAAAGGCCAAAAGCGCATAGCTCTGCACCACCGGCCGGCTGCCGAAAGTGTTGCCATACCACCAGATATGCCAACTGAAGAGGATATAACTGTTGCCGATCAGGAAGATGACGAATGGTAATCGCCAGGCTTTTGGCAGCCAGAAAACCCCGGCCAGGGCAAAGGCCATCAAAGGAGTGTATACCAACCAACCCCGCCGGTATCCAATAAAACCTTCGTAGAGATGAGGCAAAAGCCAGTCAAAACTCAGCCCCGCGTAGCCGTCCTGAAACCAGCTGCCCGTACCTGTTTTGTAGTAGATTAGCTGAAGGCTGAAAACCGCCAGCGCAATGCCGAAAATGGGAAGGGTACGCCAGAAGTTGCGTTGCAGCGTCGTCCGGTTCTTTAACCCGTAGAAAGCAGGAATGGCAAAAAGAACAATCTCTGAACTCCGGATAAGACACATCAGGCCCGCCAGTAAACCACAGCGGATGATCCACTTGCCCCGTGCAGATTCGTCGGAATCGACCAGGCGGCCGAAAGCATACAAGAATAGGGCGTAGCCCGTAAAGAGGTACATATGCGTGACGTCCGGCCCCTCCGTGGTATAGTAGAAAAGGTTGGTCGCCAGACCGATCCCGAAGAGCACAAGGGCAACCACCTGGTCGGTGTAAAAGCGCAGAAGAAATCGTCGCAGATAAAAGAAGCCCAGAAAGATCACCAACAGAGAGGTGATGACCAACGAAAACTGGTAAGGGAAAGACATCCCATCCGCCGGCGCAATGCCCGTCGCCTTTACCAGACCATGCGCCAGCAGAAAGCCCGGCGTCCAGACCACCGCCATGCCGATATTGTAGATCGGGAAACGGCTGCCGTTGTCGACTTCCATCAGCTGGTAAATCTCGTTGCTGATCTCGTAATTGTCAAAGTGATCTTCGGCGAAAGCGTAAGTCTCCACGTCGCCATAAACGAAGATGGCCGGCAAATAGGCGTAGTAGCCATAGCCGTCCCATTTGACAATGTCGGCCTTGCCTTGAAAAACATCGTTTTGCACCAAAGATGTTATGGCCATGGACGCGAAGACCAGGTAAAGAACCACCCGACTTTCCTTTAATGGCGCAAACATTTTTATGGTTTTAAGACGGATTCGGTGCGCGTTTAAATCGCATATCAAATATCAAATATCGCTTATCGCATATCCTCACCCTTCCTTCCGCCGAGCCGCCAACAAATACAGCACCGCCATTCGCACCGCCACGCCATTTTCCACCTGTTCAAGGATGATGCTATGCTCAGAATCCGCTACGGCGGTATCAATCTCCACACCACGGTTAATGGGGCCGGGGTGCATGATGACAACGGGCTTGTCCAACCGGTCTACCCGCTCCCGGGTAATACCAAAATGACGGTTGTATTCCCGCAGGGAAGGGATGAATTTGGTATCCTGTCGTTCCAGTTGAATGCGAAGCACGTTAGCTACATCGCACCAGGCGAGGCTTTCATCTACGTTGTAACTTACTTCAACGCCCAGGCTTCGCATGTGCTTGGGAATCAGGGTTGGAGGCCCGCACACCCGAACCTTTGCTCCAAGCTTTTGCAGGCAGAAGACATTGGAGAGCGCCACCCGCGAATGTGTAATGTCTCCAAAGATGCAGATTTTCTTTCCCCGCAGGTCTCCGCCCAGGGCATCCCGCATACTGTAGGCATCCAATAGTGCCTGGGTGGGGTGCTCGTGGGTGCCGTCGCCGGCATTAACGATACTGGCGTCAATCTTACTGGCCAGGAAGTGATGAGCGCCCGGGGCGGGGTGACGCATGACGACCATGTCGACCTTCATCGCCAGAATATTATTGACGGTATCGAGCAGGGTTTCTCCTTTTTTGACCGACGAACTGGCAGCACTGAAGTTTACCGTGTCAGCGCTCAAGCGCTTCTCCGCCAATTCAAAACTGATGCGCGTACGGGTAGAGTTTTCGAAGAAGAGGTTGGCCACCGTAGTGTCCCGTAAACTGGGGACTTTCTTAATGGGGCGGTTAATGACTTCCTTGAATTGCAGCGCCGTGTCCAGAATTAACTCCACGTCAGCGGCGGTGAGGTACTTGATGCCGAGAACGTGTTTGGTGGAGAGTTGCTGATCAGAGGCCATGGGGTAGATAGTCGGTAGTCTGTGGTTGAGTAGACGGTAGGTCGAGTTGTTCCGTTATTATTCTGAGCCGGTAAGGATAATCTGGTCTTTGCCGTGTGTTTCTGCCCACTGTACTTCGACGTACTCGTCGTGCAGACTGTCTACGGTGATACCCCGGTAATTGGCCTTTATGGGCAGGCTGCGGCGGAAACGTCGATCCACCATTACCAGCAGCTCCACCTGAGCCGGTCGGCCAAAATGATTAAGTGCCGTGAGGGCACTCAGGGTAGTTCGGCCACTGTACAGTACGTCATCTACCAGAATCACCCGCTTGTTCTCCACGAGGAAATCAATTTCTGTCTGCTGGGGGGTTAGCGGCCCTTTGGCGGTCCGGAAGTCGTCGCGGTAGAAGGTAATGTCCAGCTTGCCGTAGTCATAGTCGGTGACGCCCATCTGAGTGAGTTTGTCCCGCAGACGTTCGGCGAGCTGCACGCCGCCGGTCTGAACACCCACCAGGCAGGTATTGGCAAAGTCGCCATGTTCCTCAATGAGGTGGCGGCAAAGACGCTCAATGGTGAGCGCAAAGCGATCGCAATCGTGGATGACTCGTAGAACGGGCATGGGGCGAAGGTAGTGGATTAGTGTTTTAGAATGTTAATCCATTAGGATTTTAGTTTGTGAAATCAAGTAGGTTCACCGGAACCTTCCGGTAAACTCAGGCGCGGTCGCAGGTGCAAGGGAAGGTTTTGAGGAGCAGTGCCGTCGCCAGCTGAGGGGGGGCTGCTCCTGAAAGAGGAATCCAAAGCAAAACAATAGACCAAATGCAGGAAGCTTTGCTTTTTTATTGTTTTTTATGTGAATAAATAAAACAATTAAGTTTAAATGCTGTATATTTGTAACAATACAGGAAGGGACAGTCGACAGTCCACAGTCTACAGTCTACCTCCCCCCTTCCCCAACAGCAGCCAATTCACTCATGATCCTCCGTCAAGCAAGAGAATCCGATTTTGCCCACCTCGAGACTTTCGTCTGGCAGGCCATCTTCCCGGCTTTTGATCAACCGGGGCTTACCGATGCCCAACGGGCGGAGAACGACGCCATGGTGGAGACTGCCCGTACGGTCGTCATCTCTTCCCTGGGGCAGGAAAGCCACGGTGTTTTTGTAGCACTCGACCCGAAAAGCAAAACGTTGGCGGGCTACATCATCGTGGATGCCAGTCCGCGTGCTTACGCCGAGATTGTCCAGCTTATCGTTAAGCGGGCCTTCTGGGGAAAAGGCGTTGCCGGAGAGCTTCTCGACCTGGCCACCGATTTCATCGGCCGCGATCGTGCCGTCTCCCTTTCTGTCCGCCATTACAACGAGCGTGCCCTGGCTTTTTTTGCAAAACACGACTTTCTCAACACCGGCGAAACCGCCGGTAACCACGCCATCCCCCGCAGCCTCTTATTAAGAGAAGCCTACGAAGAAGTTGTTCCTCCGGTCACCAGCGAGCCCGCTGCCCGGGAGCTGGACAATGCCTGGCTCGATTTTCCTACGGCTTCGGACGAGCCGGTCTTCGAACCACTACCAGATTATAACCTCAGTATTGAAGATGAACCCTTGTTCGAAACCGGAGTAAACTCCCTCAAGGTCGAGGACCCGGATAGCATCATCCCCGAAGAATCCAGCCTGACGGATGCCCAGCTCACCGAATTGGAAGCCTTCATTGCCCGTGCCCGCGCAAAGAAAGGCCGTCCTGCGGAAGTCAACGCCCGCGTAGAACCTTCTTCTCCCGAAAAAACGGTCTCGGCTCCGAAGCAGGCCCCGGAGATGTCTCCTTTCTCAGCCCGTAAGGAAAGTAAGCCCGCCAACAAACACCCCGAAGTCGTCTTTGAGATTGACTACGGAGAAACCAAATCTTCCCAGCCAGAACCCACGACTGCAAAGACAGTTGACAGGGAGGCTTCTGCGCCGGCGGCGAAGAAGTCATTTCCCATCACAGAGCCTTCTTTTGAGTTTGCCTTTAGCGGAAGCGCTTCAAACAAAACAGAAGATCGGCCCACTTCCGGCACGAACACCGCCACAACGCAGCGGCCGACTACGGAATCGCGGGCCGAAGAGAAGCCGGCCACCGCACCCAACAAAAAGCCCGCTCATAAGCATTGCCCCGATTGCGACAGCCGGATACCAGCCGTAGCGCGCTTTTGTTTCAACTGCGGGTACCCGCAGCCTGATGAGCTCCCCCTTGAAACGCCTGCCGGAGGGCAGGCACCGGAGGAAGAAGTGCTGCTGCTGGAAGAACTTCCCAGTGTCAATGACAACCCGGGAGCCGATACAAGTGCTTTCACGGCAAAGCATGAGCCCACTGAGCCGGATCCCGTTCCAGTGGAGACTACTACATCTGCTTCTGACAAAAAGCTCAAAAAGACCGTTACGCCGGCAGAACTGAAAAAGGCTTTCAGGAACCACTTGCAGGATCGAATCCTGGCTTATTTTGGCGAGCGGAAACTGAAGAAGTACCTCTCTCTGCTCGAAGAAAACACGGCTTTTCAGCAGGTCCGGGATGGCAGTCTGACCAATCTGGCCACCTGGCTCAACGAGCGGCAGCCCTCCCGGGCTACCCGGAACCGACGCCGGGATGTGCTGGCTGATTTAGCCGAATACTTCATTGTGGAAACAGCCGCCGAGCTCAGTAACCATGTTTTGCCGCAGCGCCTGCTTCGGTATCAATCCATTGATTGGGACACCGTAGACTTGTTCCGTTTGGTCATGGATTATCTTGACTTTGACAGTGAATCAGAACAGGTATACACCGACTTTGTCGCCATGCCCACCCGGGCGCTGAAAAACGCCAGTCGGTCTTTCCTGCGAGCTGCTAAAGACGAACGCATCTTCTTCATCTGCGATCAAAGCCTGATCAGCTCCGC
This sequence comes from Neolewinella agarilytica, assembly GCF_900110645.1. Classification (GTDB taxonomy): domain Bacteria; phylum Bacteroidota; class Bacteroidia; order Chitinophagales; family Saprospiraceae; genus Neolewinella; species Neolewinella agarilytica. Next base: position 26,210 of record NZ_FOFB01000031.1, read on the forward strand.
CAAAAACGGTTTTGCCATAACGGATTCCGGCATCTATTGGAAAAACGTTCTGCAACCCGCCGGCGCTGCTACTTTCACTACCCTGAAAGAAACGCGACTGGACCAGGGCCACGTGATCATCGATGGACAGTTCTTCGATGCCGGTAACCGGCTTAATTTAAAAGTAGCCGTGCTCTTGGATAAGCTGCGGCGGATGCACTAAACCGATCTGGGACGGTCCATCGGATGCATCTTTTGCCTGACGAAGTCGGCAAAAGTCCATCCGATGTCTCGGACCACCCACGAAGGCCAACGGCCTCTACTCATTCCAGATCGCCCAACCGGCTTCCGCCTGATGCAGCAGCATTCCGGTGCCATTGCCGGTGCCTGCGCCCGCTTCGCGGGCGAGGCGAAGGAAGAGGGTCTCCGCCGGATTATACACCAGGTCGTAACAATAGTGTGCAGGCCCCATGGCAGTGTAGGGGAGTTCCGGGCGGGCGTCTACCTTCGGGTACATACCCAGCGGCGTAGTGTTGATGATCAGGTGATAGTCCTGGATTAGCTCGGGCGTGATGTCGGCATAGGTGAGCCGGTCTTCACCGGCCCTGCGGCTGACGGCCATGGTGGTGATGCCCAGTTCCCGGAGGGCTTCGTGAACGGCCAGGGAAGCTCCTCCGGTTCCCAGCACCAGGGCATTGGTTTCTTCCAGGAAGGTCTCTAACAGATCATCATTAGTGGGCAGGCCAAAGGCCCTGGCCGTCCAGTCATGTTCTCGCAGCTGCTGCAGAAAGTCTTGCTGAAAGCCTTTATAGTCGGTGTTGAAGCCAATGGTTTGTCCATTTTCGTCGAAGCGGATGCAGTTCACCGCCCCGATGCGGGCGGCGGTGGGGTCAATCTCATCCAGGTAGGCCATGATGGACTCCTTGTGCGGAATGGTGACGTTGCACCCCTTTAAGTCAGGGTATTTCTCCCGAAGAGAACAAAAGCCGACTGCATCCTCCATCTCAAAATTGAGGTACTGATGGCTGTCTGCCAGCCCCAGTTCAGCAAACTTTTCCGTGAAGTACCCCTTTGAGAAAGAATGGGTGAGGGGGTAGCCGATTAGTCCGTAGGTCACGGTGAGAAATAATTTTGGTTTTAAAAATGTGTCAGGCGGCGTAGGCGGTCGGATCGAGAAACCTGAAGCGATAGCGATGGTTTTTTCGGGCCGGAGGCTCGGAGCCATCCAGCCTTGCTCTTCATCCTCCCCACGGCACCTGCGGTATTGCGCCCTACAAGGTTTCTTCCAGCACGTCCATTTCGTCCTTCTTCGGCGCAAACCGATCCAGTACAAAGACGATTGCCAGTCCTGCCATAAAGGCGATAATAACGGCGGGAACAAAGGTATTCTCCCCCAGGTAGTCGGCTGGCAAAACGGCTTGTTCCAGCATGGGCACTTCCTCTCCCTTGCTGTTCAGCCGGGTGGTCAGGGCATTCCGCCAGGGCCATAGTTTATTAAGGGAGCCGAGCATGAAGCCCGTCAGTAAAGCCAGGGTCTGATTCGGGAAGGTCTTGAAGGTGTAAGAGAGTACCCGGCTGAAAACGGCCAGACCGATCAGGCAACCGAAAGCAAAAGTGGCGACCAGAACCAAAGCTCCGGTGTCACCGGATAGCAGGCTGCGAACGGACTCCATAACAACAGTATACATGCCCAGTAACAGCAAAATGAAGGAACCGGAAATGCCCGGCAAAATCAAGGCCGAGATAGCGATCATACCCGCCAGGAAAACGAAGATGAGGCTGTTGCTGCCGGACATGGGGTTGATCGTCGTGAGGAAGTAAGCACTGGCGGTGCCAAAAATGAGGAGGAGGACGGAGAGAATACTCCACTTGTCGATCTGTCGGGCCACGTAGATGGCCGAGCTGATGATGAGCCCGAAAAAGAAGGCCCAGACGACCGGCGGATACATCTCCAGTAATTCAGTAATGCTGAATACGGCGATGCCCAGCCCAACCACCATGCCGATGCCCAGTTGGAGAATGAAGCCTCCATCAGCAGCTGTCCAGGCAGAAGCAATACCTTCTGTGCGCCAGGAAGCCACCACCTTTGGGCCTAAAATGCCGCCGATGGCATCGAGCAGCCGCTCGTAGATGCCCGTAATGAAAGCAATGGTGCCTCCGCTGACACCAGGGATAGCCTCAGCAATGCCCATGGCCATACCCTTAAGAATGATCGAGAGATTCATATTATTTCTTTTGCTTAACGGCGGAGTACATGGCTTCAATGGCTTCCAGACCATAGGTGGCATCGAAGCCGTTCTGGAAGACGAATTCCTGGTCGCCCTGGTAAATGATGTAGCGGAAGCCAAAAATAGAGGTGGAGTCAATCTGATTCTCAAAAATGAATCCATTGTCTTCTTCCCGGACGACCTTGCTGAAGTATCGGTTGTCTCTTACCAGTTCCAGCTGCTCGGCTTTCAGGCGAGTCATATCATTAGTACTGGCCTGACTGGCCAGAATCTGAATGGAGTAGTCATCCTCCTCGCTCTTAATCGTAACATCACGCATGATGCTGGACAGATTCGAGGAGATGACTTTGGCACTGTCCGGAGCCATAATCTTCACGGGAAGGTTGTAAGCCGTAAGATCCAACTCAGACCAGTTGCCAGCAGGATCGGTGGCGCAGGACGCGAGGAGCAAAGAAAGAACTAAAAAGCAGAGGGCACGCATAAGCGGATATCATTGTTTTGGTGGTGCAAACTTAGTTATAATAGACTCGGTCATTCTATTTGATTTCAAAAAGTGTGGATAACTAAATGCACTATCTTACTGTAAAATGATGCTGTGACCCTAAATCTGCAATATTTCTGCCGCTGGATTCAGGGAGCAGCGTCTGTTTCTCCGTTCGAAAACCAGCAATAAGAACTTTGATCTGACCGGACACACTGTGGAAGTAGCAGCAACCCACGCACTATTTTTCCCGCAGGAAGCATTTTTCCCGTAACCGTTTGTAAATTTGTGTTTTTCCAACAAAACAATGGCATGATACAGCGCCTCCACATCCGCAACTACGCGATCATCGAGGAATTGCAGCTCGACTTTGCGGAAGGGCTAAGCATCATCACCGGGGAAACCGGTGCGGGTAAGTCCATCGTCCTGGGAGCGCTCAACCTTATTTTGGGCGGCAGGGCGGATTCTAAAACGCTGTTCAACCCGGACGCTAAGTGTATCATTGAAGGTCGTTTCGCCATCAGTGCTTACGAGCTGAAGGCTTTTTTCGAAAAGCATGACCTTGATTATGATGCGGAATTAATCATCCGCCGGGAGATCACCCCTTCCGGAAAGAGCCGCGCCTTCGTCAATGATACGCCCACAAATCTGAAGGTGTTACAGCAGTTAGGCGCTACGCTAATTGATTTGCATCAGCAGTTTGACACGCTCTACATCAATAATGCGGAGTTTCAGCTGGAGTTGCTGGATGCACTGGCTGGCCAGCGTGACGCGATAAAAGCTTACCGCGAAGAATTCAGCCGTTTGCAGGAGGTTCGCCGCCAGCTTCGGCAGCTGAACGAGGAGCAGGCGCAGGCTCGTCGGGAACAGGAATTCCTGGAGTTTCAGGTAAATGAATTCGAGGAAGCAGGCCTCGTTGCCGGAGAGCAATCCGAACTGGAAGGGGAACGTCATCGCCTGAGCAATGCGGATGAGATTAAGCAATTAGCCTCCGGAGCGTTTCACCTGCTCTGTGAAGATGACAACGCCATCACTAATCAACTCATGGCCCTATCCCAGCGGCTGGCGCCGCTGTCTGACGGAGACAGCCACCTGAAGGCCATCTACGATCGGTTCGAGGGTATTCGTCTCGAACTTGACGAGGTTGCCACCGACCTGGAAAGCTTCGGAGATGACGCGGAGTCTAACCCCGAACGCCTCGAAGAGGTGGAAGAGCGGTTGAGCATGATTTACCGTTTGCAGTCGAAGCACGCCGTTACATCCGTAGAAGAACTACTAACGATTCACGAAGAGCTATCGGGGCGCCTGGGGCACTTTGCCGACCTGGGCGGACAATTAGACAAACTAACATCGGAACAGGAAAAGCTAACCGCTGCTTTGTTGAAGCGGGGCAAAACCCTTCGGAAGGGACGACAGAAAGTAGCTCCCGAATTCACCGCCAATGTATGTTCGCAGCTGGCGGACCTGAGCATGGAGAATGCGCAGCTCGTCGTTGACTTTCAGCCACTGGAACAACCGGGGCCGCACGGCCTGGACGAAGTGCAATTCCTTTTCTCCGCCAACAAGGGTGGCCGCCTGCAAACCATCAAATCCGCCGCCTCCGGCGGCGAGATGAGCCGGCTGGCACTGGTCACCAAGTCCCTCGTCGCTTCCGCCATGGAGCTGCCCACGCTGATCTTTGACGAGATTGACTCCGGTGTCTCCGGAGACGTCGCGCAAAAGATGGGCCGTATCCTGACGGACCTGAGCCAACATCATCAGGTTGTCGTTATTACCCACAGCCCACAGGTGGCCAGTCGGGCGGATCGGCATTTCTTTGTCTACAAACAGGACAAAGAAGGCGTAGAGCGCACCATCACCCGCGTCCGTCAGCTCGATCAGGACGAGCGCATTCGCTCCATCGCCGTGATGCTGAGTCAGAACCCGCCGAGTGACTCGGCCTTGAAAAATGCGCGGGAATTGATTGAGGGGTAAAACGTTTACCAGCTCGGAGAGCTTCGTAGGGCAGCACCGACTTTAGTCGGCAAGGAAGAATCCACAACCTTGCCCCTCCACCTTCCCCCCTGCACCCGCGCCCCGTCGCCCAAAAATCCTATATTGGGGCACCCAAACCACACATACCATGAGACTATTAGCTTTTCTGCTTACCCTGGCTTGCTTTTCGTTTGATTTGCAGGCGCAGGACGAAGCCCTTTATTCCTCCCTTGAATTTAGAAATATCGGCCCTTTCCGGGGCGGACGCTCCAGTACCGTAACGGGTGTTCCGGGCAAGCCAATGCTTTATTATTTTGGCAGTTCTGGCGGTGGCGTCTGGAAAACGAAGGACGGCGGTCAGACCTGGACCAATATTTCTGATGGCTTCTTCGGCGGCTCCATCGGTGCCGTTGCCGTCAGCGAAAGTAATAACAACGTAATCTACGTCGGCGGCGGAGAGAAAACCGTACGCGGCAACGTCAGCTATGGCTACGGCGTATGGAAAACCATCGACGGCGGGAAGAGCTGGGAACAAATCGGTCTCAAAAACAGCCGCCATATTTCCCGGATCCGCATCGATAAAACGAACCCGGACATCGTCTATGCCGCCGTGATGGGCGATCTCTTTAAGGACAGTCAGGAACGGGGCATCTATAAATCCACCGACGGCGGTAAGAGCTGGAAGCGCGTCCTCTTCGCCAACGCCGGAGCCGGAGCCGTAGACCTCAGCATCGACCCCGGAAATCCCCGGGTGATGTTCGCCTCCACCTGGAAGATTCGTCGGACACCCTACAGCCTCGAAAGTGGCGGAGAAGGCTCCGCCCTCTGGCGCTCCACCGATGCAGGGGAGACCTGGACCAACATTAGTGAAAACAAGGGCCTCCCTAAAGGCCTCTGGGGCATCAATGCCGTAAGCGTCAGCCCCGTAGACGGCAACCGCGTCTACGCCCTGATCGAAAATGATAAGGGAGGCGTCTACGTCTCCAACGACGGTGGTGACACCTGGAGTGCCCGCTCCGACAGCCGCGCACTGCGTCAGCGCGCCTGGTACTACACCCGGATCTACGCAGACCCGCAGGATATCGATGGCGTTTACGTCGTCAACGTAAGCTACCACCACAGCACCGACGGCGGCCGCAAGTTCGAAAGTAACAATGCTCCGCACGGCGACCACCACGATCTGTGGATTGCCCCGGAGGACAATGAGCGAATGATCATTGGCGACGACGGTGGTGCCCAGGTAAGTTTTGACCAGGGAGAAAACTGGTCTACCTACCACAACCAACCCACCAGCCAGTTTTACCGCGTAACGACCGACAATGCTTTCCCTTACCGTATATATGGTGCTCAACAGGATAATTCAACCGTCCGCATTTACCACCGTACTGACGGTGGTACTATCGGTGAATCCGATTGGGAAAGTACGGCAGGCGGTGAATCCGCTCACATTGCACCGGACCCCAAGAACCCGGACATCGTTTATGGCGGTAGCTACGGCGGTTTCCTGACGCGCTACGATCATGAGACTAATCAGGTGCGCGCCGTCAACGTCTGGCCCGATAACCCGATGGGTTATGGAGCGGAAGGCATGAAGTACCGCTTCCAGTGGAACTTCCCGATCTTCTTCAGCCCCAATGATCAGGATGTGCTGTACACGACGAGCCAGCACCTGCACCGGAGTACCGACGAAGGCGAGACCTGGGAAATCATCAGTCCCGACCTGACGCGCAACGAAGCCGATAAACTCGTCTCCTCCGGCGGCCCGATCACGAAGGATAACACGGGCGTTGAGTACTACGCGACCATCTTCGCCGCCTGCGAAAGCCATAAAGAAAAGGGCCTCCTCTGGGCAGCTTCAGATGACGGACTCGTGCATGTTTCTAAAGACAATGGCGCTAACTGGGATAACGTAACCCCCAAGGGCGCGCCTAAATACATTATGTGGAACTCCGTGGAAGTGGATAATGCTACTACGGGAGGTCTTTTCATCGCCGGGACGAGTTATAAGTCTGGCGATTACACCCCCTACCTCTACCACACCAAAGATTACGGCAAGACCTGGAACCGGATTGATTCGGGCATTCCCCGCGATCACTTCACCCGCGTAGTCCGCCAGTACCCCGGCGCGCCAAATATTCTCTTTGCGGGTACGGAGTCTGGTCTTTACGTCAGCTTTGACAGTGGCTCAAGCTGGCGCCCCTTCCAGCAAAATGTACCGATGGTGCCAATTACGGACATCACCATTAAGGACGATAACCTCATCCTCGCCACCCAGGGGCGGAGCTTCTGGATTCTGGATGATATGACGGTGCTCAAGCAGCTTAGCGAGGTAGACGCTTCTGCGGGCTTTCACCTTTACGACCCGGTTGACGCCTGGCGGATGGGCGGCAGCAGTCGGGAAAGTCGTACTGCGGGTAAGAACCACCCTGGTGGAGTGAACTTTCATATCTGGCTTAGCGAGGAGGCCGCAAAAGACACCGTACCGTTCACGCTAAGCGTAATGGAATACGGAGAAGGCGGAGATGAGATTCGCAGCTGGTCTTCTGACGATAAAGAAAACATGCTGGAACTCAAAGCGGGCGGCCAAACCATCAACTGGAACCTTTCTTATCCGGATGGCGTGAAAGTTCCGGGCATGGTACTTTGGTGGGCCGGTTCCGGCGGGCCGATGGCTCTTCCCGGGGAGTATAGAGTGACGCTTAAACATGGGGATGAGGTGCAGTTTCAGGATTTCGTCGTTAAGGCCGATCCTCGGGTGACGGCCAGTGATGAAGATCGGGAGGCACAGTTCAGCTTCATGAAAGAAGTACAGGACAAAACTTCCGAAGCCCACCAGACAATCCTCGACTTACGGGGCGTACGGGATCAGATCAAAACTTTCCAGGGGCGCTTACCGCAGGATGCAGACGAAGCTCTTAAGGAGCAAGGTAAGCTGATTATCGACGGACTCACTAAAGTCGAGGAGGCGCTCTACCAAACGAAGAACCGTAGCCGGCAGGACCCCCTCAACTATCCGATTCGACTGACGAACAAGCTCGCCCACCTCAACAGCCTCACCGGCATTGGCACTTACAAACCAACGGCAGCCGCTTACGCCGTCAAGGCGGAGCTCACCGAGGCCATCGACAAAGAACTGGAAAGCTACCGCCGTATCCTCTCCGAGGAAGTACCTAAGTACAACAAGATGATCCTGGAGCAGGGCGTGAAGGTGATCGCCGTGCCGGAAGCTAAGAAGGATGCACGGAAGTAAGTCCACTGTCCCTGGATGAGGAGCTCTGCTCCGAAAGTTGTCTGCGAAGCAGACCGCTGTTGTATTGTTAGCACTGCGCATGCCGGCAATCGGCTGTAGCTGATGCCACAGTAGTCGCGGCTTCAGCGGCTGACTGGTGCCACGGTCAAATACCAGGATAATCGCTATGCTTCCCAAGTGCAATCGCAAGCTTGGGTAACGCGGACGCTCGAAGGTCCCGCAATACTGCGGGACGCTTCGAGGTCCGCTTTGCCTTGCTTAAGGGACCTTTAGCGTCTTGGCGGAGAGCTTGCAATTGCCCTGTATGCTTCCCCCGTTGCCCATGGGCATTGCGGTCCTGGTGGTTAACATGCTGCTGGTATACCGTGGAGTAGCGGGTAAGGGAAAGACGGAGTCCGTAAAATAGGTTCTAAGCATAGGGTGTACTCTGTGTCTGGTCTGAGGCACGCCAGGTTTTGACTACAAACGCGGAGTGTTTTCATAAGCCCCTGCCCGCGGGGAGTGGGATTTCTACCGGTAAATAGCGTCAAATAAGTGACATGAACTTCAGCCCACACACGGATCAGTCTGGTTTTTAATACATATAATTCTCACGTAAAATGATGATTGCCGAAAAATGGAATAATATTGGTTTGCTTCAAGAAGGAAGCGGAGCCTTTGTTGCTTTAGTGGTTAATTACGATCGTTATGTTAGTGCGGAGGAATTGCTTGAAGACATTATTGAATCGTTGACTATTCTTCTGGTGCCAGCGGCTGCTAGTTATTTCAGTAAAACCCTTGCTGTTTTTAAAGGTAATGAGTCTCAGTTACTGCTCGAAGACGTACACGTTGAGAAAATAAGGGGAGCTATCAAGGCTTCATCAGGTGATTATCCTGCCGAAATGGGCGTTTCTCAGATAGCAGTAAAATTGATTGACCCTACAGTGAAATTCATTAAAAATGATGAATCTTCGATCGAGTATATGTTTTATGATCATAATCTTAAGCCTGATTATGGCATTTTTAAAAGACTTGAGTCGGAGCAGGTATTGAACGAAAATCAAGACTCTGGAGATAATAGTAAAGAGGACAATCAGATGAGTATTGACGAAATTTTAGGTAGGGAATACTTAGTTGTCCGTGAAGATGCAGAGCATTTTTGGGATGCCAAATGCTACCTGGATTTTTTGAAAAAGATAGCATCAGTATTCGAAAAAACATTAGACTTGATTGTCAAAGAACAATTTTTTGAGGACGGATATGAGTGTTTCGCCATAGAAAGTAAAGGGGTAAGGAAAGTCGTTAAACTGAAAATCACTTCTGACTGGATAGATACTACTATTTTACTCGAAACCAATAAGTTACTTGAAGAAGTGAATAGTGAAGTATTCCTTTACATGGTGGATATTTTTAAAGACCCAGACCAAACATTCTACCTTGTCGCCACGACTAAAGAAAAGTATGAGCTTTTAAGAAAGAGTGGATACGTACTACAAGGGATGTGAGACTGACGTGAAGGCAAGAGCATGGAGTAATCCATTATTGGGCTAAAAGCGATCCCAGCTCCTTCGAAATTGTCGGGCTGCTAGATTCGGAAATGAGATTGGGTGGAAGGGCTTTCAACATTGTACAAGAGCGTAGCTCAGAAAATTGGCTTTAATGATAAAAACCATCCTCATCTACCTGGCTATCTTCTTATTCAGCATCGGACCGCTGCTTCTGGCTATCTCCGCCGGTGCCGTCGGCAAATGGCTTGGCTGCCGCGTAGATGAAGGGAACGCTCATCCCTGCAACTGCTTTGGGCGGGACATCGGCGGCCTGCTTTACGCCTGTTTTGTAATGGGCTGGTTAACATTACTTACGGGACCGGTGGGCGTGTTACTGGCTATTGGGTATTCGGTTTGGCTGGGGTGGGGGTGATAGATAGCAAATTGAAGAGCTACGAGAGTTCCCGTCCCGGACTTAATGAGGGCTTCCGGAAACCACTACTGCTGAATGTTAAATCCACCGACCTGGCAATATCCGCTTAGGGTAGAAGTTACCTCTTCAGAGACCCACAACGCCACCCGCCATGAAAAGATCAAGCTTTATTAAAGTACTCGGCCTCAGTGCCTTTGCGGTCTCTGCAGCCGGGTTTAAATTAGTAAAAGAAGACGGAAAATTCACTACGGACTGTGCTACGAGCAGTGATATGCTGGGCCCTTTTTTTCGGGAAGGAGCTCCCCGCAGGCATGACCTGACTTATTCGGGAAACGATAAGGAGATGCCGCTCAGGGTAGTTGGACAGGTTTTTGGTGCCGACTGCAAATCTCCGCTGAAAAACGTGGACATCGATCTGTGGCACTGTGACCACAAGAAAAACTACGACATGGTGTCAGCCGATTTTCGCTGCCGGGGTAAAATCACAACGGACGAAAACGGTGCCTATTGGTTTAAAACCTTCGTGCCGCCGCCCTACGGCGGCCGCCCCAAACACATTCACTACCTCGTGGACAATGTAGCGGGCTATGAGCGACTCGCTACTCAGCTATACTTCAAGGGCGATAGCAAAATTAAACCCAATAACTGGATCAAATACCGCTGGGATGAACGTCGCATTCTGGATATTTACCGGAACGAAGAGGGGCTTTCGGAGGTCCGGCTGGATCTGTACTTAATGCCGGTCGGATAGGTGCTTAGCTCAAGCCATTCATAATCGCCGGCCCCCAATAGTCCGATATAAAAATATAACTGGCGAAGAGCAAAAAACATCCCGCCAGGAAAATTGCTCCGGCTCCGATTACCCGCACCGCCGGCCGCTTAAAGAAGTCGTATTGGCCGATAACAATTTCGGCCACTACGAGATTAGGCAGATAGAACCAGAAATCCATGAAGTAATCGAACCAACCCCGGAAAAATTCGGTGTGCCCCTCCCGGCCGCCGAAGCCGATGTAAAAGCCGTAATCCATCCGGTAAAGCCAGGAGCCAATGGCCAGGGCAAACAGACGCAGGGCCCAGGCGCGGTGACGGTCGAACTGCTGCTGCCGGGCGTAGCGGATGGTTTGCACGGCGGCCAGAAGCATGAGCAGACCATAGCCGGCAAAGCCGACGTTCATCACGCTGCCGCCGATGGTACCTTTGAGGACAATGAACGTGAGCCCGCCCAGGGCGGCAAAAATGGAGGCCAGCACGTACACGCGGCCCGCCACCCGATGGATAAGCGGATACCGCTTTCGGACGCCCTCCATCAGCTGTAAGCAGCCTAACATCAGAATGATACCTCCGGAGATAAAATGGATGGCAATGCCGGCCGTAGAGCCGGGGTTTTCGGGGTCGTAAAGGCCCGGAAGGGTACTGTTCCACTGGGCCGTGTTCCCGTTAAAATACGCCAGGGCATAAAAAATCAAAATGTAAACTCCGAACACGAGTGTACTGGCCCAGACGGTAGTAACCAGAAAAACGCTCGCATAGTGAAGCAGATTCTCTGGCAGGCTTCTTTTGATTTTCTCGGTAGAGCTTAGCATAAAAGGAGACTTGGGTTACCAAAAGTACATAATCCCGGCAGGCAAAGCGGTGCAGCCGATGGGATGGGGCGATGGAGAATACGCATTGCTGCACTTTGGGCCAATGACTAATCTTAGAGGGAAAGGCTTCCTCGATTAATGAATGCCTTGATCATGATTGGGTTTTTATTGCTGGTCTTTCTTCCGGGCGCTACCGCAGGATGCAGTGATGGGTAGTGGAGCAAAGTGGGTACACTGATTCCCTGGGCGCAAACCAAATTATCGCGGTCCTGGACATTGGATGAGCGGAGACTTACGATGACCTGCCCTGACCGGTCAGTCCACACCGCGCTCATTAACCTTTCCCTTGCACCCACGCGCCGCGCCCTAATATACCAATGCTTTTTCCACCGCCCGCTTCAGGTATCTCACCAGCTTTTTGGCTGAATCCATGGTTGGAACTTCCAGGTCTGTGATCAGCTCCTCGTCTTTAAAAAGCTTGGCGGAGAGGGTAATCATGCCCGTATCGGACACTTCATAGATCCCACTAATGGAATACGCCCCGGGATAAACGCTGGTGTTGACGTACAACAGGTCGGCTTTATAGCCTTTCTCGGACTCTTTGCGGAACTCGTCCTCCAGTAAGGTGGCCAGCTGCTGGTCGTCGCGGTAGCTACTGCCGTTGAGGAAGGTGCTGCGAATCATCACCGGTTTAATCTTACTGATCGGGATGTCCAGCGCCTGATCCGCAATGCCAATATCAAAACTGGCGGCGTTGGCCGGAATGCCCAGTCGCGGCGTCTGAATGCCGTTGATCGTGGCCGCCAGCCGGGGGACTTCGTCCGTCGCATACTGCAAGAGCGTCATCACATCGATGTATTTGCGGGTGCCTCCGCTGGCGATGATCCCTTGCAAGAGGGCGTAGGTGAGTAGCCCCTGACCGTATTCGCTGGCTTCGTAGCTCACCTTGTCGGAGGCACTGCCCGAAATGACGAACATCCCCGTCCGGTCTTTCATACGCTCTAATGCCCGTAATTGATCGGAGTTAAGGTCCTTCGTGCCGCCTGTGGTCACTTCATCCACCAGCGTTCCTGAATTACAGGCATCGACGATCAGGACTTGCTTCAGGGCGGGAATGGTATTGAGCCAGTCCGTAATCTCATTGGTGGAAATGGCAAATTGTTGACGAAGGGCATTGTCTGACAGGTTCCCATTCGCCACGTCCCGGGTCAGGTAATAAAATTGCGCCTGATCCGCCGTTCCGTAGGCCATCCCGTGCCCGGAAAAATAAACGAGGATAACGTCTTCGGCCTTGGCTCGACTGCCAATGTCCCGAAAGACTTTCTCAATATTCTTTTTGCTGGAGAGGTTCCAGGAAATACCACGCCCCTGGAGCTCTTCGGCGTCCAGGGGGCTGGTAGAAAGGCAGTGTACTTCAAGGCTGTCTCCGCTACCCATATCGTCCCGGTCGTTGAACAGCGCAGCTGCGGTTTCCCGGATCGCAATGGCCATGGCCAGAGCGTCTTTATCCGGGTAGGCCAGGTCGAGGTCTTCGCCTTTGTAATCCCGGGTCCCGATGGTGATGGCATACATTTTGGGGCGGTATTGACCGACGAAGCCGGTCGATCCGGTCCGGTTGCCAGACGTCCCCTTGCTGGAAGGCGGGCGGTAGGGTAATTGAAAAGGCTTGCTTTTGAGCCACCCCTCTTCGTTGTAGGCCCGGATGGATATTACGTTGGTGGAATCCGGATGACTAATAAAATAGCGGCGAAACTGCCCGAGAGGAATATCCATTTTTACCGGACGTACGCCGTCACCTGAACCTGGAAATGGGTTGGCCTCTTCAACCACCTCCTTACCGTTGATGAACACGCTTGTTTTGCCAATGCCACCGTTGCGTTCCTTTAGCTCAATGTGGAGACTCCCCTTGTCGATGTTGGCGATGATCTCCGGAAAAAGGTCGACCTCATCAAAGCCCTCTACCGGGCGAATGCTCTCGTTGGAATAGCCCAGCAGCTTCTGGAGTAAACCCGGTTCGTAGTAGCGTTCTTTCAACTGATTGAGCTGCAAGAGTTCCAGCCCAATGGAATAGTACATACTGTTCATGGCATTGGGCGAAGCATCAAAAAGACCGTTGGGGCTAGTGATGATCCAGTCATTGTCGTTGAGGAAGAACAAAGTCGCCAGAGGGCTTCTACTTCCGGCACTCCAGAGGATTACCGTATGATCTTCTGACCAGCTGATGATGAAACGATCATCGAGTATATACTTTGCTCCGATTACCCCAAGTGAATGACCGAGGAGGGAGTCCAGCCCGGACCCATCGAGATTACTCCGGTAAAGCCGGTTCCCTTGTGAGAAGAGGACCTCGCCATGAGTAGTGGAAGTTGCTTGGAAACGAGACTGAACCGGTACGTTAATGGTGCTGATCAGGCAGGACGCTGCCAGATTACGATGTTCTTCGATCTTTTCATTTGATCTATAGTCGTAGCTCCTTTCACGGGTACTGACTTTCTTACCAGCTTCATCCGTCTGGCTGGATATCTCACCCCAAAAAAACTCCTGTGCTCCTTCGAGCTCAGCCGCCAGACAGGCCAATTCCCAAACTTCAGGTTGACGGTAGGAATTGGAAACAATGAGAAGCTCCTGATCGTCGCTTAGACCAACATCAGAGACGGATAGGTCCGGTAAAAAAATAAATGGGCGAGCTCCGCCAACGGTTACCTCACCAACGCCGTAAGTCCAATAAGAGCCAGGATTAATGTTTTTCTTTTGAATCTCAATGTTGGGGTCTTCGATGGCGTAGACAGAGAGTAGTCCGTTTTCATCCTGATTGCTGGCCTGGGCATTAATTTGGAAATCATTTTCATTGCTATTGAAAAGGGTAGAGTCTACGCCCGTTGGCTTAAGGCTGGCGTTGCGAATATCCAGTGTAGCGGTGGGGAGCGGGTAAAGGGTATCCTTCATGTCCTGCCAATCGAGCAGGTCCATGGATATGGAGTCCCACTGCCGGTGAAAGTAGGCTTCCGCGACACCATCGTTAATTAGTAGTTGGAGCAGATTGTCTTTTGTAGAGTCTTCAGCTATCCATTCCACTTTTTTGAAGGCTCCTTGCTCAAAAGATTTGAGTTGCTTTCCATCGAAGCCAACAATCCGCAGGCTGCCATCCTGCTTACCCACCACTACTTCTTCAGCTACGGGAGAAAAGTTAATGGAAGAGGAGGAGAAAGTAAGAAAGCTGGCAGGACCAGTATAGGTGAAGGGAACACCCAGGCCATGGAAACGGCTGAGTACACTTCCAGTTTCCAGGTCCATGATGATGGCTTCCGTATTGGCTTGGGTTCTCACTAACAGATAGCGACCGTCAGGGGAAAAAGCGTAAGGGTGGGCGAAGTTCTGCGAGTTCAGGGCTTGCATTCCTTCAGGGGTGGGAGCGGAAGAACTGGCTTTGCCCGGAAAGGGTAGGGGCTTCAGCTTACCTTCAGCTGGGGCGTACAATAAATTTTCGTTGGAGGTGGAAAGCATCACCTTGCGACCGTTTGGTGTACTGAGCCATTTACTCCAGATGATTTGCTGGGTCATGGCCTGGTAGGTATACCAATATCCTATATCACCGAGGGCACCTAAACGCTCAGGCTTTTGCTTTCCTCTGCGGATATCTACGGCAGTGACACCGCCGTTGGGCAGGAGGAAATAGGCTGTGTTTTCTTCCGGAGAAAGAAAAAAGTCTATTCCCCCAAAATCCTTGGATTTACCCATCCGGGCAATTTTTTCTGCTTTCCCGGAGCGTAAATCGATCTTCTTCAAAATGCCCCCCTGAAAGCCAAAAAGGCTGTTTCCGTCTTTAGAGAATTGGTAATGCCCCGGGCGGCTGCCTTCGATTTTTAGAGGAGATGCTTTCTGCTCTAATAGGTTATAAAGCACTAAGCCTTCCGTACCGTAGACAATTAACCAATCGCCCCGTGGGGAGAAAGCCGGAGAGAAAGAATCGGGAGAGAAAAAATCTCCTTTCTGTGTTCTGAAGTCATCTTTCAATACCTGGCCGTCCATATCCCAGAGAATACCCTGCTTGAGCGTGCTGGTGAAAAAGTATTTCCCGTCGGGAGAAATGACCAGATCTCTGATGGCCTCCTGGTGGTGATTTAGCGTTCGGACGAGCTCACCACTCCGTTTCCAGATTTTGACCTTTTTATCCGCGCTTACCGAGATAAGATGCTTGCCATCGGGGGTGAAGTCTACTCCTGTGACGGCTTCCGTGTGGCCAATGGGAATGACAAGCTGTGGCTTTTGTGCCTGTAGGGGAGCAAGCAGTGAAAATAGCAGAAGAAAAAAGACAGATGATTTCATATGGGAAATAGTCAGTTAGGCTAAAGGAGGGCCAACGGGGCGATTTCAGTAGATCAATTTGATGAAGTAAAAGAAAGGTACCCTGCTGCAACCAAATTAAAACGTATTTCCTCATCAATCCCCTGCTGAAAAGCAGCCGAGAGCGCATCAGAATCCGCCACCAATAGCGCGCGCGGGTAACCGCCTACGGTCTGCGCATTGGGTCCCAAAAGGATCGGCCCCACGGGGGAGAGTTGAACCGTACCGGGCAACACGGGCGAACTGATCAGGCTGGGAATAGCTTCAGGGGGCAAGCTTCCCGCCTTCAGTCGAATGCCCTGCCGGTTACTGTCCCGATCCACCAGGAATGGCGTCTTCAGCAGCCATTTCCGTACTTCTGCGGAAAGTAACGCAAACTCCGGGCCGGGAATGGCGGGTAAGACAGTAACCTCCTCCGGCCAGAAGCGATTAGTTTCTAAATCGGACTGAAAAGGGGCTTCTCCCTGGGCGCTTATGCGGGCGGACCAACCCTGGCTGACGGCCGGAATACCGGGCAGCCCCGTTTCCCGGCTGCCCAGCCGGGTGGGTAAATCCCAGTCTCCACGGATGGCCAGATAGCTGCGCATCCCCCGGCGGGTGGTGGTGCCGGTCAGCAGCGCATCCCCGTCGATGTACAACACACTGTGGGGGTAGATCAGCTGGCCGTTCAGTCGCCAGTTCATGTCGGCACCGGTCATGGCGATTTGCCCTTTGCCCGACAGGAGCCATTCCCCGGCGGCGAGCGTCATTTCCAGGCAGGTAGCGGTAGCGGAGCGGTTGAGGAGGTGGTTAGCTGCCCGCATGGCCCGGCCATCGGCCGGGCCGCCGGAGGTGACGCCGAGATGCCGGCTCTCCGGCCGGCCGCCATCCACTACGTAGGCACCGCCTCCCGGCCGGATGCACTGAATCGTTAGCGTACTGGCCATGGGGCTGCTGTTTTTTGAAGTTGATGAAATTCGTCCGGCCCGATGGCGTAGAAACAAACCTGATCACCGGCCTGCAGGCGCGACCAATCGTCTCCGTCCCCTAACATGGGCCAGGGGCAGCGACCGATGATTTGCCATCCACCGGGTCCGGCAGTGGGGTAGATGCCCGTTTGGCGACCCGCCAGCCCAACAGATCCCTCAGGAATGGAACGGCGGGGGCTTGCCCTGCGATCAATGGCTAAGCGCTCGTCCGTTTCTCCCAGAAAAGCAAAGCCCGGCTGGTAGCCAAGTTGATAAACCAGGTAGTCCTTATTCGTATGCAGGCCAATAAGCTCATCCGTCGACAGCTCCAGCGTCTCTGCCGCCGTGAGCAGGTCAGGCGCTAAGGAAGGTTCGTAGCAAACGGGGATTTCATGTCGGATGCCTGTGGCCTCCACTTCTTCCGGCTGTAAGGTGAAAATGATCTCTTTCAGCTGGTAGGGAGTGATCTGTTGGGCATCAAAACAAACGAGCAACGAAGCATAGGCCGGGATGCATTCCTGAACACCCCGAACCTGCTCTATAGCTGCGGTATAGCGGTGTACAGCCGAGCTTATGGCGGGAGAAATGAGCTGTTCCCAATTAAGGAGCAGTGCCGTCGGACCGTAGGAAATTATTTCACGTGGGAGTCGCAAAGGATAAGTTTTGGTTATTGATCAGCAGTACTGAAAAGGCTCTGATAAATTTCCTGAAGACTGGCTTGCGTATGCTTCAGGCCATACCGTTCCAGCGCCATTTGCTGGCGGTTTTGCCGGTCAGCAAGGTCCGGCCGGCCAGTGTCGAATAATTGTTTCATGGCCCAATATAGCTGCTGCACATCCCTTTTTGGAATAAGTATCCCCAGTTTGTCTGTCGTCAGTATGTCTTCGGGGCCACCACAGCGGGTGCTTATGCAGGGGAGTCCGCTGATGATGGCTTCGAGTAGCACGACACTTTGGGTTTCAACGTCAGAGTTGAGCACGAAGGCATCTGCCCGTCGCATCAAGGCGGCAATTTCTTCGATGGGCTGGTAGCCAGGGAAGCTTATCTGGCGCGGACGCAGGTGCAGAGAATGGACCAGCGCCAGCAGCGTCTCATCCGGGGGATGCCCCGCTAAAACCAGGTGAACATTCTCTTCCTCATTGGCCAGTTTTTTGAAAGCATGGAGAATGCCCTCCACGTTTTTGTTAGCTGAAAAGCAGGAAACGTGGAGGAAAGTATGGGGCCTCTCACTGTCCACGGGGCCAGGCCGGAACACCGTCTCGTCCACAATGTTAGCCAGGGTGCGATATCTACCGCTAATTCCGTTTTGTTCCATGCCGCGTTGCAGGCTTGGACTTACGGGTAGCAGCCAGTCGGCCCGCCGGGCCGCCCGCCGGGCGATGACCAGCTCTGGTAATCGTAGTTTCGGCCAGGGTTGGAGAAAGCGGGAGGCGTGTTCCGTCAGTACCCACGGAATATTCCATTTTCGGGCCAGACGATCAGCCACGATGCCACCGTCAATCAATACATGAGCATGGATCAGGTCCGGCACACTCTTAAGCTCACCGATTGCCTGCCGCCAGGCTCTGCTCCTCATCCAGATTCTTTGCACCCGCGCGCCGTCGCCCCCGTAATACACGATTACCAGACGACCATAGGCCTCCTCATGAATCACCAATTCCGTACGACCGTTTTCAATGTCAGGATCTGCTACTACACAAACAACCTCGACATCATACTCCTGGGACGTTATGGCCGCAAACTGTTGCACAAAATTCCCGTCCTGCGGATGAACGCGGTTCGGGAACCAGGGACTGATGATGAGTATTTTCATGTTGACGATCAATGATAGGCAAAAAATGTAAATGCTACCTTTGTCCTCCCAAAATATTCAATCCATGAAGCTTAGCACCATTCTCTTTTTGTCTTCTATTTGTTGTCTGCTACTCGTTGGTTGTAAAGCGGATGGCAGCGATGTGGATGCCTCGCCAGCCACTCCATCTACCTCTTCTTCGGCTACCGCTGCTTCTACAAGCGTTACGCCAGCGGATACTAAAGGCTACGCTCCGGCCGGCTATTCATTAGTCTGGAGTGATGAATTCAACGAAGGCACCATGCCCAGCGAGAAAAACTGGGGCTACCAGAGCGGCGGTCATGGCTGGACGGCCAAAGAGCTGCAGCTCTATCAGGACGCTGACCCGGATAACGTTGGTGTGGCGGATGGCCTGCTGAGAATTACTGCTTTGGTGGAAAAGACCAAAAGAAATGCTTTTACCAGTACCCGTTTGGTGAGTAAGGGAAAAGCTATGTTTGAAGAAGGTTACTTTGAGGTAAGAGCTAAGTTTCCTTCGGGGGAAGGAATGCGCTCAGCTTTCTGGATGGTAGGTGATACGGTTTCTAAAATCGGCTGGCCTAAAGCAGGTGAAATTGATCTGGTCGAGCACTACGGTAAGTTTCCAACCGTTGTCGGTTGTGCGGTACAGACACCCTTGAATTACTGGTCAAAGAAATCTCAATTGGGCGGTTCAAAAATTGTAAAGACAGCCGAGTCTGATTTCCATGTATACGGCTGTCTCTGGACGCCTGAAAGGCTGGAGTTTAGTGTCGACGGAGAGGTATACTGGACCTACGATGCTGTCTCGTTGACCGGCGGGTTAAGCTATCCCTTCAAATGGCCATTTTATATGGTAGCCAACGTTTCTGTAGGAGGTGTGCGTGGTCCGGGAGGGGAACTGAAGCCTGAGAATTTTCCCGCAAGTATGTACATCGATTACGTAAGGGTGTTTCAGAAGTAAAAACTGAAGTTAGCCCAGCAGGGGCCACTCCAGATCTCTTTCCGCTACCAGGAAATCGACTTCCAGTTCAGGCCACTCAATGCCAAGGGCAGGGTCGTCATAACGAAGGCCCCCCTCGGCTGCAGGGTTGTAGTAATTATCACATTTGTAGGCAAATAAAGCCGTGTCTGACAAGACCAGGTAGCCGTGTGCGAATCCCGCAGGAATAAACAGCTGGTGCTGGTTCTCTCCGCTCAATCGTGTGCCGTACCACTGATGAAGGGTAGGGGAGCCGGGGCGCATGTCCACCGCTACATCAAAAACTTCACCGGAAATTACCCGCACGAGCTTTGCCTGCGCACTGTCACCAGTCTGGAAGTGTAATCCCCGCAATATGCCTTTGGGAGAGCGCGCCTGGTTGTCCTGAACGAAAGTGTTGTCGATGCCTGCTTCCGTAAATGTCTTTTGGTTGTAAGACTCGAAAAAGTAACCACGCTTGTCTCCGAAAACTCGGGGTTCAAATAACTGTAAGCCGGAAATAGGGGTAGAATGAAAGGGCACGTTGGATAGTTTGGGATGCAGTTTGAAGGTGGATCTGGGTGAGCCGAAAGCCGTCGGGCTACCAGCCCCGGTAGCGGGGCGGTTTAATGTTCATCATCCGCAGGTACATCAGCAACTGAGCCCGGTGGTGGGTGGCATGGTCCTGCAGCAGGTAAACGATTACTCTTTTACTTCTTGGCCCCGCAAAAAAGTTGGGCACCATCTCTTCCCAGCCTGCCGCTGGCAGGCTCTCAACGGCAGCGGTGCCGAAGGCGTAGGCGTCCGTAATCATAGAGATGAGCTCTTTACGGCTTAGGTCCTCCTCGGCTAAGAGTTCCCGCAGAGCATCTTCGTCAAACCCCTCCGGCTCGTAGCCCAGAAACCGACGGCTAAGCCCGTACACGTTACCCGATATGTGCTGAATCTGCTCCTGCACCGACATCTGATTGGCAGTAGGCCGGTAGTGCAACGAAGAATCAGGAATGGCCGCCAGCGCTTCCAGCGTGTAGGCCAAAGAATTACTCCATTTTTCCTTCCATTCTTTCTGGGCAGGAAAGTCCACTTCCGCCTGAGCCTGTAACGGTGAGGCTGCAATCAATAAGAGAAAGCCCCCCAAAAGGAGGGCAAGGGAGAAAGTAATCGTTTTCATGGAGGCAAATATAACTTGATCGATGCTTAATGCGCTTTCCGATGTATCTTGCCATCGTTTATTTACTGATCCAAATATCCCTGCTCTTTTGAAACGCGTAGTTTTTACCCTGCTTCTGCTGGGACTCGGTTTTTGCGCTCGTGCGCAGCAAACCGGAGACAGCCTGTACTTCCTGCTCCCGAATGACACGATGTTGCTTTACAACGACGTCGCCTCCGGGCAAGTCCTGTTTGACCATTACCTGGCAAACGGGCAAACGCTTTTCGGAGCGGCCAAATTTTATGGCCTGAGTTTGGAAGATGTCTATCACCTTAATCCCAAGCTGCGCGCTAAGTACGAATCGGGTGATAAAGTCAGGGTCCCGATTCCGACGAAGCTGGTGCGGCCACTACCCGCACCAGACAGCCTGGCCTGGTTTGTGCCGGTTAAGTACCGGATGAGTAAAGGAGAGACGCTGTTCGGGCTCACCCGGCGTACGCTGAAACGAGACAACGAAAGCTCGCTGATGGCGCTGAATCCTGGCTTAAATCCACAGGCAATGACCGCCCGGCAGGTAATCATTATCGGTTACCTGAAGCTCGACGGAATTCCCGAACAGGCACAGGGAGAAATTGAAGACCCTTACGTCCGGCGTAACCGGGGACTGCGTAACCTCTGGGAAGCCCGTACGAAAGGAAAGAAAATGATCTCCGAAAATGGGAAAGCCGCCTGGACCCGAAAAGGAGACGCCAATAAATGGATGGCGCTTCACCGAACGGCACCGGTGAATAGTATCATCGAAATTGAAGATCCCCGCAGTCGTAAGATTATCTATGCCCGCGTGGTCGCTCCCATCCCGGATCAGATTTACCCGCGGGACGTGATTGTAGTTGTTAGCCCGCTTCTCGTTAAGGCATTTGGTGTCAGGGATAAACAGTTTTACGTCCGCACCCGTCACTTTTAAGTTCTCTTAACGGCTAAGCCGCAATTTTTAAGAGTGATGCATCGGTTTTAGGGTCATACTTTATTCCTGTCTACGCCCCTAAACCGAAACCTGATGAGAGCTTTGATTTTTCACCACCTGATCAAGGTGGCCTCCGTACTATTTCTTTTAACAGTTGCGGACCATCCGCCGTCGATAAAGCAGCTCGCTGGCTACGGTGAGCTGCATACCGAAGAATCCTACGGCGGCTGTGCCCTCGACCCGGAGTATGAACTCGTTCACCATACAGCCCGTCGCCATTTACTGTACCTCTTTGAAGATATTGCAGAAGCTGCCGGACAGGCTCCGGACACCTATTCTGTCGAGTTAATTCGTAACCGGGGAGGAGAATCCTACATTAATGCCATGACCTGTAGCTCGAGCCGCCTGATTTGGGTAAGCGTTAAGGCCTGGGAGGAACTACATGATTACGAACCAGCCCTGGCATTACTGATCGCTCATGAACTTGCCCACGGTGATCTCCGAAGCCCGTTTTTACTGCGGACTGACCCCATGCAGGAAACCGAGCGTCATCTGTTTCAGTCCCTTACTTACCGCCAGCAGTGGGAAGTTTCGGCTGATCAGCGAGCAGCTGAATTTATGCTCAAAGCGGGGTATCAACCAGCTCAGATTCGGGCTGCGGCTCGCTATATACTGCAGCAGGAAGGGGCTACACACCTGATTCCCGCCAGTTTTTCTCATCCGTCCGGCTGGGACCGGGTAGCCCTACTGGGGTACTATTTGCAACGTGGCGAAAGCGTATTTGCTAAGTAATGTTTTGGGCCCTTAATCAAACTCAGCAGGGCCGCTGCCGCAGGGTGCAAAGAACAGTTTTTAAAGCAATGTAGCCATTCAGTTCTTTCATCGCCATGCCACTCCTACGTAGCGCTCGTTCTTCCGGAAATCTTCCGGGACAACCTTCAGGATTGCTCTTCGGAGCTC
This sequence comes from Neolewinella agarilytica, assembly GCF_900110645.1. Lineage (GTDB taxonomy): Bacteria > Bacteroidota > Bacteroidia > Chitinophagales > Saprospiraceae > Neolewinella > Neolewinella agarilytica. The sequence goes on from NZ_FOFB01000031.1 coordinate 48,740, forward strand.
CACCAAAAGCTTCTCGCGGGTGAATGATTTGCTGACAACCAGGCTCACCTCCCGGGCCGGCTGGGGTGGGGCAAAGCGTTTGATGTGGTTTTTATCGGTAACGGGGTGGACGCTCATTTCAGGAATGATGGTGTAGCCGGCATTATTACGAACCATATTCTTCAACGTTTCAATGGAGCCGGCCTGAAAGGTGAAACTGCCAACATCCGGTCCGGAGCCATTCTCCCCCACGGTTCCGGAGGAGGAAGGTGCCGCGTTGCAAATATTAAGCATCTGATTGCGAAAGCAATGCCCCTGTTGCAAAATCCACAAGCTTTTGGGGTCTACGTGCTTGGGCAGTAGCGGGCTTCGTTGCAAAATCTGCTCTTCGGGTGAGGCATAAATAAGAAAGGGCTCGTAGTAAAGTGGTATCTCTCTTAGTTGTTTATCCTCAAGTGGTGTGACGAGCAGGCCCACGTCCAATTGCTTTCGTTTTAGCCCTTCCATAATTTGTTCAGACTGCATCTCCCGGACAATGAGATGAACATCAGGGAAATCAGCCGTGAAGGACCGAATGAATAAGGGGAGAAGGTAGGGGGCAAGGGTGGGAATAATCCCCATCACATAGGTGCCGGTAATGCTGCTGCTTTCATCTTCCAACATAGAATACAAGCCCGCAACATCATCCATCACCAGGCGGGCCTGGGCAATTACCTTTTCTCCGATACGGGTAGGCCGGATGGGGTTGGCCTGCCGATCCATCAACTGGATGCCAAGCTCTTCTTCCAGTTTTTTGAACTGGGTGGTCAGGGTAGGTTGAGCCACATAACAACTCTTGGCCGCCAGCCCGAAATGGCGGTGATCATCGAGGGCAATGAGGTACTTTAATTGTTGGATAGACATAAGGATAGCAGCACTTGATCAGCGCAAAAGTAGTAGAATTGACTGATAGTTAATATCTATCAATAAAGAATTTAATCAATTTCTACAATCGGCATAAGTGCCTTAATTTTGTAGGGTAATCGGGGAACAGCACTTCCTCACCAACTCAAAAAAATTAAACGATACTATCATGGATCACATGAAAAATGGCAACAGTGATGTTTTTGACATCAACGATTCCAGCAAATGCCCTTTTCTGGGAGGCATTGAACAACAGAAAAGCGCTGCGGCGGGTACCTCTAACAAAGATTGGTGGCCTAATGCACTCAAGGTCAGCATTCTTCGTCAGCACTCCAGCCTGTCTAACCCGATGGGCGAAGACTTTGACTACGCTGAAGCATTCAAGAGCCTTGATCTGGACGCTGTAAAGAAAGATCTGGCTGATCTGATGACGGACTCTCAGGAATGGTGGCCCGCTGACTTTGGTCACTATGGTCCTTTTATGATTCGTATGGCCTGGCATAGTGCCGGCACTTACCGGATTGCTGACGGCCGTGGTGGTGCCGGCTCTGGCACCCAGCGTTTTGCTCCGCTCAACAGCTGGCCGGATAATGGTAACCTGGATAAAGCACGCCTCTTACTCTGGCCGATCAAGCAGAAGTATGGCCGCAAAATTTCCTGGGCTGACCTGATGATCCTTGCCGGTAATGTAGCGCTGGAAACAATGGACTTTAAAACCTTTGGCTTCGCCGGCGGACGTGAAGACGTATGGGAACCCGAAGAAGAAATTTACTGGGGCTCCGAGACAGAATGGCTCGACGATGTTCGCTACTCTGAAGACCGCAAGTTGGAAAACCCGCTTGCCGCTGTACAGATGGGCCTTATCTACGTCAACCCCGAAGGACCAAACGGAAACCCTGACCCACAACTGTCTGCTAATGACATCCGCGAGACTTTCGGCCGCATGGCTATGAACGACGAGGAAACCGTTGCACTGATTGCAGGTGGTCACACTTTTGGTAAAACGCACGGTGCGGCTGACCCCTCAAAGTACGTTGCTGCTGAACCTGCCGGTGCACCCATCGAGGCGCAAAGCCAGGGCTGGCTCAACTCCTACGGAACGGGTAATGGTGCCGATACCATTACCTCTGGCCTGGAAGGTACCTGGACGACAACCCCCGCAAAGTGGTCCGGTGATTACTTTGATCACCTCTTTGGCTACGAGTGGGAGCTCTTCAAAAGCCCTGCGGGAGCCCACCAGTGGCGGCCCGTTAACGGTGGAGGAGAAGGTACCGTTCCCCATGCTCATGACCCGAGCAAAACCACTCATCCCGTAATGCTCACCTCTGATCTGGCACTTCGCGTTGACCCGATCTACCGTGAAATTTCCGAGCGCTTCCACAAAGACCATGAAGCCTTCAAAGATGCTTTCGCCCGTGCCTGGTTCAAACTGACGCACCGTGACATGGGGCCCCGTGAGCGTTACCTCGGCAAAGAAGTTCCCGCCGAAGTTCTGATCTGGCAAGACCCCGTTCCGGCCGTTGATCATGAACTGATCAATGACGCTGACGCAACTGAGCTCAAGCGTCGCATTCTGGCTTCCGGCCTGACGGTTTCTCAGCTGGTATCTACTGCCTGGGCTTCCGCCTCTACTTACCGGGATTCCGACAAGCGTGGTGGTGCTAACGGCGCCCGTATTCGCCTGGCTCCTCAGAAGGATTGGGAGGTGAATAAACCCGCTGAACTCGCTACCGTACTGGATACGCTGGAAGGTGTTCGTCAAGAGTTCAATGATGCTCAGTCTGGCGATAAGAAAATCTCCATCGCTGACATGATCGTTCTCGCTGGTAACGCTGGCGTTGAAAAGGCAGCAAAGAACGCGGGCTATGATGTTAGCGTTCCCTTTACGCCTGGCCGCACGGATGCAACGGATGAGCAGACAGACGTAGAGTCTTTCGCCGCCCTGCAGCCCCGCACGGATGGTTTCCGGAATTACATCGGCAATACGAAGCCAAGCTACACCGAAGAGCTCCTACTCGACCGGGCTAATCTCCTGACCCTCACCGCGCCTGAAATGACCGCAATGGTTGGTGGCCTGCGGGTTCTGGGCACTAACTACGATGGATCTAACCACGGCGTATTTACGGATCGCCCCGGAGCCCTGACCAACGATTTCTTCGTCAACCTGCTCGACCTGCGCACCAAGTGGGCCGCTAAGGATGAAACGGAATACATTTTCGAAGGCCGCGACCGGGCTACGGGCGAAGTAAAGATGACCGGAACCCGGGCTGATCTGATCTTCGGCTCCAACACTGAACTGCGGGCCATCGCTGAAGTGTATGGATGTGCCGACGGGCAGGACCGCTTCGTGAAGGACTTTGTGGCTACCTGGGCTAAAGTGATGGACCTCGGGCGCTTCTAAGTAGAGATTTATTTTATTTGAGACACTATGATTCGAGCCTCGTTACAATCCTGTAACGGGGCTTTTTTTACGCAATTACCAGGGCAGACGTGCAGAGAGAATGTTTTCGGGGCGCACCCGCAGGTGCAGGCAAAGGCTTCTTTAACAGCAGTGAACCACCCGAATCAGCGACTCAGTTCTTCAAGGAGCAATTCCGTCTTTCCTTCAGCAATCATCTTTTCCTGAAAGGATACTGCCCTGATGCGGTAATCTTCATTGCTTCTCAGTTCAAGCAGTAACCGTTCGAATCGCTCTTCGCTCAGGTGTTTGATTTTGACCCCTTTGGGCCCAAGGCCCAAATCTGCCACCCGCTCATTCCAGAAAAACTGATCGACAATATGAGGGATGACCAGACTGGGACAACCGTGTTTGGTAGCAGTATGCGTTGTTCCGGAACCGCCGTGGTGAACGGCACTGTGGACTTTGGGAAAAATCCATTCGTAAGGGATGTTGCTGACGAAGTGGATATGGTCAGCTACCCCTTCTCGTTTCAGTAGTCCGCCAGAGGAGGTGTTTATGATTGCCGGAATCCCCAGCCGGCTAAGCACCTTAATGATGTTGTCGGTGGTGACTTCAGGGCGGGCGTTTATCATGCTGCCAAAGGTGATGAAGGTGATGTTTTCCGCCCGGAAGCGGTCCACAAACTGAATAAGCTCCGAAGCCGGCTGCCAGCTATTCGTTTTAGGGCGTTCGAAATAACCTAATACTTTGGCTTGTTCCGGCCAATAATCCGGCCGGGGGAAGAGGCTGGGGGAAATGAGGTAGAGCATACGCTCCTGTTGCTGCATATAGTGGGTAATGGCCCGTCGGTTTAAAGACGTTCCCGGGAAGTCCTGCCGGAAGGGTTTCACGTACCGGGCAGACATAAAGGCAGTCATCCAATTGATGAATCGATAGCTAAGCAAGTTGCCACGGGTGCCCAGGTTTCGGGAGACGGCGATATGGGGGTATTCCCGAACGGGATGCAACCAGTTGGGAATGGGGCTGATGCCAATGCTCTGTCCTTCATTAGCAATGCCCCAGGCACGAGCCACTAAGCATTTGGGGTGATAAACGACCCGGTCGGGCGTATGCCTGAGCAGCAGATTCCGTTGCTCAAGAATCATATTGTCCTGCACGGACATGGACTGCCGGGACAATCTGAGGAGCTGTATGGCTCTGCTGAAGGCGCTACCTTTTTGGCCCATAAAATTTCTGGCGGTTTCTCCTTCGAGGAGTTCCAGAAATCGCCGGTCGAGGGCTTCGAAACGCAGGCCGGTATCTTCCGCCAGCGGACAAAGCTGCTCTGGCAGTGCAATAATTACCTCATGACCTGCTTTTTGCAGCAGGTCCCCAATGGCGAGGAAGGGTTCCGCATCACCCCGGGTGCCAATCGTTAGCAATAGGTATTTCATTGGGTCTAAGGTAAGGGCATGTTATTGAGTTGCAAAAGAGAGCTGATCAGGTGTTTACCCTGCTCGTTGAAACATTCCCTTGCACCTGCGGCCGCGCCTTATCTTTCCGAAGGCCACCAGCCCGGGCTTGTCAGAGTATCGGATCTCCGTCAAAAAGGATGTGGGAATCAGACCATTAGCTATTCGTCTTACTTGGGGTGTTCTGCCATTGATTCCGGAGGAATCACCGATTTACGGTCTCGATTCCTCCGGAATCATAATAAACACTGGCGGAACACCCTAAGCCTGACGTATGTCGGGAAATAAACACAGGAGAATAATAGCGCCTTCATAATCGCTGCCCGTACAACAAAAGGCCTGTTTTTACTGTCTAAATCCTAATTATCCTATATTGTTCCTATGTTAAGATCTCTTCTTGTCCTTTGCGTTGCTGTTATTCTGTCTCAATCCGTTGAGGCCCAACAGCGCTTGCCGGGGAATCAAAATATTTACGGAGCTACCGGAAAGGGTATCATTTACGATAATGAGATGAACTTCAGCTTCGCTATCTCGACTCCCCGAAATATCTTTCTGGGGGTCCGGTCTGGTAAGTTGGTCAGCTTCGATAAGATGAAATATTGGTCGGCGACCTTCGGCAGTATCCGCCACTCCCGGGAGCGGAAAGAGAACCCCGATCGCATTAACCTACTGACGAATCGCGTCAGCCGCGCCTATACTTTCGCCAAGGAAAATCAGCTCTATGCCTTACGGCTTGGCTTCGGTCAACGCACCTATTTAAGCGAAAAAGCCCGGCAGCGTGGGGTGGCCATTGGCTACTCCTACGAATTTGGCCCAACGCTGGGCCTGCTTAAACCTTATTACCTGGAAATCGATGCCGGAGAGCCCGGTAGCCCCGGCGTCATCATCGACATCCGGCATACGGGAGAAAACACCGCAGAGTTTCTTAACCAGGACCGAATCTTTGGCGCCTCCGCCTGGTCCGTTGGTCTGGACGAAATAAGACTACGCCCCGGTATTCATGCCAAAGCTGCGGCACACTTTGGCTTTGGTGCTTACGATGAGCTGGCCAAATCATTGGAAGTAGGCCTTATGGCAGACTTCTTCCTCGGTAATACTGATCTTCTTATTGAGAGCGATCTGACACCCGGTGTCTCCAACAGCCCGCTATTTCTCAGCCTTTTCATCAATGTGCAAATGGGCAAACGCTGGTAGGGAAGAATTGCCGCCTGATCTTTACGATATTTGCGGCCACCACCAATGTTTGAACCTTCATGAGCCATTTTCGCGTTTTAGCCTGTTTCTTATTTTTATTACTCACTTCATGTGGACAGGATGACCCAATGACCGGCAAGGGCAAAACGGCCGGTGATGCAAGGGCTGCGGATAAGCTATTTGAATTGACCGACCCCTCAGCAACGGGAATCGAGTTTGTCAATGAAATCACAAACGATTTCTCCTTCAATTACACCACCTACGCTTATATCTTCAACGGAGCCGGCGTAGGAGTGATCGACTTTGATCAGGACGGACTGCCAGATTTGTTTTTTGTCAGTAATCAGGGAGCCAATAAGTTATACCGAAACCAGGGAGACTGGACCTTCGAAGACGTCAGTAGTAGTGCAGGCATTGAAGCCCCCGGAGGTTTTACGAATGGCGTAAGCATCGTGGATATTAATGCGGACGGATATCCCGACGTCTATCTTTCCCGAACGGGAATTGATAATAGCCCCGAAGGGCGTGCGGGCCGCCGTAACCTGCTGTTCATCAACCAAAAAAATGGCACTTTCACCGAAAAGGCGGAAGCCTACGGGCTGAACAGCGACCGGCCAGCGATCCAGGCCACCTTCTTTGACTACGATGGCGACGGAGACCTGGATTGCTACCAACTCAACGCCCCTTTAGACTTTGCCTCCGTGAACACCATTCGGGCAACGCAGAATCCCGACGGTAGCCTTTCCAGAGTCATGGGCCCTAAGGAAGACTTCGAATCAGATCAGTTGTTCCGCAATGATGGTGGAAAGTTTACGGACGTTAGCCTGGCCGCTGGCATCAATAACCGCAGCTTCGGTCTCAGCGCAGCCATCCATGATTTTAATGCGGATGGCCGACCGGATATCTACGTTGCCAACGACTACATTGAGCCCGATAACCTGTACATCAATCAGGGGGATGGTACCTTTCGGGATGAAGCTTCCAGCTACTTCCGCCATACCAGCCACAGCTCAATGGGAACGGATATTGCTGACGTGAATAACGATGGTCTGGCGGATGTGCTTACGCTGGATATGCTGGCCGAGGACCCCGTACGCCAAAAAAGTTTGGAGAACGGCATGCGGGCTGATCGCTACAATACCTTAACCCGTATCGGCTATGGCCATCAGTTTATGAGAAACCAATTGCAGCTCAACAACGGTAAAGGCTATGGATTCTCTGATGTGGGAGAGCTGACGGGCATTGCGGCAACAGATTGGAGCTGGGCCCCGCTGTTAGCTGATTATGATAACGATCAGAACGTGGACCTTTTCGTTTCCAACGGATTTCGATACGATGTAGGAGACCTGGATTTCATTTCTTTTACTACGGACTCACTGGAAGCCACCGGGGGAATCAATCCAAAGAGATTCAAAACTTATAAGGAATACCTGGAGCTGATCCCCAGCAAGCCATTACCCAATTACATGTACCGTAATAACGGAGACCTGGATTTCAGCGAAGTAACGACCAAATGGCAGCTCGATGAAGCTTCTTTTTCCAGCAGTGCCGTATACGCTGACCTTGATCAGGATGGTGATCTTGACCTGATCGTCGGGAACCACGAGCGGCCGCCGTTCGTATACCGTAACCAAGGGGTAGAGACGGCACAATCTGGAAATTGGCTGGAAGTGTTGGCGGAAGGCCCGGCTGACAATCCTGCTGGAATTGGGCTTAGTGTTCGGGTCGTAGCGGCAGGGCATCAACTCGTACGGGAGCTTTATCCCGTCCGGGGATTCCTGGGGGCGGTAGAGCCAATCTTACATTTTGGCCTGGGGAATGCGGACGTAGTGGATCGCTTAGAGGTACGCTGGCCGGACGGTAAGACACAGGTGTTAAATAAGGTGCCTGGCAATCAACGACTAACAATTAAGTACAGTGATGCGGGTAGGCAGGCATTGGCGGGCGCGGACGCAGGTGCAAAGTATTTCTCTTACCCGGCTGATCAGCGGGGCCTTAAATTTCTGCACGAAGAAAATGCTTTTGACGATTTCAACCGGCAGTTTTTGCAGCCAAGAATGCTCTCCCGGGAAGGGCCCGCTCTGGCGGCTGGCGATATCAACGGTGACGGCCTTGAGGATCTCTTCTTCGGCGGTGCACTGGGTAAACCTGCCGCTTTCTTTACCCAGCGAAGCAACGGTGCCTTTCAGGAGATGACCAATCCTTTTCCCGCCAAGCATGCGAACCTGGAGGATGTAGCTGCCCTCTTCTTTGACGCTGACGGCGATGGAGACGAGGACCTGTATGTCGCCAGCGGCGGCAACGCCCCGCCGGATCAGTCCGCCTACTACCTGGACCGCCTCTACCTCAACGTCAATGGTCAGCTCGAATACAGCCAGAAGAGCCTCCCCGCCTTACTCTCCAGTACCGGTAGTGTGGCAGCAATTGATTATGATGCCGACGGAGACCTGGATCTGGTGGTTGGCGGGCGTACCGTCCCCGGGCGATACCCGGAGTCTCCACAATCCTACCTGCTGGAGAATAATGGAGGTACTTTTACTGACGTTACGGCGACGGCTTTCCCTGACCTGACGAATGCCGGGATGGTGACCGCCATCGCCACCGGAGACCTGGATGGAGATGATCGAGCTGAAATCGTCATCGCCGGAGAGTGGATGCCCGTAACTGTTTACAGCAGTCAGGACGGCGTTTTTCGCCCTGCTGCCAACACGCCACGGCAAAGCAGCGGAAGCTGGCATAGCCTGCTCATCAAAGACCTGGACGGTGATGGCCAGGCCGAGATCGTTGCGGGCAACGAAGGTCTTAACAGCCGTTTTAAGCCAACGGCAGACCGCCCCGTGATTCTTTACGCCGGAGACTTTGACGATAACGGAGCCATTGACCCCATCGTTACGATGATGGATAAATCCGGACGAATGGTCCCGCTGGCCACGAAGGCTCAAATGATCAAGCAGTTGCCCGGCCTGCGGAAAAAATTCCTCCGGGCCCGGGCCTACGCCCGCGCGGATGTCAATGAACTCTTCGGAGCCGACGTAATTGCCAAGACCCCACAGTACCGGCTGGAGACTATGGCCACCTCCGTATTCCAGCTCGTGGACGGAAAGTGGCTACGGGAAGGGCTGCCCGTTGCGGCACAATTCTCTCCAGCACAGGCTATCCAATCAGCCGATTTCAACAAAGATGGGTTAATGGATCTGTTGCTGGTCGGTAATGACTACGGCACCCAGGTGGAAACCGGTCGTATGGATGCCGGCAACGGTACACTATTGCTGAACGACGGCCAGGGTGGCTGGCTCAGCCCCGCCAACATTGACCACGGCTTCTGGGCGAGCCTGGACGCCAGAAATCTGTTGCCCGTACAATTAGCTGATGGCAAAACAGCCTGGGTCATTGCTAATAATAACGGACCGGCGGCGCTCTATTTACAGGAGTAGGTTGGTTGGCAGGGCTAACGCATACTCGAAGCCGGACCCTCACCGCGAAGCAGCCCCGAAGGGAAAGGAACATTTTATCCTTCGCTCCGCTACGGAAAATGCACACTTCGAGGTCCTAAATTGGCAGTCTAGGACCTCGAAGTGTGCTCAGCCATGGAGCCAGAGGCGAAATTGCTGAGTTCCTTTGAGCGTACGGTGAGTATGCGTTAGCCCTGAGGTTAGTTGGTATGGCGAATCAGGAACCACTTAGCTCTTGATTCGCCTTACTAAACTACTTCGGAAACTCAATTTCTCCCTCCCCGTTTAATCGGGCGGTAACGCAGAGCTGGGTGCCAATGTCTTCCCGCTGCCTTCTGGCCACGGTGTAGCTGCTGGCCCGTAAGACGTCGGAACGGATTTTGCCAAAACGTACGGGCAGCTCCAAGGCGCCGGGGCCCATGGCACAGCAACTGACCAATGGGGCTTCGAGGTCTTCACACAGCCGGTAGCAGAAGCTGTCGTGGGCAAGTCGTACGGCTACTTCTCCGTTGTGGTCAATCATCCGCAGGGGAACTTTTTTGCCCGCCGGAACGAGCAGCGTGACCGGCCTTTTGTGGTACTCCAGTAGAATGTCCAGACGAGGGGGAATTTCCGGGCACCACTGTTTCAGGGTGTCAGCGTCAGAGAAGATCAACTCCGGGCGGTTGTGGGGGCTTGCGGGGCAAGCACTCAGTAATCGGTCCACCGCAGCTGGCTGGTGGATGTGCGCTACCAGGCGCCACAAGTTAGCAGTAGGTAATAGCACCAGCCCACCTTGGTGTAAAGTGGATAGTGCACGGGAGCCGAGCGGCGGCAACGGATGGTGCATCTCGGGTAACGGGTTAGTCCTTAATATCATGCTTGTTTGGAAAAAGGGCTCCGTACCAATTCGGGGACGGGCGGGTTTCTTATACATCGTGAGAATTCGGCCTGGATACCCGTCTGCGGGAGGGTTATTCCCACCGCCGGATAAACAGACATAAGGTTTCAGTTTTCAGGACTAAGCAATCCTCGATTCCTAAGCTGTGGAAGACAGATGAACGACATTTTGAATTTCCACAGAATCAGAACACAGGATTCAGACTAGGAAACTGTATTTTCCCGTTCAGATTGTACCTTCCATAAAATTTTAATAGTGCGCATCCCTAAAAAAAATACCAAAGCCCTTTTTTACGGTCTGATTCTGTTAATTTTCTCATTTGGAGAACTTTACGCCGGTCATATCGTTGGCGGTGAATTCACCTATTCCTGCCGGGGTTTTCTAAATGACGACCCTTCCACGAACGTCAAAGTGTATGATGTTCGCATTAATATGTACCGGGATTGCCTCGGGGACGGTGCCTGGTTTGATGGTGTCCCTGGTGGTTTTGGGCCACCTCCCGATAACTTTTCCAGTTCGGAGGGGAACATTAGTATTTACGTGGGCGATCAATATTTCGATCCTACATTTGACATTTTCTTAGATCGATTTGAAGCGGTACCGGAGAACCTGGGCAACCCCTGTCTGGTAATTACGGAGCCCACCTGTCAGCAAATTGGTATTTATGAATTTACACTCGAGTTGCCGGTATCCGATGAAGCGTATACTTTAACCTATCAACGTTGTTGTAGGAACGGGGACACCACGCCCGGCGGCGGAGGAATTACTAATCTTGTCAGTCCGGATGCTATCGGAACCACTTACTTCATTCGAATCACTCCCGAGGCCCAGCGGCAGTGTAATGATAGTCCTAAATTCAATATCGATCCTCCAATCGCTTTGTGTGTTAACTCAGAGTTTCAAATTGATATGGGGGCTACCGAGGCAGACGGAGATAGCCTGGTATACAAGATTTGCAGTCCGGTAGTTGGCGGTGGTCTGGATGGGCTCGGAGGCATTAACAATACGGAGACTACTTTTGATGATATTGTTCCGGAACGAGAGTCTCCTTTCCCCTACACCCCCGTAACCTTTCGTGGACCTCAGTTCAACGCTGTTGACCAGCTTGGTGTAGGCAGTGAGCTGTCCATTGACCCCAATACCGGACTGCTGGAAGGCGTACCTATTTTAAGAGGCGTGATGGCCCTTGCGGTATGCGTAGAAGAATGGTCAAGAGATTCTATTCCGGTCCTGCTCAGTGAAACCAAGCGGGAGTACCAACTCTCCGTTAACCTTTGTGGTAACCAGGTGGACGCTGATTTGCTGGAAACGGAACTAGACGATCAGGGGCGCTTTTTTATCCGTCAGTGCGGACCGGGGCAGAATACCATCATTAACGAAAGTACGAATGAGGTTTTCATCGATAAATACTCCTGGATACTGGACGGACCTGATGGGGAAATTTCTGGTGGAAGCCGGGACTTTACCACTAACATCTCCACCGTTGGGGTGTATCCCGGGCTGATGATCTTAAACGAAGGCTCCTCGGCTGAAAACTGTATTGATACGGCAGAGTTTTTCCTCGGCGTCTTCCCGGAGGCGACAGCTGATTTCGAATTTACCCAACCCGGTTGTGATGATGAACCCATTGACTTTGTCGACCTGTCTACCACGGCCGGAGCCAATACCATCGTAAATTGGGAATGGGACTTCGTGGATGGCAGCGCTCTGGATGCCCGACAAAACCCGAGGCACCGGTATCAGGTGCCGGGAGAGTTCCCGGTGTCTTTAACCATTACGGATAACAACGAATGTTCGGCTGATACGATGATTCCCGTTACCTATTTTCCCAGCCCCCGAACGATTCTGATTGAGCCCGACGAAGGCTTTGGCTGCATTCCCTTCACGAAGGAATTCATTAACCTGAGCCGACCGATCAACGATGACTATATTTTTGAATGGGACTTCGGCGACGGAGGAATGGCTGACGTAGCGAGCCCCACTCATGTTTATGAAAACGAGGGGGTGTACGATGTTTATCTGGGCATCACCAGCCCAACGGGGTGTTTTGTGGATACGATCTTCCAGAATCTGGTGGATGTTCGTAGCGCGCCAATGGCAGACTTTGACTGGACGCCCGCTGAGCCTACTAATCTCATGCCCGATTTTCGGGTGTTTGATCTCAGTGTCGACGCTAACCGCCAGCGCTACGTCATTAATAGTCGTACGGGAGATCAGCTTTTTACTACTCCGGCGCCTGATTTTGATTATACTCTGCGGGATTCCTCTTCAATCTTTATTACTCAGTTCGTAACCCACCCCAGTGGCTGTGTGGATACCATTACTAAAGAATTACGCCTGAAGCTGGTCAATACTTTCTTTATGCCCAATGCCTTCACGCCAAACGGAGACGGGCTCAATGACTTCTTCCTGCCGGAAGGCATCTTGATTGGTGCCACGGAATATCGCTTGCGGGTCTGGACCCGCTGGGGGGAATTGGTCTTTACCACGGATGAGCCTAAAACCGGGTGGGATGGTAGTTTTAAGGGAAGAGCCAGCCCCGGTGGTGGCTACCTCTGGGATGTCCAGTACGTTGACGTTGGTGGTGAATTCCAGGAATTCAAAGGAGGGGTGGTCTTATTGCGTTGATGAGGTGGTGTCCGATACTACCGCTGGCGGGCTTTGGACAGAGGGGCCCCGGATGCCTTAGTGATACCGGCGGGTGTGCTGTGGAAGTAAGGGGGCGCGGTCGCGGGTGCAAGGCTAAGGGTAAAGGAGCAAAGAAAAGGCACTCTCTTCCTTGCCTTATATAGTCTTCCCACTGCACCTGCGGCCGCGCAAAAAACAGACTTGCCGCTTTATGCCATAAAAAAAGCGATCAGCGACCAGTATTCAGCGCCCTTTTGCCTGAATACTGTTCGCCGATCGCTGTGATCTAAGCGGTTTGCCCGCTCCTTTACTGGACCTCCCGCACGAATAAGTACTGCGTGCTGCCGCCGGTAGTGCTGGCGTTGCCTTCGCTGGGAAGTACCATGGCTTCAACGTATTCCCATCCGTTAGAGATAAGGAAGTTGACCGCATGCATGACGGAGTTGAACTTCATTCGCTTACCATCCTGTGGGTTGATCACTTCCATGCGCTGGCGGCTACCGCCCTGGACACTCTGTCCGTAATCAATGAAAATAGTAACCCGGCTGGATAAGAAACGCTCCTGAGCAATCATCCGGACCATGCTTACCTGCTCCAGATTGTTGATGTTGACACCATCAACGACAACCTGGCTAAAGGCAGCCGTTGTGCCGGCAAAAAAGAGAGCAAGAACAAAAAATAGCTTTTTCATATTAATCGAGTTGTTTTGTAAGTAGAATGATATAAGTCTGCTTTTCAGATATGTGGAATATCAAGTATAGGTTTTTCTTAACAAAATAGAGCCGGATGGCCGACGTTTAGTAGCTGGCCGGCCGTTCTACCGTCTACAATTCTACCGTCTACAATTCTACCGTCTACAATTCTACCATCTACAACTCTACCATCTACAACTCTACCGTCTACAACTCTACCATCTACAACTCTACCATCTACAATTCTACCGTCTACAATCCCCCCCCCTCGCATGAACTACGTACTAACTGCCCTGCTTAGTTTTGTCTTCCTGGCCCTCCCGCCTGAATCTCCCGTAGAGTGGATTGGAGAGACCACCCTTGATGTAGGTGACATCGTGCGCAACGAAGATTATTCAGTTGAATTTCGGTTTCGTAACCTTACGGATACTCCATTGGTGGTCGATAACGTCAGAGCTGGCTGCGGTTGCACGGCTACCGATTGGGCCGGGGCACCCGTGATGCCCGGAGACACAGGATCGATCAACGTCACCTATGACGCGATGAACGTCGGTTATTTCCGGAAGAACGTCAAAGTTTTCTTCCACGGCCATCGTGGAGGGCACAAGCTTTACCTGGAAGGATTCGTCGAGGACTAAGCACATTTGATCTTTGACGGACTTTCCCGCTACCGCAGAAGTATTACCTTCGCGGTCAGACAGGAAGAGCAGCCATATAACAGCACTGTCTGACTGCTTGACTCCCTGACTGTTTGACTACTTGACTACTTTACTCCAAAACTATGACTTGGTTAACCTGGGTACTTCTTCTCGGCTACATCGCCTTAAGCTTTGCTCTTTACCGTCTTTTTCCTAAAGCGGGAAAGCCGGCCAGCGCCGGGCTGATTCCCGGATACAATATGGCCGTAGTAGCAGAACTGGTGGGGCGTAAGCCCTGGCATGCACTCTTACTGCTTATTCCCTACTTCAACGTTTTCATCTTCGCGGCCCTGATGGTTGATCTGGCGCGCTCTTTTGGTCGCTTCGGCTTTGGCGAACACGTTCTGTCTGTCATTGCCTCCTGGGGATACTTTGGCTGGCTTAGCGGCAAAGAAGAGGTTAAGTATGAAGGCCCCATCCTTGACGTGGAGCGTAAATACCGGCAGGAGCTCGTTGCTGCAGAAAAAACCGGTCAGAAGCGGGAAGTCAATAAGGTCCACGCCGCCTATCCTCAGTTCGAGAAACCATTCTACCGTGACTGGGCCGAGGCAGCCATCTTTGCTGTTTTCGCCGCAGCGATGATTCGCCTGCTGCTCATTGAGTCTTACATTATTCCTACGCCGTCAATGGAGGGTAATTTGAATGTAGGAGACTTCCTCTTCGTGTCTAAGGTCCACTATGGGCTTAGATTGCCCGAGACACTGCTGATGATTCCGTTAGCGCACAACCGCGCACCGCTGGTGGGAGGTGAGAGCTACATCGACGGTGCACAACTGCCTTACCGGCGTTTGCCGGCTATTGAGCCCATTGACCGTTTTGATCCGGTCGTTTTCAATGTGCCAGCTGGAGACTCAGTTTATATCACCCCCGGGCATAATTACTACCCGCACGATGTGCGCTACGGCGGTTTTAACCCTAAGGGTATCGACGTTGTCACCCGCCCACGCGATAAGCGTGATCACTACGTGAAGCGGGCTATCGGACTGCCCGGCGAAGTACTGGAAATCAAAGACCGGCAGGTGTTCATCAACGGTGAAGCCGTTGAGGATCCGGATAATGTGCAATACCTCTACGTGCTTAATCCCGGCCCTACCGAAATTAAAGAAGAGTGGTCTGACTGGGGCATCAGCTCCGAAGACTACGGCCGTACCCAGCAAGGTGAGTTCGTGATGTTCCTTAATCAGCGACAGATCGGACAACTGAAAGCGGAGCTCCCGGAAATGACCATTACGCCCAAGGACCAATCTGACGGCGGCGGAGTACGCCTCTATCCCCATGATGCCCGTTACTTCGGGAACATGACGGTAGACAACTACGGTCCGGTTAAAATTCCGGCGAAGGGTATGACCATCAAACTGGATGAGCGCACGCACGCGCTCTACTGGCGCGACATCAAGGTCTACGAAGAAAACCCCAGCTACGAGATGAGGAATAAGAAATTCTATCTCGATGGTAAAGAAATCACTGAATATACCTTTAAGCAAGACTACTTCTGGATGATGGGCGATAACCGCCACAACTCAGAAGACAGCCGCATTTGGGGCTTTGTACCGGAAGATCATATTCTCGGTAAGCCGCTCTTCGTCTGGTTCTCCATCAAAGAGGGTAACCTCTTTAACGGTGTCAACTGGCACCGGATCGGACGGAGTGGTATGAAGACGGGAGGGAGATAGCGCAAAGCGCGCTTTGCTTAAGACGCTGCGCTCCCTTTACGTCTACAAGCGCAGCGTCTTAAAAAAGCCCTCCGGCTTTTAAGCTCCCCAGGAGTCATCATCATTGGAGGAGTAGCTATTGACGCTAAGATTAGCCCCTGCATTATCCGCCATGTAGCCGTCGGAGAGGGGATAGTCGTCCGTGGAAAGGCTTTTGCCTTCGCCGAACCAATCTTTACGGATGTGGTCAGCTACGCGGATGGCATTAGCGATGATGGTCAGGGTTGGGTTAGTCGCTCCCTGAGAGGGTTGGAAGCTGGCGTCTACGACGTAGAGGTTATCGAGGTCCCAGGCCTTACAGTTGGGGTCGAGAACAGACGTCTTGGGGTCGGTGCCAAACTGAGCGGTGCCCGCCTGGTGCCAGGTGAACTCCAGTTCTTTGGTGGAACGAAGGAATTCGGTGAAGCCCATTTTTTCCAGATAGTTCTGCTGGAAGTAATCGAGGAATTCAAAGTGGCTTTCCCGGTTATTCGGGCGATAATTGAACTTGATCTGTTTGCCGGTCCACTCGATGCGGTTTCGGGGGTCGGGGAGATCTTCGCTGGTGAACCAGAAATCGACAGCGTACTTCTGTACAAAGCGGGCGCGGGTTTCGTCCATGTTCAGGTGGCCGTAGTCGCCCATGATGCGTGTCCAGTGCGCTTTACCGGTGAGTTGGATGGTGCCCAGTGGGTAAGGATGCTCCGGGCTGCCGTGGTAGAAATCGTGGCAACCTAGTGTCTTCTGGAAAACAACGTCGTTGGGGTTACGGGGATCGATGGCCGAGATTCCACTCTGGTTGTGCTTGGTGAAGTTACGGCCGACCTGGTCAGAGCTGTTGGCTACCCGGGACTTGAGCAAAAGCGCGGCGGTATTGATCGCACCGCAGGAGACGATGATGAGATCAGCGGAGAGGCTGATCTTCTCGCCGTCACGCTCACCCTCCAGGCGGGTAATCTTACCACCCTCTTCGATGAGCTGATCGATGCGGGTGTTCGTCCACAGGCTTACATTCTTATGCTTGAGGGCGGGGCGGACCATGGCGGTCTCTGCATCCGACTTAGCGTGGAGCATACAGGGGAAGGGGTCGCAGGTATTGCAGGCAATACAGGGGCGCTTCCAGGGCTCGTCGATGTCGCGGTTAAGGGCCAGGTTGGAGTGGTGGGGGTGGAGGCCAAGGTCTTTGAGTTGTTCAACTACTTCGGCGATTCGGCCTTCGTGCGGGAATGCCTTGAAGGGGAAAGGGCCGCTGGCGGGGCCTTCGGTGGGGTCTTCGCCACGGTTACCGTGAATTTTCATCAGGTGCTCGGCCATCATGTAATAAGGCTCGAACTCGTCGTAGCCGACGCACCAGCCCGGGCTGATGCCGCCTTTGTGCTTCATTTCGGTAAAATCCTCGGGCCGCTGCCGGTGCAACAGCGCACCATACATTTTGGTGTTGCCACCAACGCGGTGATAAACGATGGGGTGTACTTTTTCCTGACCACCATCCGGGCCCAGCCATTCGACCTTAGCCTTATAACCATCTTCGCCGAAGATGAAATGGGGATCCCAGTTGCGCTTTTCACGGGGAAGGAAGGTGCCTTGCTCCAGCAGGAGAATTTTCTTTCCGGTATCCGCCAGGGAGTAAGCCATGGTGCCGCCGCCGGCGCCGGAGCCGATAATGATAACGTCGTAATCGTTGGGCATAGTGAGTTAGAGAGTCAAGTAGTCAAAGAGTCGAGTAGTCAGGCAGTCTTAGAATAAGGATCGCTTGACGGATTATGGTTAAGGAAGGCAGAAACCGTTAATAAGGTTCAGAGAAGGAGGCACTTCCTTGTACCTTTCTCTGCTTTAATAAGGCTTGCTATGCACCTGCGGTAGCGCCCCAAAGTCTCATCAGCTTGTTGCGAACCAGCTCCATTCACAATCCGTTAACAAGAATTCAATAGCCATTGGCCGCAATGCTGCGTTACGTGACTGATCTTTGCTATCGCTAAGGGAGGACACGCCCTCCGATGGCAATTTATTAACGGATTAACTTCTATCCATATGTTTAAGCAATTCCTTTCCCTCGTAGCCGTCCTTGCACTGGCTATCACTGTTTCCAGCTGCCAGAACGCTAACGACGATGTTCGTGATGCTGCCCGCCAGACCGTTGAAACTGTAACTCCTGCTAACCCAGCCGCTGCTCAGCCAGCGCCAGCTGTTGCTGTTCCTACCGGCCCGGTAACCACCATGGCTTTCAAGGACAACGGCACTTTTGACTTCGGTACGGTTACTGAAGGCGAAATCGTAAGCCACACCTTCTCTTTCACGAACACGGGTTCTGAGCCACTGATCATCTCTGACGCTAAAGGCTCTTGCGGTTGTACCGTACCTTCTAAGCCAACGGCTCCTATCGCTCCAGGCGAAGACGGCGAGATCACTGTTCAGTTCAACTCTAAGAACAAGAAAGGTGCCCGTAACCAGAAAGTAACGGTAACGGCTAACACCAACCCTGCACAGACGTTCATCTACCTGACCGGTACGGTAAACCCTGACCCGAACGCTGTAACGCAGTAATTCACTGCCCAGCCAATCAGAACGCCCCGTTCGCTTCATTGCGGACGGGGCGTTTGTGGTTGTGGGAGGCAGGTTACAAGTTGCAGGGTGCTTGAACGTATTGCCGGGGGAGTTGGATTTTTAGGGAAACGGGTGCGATTCTTAGGATGACTTCCTGAGAACCCTGTTTCCCATCCTGAAAATCCAACTCTCCCGGCCACCTCCCTAATGCGGTAGCCTGCCAGACTGCAAGTACTACCGGACTATTTCTCTTCCTCCTTAGCCTTCATCGCAGCTTCTACAAAGCTGACAAAGAGCGGGTGTGGGTTTTCCACGGTACTTTTTAGCTCCGGGTGGAACTGTACGCCAACGAAGTAGGGATGGTCTTTAAGTTCAATGACTTCCACCAGCCCGGTTTTGGGGTTGATACCCGTGATTTGAAGTCCTGCTTTTTTCAGGGGCTCCAGGTACTCGTTGTTAAACTCGTAGCGATGGCGGTGCCGCTCGCTGATTTTGGTGCTACGGTAAGCTTTGGCCGCAAGCGATCCCTTGGTCAGCTCACAAGCATAAGCTCCCAAACGCATGGTGCCGCCCTTGGCGGTGATGCCCTTTTGTTCGCTCATGAGGTCAATGACGGGGTGTTCTGCAGCAGGTTCCACCTCTGAGGAGCTTGCCTTTTCGATACCGGCTACATTACGGCTGAATTCCACCACCGCGCACTGCATACCGAGGCAGATGCCAAAGAAAGGAATCTTTTTTTCCCGCAGGTATTGGATGGCGGCAATTTTACCTTCAATACCCCGCTCACCGAAGCCGGGTGCAACTAGGACACCATCGAATTTATCCAAAAATTTACCGAGTTCTGCCTTCGGGGCTTCCAGGAGTTCTGAGCTGACGGGAACGACCTTCACCTTACACTCATTAACGGCGCCGGCGTGAATGAAGGCCTCGTAAATAGACTTATAGGCGTCCTGCAATTCGATGTATTTGCCGACCAGACCAATGGTCACTTCAGCGGTAGAGTTTTTCAGTTGACCGAGAAAGGCTTTCCACTTTTTCAAATCCGGAGCCTTCCGGTCCTGAATGCGGAGTTTGCTGATCACCTGCGCATCCAGCCCTTCTTTGTGCATGAGAAGCGGTACATCGTAGATGGTGGAGGCATCCATCGCTTCAATGATGCA
The DNA here is from genome assembly GCF_900110645.1 of Neolewinella agarilytica. Taxonomy (GTDB): domain Bacteria; phylum Bacteroidota; class Bacteroidia; order Chitinophagales; family Saprospiraceae; genus Neolewinella; species Neolewinella agarilytica. The sequence continues at coordinate 68,413 of NZ_FOFB01000031.1, forward strand.
GGCTTTTTCTACGTTGCAGAAGAGGGCGAGCTTACGGCGGATGGAGTCGTCAATCTGATGTTCGGTCCGCACCACCAAAATATCAGGCTGGATACCGGCTTTCAGCAGCTCTTTGACGCTGTGTTGGGTTGGCTTGGTCTTGAGCTCTTTGGCGGCTGCCAGGTAAGGAATCAGCGTGAGGTGAATCGTGATGCAGTTATCACGGCCCAACTCCCAGCGGAGCTGCCGGAGGGTTTCTACGTAGGGTAGGGACTCAATGTCGCCTACGGTTCCGCCGAGTTCAGTGATGACGATGTCGAAGTCGCCGGATTGGCCAAGCAATTGGACCCGGCGCTTGATTTCATCAGTAACGTGGGGTATGACCTGCACGGTTTTGCCGAGATATTTACCCTCGCGCTCGTTGTCCAGAACAGTTTGGTAAATCCGACCAGTAGTAACGTTGTTAGCCTGGCTGGTGGGCGTGTTCAGAAAGCGTTCGTAATGACCGAGGTCAAGATCAGTCTCTGCTCCATCGTCCGTAACGTAACATTCTCCGTGCTCGATGGGGTTCATCGTGCCGGGATCTACGTTGAGATAGGGGTCAAATTTCTGAATGGTAACGGAGAGGCCACGGGCCTGCAAAAGTTTAGCGAGCGATGCCGCGATAATGCCTTTGCCGAGGGATGATGTCACCCCACCCGTAACGAAAATGTACTTGCTCATATGGTTCGTTTACGGGATACAAAGGTAAAGCTATTCTCGGGCTGACCTATTTTTTAGACGCCTTCCTTAGAAAATATTTTGGGGGAAGAAATTGTTAAAAATCGCTCAATGTTAAGTTAATGTAAATTTTTGGTTAACTTAGCACTCCCCTAACCGTTGCAAATGTTAAGTCATTGTTTTTACAAGGCTGGCTTCGGGAAGATTAGTGTTCTATTTCTACTCCTCCTGATTTTGATTCCCTTCCCGGCGCGGGCGCAGGATGCAGTGTCCATTTTGAGAGCAGAGAACAGAGGGGGAAGTGCCGCCGCCACGGCGCCACTCATGGCCAATGCTCAGGGGTTTAACTTCGTTCGCAACCTGATCTTTTTCCCGGCCCGGGTGGATGGCCGGCAGGGCAACTTCATCCTTGATACCGGAGCGCCCAGCTTGCTGCTTAATCATCGTGGAGAGACCGAAAAGACCTCTCCGGCTACTACCGGCCTCGGGGCCGGTGGAGAAGTGGAACTGGCCAGTCAGCGGGTCCGCTCTTTCGAGATGGGCGGACTGGAAATGGGAAGCCGGTGGGCACTTTCGCTGGATCTCCGCTCCATGGAAAGTCGCACGGGCCAACGCATTGACGGTTATGTAGGCTACGATCTGATCAGTAAGGGAGAGCTGCGAATCGATTACCCTAACCGTAATTTCCGCCTGCTTAACTCCGAGCGCAAACCACTGGAAAAAGGAGAAGCCCCGATAGCCGTTCTGCGGTTCTCATACATTGATCACCTTCCGGTAGTAGAGCTGAAAATGGGGGGCAAGAATTTACGTTTTGTGGTGGATACCGGCGCAGGAAAGAACCTGATCGACCCGCAATACGCTATACTGGGAGATCAAACGAATCGTGAGATAAACATTCAGGGCCTGGATGGTGGTCAGGCGACCTTGGGGGTTTGTCAGATGCCTGTGCCTGAGCGTCTTCCGGTAATGGCTGAACAGTTGCAGTTCGTGACCATGGACCTAAGCCACCTGCAAAGCCCGGGCCATCCTCCCATTGCCGGTATTATCGGTGCTGACTTTTTGGCTAAATATTGCGTGGGTATTGATTATCGTCGCCGCAAACTTTATCTTTGGTAAACACAGCCTTAACATTAAGAAAATATGGACCTCAGTCAGTTTCCCGAACATTTCCGTGCTCATGTCCTGTCGGGCATTGTTCGCAGCAGCCGGGCCGGTATCTCCATTCGTTTCGGAAAACTGGAAGGACAGGTCTTACCCGTGATGATTCGCCAGGTACTGGACGGCTCTCAAACCCAGCTTTTGCCGGAGGAACTGGAGTATCGGGCGCGGACTACATTTTCTAAGCTGCCTTATGAGTTCCGGATTCGGATGGAGTGAGGGGTTGCTTCGCAGTTAGAGGGGTGGGGGGAACCACAGAGGTGCTCAGAGGTTGGCACAGAGGTCCACGGAGTTGTCTGCTTTTCAGCTAGATCGTATCCAAGCTATACCAAACATCTATCGTACTTGGTATAAGTCTTTGACGAAGGGTCACCCCTCTCCGTTGAGCCGTAGGCGAGACTTTTCGGAGAGGGGCCGGGGGCAGGGCTAACGCATACTCACCGGACGCTTGTATGTTTGTGACAGGATCGGAAATTGTGGTTAGCTACCTAAAAGTTACGATCTTACTTCTAGCTGGAAGCAGACCGACGGGACGCTAAGC
>NZ_FOFB01000052.1 GCF_900110645.1 Neolewinella agarilytica
AAGACGGGAAGGAATGGGCCACTTTTCTGGTTAAAACACGGGGTTTCGCATTTTGAGCGTGTGTAGGGTTTGCCTAAACAGGTCAATTTTCAAGACTACGTACAGGCGTGCCTTAGATAATACTTCCAAAGTTGCATGAAATCGTAGCGGACCATTGTTATTCACACACAGAAAGAAACGCCCTCCCCCTACTTCCTCCGGAATTGCCTACCTTCGGCGTCCAAAAGTTGTTTCCGATGGTAGTTTAAGCGATTTTTCCAACAAATTTCAACCTGCCTTACTTTATAACTGTTTGAATTTTCCAATAAAAACCAACATTGATAATGGCAGATAGCTTCAATAAAAAAGAACGCGAAAAGAAACGGCAGAAAAAGAAAAGAGATAAGGCGGAGAAAAGACAGCAAAAGAAAGCTGACAACACCAAGCCGCTAGAGTTTATGTATGTAGGGGAAGATGGAAACCTAACCGCTGAGAAACCAACTTTTGACCCCAGTAAAGAGACTTCGATTAGCGATATTAATATCAGCTACCGCAAAGAAGAAGGAGCATCAGAATCCAAGTTCACCAAATCCGGATCGGTCAAATTCTTCAACACCGAGAAAGGCTACGGCTTCATTGAAGAGAAAAATTCGGGGGAAAGTTACTTTGTCCACATCGACAATTTGTCTGCCCCGATTAAAGAGCACGACAAAGTAACCTTTGAGGTAGGGAAAGGCCCCAAAGGGCCCGTTGCGCTGGACGTGAAGTTGGTGTAACTTAGTTTTTCAAGGCTGGCTTTCTGGTAGACTTTTCTTTTTGTGCAGAACGGTAAACACATCGTTATGGGAATAGCATCATCCCCGATGCCGACTTTATCTCCCCCTTCAAAAACTCACAAAAGGCTGCCTACTCTCCCTTTGGCGGCGTCCCCGCTCCTACCGTCGCTTCGCGGAACCACACCTCTGTATAGCTTCCGTTGGCGTACTGCTGAGCGATATCTCCACCGTAGACCTCTGCGCCGGTGCCCCAAACCATGTTGCTCTCCGGAGACTTCCCGTTGGTCTGGTTATATGCTCCTTGCTTAAAGTAGTTTAGCTCCCCGGTGTAAGCACCGGGCTGCTCCGTTCCATCCTGACCGGTTGAGGCAAACACCGTCAGCACCTGCTGAGGGATGTCGGAAGCGTTTACGTATTCAGAAGCGATGAGGTTCTTCGTGAAGGTCTTTGGCTCCTGCCCTTCTCTGTTGAAGGTAAGATACATGATCCCTTCGTAGACATTCACCTCATAGCTGAACTCTTCGCCAAGGGCAATACCATCTGCTGGTTCTTCCGGATAGGCATCCGGAGCGGTGCCGACCACTGACATGTCGTAGCCCCAAATGGCCGTAGAGAAATCCCAGCGCTCCTTGTTGTCTCCTTCCGTGTTGATTTCATAGTTCCAGAACAGCGATCCCTTGTCGTGGCCCGGGAATTTCTTGTAGAAGATCTTCAGCGGCTCATTCTCGTGCCCCTCCCCGCTGTGGATTTGCCCCACCACTACGGAGTAGGAAGCCGCTACCCGCGCATCTCCGTTGGTAGATACGTGCATCACCTTAAGCGTCCCCGTTAGCTTACCGCCCGTCTCCGGCACCCAGTGGTCTTTTTGCCCCAGCTCCGTTCTGGTGTTGCTCGACGTCCGGGAAGTTATCCCGGAGTTGGGTGTCTTATACACCACCCAATCCATTCCTTCCTCCTCCTGCACGTAGAAGAAATCCTCCTTGGCGTAACCAACCAGATCTTTGACGTTCGTACCGTCACCAAGTAAGATTTTCCATTCATCCATAAAGGGAAGGACATCGCTGGGGTGCTTAGTCATAGTTGATGCGACAGTCTCCGCCTCGCCAGCGGTCTCTGCTTCTACCGCTTTTCCAGCACAGCTGTTCAAGGATAGTGCCAGGGGTAGCATCAGGAAGGGAAGGAATTTACGGAGTTGCATTTATTGACTTTTACTTCAGAATGCCCAAATCTAGTGATTTAAAGATTGGTAGCGGCCAGGTTTTACTGACTTAGTGTGGGTGCCAGTGGCCTAAACAGTTATGAACGCAAGCGTCCGTCCACCCCTGTGACTGGCTGCAGGATGTCCTTATCCATATCGGTAATCATGCGGTTAATCGGTTGGAGGAGTTGCCTGGTCGCTTGCGGGCCTTCCGGCCAGCTTTGACCCTTTTTCGTTAGGCAAATTTGATAAGTATTCCTGAACAATTGAAGTACTCCAGGCCCAGTGCTTTTCAACTTTTTCTATAGCTGTTACTGGTCTCATTTTGTAAATAAGCTGTCTGGCTTCCGATCCATCAAAGCCTGAAAACATCAATAATCCATTTGTGAATAAGCCTGTTCTGTGAACCCCGGCAGCACAATGAATATGAATACTCTTCCCCATCTTAAGTTCCCCCAGTAGTCTCGCATATATTGCCAAGAGGCTATTTATGGTGTCATCATCTTTACTCAACTCTGATGCAGATAAAGGAAACCATACCCAATCCATATCCACATCTGTAGTAAAAATATTTATATCATCCGCATTTTCTTCCTTCTTCAGCAATGTTACAATTATATCGGTACCATCCTTATATAATTCTTGCAACTTACCTATCCCGGGTCTTGGGCCTATGCTCAACGTGCCCCCATAAATGTTTACAGCATTAATTTTCTTTGACCTGTAAATCTTTCTTAAACTGGTGATTTTGTTTTTGATAGTTTCCTTTTCCGTAGCAAGCAAACCATCCCCATAATTCTTATAAAATGACTTCAAATCAGACATTTTTAAAAACTTGTCATCAAGCTGCTTAAGCATGAAATCTTTAGGCCCATCGTTCATCGACACTTAATTGTAATCTGCGCTAATAATTATCACTCCCGGATCACTAATTTGTAAACCGGAACAACAACCCGGTGATTGCCCCCTTGATTATTGAAATGGTGTTACCCGGAGTTTGTGTAATAAATCCAGTAGTGTGGTGTTCCGCGCATCATTGAATTTTATTATCAATTAAATCTATCTGCACAGATATCTCATCTCGATACAGTGATACAGTCTTATTCTCTTGATCAAGATTAAATTTCAATAAGTTCGGATAGTCTACAATTTTAAAATAACCTTTTTTAGTATAAAGTAGTTCATTGCTCTTATCACCTCGGAAAAATTCAAAAAAAGGAGACTCTACATAGAACTTACCATTTTTTTCTTTTATCACTGTATTAAACTGTTGACCATAAAGGAAGTCGTGATAAACACCTGCTAACTTTTCTTTGTAAGCATCCGGAATATCCATATATTCATTTTCACCTTGCTCTGATTGCCAATCAAGGTTGCTCAATATAACATTCCGGGCATGACCTATTACTGGAAATCGATTTGGCTTATCTCCGTTCGCTAAGATTATAAATCCTTTGCCTCCCGTTGTACGCTTCCCCTAAGCCGCAACCACTCTAAAGTAGAAATTCTGATTTAGATTTTCATAGTTTACGGGCGATTTATAACCGATGCTGCTGTGTG
>NZ_FOFB01000033.1 GCF_900110645.1 Neolewinella agarilytica
AAACTCCGGAGGAAGGGTTGTCATAATCGAAGTGGTCAGATACCTCGAAGATGCAACTCGCCGGAGTTTCTACTTTAAAAATGGCTAAAGTCCAGCAAAAGACCAAAGAACCAAAATACCAACTTGACCAAATACCTCCACATAAACCACCCCTTCGCGCTCGAATCCGGCGAGACACTGCCTTCCCTGACGGCGGCTTACCATACCTATGGAAAGCTGAATGCCAACAAGGACAATGTCATCTGGATTTGCCACGCCCTCACGGCCAACAGCGACGCCGAAGACTGGTGGCCCGGTCTGGTGGGCAAAGGTTTTACCCTGGATCCAGACCAATACTTCATCGTCTGCGTCAACATGATCGGCAGTAGCTACGGGAGTACAAGCCCAAAAAGTGTGAACCCGGAGACGGGCAAAGTTTACGGCCTCGATTTTCCCTTAGTTACCACAAGGGATAATGCCCGCTTTTTTGCTCTGGTGGCGGACTATCTCGGCATCAACCGTATCCGCCTGCTCATGGGCGGGAGTATGGGCGGCCAGCATGCAGGCGAATGGGCTTGTCTGCAACCCGACCGAATCGAGTTGCTCTGCCTGCTGGCGACCAACGCCCGCCACAGCCCCTACGGCGTGGCCTTCAACGAAAGCCAGCGGATGGCCCTCCGCGCGGACGCTACCCTCGGCACCGATGCGCCGGACGCCGGGCGCTTAGGCCTCGAAGCCGCCCGCTCCATGGCCGTGCTCTCCTACCGACACTACCGCACGTACGACGCTACCCAACAACCGACCTCACCCGATGACATCGACGACTTCCGCGCCAGCAGCTACCAACGCTACCAGGGCTACAAGCTGTGGAAACGTTTCGATCCTGCCTGTTACTACGCACTGACGAGAAGCATGGATACCCATCATTTAGGGCGCGGACGCGGGTGCAGTGAAGATGCCCTGGGAACGATCTCCTCTCCGACGCTCATCATCAGCATCGACACCGACGTCCTCTTCCCCACCGAAGAGCAGGCTTTCCTGAGCCGCTACATTAAAAACAGCCGCATGGACGTGATGCAGTCGGACTACGGCCACGACGGCTTCCTCGTCGAAACCCCCACCATCGGCCTACTACTCGCCGCCTTTCTCGTTGATCAGTTACAGATTGATGAAGGCACCAAACACGCCTTTACCGATGGCTTGAGCGGGCGGTCTTTTGCGATTCCGGGGACGGAGGAGGTGTGAGGGTAGTTGTTTTAATCGTTATGTTTAGAAAAATAAATGACACTCATCCTGAAAAGTAGTTATCGACTTGAGCTTAAGTGTTGCATCGGACCAAGGCAAATCTGATGGAGAGGGCTGGTTACTACCGGGCACTAACTTCTCTACCGTAGATTTTATCTGCTTAAGCGAAGACAGGTTAGCGATTAGATAAATCATCCTTGACAGACTTGATTGCAATTCCTTGATGGATTCCATCGACATATAGTTTGATGTTAAAGTTAGCAACCATGCCAAAGATAAAGTTACCTGCGAATTGTGTGATAACTTAAAATTTCCATCTCTCTCCTCACTCCCCAAACTCCGCCAAGTCATCCTCTCCCGTCCTCACGGGCGGGATGCAAAGCAGCGCCAGATCAAGGTGGCTGCCCAGGAAAACATTGCGGTCGATATCGCCGACGACACCGGGCAAACGCCCTTCGTCCGTATACTGCCAAAAGGCATAGTCGCGGCCACAGACGGTGACGGGTTCTTCGGCGTCGTAGCGGGCGAGCCAGAGGGGGAAGTCGTCCAGCTGGCCGGCCAGGAAGCGGTTGTAGAAGTTTTGGCCGGTGTAGATGATGGGCTTGACGCCGTAGCGGACTTCCACCATTTGCCCCCACTGTTTTACGGCGGTGACGAGCTGGGCGGGGGAGAGTTTGCCGCGGTCTTCGACGTCGAGGACGGGCGGCAGATCGCCGGGCCGTAGCTCCACGGCAGAGAAGAAATTTTTGGCCTGAGTGGCGGGAGCTACTTCGGGGCGAAAGAAATGGTAGGCACCCCGACGCATACCCGTTTTGCCAGCCTCAAACCAGTTGCCGGCAAAAGCATGATCCTGTAATTCTTCGCCCTCCGTAGCCTTAATAAAGGCAAAATCGTGGCCATCATCTGCTAGCGCAGCCCAGTCAATGACTCCCTGATAATGGCTCACATCTACACCAACGACCTCATAGCGGTCGGCCGCATCGGGCCGGTCGGGCAGGCAGGCCGTTAACCAAAGTAATGGCAGGGCACAAAGCAGGAGGCGTATTTGGAATAGAGAGTCGATGGTTTTTTTGGTGGTTAATGCAGTGGCTAAGGTAAGGAATTATGGTTTGTACCGCCGACTGAAGTCGATGGAAAGACCGCCAGCCGACTGACCGCCGAAGGCAGACGGGAACCGCAGTCGGCGGTACAAACCCGATCATCACTCCACAGCCAGTAGCCCGCGGATATTCCAGTTTATTTGTTCAGACCCGGTGATGGTGTTGAAGCTTGTCCATGTGCCATCGGGCGTCTGAAGACGGTCTCCGTTAGGGCTGTAATTACGGCCCTGATCACAACCAACGGACTGGCCCACCGCATCAATTTCAGTTTCTACGGCCAGCCATATACCGCCACCTGCCAGCTGGATGCCGCCGGGAATACGGTGGGTAATCCAGCCCGTATTGTTGATACGGTTGTTGAGGTTAATGCGGTAAATTTCGTCGCCGGGGGCCAAATCGTCCGGGCCTTCATCATAAATGATGACGTTGGTGTTGAGCGGGATGCGCTCCAGCCAGAATTCAACGCTCTCCAGCGTGCGACCGATAAAAGGACGTACTTCGTTCTCGGGGAAGTAGGCGGCAAAGGTGGTAAAGCCAATGCCGTTGTTCGGAGCCGTGAAGTTGGGGCCGTCGTAGTTGAGGCTATCCACCAGTGGGTCATCCGTGTCGTCTACACAGGAAGACCAGCTCAGTAAGCCGATGCATAGAAGGAGAAGAAGGGGTAGAGAGTTGGTTTTCATGGGTTAGTATATTTTGTTTGTAAGACCGAAGTTCGGAGTAAAGACAACGTAATGCCATACTTTCGTTGATAAAGTAGTCTTAAATCTTTCCAGCCAAATGCTTAACAGCTGTTCTTGCAAGGACATTTGCTGACCTCAAAGCGTCGCGGCAGCATCCTTCGAGCGTCCTGGCTCACTACTAACAGCGGTAGCCCAAAGAACCAAAATACCAATTCCCATGACCATCCTCCTCACCGGCACCTCCTCCGGCATCGGCCGGGCCACGGCCGAAGCTTTACTCGTTAAGGGGCATCGCGTCTTTGGGACGGTACGCCGGATCTCTGATGCCAGCGAACTTTCTCTGCATCCTGCGTTCAGCGCCCTGATTATGGACGTCACCGATCGTGCATCCATCGCTGCGGCCATCGAAACGATCCGGACCAGTGGCGAGACGCTCCACGCCGTGATCAACAACTCCGGTATCGCCGTCTCCGGGCCACTCGAAACCCTCGCCGAGGAAGACTACCGCCGGCAGTTCGACGTGAATGTCTTTGGCAGCCTCGCCGTTTGTCAGGAGGCCCTGCCGCTACTCCACGCCGCCCGCGAGGCGGGCGAGGCCAACGTGAAAATCATCAACATCAGCAGTGTCTCCGGCTACGTTACGGCTCCTTTTACCAGCATATACTCGGCCAGTAAATTTGCCATGGAAGCCGTCACGGATGGCCTGCGCCGCGAACTGGTCCCCTTCGGTATCGACGCCGTCAGCATCGCCCCCGGACCGGTGAAAACGCCCATCTGGACTAAGGCCAAAACCCAGACCAAAGCCTACGAGGGCACCCGCTATGCCTACATTCTGGAAAAGCTCATTCCCTACGTAGAAAACGCCGAAGCCGGTGGCGTTACGCCCGAACACGTAGCGGGTGTAATCCTGAAAACACTGGAATCTTCCCGCCCCCGCCCTCACCAACTCGTAATGCCCAAAAGCTGGGTCGTCCGTATCCTTAAGCAGTTGCCAAAACGGGTGCAGGATAAAATCTTCCTGAAAAATATGGAGGGGAATAAGCGGTATTAGGAGGTTACAGGTTACAGGTTGCAAGATGCAAGTTGCAAGTTGCCGGGTGTTGCACTACTGTTTATCATCCCCTTTTTTCTCCGCCTTCGGCCCTCCGAAACTCAGTGCAGCGCCCAGCCGTACGGCCGCCCGGGAGCTGTCTTTCTGCCGGAACACCGTGAGCAAATTATCGGTACTGGCCAGCAGGTGAACCGGGCCAAGGTTGGCCATTAGGTGCATACCAAGGTTCGCCGAAGCCCCCCGGCGGGAATTGACGTTCAAACCTACAGTAAGTTGCTCAATGACCTGATAGCGGGCATTAATGGCGAAGGCCGTTTCGGAGTTGACGGTGCGGTTGTAATGTACGAGCAGGGCCCCGGCTGTCAGTCGGTCGGTGATGTCATACTCGCCACCGATCAGGTAAGTGGAAGGGAGGTCACTGCGGTAGGCTTCATTGGTTTCGACGGGCTCAAACTGAGCGCGGAGACTATCAATAGCACCGGCGAAAGACACCGAGTCTTGCAGCAGCTGTTCCAGAATGTCGAGCCCACTGAACTCATCGATGCCTTCCAGGCGAAGGTTGTTTACGTCGTTTTCCCAATTGATCTTTGCCCCCAGATCGTTGGCGGCTGCTTGTACACGGAGAGGACCGAAATCAGCAAAAAGGCCCAGGTCAAAAGCCAGGCCGTTGTTGTTGCTAAACAGGTCGTCGGTTTCAATGCGGTTCAGGTCGTAATTGACGTTGATGTCATCCAGACCATTATAGTCGATCGTGCCGGCGGTGTTGATGGTCAGATCCTGATCAAGGGTCAGGGTGAAATTTTCCTCTCCGGTAGTTAGTTGCAGGCTGCCGTCGAGCGTTGTGCGCAAGTCAGCGATCCCGCTCAGGTACTTGATGCGGGCGCCGAAAAAGATGTTCTCGGTGATGCCAACGCTGGCGCCAAAGCCAATTTCGTGGTAGCTGGTGGCGTAGCCGAGGGGAGCAATTTCGACGGTCTGACCGATGAACTGAGCGTTGCCCTGGGCAATGACTTGTACGAGTGTTTTGGGGTAGTCCGCCTCACCAAATGCGCGTAAACGGTGGTAAACCCCGACGCTCAGGCGATCGCCCCGCAGGCTGGCTCCGATGGTTTCCAGGCTGAAGTCATTACGAAGGCCATTGCGTTCACTCAGCAAATCTGGCAGGCTGCTGAGGTCAAGAATACGCTGGCCGTTTTCGGTGTAGAGCAGTTCGTTGTAAGTGATGTTCTCGGCGGCCAGGTCATTGCTGACGCCCGGAAGGCCGATGGTAATTCGGCCAGCTTGCTGACCATAAAGCGCCGGGTTGCTGAAGGTCGACTGCCAGATCTGCGTCAGCATGGGCGTGGTGAGATCCTGAGCGGAAAGGGTTGTCGTAAGCAACAGAAGAAGAAAGGAGGATAGACGTAGAAAATTCATGCCTGACGTTTTTTGCGCAGCCGCGGGATGCAATGAAAAGTTTGGTAGCAAGGAATTATTCCACCTTAATTATGGCTCCCAGCCGGACAATGAGCTCCTGCTCGTCCGTTACCCGCACGAAGTCCGTCCCGCCTCCGGCGGTCGAGATACGAAAGGTCAGCACCAGTCGGTCCGCTGAACGGATAGCTTCCAGCCGCTCTCCGGCCAGCACGATGTCTTGCGTCAGGCTTACTTGCTCCAGGGCCTCTCCGTTTTCGTCGACGGGGCCGGCTTGCAGCAGGGTGAGTTCTCCGTTTGTCAGGTCAGCCACCGCATTGTCGTTCGCGTCCAGGAAGGTGCCCTCCGCTTCCAGGTCGATGGGGAGCCCGTTTTTGGTCGTGAGCCGGAAGGTGACTTCCGTTACGTTCTCATACTGGTCCACGATGTTGAGCGGCACGGTGTCCCGAACGGTAAAACGATCGGCGCTTCCGATCAGCGGGAGCTCCACGTCTACTTTCGCCTGGTAGGCGGAGCTGTCCGTCAGAAAGCCCAGGATGTCCGTGTCCGCATCCGGATTAACGAGTGCATTGATCTCGTAATCCAGCGCAACGGGCCGCGCGCTCAGGATCTGGTCCAGGTTGGAGTTGCTGGTGTCAAAGACGAACACCGTTGTTGCCTCTTCCCCCGGCACCCGGGGGTACTCAAAGTCGAAGCCATCGTCAATGCCCTGCCCGGTAATGGGTAGCACGTTACCGTCCAGGTCAATGACGCTCAGCACGTCAACGAGCGCCCTGGCCGGTAGCCCGAAGGAGTTGAGCATCGTAATGGTAATGGTAGGGTCGGCGAAGTAAACCTCCCCCTCCAGATAGCGATCAAAGAAATTGACCGCAATGGTGTCCCGCCCTCCGGGATAAAGCTCTTGCCCCAGGTAACCTTCCATATAGCTGAAGGCCAGGTTGATGATGGTCACCACCGTTCCATCGACGGGCTCCAGTTCGTTGCCCGCATCGTCCCGGATACTGTACTCGAAGTAGAGGGAGTCATTCGGCAGGTCCAGTATGTAACCATCCAGATCGACGGCCGCATCGGGGTTACTCAGCGCCGGAGGCGTACCGCTACCGCTGTAAGCCGGGAGTTGTCCGCTGATTACAAAAGCCTCACCGTCCAGCGTCGCATCGGGGATGCTCAGCGTCACCGTTACCGGGCGGTCGTAGCGGTTGGGCAGGCTGTAGTTCAGCAGCCCGCTTTTGATGTGGACTTCGTCGATGTCTACATCGTCTGCTCCGGCAAAGGGGGCTGCCTGCCGCCGCTGGGTAATGGGGAGCAAAATCCCTTGCCCCAGGGCGTTGAGCCTGGCGAAGATCACATCTCCGGCTACTGCCGGAACCTCTCCGGAGTAGCGGAAGCGAAGTAAGCCGTCAGGGTCTACCGAGAGGGAGACATTGTCCGTTACGTCACCGATCAGGTCTTTGAGCTTTACCTCACTGTCAATGAGCGGCAAAGCGTATTCTGCCGAAAAGCGGGTCTCGTCAATTTGTGAGAGGTCTTCCAGCTGGTCATTACAGGAGGTAAGACCACTAACCACCAGGGCCAGCAATAGTAGATAATGCGGTTTCATTCGTTGGTTTTATGGTCGGGGGGCTTAGCCACTAGAATTACGAAGGTAAGGGCTGCTCTGGACTGTTTATGACGTTGATCAACAGAATAGTTACTTTACTAACTATTCGATCACCCGGATCAAACGATCCAGTCGCTCCTGAAATTCTTTTTCGTCGATTGCCTGGAGTACCTGCATCTGCTCCCGGTCTGTGAGGTGAAAGGAAACGGAGGTCCGCAGCGGGTCATCTGCATCAGACTCATAATTGAAGCGGTGCAGGAAAAAACGGTCGGGCCCTAAAGACTCCGCCAACTGCCCCAGCAAAACCTCCTGGTCGAGAATCTGTACGCTAAGAATATTACCGGCAACGCCGACCGGACTGAAGAGACTTTCGATGGCTCCCCGCCGGTCGTCCCGTTCCTCTTTTTCAGCTCCTTCCCGGAAGGCGGAGATCTGCACGAAGTGGACCCCTGAAGTGTTTTCCAGCAACCAATCCTTAAAGGTGGTCACAAAGCGGGCGGCGGAAACGACGCCATAGTTGTCCCGGTAGCCGGCATCCATTAAACGAATGGAAGGCTTAGTGGGCAGGCGCACGAGCGGAAGTACGTAGGGATAAGTAGCGTTCATCCGCAGCGCAGTGGCGAAATGGAGGCTGTCCGGTTCCTGATCCTGTAGCAGCCAGCGAAAGTCAACCATGTCGGGCTGCAGCGGCAAATCTCCGCGCAGAGCGGCTGGTGAGGCGGTCATGTAACTTACCCCCTGTGGGGAAATGACCATCCGCCGGCCATCCTCCACAATACTGGGGGTGACGAACATCATCGGGATACGGGCTTCCTGCTCCGGCTGCCGGTATTTCCACAGCGGTTTGTTAAGAATACTACCCGTATTGGTGGCCAGCTCCTGTTCAAAACTATAGGCACGGTCCCGCCGGTAAGATTTGCCACCAACTTTTACCCGGGTAAAGGGTAAAAAGAGATCATTGCTTACCAGGGAAAAGGCAACCGGGTTCAATAAGTCGCGGCTGATGCGGTCCAGTCGGAGGGCGTCATTGAGGTGGAATTCAGGGTCGCTCAGGTAAGACTCCCGCAGGTAGGCCAGGCCCACCTGCCCGCCACTGGCCCCGGTCATGAGCGCCGTTGACCGGATGAAGTTGCCGCCGGTACACTGTTCCAGCGTTTGAGTGACGTGAGTAGCCCAAAGCGCGGCGGTCAGCCCGCCACCGGAGGCGCAGACGATGATGAGGGGCGGTTTATCTGCTGGCTGCCGGGCTTTCCAACGCTCCAGAATGTTGCGGGAGGCGGCGATGTCTTGCCCGAGCTGCTCGCTGCCGGCCAGAGCCTTCAGCCGCTCGGTAGTGTAGTCGGCCGTAGTGGAATAGTCAAGGCCGTAAGCCTGGTTGCCGTGGCGGAATAAAGGGCCGCTGGAAATGTAGTTGAAGACTGCCAGTAAGCAAACCATCAGCACGAAACGCCATTCGGAAAACCAGTAGCTAATGGCGCCAATAATGGCAACAATGAGACTGAACATAACCAGGAAACTGGCGCCGGCCGGAATCTGAAATAAGGGTTGATCAATCAGCAGGCCAAGCAGGGCCAGGGCGATGATGGTGCCAAGCTGAAGCACGATGGCATTCAGGTGATTTTGGCGGAAAATACCCTGAAGCACAGCAGAGTCATAATGCGCAACGGAGCGCACCAGGCGAGTCCGCAGGTTCTCTCCCAGATACGTTTTTACGTCATAGGGGTTGTCGTACATTTTTGTCAGCATGGGCGCCAGTGCTTTGGCGCGGTAGGGGCGGTATCCGCTGGTCCGTTTACGGCTCTGACCGGGCCCCATGTTGGGTGGCGCTTCCCGGAAACGGGGCTGATAGTAGCCGATGTCCCGATTGGTCAGGTTAAAGTAAATAGCGTAAACAAAAAGACTGATGATGAGGCCCAGAATGAGCCCGCTCAGGCTCTCGCCAATGAGCCAGCGGTCGGGCTGAATGTCCTTCCCGGGGCGGAGGAAATGAACGAGCAGGCCACAGTAAAACAGGAATACGGCCAGCGGCAGGAGTGCATTATTGATGCAGTATTTAAAAAAAGGGCGGGAAAGGCTGGCGAGAAAATTAAAGTAGCCGCCAATGAGCAGGTAGGTGCCCAGATTCCAGCTCATAGTGAAAAAGCCGAAGGCACCACCAACAATGAAAAAGGACCAGAAGTCCGTGTCTCCCAAATACTCGGGATCCAGGAAAAGGTACTGAAGGCCCAGGTTCGGGCCCAATAATCCGCTCATCATCAGTACCAACAACACCCATACCGCCAGCAGGAGAAAATTACTCCGGAGGTGCAACAGCAGGAGTTGCACAGAAAAGGAATGCAGTATGTCCCGGAAGAAATTTTGCATGATGGCTAAAGCTACGATTTTGGGGCGCAAACGCAGGTGCAAAGAGATGTTTTTAAGCGCATTGCTTACAGACGACAATGGCTACCTTCCCCAAAAAAGAGATGAAGCAATTCCTGGCTCGCGTAAGACAAACATCACAACTCCCTATACCAACGGTGCAACTGACTCCCTAACCCGCGCGTTCTCATTCTCAAATCCCTCATCATGGAATCCAAACGACAGCGGCAGGTTGCCGAAATGATCAAGCGCAATTTCAGCATCGTCCTGCAGCAGGAAGGCCCTTACATCTATGGCGCTCAGCCTTTGGTGACGGTGACCGAGGTGCATCCGACGCCGGATCTGAGCCAGGCTAAAATTTACCTGAGCATCTGGAATACGGACAATAAGCAGGCGGTCATCCTGCAAATGGAAGAAGAGCACCAGCGACTGAAGTCTAGTCTCGCACACCGGCTCAAGCGCCATATTCGTCGTATTCCGGCCATCGCTTTCTACATCGATGAAACGCTCGACGAAATGAACCGCGTAGAGAATCTCTTCGATAAGCTGTATGACGAAGACCAAATGCCGGAAGACAAGTAGGTCGTCCGTTCAGGCGCGCTCCTAACCACACATTCCCCCAGCTTATGATCAGCAAACGTAACCTTCGCAACGTCATCAAGTGGCCCATCGTCATGCTGGCCCTGATGTGGGTAGTCTTTATCGTAGATACTTACCTGACTGGAGGAAGCCTTACCAACTGGTATGCGCTCCGGCCTAATGAGATGGTCGGACTGAAGGGAATACTGGCCATGCCTCTGCTTCACGGTAGCTGGGGGCACTTGCTGAGCAATTCGCTGCCCTTTTTGTCGCTCAGTGGAATGTTGATCTTTTTCTACCCACGGCTATGGCCGAGGGTGCTGGCTACGCTCTGGCTCGGTGCGGGGGGCTTACTTTGGGTCTTGGGTAAACCGCTGAATGCACTCATCGATCTGAGTGTTTTGCCTGAAGCACACATCGGGGCCAGCGGACTGGTCTACGCGCTGGCAACCTTTCTGGCTTTTAGCGGCATTTTTCGGCGAGACTTCCGGGCGATCGTCGTGGCGCTTATCGTGGTGTTCTATTATGGCGGCCTGGCCGCCGGCATCCTGCCCGGGCAGGAGGGCATCAGTTGGGAGGGGCACCTGCTGGGCGGCGTGATGGGCGCATTCGCCGGCTGGCTGTTCAAAGACCAGCTGGAAGACCACGAAATCGAAACCCGCCGCAAGAACGCCGAACGCCGTAAGCCGACCGAAAAAGAACACTTCCTCGAGCCCGATGCCTTCGTGAAAACGAAGAAGCAACGGGAGTTTGAGGCTAAACAACAAGAGCAGGAAGCTTTCTGGAAGCGGCTCGAGCGCCTGAAGGAAGAAGATAAGTTACGGCGGTAGGATTGCCCTGGAGGTTAGTATTTCCATGGATGCAAACGCCCTGTTAATGATCCCTGAAAGGAAGGTGAACCGAAAAGAAGTATTACATTTGTAGTATTGAAAGTGGGCTGACATAACTTCCTGACCTTTCAGACGTTGAATAAGTCCGTATTTTTGCCCCGTTTAAGCAAATGCACCTTCCATGCTGCGATCTATTTTTACTTTCCTCCTTTTTTCCTTTACCCTGGGCCTGTCGGCCCAGTTTGCCAGCCCCATTAGCTGGGACTTCAGCTATGAGCACATTGAGGGAGACGAATTCAACCTGATTGCCAAGGCTACCGCTGAAGATAAGTGGGCAATTTACAGCCAGTACACACCGGAGGGCGGCCCTATACCGACCAGCTTCACCTGGACGGAGGGAGACCACTATGAACTGAAGGGCAAGTCGGTAGAAAAAGGGCACCTCAAGTCCGGCATGGATGATATGTTCGGCGTAGACGTGATGAAGTTCCTCAGCGACGAACCGGTCTACTTCACCCAGCGGGTGAAAATAACGGACTACGGTAAGCCCATCGACGTGATGGTGGAATACATGTGTTGCGACGATGAGCAGTGTCTGCCGCCAACGGATGAAGTTCATACCTACGAGATTGCTCCGGCGGGCCCCGGCAATGGCGCGGTGGATACCCCCTCTGCGCCCGAGCCGGCGGCACCGGTCGTGGAGAATAATACGGGTAGCAATGGAGCCTCCTCTTCTTCCGGCGCCGGAGGCGCGGGAGGAAATGCCACGCAGGCCTCTGCCCCCAAACAGACCCCTGCACCTGCGGCCGCGCCCACTACTTCCACTACGTCAATACCCGCCACTACCCAACCCGAAAAGGTTAAGCGGGACGAATTGGAGCCCACCCTCGAAACAAAGCCACTCCGCGTCACAGGAACCTACAAAGCGCAGGGCGTTGCCGCCAGCGAAAATGACCCGGTGAGCTGGGCTTTTACCGCCGACAAACTGGACGGTAACCAATACCGCGTCTCCCTGACGGGAACCCTGACGGAAGGCTGGACAACCTACAGCATGGACGCCGACCCTGACCCCGGGGCCATCCCCACGGAGTTTAGGGTGACAGCGGAAGAAGGCGTTACGGCCATCGGAGAGCCTACGGAAGAGAGCGCCACCCTTAAAGTGAAGTACGATAAGACCTGGGAAGCGGACATGGCTAAAATCGACGGCGGAACGGTCACCTACAGCCAGCTGGTAGAAGTGACGGATGCCGCTAAAGCCATCAACGGATACGTCTACTACCAGACCTGTGACGATGAGATGTGCTTCCCGCCTAAAGAGGTGCCCTTCAGCCTGGATTTATCAGGCGCTACGCCCGTTGCCAGTATCGATGGACTGACCGGAACGGAAGCTTCCGCCGGCGGTGGAGACATTGTAGCTCCGGCAGCAAATGAACTGGGGCTGGGTGTTGCCTTTAACCCCGAACCCGTTGGTACCTGCAGTGAAGGTGCCCGGGAAACGGCCGGAAAAAGCCTGCTGTCCATCTTTGGCCTCGGTATTCTGGGAGGCCTGCTGGCGATGCTGATGCCCTGTATTTTTCCGATGATTCCCCTGACGGTGAGCTTCTTCACCAAGAGCGGCGGCAGCCGCGGAGAAGGCATCCGTAAGGCCGGCCTCTATGGCTTTTTCATCTTCATGATTTACGTGCTGCTGAGTGTGCCTTTCCACCTGCTCGATGGGCTGGACCCAGGAATCTTAAACAGTATTGCGAGTTCGGTTCCTCTGAACCTGATCTTTTTTGCCGTCTTTATTGCCTTCGCTGGCAGCTTCTTCGGTTTCTATGAATTGACCCTGCCCGAAAGCTGGAGTAACCGCGCCAGCCAGGCAGAAGGAACTGGTGGAATTACGGGCATCTTCTTCATGGCGCTGACCTTAGCCCTGGTTAGCTTCAGCTGTACGGGCCCCATTCTGGGTAGTCTGCTCGTTGAAGCCGTAAGTGATGGTGCCTGGCCGCTGACGGCCGGTATGGCCGGCTTCGGGGTAGCTCTCGGCCTGCCCTTTGCGCTCTTTGCTGCCTTCCCCGGCTTCCTGAACAACTTGCCCAAGAGTGGTGGCTGGCTCAACAGTGTGAAAGTGGTACTTGGCTTTGTGGAGGTTGCACTGGCCTTTAAGTTCCTCTCTAACGCCGACCTGGTCGGCGAGTGGGATTTGCTGCGCATCGAGCCCTTCCTCCTGATCTGGATTCTTTGCTCGCTTGGCATCGCCGCTTACCTCTTTGGCTTCATCAGCTTCCCGCTGGACAGCAAGAAACGTAAGACCGGCCCCATCGGTATGGCCATTGCCGTGGCGGGTGTTGCCTTCACGGCTTACCTTGCCTTCGGCCTCACGGCCGACGGGCATACGGGGACCTACAAAAACCGTAACCTGCTGAGTGGCATCGCCCCTCCCGTGTGTTATAATTACTTCCTGCCCTGCGACAAAAACCGGAATATCACTCCTTTCAAAAGCCTGGAAGAGGGTTTGGCCTACGCCAAAGAGGTGAACAAGCCGGTGATGCTCGACTTTACGGGCTACACCTGCGTCAACTGCCGGAAAATGGAGGAAAATGTGTGGACGCAGGAGGAAGTCCGCCGCTACCTCACCGACGAATACGTAATCGTTAGCCTTTACGTTGATGACCGCTCCAAGCTGCCGGATGAAGAGCATCGGGAAGTGGTGCGGCAGGATGGTTCCGGCCGGACTAAGCTCATCGACGAAGTCGGTGAAAAGTGGCACTATCTGGAACAGACCGTTTTTGCCAAATCTTCTCAGCCCTACTACGTGCTCGTCAGCCCCGACGGCACTACCCTTAACCCACCAGTTGCCTACACCCCGGATGCGGAAGTGTACCAGAATTTTCTGGAGTGCGGTTTGAGTACTTATCGGGAGTTGAGCTCGAAGTAGGGGACAGGTTGCAAGTTGCAAGTTGCATTGTTGCAAATTGGCTCCCATGGAGTAATAAATTATTGGCCAAATACGGTTAAAAATCCCAACTTACTTGGAGGTTTAGTCCAGACGGCCAAAATTCCTGCAACCTGCAACCTGCAACCTGCAACCTGCAACCTGCAACCTGCAACCTGCAAAACGTTAAAAACGAAGAACTTTGTAAAACAAAGTGAACCCTTTCGCCTCCCGTTCCTTCTACCAGTGTAACCATCATAAACACTGCGTGCGAAAACTATCCGTTCTTTCCCTATTGCTGTTCTTATTGGCCTGTAACGCTTACCGTCCGCTGGCGGAAGTGGAAGCAGTATCTGGTGGAGAGTGGAAGACGAAAGTCTTGCCCGCCAGCCCGCAGGACCTGAGCGGGGACCCGGAGGCGGGGTTTGATTTTCTCATTCATGGCGATTATATCGGCAGCGGCGTCCCGTTGGAGATCATGCAATCTGCTGCTCCCAAAATGCCGCAGGACAAACCCTATGAGCGCAACGAACTGAACGAAGGAATACCTTACTTCATGACCGCCTTTACGGCCCCCAACGGCGCGAAGGTGGCCAACGGCAACTGCTTTACCTGCCACGCGGGGCGCGTGGACGGCGAGCTGGTAATCGGGCTGGGAGATAGCTTTAGCGACTACGAACGCAGTATGGTTTTTATGGGCACCATGATGCGCTTTGGCATGACCATGAAGTACAACAAGAAGAAAGACCTGCAACCAGCCGCTTTTGAAGACTTCGGGAAATACTTCCGGCGCATGGCGCCGAAGATCAAGACGACCCAGCCGGGCTCGAACCCCGCCTTCCGCCTGGCTGAAGCCTGCATGATGCACCGGGACCCGGAGGACCTGACCTACGTTGATGAGCCACAGTATGATATGTGGGATTACAACATTGCCACCGACACCCCGCCGCTCTGGCACGTCAAGAAAAAGAATACGCTCTATTACAATGGTATTGGGCGGGGGAGTATGCCTAAGCTCCTGCTACAGGCCAGTGTGTTGGGCGTGCCGGACAGCAGCCACAGCCGGACATCGGTGGAAGCATTCAGAGATGTATACGCCTGGTTGCTGACCCTGGAGGCGCCGGCTTACCCGAAGGAGATCGACGAAGACCTGGCAGCGGCCGGAGCGCCGCTGTTTAATGAACACTGCTCGGGCTGCCACGGGACCTACTCCGACCAAGGCGATACCTACCCCAATAAGGTGGTAAACCTCAATGTGATCAAAACGGACCGGCTATATGCGGATTACATTCGTCAGAGTGGCATCGTGGACTGGTACAACAAGAGCTGGTTTGCAACCAGCGAGCCGAAGTCGCGCTTTGAACCTACGGACGGCTACGTTGCCCCGCCGCTGGACGGCATCTGGGCTTCAGCACCCTACTTTCACAATGGTTCGGTGCCAACGATTTACCAGGTGCTTAATTCTAAGGCCCGACCTGAACGATGGACGCGCAGCGGGAAATCCACCGACTACGACTGGAAGCGGCTGGGCTGGAACTACGATCCGGAGCCCAAAAAAGACAAGTGGACCTTCGACAGCAGTGTGCCTGGCTACGGGAAGGACGGCCACTACTTCGGGGATAAGCTGAGCGAAGAAGAGCGCTGGGCGGTAGTGGAATACTTAAAGACCTTGTAAGTCTGATTTTAGCTAACCGGAGGCAACTTTTCCCCTTTACGCCCCTGACCAAGAGTCATAGCGATAATCAACAGACACTGACTGACAATGACGAGCCAAAGGCCCAGAGAGGAGCCCTCCTGGCTAATTATGTACAAGCACCCAGCAATAAGGCTGGCAGAAAGAAGACTTAGTACATAACGAAATCTAGCGGTTTTCATGCTGGAAAAACGGAAGCGTAGCCGGAAAAGTTGCCCCCCCTGCGGGCTTGTATTACGTTTAATTCTCCCTTTTGCAGCGGTGCTTTGGCTTCGCTCAGCAACCATACTTCGGTGCCTTGAAAATCTTCCCGTTGGAGCCAAAAAGGAATTTAAAATAATACTTTACCCGTTTATTCCAGAATAAACATACATCTCCGTAGATTTAGCGGTAGTAGCCTTTAATGGGGAAACTAAAACAAAGTTAAATGCCTCTACCGCACACAAAAAATTTATGGGAGAAGAGAGAGTAAACGTACCGACTGACGAGAGCCGCACTAAGTTTGCCCGACATCTTCTGCAAGATGTTCAGGCACTCGAATATATGCTTAAGCATGGTTGGTTTGAAACTGAGACCATCAGGATTGGCGCAGAACAAGAGATGTGTTTGGTGGATAAGAAGACCCTGAAGCCGAAACCGAAAAACATGCAGGTGCTCAAGCGCCTGAAAGAATATCCATGGGCAACGACGGAGATAGCACGCTTTAACCTGGAATGTAATCTGTCTCCTCAGGAATTCACTGGTCGTGCTTTGCGCCTGATGGAAACGGAGAATCGCGCACAGTTAGACGTCATTGTTGCTGCGGCAAAAAAGAGTGATGCACTGGTAGTCCTGACCGGAATACTACCTACACTCCGGAAGTTTGATCTTTCTTTAGAGAACCTGACACCGAAGCCCCGTTACCGGGCCCTGATAGAAGCCATCCGTGCCCAATCCAAATCAAGTAAAGGCTTTGAGCTTCGCCTGACGGGCATCGATGAATTATTCATCAGCCATGACAGCCCGCTGATGGAGGCCTGTAACACGAGTTATCAGGTTCATTTGCAGGTGAC
This sequence comes from Neolewinella agarilytica, assembly GCF_900110645.1. GTDB lineage: Bacteria > Bacteroidota > Bacteroidia > Chitinophagales > Saprospiraceae > Neolewinella > Neolewinella agarilytica. The sequence continues at coordinate 16,501 of NZ_FOFB01000033.1, forward strand.
ACCAGATACTTTTGCCCCCTTATATAACATTGCTCAAGCCATTACTGCTCCGGTTCTGGCCATCTCGGCCAACAGTCCTCTGGTATTCGGCAAACGGCTGTGGCACGAAAGCCGGATTGCCTTATTTCAGCAGGCCCTTGATGTGCGAACGACGCAGGATCATATGCGGCAGCCTGAGCCTCGGGTAAGCTTCGGCACAGACTGGCTCGATAAGAGCATCATGGAAATCTACAAAGAAGACATTGCCCGCTTTCGGGTATTGCTCGGGGCAGAAGTGGAAGAAAACAGCCTGGAAACCATCCGGCAGGATGGAATTCCAAAGTTGAAAGCCTTGCAGGTACACAACGGAACGGTATACCGCTGGAATCGCCCCTGCTATGGGATTAGCGATAACGGAATGCCCCACCTCAGGATTGAAAACCGGGTTATTCCTGCGGGGCCAACCGTACTGGATCAGGTGGCCAACTCCGCCTTCTGGCTGGGCACCATGATCGGTATGGCTAACAAGTATAAGGATATCCGGGAGCACATGAGCTTTGCGGATGCGAAAGACAATTTCGTCAAGGCCGCCCAGTTCGGAGTCGATACGGAGCTAACCTGGTTCAACAACAAAAAATATGGTTGTTGTGATTTGATTCTGAATGAGTTGATCCCCATCGCCAAAGAAGGCCTGCAAAGCCGTGGAATTGTTGAAGAGGACATCGAGCGATACCTGGGCGTTATTGAAGCTCGTGCAAAAGCTCATAAAACCGGCGCCCGCTGGCTCTTGCAGTCATTTACCAAGTTGAGCGCAGAAGTCAATCAGGACGAAGGGCTGACGGTAATCACTTCGGCCATGATCCGGAATCAAATGTCGGAACAGCCCGTTCACACCTGGCCGTTGCCGGATGTCAGTGATCTGAAAGCTTACCAGCCGGTAGGGCTGAGAGTTGAAGAGTTCATGGAAACAGATCTCTTTACGGTTCATGAAGACGACCTCCTGGAAATGGTGGCTAATCTGATGGACTGGCGTAAGCTGCGATATGTACCCGTAGAAGATGGCAGAGGCTGTTTGACGGGCCTCATCACTACCCGGACCCTGCTGAGATACTATACCCGCAGAGAACGCCCGGATGCACCAGAGGCAGGCTTCGTGAAGGTAAAAGACATTATGATCACTTCTCCAAAAACGATTCCCCCCGACACAACGATCAAAGATGCTATGCAAGTAATGAGGGGCGAAAAACTTGGATGTTTACCCGTCATTAAAAATGAGGAACTGGTGGGAATTATCACAGAAATGGACTTTTTGCGCGTGAGCGGCCGGCTGATTGAACGGATGAAGTAAGTCGGTCTTTCTGACGGGATATCCAGATGCACAAACGAGCCTGTTTTAACTATCCCGATTCTTTGAGTAACCCATCGCGGACAGCTTCAGGCTGCACGGCTCTGAACGCCGTTCGCTAAATACTGAAATTACTATTGATGAAGGTTGCTCTGGAACCTGGTTGTACATTTTGTTATGCGCACCCTCTCGCCCTCATCCATTTCAATGGCTTACCTTCGCCCCAATAACCCACCTTTCATGCTTAGCTACATTACCTGGACTGCCTCCCCCGAAATAGTCTCCATCGGTCCCATTCAACTGCGTTGGTATGGCCTCATGTTTGCCCTTGGTTTCATGCTGGGCTTCTACATGGTACGTAAAATGTTTCTGGCGGAGAAAGCTCCGGAAGCCTGGCTCGATTATCTGTTCTACTTCCTGATCGGAGGCACCATTCTCGGGGCTCGCCTCGGGCACGTTCTTTTCTATCAGTGGGATTATTACAGTGCTAACCCCGGCGATATCATCAAGATTTGGGAAGGCGGCCTGGCCAGTCATGGCGGGGTAATCGGGGTGGTGACGGCCCTTTGGCTGTTCAGTAAATTCGTGAGTAAGAAATCTTTCTTCTGGGTAAGCGATAAAGTGGCAGCACCCATTGCTCTGGTGGGAGCGATGATTCGTTTTGGTAATCTTATGAACTCCGAAATCGTCGGTATTCCCAGTGATAAGCCCTGGGCTTTCAAGTTTGTGAATGCCGCGCGGGCCAGCCTCGGGGAAGTTCCCCGCCACCCCGTTCAGCTATACGAAATGCTGAGCTATCTCTCCATTTTTGTTGTGTTACTTTGGCTGTACTGGAAGCGGGATGCCTGGAAAAAGCCAGGTTTCCTGACCGGGCTGTGGTTCATCGGTATCTTCGGCTTCCGCTTTATCTGGGAATACTTTAAGAGTGATCAGGGCGGTTTCGGCGAAGCGCTGACCACGGGGCAGTGGCTGAGCGTACCCTGCGTACTGCTGGGACTGGGCATGGTGATTTATAGCCAGCGGGCGAAGACGGTTTAGGGGGCGCCGGAGCGCAGGTGCAAGGGGAGCTCGTGCCGCCGACTTGAGTCGGCGGATTAATTTAAAAAAGACGAGAGCTCGCACCTGCTTCCATTGCCGGAAATGTTCAGTTTTCTTAATTTAGGGTCATGAAAGATACCAGCAAACACGATGAACGCATTGCTAAAATGCTCTTCGCTTCCGTGTATCCGCACTACGTGACGAAAGTGGAAAAAAAGGGGAGAACAAAGGAAGAGCTGCATCAGGTAATTGAATGGCTGACGGCCTACAACGAAGAAACCCTTCAGGAGCTTTTGGAGGCTCGGGTGACCTTCGAGACCTTCTTCGAAAAAGCGACTTTAAACCCTAATGCCCACCTCATCAAAGGGGTGATCTGCGGTTATCGGGTGGAGGAGATTGAGAACAGCCTGACCCAGCAGGTAAGGTATCTGGACAAACTGGTAGACGAACTGGCCAGAGGACGTAAAATGGAAAAAATACTGAGAGAGCCTTAGAAGCGTGTCTACAACTGACCGCCGTTAATTCAGACAGATTTTTGTAACGCTTATTGATTGGATGATATAAAAAGGTAACGAGAGAGCTCGCCTGAGCACCTTGCCTTTTGAAAAACCATCCTTATGCACCTGCGGACGCGCCCTGAAAGCTCCGCCCGCAGAACAATCAATAACCCATGTTACGCCTAGTCTATCTATTTCTTTTCCTTATGGCGGGAGTTACCCTCCAGGCCAACAACATCCAAGTAACCAACATCGTACTGACCGATCAGAACGAAGGCGCGGGCACTTCGGTAATTCAATTTGATCTGAGCTGGGAAAATTCCTGGCGAATCAGTGTCGGCCCCGCTAACTACGATGCGGCCTGGGTCTTCGCAAAATTCCGGGTCAACGGCGGTGCCTGGCGGCACGCAGTCATTGCTGGCCCCGGCGCAGCCCCCGCAGGGGGCACGGTGGGCATTGCTGATAACCTCGGTGCATTCGTCTACCGTAGTGGAGATGGCAGCGGAGACGTTTCCTTCTCCGACGTTCAACTCGTGTGGGATTATGGAGCCAGCAGCGTCGATGCCAATTCAGTGGTCGATGTTCAGGTTTTTGCCATCGAAATGGTTTACGTTCCCGAAGGTCAGTTTAGCCTGGGCACCGGCTTTGGTGGCATCGGAGTCGATAATGAAGCGGGCGAATTCCGGACGAGAGGAGCTGTATTTCCCTCCTTCTACCAGTCTTACCCGGTTGACTCCGAGGCGGCCATTACGGTTGGCCCCGGACTAGGAGAGCTTTATTATGATGAGAACGACGGAGGGGGCCGGCCGGGCGACCAACTCGGCCCCATTCCCGCGGCCTTCCCCAAAGGATTTGCCGCCTTCTATTGTATGAAATACGAAATGTCGCAGTCGCAATACGTCGCTTTCTTCAATACGCTAACCCAAACTCAACGTACGAACCTTGACGTAACGGGAGTGGACGGCAAAGGCCAGGATACAGAACTCAACCGGAATGGTGTAAGTTGGGACGAAGCCGGTAACGCCACCACTACTCTCCCCGATGTACCGTTGAACTATGTCAATAATAACACTCTACTGGCTTACCTGGACTGGTCAGGCCTGCGCCCCATGACCGAGCTGGAATACGAAAAGGCTGGCAGAGGCCCCGCCCAACCCATTAACAACGAATTCGCCTGGGGTAACGCCAATATTCACGCAATGGATTATGAGTACCAAAATCTCGGTACGCCCGGGGAGGGGGTTTCTAATCCTGGTGAAGGTGTTGGTAATGCCGTCTATAATGATACAAATGGTACCCCAACTGGCCCAAAGCGTTGTGGAGCTTTAGCAGCGAGTGCTGTAAACCCTACCCGGGAAGAAACTGGTGCCGGATATTACGGTGTCATGGAGTTAACGGGTAATCTCTACGAACGCTGTATTTCTGTAGGTAACCCCGAAGGACGTGCCTTTACGGGGGCTCACGGAGACGGACAACTACGATTTAATGGAAGCCACAACGTTGAGAACTGGCCCGCTGATAACAACACAGGCTTTGGTTACCGTGGTGGCTCGTACTTTAATGGGGCAAGATTCATTCGTTTGTCCGATCGTTATGACGCCTCTTCCGTGCTAGATGGCTCCAATAACCGTCTTGGCTTCCGCGGCGTTCGTTCGGCTAATTAATCGGGTTGACGTACTCTTTTAACGTCTCAATTAATTAGCCATGAATGATAAAAACAATACGTGGCGAATGCTGGTGCTCTTTCTGGGAACCTTATTTGCCACGCCACTTTACGCTCAGTTTACGGGCGGCGACGGGGATGGCTTCACCAACAAGCGCATCGTACAAATAACCATCGACGGTATTCCTGCTGGAGTAACGGCGCTCTTTGTCGGTGGAGACGGAGATGGAACTGACGAATCCACCAGCAGTCTGACACTCTCCGGAGCCAATCTTTCCGTCCTCTTTGGCGGTGGACGAGGTGATGGCTTTGATCAGATGACGGCCAGTGTTGCCCTCAGTGGTCAGGATCTGGCGGCGCTCTTCGGCGGCGGAGATGGAGATGGCTTCGATAAGGAGTCAGCTTCAATCGTTCTGAGCGGGGAGAGTCTTGCTACCCTTTTTGCTGGCGGTGACGGTGATGGATTCAACGGGAAGACGATCAATGCCACCCTCAGCGGTGAATCATTGGCAACGCTCTTCGGCGGCGGAGATGGCGACGGCTTCGATGAAAAGTCAGTGACGGTAGTGCTGAGCGGCCTGGGTCTGGCTCAACTCTTTGGTGGCGGATCCGGAGACGGATTCGATGCCCGGCAGTATTCCACCACGCTTAGTGGTCAGAGCCTGGCCGCCCTCTTTGGTGGCGGCGGGGGGGACGGCTTCGATGTCTCCCTCTACGCAGGCAGTATTCCATTGCCACTTACGCTCATCAGCTTTGATGCTTTCCCGGAGCAGGACTACGTCGTACTCAAATGGGTGACGGAAGATGAGGTCGCCACGGATTTCTTCACCATCGAGAAAACCACCGACGGAACTTCCTTCGCTTACGTAGGAGACACGGAAGCCGCCGGCTTCTCAGAGCCCGGCGAACGCTTGCACTACGAGATGCGGGATAATGAGCCTTACCAGGGTACCTCCTTCTACCGACTAAAGACGACGGACTTTGACGGGGCGGTGAGTATGTCCCACCTCGTAGAGGTACAGTACTCCAACGCGGCTGACTGGTCGTTTAACCTTTTCCCTAACCCCAACACGGGTAAGCACTTCAGTGTCCGTACTGAAGGCATGGAAAGTGGAGAGACGATGTTACTACAGGTCTATTATCTGAACGGCAAAGTAATGTTCACCGAGTCCTATCAGCATTACCCCGGTCAGGCTTTTCGCTTTGACCTGAAGCGAAGGCTGCCAGCTGGTTCCTACCTGATCCGACTGGGGCACGAAGGCTTGGGGTATCAGGCTAAGATTTTGTTGGTGGGGGGACAGTAGGTTCGTGCTGCTGACCTCAGTTAGCAGTAGATTCCGCCGACTGAAGTCGGCGGTACCAATGGCCTATCTTGCTGATCACCTCCCCAATATCCCGATACGCTCGTCCACTGGCTTTCACATAATCGGAGCCATCGTATTGAAAGGAGGACTGCACACTATGGTGCGTTTCCCGGGTGATGAGTGGTCGCTTGCCCGTCAGCCTGGCGCGCAGGCCTTCGATGGGCCATAGCAGGGCCGATTGCCAGGCGGGCATACGATAGGCAGGAGGTTTGGCGCCGATGCTTTCAGCGATCATCCGCTGGGTATCCTTCCAGGAGAGGTTGGCGGCATTGAGCAGGAAGCGGTCTCCGTCAATGTCCCGGTCAAGGGCGAAGAGAGTGGCGTCTACGACGTCTTCAACGGCGACGAAGCCAGCACTCCCATCCGGATAAATGTTGCGGCCCGAAGCAGCCATCCGCCAAAGTGCCGGTGTGTTGTGGCCGCTGAAGTCTCCTGCTCCGAGAATGGTAGAGGGGTATAAAACGGCGACGGAGAGTCCTTCTGCCTGCCCGCGCCAGACTTCCCGCTCGGCGGCGAACTTGCTCTCCGCGTAGCTGCTGTTGGGTTTCTCCTCCGGCCACCGATCTTTCAGGGTGACGACCGGGCCTCCACTACGGCGGTTCAGTACGGCGACGGAACTGAGGTGGACCAGCCGGCGGGTGCCGGCCGCTAAGGCCATATTGACCAGGTTGGCGGTGCCTTCACCGTTGACGAGCTGCATCTTGTCGCGGTCTTCGGGCTGAAAGGATACCATCGCTGCGGCGTGGATAATGGTGTCAATGCCCTCAAGAGCGTCCAGCAAACTCTCCGGGTCGTTGAGGTCGCCAACGGTGGTCTCCCAGCCTTTTGGCAGCGGACCTAAGCCCGTTAAATCACTGCTTTCTCTGACCAAAAGCCGGCACCTGCGGTCAGCGCCCCCTAAATGCTCCTTCAACCCGCGGGCCAGATAGCCGCCAAGGAAACCGGTTGCGCCGGTGAGGAGTATGTCAGGAGGAGTTTTCACGTCAGAGTAAGCATTTTACTTTTAAAACTTCAGGCGGGATAGAGTTCACCTATTCACCGGATAATCGCTACATACCAAAAATGAGTGGTACGAGAAGTGTGGTTACCAGCCAGCAAATGAGGTTCAGAGGAGTACCGATGCGGGTAAAATCTGAGAATTTGTAGCGGCCGGCGGAATAGACCATCGCGTTCGTCTGGTAGCCTACGGGCGTCATGAAGCTGGCCGAAGCAGCGATGGCCACCGTGACGAGCAAGGGCATGGGGTCCATCCCCATCTGCTGGGCAGCGGCGATAGCCACCGGTGCGAGTAATGCCGCCGTAGCGTTGTTACTCATCAGCTCGGTCAGAATGTTCGTCACGATGTACAACAGGGCGATCAGGCCATAAACCCCCCAGCTGTTGAGCGAGCCGGTGATCAAACCGGCAATATCCTGATCCAAGCCGCTATTACCCATCGCCTTGCCGAGGCTGAGTGCGCCGGCGAGCAGGAAAACGATCTTCCAGTCGATGGCTTCGTAAGCTTCCTGCATGCTTAAGGTACGCCCCAGCACCAGGGTGCAAACGCCAATCAGCGCGGCAATGCTGATGGGGAAGATCCCTGCAGTGGCCATTCCGATAACGGCAAGGATGGTCAAAAGAACGAAGTAAAAACGGGTGCGCTTAAAATCGCTCATGGCATCGCTGGACAGCAGAATGAAAGGGCTGTCCTGTTGCTGCTCAATGCGCTGCAACTCGATCATGTAGTGACTTTTCACCTCCGCCAGAATTACATCTCCAGCGGTAAGCGGAAGTTCGTACAGGCGCTCATGCAGTGTTTCTTCCCGTTGGCGAACGGCCAGCGGGACGGCGCGGTAACTGCGGCGAAAATCCACCTGCCGCAGCGTTTTACCCACGAATTCTGAATTTGGGGTGATGACCATTTCAACGAGCGAGGAATTGTCCCGGTCCAGCCCCGTTCCCATTAATCGGACGCTGTTGGCGCCATCCACAATGCGAACCCAATCTTTCAGGCTCTTTATTTTTTCCCGGTCGCAGCGCACCTTGAGGGTGTCGTCCGCCGCCAGCCGGAAGTCTCCTGGCGGGAGGGTAAAGCGTGCTCCGTCTCGTCTGACCTCGATGATGTCCATGTCAAACTCCCGGACGATGGGGGAGTCCATGATCCGCCGCCCGGCGAGTTTGGGGTTGTCAAGAATGACGATTTCGGCCATGTAGTCATGCAGCGCAAACTGATCGGCGAGGCTGTTTTCTGCCTCCCGGTTGGGAAGTAAGCGGCTCCCGAAATAAGTGAGGTAAACGACGCCAATAGCGAGAAGGACGAGGCCGATCGGAGCCAGCGTGAAGATGGAAAAGCCGTTGATGCCTTTTGATTCAGCAATGCCGCTGACCAGAATGTTTGTGGAGGTGCCAATCAGAGTACACATACCGCCAAGGATACTGGCGTAAGACAATGGAATGAGTAGCTTGGAAGGGTTAATCTTTGCCGAGGCTGCAATGCGTACCACAATGGGAATGAACACGGCCACCACCGGTGTATTGTTGATGAAGGCGGAGACAAAGGCCACCATGAGCATCAATAATAAGGTAGCGTAGCGAGGGCGACGCCGGAAGCGTTCGGCCATACGGCCGGCCACCATCTGCAGTGCGCCGGTTTTGAGCAGGGCGGCGGAGAGGACGAACATGAAGGCAACCGTCAACGTGGCACCATTACTGAAGCCTTCGAGCCCTTCTGCGGGGCTGATGATGCCGGTGCTGACCAAACCTACAATGAGGAGCATGGCCACTACGTCCACCGTCAGCCACTCCGTTACGAACAGAATAACGGCTACGAGCGCAATGAGCAAAGTGATGATAGCGGAAGACAAATGGTAGTCTTGTGGTTAGGTAGTCTTGTCGTCAGGACGAGTCAACCGTCTCTTCGTAGCGCGAAGATAGCTTTGATGGGGGTATTTGGTGGTTTCAGGCATTTCGTCAGGCGTAGCAGGGGCGCAGACGCAGGTGCAGGGGGAGGGTAATGGAGCCGTGAGACTCGCTATTTATTGCTTGTCCGGTAGCCATTGCGTAGGCTTTCTTTTGACGTGATAGCTCGTAGAGCTTTGGAACATAGGCTCCAGGCTTTAGCCTGAATAAGGCCCCCAAATATTCAAGGGCAAGGCTTCTTAAATGTTACACTGCACTAGTGGCTCTTCTTCCGATAAAGAGTGTCATATATTCAACCAATAAGTCGCCTTCGCTACAATCGAACGATTCCGTTCCGTCCACCCCAATGTATTGTAGTTGTTGGTGTACACCAGGAAGAAATCCGACACGGGGGCGAAGCGCCATTGCAGGCGGGCGTTGAGGTTGAAGTTGTCGAATTGCTCGTTGTACTGCAGGAAGGTGGTCAGGAAGACAGACTTGCTGAAGGTCAGATCGATACGGGGCCCGATGAGGAATAATGCCGTACTGGCGTAGGGCTCGGGTAAGTCAATGAATTGATAGTTAAAACGAAGGTCAATACTTCCCATCGGCTGATAGCGGTAAACCAGCCCGCCACCGATGCCGTAACTGGACCCGTTGAAAAACTCACCAGCATCTACTTCAAAGCGGGAACTGAATTTTTTACGCCGATCGCTTGAGTATTCAAAGCCCGCTCGCCAGAACCCATAGTCCTGGCTGCCGGGTAATGGCGTTGCTTCCGTTCGGGTGGGGTCAAACTCTTCAAAAAGATAAATGTTCTGGAAGCCTGCTCCAATGGTTAACCGTTGGGTGTTGGCATATTGCCAACCGTAGCGGAAGTCATAGTTGTAATCTGTAACCCCTTCCCCGGGCCGGGTGAAGGCCTGCAACTCAATTGCCGGACCTTTTTGGACGACGTTGGGGTTCTCCGGGTAATCAATTCGCTGAGCTTCAATGCTGCTGGTGAAAAAGCCTTTCCTTGGTACAAAGCCTACCTCTGCGTTATACTCTTCTCCAACGTAGGAGTGGAAATATCCAATGTTCCAGTGGCGTTCCCGAAACTCCAGGTTCAGGCCGTGTACATAGTCGTCACCGTCTTCCCGGTCTGAGAAACTGCGGTGGAGGAAAGTCTTTCCGTTCCACTTATTGTTCTTCGTAGCCAGGTTGTAATCTATCCCCGCAACCCGGTTAAAGTTCAGGTTCGTCTCGGTCGAATCGGAGAAGTCTCCAAAGTTTTGCTTGTTCACAAAAATGGCCCCTACGGCAGAGCGATCCCCGATTTTTCGCTGGCCGGCAGCTACAGTGTAATTGTAACTGGGCAAGCCCTGTTCAAAGTCTGAGGCCGCCTGCATATTCAATAAGCCAATGCGGTAGTTGTCATCCAGCTTTCCACTCAGGCGAGCCCCGTAGAAAATAGGGTTCTGAATGGCGACACCAGTGGCCGTATCTCTGGTAACTCCGATCCGCCGGCTGAAAAACGGATTGATACGTGAGAAACCAAAGGAACTGAAAAGGTCGGCGTTCTCCAGAAAGAACTGCCTGCGCTCCGGGAAGAAGACTTCAAAGCGGGTTGTGTTGATCACCTGCGCATCTACTTCCACCTGGCTGAAGTCAGGGTTAACCGTCAGGTCAAGATTGAGCCCGGAGCCGATGCCGATCTTGGCGTCGCCGCCAATGTTTCCGTCCCAGTCCGTCTTGGTGCCGGCTTCAAAATCTTTAAACGCTCCACCACCTACGTACGGGATGAGGGTCATATTACTGGTCTGTGCTTTAGGGGCGCCACCGATGAAGTCGATCTTTCCCATGTAGGCCAGACTCATAATGATCTGATTCTGTGGAATCCGGTGCCAGGTAGATCGGGTGTTGGATTGTGTATCAAACCGGTAGGAGTTAAAATACCATTGCGGGTCACCGTCCGGGAAGCGCAGACTGGCGAAGGGGATGATCATCTCCAATGACCAGTAGCCATTTCCGATGTAGCTCTCTCCGCGCCATTTATTGTCCCACTCTTCCCGGAAGTCGTCTCCGCTCTCGCCTCCGTTATAGATAAGTGCTTCCCGGGTCACACCGTAGGGGTTCATCCCGAAAACAATGGCGTTCGTTTTATCCTTAAAGGGGTTAAAGAGGAAGGTAATGTTGTCATTTCCGCCAGCGCGGTAGTCTCGCCGGAGGCTGGGAATCACAAAATCCGTTCCCTTCACGTAGCACTTAGCCGCAACGTAAAGATTGCGGTCGTCGTAGCCAAAGTAAATCTCCGTTTGATCAGCTACCCGGGTAGTGTCCGAAGGAAAAGTCTCCCAAAAATTAGTGGCCGGAGCGCTCCGGGCCCAGTCATCTTCGTCCAGCTTTCCGTCCAGCGTGATACCATTCTCAAACCGGACAGCGGTGGACGTCGGCGGAATGTCCGCAGTAGAGGGATCCATCTGCCCGCTCAGTAATACGGGGAAAAGGAACAGTAAACAGAGTATTTTTCTCACAGTGGTGGATTCTTGGGCAAATCAGGGGTATGCCTTTAACGACTTAAGCTATAATGAAGGCAAGGGGCAGTTGGACAAAGTTAATCGAGGAAGAATTGTTTAGTTCTAATTAGGAAACCGTTCACGTTTCGTTTAAATAAAAAGTGCCGTTCTTCCGGATTTCGGAGGAACGGCACGTATTAAGAGCTTAGTTCTTGGGGATTAAATAAGAAGTAGGAAATACTAAAAGAGAAAAAATTTAAGCTTGTTCAAGGCTTGTTTTGTAAAGTTCATAGTAAATGTCAAGTGTAGCCTCTAGGACTAGTTTCGCAGTTATGACGGCCGCAGTATTAAAAGTCACTGTTGCTACATCAAATTTTCGTGGAGAGGTGCCCAGCCGAGTTCCCGAAGCGCATGAGAGCTAATTATCTTATCCCCTTTTCCCCCAGGTTTAAAGCCTGGAACCTGCAGTCCAATGCTATTCGCCGCCCTTTTATAAAACGCTCCTTTAGCCGGATGACTGGCGGCACAAACATTAAAAAGTTTTTTTGACTGCGGCTTTTTCAGCAATAAGCGGATAGCGCTGATGACATCCGCCCGGTGAACAAGGTTGACGGGAGCCTCCGAATTTGGAATAAGACGATCCCGGCCGCCATAAAAGCGGCCCGGATGGCGGTCTTCTGCAATCAGCCCCGCCAGACGAAGGATAGTAAGGTCAGTAAACTTACGCTGCAGCCATTCTTCAGCAGCCAGCACGGCACGGGAGGAGTGGGTGTTAGGCTGGGGAGGGGTGGCCTCCGTAACCTCCCCTTTTGCATCTCCGTATACTCCCGTACTACTGGTAAAGAAAACCCTGGGTTGGTTTTCGCCGCAGGCGCGGGAAACAGACTGTAAACAGGCCAGGTAGTGCTCCGTCGCTGCAGTACCCAATTGTCGGCCGCATGGCGGAAGGGTAATGATCAGAGCCGAATCCGTGCCGCCAATAAAGTCTTCCGGTATCTCTCCCGGTAGGTCAATCCGAAAGGGGGTTCCCCCCGCTGCTTTGATGGCCGTAAGGGGCTCCGGGCGGCGGGCACTGCCTTTCACATCATGCCCGGCATCAACCAGAGAGCAAAGCAAGGGTAAGCCCAACCATCCACAACCCAGAATACTGATGCTGAGTGGACTAAAATTTTCTTTCATGTGGTAAAAGTAGGAAGTTGCGCAACAAGGGTGTAATCAAAATAATAACAAATTGACTTTTTTGAATTAAAGTAAACAAATAAGTTTTAAAATTAATTTGCGAAACGTATCTTTGTCAGGCGATCGAAATGATTGATCGGAAGAATCCTGTATTGTGTTTTGAGTGAGTTTTTAGGCGGAGGAGCGCTGGACCGTTCCTCCGCATTTTTTCCCCGATTGGGGCCAGACGTCAACGACCTGATATGATTTTTGCCTTCCGGAACGGAAGCATTTTTTAGCCGTTTGCAACCTTAATTTGGGGAGCCCCGCCAAGTCCATTGGCAGGGGTTTTCTTTTTGGGCTGCCATGGCTCTTTATCCAATCATGGCACCTGCGTGCTCGCCAAAATCAGTTAGAAGGCTACCTCAGGGAAATGATACAACAAGATAAAAGAAGTAGGTTTTTGGTCACAATCTCCTACCTTTCCAGTATGAAAACCAATGCAGAACGCTTCCGGAACGAGACGGGCAGCGAGTGGTATTTGACCGCGGATACGCCAGAAGTAACCCAACGTTATTTAGATCAATTGGGCTTTTTGCTTCCAGCTGAACGAATTTTAGCCACCACCGTAGCCGGTGAAGGGAACATGAACCTTGCACTTCGCGTCTTTACGGATCGTCGGCACTTCATTTTAAAGCAGAGTCGACCGTGGGTAGCTAAATTTCCGGACCTTGCCGCTCCGGTAAATAGAATACTGGTGGAGCGGGATTACCAGAGCATAACAACAGAAAACAGGCAGCTGAGTGGCCATAGCCCTGAACTGCTCAAAGCAGACCCCGCAAACTTTGCCTTGCTGATGGAGGACCTCGGAGGGGCAAAAGATCTTTCGGCCGTCTACCAGGAAAAAGAGTCGCTCAGTGATCGTGAGCTGGAGGATATGCTGCGCTATTTATCAATCCTGCATCAGCTGCCCGTTGATGATTTTCCGGCCAACCGGGAGCTACGACGGCTTAACCATGCGCATATGTTTGACCTGCCCTTCCGGCCAGACAATGGTTTCCCCCTGGACGCGCTATATCCCGGCCTGGCTAAAGTCGCACGCCCCTTTCAGTATGATGAAAAACTGCGGGCGGTAGCTCTGGAATTGGGGGAGATATACTTATCCGACGGGCCTCATCTTGTACACGGCGACTTTTATCCCGGTAGCCTGATGAGTGATAAAGGGCACTTGTATGTCATCGATGGAGAGTTTGCTCATCCGGGAAGACCTGCTTTTGACCTCGGCGTACTGACGGCTCATCTTAGCCTGGCCGGCGCAACGGCATCTCAAATGGAAATGATTGGTAAGCTTTATGACCCGCCAGGTGACTTTGATGCTTCCCTGGCCAATAGCTTCTGCCAGATTGAAATAATGCGCAGGCTTATTGGTATCGCACAGCTTCCCCTGCCGCTTTCCCTTGATGAACGGCAAAAACGCCTGGACGTGGCCAGATCAGCACTTTTGAACTAATTCAACCCGACGACTTGTCAGACCGTTATTTATTTGGAGCGACAATCTGTCGCTTTTTATCCTTTGGCGTGGATTGTGCGCGCCAGCCTTACGGACTGCTTATCTTTGCAGCCTTATCTGATTTAAATTAATCGCAAGCACGTTTGTTTGCCGCCGGAGCGCAGGAGCAATGATAGCTCAGATTCCGGGGAGGCCTCAGCTGCCCTGCTACCTGTTTTCAACAGAAAACATCCTTACCACCCGGTAGTAAATTGAGGAGCAATGTGTTTAGCGATCTAACGATATAATATGTTTTCTGCCCTTAAAAAACTTTTTGGCTCCAAGCAAGACCGTGACGTCGCCGCCTATATGCCCATCGTTGAGCAAGTCAATGAGGTATACGCTGGTCTTTCTTCCCTCACTAATGATGAGTTGAGAAACCGAACGCTTGAATTTCGCAGCGAAATTTCTGATTACCTGGCCGATATCGACAAGGAAATCGTCCGGCTCAATGAAGAGGCCATTACTGAGCCGAATTTTCGGGAGAAAGATCGGATTTATAAAGAAGTTGATCAGCTGAAGAAACAGCGAGACGAAGAGTTGGAAGTAGTACTTAAGGAAATACTGCCAGCAGCTTTTGCTACCGTTAAGGAAGCCGCCCGCAGGCTCAGCGAAGGAGAAATCCGGGTAACGGCCACTCAGGCAGATCGTGATCTGGCGGCTAACCCCAGGAAAGATCACATTCGTATTGAGGGAGATGAAGCCATCTACAGTAATGTCTGGACCGCCGCCGGTGGTGAGATAGAATGGAAGATGGTCCACTATGACGTGCAGCTCATCGGTGGTATGGCGCTTCACGAAGGCAAAATTGCGGAAATGCAGACGGGAGAGGGTAAAACCCTGGTGGCCACCCTCCCGGCTTACCTCAACGGCCTGTCTCAGCAAGGAGTACACGTTATTACCGTTAACAATTACCTCGCCCGACGGGACGCAGAGTGGATCGGCCCGCTGATGGAATTTCTGCAATTGAGCATCAGCTGTATCGATTACTACAAGCCGCATAGCCCTGAGCGTAGAGAGGCTTATAACTGTGATATCACCTACGGAACGAACAACGAGTTTGGCTTCGATTACCTGCGGGACAATATGGTCCGTACGCAGGATGATAAGGTTCAGGGGAAGCACCACTTCTCCATGATTGATGAGGTAGACTCCGTACTGATTGATGATGCCCGGACGCCACTCATCATCTCCGGCCCGGTTACGGGAAGCTCGGACGATAAGGATTACGAGGAACTCAAGCCAAATATTGATCTGCTCGTTGGTGAGCAAAAAAAGGTAGCCAGCAAGTTTTTAGCGGAAGCAAAAAAACTCTTTAAAGAAGGCTACATCGGAACGGAAGAAGGAGAAGCCGGCCTGGCTCTGCTGCGTGCTCACCGCGCGCTGCCTAAGTCGGGTGCTTTGATCAAGTTCCTCTCCGAAGAGGGAGTCCGGGTACTGCTGCAGAAAACCGAGAATACCTATATGGCGGAAAACAACAAGCGGATGCCGGAGGTAGACGCAGAGTTGTACTTCACCATCGACGAAAAAAACCGCCAGGTAGACCTGACGGAGAAAGGCGTCAATTACTTGTCTCAGTACAATAAAGACCCGAACTTCTTCATCATGACCGACCTGGCCAGCAGCATGGCCGAGGTAGATAAGCAGGAAGACCTTGATGCAGAAGAGAAGGCCCTCCGGAAGAATAAAATCTCTCAGGATTTCGACGTCAAGTCGAAGCGCCTTCACGCCATCTCACAGCTGCTTAAGGCCTACACGCTTTTTGAGCGGGATAGCGAGTATGTCGTCATGGACGGAAAAGTCAAAATTGTAGACGAACAAACGGGCCGTATGATGGAAGGCCGCCGCTACAGTGACGGACTCCACCAGGCACTCGAAGCTAAGGAGCAGGTCAGTGTCGGGGAGATTACCCAGACCTATGCTACCGTTACCCTGCAGAACTTCTTCCGGATGTACCATAAGCTGGCGGGTATGACCGGTACGGCCGAAACGGAAGCCGGAGAATTCTGGGATATCTACAAACTCGATGTAGTGGTTATCCCCACTAACCGCCCGATTCAACGGGACGATCGCAACGACCTTATATACAAGACGGCGCGGGAAAAATTCAATGCCGTCATTGACGACATTCAGGCCCTGACGGCTGCTGGCCGTCCGGTACTGGTAGGTACTACCTCGGTCGATATCAGTGAGAGTCTGAGCCGGAAGATGGACGAACGCGGCGTTCCCCACAACGTACTGAACGCCAAGCAGCATCAGCGGGAGGCGGATATCGTTGCGGAAGCCGGCCGCCCGGGCAAAGTGACCATTGCCACCAACATGGCTGGTCGTGGTACGGATATCAAGATCAGCGAAGAAGTGAAAGCTGCCGGAGGCCTGGCCATCATTGGTACGGAGCGCCATGACAGCCGACGGGTAGACCGCCAGTTGCGCGGCCGCGCCGGCCGCCAGGGAGATCCCGGATCGAGCCAGTTCTACGTCAGCCTCGAAGACCGGCTGATGCGTTTCTTCCAGAGCGACCGTATCGCTAAATGGATGGACCGTGCCGGCCACCAGGAAGGAGATGTTATCCAGGCAGGCATTGTCACTAAGTCTATTGAAAACGCTCAGAAGAAGGTCGAAGAGAATAACTTCGGAACGCGTAAGCGCCTTCTTGAGTACGATGACGTAATGAACATCCAGCGGGAAGCCATTTATCGCAAGCGTAATAACGCATTGAGCGGTCAGCGCCTTAACCTCGACCTGAATACGATGTTTGAGGGGCTGCTGGACGATATCGTTTTCACCGGCAAGAACCATGGAGACTACGATAGCTTCCGCTTTGCCGTTCAGCGCTACCTGGGCTTCGATACAAATATTCAGGCTGCTGACTTCAACGAAGGAAAAGTAAATGACGTTGCTGACCGGCTACTGGAAGAATTCCAGGCTTTCTACCAACGTAAAATGCTGCTGCTGGTAGATCGGGTAATGCCTACTATTCACCGGGTTAGCGAAGAGCAGCCTGGCCGCTATAAGCGAATCATCGTTCCCTTCACGGATGGTAGTACCCACCCTCTGATGATCACGGCAGACATTGAGAAAGCCATTGAATCCAATGGCCGGAGCATCATCTCTGATATCGAGCAAACGGTTACCCTGGCCATCATTGATGAACACTGGAAGGAGCACCTCCGCTCTATGGACGAGTTGAAGTCAGCCACTTCACTTGCTTCCTTTGAGCAGAAAGACCCGCTCGTCGTCTATAAGATGGAAGCGTATAAACTTTTCGAAGGGCTGGTGCGCCAGATCAACGAAGCAACTACGGCTTATCTCGCGAAGGGAGACCTGGTCTTACAAGACCCCAAAGATGTGCAGGAAGCCCGCGCACCAAAGAAGCCGGTTTCCGCTCCCACCACTACCAATCGTAGCCAGGAAGAGGCCGCTGCCCGCCGGGCTGCTGAAGGCGTAAGCCGCCCTCAAAAGGTAGAAACCTTTCAGCGACAGGAAGCCAAGGTGAAGCGAAATGATATGTGCCCTTGTGGTAGCGGCAAAAAATTTAAGCACTGTCACGGTAAGTGATTCTGATCAGCGTTTCATTTTATCTGTGCAAACAAGGGGGTTAAGACTCCGGCTAGCCCTATATTGCGGCTGCTTGCCGGGGTTTTAATCCCCCAGTTTTTGGTTCCGTCTCCGGTCAGGCTTTTTATTTTGTCTCTCTCCATGCAAAGTGTAAATCCAAACCTTTCCATTTTTTCTAAGGCGTAAGAAGGCAACTCTGAGCTGCACAATCTATCGGAATCCCTACTGGGCTATAAAGAAAGTATACTCTTGAACGAAATAATTGATCACACCTTTCTTGCAGCTGACTGCACGGAAAGCGATGTTGACCGGGTCTGTCGCGAAGCCGTAGAAAACGGCTTTTACGCGGTTTGTATCCCACCTTTCTTTGTTGGCCGTGCCAGCAAAAAGCTACAGGGCAGCATGGTCAAGCTAGCTACAGTAGTGGCCTTTCCTTATGGTTATGCCGATACTGCCGTAAAGGTTCAGGAAATTCGGCGGGCAATGGAGGAAGGCGCTGATGAGCTGGATATTGTCATCAACCTGTCTGCGGTAAAGTCAGCAGACTGGGCCTTTGTCGCTTCTGACCTGGCGGCAGTAGCAACTACCGTCCGCTTAAAGGGCAAAGTAAGTAAGATCATTATAGAGATCGGTTCCCTTACGGATGAAGAAAAGCGTAAGGTTTGCGATATTTGCAATGAGATAAAGCCGGATTACGTTAAAACCTCTACCGGAACACGGAAAGGTGCTACGGTTGAAGACGTTCGATTTATGAGAAGCGCCCTTCATCCCGATATCCGCATCAAGGCCAGTGGTGGTATCCGGACCAAAGCAGCGGCTACCGCCTTGGTTGAAGCTGGCGCTGATCGTATCGGTACTTCCGCCGGCCTTACCATCATATAATCTAAAAGCATCATCATGTCCCGTTTTTTTGCCGTGCTCGTTACTTCCTTTTTGTTCGCCGTCGGTCTTTCGGCCCAGAGTGCGGTGTCCATTAATACCGAAACCGGGATTGATAATCTGCTGGAACTCTTTCAGACCACCAACGAAGCAGAAAACAAAGTTGAAGGCTGGCGGGTACAGATCTTAGCTACAACGGATCGTAGCCGACTGGAAACGGTTCAGGCAGAGTTTAAGGTGAACTATCCAAGTGTTCCCGTTGACTGGGTACACACTAAGCCCTATTATAAACTTCGGGCCGGGGCTTTCCAGACTAAGCAGGAAGCCGAAAGATTGAAGTATACGCTCGGCCGCCAGTTCGAAGGTGTTTACCTCGTTAAGGATAATGTTAGCGAGAATGAGTTGTTACGGATGTACTAAGCCCGCTCATGCTGCCGAACGCACTGTCGCGGACCAAAACGGACCGCCTAACCATCATTCTATACTTTCTTCTGGTTATCGGCGGCTTGCTGATGATCCATGCCGTTGAGCGTCCGCCAGACGGTTACGAACTGGATTATGCTGGCATGCTTGGCACCTTATTCGGCAAGCAACTGGTATGGTTCCTCATCTCTATTGCCGCATGGTTTGGCATTAATCTGTTAATTGACCGTTCCGTCTGGGTAATTGGTGCTTACCCGATCTATGCAGGCACGGTTCTGCTGCTCTTACTGGTACTCATTTTTGGCAAAGAAATAAATAATGCGCGAAGCTGGTTCAGCCTCTTTGGCTTTACTTTTCAGCCGAGTGAGTTGGCCAAATTCGGGACCTGCCTCGCCATGGCCGCTTACCTCAGCCAGTGGAGTGAAAAAATGGACCGCCCCGGCAGCATTCTTAATGGTGTAGCGCTCTGGGCAATCCCCGCCGCCTTAATCATTTTGCAACCGGATCCGGGCTCTGCCCTGGTCTTTTCTTCCTTCTTACTGGTGATGTATCGGGAAGGACTGCCACGCCTTTTGCTCATCTTCGGTGGTTTCTCCGCTCTGATGTTCATTTTGGGGATTTTGCAACCACCGGCAATCCTGGCGGGTGGCTTACTCATGCTGCTCATTTTTATCATGAGTTTCTTTGTGCCCCGCAAACAATGGTTGTGGATCGGCGGCGCAGCCGCTACTGCCGCTGCTGCCATTTTCCTCCTTTCACAGGGAGTAGGCTGGCCGGTACTGGCGGGGCTGCTGGCCATTTTTATAGCTTCAGCCTCTTACCACTTACTCCGTAAAAACAGGACGGTCGTTACGGTGGCCGGTATCGCACTGGTATGGGGAGTACTCATCGCTACACTGGCGAACTTTACGTTCAATAACGTGCTGATGGAACATCAGCAAAACCGGATCAACGCCTGGCTCCGCCCAGAAGGCATGAACGAAAGAGGAGAACTGTACAATGTTATTCAGGCTAAACTGGCCATTGCCGCAGGAGGCTTAACGGGGAAAGGACGCTACGGAGGGACCATGACCCGCTATGATTATGTACCTGAACAAGAGACCGACTTCATTTTCACTGCCATAGGGGAAGCCTATGGCTTTATGGGGTCCTTTACGGTCATCATGCTCTTCCTGTTTTTGCTCTGGCGGCTGAGTATTATCGCTGAACGACAAAAACTGACCTTTGCGCGGGCTTATGCTTACGGAGTGGTAGGCATTATTCTGATCCACGTATTGGTGAATATCGGAATGACCATGGGGCTGATGCCCGTCATCGGTATTCCGTTGCCGTTCTTGTCTAAGGGAGGTTCTTCCCTGCTCAGTTTTACGATCATGATTGCGGTGCTGCTCAAGCTGGACCGGCACCGGGAAACGGTTTAGGGCGCGGGACCGCAGGGTGCAGGGGATTGGTAAGGGCAATGTTTTAATGATCACCGGCCCACCTGCTGAAAGATATAACTACTGGCGGAAAATATTTTAACTCAGCGTGCAACCCCTTATTGCCAGGGTCGTCTTTCTTAACAAATACAGCAACCAAAACCACCGTGGGAGCAAAACCAATACTTAAATCCATGCCGACCGCCGCCGATTACCGCGATACACACCGCGAACTGGTACTGGGCTGTCAGCGTAAAGACCGGGCAGCGCAACGAGCGCTTTACGGGCATTACGCTAAGCCGATGTACAATCTTTGCCTCCGGATGCTGAAACACGCACATGACGCGGAGGACGTTTTGCAGGTAGCTTTCGTCGATATCTTCGGCAAGATCGAGACCTTCAACTTTGACGCATCCATCAGCGCCTGGATCAAACGCATCGTCGTTAATCGCTGCATTGACCACCTGAAGAAACGCCGGCTACTGACGACAGATTTTGACCCCGGCCGTCATGACGCTGCTGTTGAACCCCCTTCCCCTGCACCTGCGGTGAGCGCCCAGGGCATGAGTGTAGAACGCATCAAGCGAGCCACCCGCCAACTCAGCGAAGGCTACCGTGTTGTATTGTCGCTCTACCTTTTTGAAGGCTACGACCACGAAGAAATTGCTCAGATCCTCGGCATTAGCGTCGGGACGAGCAAATCCCAATACAGCCGGGCACGTAAGCGCCTGGCCGCATTACTCAACGAATCAAAATAATCCTCCCATGACTACCGATAATCTCGAGGATTTCATCCTCAACAACCGGGAAGCCTTCGACGAGGAAACACCTTCTCCGGACATTTGGAACCGCATCGAATCCGCCATCCACACCGATGGCGACGACGATAATGATCCTTTCGAAGCCTTTGTGGCCTCCAATCGGGATGCTTTTGATGACAGTACCCCACCGCCGAGGCTCGAAGGGCGCATCTTCGCCGCCCTGGGCGAACAGGCAGGCGCAAGCCCAATGCCACCCATGCAGGTAGTGCATCGTCGCCGGCGCCTGATGCCTGTCCTGG
The DNA here is from genome assembly GCF_900110645.1 of Neolewinella agarilytica. Taxonomy (GTDB): domain Bacteria; phylum Bacteroidota; class Bacteroidia; order Chitinophagales; family Saprospiraceae; genus Neolewinella; species Neolewinella agarilytica. Next base: position 37,807 of record NZ_FOFB01000033.1, read on the forward strand.
GCATTGCCGCCTCCATGCTGCTGCTCATTACGGCTGCCTTCCTGATTGGGAATAACCGCGGCTATCAGACAGGTAGTGAAGAGCAGCTGGCCGCTGAACTTGATCGTATCGATCCGGAACTGGCGGAAACAGAGTCTTACTACCGCGAAACGATTGCCGAAAACTTCACCAAAGTCAGCCAGGTAAACCACGACCCGCAGTTGGTCAAAGACCTGGAAGCCATCGATGAGGCTACCGCCGAAATTCGTGCCAACCTGCTCGAAGTACCCGCCTCTCAACGGCCAGCCCTCGTTCAGAAACTGATTGAAACCTACCGAACCAAACTGGATATTCTGCTGCGCATTCAGCAGCACCTGCCCTCTCCTTCGACTACTACTCAACAACCAAACAATGAATTATAAAACCATCATGGCGATGCTGCTGCCAGCGTTTTTGCTGCTGCAGCTTCCCCTCCAGTCGGCCGACTTCCCGTTGGTCTTCCGGCAAGACTTTGAGAAAAAATATTCCAAAACATTTGACGTAAACGGCAGCGGTAATGTCCGCCTTGAAAATCGCTACGGCTCCATCGTGGTGGAAACCTGGGAGCGTGACGAAGTACGGATTGATGTACGCATCAAAGTCTCCGCCGATGACCAGGAGGATGCGGACAAAACCTTCGACCGTATCGAAATTAATATGTCCGGGGGCGGCAACAGCGCCTCCGCGACGACCTCCATTGGAAACAGCCGCCGCAGCAGCAAAGGAATTTTTGAAAGAATCTTTGACGGCGACTGGAGCTGGGGAGGAAACTCCAGCAATGACTTCAAAGTATACTACTCCGTAAAAATGCCGGCCTCCGCCAGCCTGGAAACTGAGGCTAAGTATTGCGACGTTACCCTGCCCGACCTGAGCGGTGATAACCGCATCACCGTAGGCTACGGTGACCTGGTGGGCGGTGACCTGACCGGCGCCAACGAGATCAGCATCTCCTACGGCTCCGCCCGGCTGGATGAACTGGGTACCGACAGCCGTTTCCGCATCCGCTACAGCGATGGCGTGATCCGTATGGCTGGAGACCTGAAGTACGATGGCCGTTATAGTGAAACCCGAATTGGGCGGGCGGGCAATCTCGATATCGATGCTGGCTACGAAGAGCTTGAAATTGACGCCGCCAAGGTGGTGCGTCTTGATGGAAACTACAACGAAGTAGATCTGGACAGAGCCGAACGGGTATTCCTCGACGGAAATTACAGCGATTTCAACCTCGGTACCGTTGAGCTGGAGCTGGAAGTTGACGCCAGCTACGGCGACCTGGAAATCGATAACCTGAAAGCAGGCTTCGAGCGGGTATACATCCGTGCGAACTACATCGATGTGGAAATCGACATAGAGTCCGGATCAGGATACGAAATGGATCTGCGCGCTCGCTACGGAGACATCTCCTACGACAGAAGCAACGCTACGAATGTAAACAGCTCGAAAGAAGGCTCTTCCGAAAGTGTTACCGGCACGGTTACGGGCCGGGGCAAGGGTAGGGTCGACATCTCAACCAGCTACGGGGATATCGAGCTCTACTAAGAAAGATGTTTAGTTTTAGTTTTACTAGTCTCAAATGGTGAAGGGGCGCTCCGACTTACGGGGCGTCCCTTTTTTTGCACCGCCAGCCTACAGAGTTTCCGGCTGAATTACCCATCTTTGGCATTCTCCTTTTCAAGGAGGCACAAAGAAATAAGCAACTATGTTTTTAGAGCCACACTTCAGTGGCCAGCGGAGCGGCTGGCTGGAGGTTATTTGCGGGAGTATGTTTTCGGGGAAGACCGAAGAACTTATCCGCCGGCTAAAACGCGCCAAAATTGCGGGCCAGCACGTTGAGGTGTTCAAGCCCAAAATCGATACCCGCTATGGTGAGAGTGAAGTGGTTAGCCACGACAAAAACTCCCTGTTGGCTACCCCCATTTCCGATACCAGCAGGCTCTTGAATGTCCCCGATGAGATTACGGTTATTGGCCTCGATGAAGCTCAGTTTTTTGAGCCCGATGTGGTGAAACACGTCCAGATTCTTGCCCAGCGTGGCAAGCGCGTCATCATCGCCGGACTGGATATGGATTTTCGGGGAGAGCCCTTCGGCCCCATCTGCCAGCTCCTCGCCGTCGCGGAATACATCACCAAGGTGCACGCCATCTGCTCACATTGTGGCAACCTGGCGACCCACTCCTACCGGCTTACGACCAGCCAGGACACCGTCGTTCTGGGCGAAAAGGAATCCTACGAAGCCCGCTGCCGGAAGTGCTATGCAATGGGGAATATTCTGGAGTTGAAGTAGTTTGTACCGCCGAGTGCGCTTCGCGTCTGCCTCCGGCGGTCAGTCGGGGGATCTGCTACCCCACCTGCAACGCCCGCTCAAACTTCCCCACCACATCAATAAACTCATTCGGCAGGAAGGCATTCATCACCTCCTCCAGCGCCGGGTCAATGCCGCCATAGAAAGCTTCTGCGATGCAGCCCGCCATGGCCGCTTGCGTATCGGTGTCTCCGCCGAGGGAAACGGCCAGGCGGATGCTGTCCACGAGATCTTTTGAATCCAGAAAGGCGATGATAGCTTCGGGAACGGAGCCGGCGCAGCTTACGTCGAAGGCGTAGTCGGGCCGAATTTCCTCAATCGTCCGGCGGAGGTTGTAACCAAAGGTTTGGCTGACGTACTGGCGGATGTCTTCCTTACCGCCGCCCTGCCGGGCGAGGAAGATGGCGGTAGCGATGGCCTGGGCTCCCTTCACACCTTCGGGGTGGCCGTGGGTGGGCATAGCCGTGGCTTTGGCCTGGGCGAGCACCGTTTCGAGATCGTTGTAAAGCCAACCAACGGGGGAGACACGCATGGCGGAGCCGTTGCCCCAGCTCGTGTACTCTTCTTCCAGCTCATCCCGCATCCATTTGCGGAAGGTGCCGCCGTAGCCAGCGTCCGGGTAGCGAAGGGCGTAAGTCTTGATGGCTTCACCAAAATCTTCCTGATGCAGGATGGCGTCAGCGATGGCGACCGTTAGCACCGTGTCATCGGTGAATTGACAGTCCGTAGTGAAGAGACTAAAGTCATAGTCTTTAGCGCCGCCGCGTTCGAAACGACTACCGATGATGTCTCCGAGAATAGCTCCTTTCATAATAGGTGAGTTAGGGATTAAATGATAATGGTGGACGATTAATTTAAGGGAAGGGTTGCGTAGAGAACAGCATCTTTGGCGCGGCCGCAGGATGCCGGGCCTGGCTCCCGTTGGGGAAGAGCAATGGGAGAGAGGCGTCAGACCTTATACACTCCTGCTAACCGGTTGCCCAGCTCAATGATGTCCTCCCGTCGGGCGAGCGCAGCGAGCCAGTTAGCGGGGATGCTCTCCACGCCGTAGAGCAAGGCCGCCGGCGCGCCCGCTACGCAGGCGGTGGTGTCTGTATCCCGGCCCAGATTCACGGCCTTCAAAACGGTATCCCGGTAATCCTCCGCATTAAAGAGGCACCAGAGTGCTGCTTCAAGACATTCTACGACGTAGCCACTCCCCTGCACCTGCGTCCGCGCCAAAGTGGAAAAGTCCGCCTTGATGAGCGTTGCTAACGCATCCAGCTCCTCGATCGGCAGGTTGGCCACCACCAGGAAATCCAGTAATTCCCGACGGGCAAATTCCAGTGCTTTTTCCTTCGTTTCTTTATGGATGAGGTGCGCACAAAAGCGCAGGTACAAAAAGCAACAACAAGCCGAACGAATGTGGCCGTGCGTCAGGGCAGAGTGCTGCCAGATCGGGGCTATCCACTCCGTCACGGGCTTATCCCGGAGGTAGGCGTAAAGCGGAAATATGCGCATCAGCGCACCGTTGCCATTGTCACTTTCCCGGGCAGATTCGTGGAGGGTAGGGAGCTCAGCTTCCCGGCCGTCCCGTAGCAGGGAGCTCAATTTATCAATGGACTGCTGCGTCGTCATCCCGATATCGAAAATCTGATGCTCCGGTGTCCAATACCCGTGTTCTTTATAATTGATCAGTCGTTTCGCCTGATCCACCAGGTCAAACTTTCCCGTCGCCAGGCTCTCCGCCAACCCGAAGGCCAGGCTACTGTCGTCCGAAAAATAGCCCGGCGGCTGATTGTAGGTGCCGTAGCCCCGGATGTCAGTTACCGGGTTTTTGTCCAGCTCGTCCCGAGACTGAAATTCTACGGGCACGCCGATGGCGTCGGCAACGGAGAGGCCGAGAAGGGCGGTGGTGATGGGGTTCATGGGGATGTGGTATTTGAAAAGTTTGCAGTTAAAAGACTGTAGGGTCTGAGCAAATAAGACTGCCCGCGCATCCGGTTAATCAGTTTTCTAAGCCAAAAGGTTATCAACTACTCAGACATTAGCAATAACGTCGGTTTAAGGCCGCGATTATTAATATTTGAGTACCAAAGAACAGTCGACAGGCAGCACCGATCTACTCTTTGTGCACTCTGTGTCTTTGTGTATTCTGTGTCCAAAAAGGCCGAAGGCCACCCTAAAAGCGAAGCGATCTTTTACGTCCAAAAGGCAAAGCTGTCTACAGGCGCGAAGCGCGTCTAATTCAAATACTTCGCCACAATCGGCATCCGCCGGCCCATCCCGAAACTCTTCTTACTCACCCGCAACACGGGTGCTGTCTGGTAGCGTTTGAACTCATTGATATTCACGAGGCGGAGGGTCCGCTTGACCAGCGCTTCGTCGAAGCCCATTTCAATAATGTCCTGCGGAGATTTAGTCAGCTCGATGTACTGATACAGTACGGCATCGAGTTGGTCGTAGGGCGGCAGACTGTCCGAATCAAACTGATCGGGCTTCAGTTCCGCGCTCGGCGGCTTGGTGATGATGTTTTCGGGGATGACTTCGCCGTCCTTATTGATGTAGCGGGCCAGTTCGAAACACTCCGTTTTGTAGACATCGCCGATCACACTCAGTCCACCACACATATCTCCGTATAGGGTGCCGTAGCCAACGGCCATTTCACTCTTATTCGAAGTGTTCAGAAGGATGTTGCCGAACTTGTTACTGAAGGCCATGAGGAGCATTCCGCGGGCGCGGGCCTGCAGGTTCTCTTCGGCCAGACCTTCGTCTTTGGCCCAGAAGTGCGGCTTCAACACGTCCATGTAGGTGTTGTAAATGTCTTCGATCGGAACGATGTCGTATTGGCAACCCAGGTTCTGTGACAGCTCCCGGGCGTCGTTCACGCTGTGAGCGGAGCTGTACTGGCTTGGCATCAGGATACAACGGACGTTGTCCGGCCCCAGCGCCCGTGCCGCCAGCACGGCAACCAGCGCCGAATCGATCCCGCCACTAAGGCCCAGGATGGCTTTTTTGAAGCCCAGCTTGCCGAAGTAATTTTTGATGCCCATCACGATACCGTCGTGGATAAGGGCGATTTTTTCCTTCGTTTGCTCACCGGAAACGTTCTCTTTGTTGTCAACCTCTTCCGTGTTATAAATGCGCATCCCTTCTTCAAAGTAGGGCATTTCATCAACCAAAGTACCATCGGCACTCAACACGATGGAGCCTCCGTCGAAGAGGACCTCCGTTTGGGCACCGACGTGATTGACGTAGTACATCGGCAGGTTGTAACGCAGGCAGTTGGCCTGCATCACCTCAATGCGGTTTGCGGCGTGATTGTAAGCAAACGGACTGGCCGATACATTGATGATCATATCCGGATTATGCTCCATCATCTGATCCATCGGATTGATCTTGTAAAGCGGGTTTTCGTTGCCGACGTTCCAGCTGTCTTCACAGACTACCAGCGCAATCGTCTTATCCATATAACGAACCACCCCCCACTCGTGAGCGGGCTCAAAGTAGCGGTACTCATCAAAGATGTCGTAGGTAGGCAGCAGGGTCTTGTGCTGCACTTTCTGTACCCGGCCGTTAGCCAGGAAGTAGGCACTGTTGTATAAATCCTTTCCTTCCACTACGGGGTTGCGGCTAACGGAGCCTACTACAATGGCAATACCCACTGCAGCCTTAGCCAATTGCTGAACAACGGCTTCTGCCCGGTCAATAAAATCATCAAACTCCAGAAAATCCCGTGGCGGATAGCCAACGGTAGCCAGTTCGGGGAAAACGACAATGTCTGCTTTCTGCTCTTTTGCTTTGGCAGTAAATTCCAGCATTTTCGCCAGGTTGGCGTCGAAGTTTCCTACGTGGACATTTATTTGGGCGAGGGCAATGTTCATGGCAGTTATCTATTTGGTAAAGCAAAGATAAGAGTAGTTTGTTTAAAAAACAAACTAAGTAATCAGAGTATTGTATTCCCTGACGTGACCATTGACGGTCTGGAGCCGGATTCTATGCCAAAAACTTAGCTTGTACTACAATAGAGTTGTTTTAAAACTTAATCTGGTACCCCGCCGAAACGAGCAAAATGTTTCCTGGTTGTCGCTTAATCTGATTGGGCATGTGCTCGTAGGAAAGCCCGAAGAGGTAACTGCCTTTTCTTACCCTTAGGCCACTGCTTAGCAGGAAATAATTGTTGGAGAAAAAACTGTTGAAACTGGAGGAGAAGGCATTATAATTGCTAAGCCCCCCCGTTACCTGAACGGAAAAATCTTCGGTGAGAACAGGGCTGTAGCCGATGGAAAAGTTACCCTTCAACATGGACTGGCCGATGTTAGAGGTTTCTTCCCAACGGAAGGAGTGATAGACGTAGTCCAATGAAAAGATCATTCCCAAACGACGTAAACGGTTGGTGAAACGTGCCTCTACCTGATAGCCCGCGGAGAATGATAGCTGACGCTCATCGTAGTTCATGTCCCGGATATTCAGGTTCCCGATCCGGCCAAAATGATCAAAACTCACAATGCCACCGATGCGGTTTCGGTCCATGCTCAGGTCATCAATGTTTTTACAACGGGAGTAGGTGTCCAGCACCCGCATGATGTCGCCATCGTTAAAGTCGGCTCGTCGGGCCAGGTATAGGGCGGCGGGGCAGTCGCGCACGAAGAATTTAAGCTTGTTACGAAAGCGGCTGGGGTTAGCGTGCAATCGCTCATAGATGAGAATGGAGGTAAGCTCCAGCGGAAGCTCAATTTCCCCTTGCCGCAGGAGGTAGAGATAGCTCTCCATACCCAGCGCTTTAGAGTTGTATTCGTTACCCGCCAGGTTTACGCGTATCAGTTGAACCGTTCCATCGATGAGGACTTCACCAAACCGACGGGTCATCCGGACTTCTCCGTTCTGGCCGGGATCCGGGATTTCAACATCAACCGCACGGAAGCGACGGTTACTCTTAGCAAAGAGGTACTCACGCACCGCACCGGGGCCTAACTTTTCCACCTTTTCGTCAGAAAGGCGACGGAAGGAAATAGCCCGACCCATTTCCATCGGGGTGTTTTTTTTCAAATCAACCTCTATGCGACTTCCGTCCTGAAGCAATACCAGGTCATTGGCTACACTGTTTCGTTGAGCGGACAAGGCCAAACATAACAGTACGCACAGAGCTACTGCGGGTAGTCGAATAAGCATAAGTAGTTGAATCTGGTGAATGTGTAAAGACAGCTATTAAGGTAAGCTATTTCTTTAACTTGGCTTCTACACACTCAGCAATGATTCAAGCAGTCGGCGAACGGCTTACCCTGACCGTCAGCCCAATACCCGGGGAAGGAAGGGGCAATCCGTCGGCTGGTCTAAGAGATTGTGAAAGAGGAATACTTTTTTTACTCCTAAGCGAGGCTTACTACCGCACCCGGTCAAGCCCTGCTTTCGCCAGCATGTGTAAGCCTGTTTTATATTCTGCGGGGGAGATGTCCAGGCAGGTCTCGAAATAGGCCCGGGCTCTGGCCTTATTGTTTCGGTTTTCCTCAATCAGCCCGGCCTGAAGGGCTGATTTACAGGCGTAGAAAGCGGGGTTGTCCCGGCCCTGTTGGATCGTTTTACCATAAAAGGAGAGCGCCCCGTCGTAATCTTTCAGTCCGTCAAGTACCCGCCCGGTCCGGTACAGGTATTCCAGCTGTTCGGTAGGGTGCAGGTCATTGGGTTCGATGGCGTCGAGCTGGGCGCGGGCGCGGGTGCAATAATTGCCGTCGAAGAGAAGCCGGGCACGCAGTAAGCCAGGCTGTGGCGCGCGTTCGCGCGCCGCTTCCCGCACGGCATTTTGGTCGCCTCCGGCCTGGCTGCCACCCGTAATGGCTTCCATGGCCCGGGCGTAACCGTCCAGGTCATCATCCAACAGGTAAGACCAGGCAATCTTCTGCTTGGCCTCTTCCTTAAAATGCCGCCCTGTGTACCGAATGTTGAACGACTGAAAATGAACCCTTGCCGCCGGGTCCAGCGTCCGCAGCTTGGCCAGGCCAAGCATAAAATCGAGGTAGGGGAAGTCCGCTGCCGCTCCGCCACGGGGCTGAGCTTCCAGTAACTTTAGGGCTACGTCATTCTTCCCGTTGCGCATTGCCAGGTTAGCCAGAATAAAGCAGTGAACGGGGTTCTCCGCCGGATTAAGACCCAGCGAATTGATCTTCTGATAAGCCAGTTCTGGCTCTCCGGCCAGGTGGAGCTCAAGGAATGCGTAAAGAACTTCGGTCTCCAGGTGGAAGGGGCTGTCCGTGGCCGTCAGAGCTAACTCCATCTCCTCCCGCCCTTCAGCGATGGTACCACTAAGGCTGGAAAATAACTCAACGCCCCACTTGTATTGCGGTGGAATGGACCCGACAGCAGCGTGCAACAGCCCGAGGTTTTTATAGGTCAACAAAAAATCGGGAAAATCCTTAGCGTTCTGCCGCAGAAGCTTGTTGGCTTTGTTCAGTTCCCGGAAGGCGGAGAGATGTCGCTCAAAACGCAGGTCGATCAGACTGCGGTGCAGCCGCGCCTCCGCCAGGGCATAATTGTAGTAGGGGGAATCTTGGTCACCGTCTTCGAGGGCGTCAATACGCCGCTCAAAACGGGCCTCGAGTTTGGCGTCGATTCGTTCGTTACCCTTGAGGTAAAGCCGGAAAAAATCGATGTAGCTCTCCAGGTGATAGGCCACCAGGTTTGTGGGCGTTGTGCTGCGTAGTGCATCAATGTCCGCCTGCGCACCGTCCAGTTCCAGGCGCATCACCCGCTCATAGATGGCATTTGCCTGCGGCGTAAAGTCGTAGAAGTACTCACTGTCGGTACCTGCATACAGGCCGGTCAGCGAACTACTGAAAACGAAAAAAAGGAAGAGTAGTCGGTACATATTATTCGTAGATCCGATCGATAACTGCCGCAAGATTGCGGTCCTTATCAGTGACAGTATTACCTGCATCGTGTGTGGTCAGTCTGATGTTGACCCGGTTATATACATTGGTCCATTCCGGATGATGGCCTGCGGCTTCGGCGGCAAAGGCCACGCGCGTCATGAAGGCAAAGGCCTCGGTGAAGTCGCTAAATTGGAACTCGCGCTCCAGCGCGTTATTATTTTCGGTCCAGGCCATTTTGATTCAGTGGGGGATTATTCTCCGCAAAAATACGGCTTCCGCTAATAGGACGCTCCCCGATGAGACGAATGGAGCTTGATTTCACGCTTACTTAACGTTTTTAGCACGACATCTCAGATTTCGAAACCCGGAATGCCTTTCCCGCCAATAATATCCACGCCTGGCACAAATGAGAATTGGGTATAAGTAATTGTTTTCCCCAGCCCCTTGTGCAGCTTTTCGTAGTAAGTCTCCGTGCTTAGCTCCGGAATGTAGAGGGGCTTGGAGTAAATGTCATGATCGTGGTAAAGCACCTTTATGGCAGGTTGTTGGGCAAAGGTTTCCTGGGTCCATTCGTAGAGGTCGCGGCTGTCCGTCTTGAGGTGAACAATACCGTCTTCTTTCAGAATATGACGATACTGCTTCAGGTAACGAGCGGCCGTCAGCCGACGATTTTCCTTTCCTTTTTTCAGGAAAGGATCCGGGAAGGTGATCCAGATTTCATCCACTTCGCCCTTTGCGAAGAAGGTGGCGATGATTTCGATGCGCGTGCGCAGGAACGCAGCGTTATCCAAACCTTCGTCTTGAGCGATGTTAGCCCCTTTCCAGATGCGGGCACCTTTAATGTCTACACCGATGAAATTCCGGTCGGGATACTGTCGTGCCAGGTCAACGGTATATTCGCCGCGCCCGCAGGCCAGCTCCAGTGTGATGGGCTTGTCGTTGCCGAAGTGGGCTTTGGCCCACTGGCCTTTGCGCTCCACGATTTGACCGCCCTCACCAACCAATTTAGGGTTCTTGGGGTCGAAGTTCTCATAGACGTTGCGCATTTGCAGGATCTCGGCAAATTTCTGCAGCTTGTTTCTGGTGGACATGGTGGCCGTTTATCTTTTGGGGCTGCAAAGATACGCGGCGCGGACGCAGGTGCAAGGGGATGTTTTTTGAGCAGGGTTTGTCGAATTCCGGTGGAAACCAGTGCTGTGTTACGAAGCTCTACGAGCTACGATGCTATTTGTCAGCTCGTAGAGTTTCGTAACGCAGCACCGACTTTAGTCGGACAATGCGTGCCCCACACCGCTCCCCAACCTCTCCCTTGCACCTGCGTTCGCGCCACCTGCTTTGTCAGAACATTGTTAACGATTGTCGGTTATGGCCTGCGTATCGTACTTTTCACGTCCTAATCTAACCACCCCCATTCATCATGAGAGCACTATTTTCCTGCCTTTTTCTGCTATTTGCAGCGAGCCTGTCGGCTCAGGACACCCCCGAAACCCTCGGCGGCTTCCAACTCCGGAACGTTGGCCCGGCCTTCGTTTCCGGCCGAATTGCGGACATCGCCGTTCACCCCAAACACGAAAATACCTGGTACGTCGGTGTAGCTTCCGGCGGCGTCTGGAAAACCCAAAATGCCGGTATTACCTGGGACCCCATCTTTGATAACCAGAGTTCCTACGCCATCGGCTGTATCACCATCGATCCGAATAACCCGGCAACGGTTTGGGTAGGCACCGGCGAGAATGTTGGTGGTCGCCATATCGCCTACGGCGACGGTGTTTACCGCAGCAATGATGCCGGTAAGAGCTGGAAGAAAATGGGACTGCCCAACTCGGAGCACGTATCAAAAATCATCGTTCACCCAAGCAATAGCGACATCATCTGGGTTGCCAGCCAGGGCCCGCTTTGGAGCAGCGGCGGCGATCGTGGCGTTTTTAAGTCTACCGACGGTGGCGAAACCTGGAATCGTACGCTCGGGAATACCGAATGGACCGGTGCCACTGACCTCATCATGGACCCCCGCGATCCCGACCTGCTCTACGCTGCTACCTGGGATCGCCACCGTACCGTAGCGGCCTACCTCGGCGGCGGCCCCGGCTCCGGTATTCATCGCAGCCGGGACGGCGGCGAAACCTGGGAGAAACTCACCTCCGGGATTCCGAAGTCGAACCTCGGTAAGATCGGCCTGGCCATCAGCCCGCAACAACCCGACGTCGTCTATGCCGCCATTACTCTTGATCGCCGCAAAGGAGGTGTCTTCCGTTCCACTAATCAGGGCTCCAGCTGGACAAAAATGTCCGACGCAGTCTCCGGCGGTACCGGCCCTCATTACTACCAGGAACTCTACGCTTGCCCCCATAACTTCGACCGTCTTTACCTGATGGACGTCCGCATCCAGATAAGCGAAGATGGCGGCAAAACCTTCCGCCGAATGAAGGAAGAACGCAAGCACAGCGATAACCATTCCATCAACTTCCGCGCGGATGACCCGAACTACCTGCTGATCGGTACCGACGCGGGTATCTATGAAAGCTTCGATCTGGCCGAAAACTGGCGTTTCATCGATAATATGCCCATCACGCAGTACTACAAAGTGGCCGTTGATGACCGGGAGCCCTTCTACCACATCTTTGGGGGTACGCAGGACAACGGTTCCCACGGAGGCCCCAGCCGGACCGATTCCCGCGCCGGCATCCGTAATGGTGACTGGTACAAGACCCTTGGTGCGGACGGGCATCAATCAGCTACCGAGCCTGGAAACCCCGACATCATCTACGCCGAAAGCCAGCAGGGCGGCCTGAACCGGATTGACCTTAAAACCGGTGAACCCGTCAGCGTTCAGCCTCAGGCCCGGAAGGGAGATCCCCACGAGCGCTTCAACTGGGACGCCCCGATCGTCGTCTCCAGCCACGACCCCAAGCGGCTCTACTTCGCCAGTTACCGCGTCTGGCGCTCCGATAGCCGGGGCGACGACTGGGAACCGATCAGCGGTGACCTGACCCGTAACGAAGAACGCATCGCCCGCCCCATCATGGGCGGCATCCAGAGCTGGGACAACCCCTGGGACATCTACGCCATGTCTAACTACAGCACCATCACTTCGTTGGCGGAGTCAGAAGTGGACGAAAACATCGTCTGGGCGGGTACTGACGATGGCATCATTCAGGTAACCACCGATGGCGGCAAGAACTGGAACAAAATGATGGTTTCCAAAATGCCCGGCGTTCCCGAGCGTGCCTTTATCAATGACATCAAGGCTGACAAGTACGACGCCAACACCGTCTACGTCTCGCTTGATAATCATAAAGAAGGCGATTACACACCTTACCTTTTCAAGAGCACGAACCTCGGCAAAAGCTGGACCTCACTGCGGGCTAACCTGCCGGACCGCAATCTGATCTGGCGGCTGGTACAGGACCATGAAGAAAAGAACTTGATGTTTATCGGTACGGAAAACGGGATTTACGTGACGATGAACGGCGGTAATGACTGGAAGAAACTGGCCGGAAGCCCGACGATTCCTTTCCGCGACCTCGCCATCCAAAAGCGGGAGAACGACCTGATTGGAGCCAGCTTCGGGCGTAGTTTCTGGGTGCTGGACAATTATGCACCGATGCGGGAAATGACCGTCGGTACGATGGAAGACGAGGAGGCAGCACTGTTCTCAGTCCGTGATGCCTGGTGGTATTCCCCCCGCAACAATGATCCGGGCGTAGGCGCGAACCAGTATGCGGCGGAGAACCCGACTTTCGGAGCGGTCTTCACCTACAATATCAATACGGAATTTGAGAGCATGGCCTCCGCCCGGAAGAAAGCGGAAAAAGAGGCTATGAAATCAGGTAAGTCGCTCACGTTCCCCGGTTATGAAGCGCTGGATAAGGAAGCAGCAGAGCGTAAGCCCAAGGTTTGGTTTACGATCAAGGATGCCAACGGTAACGTGGTGCGTACATTTAGTGAGCCGCTGAGAAAAGGTTTGCAGCGGACTTCCTGGGACCTACGCCTGGCCCCTACCTGGCCGGTACGGCCGGGAACCCGTGGCGGCGGTGGCCGCCGCCGCGGCGGTGCGATGGCCGCACCGGGCCAGTACACCGTATCTATGAGTAAGGAAGTGGGCGGTAAAATCACGGCTCTGGCCGGTCCGGTGAGCTTCAATGTCAAGCCGCTGCACACGCCAACCATTAAGGGAGGAGACCCGGCTACTTTTGCTGCTTACCGTGACCAGGTAAAAGCCATTCAGGACGATATGGCTAAAGGCGAAGAAATGCTCAGCGACCTGAGCAAGCAGGTGAAGGCTATGGAGTCTGCCCTTAGCCTGGCTTCCATCGAGCCGGGTGCTCTGCATGAGCAGGTTTACGCGTTGAGTAAAGAGGTCGCGGACATGGAACGTAAACTGAATGGTAGCCCCAGCCGGGATGCCGTAGGGGAGAAAGCGCCGCCTTCGGTGAGCGATCACTTCTTCGCCGGCTACCGCGGCCTGTCCACCACTTACGGACCGACCCCCAACCAGAAGCGTAGCCTCGGTATCGCCAAGGACATGATTGCTGAGATCATGCCGATGGTCAAAGCCCTTAGCGGAAAGCTGCCTGAATTGCAAACGCAATTGCAGAAAGCCGGGGCGCCATATATCCTGGGAACAGGGGAGTAGCCGTCTTAGTGCTGGTGGTCTTACAGGCTACCGCATTTTGTAGGCGAAACAGCTTTTGCTTCCATGTAATTGAGCGGTCAGCACGTAGCAATCAGGTAATATTAGCCTGAGTGCTGCGGGCTGACCGCTTTTTTTACGGGGTATATTGGCTTTGGAAGCTCACTATTTTAACAGGTCCAGATGAACACTTTTTAAACCGTTCTCTTTTCTCAGCTTGCTTCTGATGTCCATCCATATTCCAGCCATTATTGGTCCTGGAGTTGAGGTGCTGTCTTTCCTTGGTTTATGGTATAGAGGCCTGATTCCTGTTTCCAGGAGAGCTTTCTGCGCAAGTTCATTCTGAGTAAATTTATGCCAGCACGCCATTTTTATCAGCCAATATTGGCTTCAATAATAGCTTGCCGTGCGTAACATGCTTAGTCTTTTTATTAGTTTCATAGTGGTCTAGTAGATGCTAATAAACTATAAGGTTTTTCTGAGATCTATGCCTGCCTTTATTCTATTTAAACATCAAGAAGGCTTCGTATCCTAATTGGTTCTCTTTTTCCCAATCTTAACCCCCACCGAAAGCCCTAAGTAACTCTTGTCTACTGTTCCGACGATGGTGCTATCTGGCAACTTCAGGTCCGTTTTGGGCATGAAATTATATTCGATGCCAAGTCTCAATTTATCGGACTCCACCCCTCCTCTTAGAAGCAGACCGACTTGGTTATTGACCCCAATTTCAAAGATGCCCTCGGATGGATCAACCGGGACAATGCGGGAAGCTTCTACGTAGGAACCCGATATGTAGTAGCCAACGCCCGCCCCCACGTAAGGACGGAAATTATTCACTTGCTTTAAGTAATGGTCATAGGTTGGTACAACGGAGATGACTCCATTGTCGCTACGTTGGTCATCTTCGTTCCGGTTGACGATGAACTGAAAGCTATCATAGTTTTCAATGGTCTGGGTGTTTAGGGTAATTCCGATTCTTAGCCCGACAACCCCGTTTTTAGAAAACCGATGCTTAGGCTCCAGATGAAGGAAGAGGCCTAATCGTTCCGCATCGAAAAGCCCGACGAGGCCGGTTTCTATGGCTAAGGTCGTCGGGTTGCTTTCCTGCGCCGGCAGGCGGAAGGGGCAGAAGAATAAAAGGGTTAGTATGATCAGGCTTTTGGGCATGGTTGGACTTCTCGGGCGAATAAGTTAGTCCTTTTTTATTGCCTTTTAATCGTAAACGAGGCGGTTAACCCAACACTAAAATTCCGTGGAAGCTTATGCACCCCGAATATGGCCCGTGAATGCTCACCTTTTGTGCCCAGAATTTTCACGAACAGATCAGATGCACCGTTCACTACCTTGGGAGACTCGTCCCAGTTTTCACCTGACTGGAAGTAAGCATCAATATGATTTAAGCCCGTAATTCTTTCAAATCCAACCTTCTTATTTATTTGTGCTAAAACATTCAACGCGCATAGCTCCATAGCTTTGTACCCTTCTTCCGTTGAAATTTCGTTTCCTAATCTTCCCTGGTACCTGTATTCTTCGTTCCAGATTGGAAACTGAATCGCGATGTAGGCTATATTCTCCACAATATTTACGGATTTATAGCTGCCTCCGGGGGTGGAAGCATCTGGAAGTATATATCCGTGTTCTTTCAAATTTTCTTTTGGTGTCATTTCTCTTTTCTAATTGTTTAGTGGGGGCCTCATAAAGCAATCAATACGCCTTGTTTGAGGCGCTGATTTGATGATACACGCTTCCTCATTCTTCACAATCGCTCGCAAATAAACAAATGCTTTTGCCACCATCCAGTACCTGAAGCAGGTATGCTTAGATGAAAAAAGAGGCTTGTCTCCGACTATTGTGGCAGCAATCTGGCGCAAGTCACGCTCTTATGCCTGCCCCACGGTCTTCTCCATACAAACACTATTGTCCATCCCCGCATACTGCCCATAGTTCGGGACAACCTGATAGCCGCATTTCTCGTAGAGCCGGATGGCATAGGGCTGTCGCTTGCCGGTTTCGAGGAGGCAGCGGGTGTAGCCGAGTTCGCGCGACCAGGCTTCCAGTTCGTCCAGCACCTTCACGGCGATTCCTTGCCCGCGGGCGGCCTCGGCGGTGAACATTCGTTTCACCTCCATCGTCGAGTCGTCGTAGGCCTTGATGGCGCCGCAGGCAATGGGGCTGTCTCCCTCGTAGGCCATCACGACATGCTTGATCGCATCAAGGCCATTGTATTGGTGGTAAAAGTCGTGTTCGTCTTCATCGGTCACGGCCAGGTGGGCGTCGAGGGCCCTGACGAGGGCGCGGAAGTCTTCACTGCTGTTGTCGGTGCGGATCAGTTTCATAAAGACAAAATTAAGGAAGCGTGCTGAAACCCATTGCTCCTCCAACCCTCTTTGCATCCTGCGGCCGCGCTGAAAAAGCTTTCCGGCTAAAGCCGGTGCTGCGCTACGAAGCTCTGCGAGCTGCCTCATAGACACTTTGCCGACTTCTGTGTGCTCTCTGTGTTCAAAGCCGCGCAGCGACAGAGCGGCAGCCTCCAACACCTCCAAAATGCGGCAGCCTACCAAGCTACAAAACTACCAGGCTAATGAAAACCCCCACACCCAATTGGAGATCCATCCGGCAACTTCGGCGCAGGACTGATTTCTACACTCCTTGGGTCCGTTAAAAACTGATTGATCGTTACGCTCAGGTAATGGTCGTGTACTTCAATCGGTGTCAGGTTGTTGGCATTGCTGAGCGGTCCTAACATCTGACGAAGCTTAGAAAAAGCGACCGATCTTACCCGTTCACTGATGTCTTTATTGGCCGCTAGTTGGATCAGATGAGCAACAAATCTTTTGTCGACCATCATCGCCAATTCCAGAGGGAACCTGTTAGTAGTGTTCTTTCTCACGTTCCGGTTAACCTCAATGCGGATTGTTTCCAGATAATCTTCCAGACTCGGGTATCCGCCAAGGGGGCCAAGGGCCGCTTGCTCCGCTATTCTTGCTAGACGGTGCGGATGAAGCAGGAAAGTAAACGTATTGTCGGCGGCTGACTGCGCCATCGCCAACGGATCAAAACCACCGCCATTCTGCGTGCTGAACAGCTCTCGGTTGCGGGAGTAACCCATCGCGGGTGGTGGGATGAGGCCACTTAATTTACCATTAAACCCTAACGTAGAGGGGCTAAGAGTCATAAGCAGTGCCTGGGTGGCGGCCTTTTGTTCCTCTATCGAAACGGGTCTCACCCGTGGTGATACTTGCTCACCACGCACCCCATAATCATAGTGATACCCACCAATCATCTTAGCGACAGCCTCCACCTGGTAGCGATGCATGAGGTAAACGGGTACGAAGACCGATTCCAACTCGGAGAGTGGCATCCCAACCGGAATATTCGCCTCCGAGAAATTGTCAAGCGCATGTTTACGCAACGCAAGCAGACGATTCATCTCGACGATGGGGCTCTCGCCATTGTCCCACAAGTGAGCATCGGGCTGGGAGCTGCCCTGCGGCCGGGCGTCGGAGTCGCTGATGTAGCGTAAGCCTTTGGCCTGGTTCTCGGCCAGGATTTTTTGCAACTCGGCGGCTTCGTCAGCGCCTTCGGGGAAATCGCTGTAGCCATACTTGATGGTCTGCTTGTCCCACTCACCAATGCCAACGGCGTAGGCCTGGCTGAAGTCTACTTCGCCATCTTTGAGCGTAATGTAGGGGTGGGGGTAATCCATCACGGAAGCGCGGTTGTTCGTTGAGGCCGCAAAGTTGTGCGCCAGACCGATGGTGTGGCCCACTTCGTGGGCGCTGAGCTGCCGCAGTCGGGCGAGGGCCATTTCCTCTAGTCGCGGATCGGGCGTTGTGCCGTCTTTGCCGTAGGCTTTGATCAGGCCCTGAGCGAGGAGAAAATCCTGTCGAACGCGCAGGCTGCCGAGCAGTACGTGTCCTTTGATGATCTCGCCGGTGCGCGGATCAGTCACCGAGCTGCCGTAACTCCAGCCCCGGGTGCTGCGGTGTACCCAGTTGATGACGTTGTAGCGCACGTCCATCGGGTCAGCGCCTTCGGGTAAGACTTCTACCTGGAAAGCATTTTTGTAGCCAGCGGCTTCGTAGGCCTGGTTCCACCAGCGGGCGCCTTCGAGGAGGGCAGATTTTACCGGCTCCGGCGCACCCCGGTCGAGGTAGTAAATGATGGGCTCCACGGGTTCGCTCATAGCGGCACTGGGGTCTTTTTTCTCCAGACGGTGACGGGGAATAAATCGCTTCACGAGCGGTTGATCAATGGGCGTTGCGTAGTCGGCGTAGCTGCGGGCATTATAACCGGAGCGGGGGTCGAAGGCGCGGGGTGTGTAGTTGTCATCGGGGAGTTCCACGAAGCTGTGGTGCATGCGTAGGGTGAACGCGCCGCTGGTGGGGGTTACGCTTCGGAGCTGGCGGCCGGTGGCTTCTCCGGCAAAGGTGATGCTGGCTTCGAACTCGCTGTTTTTTGGGAAATTCTTCGTTTTAGGGAGATAAACCGCACTGCGGCTGGCGTCGATTTTGTAGCTGCCCTGTTTGTTGCGCTTCAGGCGGCTGATGACGCCGTGGGCATCGGTCAGGAGCATTGGCGTGAGGTCAACGAGCACCCGGTCGCCGGTTTTGGCGGCGACCTTAAAGCCGGCCAGGGTAGACTGGGCGAAGGCGTCGCGAACGCTGGCCACCTCGTCCGGGTTATCGCTGATGGCCCGGTAACCGAGGTTACGCTGCCGCAGCATTACCTGCGGCCCCACCCGATCAAAATACACGACGCGGGTATTGCCGAGCTGGTTACGATCCAGGCCAATATCGTTGCTGCCCAGGCCGGCAGCAAGGCTGTTGACGTAGAGGAACTCCTCGTCAAAACGGTCAATTTCGAGGTAGATTTTGCCGGCATCATCGTCCCAGTAAAAATCGAAGTAGCCGTCCTTTTTGTCCATCCCCGCGATCTTCGCTTCAATGGTGGGCGTCTTTTTCGTAGCGGTGTTTTGGGCGCTGACGCAGGTGCAGGGAAGGAGGATTAGGGAGCAGAGTAGGGTGTAGAAAACGGTTTTCATCCAGCGGGGCTTTTGTTGGGCTGGAAGATAATGCGGAATTGTCGAATACGTCAAGAACCAGGTGGAGACGCTGTGCGTCGATCGCGAACGGGGCCGAAGGCTCCCGGAGCGTGTAGGTGCGGTAGCTTTTTTCGCCTGGGTCCCGTTACACGGTCAAAATCGCTTCGCTCCCTTGCCCGGCTCGACGCATAGCGTCTCCACCAATGTTTCTCAGTAGTTCTATAAATATGGGCTAATTCGAGTCCCGCTTCGGAGTCGATATTCCCAGCCCGATACCCAGCACCGTCGGCACCTCCTTTGCATGGTTTACGGTGTTTTTCTTCGTGGGTACGAAGAAGTTGAAACTGAATTCACTCTCCGTATCGAACACAATCAGCTGGTGCCCCAGGTGGATGACCCGGGCTTTGGCGATTTCGGTGGGAAAGTCAGTCGGAAACTCCAGGTGTAGGTCAAAGCTGCGGCGCATACCGCCGTCGGAGACGAAGTTGAAAACAATGTGTTCGTATCCCCCTTTTTCCACGAAGTTTACCTCGCTGATGGTGCCGATTTTATCGAAAGCCAATGTGGCTTTATTGGGGTGGACTCCTTTTTTTGCGTTAGTGTTTGCGATGACGGTCGAGAAGTCAGTCGTTTCTGTGCTCGCTGCTCCGCGGGTGTTTTGACTCCAGATCAGGCTCGTTGCCAGCATGAAGCAGAGTAGGGTAGTGATGTACGCTTTCATAAAGGATAGTTTTATTTGAATATTGACTCGCTGAGTATGGGGTAGTCCTGATTTGCCCCTGTGTCTTCGTTTATAACGCACCGCCCATGATTCATTGTTCGCCCGCCAGTTTTTAAGACCCGGCACCCGGTTACCTCGCACCCCTCCACTCAACCCATCATTTCCCCAAACCGTTACCTTAGTGTAACGATAAAACTGTCTCCATGACCGAAGGACCTCCCGCCTGCCCCATCCCCCGCTGGCAGCTGCTCAAACAGCAGCTCAATAACGTGGGCCCCGCCGAGTTTGACCGCCTGCGCGCGCAAGCCGCTCCGGGAGCCGTGATCGACGTTCGCTCAGAAGAAGAATTTGCCGCCTTCCACCTCGACGGCGCCGTGAACTACAACTACCTCGGTCCTGACTTCCTCGAACAGATGGATGCTCTTGATCCCAATCAGGAATACCTCGTCTACTGCCGCAGCGGCCGCCGCTCCGTCCGGGCCTGCACCCTGATGCGGAACGCCGGCTTCGAAAAGCTCATCCACCTCGACGGAGGCATCAACGCCTACGAATAACGATCAAAGACCAGAGCAGGCGGTCGGGTCGATAATCCAGGCCGGGATTTCGGTCCGGACGCTCAGAACACACTCCCTGAAGCAGGACGCTTCCACCAACATCCACTAAACAGCAAAACACGATGAAAATTTTCCTCCCCCTGCTCTTATCCGTCTTCCTTTGCACCTGCGGTAGCGCCCCCGCCACGTCTTCCACCGATGACGCTGCCACCCAGCAGACACGCTCCGTCTATGAAGATCTTTCACCCGAAGAGTTTGCCGAAAAAATCGGTGATCCCAACACAGTCTTGCTCGACGTGCGTACCCCCGGCGAAACCGCCCGCGGTGTCATCGATGGCGCGCTGGAACTTGACTACCGCTCCCCCGAATTCGCTACCCAGCTCCAGGAGCTGGACCCCACCAAAACCTACCTCGTCTACTGCGCCTCCGGAGGCCGCAGCGGCAAAGCCTGTAAAATGATGGATGAGCTCGGTTTCAATAAATCCTATAATTTGGTGGGGGGATATTCGGCTTGGGTGAAATAATTGGCAGGTTCCAGCACGCGGTAGCCTCCAACGCCTACCTCGCCTCCAACTTGCGGTAGCCTACAAGACCATAAGACCACAAGACCACAAGACTACCAAAGACTTTCCCTACCTTGCCCACAAAGTAGACTCTCTCCATGCAAATTCAATTCTGCGGCGCCGCCCGCGAAGTTACCGGCTCCGCCCACCTGATCACCTTAGACGACGGTTATAGAATTCTCCTCGATTGCGGCCTCTACCAGGGGCGAAGTAAAGAGATGCAGGAGTTCAACGAGAATTTCATTTTTAAGCCGGAGAGCGTCGATTGCCTGGTGCTCAGCCACGCCCACATTGATCATACGGGGAGAGTGCCCAAGCTGGTGAAAGACGGTTTTCGGGGAGACATCTATGCTACCCACGCCACGCGTAGTCTCTGCGCGATCTTACTCCTGGACTCGGCCTTTATTCAGGAACGGGACGCAGAATACTATAATAAAAAGTACGGCAAATTCGGTAAATCGAAGAAGCCACTCTATACGCGTAAAGACGTCAAGCCGGCCATGGAGCGCTTCGTCGGCCTGCCTTACGATCGCTGGGAACGCATCCACCCCAACGTCGAGATTTTGTATCGCGACGCGGGCCACATCCTCGGCAGCGCCAGCGTAACGCTGCGTATCAAACGTGCGGATGGCCGCACGACGACCGTCGGCTTCACCGGAGACATCGGCCGCCCCAACCGCCCCATCCTACGGGATCCGCAGCCGATGCCGGAGTGTGACTACATCCTCTGTGAATCTACCTACGGTGACCGGGAGCACGAGCTGAAGCCCAACGAGATGGAGAAGTTCCTCAACATCGTAAAGAGCACCTGTGTGGATAAGGGCGGAAAACTGCTCATCCCTGCCTTCAGCGTAGGCCGTACGCAGGAGATCGTGCACATGCTCGATCAGCTGGAGTCCGCTGGTAAACTGCCCAAGATCAAAGTTTTCGTAGACAGCCCGCTGGCCGTTAACGCCACCACCGTTTTCGGGGCACACCCCGAATGCTACGACGCCGAACTGCAGGAGTATATGCTGACGGACGACAACCCCTTCGGCTTCAACAGTCTGACCTACATCCAGGACGTCAAGGAATCCAAAGCCCTCAACTTCCTTAAGGGCCCGGCCATCATCATCTCCGCCTCCGGCATGATGAACGCTGGCCGTAGCAAACACCACCTGCGCAACACGATGGGTAGCCCGAAGAACACCATCTTCATCGTCGGCTACTGTGCCCCCCAAACACCCGGCGGCAAAATCCGTGACGGGGCTCCGGGCCTCAAACTCTACGGAGAATACCATGAGCTGAGAGCCGATGTCGTGATTATGGACAGTTTCTCCGCCCACGGCGACCAGTCCGAAATGATCGACTTCCTCGACAACCAGAAGAAGACCTGCAAAAAAGTCTTCCTCGTTCACGGCACCATCGACCGGATGGAAGCCTTCGGCGGCGCACTGGAAGAGCATGGCTTTAAAGGATGGGCTGCGCCGAAGTTGGAGGAGGTGATTGAGATTGAATAATGGTTTGCCAATCATAGCATCGGGCGGCTGGGGTGAGAAGCTCCTGCTCCGAAAAATGGTTGCGCAGCAAACCTTTTGCTTGCTGGTGCTCTTTGCCTTGATTACGGGCTGTTCTAGAACTGATCGCAGCGGTGTCCCAGCGTATTATGCTTCCTCTGATCATTCTTCCGGCGTAATTGTCTTCCAGGATTCCATCAAAGTAGCAGCGCCTGTCTTTGTGAGTGGCTTGACGATGGATACAAGAGAGATGCTTCCGGGCACTATTCTAGAACTTCCGCATCCGTTTTCGCATTACGATATTTCGCTGGAGTGGTTTCCGGATTCAACTATCATTCAGGTAGGGGAAGCAAGGTATGCTACCTACCGGATGGAGATGAAGCGGACCCGATGGGATTCGATAATTATACGACAGAGAGTTGTATCCAGGCCATCTGCCATAATTTCCATGATCCGGATTGACCAAAGCGGGAAGGTTGAAATATCGGGTAAGTGGAAGAAGGGATGGCGGGATTGTTCTCCGATATTAAAGCTGTCAAATGAGTCACTGCTGACCGAATTAGACTATCTCTCAACGAAGACTTTTGATGTGGTTTTTTCGGGAGATTCGGACAGCTTAACTTACCTAACCGTGGAAAAGTGCGTCGGTGGAAATTGCGACTTATTCGAGGGCGACGAAATAGCCGTTAATTACTTTTTGCTTCAGCGGTTTTTGGGCTCGCCGGGTGAGTTTTTGGGGTGTGGTGGGTAGGTTTTTGCTTTGAGCATAATTATAAATATCTTGCACACTGTGGCAAAGTGTTACACTGGCCATTAACTCTATTGACACGTTCCTTGCTTCAGGCTATTACCAGGCTTTATTGAGTAGGAAGTTAGTTTCCTTCTTTAGGGCTTTCCTGGCCTTGTATTGTGAACTCACTGTGATCAGGCTACTGTCTAAATGGTTTCTCTGATGTGTTCAATATGATTGTTATTTCTAACTCCTAGCTATACCTTATAACAATAACTTATGCGACGGTCTCTATTATTTTTATGCTTGTTTTTATTTACCACCCTCTCCGCCCAAACCCTTTTCACCCGCCTCGACGTAGACTCGGCCAGTGACATAGCGGCGGCGAAAGGCACCTTCGTCATCCTTGATTTCTATGCCGACTGGTGCGGCCCCTGCAAAGTCATGGACGAAAAGGTATGGTCCCTGGATACAGTGCAAGCCCTGCAAAACCAATTCGTCAACGTTCGCATCGATGCCACTAACCCCAATACGACACTAGACAAGTACGGCGTGAAAGCACTGCCGACCCTCATCGTACTGGACGCTAACGGGAAGGAGTATTACCGCCGCAAGGGCTATATGACAAAAGAGGATGTACTAACATTATTCCACCAGTTCCCACCTAATATGCAGGCGGCTTATGCTGCGGACTATCTGGTGAAGGAACAGCCGGATGCTTTTAATACCTATTTCATGCTCGCCCGTAATTACCAGGAGGCGGCGCGGCAGGCTTCCGGAGCGATTGCCAGTCAGCTGGCGGGGGCGAGTAATAAGGGCCTGGAGCAAGCCCAGAAAATCCTCTCCAAGAAAAGTACCACGCCAGAAAGCCTGATGGAGCGCCTAAGTCTGATGGAAGCCGAAAACCTGCTGCTGAAAGGCCGTGCCAAAAAAGCACTGAAACTGATGGCCAGCCTCAACGAAGAGCTGAACCCCAAGAACGAAGCATTAGCCTGTTACATCAAAGCACAGGCCTATCGTAAAACCAACCAACCGGAACTGGCGGGGGAGTGTTACGACCTGCTGCAGGAAGCAGCCGATAACGAGGTATTTGTGGCTATGTACAAGAAGAAGCAATAGTCGCTGTTTTCTTGAACCTTCGGTCGCTTAGTGTGTCCTACCAACATCAATCAATCCCAAGGCCACATCGAGCAGCAGCAGACGATAACCGGAGCATCTTCTTTTGATCGCTACTTATCTTATTTCCTCATCTTCGCCTTCAGCAGCGGAGCCCTGGCCCACTGCCTGCCCGCCGTGCTGCCCATCACCCAAGTGACGACGGATGGGCTACTCTTCGTCCTCAACGGACTCGTCCTCTACGCCATCTATCGCGCCAACCAGGACAAGCGCCTGTTCGTCTGGCTGGCTATTGCTTATGTTTTTACCTTCATCATGGAAGCCCTTGGCGTCGCAACCGGCGCCATCTTTGGCGAATATGCCTACGGGCCAACGATGTGGTTCCAGTGGCTGGGCGTCCCCTTCGTTATTGCGCTCAACTGGTGCGTGCTTACCCTGGCCTGTAATGAGGTCATCATCCGCCTTTTTTCCAAAAAAGCGAAAGCCGAAGCGGCCCAATCAGGTATCAAATATCGCATATCCCATATCGCATATCCTCTGTTAGCTGGTGTCCTCACCGCCGCCTACGACGTCCTCATCGAGCCCGTCGCCATCAAGTTGGACTACTGGCAGTGGGCCGCCGGAGACATCCCCCTGCAAAACTATCTCGCCTGGGCGGCGATTGCCTTCGTGATCTCTCTTCCCTTGCATCTGCTTAAGATCCGCTTCCGCAGTCCGGTATTACTGGTCTACTTCCTGGCGCAGCTGTTTTTCTTTGTGGTGCTTAACTTCATGCTGTAGAGATGAAAAAATATTGTGACAAAAAACGCGAAGCGTTTTCCCAAAGCTCCTCCCCCGTGGGGAGGGGTTGGGGAGAGGGCTTCCACAAAAAAGAATGATTACCCACTACGACATCGCCATCCTCGGCGCCGGCCTCGCCGGCCTCAGTACGCTTTACCACCTGGGTAAGGCCGGGCATCTGGCGGGGAAGTCCGTCGTACTGGTCGATCCGGAAGGACGCAAGGAAGCTCATGACCGTAGCTGGTCCTTTTGGGAAGAGGGCGCCGGGCCTTTTGAAGAGCTGGTCTACCACCGCTGGCAGAAGGTGACGCTGCACAATCAGACGAAGAATCTGAATTGCGAGATCAGCCCCTACGAATACAAGCTCATCCGCAGTACTGAGTTCTATGCCCACGTTAATGCTTACCTCGATACCTCGCCGAACCTGGAGCGACGGACTTCCCTCGCTACGGAGGTACAATCCGATGGAGAGCAGGTAACCTTCCGGCTGGGCGAAGAACAATGCTCGGCTTCCCTTGCTTTTTCCAGTCTTCCTTTGCACCTGCGTCCGCGCCAGATCAAACAACCTTACCTCGACCAGCACTTCCGGGGGTGGTTCGTAGAGACGGAAGAAGACATCTTTGATCCGACTACCGCTGCTTTGATGGACTTCCGAACGCCCCAGCACGGCGAAAGCCGATTTTGCTACGTCATGCCCTTTACGCCGCGGCGGGCACTGGTGGAGGTGGCCATTTTCAGCAATGAGCACCTGACAACGGAAGGCTATGACCATATCCTGAAAGAATACATGGCAGCGCATTGGACGAGTGATTACCGCATTGAGCACACCGAAGGCGGAAATATTCCCATGACGACTTATCCCTTTCCGCTCCGCAAGGGTAACCTTATATATATAGGTATGCGCGGTGGCGCTACCCGACCGTCTACGGGCTACACTTTTTATGCGCTTCAACGACAACTGACGCGCCTGGCGCAGACATTCCCCGATTTCAATAAACTTCCTCCCTGGCCTTCCCGCCATATTCAGTACGATGCGACGCTTTTGCGCATCCTGCAGGACGGTAAACTTAATGGCGCTGAACTCTTCGTTGATCTTTTTGCCGGTAATCCGCCGGAGAGAGTATTGGCCTTCCTCAACGGGGAGACATCCATCTGGCAAGAGTTGCAGTTGATGTCAACGACCAATATCCCGGTTTTTGGTTCCACCTTTGTTCGTGAGCTATTCTGATGGAATCAATGCGCTCAACGCTGACTTAGCGCCTGTGCAAGATAATCGGGCGCGGCCGCAGGATGCAATGGAGCGTTAAGAAGCAAAAAAAGATTCCTGCAAAAAGCTGGTTACCAGAGGAGTGATGAAATATGATTCTTTCTTTTGAAAGAAAACTATTCAAGTCCTTGCACGTTTACAATACTGCGCCCTATCTTTGCGCCCCGCGATTGAGAGATTATCGCCTTACCGTCCCGCCTTTTTAAGGCACGGGTCGTTTCCCACCAGACCATTACATCTTCTTGTTTTTATTCTTCAGTAATGACTGAAGATCGGAGCAATCTTCGCTCCGGGATCAAAAAGAAAGACCGTCTGTTTTCTTCCGCTTAAAAGCACAGAAAAGAAAGTTTAAAATACTTTCCAAAAGTGTTGCAGGAATGAAAGAGGTGGATGTACCTTTGCGGCCCCGCAAACGAGTGGGGTTAATGAGAG
>NZ_FOFB01000038.1 GCF_900110645.1 Neolewinella agarilytica
AGTACGGGATCATCCTAGTCTCGTTGTAAATCTAAAAATAAGTCGGCAGATGCTTGCTTGTTATCAGTATAACTTCGCTGAGCCCTTCGGGGTTCTTGATTTGCTACCGCAAGTGACAGCTCACTGCGTTCGATCGAAACAAAAATCAACTATTAGATTACAGTTTTAGATTTGATGCGTTTGCCCTGCAGCAGCTCGGGACTAACGAGATGTACAATTAATAAACTGCCCCAGGCAATTTCAAGCCCATGCCTGTGAGCCAACAGCTGCCAGGTACCGTACGCTCACCACGAAACAGGCTTCAGTGAAGTAAAAAATCTTCTCCGTCTAAGCTTTCGGAGGGAAAGTCCGGATTGGTCCAGGTATTTTGCTGGTAGGTCAGCAGGAAGTTAGCTAACTGCACTGGCTGGTCCAGCAGAGCAAGATGCGGCGCATTCCTAAGTACCTGATAGGAGTTACTGCCACTGGTCGTTCCAAGATTAAAGTAAATTTTGCAATCCTGGGCCATTTTCAATAAGCGCGGCGTATCCGCCAGGGTAAGCACGCTATCTCCCTGCATAATGCCTCGCTGCTCCATTGCCCGTGCGAATGGGTTAACGGACTCGAACAGGTCGTAGATGACCGCCTGGACGAGCTCTCCCTTCCCTATCGACCAATTCAACCGCTGCAACAGCACGGTGGTCGTGGCCGGGTCAAGGTCGCTGATTAAAGCAACTTCTACTCCTTTTTTATTGAGCCAGCGAAAGGTAGCCTCAATACCGGGGCTACGATCAAGTGAAGCCGTGCGGATGTAAGAAGACAGGTCTTCCTGAACATAAACACAAACATCCTGAAGGCGAAACATAGCAATTTTGAGGCGGGACCGGCGGGGAGAAAAAAGCATAGTCAAGAGAGATCGTTTGGCAACAGTAAGCTGGAATACAAACAATAACGTCCTCTCCAAAACAAATCGCAAGGCAAATTCAAGGATATAAAGTCAGCGCAACAAGGATTTAATACCTGCTTAATGATAAAAGCGACTAGTTTCGCCGCAGCTAACAAACACTTAATGCAGGTACACGTTCCATAACCTCAGAACTTCACAACTCCCCTACCTTGGCTGATATTCTTCACCATACTATTCACCATACTGCAGACGATGCTGACTGGATGCTCTTCATCCACGGAGCGGGAGGAAGTTCACTTACCTGGAAATACCAGGTAGAAGCTTTTGAGCCGCATTTCAACCTGCTGCTTATCGATATGCGGGACCATGGATATAGTAAGCACATCCAGCCGGCATATGACACCTATGATTTCGACATCATTGCCAATGATCTGCTCCGTACGATCGATCACGTCGGTGTACAAAAGGCCCACTTCATTGCCCTGTCCCTGGGAAGTATTATTCTTCAGAAACTCAATGATCGTCGTCCGGAAATGATGACCACCATGATCATGTGTGGAGGGGTGTTCAAAGCAGACTGGCGCATTAGCTCCTTTGCGCATGCTGGCAAATTCATGAGCTACTTCGTCCCCTTCCGCTGGATTTATGACGGTTTCATCCTGATTGTGATGCCGCGCAAAAACCACGCCTTCAGCCGTAAACAATATCGGAAGCAATCGCTGAAGCTCGCTCCTAACGAATTCCTCAAGTGGCTGGGGCTATACAAAGACTTCTTCTCCGTTGTCCGAAAATTTTACGACACCAAATTAACCACCCCCAGCCTGCTCATCAACGGAGAGCAGGATCACGTCTTTCTTGATGCCGCGAAGCGGTACGCCAGGAAGCACGCCCCATTGGCAGAACTGATCGTGATGGAAGGCCGGGGCCACCTCTGCAATCTGGAGGACCGAAAAGGATTTAATAAGATCGTGCTGGATTGGTTGGGGAAGGGCAGTATAGCCTCCGGCGCAGTTCCTGAAAAACAAGTCTCCTGACCAGCAGGGGAAGCAGGCCCTTTGTAGAAGGTTACCTCAACCAACAGCCCCTCAAAGGTGCTCAGCACGAAGCGGATTGTAACCCAGAGTTCCTTTCCCTTAGGGGGTGCTGCGCGGTGAGGGCGCGGTTCCTGCCGAGGCCGCTAATCTTTCCTCTAGCCCCTAGGCTTCTACCCGATCATAAGCGTCCAGCCCGAGGTTTTCGATGATGGTGACCAGCTTGTGTCCGTAACGCTTGTCGGTAGCGTAGCCACAGGACTTCAGGCCGTGCGCCCACTTTTTATAATCGACACCATAGGATTTCAGTCGCGCGTAGCGGCGGCTGTTGAGGAGTTCACTATGCTCGCGGAAGCTCTCTGCGACGGAGGTAAACACCCGGAACATATCGTAGCGGGTATCGTCTCCGTAATTGCGGCAGGTACAGCCCAGGCATTTTGATCGACATTTGATGCCGAAGTGATTGTTGGAGTTAACGGCCAGCTTGCTGTCTCCGGCGTTACTTTCCAATAAGCCCTGCGCCAGCGTGATGCTGGCGGGGATACCAAACTCTCTCATCTCCTGCTGAGCGATACCTGCATACCGACGCAGATAATGCTGAACCCGGTCTTTTTTAGCCTTAATGATGGCGGGGGCTAATCCTTTCCGCTCCCCATAGTCGGGGCTAAGCACCAGTGTCAGGTTACTGATATGCGGAGCGGGATCATCAGAGAGTGCGACTTCGTTGAAGCCTTTATGCTTCGCATCAATGGCTACGGTTGTTTCGCCTGGGGCGAAGCTGGCAGCTTCATTAGCGGGGAGCATGTTTTGAAAGGCCGCCAAAAAAGCAGAAGCGGGGTCGCTGAAGCTAAACGTCCAACCTCCCGATAGCGAAGCCTCCGAAATCTGAGCGGGGCCGGGCTCCAGGGGATCATACATGTCCACACTGAAGGTGAGCCCCCGGCTGATACATATATAAAGGATTAGAGCAATGAGCAGTAGCTCAACGGCATAGTAAACAGCATAATCGAACAGCTTTCCGATGTAGCGTCCAATAGCGGTGGGAGAAGGGGAGGTGGAAGGAGTCATGATATTTTTTTGCAACCGGGAGGAAAAGGGAAAACTGTAAATTGTTAAAACAAAAATAGGTAAATTGTTTTGATTTAAAAACAAAACAACATTTTTTGTTTAAAAACACATTCCCCTACCCTCCTTGCTCATTAGGTGTTCCTTGCACCTGCGTCCGCGCCAAAAGGCACTTAGTGTAAAAAATACACTACCTTCGTCTGGAAGGAAAAAAACATGTGCGATGTTACTGATTGCTGATGCCGGTTCGACCAAGGCTGACTGGGCCTGGGTTGCGAAAGACGGAGAGAATACTTTTGTAAACACCCTGGGTTTTAACCCCGTGGTGCATCCTCAGGAAATCTTACTGGGAGAAGTTGAAAAGCTCTCTAAAGACTTGCTGCCCGGATTAATCCCGAAGGAAATTCATTATTACGGAGCTGGCTGCTGGGATCATCGGCGGAAGAAAGTGATCTACGATGCACTGGTGTCTGTTTACCCCTCCGCCAAAATTGAAGTCATGCACGATCTCCTCGGCGCCGCCCGTGCGACCTGTGGTCGTAATGCGGGGATTGCCTGTATTTTAGGCACGGGCTCCAACACCTGCCTTTACGACGGTGAAGACGTAACCGACAACGTCACGAACCTGGGCTTTATGCTGGGCGACGAAGGAAGCGGATCTCACTTAGGTAAGGCCTTTCTCCGGGCCTATTTTTACCGGGAGTTGGACGATGAGCTCAACGATGCCTTTGAGAAATTCACGACGATTGACAAATCGATGGTGCTGGATAAGATTTATGAATCGGACATGCCCAATACATACTTGGCCAGTTTCACCCGCTTTATGGGCGAGAACATTAGTCATCCGTTGATTCAGAAGATTGTTTTTGAAAGCTTCGGAGAGTTTCTGGATCGCCACGTCCGTAAGTACCACGGTCACCTCCGAGTTCCGATTCATTTCATCGGTTCCATTGCCTTTCACTTCAAATCGATTCTTTTGGCGGCCCTCAATGAGCGCGATCTTCGCGCGGGGCGCTTCGTACAAAAGCCGATTGAAGCACTGGCGGATTTTCACCAGAATGAGTTGTAAACAAGACTGATTTTATACATTTGCCCGCTCGACAGAAGCTATGGAAAGAAAAGATATCCGACGGATTGCCGTATTTACCTCCGGTGGCGACGCCCCCGGCATGAATGCCGCCCTACGGGCAGTAGTGAGAACCGCTGCCTGGAACAAACTCCATGTCTACGGTATTGAACGTGGCTATGAGGGAATGATCGATGGCCACTTCAAACGGCTGGAAAGGCGGGATGTAGCCAACATCATCCAACGTGGCGGAACGGTTTTGCGTACAGCACGTTCTATGCGATTCATGACGCCGGAAGGCCGGGCTATGGCCGCCGACCACCTGCGGGCCTATGATATTGATGCCTGCATTGCCATTGGTGGAAACGGTACGTTTACCGGAGCGAAAATCTTTAGCGAAGAGCACGGTATCCCCTTCATTGGTGTCCCCGGAACCATTGACAACGATCTCTACGGAACCGATTACACCATCGGCTTTGATACTGCCGTCAATACGGCTATTGAAGCCGTGGACAAAATCCGGGATACCGCGGACAGCCACAACCGCCTGTTCTTTGTAGAAGTGATGGGCCGGCACTCCGGCTACATTGCGCTGTACACCGCCATCGGATCGGGCGCCAGCAGTGTCCTGATTCCCGAAGCGGAGACGGACCTGGAAGAGCTCAAGGCCGTCTTCCGTAAGAATAAAGCCCGGGGCAAACTCTTTAGTGTCGTTATCGTAGCTGAGGGCCACCCCATGGGTGGCGCTGCCGGCATTGCTGCTCAGATCAAAGACGAACTCGCCAGCATGGAGCCGAAGGTAACCGTGATTGGTCATATGCAGCGGGGCGGTGCCCCGACGGCGGCTGACCGGATGCTGGCCAGCCGGCTCGGCCATGCTGCCGTGAACCGGCTGCTCTTAGGTGAAGAGAACGTTGCCGTTGGCGTTATCAGTAACGAAGTTGAAACCACCTCTTTTGATGATGCGATTCATAAGGAGAAAAAGCCGAAATCTTCGCTGATTGAGATGGCCAGTATTTTATCTATCTAGAACCGGGGCCATCTGAGTGAACGCGGACGGCCTGGTCCGTCCGCTAAGGGACAAGACGACTGACTAAGTGTTACAAAGACGCGGAGAGCTGCATTCTCTCCGTAAATTGCCCTCATGTCCCGCCTCATTCAAATTTTGAGTCACCTGCTGCTGGTACTCTTTTCTCTTTTGCCCGGCAGTCTGTCCGCACAATACTTCCTGAACGGCGCAGCAGTGCAGACTAATGACAGTTGTTTTCAGTTGACTTCTGAAACATTATTCGAGGTAGGCTCCATCTGGTTTCCGGAAAAAATAGACCTGAGAAACAGCTTTGACCTGGTAATGGACATGTTCTTTGGCTGTTCGGACACTCAGGGAGCGGATGGCATCGTCTTTGGTTTGCAGCCCGTAAGCGCCAGCGTAGGCGAAGCCGGAGAAGGCCTTGGCATTGGCGGAGTGAGCCCCGCCCTGGGCGTTGAGTTTGACACTTTCCAGAATACTAACCGCAACGACCCGACTTTTGACCACGTAGCCATTATGGCTAACGGCTCCGTCACTCATTCGGGCCCCAACAATCTGGCCGGGCCGGTACAGGCCAGTGCGACGGCTGCCAACATCGAAAACTGTCGTTTTATGCCCCTGCGCGTCACCTGGGATGCGCCAGCGCAAACGCTGAAAGTTTACTTTGACTGTAGCCTGCGGCTGGAGTATACCGGTGATATTATAAACGACATTTTTGGCGGAGACCCCTTCGTTTTCTACGGTTTCGCTGCTGCTACGGGGGGCTTGTTCAACCGGCAGGAAGTATGCTTCCGCTTCAACTCCCTTTTGAAGCAACTGGAAGACGTGACCATGTGCCCGGGCGGTCAGGTACTGCTGGATGTTTTTGGCGGAGACCGTTATGAATGGACGCCCGTTGCCGGGCTTGACGACCCAACGGCGCCCAGTGTAATTGCCTCCCCGGATACGACGACAGTGTACACCGTTAGCATATTTGATGCCTGCGGCATTCCATTGCTGGATACCGTCCGAATTGCCGTGGAAGGCGATAGTGCCTTCGTGAAACTAGGCCCGGATACGACCATTTGCCCTCAGGACTTTCTCCTCTTCGACGTAAGCACCCCTACGGCTGTTTATGAGTGGTCAGACCCGACCCTTAGCGGGCCCGTAATTTCTGCCAGCGAGATTGGTATTTACGAAGTAACCGTTACCCGCCAGGACATCATTTGTGAAGCCTCAGATCGTATTGAAATTGATCACTTGCCCGTACCGGATTTTGACCTTGGGCCAACGGATACTACCCTCTGCCGTGGAGACTTACTGGAGCTAACCGCAGTTTTTGAGCTCGGAGATCCTTTTTTTGAAGACGGGCGCCCCTTCGACACTCTCTACATTTCCCGCCCGGGCCGCTACCGCGCTTACGTGGAACATCCCTGTGGAACGCTGACTGACCAGGTAAATGTAATCTTTGAGAACTGCCACCAGGTCTACCTTCCTACCGCCTTCTCCCCGGACGGAGACGGGGTTAACGACCGCTGGTTTCCGCAGGACGGCGGAGACGTGGTGACCATCCACCGGCTAAGTATCTACGACCGTTGGGGCGGACAGATGTACGAAGCCAGTGAACTGCCGACTAATGCCCCCTCCCTCGGCTGGGATGGTCTTTTAAACGGAGAGCCAATGCCCGCGGGAACCTACATCTGGGTGCTCGACGCCAGCTACCGCGATGGCTCCCGGACGGTGGAGCAGGGCGATTTTGTTTTGGTGAGATAACACGTTAAAAAGCGGGCCTCTCCGTGAATTCCCTGCCCGCAGTGTACTGGCCGGCATACGAATCCCGGAAACTTTGCCCTAGCCTATCCTTTTTGAAGAGTATCGGTTTGCGTTCAGATTCATCGCTGGCAGCAGCTTTTACACCTTCCTGTCCGGCAACATTTTGCGGCATGCGGCAAGACTCAGTTAGTGCGCCATAAAACCTCCTTACGGCAACCTTTTTTCGGGCGCTAACGCGGGTGCAGTGGGAGGTAAAAGAGCAAGGGGAATTCCCTGCCCCGACTTAACTGATCGTTAGTGATGAAATGCGGGTTTTTACAAGGCAGAATGGCGATTCCCCCACTATAAAAAGCCTCCTTCGGCACCCGATGCGGTAATCGGGACTCCGCAATCAGGGAGAAAAACCTCCTTTTTTCAAAAACCTTTACTGTATAAACAGACCGTTCCCTGACGTCACCCTGTTACTGCCTGAAAACAATGTGATTTGTTAATTAAACAGCCTAGATTGGGTCTTTGAAACAAAAGGAATAGTTTTTTGAGAATACATTTTTTACTTTTTTAGAGACAATATGAACAATTCGGTAACCGGAGCAGGCTTCTTAGCCTGCTCCGGTTTTTTCATTACGTCAAAGTAGTTACCATAATGTCGGACAAACCAATATCTTGTGGGGCCCAAGATCGTGTCCCAAAAGGAGGGAGCTCCGTGAATCTTTGACCTGCATCTAAGTCAAAAAATCTGGCGCATGTTCACCTCCTTTAACGCTGGTAATCATGAAGAAAAAGACCATTTTAATCGTTGAAGACGAGCCCATTATTGCCGCGGATATTCAGGATCGCCTGATGGACCTGGACTACCAGGTAATCGATGTAATCGACAACGGAGAAGAAGCACTGCTAAAAATCCGGCAGGAAGTGCCTGACATGATCCTGATGGACGTACATCTTGCGGGAAAACTGGATGGCGTTGAGACGGCGATCCGCATGCGGAAGATAACCGACACTCCTCTCATTTTTCTTACCAGCAACTCTGATGAGCCAACCTTTCAGCGGGCGAAGGAGGCACGGCCACATGCCTTTATTTCTAAACCTTTTCGGGGGAGAGATTTACTCCACGCTATTGCCCTTGCCATTGGGGAAGGCTCCATAGATTCTTCAACTCATCTGCCTTCAGCTAATACACTCCAGGGGAATACGCCCCAGGCTTCTCACGATCGTTTGTTCATCAAGGTTAAAGATCGGTTGATCCGATTAATGCTTACCGACATTTTATACCTGGAGGCGGACGACTACTACTGTAAGGTCCACACAGAGGATCATAGCTACCTGGCCACCAAAACACTGAAAAAGCTTAGTGAACAGTTGCCACCGGATGGCCCCTTCTTTCGTTGTCATCGCTCCTATGTGGTCAACATAAAGCGAATTACCGAGATTAGCGAGACCCATGTTTTTCTCGGCGGGCAAAAAGTCCCGCTGAGTCGTTCAAAGCGACCTGAAATCCTTGTATTGGTAAACAAGATGTGAGAATCTCAGCCCGAGAGGATCAGCTTAGGCTGCAAAAGAAATTTCTACTCCGTAGCCCTCGCCCGCCATAACGCGGACGTTTCCCTTTAGTTTTTTAGTCAGCAATCTGATCAGGTTATTACCAAAGGAAGTGCTATCTGCATGTTCTTTTGCCGAGGTCACTCCCACCCCGTCATCAATTACGGCTAATCGGAATTGGTCCTTTTCCTGGTGTAATACAATCTCTATTGTTCCTTCCCGACCTACGGGAAAGGCGTACTTCAAAGAGTTCGTGACCAACTCATTCACAATCAACCCTAATGGAATCGCCTTGTCAACATCGAGGATAATTTCCTCCACATCATAGAAAATGTCGACTTGTCCTTCCAGCAAGTAGGTCCTGATCAGGGTATCTCCCAGATCATTAAGGTAATCGGACATTTGAACCGTCGTTACTTCATCTCCCTGATACAGTTTTTTGTGAATAAGGCCCATGGCGTTCACCCTGGTCTGACTTTCCCGCAGGGCCTCGCGCCCTTTGGCGTCATCAGAATCCAGCCCGCGCTGTTGCAGCTGAAGCAGACTGGAAATAACCTGAAGGTTGTTTTTAACCCGGTGGTGGATCTCGCCGATCAAGGTTTCTTTATCAGCCAGTAATTGTTCGTTTTCAAAGTTCCTCTTCTTGAGTCGCCGGCTCAGCAGATAGAAAACTACTCCGGCAACAAATGCCAGCACAAAGCCGAAGATCGTTGCGTAAAGACTGATTCGCTGACGGGCCAACTGTTCTTCCTGCAACTGAATTTGAACTTCCTTTTCTTCAGCCTTGTACTTCTCTTCCAGTTCCAGCAGGTTTCTGATGTTTTTCACTGACTGAAGCGAATCCTGCTGCGCCTTCATTAATTTTCCGTACCAGACAACCGTATCGTATTGCGATTGATTCAGCCCCACGGTTTGCAGCATTTGATAGGCCTTCTTTAATTCCAGCGGGGAATTTGATTTTTCCCTGATAGAGCGGACCAACCCAAGCAATAGCCCCCTGGATTCATCATGGCGCCCGATCCGCTGTAACAACAGACCTTTATTTATTTTCAACCAGTCAAAAGAGGCTTCTCCCTCCCAGTCTTTTAATAGTTCATAATCCTTAAGAGCCTCGTCGTAATTACCGAGCATTAGGTGAGATTCCGCATGTGCACTCAGTGCATTTCCCTTCTCAAACTGCAGCTTATACTCTCTTGCTAACGCTAACGATTTCTCAGCCATTACCAAGCCCTCTTCCGGACGCCCCAGTATATTGAGATTCTCCGCCGCATTACTGAAACATAAAACCTGAAGATCAACGTATCCACTTTGCTCTGCCAGTGCGATAGCCATAGAATCATACCTTACCGTCAACTCATTATCTCCTAAGGACGAACTCAATCCGGCTAATATCTGATATGTTTCCGCCTCGTAGTAAAACTGCCCCGAATCATGATAAATTTTCGCACGGGCTGTAGCGAGTTCGGCGCATTCTTCAGTATCCCCAATGACCATCAGCATCTGCATTTTGGTGGCATACGCTCTGGCTAACAGATCCTCCTGCTTGCTCTTGTAAGCAAAAGAAATGGCCTTATCTATCGCTACTAAGCCTTCTTCAATTCTACCCGTATTGAGGTAATAGACGCCACGATTAGAATGAACGATCCCCAGGGTCCAGAAATCGTTCAACTCCTGTGCCAGCCTCAGCGGATGCTCAAACATTGAATCCGGAACTACCTCCCCTGCATTGATTACTTCAACAAGAAGTTCGCTCAATTGCTCTAATTGAACTGAGTCCCGGGGGCTGGAAAGTATTGTCTCCAACCGATCAGAGTACGACTGCCCGGACAGGAAAGTAGTCAGCAGAAAACAAAGTATCAGGGAGGAGAGACTAATGCCGTTCATTAAGAACTTTTTTCACAGCAACGATCAGTACAATATAAACAAAGTTACTCATTTATTAGCCTTTACTCAGAATGTCCTGCAAACGCAACAAGCATTCCTGCAGAAGATAAGGCTTAAACAAAATTTCCTGCCGCCCACTAAAGTATCGATTGCGTTCAAGTTCTGTATATCGAGATGCCGTAATCATCAGACTAGGCAGCGCATAGTGATTAGCCAGGTATTGCCCCAGCTCAAGGCCGTCTGTCCCCCCCGGATATTTAGCATTAATCAGCGCAACATCGAAAAGGTTACGTTCACATAACCAAAGCGCTTTTTCAGGGTTTTCAACCCTGTAAGCCTTCCAGCCAGCCTCCTTTAGTGCTTCTTCAAGCAGGTAACCCTGTAATGCGTCTTTTTCCACCATAAGAACATGGTAGCCTGTGGTTGCACATACTGGAACGATGCCTGAATCGATCATGTATCAAATATATCGACGCACAATTTCAGGGTGGAAATTTCTCAGGAAAAGCGACCGTTCTTCCCGGGAACAGAAGCTCTTTTATAGTGAATGGCCAACGGGCAACAGCAGAATACTTCTCATTCCAGCAAAACAACCCTGGCCCGAAACAGCTTCCCGCTACTTTCCTCTCTGACGAGTAAAAAGTAACTACCTGAGGGCAAGGCACCCAAAGACAAATCACTGCCTGATCTCCTCTCCCGGGCCATTACCAGCTGCCCGGTAGCGTTATATACCCGAAGGCTGTGCAAACCTTCAACCCCTTCCATCCGCATCATCCCGTCGTTAGGGTTGGGATAAATGGTTAATACGCCCGGGGTAAAAGCAATATCCGTAGCCGAAGTCGTAGCGGAACAGCTCCCCGCCATATTCTCCAGAATGGCCTTGTACTTCGGAGCGGGGATCAGCGCCGTATCCTGATCCATCGTCTCCAGCATACCCCAGCTCCCGAACTGGGGGCTGCGGGGAGCAACGAAGGAGAAGTTCATCAGTTCCAGCGGTCTTCCTTTATCGTCAACCAGTGTGCGGAGAAGATCAAACCACTCATTATACAGATTGTACATGGATGTATCCCGCTGAACATCAATCAGGGCCTGCTCGTAGCTGGGAACAACGCCAAAGGGATTAGGCGTCAGGTGCTGCCCGCCTTCATAACAAGCCAGCGGCTTGTTGATCCGGTCGGCTACCTCCGTTTTGATGTCGGAGAGATAAGCAAAACCCGTAGGCATTGATGCCCGTGCGAGCCGGGCCACATCCGCTACCGTAGCACCGGCCCCTAAGCCGTCAAGCTCCGCCTCCGCCTCATCCGTGAAGCCGAAGTAGAAGGTGGGAGAAACGAAATCAAAGGACGCCGAGTCGACGTTAAAAGCTACCCGTTGCGCCACATCAAGCCAACCGGCCTGCACCCCCACCACTCGGCTGGTCCGCTCGGGCACCCCGGCGTATTCCTCCGTCCATACGTCGAGCATATTCTGAATGAAAGTGGTTGTCCCCTCCGGCCAGGAAATTCCGGGGATCTCACAACCATAACGATTGGCCCACTGGGCCTGCGGAAAGATCCAGTTCCAGATTTCGTTGCTGTATTCAACGTAGAGGTGGCGCTCCGGCTCCAGGTTATCGCGAAAGAAGCGGGCCATTTCCCGGACATAGTCTTCGCTGGCGGTATGTGGCACACACACCCATCCGTCTTTGTCGTAATCGTTCATGAAGCGGACCATCATTTCGTAGGGAATGCCCTTGCTGTGCGTCCAGGTGTAGAAATCTGGCTGGCTGCGGCCAGCCCAGTCGGTCAGGCTGCCATCCCCCGTTTCTCCGGCTTTAGTGCCCCAGCCGTTGGTGGATCCCCAGTCCATAAAGCGGACCGTTTGAAATACATCCACCTTCTCCAGCCAGACGGGGTTGAAGGGCTGCTCCAAGTAAGTGGCTTCGGAGCCGGGCATGAGCAGGCGGATATTATGGATAGGATCAGCCATTTCGCTGCGAACGATCTTGATTTCCACCACTCCGTCAATGCGGTTAACGAGATCAAATGTAGCCCGACGGTCATCAGCCAGGACGGTCAGGTTTTCGTAGGTACCGAAGAAGGAAAGCTCTCCGTCTCCGTCCCAGAGAACAGTATATTGACCCAGCGGCCAACCATCGGTTTTGCCCCAGATGGTAGCGACCTGCTGCGGATACACCGAGCCGTTCACCATCTGTGGCGCATGGGTCGGGTAACCGTCGGGCCGGTAGCTGAGACTGTCCGCAAATTCAGAATTGAAGGGGGAGGCCGGGTCGCCAACCGACTTTGTGTACCACTCCCGGCTGTTCCGCATCAGATCCACGAAGGGTAATTCAGTGCCGTAGTCCGCCAGACCGGCCAGGTTAGTACCCATGGCGAGTTTGCAGCTGTCGGGGAGCTGGGCGTGGGCGCCGACGCAGGTGCAAAGAAGTACTCCGATGGAAAGCAAAAACTTAATCATGCTGGCAGAAATGTTTAGTTTGACAAGGTACGGTTTTACGCGAAAGAGATTACACATTGTTCCTTAAAGGCCAGAAGAGCCCACTACCGAAAACAAAAGCATTGAGACCAGTTTTTTGTTACCAGAGAGGAGTCTCCGGAGGTTTCCCAAATGATTCTGGTGTTCTGATCTTGAAGACTTGAAGTAAGGTTTTCAGAAACTGAAAGGTCTTTCCCTCAACTCCTTTTCGCCTCCCGCTCCTCCGAAAAAATATACAATGCAAGAGCTTCGGGGCTCCTGAATACAAGCCGGCATCCGCTACGCACAATCGGGCTCCACCCAGCGTGGTCCTTTTCCAAAGGAGTTGACAGGCTGAAGGAAAGCCAGTCTCGGAACTGGAATCTGAACCGCCCCTACAAAGAGCAGGATTCGTTTTTCTTGTTATCCCTGCTCTTCGAAGAGTCTTTTCCCTGCACCTGCGGCCGCGCCCAAAGAAGCCTCCTTCCCTGCGAATAGTGCAGGTTCTTTGAAAACCTTTTAAGAGATC
Organism: Neolewinella agarilytica; assembly: GCF_900110645.1. Taxonomy (GTDB): domain Bacteria; phylum Bacteroidota; class Bacteroidia; order Chitinophagales; family Saprospiraceae; genus Neolewinella; species Neolewinella agarilytica. The sequence continues at coordinate 13,237 of NZ_FOFB01000038.1, forward strand.
GTAGGTGCTCAAAATCGCCGAAACATTCGCGCGCAGCTAGCGAATAGAGCGGGCGTCGCTTTGATATCCTGAAATTCTATCAGACCACCTCTCCTTCAAAGTAATCAGTATCTACTCGCTTTACTAAATAAGTGTCTTTTATGGATACTCCGATATTATGAGTTATCATGAGTTCTGCCAACCGCTCACCATTAATCCGAACGAGGCTATAATCATTACGTGGAATGTAATTCCAAGCATCTTGGGTAAAATCGGAAGTAGTAATAAACACCCCTTTCTTTGCTCCTTCCTGAGCTAGTGCACCAACAAATTTCTGTATTTCTGGACGCCCTACATTCCCTTCCCAGCGCTTCGCCTGAATGTAAATCTTATCCAACCCCAAAGTATCTTCATTTATCAGGCCGTCAATACCGCCGTCCTGGCCAGACCGGGTACGTGTACCATTAGCAGCATCTGCACCACCATACCCCATGGCAATAAGCAAATCGACTACGAGTTGCTCAAAAAATTGAAAGCTTTTTGCTTTTACCTTTTCAAGCACCTCTTTGGCTAAGGCCTTCTGCAAACTAAGATATACGTTTTTGATTTCAATATCCGGCGTGTCGACGCCCTTACCAACAGATTGAGGTAGTGGCATATTTACGTCATTATCCCCTTCATCAGTGCTCGAATTAGAATCCGTAGAATGAAAAGCCGCAAATTCCTCTGAATAATCTTTCAAAAACCGTACATCTAATTTTTCCGGCGGATGCTCAAGAAGTTGCTCTCCTTTTGATGTTATTGTCACCTGTCCTCGTTCAGGCTGTTCTAGCAAACCAGCATTTTTCAAATATGTCTTTGACCAAGCTATCCGATTGTGGTATAATTTCTGACGACCACTCGGTATTTGCTCTTCCCTTGCTTGGTCGCTTAGTTGAAAAGTATCTGCCAATGTCTCATAAATATCTCGTACCGCGTAAATCTTACCATCACTTATCGCCTGCAGGTAAGGCAGAAAAAAGCTCTGAAAGTCCGGGACAGTATCGTTACTCATTTTCATCATTTATTGACATGAATGTATCATTTTGGCAGGTACTTCCTCCTTGACTACGACCTTGCAATTTGCATACAGATCCGCTTAGTCTTTCCCCTGCACGGCCCAGCCCGCGGCACGAAGTTGTTCATCAATCTGGTCACGAGCAATTTGCTCCGGGTTTTGGTTCATGAGGTGGTCTCTTGAGCGGTCGGTGCGAGCCAAGGTACGCATTATTGACCGGTCCTAACCATTATCTTTACCCTGCCCTTCAGGGTCTCAAAGCGGCCCCGCACCTGCGGCGAAGCAAGCAGGCAAGTGGGGTTCTTTGAGCGCCCGGATTCTTAGTCCCGGGCGCTCAAAGAACCCTCTTATTTCCGCGCTGCGCTCGCGGAAAGAAAGCCGCTTTGAGACCCTCATCAAAGTCCCCAGCTTAACGAGTAGCCCCTAACTTTACCCCCGCCCCAACCCACCCCTCATGCAAAACCTCCTACCCTGGCTAAAAGCCCAAACCCACGACCACCTGAAAATCGGCCTCACCGACCTCGACGGCGTCCTGCGGGCCAAATACCTCTCCCGGAAGAAAGTCCTCAGCGGGCTGGAAAAAGGGCTGGGCTTTTGTAACGTCGTTTTTCAATGGGACATCGGCGACGCCCTCTACGGCAACGGGCTGGCCGAAGCGGGCTTTGCTGACGGGCCGGCGGCCTACGCCGCCGGCACCCAACGCAATATCCCCTGGGAGGACAACCTCCCTTTCCTGCTGGCCGACTTCCACGGCGCGCCGGCCGGGCCGGCGGCCCGGGGCTGCCCCCGCAGCCTGCTGCGACGGGTCATCGCTAAAGCGGAGGCGATGGGCTTCTCGGCCCGATTCGGGCCGGAATACGAGTGGTTCGCCTACCGGGAGACGCCCGCGGAACTGGCCGCAAAAGACTACCAGAATGCCCGCCCGCTCACGCCCGGCATGTTCGGCTATTCCGGCCTGCGTACCAGCCAGAACGGCGACTATTTCAAGGACCTCTTCACCCAGCTTACCGCCTTTGGGGTGGAGCTGGAAGGGCTGCATACCGAGACCGGCCCCGGTGCTCTCGAGGCCGCCATCGCTCACCAGCCGGCGCTGGAGGCAGCTGACCGGGCCGTTCTCTTCAAGCAGGGCGTCAAAGAAATCAGTTACCAACATGGCATCGTGGCAAGCTTTATGGCCAAGCCCTCCGCTGACCTGCCCGGCTGCGGCGGGCATCTGCACCAGTCTCTTTGGCGGGGAGAGGAAAATATATTTCACGACTCCCAAAGCCCCGATGGCATCAGCCAGACGATGCTTCATTACCTCTCCGGACAACTGACGCTGCTCCCGGAAATTCTACCCCTCTTTGCCCCAACCGTCAACAGCTACAAGCGCTACGTGGCCGGCTCCTGGGCCGCTACACGGGCTAACTGGGGCATTGACAACCGGACCGTCGCCCTGCGCGCCATCCCCGGCGGCGGCAGCGCTACCCGCCTGGAGACCCGGGTGCCGGGAGCGGACGCCAACCCTTACCTCGTCATGGCCGCAGCGCTGGCGGCGGGGCTTTATGGCATCGAGCATGAGCTCGAAGCTCCGGCACCGGTAGCGGGCAGTGCCTACGAGCAAACAATAGGGGTCGTTCTACCCACAGATCTGGGCGCGGCCGCAGGTGCCATGAAGAACTCGGAGAAAGCAAGGGCTTGCTTCGGTGATGACTTTTGCGCACATTTCGTACGCAGTCGGGAATGGGAATGGCAACAGTATCAACGAGCTGTCACCGACTGGGAAAGAAGCCGTTACTTTGAGCTAGTATGAAAAATTATAAAAAGATCATCCGCTACGCCTGGCATGCCTACGACCACACAAGGACAATTGACCGGATTACGGACATCAGCGCGAAAGTGTCTACCAACCATGTCTATAAAGTAGAATTGACGGACGGCAATGTCGTCATCGCTAAACTGACCATTTTCGGCAACTTCGAGTCCTTCGCCGAAGACCACACCATCATCAACGTGCTGGCCAACAACCTGCCCGTCCGCTACGGCAACTTCCTCAGCCGGGCACTGATGAAGGGGCAAAACCTGTTCTTCCACCGCTACATTGATGACAAGCAGGACGCCTGGGTCATCTTCTACCGCCCCATCCACATCGTGGAGAACCCGCCAAAAAAGCTGAAGCTCAAGCAGGTCCGGCAGTTTGGCCGCGAGATGGCCCGCTTCCATAAAGACTGCACGCTGGTGTCCAACACCCTGCCGCAGTCCGGCCGGGACATGACCACCGACGTCAACGCACTACTGGTAAGCGCCCGCGAAGACTACCCGAAGCACTATCCGCTGATCGCCAAACACTGCCAGCTCTTCCTGGAAAACACCTTCCGGATCAACGTTCACGGCTTTAAGAAAATTCCCATTTTTGTGGACTGGAATATCGGCAATTTCTCCATTGACGGAGACGGCATGATGACCAGCCGGTGGGACTACGACTGGTTCCGGATGTCAACCCGGGTGGCCGACTTCTATTTCCTCAGCCGGGTAGTTTCCAAGGTGGGCGATAAAACCGTTTTCACCTACGAAGCGGACCGACTCATGGAGCCCCGCTTTATTGAATTCCTCAAAGCTTACCACAAGGTTTTCCCTCTTTCCCGCCAGGAGGTACTCTTCATCAAAGAAGCCTATCGTTTCTTTCTGCTCAACTACGTATTGCGGTTAGGGCGCTATTTTTTCCGGCCAAAGTTTGCTAAAAAGCTGGCGCGCGAAGTCCTCAACGAGCATCTCATTACGCTCGATGAAAAGATCGACACGGAGCGGCTTCTGGCGGCTCTTCGCCTCTAGACAATGCCTTAGTTCTGACCCATTGTCCGATATTCCTCTCCTATCGTCCAGAAATTCCCCGACATGACCACCCAAAAGTTTTCCGCCATCTCCGCACCTTACAAAGCCATCCTGCTGGACAGCTACGGGGTGTTACGTAACCACCGGGGCCTCATCCCCGGTGTGGTAGAGACCGTAGAGCGCTTACGGAAAGAAGGAAAAGTTATCCGCGTGCTCACCAACAACGCCGCCCGTTCTCCGGAAGCGGCGGCGAAGAACCTCGTTAAATATGGCCTGCACGGCATCCCTGCGGAGGAAATCATCACCTCCGGTGCAACGACCCGCCACTTCCTTACCCATAAGATTCAGGCGGGAAAGGTAGCCTACCTCGGCACCCCTCAATCCGCTGAATACATCTTCAGCGCCGGCCTGGAAGCCGTAGCCGTTGCGGATGTGGACATGGCCCGCCTGGACGAGATCAAAGCCGTTGCCTTTCTCGATGATGAGGGCTATGACATGAACCACGACCTGAACAAACTCATCAATCTGCTGCGCCGCTGCCAGGTGCCGGTAGTGGTGGCAAATACGGATCTGCTCTACCCCGTCTCCGCTAACGATGTAGCCCTGGCCACGGGAAGCATCGCCCGGCTGGCGGAATATGTACTGGGGCGCCGCTTTGTCTCCTTCGGCAAACCCGCCAGCCAGATGTTCCAGTTCGCCATAGACAGTATGGCCGGCCAGGCCCCCGACCTTACTCCCGCTGACATTTTGATGGTGGGCGACACCCTGCATACAGACATTCTCGGGGGCAATACCTTTGGCGTATCCACGGCGCTCGTCCTTAGCGGAAACACCCAACCGGAAACGGCGGAGCTGGAGATTCGCTCCTCCGGCATTTTGCCGGACTTTGTGTGTAGCTCGATCGGGGATTGAGAAAAGTAGCCTACAATTTCCCTACCTTCCCCTCCTAACCTGTAACTAAGCCGAATCATGCCCAAATACATTCCCGACGAAACTGACATCATCTTCATCCGGCTGCTGCGCAGACATATCGGGGCGGAATGGTCCGTCGCTAAAGCTGCCATTTTAAAACAGCTGCCGGAGGGGATTGACCCGGAAAGACTGTCGAAATACGTCGACGACTCCGACCACCCCCACATACACATCAATGCTTATGGCGTAGAACCCCGCTTTTATGCTCACCGGACGAGTAAGCGTCTGCTGGAGTTTTACCCCACCAAGTAGAACGAGTCGTTACGCCCCCTGCTATTACACCTCCCCCTGCACCTGCGGTCCCGCGCCCCGTTCTGCCATAAGAAATGGGTACCAGAACGACGGGCCAGGATGAACAACCGCTGAACTCTGCGTACTTTACGAGTCTAAGCCAGCCGCCAATGACCCAACGTCCCTCTTCTCTTTCTTACCGGGCAGGCCGCTATGTAGCCCGACTCTTGATCACGGAGCTTCCCCGCGATCGCCTCTACCACAATCTTCATCATACGATAAATGTTCTGCAGGGCGTGCTGGTCATTGGCAGGGCCGAAGGCGTGAGTCCGGAGGAAATGGAAATCCTGCAGTTGGCGGCCTGGTTTCATGACTGTGGCCACGTAAAAATTTACAGCGGACACGAACTTGCCAGCATGGATATTGCCCGAAAATATTTACTGACGCAGGATTTTCCGGACGCTAAGATCACCACCGTTGAACGCTGCATTCTGGCCACTCAGATGCCTCAGGAACCTACCGACCTGCTCGAAGAAATCATCTGCGATGCAGACATGTACCACCTGGCACTGCCTACCTACGAGCAGTCTCAGGAGCTCTTACGTGAAGAATGGAACCTGGTGCTTGGTAAAGCCTACACGGACGAGGCCTGGGAATCGGAAAATCGGAAATTCCTGAAGGACCATCACTACTTCACGACTTATGGCCGGGAGGTTTTGCAGCCGATGAAGGACATTTATTGTTTTTAGCTAAGCAGCAAGGAATAACACTTATTCATCCACGCTTCTATTACAGTGTGACATAAGTTTATGAATATTCTGTTGGCCCCTCGGTGCTGCCCCCACTGAGCTTGCCGAACGTATCCCTCGGCTCGCATAGCTCGCTCGAAGGAGAAGCCAGCCGAGAAGTGCGCCGAGGGCCTCAATACAAATAGGTAAAAACTAATATTACACTACACTAATGCGGCAATTTGCTGCGTACCGCCCCGTACACATAAGTCCCCAGCATCGCGCTCAGAATGACCACCCCGATCGCCCAGATGCCCTGCCCCAGGAGCGTAAACAATGGTCCCGGGCAAGCGCCGGTAAGTGCCCATCCGAGCCCAAAAATGGTGCCGCCAAAAAGGTAGCGTGGCACACTCCAGTCCTTGTTTTTCAGGTTGAGTTCGCTGCCTTTGTAGGTCTTCACGTCGAAGCGTTTCATCAGGGCAATACCAATGACCCCCAGCACGACGGCCGTACCGATGATGCCGTACATATGGAAGCTCTCAAAGCGGAACATTTCCTGAATACGATACCAGGAAATGGCTTCAGACTTGGTCATCACAAAACCAAAAACGATGCCCAGAAAGAGGTAATATAAGATTCTCATGTCGGGTCAGATTGCGAGGATGAAAGGAAGGAACAGCCAGGTCATCAACAGTCCGCCGGCAAAAAAACCGATGACCGCAATGAGGGATGGTAGTTGGAGATTGGACAAGCCCGTGATGGCGTGCCCTGAGGTACAGCCACCCGCCCAGCGGGTGCCAAAGCCGATCAGGAAACCGCCACCAACCAGCGCCACCAGCCCCCGCAGGGTGAATATCTGATCCGTTGCGTACAGCTCTGGCGGGACGTAACTGGACGAGCTCCCCGTATCCGCCGGAGCGGTGATGCCCATACCGGCCAGCCAATTAATGGTGGAAGCTGAAATTTCGACGGGTTCCGGATTTGGGAACACGAAAAAAGCCAGATAGCCACCGATGATGGCCCCGGCGGCAAAGACCAGATTCCAGCGCTGCGCCTTCCAGTCAAAATCAAAGAAAGCGTGGCGTTTGCCAGCGCCTGCGATGGAGCACATCGTCCGCAGATTAGAAGAAAAACCGAAGGTGCGCCCGGCGTAGAGCAGCAGGAACATCGTTGCGGCAATCATGGCCCCGGAGACGGACCAGTGCCAGCTTCCGGAGAGCCAGCTCATTAATGTTGTCATTAGAAAAAATTCCTTGAAGTAAGTCGATGTAAACCCGTAAAAGTGGATAGGGTTGCCCATTAACTACGGGCAGATTGTCTTTATCTGACCGCCGGCCAGCCGGCCACTTTGCAAAATAATTCCGGTCAGGTTTCACTAAATCGCCAAAAAAGTACGTTCTTGAACAGCATTGACAGATAACCAGGTCCCCGGCATCATCCACTAAATGCCACTTATTTTGCTACAAAATTTCTTCACCCTACTGCTGTGCCTTCTGCTAAATGCAGGCTTATTTGCGCAGTACACTCCGACGGTCAGCCCCTATCATCTTTCCCTGAAGCGGGAACTGGTGTTCGGTGGCCTGGGGGCCTTAAGCCTCGGAACGGGTACCTGGCTCCAGAACCGGGCGGGGGAGCCGACCGCCACTGATCTTCGCCTGCAGAAATATGACCAGATCAACAGTTTTGACCGTCTGGGCAGCCACATTGGAAGGGATCGTCCCCGCAAACTAAGCGACCTGGGGCTAAATGTGGGCTCCGGCTTGCCGGCACTGGTCCTCCTCAGCAGAAAAAGCCGGTCTGACTTCCCCAAGATTGCTTTGCTCTATGCCGAAACGATGGCCATTACCGGTGGCATCACCAGTATCACCAAAGCAGGCTTTCTACGCGTAAGGCCCTACGTTTATGCGCCAGACTGGGACCCCAACCAACCGCTGAAAAGCGGTGACCGGGCCTCTTTTCTTTCGGGCCATACGTCTCTCTCGGCCGCCGGGTCCTTCTTCTTCGCTCGGGTGTTTGCCGACTATCATCCTGACAGCAGGTTGAAACCCTACGTCTGGGGGCTGGCCGCCACCATTCCGGCGGTGACTGGCTATCTGCGCATTCGGGCCGCCAGGCATTTCCCCAGCGACGTACTGGTGGGGTATGCCCTCGGCGCCTCCATTGGTTATCTCGTACCTACTTTACACAAAAAGCCCATTCTTCCCCGTGGCATGACGATTTCTCCCATGGGGCAGGGAATGTATTTGAGCTACCGGTTTTAGGGCTTTAGAAAAACCCGCTCGCCGGGCTGGAGATCAATCGGTCCTGACTACCTTAGGGGCGCCGGAGCTCTTCGGCAGGCTCAGGCGGGGCCGCAGGATGCAATGGCCGCTTCTCAAACAGCAATGCTTATGACGCCCGAAGACCATTTGATCAACCGCAGCAACTGGCTCCGTGCCGCCGTATTGGGTGCCAATGACGGTATCCTGAGTGTGGCCAGTGTTGCCATTGGCGTGGCGGCAGCCAGCGTGGGCCGGGAGCCCATCGTGCTGGCTTCCGTAGCCGCTTTGGTTGCCGGGGCCTTATCCATGGCTGCCGGAGAATACGTCTCCGTCAGCTCTCAATCCGATCTCGAAAAAGCTGATCTCGAACGGGAACGGAAAGAACTTGCGGACACCCCCGAAGAGGAACTCCGCGAACTCGCCGCCATCTACGAAGGCCGTGGCCTCCGCCCGGACACAGCCCTCGAAGTCGCCCGACAAATGACCGAACACGATGCCCTGCTCGCCCATGCCCGCGACGAACTCGGCATCAGTGACATGACCGAAGCCGATCCGCTGCAGGCAGCCCTTGCCTCCGGGGCCGCCTTCACCGTAGGTGGTGCAATGCCTGTGCTCGTATCCCTTTTCGTTCCGCTGAGTTCCATGGTTCCGGCACAGTATGTGTTTGGCATCCTTGCCCTCGCTCTGCTCGGTTTCCTGTCCGCCCGAACGGGCGGCGCCAGTATCTGGCGCCCCATTCTCCGTATCACCTTCTGGGGTACGGCAGCAATGGGGCTGACGGCTCTGGTGGGTTACCTCTTTGGGGTGAATATTTAGACGGTAATGGTCTACAACCGTTCCCCTTCTACCGCAACTCCCGCCAGTTCCTCCAGTCCGCATAATTCCAGGAACGCCAGTCGGCTATCCGATGTGTATTCGGCAGCATTTTCCGGTGCATTTCCCCTTTTGAGGTTTCGCCGGGATGTGCCTCATCGTAAGCCTCAATCAGAAAAGCATTACTGGCGGGAAGCACATTAACCAGGTAGTACCAATCGACTTCTTCCCACTCCTGAGTCGCCAGGTTATAACGGGTGATACCATTAGTCCAGTTTACGGCTCCCAACACAATCAGCGCCAGCCAGAGGGCCATCCCGTTGGCCTGAAAGAGGTAACTGATCGTCAGACGATGACCTACTTTACGCCAAAGCGTGAAGAGGCCGAACAGCATAAGCAAGAGCACGAAGAAAACATACACCCGCCCCATGGCCAGGCCGTAGGCATCAATATAATGCCAGTTCCGCACCCCTACCGAAATGGCCAGGATGGAATTCTGCGCCAACCACAATCGGGCAAGTGGCGGCAGGGCGGTAGCCTCTTTGAGAAAATTGAGGTTGCCCCGAAAATAAAAAAGCACCACGGCCATCGCGAGAAAAATCGAGATAACAAGGTTCCAGGTGCCCACGTGGACGTAGTGACTCAGTGTAGAAGCGCTCAACTCGCTGGCGTTGAGCCAGACGTAGCGGAGGTCCGTAAGGTTAACTGCTGCCAGCAGCACATTCAGCAGACCAAAAGTGATGACGGATTGACGATACTCATAGCGTAATGCCATTGGGTTTGGGGTGGATGAAGGACGGGAGTAGTAATTCTTCTCTGCCTGAGGTGGAACCGCCTGTCGTTCAGGCCGGCTCCGAATCATATCATCCCGAAATGCTGATTGTAGCTTAATCAGTCTGAACTCCCTCGTTGTCGGAAATAAAAGGCCCGCCGACAGAAAGCCGGCCACCAGCATCAACAGGATTACCCAGAAGGTGGTGGGGCTAATATTAAACTCACTGAATAAGCCGAAAAAGCCACTGACCAACTTGCTAAACTGGCCATTTCCCGTCAGGTAAAAAAAAAGAAATGGTACCGCAACCAGCAGCGGTAGTGCGACTTGCTTAAGCCAGGGAGACAGTGTGCCATTGGGGGTATTCTGTAGTTGGGCCCTTGAGGCCCGCTGACTGCGCCACCAGCGCAGTGGCCCGGCGAAGAGACTCACTCCTCCCAGTAACAGCCCAAACCAGATAAACCGGAGCTCGCGCGCCTGGGCGAAGCCCAGGACGAGCAGGTAGGTCGCATGGTGCGCCAACAGGCTAAAGTCCGTATTCACAATTACTACACTAACCGCAGAGAACAACAGGCCCGCAACGGACCAGACGAATGGACGATGTTTTCCCAACTCTGGCCGTAGCCAGAGAGTAAGCGTAAGCAAAAGTCCGTCAAAGATCAGGAGGTTGACGCCCATCTGCCCCTTATAGAAAAGGACAGCATAGGCTACAGCCAACACTAATATTGCAATGGTTTTTTTGTGGTGGTTATTCATTGTTAAGTTTTTAATAGTTCTTTGTTTTTCAAAGTTTTATTGCGTAAAAAATGGCTGGCCGTTTTCACTATCCGTTCACTGACGAGCTATAGTTGGCTCATTACCAAAGGCTACATCTATCTAATTATCCACCAGCTTGATAAAAGCTTCTAACTCCGTCAGGTGTGCTTCAAAGGCCTTTTTCCCGCCCTTGGTTACCCGGTAACTGGTTTTGGGTTTATCATTGACGAACCTTTTCTCCACCTCCACCTGCTTCTCCTTCACGAGTGCTTTGAGGTGGCTGGCCAGGCTACCATCCGTTAGTTCCAGGGTGTCTCGCAGTGTAACGAAGTCTATCCAGTCATTGACCATCAGAATGGCCATGATCCCCATTCGGGTACGGTGGTTGAAGAGCTTGTTCAGCCCTCCGATTGAAATTTTACCCGTTGCTTTTAGTACGTCTTTCATGCGCGATCATATTTGCGGTACATCCACAGGCCGTAACCAATGTGCAATACACCAAAGCCAAGGGCCCAGAAAATCAGGCCGTAACCGATAAAGAAACAAGAGATCAGCCCAAGCACAATCTCCAGATAGCCGAGATAACTCAGTTCTTCGCGGGCGTACCCGCTACCGTTGAGCAAGGCCAGACCGTAGAAGATCAGGGTCGTCGGGCCAATGAACCCTCCGTGTTCATGGTAGATCAGGGCCAGGCTGAAAATGCCGCCCACCACCAGCGGAACAGCCAGGTGAAAAGCCAGCTTATAAGTCTTCTTGTCCAGCAGCTTCTGTCCCATCCGTTTGGCCCGCCGCACGGTAAAGTAATAGCCAGATGCCATCGCTCCGGTAAACACGAAGCCTGCCATCATAACCAAAAAAGGTAAGGGCGCAATTCCCCAGGGGTGAGAGGCGAGGCCTAAAGAGCGGTGAATGAACACCAGGTCATGCCCACCCGCCCATTGATAGAGTATGGTCAGTGCTACACCACTCAAAGCAAACAGACCGGCTCCAATTCCCGAAAGTCCGCTCAGACCAATGAAATAACTCGAGCGCTCCATGAGCGAACGGATTTCCCTAAGATCATTTATCGGGTTAGCGATGTAATTAGACATAAAGTGCTTTGTATTGCAAAGCTATGTTCTTTTCAGGTATTTTGCAACAAGGTCATTCACTTCTCTTGTGCCCGTCTCAAAGCTTAAACCGCATCATCAAAAATCCACTCCCCGAGCGAATATCAAAGCTGCTCCGCTCAAAATCCACCTCCTCGCAGCCAGCGACTCCGCAGACGGAAACCGTCTTATTGACCAGCCTGTATTCCGTTAATCCACGGCGATAGCCGAGGCCGATGGCCAATCGATCGGCGAGTTGATAAGTGACTTCCACGCCTCCCTGAATATGAAATTTCGTTGAATAGTCAATCGTCCATTCCGTAGCATCATCGGCAATTCTTTCCCCCGGCTTTATGCTGATTTCGGATCGCTGGTCTGGTTGCCCGGTTCTGTCAAAGGAGATGATCTCAGAGTAGTCAATCCGGTCCCGGAGGCGATAGCTGGGTAAAAAACTCAGTTGAAGCGCAAACTTTCCCAAACGCCTCTCCAGCCCCAGTTGATTGGTATACAAAAGGCTATGCGTCGTATAGGTCTCTGACTGAAAAAAGGTGGCCACCTTTAGGCCAAGAGGGAAATTACATGGAACCGGATCGCCGGATGCAGATGCACTCTGTATTGCTCCATACTGCAGACCAGCTCCGAAGAAGAAAGAGGTTTTCTCCCCTATGACCACATGGTAATTAAGGGTAAGCGCACCGGCTAATCCGGTGCCGCGGTTAGCCTCCATAAAAGCGGTTGGCCCGCCACCGACGGAGACGCGAAAGTGATCCGCCTGGGCAAAAAGACCAACGGATAGTCCCAGCAGCATGGCGATTAAATAAAGGTATAGGTAACGCATAAGTATCTGTTTCACCGTAAGACGGCGAAAAGGAACCTTGCGTTGGTGATACTATAACTTTCCAGTAACTGAATTGAACGCTAAACCGTCGGAATCAGAGCAATCTATTTCTTTAACGTCAGATAGGCGTACCTCGCTTCGTTTTTTTCCTTTAGCGCAGCTGGGAGCTGCTTTGGCCGGTCGCGCGCGGAGTGGCGCTTACGCCAGGCCTACCCAATCGCTTGTTTGAGATCAGCAATGATATCCTCCACGCGCTCAATACCCACGTTGAGGCGGATGAGCCCGTCGCTGATGCCGTGCGCAGCGCGCACGGCCGGGTCCACGCCCCGGTGGCTCATCGTTGCCGGGTGCAGCACTAAGGTGTCCACATCCCCGAGCGTTGGTGTCAGCGTACAGAACTTGATCCGGTTCATAAATCGCATCCCTTTCTTCGTCCCTCCTTTGAGCTCGAAACTGAGCATACCTCCGTGAAGGCTCATCTGCTCCTTAATCGTCTTACGGTCGGGGTGATCTTTCAGCCCGGGGTAATTCACCTGAGTTACTTTCGGATGCTTCCGGAGGTACTTCGCCACGGCAAGCGCGTTAGCGGAGTGCCGCTCCATACGGAGGGGCAGCGTCTTTAGTCCGTTCAGCACCAGCCAGGCATCCCAGGGGTTACCGCTTCCGCCGTAAAGACGATAGACGGGAACGAGTTTCTCCGCCATCAGCTCAGCATCCCGACAGACGATGGCCCCGGCAATGCCCGTACCATGACCGTTGATAAACTTGGTGGTGGAATGCACGACCACATCCGCCCCAAAGGCCAGTGGCCGCTGCATGAAGGGCGTTGCGAAGGTATTATCCGCCACCAGCAAAGCTTTGTTCTTATGGGCAATTTTAGCCAGCAGCTTCAGGTCCGTTACCCGCAGGGTTGGGTTACTCGGCGTTTCCACGTAGATCATCCGGATGCGGTCATTGCGCTTAATGGCAGCTTTGATGGCCCGCTTATCCCGCAGGTCACAGGTTTCCGTATGGATGCCTCGCTTGTGGAGTTGCTCCAGCAGACTGGTCGTCCCTCCGTAAAGATCTGCCTGCGTCAGCACCGTTTCCCCCGGTTCGCAAAGCCCCAGAAAAACGGTGGCAATCGCCGCCATACCAGAACTGCAGAAGAGACCGCCCGGCTTTTCTTTCAAACCAAATCCTTCCAGCTCCGCAATCTTATTCGCAGCGGCATCTATGGTTGGGTTCCCGAAGCGCCCGTAGATGTGGCCCTTTTTCTTACCGTCAAAGATATCCATCCCTTCTTCAATGGAGTCAAAAATGAAGCTCGAAGCAGCTACCAGGGGCACTTGGTGCGGCGGGTTGAAATTGGGAACTTGAGGGTCACGGACAGATAGGGATTCTATGGTCACTGAGCTTGGTATTTTGGTTCGTTGGTCTTTTGGCGCCAGCCTCAATCAGGAGGCGGCCGCAAGTCGCAAGATCGTCATTTTTTGCTTTTAACCGACCGCCCGGAGCGGGTCGAAGCTGAAAGCTAATTCCTCATCTCAATTTTGCGCCCGGACCAGCACCTCACCAGAAAACCTTTGCTCGCAAAACCCTGCTATTTTAAAAACCTCCCCCTTGCACCCGCGTCCGCGCCCAAAAACGAATGGGAAAATGATAGAATGCGTGAATAACATGCTAAACAGTGGACCTCCCCCTATAAAACGCGGCAGCCCCAAAAGACCAAAATTCCAAAAGACCAAAGAACCAACCCCCTAACCCTTATCTTTGCAGAATGTCCGAAAAATACCCCGTCGATCACATCGAAACTCAGGAGATTCGCGTTGATCCTGGTCAGCAACCAGTCCGTATCGACAAGTTCCTCACCGATAAGCTTCCGAAAGTGAGCCGCAACCGGGTGCAGAATGGCATCAAGAAGGGCACCATCCTGGTGGACGGCAAGGAGGTGAAGGTGAACCATAAATTGAGCCCCGGTGAATTGATCACCATCGAGATTCCGCGCTACCGGCCGGAAGACGAGGACGGAACGCCGATTCCGCAGGATATCCCGCTCGACATTCGCTACGAAGACGATGCCGTCATGGTGATTCATAAGCCCCCGGGCATGGTCGTTCACCCCGCCGTCGGGCACCGCGACGGGACCCTCGTCAACGCTCTCACCTTCTATCTGAATAAAGAGGAGCTACCCACCCTGGCGGGTAATGACGACAGCCGCGTGGGCCTCGTTCACCGGATCGACAAAGACACCTCCGGACTACTCATCATCGCTAAAACCGATGAAGCGATGACCCACCTGGCGAAGCAGTTTTTTGATCACAGCATTGAGCGGACCTACCAGGCCATTTGCTGGAGTGAGCCCGACCCGATGGCGGGTACCATTGATGCGCACATTGGCCGCGATGCCCGAAATCGCCAGAAATACCGCGTGTATGAAGAACCTGAGGAAGGCCACAAACACGCCATCACACACTACAAAACGCTGGAGGCGCTTTACTACGTCAGCCTGCTGGAGCTGAAGCTCGAAACCGGACGGACGCACCAGATCCGTGTGCACATGAAGCACATCGGCCACCCCCTTTTCAACGACGCCCGCTACGGCGGCAACCGGATTTTGAAGGGAACCGTCTACAGCAAGTTCCGCATCTTCGCCGAGCGCTGTTTTGACCTCTGCCCGCGGCAGGCGCTGCACGCTAAAAGCATCGCCTTTACCCACCCGGTCACGGGGGAGCGCATGAAATTTGACAGCGAACTACCCGATGATATGGCCAGTATGCTCGACCGCTGGCGCAACTACATCCAGAACCGGAAACAAAGCGATCCTCACCCATGAGTCCGGCCGAAACCACCCGGCAATGGGTAGCTGATTTTGTCATCCGCCACGCTCTTTGCCCCTTTGCAGCCAAGCCTTTCCAGGACGGAAACGTGCTTTTTCTCGAAGTAGAAAGTGAAGACCTGGAGGCTTGCTTTATGGCGGCGCTGGCGCAGGTGCAAAGCTTGTTGGAGGAGCAAAGTGTAGAAACCACCCTGCTGGTTTTCTCCCATGCGCTGGCTGATTTTGACACCTTTCTCGACTTCGTCCACACCTTCGAGGACACCCTCCTTGAAGCCGGGGCAAACCAACTCGTCCAGCTGGCCCACTTTCACCCCGACTACACCTTTGGCGGCGTTGCTGAGGATGACCCCGGCAACCTCACTAACCGCGCGCCCTACCCTACCCTGCAGCTTTTGCGGGTGGGCAGCGTTGCCGCAGCCGTAGCCGCATACCCCGATGTGGAAGGTATTCCGGAGCGAAACGTACATCGGATGCGGGAGTTGTTTGGGTGAAAGAGACCTAAGTCTCATCGCCACAAAATGCATGGACGCACCAACTATTTCATGCTACTGAGTAAGTACTCCCTATACCGGGTATTTCCTAAGGAAGGCACTATCTTCGCACCCTTATGCCCATGACGCTAAAAGACCGCCTCGCCACCCTCCACCAACTAGCCGCTCATCTCAGTGGCCTTGAAGACGAGTTCCTCACCGCACTACAAACGCGTACGGAGTTCAACAATGGCTGGTTCACACTGGAGAAGCAACAAGCCTCCCTAAAGGCCATCACCGAGGAATTTCTTGCGGAAGACAAACTCTCCGCCTGGCTCAACGCCTACAAGATCATCCCCATCGCCGGCCCCGGCTTTATCCCCCAGCCCGGCCCCAACGGAGAAGGTCAGAAAACCGTCGGCCTGGTACTGGCCGGAAACATCCCCCTCGTCGGTTTTCACGATATTCTCTGCGTCTACGTCGCTGGCCACCGGGCACAGATCAAGCTGAGTAGCAAGGATGAATTCATCCTGCCCTACCTGCTTAAGCTCCTGGCCAGATTCGATGAACGCGCTGCGGACTACTTCGACATCGTCGGCAACCTAAAAGGCTACGACGCCGTTATCGCCACAGGCTCCAATAATTCGGCTCGCTACTTCGAGCAGTACTTCGGCAAAGTGCCCCATATCATCCGAAAGAACCGAAACGCCGTGGCGGTACTCTCCGGCAAGGAAACAGAAGAGGAGCTACGGGCCCTTGGCAGCGATGTCTTTCAGTATTTCGGCCTCGGCTGCCGCAATGTCTCTAAGCTCTACGCCCCGGCCGGTTACGACTTCCAGCCGATGCTCGAAATCTTCCACGAGTGGAAACAGATACAAAACCACACAAAGTGGAAGAACAACTTCGACTACAATTACGCCCTGGCCACCCTCAATAAAGTCAGTTTCCACCTGACCGGTCCGCTGATGTTGTTTGAAGACAAAGCCATCACCTCCCGCATCGCTACGCTGCATTTTGAGTACTACGATGATAAGGCTGCCCTGGAGGCAGAACTAAGTGCCCGCCGGGAAGAGATCCAGCTGGTTGCTGCCCGTCCGGGTTTTCTGGAAACAGACCTTCCCACCTTCGCCTTCGGCGAAGCACAACAGCCGGGTCTCGCTGATTATGCGGACGGAGTGGACACCCTCGCTTTTCTGCTGTCTCTCGGGTAAGGATTCTTCAACGACGGATGCATTCGGGTTACTTGCAGGTCCATCCGGTAAGCTACAAGTTCCCCCAGCTGCGAAGCAGCGTGCCCTCCCCCTCGCGGCAGCTCTACCAGACTACAATACTACCCGACTACTTCCCTCCAGCTGCGAAGCAGCGTGCCCTCCCCCTCGCGGCAGCTCTACCAGACTACAATACTACCAAACTACTTCCCCCCAGCTGCGAAGCAGCGTGCCCTCCCCCTCGCGGTAGCTCTACCAGACTACAATACTACCAGACTACTTCCCCTCCAGCTGCGAAGCAGCGTGCTCTCCCCCTCGCGGTAGCTCTACCAGACTACAATACTACCAGACTACTTCCCCTCCAGCTGCGAAGCAGCGTGCCCTCCCCCTCGCGGTAGCTCTACCAGACTACAATACTACCAGACTACTTCCCCCCCAGCTGCGAAGCAGCGTGCCCTCCCCCTCGCGGCAGCCACTATTTGACTACCTGACTCTTTGACTATCTGACTCTTTGACTCTCCTCCCTGCTCAACAAAAAACGCCCCACCAACCGAAGTCAGCGGGGCGTTCCCTTTGTTATGTTGTTTAGTGGAGAGGCGCTAATTAAGCGTCCTTCACTACGTCAGAAGCACCATCAGGTGTTGCTTCGCTGGCAGCTTCGAGAGCATCACCGGCAGCTTCAGCAGCTTCTGCTTCAGCAACGGCTTCTCCGGCTACTTCGGCGGCAGCTTCAGGAACTTCCTCAACGGCTGCAGCAGCTTCTTCCACTACTTCAGCAGCAGCTTCGGGTGCAGCTTCAGCAGCAGCTTCGGGTGCAGCTTCAGCAGCGGCTTCCTCCACTACGGGCTCTGGTTCTGGCTCCTTGATTTCAGGTGCAGTACCGGAAACAGCTACGTGGAAGTTAGCAATCCGCTGAGCTTCTTCCTGGCGGCGAGCTTCAACAGATCCTTCTTTTGCTTCGATCCAGGCAGACCATTTTTCGCTGGCTTGCTCCTGAGTGAGCGCACCTTTGGTAACGCCCCGCATAAGGTGCTTGTAGTACATCACCCCTTTGAAGCGGAGGATAGCACGAACGGTATCAGATGGCTGAGCGCCCTTCATGATCCACTTGTAAGCGGCCATACGATCGAGATCGATAGTGGCGGGCTTGGTCATTGGGTTGTAAGTACCGAGTTTCTCGATGAACTTACCGTCGCGGGGTGCGCGTGCATCAGCAGCAACGATGTGGTAGAAAGGACGTTTGCGCCGACCGTGGCGCTGAAGACGAAGACGAACTGGCATAATGACAAATTATCTTGATTAGTTAGTACCGGTTTCCTCCCGGGAAGGGACGGCCGGTTTTGTCGGTTGAGCGTGCAAAGTTACGGTAGTTTTTAATACTGCACAAGAGTAATCAATTACTTATTAATCTTTCTCTTTCCGGAGTACTATCGCCGCTACCCGGCCACCAATTCCCAGGCCTGCAGTAGCCGCCGGGCTGGGGGCATTCGTGACGTTGATCAGTCCGTCCGTACCCGAAAATAAAAAGTCGTCGACCATTTCGCCGGAAGGGCGAACGGCCATGGCCCGCACCCCCGCACCACCGGGTTCGAGTTCTTCCAGCCGGAGGTCCGGCATCAGTGGCAATAGCGATCGGTGGAAAGCCCGTTTGCTGAAGCTTCGCTGCAGTTCTCCGGCTCCCTTCCGCCAGTAATTCCGGGCCAGTGTCTGAAAGCCGGGGAAGCGAATCGTCTCGCGGAGTTCCCGCCAGTTGACGGTCCGGTTGTCGTAGCCCTCCCGGGCGAAAGCCAGTACGGCGTTCGGTCCGGCCTCCACCCTGCCGTCAATGGTTGGGGTAAGGTGAACGCCCAGAAAAGGGAATGCAGGGTCTGGCACGGGATAAATAAGGTGCTGTACACGCGATGCCGCAGCGGGAGACAGTTGATAATACTCCCCCCGAAAAGGCAGAATTTGCACCTCCGGCTTTTTTCCGGACATGGCCGCCAGGCGATCCGATTGCAGTCCGGCGCAATTAATCAGGTGGCGCGCCCGCAGGATGCCACGTGAAGTCTGCACAGCAAAGTGATCTCCACTCCATTCGTAGCCCAACACTTCCGTATTCAGGCGAACCTCCCCACCCTGCCGTTCAATTTTTGCCCGGTAGGCGCGGGCTACCGCCGCGTAATCCACAATGCCCGCCTGCGGCACCCAAAGGGCCGCCACCCCTCCGGTATACGGGCTCCGCTCCCGCATTTCATCACCACTCATCCATTGTAAGCCCTCCAACCCGTTCGCAATGCCACGCTGCTGAATCTTCTCCAGACCAGGTAGCTCGGATTCCTTCACGGCGACAACAAACTTACCCGTCAGTTTATAGGGCACACTTTCCTCTTCGCAAAATTCTAAGAGCAGGCGGTACCCTTCCCGACAGATGACCGCACGCGTTTTACCCGGTTCATAGTACACGCCGGAGTGAATCACTCCACTGTTATGCCCGGTCTGATGAGCAGCCACCCGAGCTTCCTTGTCCACCACAACAACGAACCAGTCCGGCCGTTCTTTCTGCAAGCGAAGTGCAGTCGATAAGCCCACGGAGCCCGCACCGGTAATCATGACATCTATCATGTCGCAAATTTACGGGCTTGCTTCAAGCTATTGTCAGGTGTCAGCAAAAGACAAAAAACTCCTACTCAAATTCTTGGCCCTCTCCCTTTCCCTTCGCTAACTTTGGAGGACTGAAATATGGGTAACCGAAAATTCGAACGACAGATTGCCCGCCTGGAACAGGCCGGCAATGACGACTTCCTCCTCATCCTGACGGGTGGGGCAGCAGCCTTTGCTACCCATGAGCTACACCTCCTGCTTCGCCGACTGCGCATTCAGGGGCAGCAATTGCGTCGACTACGGGACTCGATGTTTCGCATCGGACTCGCCATTCCCTTCCTCATGTTTGCCGCCTGCGCTTGTGCGCTGGCGAGTTGGCGACCATTGGTAGGCATCTGCTTACTGGCCATTCCAATGTGCTTGCTCGTTCTGGCCATTGCCCAGGCTTACATAAGCCGGCATTTCTCCAGCCTCAGCCGGGCGAAACGCCTGCGGTGCATCATTCAGCAGGAGCTGGAGCGACGGCGTCGGGGAGAAGAAGTAAAGTACTAGTACAGTGTTTTTAACATTTTCTCCCACTGCCCCAATTGGGCTAGCATAAATAGCGGCCAGTGAAGGAATAAATGCTCAGCATCTACAAGGCCGATGGCCGTCTGATAGAAAAACAAGCGAACGCGTTTTTCATCTAAAAGCCGAAGGCGTCTAAGAAGCGCGCAGCGCTTCCACCACTTCTTCCGCCAGCCCCGCCCGCGTACTCCGGCTCATCTGTACCCGCTTGACCGGGCTTTCTGCCGAGTCGGCATAAGCCGCCCAGACATGGTAATTGCCTACCTGATCCTGCTCACAGTAGACGCCCAGCGGCATCGAACAACCGCCTTCCATCAGGTTGAGGATGGAGCGTTCGACGTTGGTGCACTCGCCTACCGTGACGTTGTGCAGGGGAATGAGTTGCTTGCGCACCTCCATCGCATCCTTGCGGGTCTGGATCGCCATGACGCCCTGGCCGGGGGCCGGGACGAACTCCTTCTGGTGCGGATATACCACGACCATGTCCGACAGGTCAAGCTCCAGCCGCTCCAGGCCAGCGGCGGCTAACATGACCGCGTCCAGTTCACCACTGCGGGCTTTTTCTAACCTTGTAGGAACGTTGCCACGAATATCAACCGTTACCAGGCCCGGGTGTAATTCCTTCAGCTGCGCCTTGCGCCGATTAGAGCTGGTGCCGATGGTTGCCCCATCCGCCAGTTTGAAGGGTTTGCCTTCCACCGCCTTGTCCTTATTAATGAGGATGAGGTCCCGCACGTCCGCCCGGTAACTGAGGGCGGCCAGGGTCAGTCCCTCCGGCTGTTCGGTCGGCATATCCTTCAGGCTGTGTACAGCCATATCAATGTCGCCGGCCAACAGGTGATCTTCGATCTCCTTTGTGAAAAAGCCCTTGCCCTCCAGCTTATCAAAGCCGAGATGCTGGATTTTATCGCCCTGCGTCTTAATAATTTTCAGCTCAGACTCAATGCCCAATTCCTTGAGTTGCGCCTGAACGAAGTGAGCTTGCCAGAGGGCGAGGCGGGAGCCTCTTGTGCCGATGATCATAAGGATTTACAATTTGCAATTCAACATTTACAATTTAGTATTTACCGCCTGACAGCCAATCCAAAATAGTACATCCTGAATGGTAATTGGTAAATTCTAAAAGGCCGAAGGCCGTCTAAAAGAAAAACAAGCGAAGCGCGTTTTTCGTCTGCAAGCGCGGAGCGCGTCTACAAAGCAGAAGAGCGAAGCGACTTCTGCGTCTAGAAATCAGCCGTCTTAGGCGCCCGTGGGAAAGGAATCACGTCCCGGATGTTGCTCATCCCCGTTACGTACATCACCATCCGCTCAAAGCCCAGACCGAAACCGGCGTGTGGGCAGCCACCGAAGGTGCGCAGTTGGAGGTACCAGGCGAGTTCGTCTTCGTGAACGTCCATCTCCTTCATTCGGGTGCGAAGTACGTCTTCCCGTTCTTCCCGCTGAGAGCCACCGACCATCTCGCCGATGTATGGGAACAGAATGTCCATGGCGGCAACGGTTTCGTTGTCGTCGTTGAGGCGCATGTAAAAAGCCTTGAAGCTCTTGGGATAATCGCGCACAATGACTGGCTTCTTGAAGTGCTTCTCCACCAGCCAGCGTTCGTGCTCGGCCTGCAGGTCCGTACCCCACTCTACCGGGAATTCGAATTTCTTTTTCTTGTAAGGCTTACTGCGTTGGATCAAGTTAATCGCCTCCGTATAGGTAATACGGGCAAAGTCATCTTTAACCGTAAACTCCAGCATTTCGATGAGTCCCATCGGGCGGCGCAGCTCGGCCTTCATGTTCTTCTCCGCCTGCTTGATGCGGGCGTCGAGGAACTCGAGGTCAGCGCGGTAGTTGTCCAGACAGTAGTTGATGAGGTACTTCAGGAAGTCCTCGGCCAGGTCCTGATCGTTGTCGATATCTGCAAAGGCGATCTCCGGCTCAATCATCCAGAACTCGCTCAGGTGGCGGCTCGTATGGCTGTTCTCCGCCCGGAAGGTGGGGCCAAAGGTGTAGACCTTGCCCATCGCCAGCGCACCAATCTCGGCTTGCAGCTGACCGGAAACGGTCAGGTGGGTACTCTTCCCGAAAAAGTCCTGGCTGTAATCCACAGCCCCCTCTTCCGTCCGGGGCGGATCGGCGGGGTCGAGCGTCGTAACGCGAAACATCTCCCCGGCGCCTTCGGCGTCGTTGCCCGTAATGATGGGCGTGTGGAGATAGTAAAAGTTCCGATCGTGGAAGTATTTGTTGATGGCATAAGCCAGCGCGTGCCGCAGACGGAAAACTGCCGAGAAAGTGTTCGTCCGCATCCGGAACTGAGCGTTCTCCCGCAAAAATTCCATCGTCTGAGACTTGGCCTGTAGCGGGTATTCGCTCAGGTCCGTTCCGCCGTAAATGGTGATCTCTTTGGCGATCACTTCAACGGCTTGTCCGGCCCCCTGACTTTCGATCAGTTCACCGGTCACTCCCACACAGGCGTGGAAGCCGATAGCCCGAATCGTTTCCTCCGGAAAGTCTTCACCGTTGACGACTACCTGCAGCGTCTCCGCACCGGAGCCATCATTCAGTACCATAAAACGGTTGCCGCGCCAGGCGCGGACCCAGCCCATTACGGTGACGTCCTCCCCGATGGGGGGCGATTTGAGTAGTTCGGTGATTTCCTGGCGGTGGATCATGTCCTTGTGTCTTTAGAAGGCGCGAAGATAATAGTCAAACAGTAAGGGAGTCAGATAGTCAGATAGTAAATTTCAATGCCGGTGTAAAAAGTTGCGGATGGTGGTATTGCAGACCGGCTGATCAGGGCGCGACGCGCAGGTGCAAGGAGGGGTAATGAGCAAAAATGCTTCTCAAATACCAATCCTCCTACCCTAATGCCGGCGGGCTGGAATATCAACAAGATATCCGCGTCCGTGACGGAGATAACAGGAGGAAAAGTATGAGAGAATGAAACCTGAGGCTTTGGATAAATAGTAGATACTAAGACCGGCTCCAAACGTCCAGTCGAGAGGTTGGAACTTCAGGGAGTCCGGGAGGTTCCGCGTCCGCATTTATAAATAAGGACATTTGAAACCAACCTGCTATAGTCTTTTCGCAAGATGCCATAAGCGGCCCAATAAACTTGTTTTCAGTTCAATACAAATTGATTAGAAATAAATATAAATCCCAACCTGTCCGGATCGATAAATCGGAACTTTTGAGGATTCCTCCCATCTAGCTTTGCCCTCACCATTAACCTCAACTTCAAAAACCCATTCCTGGATGAGAAAGAAATCTACCCTGAAAACATCGCGGCTAACTGTCCTACTGTTTGTCCTGCCACTACTACTACTCCCTCTAATTACCCTACATGCCCAGGCAACCTGGGATGACCCCGGGCCAGCCATCATCAGCAGTGCTGGAGCGTCATTTCTCAATAGTACGCTATTGGAGGTCAACGGCACTCCCGCGATGGCCTATACTGATGGGAATGCGAACTATTCCATCAAATTCCGCACTTCATCTGATTCCAAAGGAATGAACTGGCCTAACGGCAGTTCGAATGTTTATACGGTAGACCCCACCGTTTTTGCGGGCTTAATCGGTGTAGAAATGACCATCATAAATGGAAATCCTGCCATTACTAGTGTGGTTGTCAGCCAAACTGAGGAAGGGTACATTAATTACACCAGGGCCGGTAATGCCTCCGGAACTACCTGGAATTCTACGGTCACGGTGGTTACAGGAATCTCCCCTCCATCCAATCAAAAACCAATAGTGAACCTAAAAATGGTTAACGGCCACCCCGCCATAGCTTATTACAACACCATTGATGAGAATCTTTATTTCGTTCGTGCCAATGATGCTAACGGAAACACCTGGGGAACACCAGTATTGGTCGATTCCCAGGGAAACGTTGGCGACTGGTTAAGTATGGAAATAGTCGACGGACAACCGGCCATCTCTTATCAGGATGTCACTAATGGAGATTTGAAATATGTTCGAGCTACCAGAACTAATGGGAACAGTTGGGCGACGCCCATTACGGTCGCCTCTGCCGGTATTGTAGGCCTCCATACTTCTATGGAGATTATTGATGGCTTTCCCGCCATTGCTTATGGAGATTTCACTAATAAAGATCTGATGTACGTACGGGCTACCAATTCTACGGGATCTAGTTGGGGTACACCGGTTGCCGCGGCTACTACCTTAGGTGAGTCCATCAACTTATTGGCCGTTGACGGACAGCCAGCCATAGGCTATTACACCGGTTTTGGAGACCAGGACTTGCGATATGTTTACGCCACCAATTCTACCGGATCTTCCTGGTGGCCCCCAACCCTAATAGACGACGGTTCTACGGCGATGGGGAATACCTTGAGCATGGCCATTATTGATGGTCATCCTGCCATTTCTTATCAGGACTTCACCAACAGTGACCTGAAATATGTTCGGGCCGGTACTTTTATCGACCCAGCATTACCCGTTAGCTGGACGTTGTTTGAAGGCAAGCTATCCAATAAAGGAGTAGACCTGCAATGGCAAACTGCTAACGAAGAAAAAAATGCAGGATTTGAAATACAGCGTAGTGAGAATGGAGTGAGTTGGCAAACACTTGATTTTGTGGCGGGCGCAGGCACTACCCAGGAAACACAGCATTACGAATATACCGATCCGGAAATAAGGGAGGGAATCCGTTATTATCGACTGAAGCAGGTCGATTATGATGGTGCTTTTAACTACAGTCAGATCGTTACCATAACGATCAAAGACCTGAATGAAAGCCCCGTTAAAATTTTCCCTACGCTGGCAAAAAATGAAGTACATATTGAAGGAGGACAGGGACTATTTGCCGTATTCAACGTAAACGGGCAACAAGTAATTCCAGCAACTCCTTATGTGGGGAATCATGTAATAAACACCCGTGATCTTCCTGAAGGGCAATACTTTTTGCGAATGGAGAATGGCGGAAACACAACAACGACCTCATTCCTGAAATCCAGATAAAAACCTGGGTGTGGATCACAAAGGCACATTGCAGTAGATAAACTCTTCCTTCCTGCTAAGGGGACACGAAAGAGCGGCTTTGGGGAAATCCCCAGGGTCGCTTTTTTTGCATTTGTGAAAGCCTCATGTCTTCCAAACGACCAGTCTAAATAGATATCGTACGCTTTGAGAAATACTGACTACCGCAGAGGATGCCCATCCCCCTGCTCTCTGCAACCGTCCTTTGCACCTGCGCGAGGCGCCCACTAAAGCCTGTCAACAACCTGTCTACTTAGTTGGGTCAGCGAAAAAACAACTTGTAACCTTTTTAATTACATACAGGTGTTTTGTAATCAAAATTTGGATAATATGCAAATTTGTCGTATCTTGATGTAACAGAGATAAACACCTACTCTACTTTTCTAACCACTCTATTTCTCAAACACCCTTCCATGAAGAGATTTACTCTACTACTGGCATTTCTATGCCTCAACGTCACTGTTTTTCTTTCTGCCCAACGTATTGGTGATCTTCGTTTCGCCGTTCCCCATCAGGTCATGCCGGCGCAGGAGCTGCCGGCGGCCTTCACGACTTATTCCACCCGGGTATCCGATCCCTACCGCATGGTGAGCCGGGCGGGCTACACTAAGCTTGGGCTGAAAAGCGAACTTACCATGCGTAATTTCCGCGAGCTGGCCTCCGGCGGGCACTTACTCGTATCTTATAAGGTTGACCGTTTCCGTACCAACGACGTCAAGACTCGCTCCAAAACTACCGAGAGCAAGAAAAAAGACGGCACCGTAGAAAAAAAGACCGTCTACTGGGTAGAAGGCACCTACACCTTTCCCGTTGTGATGGAAGTGCTGGACCCCGATGGCGGCATCATCTTCGAATCCGTCGTCGGCGTCGATGACGCCGTGATCCGCTACCCCTCCGGTAGCCGGACTTACAGCAGCCGCAGTGCGCTCACCAAAGAGTGGTACGAAAAACGCTCCAAAACCTACCTCGATCTGCAGAAAAAGCAGCTGTTAGCCTACGTCAACTCCCTGAATGCCCAGCTACGTGACCAGATTGATGTCCAGGAAAAAAAGGACTACTACTACTTTGAATATCCGAAAGGAAAAAAGGCCGAAAACGCCGAACTGTGGCTGGAAAACGCTACGGCGGCTATGGCCGTGCTGGACACCATCGACTCAAACGCCGAGCTCCCCAAAGCCTACCTGGCTACTGCCCTGGAGCCCTACCTAGCCTTCTGGCGAGAGCAGATGGCTGCTTACCCGGCTGACAACAAAAAGACCCAACGCTACCACCACTGCGCCGCCTACAATCTGGCCACCGCGCAGATGCTGATGGAAACCCCTGGCGTTGCGATGGATTTCAGCAAGCGCCTGGTCGACAACGTAAAGTGGAACAAAAGCCGTAGTCGCTCCCTAAGCCGGGCCGCTGAGACCCTGAGTAAAGAGCTCCCCGCCTACCCTAATCAGACCCGTCACTTCGCCCTTCGGGACGTCTCCCAGGCCACCGGCCCCGCCGGTGTCACCTACGGTATGCCCGAGCCCTTCAAGCCGGTCTTCGACACCCTGACGGCTTACATCACGACCGGCGGACAGACCAAGGCCGGCACCGTTATCATCCAGGAAAACATCGACGTGAAGCTGATGGGCAAGCCCAATTTCACCTTCATCGATGGCAACCAACAGGAAGTCGCCATTACCGTCAACACGGTAGACGGCTTCGGCTTCGGCGGGCTGCACTACATCGTTGAGAAATACGCCGATAAAGGCGGCCTGCAGGGACGGCCGAACTTCATGCGCGTCCTCCTGGACGGCCCCCGGATGCAGTACCTCGAATACATCCCCTCCTACCCCGATGCCGGCGGACTGGAAGTCGAGTTCCTTAAGCCCAAAGACGGTGATCTAATCTCCCTCTCCGTCACCAACGCCCACTGGCTGAACTGGAAGAAAGCCTTTGCCAAGGTCTTTGAAGGCTGCGCGGGGCTGGAACAACGCGTCGCCGCCGGCGAGTTCCGCCGTAACATCGATGACATCGCCGCCGCCGTCACCGAATACAACGAAGGGAACTGTGAAGTACCCGAATCTGAGGCGGGGGATGGGAAGTAGGCTCGGTGTCTGGCTCTGAGTGGTCGGAATCAGGCTTCTCGCCTAGCTACTTAATCAATACTAAATAGGAGTCATCCCTGATTTTCGTTACTAGAGTCCGGTCCCATAAAAATCGCCCTAACCTCGCTTTCAGCTGGTTAGGGCGATTTTTTATAGGACTGAGTTCCAGCCATCATCAACTCTGTATCAAGCCCAAATGATCTCTGAAAGCCAGCTGCTTAGCCTGGTTTTCTGGTAAATGCCCATTGAAAGTTCCTTCGTAGAGGTTAACATAAATAATACCATTATCCAAAACTTGGATATCGTGGGCTTGATCAAAACTTAGAATTCGTTCTTTGGAGATTGAGTCGTAAATTAAGTCTCCGAACCAATAGTGAGCTCCTCCCGTCTCTAAGCCACCGCTTCGATCAGGCAGCATGCCTCCCTTACCCGGGCGTCCGGATGTGTCTACCCAATCATTTCCAATGGCATTAGCCTTTAGTTTTAGCCCTTTGGTGTATTTATATCGTTTGAGGCTATTTTGCTTTTGTAATTCTAAATATTCGGCATCTGCAAAATAGCTCGAATGAAAATGACGACTATCTACACTTGCAAGAATAGACTCCAGATTTATCAGCGAAAAATCTTTATTGGCGGCTCTTAGAGCTATCGAATCGAATTCTCGATGTTCGCTAGTTGCGACGGAGAAGAATTTACGTGTTTCATTCCTTCGAAAAGGAAAATCAATGAACTGTCCTAATGTATTGGCAACGTCTGCCTCTATTGCATCATAGAGTTCCTTTCCCGTTCTTACCATACGCCCTCCATCAAATTTTCCTCCCTCCTGCAAAAAGAGCATCAAATTTTCTTCAATGATTTTACGGACGTCCTTAGTCAATAATAGACCAGGTGACGTTCGGAAAGAACATTCTATGGCGAACCTCTTTTTGGAAAGAGAGTATTGCCAGGGGATTAAACTTTTAATGAAATTAGTCATAGCCAAAGTCAATTTTAACGTCCAAAACAGACTCTATATTCCTGTAATCAATTCCGGGATACCTAGATTCATTCAACTCGATTCTTCGAGCAACTCTAGTATAAAATTTTTGAATTTTCGCTGCAATATCACTTGAGGTAGCTCCCTCAGGAATGACAATATCGATTTTCAACTTATTAAATTTTGTCAAGACTCCATCTATCATAATTCCATCACGAATTCCGCCCCAAGGTCATAAGCATAATGTAATGCCTCTTTGAGTGTATCCCCCGAGAAGGAAAGTACAAGATTGTGTAGCTTGGTGCTGTCTTTTCCATCCACGAGGTAGGTCACTACATCATGATTATTTGATGGGTCTCTGACGAATTTCGCCGGGTTAAGTAAAATGGAATCGATAATTGCCGCAATTCCCTTCTCGCTTTTTTTGCCATCAGAAAAATAATTTCGGATAGCCGCATCTCTTTCGGGTGAGACAAAATCTGTGTAAGATTCTATTTCGCTTTCTGGAAGTACTACTTCCGTTTCGACAAGGTTGTTATCCTCGAGTAAGACCAACTCCTCCTTCTCACAACTCCCCACCACCAAAAGCAGCAGAAAGAGAAAAGTAGACGTTAGGACACGTAAATGGGGGGGGGGTATTAGAAAACATATTATTTGTTAATAGGAAGGGTGAATAAAGTTAGTACAACGTTTGGCTTAAAGATAGCAGAAAAATTTTCGGACTTCCAAATAGCCGTTTAGTTTGTTTGGCTCTTTAAACATTTTTTGCAGGCCTTTATTATCTTGAATCAGGATGTTAACGTTCTCCTTTAGGAGGTAAATGCTCTTTTTCAAGAGTTTAAATTTTAATCGAAAAAGATCCTCAAGGACACCTTCGATCAAGGACCTTTTAGCGTCGCGAAGCGACCTGAAAGCGTCCGGGTGGGTGGGTGGGGGATCTAGCCTAATTATCATCCAAGCTCCAACCGCCTACCTCGGAAAATCAACTACAGGACAGCTGCTACGCAGCAGGTTTTCGGAGCTGAGCTCCTCATCCGGGGACAGTCGATAAGATGAGGATAGCCCCTACACCCTGCTCTTAAAAAAACGCCCCTTGCACCTGCGGCCCCGCGCCCAAAACACTCCTCCTTTTCCCCTACATTACTACAAAACTACACTACTACTTCCCCACCCTGTCAGCTTTTGCCAATCCGACCTGACAAAGTGGCTTTCTGCCCCAATGGCCCTACATTTGCAGGACCCTTATACCAATGAAAAATCTATTTAGAATGTCCAAGAAGAAAGCCAACGAACCAATCGTCGACGACGAGTTGCTGGAAACCACTGGTGCAGAGCCCGAAGAGCATACCCTTGCGGACCCCGTAGAGGAGGAACTCGAAGCACAGGCAGAAGGAAATGCGGATACGGAACAGGAGAACATCGTTGCCGATCTGGAAAAGCAGCTTGCCGAAAAAGATGATCGCCATCTGCGTCTCTATGCAGAGTTTGAGAACTATAAGCGTCGTAACCAACGGGAGAAACTGGACCTGATGGAAACTGCCGGTCGTAAGACCATGATGGCCCTCTTACCCGTACTCGATGATTTTGACCGTGCTCAGAAACAAGCAGAAAGTGACGAGGCCACCAAACAAGTCTGGGACAGCGGCGTCGGCCTTATCGTTAAAAAACTGTACAAATCGCTCGAAGGTCAGGGGCTGAAGCCGATGGCCTCTAACGGAGAAGCTTTTGATGCGGACCTGCACGAAGCCATTACCGAAATCCCTCATCCGGAGATGGCAGGGAAAGTCGTAGACACCACCGAAAAGGGATACTACCTGAACGGTAAGATCATCCGTCACGCCAAGGTAGTGGTCGGCAAGTAACCCCAGTATCCGCTATTGACGGATCGTTTTACAATATTGAGCAACAACAAGATGGCAAAGAGAGATTATTACGAGGTACTGGGTGTAGACAAAGGTGCCGATGAAAAGGCCCTGAAGAAAGCCTACCGCAAGCTGGCCATGAAATACCACCCGGATAAGAACCCGGATGATAAGGCCGCAGAAGAAAAGTTCAAGGAAGCCGCTGAGGCCTACGACGTATTGAGTGACCCCAATAAAAAAGCGCGTTACGACCAGTTTGGTCACGCTGGCATGGGCCAGCAGGGCGGCTTTAGCGGCGGCCCCGGCGGGATGACGATGGAAGACATCATGTCTCAGTTCGGTGACATGTTCGGCGGCGGCGGTGGCACCTTCTTCGGTGGCGGCGGTGGCGGAGCCCGCCGGCAGGCCCGCGGAGAGCGGGGTTCCAACCTCCGCATCAAGGTAAGCCTCACGCTGGAAGAAATTGCTGCTGGCGTTACCAAGCGCATCAAAGTAAAGCGGCAGAAAACCTGTAAAGTCTGTAACGGCAACGGCGCCAAAGACGCCAGCAGTGTAAGCACCTGTTCCACCTGTGGCGGGGCTGGCGTGGTTCGTCAGGTACGCTCCACCTTCCTGGGGCAGATGGCGACCACAACGACCTGTCCGACCTGTTCCGGTACCGGAACGCAGATCAAATCCACCTGCTCCAACTGTAAGGGAGAAGGCCGGGAGTATGGCGAAGACACCATCGAGGTGAACATCCCCGCC
Source organism: Neolewinella agarilytica (assembly GCF_900110645.1). Taxonomy (GTDB): domain Bacteria; phylum Bacteroidota; class Bacteroidia; order Chitinophagales; family Saprospiraceae; genus Neolewinella; species Neolewinella agarilytica. Next base: position 43,838 of record NZ_FOFB01000038.1, read on the forward strand.
GGAGTGGAAGAAGGGCAGCAGCTCAGCATGCGCGGCAAGGGGAATGCCGGCCGCCGTGGTGGCCCCGCCGGAGACCTGCTCATCAACATTACCGAAAAACCGCACGAATTCCTGCAGCGGGACGGACAGAAGTTGATCTACGACCTGTTTCTGAACTTCGCCGATGCAGCTCTGGGTACCTCTGTAGAAGTGCCCACCATCAGCGGAACGGTAAAAATCAAGGTTCCCCCGGGAACCCAATCCGGCAAAATCTTCCGCCTCCGTGGTAAAGGACTACCCGCACTGCAAGGCTATGGCACCGGAGATCAACTCATCCACGTTAACCTCTGGACACCCAAAAAACTGACCAAGGAGGAAACAGAGTTGCTTGAACGAATGCGCGACATGGATAACTTTAAACCCCAGAACGAAAAGGGAGATAAAGGATTCTTTGAGCGGATGAAGGAGTATTTTAGTTAGGGGCAGGTTGTCCCGCAGTACTGCGGGACAGGTTGCAGGTTGCAAAAAATAACGCTACTCCGCTCATTCATCCAATATCAGCGACGGCTTTTCGTCTTATTCTGACACATCAATTTTACCGTCTATGCGTCTGCTCATAGCTTCTGTCTTTTTTTGCCTGCTGCTTACCTCTTGTGGGCCGACCGTCGTCTACGAACAGGAATATGACATCGAGGAGTCCGGCTGGACGTATGCGGATAGCCTATCCTTCAATTTCACCATTGAAGACACTACTCTTACCTACGAGTATCTGCTGGACCTCACGCACAGTGCCGATTTCCCCCACCAAAACTTCTACGTAAACCTGCACACCCGCTTCCCCTCCGGGCAACGGAGCAGCCAACAACTTAGCCTCCAGATGGCCGACAACTTCGGCCAGTGGTACGGGGATTGTGGTGGAGGGACCTGTGAGCTCTCCATTCCTATTTTACAGAAAGCCCGGTTCCAATCACCAGGTGCCTACTCCCTGACGGTAGAGCAAAATACACGCGAGAATCCACTACAGAACATAAATGCCCTGGGCTTAAGGGTGGTTGTTTCAGAATAACGGCCAGTCCCGGAGGAACGTCTACCGTAGCGATGGCCGACCGAAACGGCGCCAGCCGTTGAGGGAGCCCATCACCCCAAATAGCTCTTCAACAAATGCTTATTCCGGCTGCGGCGCAGCCGCCGGATGGCCCGCTCTTTGATCTGCCGGACCCGTTCGCGGGTCAGGTCAAAGCGTTCGCCGATCTCTTCCAGGTTGAGCTGTTGTTCTCCGTCCAGGCCAAAGTAGCAGGCCAGTACCGTTCGTTCGCGCGGAGCCAGCATATTAAGGTTTGCCGTAACTTCTTTTGAGAGAGACTCCCCCATGATCTTCTTATCGGGATTGCTCCCGTCAGTAGCCATGGTGTCCAGCATCGTGATGTCGGAATCATCTCCGGCCACCGGGGCATCAAAGGAGAGATGGCGCATACGCCCACGGAGCGCCCGCTCTATGTCTGATAAAGAGACATTGAGCAAATCGGCTAATTCTTCCGGCTCGGGATCGCGCTCAAACTCTTGTTGAAAGCTAGCAATGGCCTGACTCACCTTCGTGTAGCCGGCAGCTTTATTGTTTGGCATCCGTACCAGGCGGCTGTATTCCACAATGGCTTGCATGATACTCTGCCGGATCCACCAGACGGCATAGGAAATGAACTTGAAGCCTCTGGTTTCATCAAAACGCTTAGCGGCTTTGATCAGGCCTACGTTTCCTTCATTAATCAGGTCGGCCAGGCTTAAGCCCTGGTTCTGATATTGCTTAGCGACGGAAACAACGAAGCGAAGATTGGCCTTGGTCAATCGTTCCAGGGCCAGCTGATCGCCTTCCCGGATCTTAGCTGCCAGTGCAGCTTCATCCTCTGGCGTCAACAGGTCGATCTTTCCAATATCGGACAAATACTTCTCCAGCGCGATGCTCTCGCGGGAGGTAATTTTATTACTGATCTTTAGTTGACGCATGGGGTTGATCCTTTACAAAATCTGAACTCTTTACTGATAAATACCTCCTAATATAGAAAAAGTTTCTCGCTCCGAGGCCACCAGGCCGAAATGACTGGATGTAAGACCAGCCTTTATCGACGAACCGGCCCTTTAAGGACGTTGGACAGCCAGTTAACGCTGCACAAACGACCATTTTTTCCTTTTCCACTTTATGGGCTTCTGCCCAACCCAAATTAGAAAGTGAGTCCCAAAAATACTTTTTGTGGATGCAAATTCCCCCGTAAACGGAGGAAATTTATCCTGCTCTGAATCTTCTTCTTCGTCAACCTTGAGGAATCAGGGTCGTTTCCAATAAATAACATCGCCCCCTGGGCAACACAAATCGCCATATATGCCCGCCAAACCTTCTATTCTGTCTTCCTTATTTGGGTTTCGGTGCCCAAACTGCAGACGGGGAGACCTTTTCCCGACCGGCTCTTTCACCTTCAACAAGCCCTTTGAGCAGTATGAACATTGCCCTAAATGCGGGCAGAACTACTTTCCCGAACCAGGGTTTTACTACGGAGCGATGTTTCTTTCTTACATTGGTTCAGCCTTCTTTTGCCTGGGCTTTGTAATGCTTTTGCACTGGGTTTGGGGTTGGTCCACCGCAGCATCTTTTGCTGCATTATTGGTGGTGGTTGGTCTCTTATTCGTCTGGTGGTTCCGTTTTTCCCGATCTGCCTACTTTCATCTGGTCACTAAGTACCACCCCGAAGCAACCGAAGCGGTAGACAAGGGTACGCTTTCCGTACCGGAGCCAAAATCAACCAGCCAAAACTAATCGCACAATGGCCAAGAAAAAAAACAAGAAAGGATTTGACTTCTCTACCGATGATGGTGGAGCAGCGGACAATCCTTTTGCCGCACTGAAAGGCTTAGGTAAAGAACTTCCGCCACCACCTGTCAATCTTCCTGTGAAAGAATCCAAGGGCGCGGACGCAGGTGCAGTGGGGAGTTCGTTGAAGGCAAAGATGCCTCTTCGTGTTCACCTCGATCGCAAGCATCGCAGGGGCAAGGAAGCCACCATCATCAAAGGATTTTCCGGCACTAACGCACAAATGCAGGCCCTGGCCAAACTCCTGAAAACCCGCTGTGGTGTTGGTGGCTCCGCCAAAGACTGGGAAATCATCATTCAGGGAAACAAGCGAGATAAAATCCTCGAAATCCTTCTGGCAGAAGGCTACCAGTCCGTAAAAAAATCCGGAGGATAGCCTGAATACAAGACTAGCGGGACTACAAGACCCCCTACCCTTTCCAGCTGGACTTCAGGCCACAGGTAAGATTAAGTACGACTTTATCCGAAGTACTGTCCTCGTCTACCGTATAGTAACCTTTCCGTAGCAACTGGAAAGTATCTCCGGCTTTGGTCGTGGCCAGAGCGGGCTCTCCCTTTGCTGACAAGACTTTCAGACTTTCCGGATTGATAAAGTCCATAAAGTCCTTACCCTCATCTTCATGGTCCATTGGTGTTGGATCGGAGAACAGCTTGTCGTACTGCCTTACTTCAATGTCCAAACCTTCGCCAACGGCCACCCAGTGGATGGTGCCCTTCGCCTTTATACCAGACGTATCATTTCCTGAGCGGGATTCCGGGTAATAACTTGCGTTAATCTGGGTGACGTTGCCATCAGCATCCTCTTCATGCCCTTCGACGTGAATGATATAGGCCGATTTCAGACGTACATCTTTACCAGGAGCTAACCTGAAATACTTCCGATTCTGTGGCTCCTTACGGAAATCCTCCCGCTCTACCCAGATTTCTCGGCTAAAGGGAATTTCCCGACTCCCTCTGCTGGGGTCTTCAGGGTTATTGTCCGTAGTGAAAATCTCAGTCTCTCCTTCCGGATAATTCGTAATGACCAGCTTTACCGGGTTCAGGACCGCCATGAAGCGATCTGACGAGGTATTGAGTACTTCCCGTACACAATGCTCGAGAAAGTCAAACTCCTGCTGGTTATCGCGCTTAGTTACCCCCGTTCGCATACAGAAGTTCCGCAGGGCCTCGGCGGGGTAGCCTTTTCTTCGCATACCGGCAAGTGTTCCCATTCGTGGATCATCCCATCCGGTAACAACGCCTTCCTCTACCAGCTTTTTCAGCCTTCGCTTGCTGGTGATGAGGTAGTCTACGTTCATCCGTGCAAACTCAATCTGCCGACTGGGGAAAATCTCCAGAGCTTCAATCAACCAGTTATATAAGTCCCGGTGATGCCGAAACTCAAGACTGCAAAGAGAGTGCGTTATTTTTTCGATGGAATCACTCTGCCCGTGGGCAAAGTCATATAGCGGGTAAATACACCAGTCATCACCCGTCCGGTGATGAGTTTCGTGCTTGATACGGTATAAAACCGGATCCCGCAGCAGCAGGTTGGGGTGCGCCATATCAATCTTCGCACGCAACACTTTACTCCCATCAGCAAACTCTCCCGCTTTCATTCTTTCAAACAGGTCCCGGTTTTCAGCGATAGAACGATCGCGGAAAGGGCTGTTCGTGCCAGGCTCATCAATATCTCCTTTCTGCTCAGCAATCTCTTCAACGGTGGAATCATCAACAAAGGCCAGCCCTTTATCAATTAGCTTGAGAGCCAGGGCGTAAAGCTCTCCGAAATAATCAGAGGCATACACTGTATCTCCATGCCATTCATACCCCAACCACTTGATGTCGTTTTCGATGTTGGTAACGAAGTGGGTCTCTTCAGTAGTAGGATTGGTGTCATCCATCCGGAGATTAGTCCGGCCGCCAAACTTCTTTCCAATCTCAAAGTTGATTACAATCGCCTTAGCATGGCCAATGTGCAGATATCCGTTCGGCTCCGGAGGAAAGCGGGTATGGATCCGGCCATCATGCTTACCATTCTGAAGGTCTTCGACAATGAATTCTTCGATGAAATTATCAGCTTCGGGAATATTCGCCATGGGGTAGTTTGTCAAGTTGTTGCAGTAAAACATCGTGGATAGACCACAGAGTTGCAAAGGTACTAATTTGACGCTTCCATAGGTATATACCTGTACTTAACAAAGTAACTTCAAGTCAACGTGCGAAATAACGACTCAAATCGTGTCCTCCGCCCAGATACCTGTCTTTAGCGTCCAATCGTAGCTTTTATACTCCCGCTTGATATTCTTGTTTTCCTCCGTTAGAATACCGTACTCCACGAGAAAGTCGTCAATTCCGTCATGATCACGGAAATCTCCACGAAACCAGGAAAAAAGTGGTGTCGTGGTTATTACGGATTTTCCGTCGACCTCATTGATTTCGCTGTGCTTCTCCAGGTACTTCCGCACGCGGTTATTCACCTGAGCATCAAAGCTCTCTGGCCGGTAAATCTCTACTGGCGGGCAATCCGCCGCGCCACAATTTAACGCAAAATGAACGCGGGAGTCTCCTCCCTTAATCTTAAAGGTTCGCTCCGTCTTATTAGGAAAAAACTGTGGGATAAATCCGAGGCCAAACCTGTTCTCCCCTCCACGGATAATCCCGTGTTCCATCTCATTAGGGCTAAAAGTATGCCCCGCCACGGTATAAGAGGGAGTGCTAAAAAAAGAACTGCTGTCATCAAATAGTTCAGGGTTACGGGTCAGCAGATATTGTACCATCCCATTGTAGGTATTGACCCAGAAAGCCAATTGCTTATTTCTGGTGTCAAGCGCGGCCACAAGGTCTTGCGGCTCAAAAACAGCTAATTGATCAACCAGAGGTGTGGCGTCCTGTCCGGCTTTAAGCGTCCTCAAAATCTCCTGACTCAGCTCAATAGGTGTTGGTCCATTATACCCTTCTGGAGGAAAGCTATCTGAAGCCTTATACCTTCCACAAGAGAAAACCATCAATAAAAACAGAAAAGGGACTAAAATATGGTTAGTCTTCATAGTATATATTTCTCTAGGAACAGTTCAATGTATGTCCTATGTTCATTGCCATTGCTCCACGCTGTCGTCAGGCGGCATTCATAGGAAATCAAAAAGCCCCGCCGTTTCAAGGATGAAACGACGGGGCTTTTAAGTTCTCCAACTATTGTCGGAGGTTCAGTTTAGCGAACAACAACCATCTTCTTGGTGGCAACGAAGTCACCAGAAGTCAGCGTGTAAGTCAGTACACCGGCAGCGCCGAGGTCCTGAGCCGTAAGGTCAACGCGGTTCATACCGGCAACAGCGTCCAGCTCACGAACCATAACTACCCGGCCAGCAGCGTCCTGTACGCTAAGCGTAGCAGCACCAGCAGTAGCCAGTTCGAAACGGATCGTTGTAGCTTCTACAACTGGGTTCGGCGTGTTCTGCAGCAGAGTGTTCTGTGCAGTTGCGATAGAAGTACCGTTGAAAGCAAGACCAAGGCCGGTGCTGGCACCATTCAGGTCAACACCTTCGGTTAGTACTACTGCGTCGGTCAGGCTTACCAGCTCGCTGAGCAGGCCAGCTTCCGTAGCGCGTACTTCCAGCGTCAGGCTGGCAGCGTCGCGGAGGAGAACACCGATCATACCCTCACCAGACTGGTCAAGGTTAAGACCACCTTCACCTTCGTAGGTTACGTCAACGAGTTCCAGGCCAGCAGCCAGCTCGATCGTACCCTGGAAGCCAAGCATGTTGGCAGCAGTGATGGTCATCGTGTGCGTCTGACCAGCCTCAAGGCTAGCCTCTTCAGTTTCCAGGTTCAGAGCAGAACGACCACCTTCGCGGACAACGTTACCCATCTCAATGGCTACAAAGTCTACGTTAGACAGTACACCTGCCAGGTTGTTTACGTTGTAAACTTCTGGGAAGACAGATGCCCAGTTAGAAGTCGTCAGGTCGTACTCTTCAGTAACGAAGCGCCAGGTATCACCAGTCGTGAAGGTTTCGTCACGGCCGAGGATTACCCGCTGGATCGCTACCATATCGAAGATAGAGAGTGAACCGTCCTGATCAACATCACCAGCAACGAAGTCGTAACCATTATCGAAGGTACTCGTACCCAGGATTACGCTACCGATCTTCACTACGTCAGATACTTTAACCTGTGACAGGTCAACTTCAGGAGAGTAGTTAGCCTCAACCGTGAAGTCTTGACCAAGTGGTAGGTTCGTGAAGGAGTAACCGCCGTTAGCAGCAGTCGTTACCATCTCGTCCATGTCGTTGGCACCAGTCAGGTTAACCTCAACACCTTCCATTTCGTCATTGTCCTGCGTAGCAATGTTACCAGCCAGGTTTCCACCCGTGCCTTCACATAGTCCGTCCTGGAAAGCCTGTACTTCAACGATTACGCTACAGTAGTCAGCGCTTCCCTGATCATCAATGGCGTAAACCCGTACTGGAACATCGTTACCGAAGTCATCACAGTCAAGGTCGATACCGAGGCGACCAGCAGCAGGAGCGAAACCAGCAACGCCAGCTTCTTCTTCCGTGTAGATGCTGTACTTGTCGATGATGTTACCGAAGCAGTCTTCAACATCAGAAGCGATGAAGTCAGATGCCCAGATAGCAGCCATACCACCACCCTGGCCGTCAGGCATCAGCGTAACGGTCAGTGTCTGGATACAGATTGGCGTTGGAGCTTTGTCGCCCGTTACGCAGAATTCGATGATCTCAACGTCGAAGTTACCACAGCCGTCAGATGCGCGAACGCGGATAGCGTGATTACCTACTGGTACGTTGGTAGCGTTGATGGTGAAACCACCCATGCCGTCATTGCTCAGGGAAACACCTACACCAAGAGCGGCGGGGTTGTCAGCGTTGAAGCCGTTAGCAGCAACGTAGTTAGCGTCCAGTTCGATCTGAACGTTAGCGTCAGAACACTCGTCAAGTGCCGTGAAGGTCAGTTCAACCTCAGCAGTACAAGTTACAGAAGTTCCGGCGAAACAGTCAGCAGGCTCGTCCGCGTCGATGGTCGGAGCCACCTCATCGTAGATCTTGATGAACTGGATGTAGCGGAAGTGAC
>NZ_FOFB01000035.1 GCF_900110645.1 Neolewinella agarilytica
CCATTAAAGTTATAGTCGAAGGCCACAACACCACTCTCACTGAACATAATCCCTTGCTGGGCTCCAAACTCAGAGCCGGTATTGAAGACGGTTGCCTCCGTAGACAATACCATTGCATCGGCCGTAAAGTCAACCGTTATCAGTTGCTCGTCGGAAGGGGGGCTCTGAACTCCGCCAAGGAAAGAAAACAGAATTTCTGTCCAGTTCTCCGGGGCGAAGTCGCCCGTAAATCCAATCGTTGGCTCATCGCCCAAACTCGCCGGAGAGATAGAGTACCGGAAGCGTCCACAACCATCCACGATCGGGCCGTTGCTGGGGTCGTTGTCATCCACCGTGATATCAAACTGGAAGGCGTCCAGCAGCGCTGTATTGCCGGTCAGGAACATCCGGGGAATGAGCAGTGCCTGGCACTCATCATTAAGCGTCAGGTTGATCTCGGAGATACAAGCCAGGTTCGGCTGTTCGAAGCCAACAACGACCGTTACCGTCGTAACGGTCACGTTACCGTTAGCATCTGTTGCCGTAACGGTCAGCTCATTCGTGCCGATGTCAGCACCGGTAAAGGTCAGCGAGCGGTCAAACTCAATGGTAATCGGCTCACCACAGTTGTCCGTGGCGGTCGCCAGATCACCGGTCGTCAGCGTCATCGTGGGCTCACCGTCGGTGAGGGTGAGCATTTGGTCGATAGTGGTGACAACGGGAGCTACTGTATCCGCAATGGTTAATGTGAAGTTGCAAATTGCCTCTTGCCCGTTACCATCAAAAAAGCCAAAGAAAAATGGCCGGGTACCAATATCGTCACAGGTAAGTTCACCTGCAGGTCCACCTACAGCAGTAGGGCCTGCAGCACAGTTATCCGTAAAAGAAACCAACACGCTTTCCAACGCAAAATTTATGTTAGCCAATCCTTCACCATTCTCATCTAAGTACACTGTTGCATCCTGACAAACTACTTCCGGAGGGCTGGTGTCACGAACGTCTAAAGTGAAAGAACAAGAGCTTTCCAGTCCGCTACGATCCGTAATGAACAATTCAATCGTATTTACGCCCAATGGAAGATTGCGCTGATCTCCAATCATAAAATCTCCAACAATGAAATCGAAGGTAAAGTCATCAATGACATTGCCGTCCGCATCAGTGTAGCGCTCCCGGAAAGTAACGGGGTCTCCACAGTTATCACTAGTTAAAAATGTGCCGGGTGTTTCCTGGAAAAGGCAATCATCCCCCACCGAAACAAATGGTGCAATTGCGGCACAGGTAATTGATGGCGGGATAGTATCCAATACCGTCACATTCACCGTACAAACATCACTCACGTTACCCGATGCATCAATATCGGTTTCATAGTAAGTGAAGGTTTCCCCCGCAGCATCACAGTCAAAGGCTACCAGTGGGTCTCCGAGCATCATATCTGCTGGCGGGCAATTGTCCTCCGTAACCAACAATTCACCGGGCGCGATGGAAGCGAAGCCATTCTCATCCAGATAAATGGTTGTATCAGTTACGCAGGAGATAATCACAGGAGCGAGGGTGTCCAATACCGTCACATTCACCGTACAAACATCACTCACGTTACCCTCTGCATCGGTATCGGTTTCATTATAAGTGAAGGTTTCCCCGGCAGCATCACAGTCAAAAGCCACCAGCGGGTCGCCAAGCATCACATCTGCGGGCGCGCAATTGTCTTCCGTTACCAGTAGTTCTCCCGGCGCAATGGACGCAAAGCCGTTTTCGTCCAGGTAGATCGTGGTATCGGTTACACAAGAGATAATGACGGGAGCGGTGGTATCCTGCACCATAAAGACCCGTTCACAGGTAGTCGTTCGGCCGCAATCATCCGTCGCCGTAACCATATAAGTGTAGGTAGTACCTGGCATGTCAGGGTCACCAACGATGATGGGGTCTTCCGAAAAGGAAATGGCGGGTGTCATACCACAACTAGCTGTTGCCACTATACCGTCCGTTGAAATCGCCGGGAACACTCCACAATCAATCAGTGAATCTGTCGGACAAACAATCGTTGGCCCATCGTTCATGATGGTAAAAGTGCGGTTAACTGATACGGGAGAAATAAAACAAGGGGAAGTGGCGCTAAAGGTATAAGTGTACATTGTGCCAGGACAATCCGGGGCCATTACATGGCTAATGACTGGCCCGGTGACCGTTACCTCGGGAGTGATGTTACAATTGGTAGTAACCACTACAAAATCCTCTGCCTGAGCAGGAATATCGTCAGCACAGGTAACCGTACTGTCCGCCAAAAGACCATCAATCAGGGAAATACCAAGAGAAGAAGAATTAATGGTAAACACCTGCTCACAGGAACTCGTTTGGCCACAACCGTCCGTTGCCGTGTAAGTATAAGTATAGGTTGTCCCTGTACAATTTTCCGCCCCCACAATGACTGGTCCCGTTACTTCAACGGTGGGTGTACCACAACCGCTGGTGGCCGTTGCGTTGGCTGCATTCACCATAATATCATCGAAACAGGCAATTAATTCATCTGCCGGGCAGGTGATTTCCGGTGCGGGGCCATCATACATAATGGTATGCCGGAAGAAAATCGAGTCTTCCGCTTCGTTGCCCGCCGCATCGCGGATGACGAGAACATTTATAATGTCTACCGAACAACCCAAAACGCGGTTCTCTTCGTAGGAGTCAACGAAGGCAGCCTGGAAGCCTTCATCGGAGCAGTTGTCGGTCACACAGCCAGTCAGGTCGGCCGTAATGATACGGGAAGCACCCGCAGCAGCGCTAAAACTGCTGAGGTTTCCGATTGGACGAAAAATTCCGTCCGGGCTATTCGCAGAAATAAAATCAGCACATTGGTCTTCACCGGAGAAGGTTTCAGCAAACTCTGTGCAGGTAACCACCGGCAGCGTATTATCCTCCACCGTCACCGTCGTCGTGCACGTACTTGTGGCGATACCATCACTAACGGAAAGGGTTACATTCGTCATCCCCACCCCATAAGGGCCCGCTGGGTCAACACTAAAGGTCAACATATCCATATCCGCATCGGTGGAGCCACCGTCGAAGTCTTCAGCGGAGACGGTCGCCATACAGTCAGCGCCAGCATCGACGGTTACGGCTTGGCAAACCGCATCAGGAGGAGTGTTCATAACAAGGGTTGCCCGAACAACCACTTGCACACCAGCTACATTTTCCTGCCCATCCCGAATATTATAAACATTTACCAAATCTCTCGAATCAGCAGTGATGTTTTCAAAACCAGAGCTGACCAATGAAAGCTCCATTTCACCCAGCTCGCTCCAGTCGTCCGTTACGCAGCTGTTTAAGTCAAGATTATAGATACTTGTTGGCAAGCCTAAACCAACACCAATGATGCCACTACCAGGAATTGGGCCCCAACCACCAGACGGAACATTAGGCATAGTCGTATTAGGGTCCGTTTGTATGGTGGTGGTAAACTCCGTACAGGTAACAACTGGAGGCTCGTTCGCCTGCGTACCCGTTCCACTCACCGTAGGCGTTTCGCCAGTACAGCCGCCAGCAGCATCCGCCTCCCAGGCCGAGGCCGTGGAAGATGGAGGATTAGGCAAACTAGCCAACGTATTGAAAAAGATCACCGCACCACCAGCATTGGCACCGCGCATTTCCCAACGATTTTCGGTGTCGTTGAAAACGATCTCCAACCCCTGGGCGGCATTAGAGAAAGTATTGCGCGTACCGTCATTACCCGTTGGTATAAAGCCCAGCATACCACCAATACAGGGGCTGTCAAAAGTTACCCCATTAAAGGTCATCGGGTCGCTGTCACAGCCATCGGGCATGCCGTCCATGTCCATGTCAGCGTTATCATCAAAACCCGGACATATGTCATTATCATCACAGACACCGTCCATATCGGTATCTCCACCCAGAGCAGCACAAGGATCTCCGCCGCCCATGTTTTGGGTGCCGGTGCCGCTTACGGTAGCCATCCCACAGCCAGCGAGCGCTGCGGTTTCATTATAAGGCTCTGTGGCAGAGTCTGGCGGATTAGGACTAAAAGTATTTGGACCGGTCTCAAACAGCCTGTCGCCAGGATTGGGGCTACCGGGTAAACCTATGACCCAGTTCCCACTGGTTTGATCATAAAAAATACTTAGAATCGGATTACCAATTCCGTTAATTGATTCATTTCCGTAGATATTCCTGCCAGTAGCGTCCGTCCCCATGAAAGTCATGGAAAATGCTGGACCTAAACAAGGGTTATCGATTTCTACCGTCATCCCCGCCTGTCCGAAAAGACCAGTAGTAAACAACAAGCAAAAGATAAAAAGTGTCGTAAAAATTTTCATATGCTGAGATTATAAAAAGGTCGTAAAACGCAAAAGGAGGCGCTAAGCCTCGGTATTTTGCTCCTTCTTGCATTTGGGCGCTGAACGCAGGTGCAGAGAAAGGATTAAATAAGCAATGGCGAAGCCGGTCATCCCGTCTTCACCATAATAAAGGCCTCATTCTGGAGGCGGATGATCTCCCGTTGGGAGAGTTGTTCGTTCGGCAGCAGGAAACATCTCTTCAATTGGTCGCTGTGCCCTTCGTGCAAGCCCTCCAGCGAGGTCAATTTATTTCTGGAGGCACAAAGTGTTTTCAGATTAATCAGCTTTCGTAGCGGCTTCAGGTCAGTAAGCTTGTTCTGCTGTACATAGAGTTCTTCCATTTCGGTCAACTCATCAATGCCTTTCAGCGAACTAATGGCATTATCGTACAGATACAGATGCTTTAAGGCCTTGAGCCCGGATAATTCTTCTACTCCTTCAATGGCACAATTCGTTACCGAAAGAAAACTGACATGGTCTAATACAGCCACCCCTGAAAGGTTCGTCAGCCGGATGCTCAGGTTAGCACTCTGCGCACCCGGCCCGGCAAACCGTAGGTTTTCCAGCTGATAACGTAGTGACAGCAAGTCATCGTCACCCAACATCTCCGTCGTTGGGCCTTTACCAAAAGTGGCTTCGTTAAAGGCCAACTGCCATTGCTCTTCCAGCCCGGCCCACCATTGGCGGGCACAAAGCAATTCCTTCGACATTGTTCTGGCGGTACTACTGCTCAAATCGGTTCAGGATTAGTTACGGCTGGGAAAAACCCCCACCAGGGCGATAATCATCGTCACCGACAAGAAAGGGGATTGGTTTGAAAAGGCAAGGCTCCCGCCACCGATATTTCCACTGGTCCCTGTATTCAGGGTAGCACCATTGGGGGCTGTATCCGTGAAAATTGTTTCTCCAAGGGCGTTGAAGGCCAGGTATCGGTCCGTTCCAATGGATTGGTTGCCAACGGCTCCTCCTAATTGGATAGTAGGGCCTGGAATTTGAGGCAGGTTAGCGGTAGTAAGCGTGGTGGACGAGTTTCCACCTTTTTGTCCCAAACTTACAGAGGGAAGGCCTGGCCCAGAACCTGGCCCGACCATACTTCTGCCCCGGAGATCTGGAAGCCCGAAAGTTGTCCGGCCATCACCGCCATAAGTAGTTCCGAGAATGGAGAAAAGTGCAGTGTTTTGAGCAATAGCTAATAACTGGCCTTCACATTTAGCCCAGCCGCGGGGGGCAAAGTTGCCGCCAAAAGCTATAATTTGTCCGATAAATGGTGTCATAATTTGAGTGTATGTGTTTCTGGTAAATGTGTGCTTAGGCGGGGAAGCTTAACAAGTGGCGACTAATGTAGTCTGGCCACCAAACGCCCCTTGGTTTTACTCAATGAAATACGGTTACCCGTAGCGTCCGTGAAGTCCAGAACCCCCGCTGCAGAATGGTTGATTTTTTGAACCTTGGTAAGCATACCGGCAACTTCCGCTGAATAGGGATACTCCGCCAGCAGTTGATGAAACTCGCTTAACATTTCCTGCTCTTCAACCTTCAGGCTGATAGAGCTCACTCCGTTTGCCAACGCAAAAGCGGAGGTACCTAAACCAAGGGTAAGAACCGAGGCTTGCGCCACAAATTTTCGTCTGTCCATGTAGATTATGCTTAAACGCATACCTGCTGAGTACTAAATAACTCAAAACCAGGCACCTGATTAAGCAATAAATATACCATACTCAGAAGCACAAATCAGGCCTTAATCCACTGTTTCCCCCCTCTTACCCCACAAAACAGGTATAAATACCTACTCCTAAGGTAAATCAACGGCTTGTTTGGATCAACCCTCCCCCAACAACATCATCTCCCTCGTAGAAAACAGCGCTCTGGCCCGGAGCAACACCCCGCACATCCGCGTAGAAATCTACGGCAAAACGGTCCGGCGAGATCTGTTCGATTTTGCTCATGGTTCCTGCGTCTTTGTAACGGACTTTCGTCACCAGTTCCAGCCCGTTTGCTGGCAGTTCAGCATACTTCTGCAGGGTAGCGCCGCCCACCATCATACCGTTCCGGATAAGATCATCCACCCGCCCAAGAGTCACTTGATTAGTAGCGGCATCAATCTTCGTTACGTACATAGGTTCGCCGAAGGCGATGCCCAGTCCTTTTCGCTGACCGATCGTATAAAACGGGTAGCCATCGTGAGTACCCAACACTTTGCCGTCAACACCAACAAATTGCCCGCCTGCTACCTGGGTTTCCAGCTCCGGCAACCGTCGCTTTAAGAAGCCCCGGTAATCATTGTCCGGCACGAAACAAATTTCAAAGCTCTCCGCCTTTTTACTCAATTCTTCATAGCCCCAATCATAGGCCAGTTGACGTACCTCCGGCTTAGTCATATGCCCCAGCGGAAAGCGGCTGCGGGACATACATTCCTGACTCAGGCCCCAGAGCACGTAGCTTTGGTCTTTATGCGCATCCGCACTCTTGCGTACGTGCCAGCGACCGGCATCCGTCTGATTCAACTGAGCGTAGTGCCCCGTAGCGATGAACTCACAGTCCATGGCATCGGCCCGCTTTAGCAACGCACTCCACTTGATGTGGGTATTGCAAAGTACACAGGGATTGGGCGTCCGGCCAGCCATGTATTCATCCACAAAGTTGTCGATGACATGGTCACCAAACTCCTCCCGTATATCGATAATAAAGTGAGGAAAACCCATATTAACGGCCACCGAACGGGCGTCGTTAATGGAGTCCAGGCTACAGCAGCCCGTCTCTTTCTTTGACCCGCCGCTGTTGGCGTAATCCCAGGTTTTCATCGTGATTCCTACGACTTCATAACCCTGCTCATGCAGCATCATGGCCGTTACGGTGCTATCAATCCCGCCGCTCATCGCCACGAGTACACGTCCGTGCTTACTCATAATTATTATTTTTCGCAGAGGTTCAAGGGCCTCGCCAAAATGTGGTCTGTTGGTTTGCTGGTACTTTTGTCTTCCGTAGTACCGGTTTTCCAATCAGTGTGCAAAGGTAACGCTTGTGAGGAAGTACAGGTTGCTTAGTTTAGGCTACAAAAGCAATCATTGCTCCTTAGTCCTTTTATTTGCACCTGCGGTAGCGCCAAAAATCGCTTATGTTTGCTTTGGCCAGGGTAATTCCCTCGCTTTTCTTCTCCCTCAACTCCTATCACTATCCTTCCAGCTCTACTATTCAGCCTCTTTTTTATTCTCCCGGCCTGGTGGCTGTGGCAGCGTGACCGTCGGGCCTGGGCGGCCATTCCACTCGGTATTTGCGTGCTTCTGCTCATTTTAACTATTTCCATTAAGATTCAGGACGTAAACCACCTTCAGGCCGGACATGACATTGAGGTGCTACTTCAGGAACTAAGACAGCCCGACCTCTGGTCAGACAGCGACCTGGCCGATAGCGAAGAGCAGCTGTTCCTCGCGTCTACCGCCAGTCAGGCCCTCTACCGGGCCATCCCCTACGCTCCGGAACGTAAGGGTGCCATTGATTCCACCCTGTATGTTTTGGCAGAATGGGCTACCCGGAAAGGGAACCTCAGGCAGTGGGGCCGGGGAATTGACTGGGACCGGGAGATATTCTTCCTCGCCCACGCCGGTGCCATCGCCGGCCATTATCAACTGGCCACTAACGATGAGGCTTCCTTCGGGGAAGCTTTTCGCGCCATCGGGAATCATCTGGGTAAACGGATGCAACGCGGTCGCTACAAACACCTCTTCAGCCGGAGGGGTGAGGACTTCTTCCGCCCGGCGGACAACGCCGCTGCCCTCTACACCCTCTCCCTTTACGACCAACTTTACGGCACCCAATTTCTTGCCCCCACCTTCGAAGACTGGTCCGGGTACGTAGAAGATGAACTCTATTACGCCGAGGCTCGTATCCCTTGTTCTGCCTTCAACGCGACCAACCGCTGCCACCTGGAACCCAGTGCCTCCGCCACCGGCCTTTACATTGCTTACCGGGCTGCAGCAGCTCCTGATCTGGTTGAAAATGACATTCCCTGGCGGGAATGGCTGCACTACTTCAAGCGCAGTAGTTTAAGCCCTTTCTCTATGAGCGTGCGCTCCAACATGCGCAAGGGCCAGGAAACCCGCTTCTGTAATCTGGGGGCCGCTCCGATCGATTGCAACAGACACGAAAGCGCCATCGGACTCTGGGCTGCGGCGGAATATGATGCTGAATTCACCTACTTCCGCCTGTTTTCAACCGTCGTTTTCCGGCGCTGGTTTTATCCCGCACCTGATTACGCCAGCCAGCGACCCGCACAGCGAATCAGCCGATTGACAACGGTGGCCCTGCGGGCGATTGGGGAAGGGAAGAGGTAGACGGTAATCGGTAGTATGGTAGACGGTAGCCTGTAGGTTAGTGGTTGGAAGATTTTTGCGCTACCGTCTACCACACTACCGTCTACCACACTACCGATTACAGTCTACCGTCTACCATACTACCGTCTATTTTCCTTCCCACATCCCCGCATCCAGCCCGGGGATGATCTTCAGGGCGTTTTTGTAGTATAGCTTTTCGAGTACTTCGTCGGGCAGGTCGAGGCCGTACATTTTCCAGAACGCGTGGTAGCGTTTGTAGTAGGGAAAGTATTCATCGTCAGTTTCCAGGACGCGGAAGTAAGTGGGGTATTCCTCCGGCTTGTAGCTGTCTTTGCCAAAGAGCACCCGATCCTGGTATTTGGCGAAGAAACGGTTAGCGGCCCTGGGTTGGCGGCCTAGTTCAGCGATGACGGCTCCGATTTCTACGTAGAGGTTGGGAATATCGTCCAGCAGCTCCCCGAGTTTTTCCAGGTTATTGGGGTACCAGGCCATGTGAGCGGCAATGAAGGTGGTGTTTTTGTGGCGGCGGAAGATGTCGTGCGCTTCACCGATGATGGTTTCCCAGCTGGCGGGGTTGTCCGGCCCGCGCTTGCGGCCGGGGCGGAGCTTGAGCTCGAGCCAGCGTTCGTTGTTCGCATCGTGGGGTTGCCAGAAGGCGGGAGGGTCCGCCGAATGGATCAGGACGGGAAAACCGAGTTCGCCGGCTTTAGCCCAGATGGGGTCGAGGCGCGGATCATTGATCCGGATGCGATTACCGGCTTTATCGGTATTGGTCATCCCCTGAGACTTATAGATCTTGAGCCCGCGAGCGCCAATGGAGGCGTCATAGTCGAGTTGTGCCAGGGTAGCCTCCAGAAAGTCGGGATCGTCAATGCTTCGAATATTGATATTAGTAAAGCAGACGATTCGGTCCTGATAGCCGGACTTATTAATGTTATCCATCATTCCCTTGAGGGCCTTCCCTCCCCTACCGCTCAGGTTAACGACTACCTGCATATTGAGGCTGTCCATCTCGCGAATGAGTTTATGGAGGTCTTGTTTTTCCATCCGCCAATGGTGGCTGTGTACATCGACGAAGGGGAAGCTGGCCGACATCGGGTGGTGCTCCGGTACGACCAGAGAACTGGGCGGATCGTAACTTTCAAAATCAATGTGCAGGCTCGTATCGATGGGCGTACGCTGTGCCATCAGGGACAAAGAAGTGAGGATAAAAAGAAGGGGCAGGAAAAATTTATGGCTCATGGAGGCTAAGGTACACAGCCACCGTCGTTCCCCCGCTCCGTTAACCAATTCTTTGCACCTGCGCGCCGTCGCCCGCATCTTTTCGGGTACAAGTACAGATGTACCCGAAAATGCTGGTTCCGGCAGTTTCGGCAACCTTTTCACCCGGTTTCGGGTATAAGTACAGATATACCCGAAAAGCTATTGCGGCGCCTAAGCGCAGGTCCAAAAAAAGGTAGAAGAGCAAAGGGAAAACCGGCTCATCTTCTGCCGCTAAAACGTCCTTCGCTGCCCCGGCTAATAAACTAACCCGTGAATTATCGTAGGTTTGCACCCCGGTTTTAGAACCAACTGTTTATGATCACCATTATTTCAGGCACCAACCGCCCCGGCAGCAAAACGCTGCAATTTGCCACAGCTTCTCTGGAGTTGCTGAGCGAAATGGACGAAGACGTACAACTGCTCGACCTGGCCACCATTGCTCCGCAATGGCTCCATACCGGCATGTATACTCCAGCAGATATTACGCCG
Organism: Neolewinella agarilytica; assembly: GCF_900110645.1. GTDB lineage: Bacteria > Bacteroidota > Bacteroidia > Chitinophagales > Saprospiraceae > Neolewinella > Neolewinella agarilytica. Next base: position 10,409 of record NZ_FOFB01000035.1, read on the forward strand.
GAACTTTTGGACATACAGAAACGATTCGTTCTCAACGTCGATGCTTTTGTCATCATCGTTCCGGAATACAACGGCAGTTACCCCGGGATGATGAAGCTCTTCATTGACGCTATATCCGTAAACGAGTACCCGTCGAACTTTAAAAACAAGGCCTTTGCCCTGATAGGTGTTGCCTCCGGCCGCGCCGGAAATCTTCGGGGTATTGACCACCTGGCCGACACCATCGCCCACATGGGCGGATGGGTCTTGCCCAACAAATTACCCCTCAGCGGCGTTGAAGCCCTCCTGAACGAAGACGGAAAAGTGACCGACGAGGCCACTCTTACGTCCCTAAGGTCCAGCGCTGAACAACTTATTGCCGCTCGCAACCGTAACCTTATATACAAGTAATCCCACACGATACCTCCCATGGCTAAAAATTTATTGATTGTCGAGTCGCCGGCCAAAGCGAAAACCATTGAAAAAATTCTGGGGAAAGACTTCACCGTGAAGTCCTCCTTTGGCCACGTTCGCGATTTGGATAAAGGTGATGGCGCCGTTGATGTCGCCAACGACTTTAAGCCTCGCTACGTCGTCTCTCCCGAAAAGCGCCGGGTAGTTAAAGAGCTTAAAACGGCCATGGGAAAAGCCGACGAAGTCTGGCTCGCAACGGATGAAGACCGCGAAGGAGAAGCCATCAGCTGGCACCTTTGCGAAGTACTCAAACTCCCCGTTGAAACCACGAAACGCATTGTTTTCCGGGAGATTACCGCTCCGGCCATCACCTCGGCCATCCAGAGTCCACGCCTCGTTGACGTTAACCTCGTCAACGCCCAGCAAGCACGCCGCGTACTCGACCGTCTGGTGGGTTTTGAGTTGAGTAACGTGCTGTGGAAAAAAGTAAAGTTCGGCCTCAGTGCCGGGCGCGTACAATCCGTCACCGTAAAGCTCGTCGTTGAGCGGGAACGGGAGATCATGGCCTTCGAAGCCAAGCCATTCTTTCGGGTAAATGCCATCTTTACCGTTCGTAATGAACAGGGAAGAACCGTGCTGCTGAAAGCAGAAAGCCCCGATCGCTTTGACGATAAAGCAGGCGCTGAAGGCTTCCTGAAAAAATGTGTCGGTGCAGAGTTCAAGATCAACGACATTGAAGTAAAACCCGCCAAGCGTAAGCCCGCGGCGCCCTTCACGACCTCTACGCTGCAGCAGGAAGCCAGCCGGAAACTCTACATGAACGTGGAGCGGACGATGCGCGTCGCCCAGCGACTCTACGAAGCCGGTCTCATCACCTACATGCGTACCGACAGTGTGAATCTGTCTGAAACCGCTCTTGCGGCCATCGAGAAAGAGGTCAAGTCGGCCTTTGGCGACAATTACAGCCAGGTGCGCCGCTTCAAAAGCAAGAAAAAAGACGCCCAGGAGGCGCACGAGGCCATTCGCCCGACCTACATCGACCGCCACAGCACGAACATTGGTGATCGCGACGAGCAACGCCTCTACGAGCTGATCTGGAAGCGGACTATCGCCAGCCAGATGGCCGACGCTCAGCTGGAGAAAACCACGGTAAACATCGGTATCTCGACCGTCCCCGATGCGCGGCTGCGCGCGCAGGGCGAAGTGCTCAAGTTCGATGGCTTCCTTAAGGTTTACCTGGAGAGCAAGGACGATGATGATGACGATGATGCCCAGGACGACGGCATCCTCCCACCCCTCAGCAAGGGGCAGGTGCTGCCACTGGGAGAAATGACGGCAACCCAGCGATTCACCCGTCCTCCGGGCCGCTACACACAGGCCAGTCTGGTTAAGAAACTCGAAGAACTCGGCATTGGCCGCCCGTCTACCTACGCCCCTACGGTCTCCAAAATTATGGACCCGAAGCGCGGCTACGTGACCAGCGAAACCCGTGAAGGGAAAGAACGTCAATATGACGTACTCACGCTGAAGGACAACTCCGTCAGCAGTGAAACCAAGACGGAAATGACCGGCGCGACGAAAAACCGCCTCTTCGCCAGCGATATCGGCATGGCCGTCTCTGACTTCTTAGGAGAGCACTTCGATGAAGTGATGGATTACCGATTCACGGCAGACATCGAAGATAAGTTTGATAACATCGCTGAAGGTCAGGTTACCTGGACGCAAATGCTGGAGGATTTCTACCATCCTTTCCACGAAAAGGTAGAAGACACGACCGAAAATGCGGAACGCGTAAGCGCCGAGCGAAAAATCGGAACAGACCCGGATACCGGCCGAACCGTATTGGTTCGCCTGAGCCGCAATGGTCCCGTTATCCAACTCGGTGCACCGGACGAACTGCTCCCCGACGAGAAACCAAAATACGCTAACCTCCCTCCGGGCATGAGCATGGAGGAGGTAGACATGGACATTGCCATGCCCCTCTTCTCTTTGCCCAAAGTGCTGGGGGAGGTAGACGGTCAGGAAGCTGCCGTAGGCATTGGCCGCTTTGGCCCTTACGTTCGCTGGGGAGACAAATTCATCAGTCTCGACAAAGGGGAAGACCCCCACTCCGTCGACATGGCCCGCGCCAAGGAGCTGATTGCCGCCAAGAAAAAGGCCGATGCTCCCGTGATGACCTACAAAGGGTTGGACGTTACCCGTGGTGCCGGTCGCTTCGGCCCTTTCCTGAAGTGGAACGGTATGTTCATCAATATTCCCAAGCGCTACGGTGATCCGGAATTATTGACCCAGGATGCCATGATCGAACTCCTGCAGGCCAAGGAAGAGAAGGAGGCTAACCGCTACATCCAACGCTTCCCGGAGGAAAAGATCGACGTCGAGCAGGGCCGTTGGGGTCCGTTCATCCGCTTCAAAAAGAAGTCCATCAAGATTCCGAAGAATAAGAAGGGCGAACGCATGACGCGCGAAGAAGCCGCCGAGCTTTCCATCGAGAAGGTGAAGAAATTCATCGAGCTCGAAATGCCCGACGCCTTTAAGGTGAAGAAGAAAAAGAAAGCTGCGCCTAAGAAAAAGAAGGCTCCGGCGAAGAAGAAGTAGTATTGTAGCCGGTAGTATTGTAGTAATGTAGGCCGTCGTTGGAGGCGTTACAGTATCACAATACTTCCTCTCCTGCCGAACGGCAACACTACACTACTACATTACTATATTACTACAATACTCCCCCCATGGCTGACGAAAAAAAAGCCCCCAAACAGAATCAGCTTAACATCGAGCTGCCCGAAGACATTGCCGAAGGCATTTACAGCAACCTCGCCATCATTGCCCACAGCAATAGCGAGTTTGTGGTAGACTTCGTACGCATCGTCCCCAATGCCCCCAAAGCCAAGGTGAAGAGCCGTATCATCCTTACCCCGCAGCACGCCAAGCGGCTGCTGTCTGCGCTGGCCGATAACGTACAGAAGTTCGAGAAGCAGTTCGGCCCCATTGGCGAACCTACTGGTGGCAATAATGGCCCGAACTTCCCGCCCATGAGCTTTACGCCTACGGCGCAGGCTTAGGGAGGGATAGAAGCTGGGAGTTAGAAGCTAGTTTTCTAATTCCTGGCTCCTGGTCTTCAGCTGCTGATACGGCGCAAACGCAGGATGCAGAGGATGTTGAAGAAGCAAAGTAAAAAACACCCTCAACTATTTCCCTAATCCGGCAATGGATGTATATTTGCAGCCGCTTTGGGAATGAGGGTTATTACAACCCCATCCATCTCCGCAACTTTTCGTGAATGCACGCTTGTTTCGGAGAAGAAAATAAGCAAAAGGGTCGATTAGCTCAGTTGGTTTAGAGCGTTGCATTGACATTGCAGAGGTCACTGGTTCGAGCCCAGTATCGACCACCCCCGATTTACCCCCGTTTGTTCTTCGGAGCAATCACTTTTACATCCACTCGGGATGTGGCGCAGCCCGGTAGCGCACACGCCTGGGGGGCGTGGGGCCGCAGGTTCGAATCCTGTCATCCCGACCAAGCTCAGAAAGGTCAGTTCGCGATAGCGGGCTGGCCTTTTTGCTTGTGTATTCTGTCGGAAGCGAGCGCAGCGAGTTTCCGTAAAGAATACACAAGCAAAAAGGCCAAACTCTTCATGGAGTTGACTTTTCTGAGCTTGAGGCCTCCCCCTCAAACAGGATCACGCCCGGAGCGTAGCGGAGGGCGTAATCCTGGCATCCCGGCCAACCTAAAGGCCAAACAGCTTCAAGCGCGAAGCACGTGACGAAGGAACCATCCTGGCATCCCGACTACGTTAAACATGGGCCATCCCGAGTACGAAGTACAGCGCAGCTAATTTTGACCCGTTCCGAGCGTGCGGACCGACATTGTAGGCGCGTAAATCATCGCTTCGCTCGATTCCCACTCCCAAAATGATCGTTCCGACCGCCTCCACTTGAAATCGAAAGTCGGGGCGGAGACGGTTGGACCAAAAAACTTGGGATGACTCCTGTTTTCAACTTATCCAGCCTCTCCGTTATCGGGCCACCGCGCTGTGAGCAACGGAGCTTTAGTTCTTCCCGGGCCCGTACACGCGCGGGAGCGCGTGGTGACCGGGCCACTGCTTCTCTAGCTCCCTTTGCACCTGCGTCCGCGCCCCCATTTATCTACCGCAACGCCCACCGCCACCCCCAAAACCAGCGCCGCCCCTGATTGGAGGCATACACGTAAGTCGGGTCAAAAGCCAGCGCCTGGGGGTTATTCGCAGTGGGAATAACGCTGCCGTCTTCGGCAAAATCAACGTCGCGATCGAAGGGATCAAAGGAGCGGGCAATGCTGTTGGCCGGAGGGGTGTAGTTGAGCAGATTTTTAATACCGCCGTAGATCTCCATGCCGTTAGCAAAGGTTTTGGTCGCCTGGAGGTTCTGGATAGAAAACCAGGGCGACTGGGCCAGGCGCTGATCCAACTCGCCCAACAGCGGAAGATCCATCGGGCCGTAGACGTTACCCGTGTAATCGAACTTCAGGTGCCGCGTGAGCCAGGGCACGCTGATGCGCCAGACGGCCGAGAAGGTCTCCGTCAGCAGCTGCCGGTCGCGAACGCCATCCTCCTCAGTAAACACGTCCTGCAGCGTAGCGCCCAGGTTGACATTTGTGCCGCCCGCCGTGCTCCAGTCCAGGCTCAGGCTGACTCCCCGGCTAACGGCCGAGCCCTCCAGATTAGCGTAAATAATGGCGTTGACGTCCGTCTCGTAGTCCGGCAAAATCCGGTTATTGAAGAAGGTGTAGAAGGCCGTGGCGTCGAGGCCGATGACGCTCTTCGACTGGGTGTAGAACTTGCGGACGTAGTTGAGGTTAGCGTTCCACGAACGCTCGGGCAACAGCTCTTCGGCAAAGATGACCTCCCGGGCGCCGGAGAGGGCGGCGTGATCTTCGGTAAACACATTCGCCACCCGGTAACCATTGCCCAGGCTCAGGCGAAATACATCAATATTGTGCTTTGAATTCCATTTATAGTTCAGCCGGGGCGTCAGGATATTTCCGTGAAGGGAGTTATGGTCATAGCGCAGCCCCATCAGTAAAGTGTGGTGATCATTGAGCCGCCATTCATCCTGGAGAAAGGCACCCGGCAGGTGGATGCGGGAAGGTTGGTTGACGTTCGCATCGTCGCCAAAACCCGCCGTAACGGGCGTGTTATCATCATACCAGGTGTAGCGGTAGGAGCTGCCCATCAAGAGGTTATGGCTGCCCAGGGTCTTATTCCAGGTCAGCTGCCCGAAGCCGACGTATTGCTGAGCGATGTAGACCGTTTCGCCGTAGACGGAGTTCTGATCATGGCCGTTGGCCGAGAACTGAAAGGTGAGGTTTTCTCGGGTAGGCAGTTGGTAGGTACCGAAGGTTTCCCAACGATTGGTATAGATGCTTTCACCGTAGACCTCGTTGCCGCCCCGGTGCAGGCCTTTGTCCCAGTTCAGCTCTCCGCCGAAGCGATCTTCGTAGACGTAGCGACCAGCGAGGGTAAAGAGCTTGCCGTTTTTGCGGTCGAAGGACCATTTATTGAAAACGGAAATTCGATCCTGCAGGGTGACGTCCGTGAAGCCGTCTCCGTTATTATCCTTGGGTTGCTGGTAATTAAAGTAGTTGATGCCCAGGAGCGAGTGGGCGCGCTCCCCCACCCTGGCCCGCAGGCCCAGATCAGTATTGACTTCGCCCCAGCCGGAGACCATGACGTCGGCTGCCACCACGGGAGCCTCCTCGGGGTCGAGGGTGATGACGTTGATCACGCCACCCACCGCTTCGGAGCCGTAGAGCGTGGAAGCGGGGCCCTTGACGACTTCCGTACGGGCAATCATACTTTGGGGAATACCGGTCAGGCCGTAGACGGTAGACAAACCGCTCACGATTGGCATTCCGTCAATGAGTACCATGGTGTAGGGTCCTTCCAGTCCGTTGATGTGGATGTCTCCGGTATTACAGACCGCGCAGTTCAACTGCGGGCGAACACCGTTGACGTTCTGTAGGCTTTCAAAAACGCTCGGGGCCGGGTTGGCGCGGAAGAACTCTGCAGTGTAGACCTCAACGGGGACCGGGCTGTTGGCCCGGCTGACGGCCTTCATGGTGCCGGTGACGACGACTTGATCGAGCATAGCGGAACTTTCCTCCAGCTGTATCTCCAGTATTTTAGTCTCGCCTCCTTTCAATGAGACCTTTATCCCTTGCTTCGTATAGCCCAGCGCACTGATGCTTAAGGTATACTGACCGGCACTGAGTCCGGAGATTTTGAAGTTACCGTCTACATCCGCTACTACACCCCCGTCATTTGCTTGCAGGGCAATCGTCGCCATCGGGATGCCCGCTCCCTCAGCGTCCGTTACCAATCCGGAGATTGAGGACTGTTGTGCTGAGAGGCAGAAGCTGAGCAAGTGGACGAGCAAAAGAAGTCGAAAAAACAGGGACATGGCTGAGTTTGAGGTTATAATCCGTGGTAGAAACTCCCACAAATATACACTTGACTAACTAAAAAGTTAGACTAATCTAACTTTTTAGTTAGTTATCACAAATACTGCTACGTGAAGTGACCAGACGCGGCTGCTTCCACCCTTTCTCTGCACCTGCGGTAGCGCTAAACTATCATGATGAAAAGCCCCACCAATAAAAAAGATAGCATTACTATCAACTTTTTAAAAAAATAGCTGTTTGCCCAGCTATGGCAATCCAGGTAAGAATTCTCCCGGCCCCCGACCTTTATTTACGTGACCCTCAGGATACGGAGTTGGGGCGTCGAATTTTATCTACCAGCATCCGGCTCATGGACGAGTTGGGACTGGAGGCTTTCACCTTTAAAAAACTAGCCAAGGAACTGAGCTCAGCGGAAGCCAGTGTGTACCGCTATTTCAGCAGTAAGCATCAGCTGTTGCTTTACCTGGTGAGTTGGTACTGGGACTGGGTCCATCACCTCGTCAATCAGGCCATCGCCGGAGAACCAAGCCCCATTGCGCGACTGCGGGCAGCCGTGAGTGCGCTTACCCGTCCCTTTATTTCCAACCCCGGCGTCCCGTACATCGATGAACACCTGCTGCATCAGCTCGTCATCAATGAAGGCTCTAAAGCCTATCATACCAAGATGGTAGACCAGGAAAACAACAAGGGCCTCTTTCTTGGTTACAAAAGCCTCACCGCCGAGATCAGCAACATGCTATTGGAGATCAACCCCGATTTCTCTTACCCGCACAGCCTGGCCTCCTCTCTTTTCGAGATGGCCCATAATCATCCCTACTTCGCAGAACATCTTCCCCGCTTAACGGATTTAAAGAAAAGCAAGCACCTCAGCGAAGAGCTCGATGAGATGCTGTGGTTCTGGGTCACCAGGTTGTTGGGATTATCGCTTGAAGTCCCCCAAAGCCAAAACGTCGTTGACCGACAAATCGAATAATTCCGCTGCGCCATAAGTACATACAGCGAAACCATTTTGCGGTAGTTTTTATTGAGCGCAGAACTTTCTATATCAGTAGTTACACACTTCATCAGCCAAATTCACTTTTTATGAGTCAGACTTCCACAACAGGCATTTCCGGTAATTGGCGCAGTGACCTGCCAGCCAGTATCGTTGTCTTTTTTGTTGCCTTACCGCTTTGCCTCGGTATTGCCCTGGCCAGTGGTGCGCCCTTATTTTCCGGTTTAATTGCGGGCATTGTAGGGGGTATTTTGGTTGGTGCCTTATCTGGTTCTCAGATTGGGGTCAGCGGCCCGGCCGCTGGATTGGCCGCCATCGTACTTACTTCCATTGGTACACTGGGTGGATTCGAGAACTTCCTGGTGGCCGTGGTTTTAGGCGGTTTCATCCAGATTGGATTTGGCGTGCTCAAAGCAGGCGTCATCGGTTATTACTTTCCTTCGGCGGTGATTAAGGGAATGCTTACCGGCATTGGCCTCATCATCATTCTGAAACAGATTCCCCACTTCTTTGGGTGGGATGCTGATCCGGAAGGCGATGTAGCCTTTAATCAGGTCGACGGGGAGAACACCTTCACGGAGATCATGAATCTTGGAGAACACATCAGCCCCGGCGCAACGATTATTGCGGTTATTGCCTTAGCTATTTTGCTGTTGTGGAGCATAGTGCTCAGTAAAAAAGGTAAAATTTTCACCCTCATCCAGGGTCCGTTGGTAGCCGTAGCTGCCGGCATCATTTTCTACATACTCACCAAAGACAACGAAGCGCTCGCTATTTCCAGTGAGCACCTCGTACAGGTTCCCGTACCGGATTCCTTTGATTCTTTCCTGGGCCAGTTCACCTTCCCGAATTTCGGTGCCATCACCCAACCAGCCATCTGGGTTACCGCCTTTACGATCGCCCTGGTCGCCAGTCTGGAAACACTCCTTTGTGTGGAAGCCACGGACAAGCTTGACCCCGCAAAGCGGATTACCCCTACCAACCGCGAATTGTTGGCTCAGGGAGCAGGTAACGTGGTATCGGGCCTGATTGGCGGATTGCCCATTACCCAGGTAATTGTTCGTAGTTCGGCTAACATTCAGTCTGGTGGTCGCACTAAATTTTCCGCCATCTTTCACGGTTTCCTGCTATTGATTTCGGTGATTCTCATCCCTACTCTGCTCAATAAAATACCGCTTTCCGTACTGGCAGCCGTTCTGTTGATTGTCGGGTACAAACTGGCCAAGCCTTCCACCTTCAAGGCGATGTATGCTGCCGGACCAAAGCAGTTCATACCGTTTATCGTAACCGTTTTGGGTATCGTGTTTACGGATTTATTGACGGGCATCGGTATCGGCCTTGCGGTAGGCATTGTTATCATTCTGATCAAGAGCTACCAGAACTCTCACTTCCTCAACATTGAGGATAAGAGCAACGGAGTAAACAGAATTAAGATGACGCTGGCCGAAGAGGTGACCTTCTTTAACAAAGCCAGTATCCTGCGGGAACTCGATTCTCTTCCAGAAAACACTTACCTGGAACTCGACGTACGTAAGACGCGCTACCTGGATTACGACGTTGTAGAGATTCTGGAAGATTTCGCCTACAAGGCCAAAGAGCGTAACATCAACATCAAACTGATTTCTGAGCGTGGCACAGTTGAAAACCCGCCCAGCTATCTGGAATTTTTTGAACTGGCTCCCGCCGCAAGCGCTCATTAATACTTCGGCAAAGCAATTTCAACTGTACTATCAATTTCTGAAAAAACTAATATCACCATGGCAAAGCCAGCATACACCAAAGAAACCCAGGCACAGGTTACCCCAGCTTCCGCTCTACAGGAGCTGATGGATGGAAACGCCCGTTTCCTGAAACAATCACCAGCAGAGCGCTCATTAATCGAGCAGGTCGAACAGACCGCCCAGGGGCAATTCCCCATTGCCACCGTGCTCTGTTGTATTGATTCGCGCATCCCCGTTGAGATCGTATTTGATCAGGGGGTCGGCGATATTTTCACGGCTCGCATTGCGGGTAACTTTGTCAACGATGACATCCTGGGCAGTATGGAGTTTGCCTCCAAGCTGGCGGGTGCGAGAGTAATCATGGTACTTGGACACACCTCTTGTGGTGCCGTTAAGGGTGCTTGCGACCACGCTGAGCTAGGTCTGCTGACACAGATGCTCGATAAGATTATGCCAGCCGTAAACGCCGTAAAAACACCGGAAGGGACAGATCGCAGCAGCAAGAATGCCGCTTTCGTCAATGAAGTAGCTGAAGTAAATGTCCGCCATACTGTTGCCGCCATTACGGAGCGCAGCAGCGTGCTGCGAGACATGGTGGACGCCGGTGAACTTATGGTGGTAGGTGCCATGTATGACGTGGCTTCCGGCAAAGTATCCCTGGTGGAATAAATATAGTTAAGTGCTTTACCGGATAAGGCGCGGACGCAGGATGCAGGGGGAGGTTTTTTAAGCGCCCGGGAACTGGCTCACCCTCCCCCTTTCAAACATTTTCACCCCGTTCAAGCGAATTTGCCACTTAATTCAGTAAATTTGCCGGGTATGAACGTCAATCTTGATCCAACTGCCGATAACCTCCAACCGGAGGACAATGCCATGGAAAGGGCCTTACGCCCGGATTCTCTGGACGACTTTAGCGGGCAGCCCAAGATTGTAGAGAACCTCAAAGTATTCATACAGGCTGCCGTGCAGCGCGGAGACAGCCTGGATCACGTCCTGCTGCATGGCCCTCCGGGCCTGGGCAAAACGACCCTGAGTCACATTATCGCTAATGAACTGGGTGCAGAGATGAAGATGAGCTCGGGCCCCGTGCTGGAAAAAGCCGGTGACCTGGCCGGTCTGCTCACTAATCTCAACGCAGGCGACGTACTGTTCATCGATGAGATCCACCGCCTCAACAATGTGGTGGAGGAGTATCTCTATTCCGCGATGGAAGATTACCGGATTGACATCATGATTGACAGCGGGCCGAACGCCCGCTCCGTACAAATCAGCCTGGAGCCTTTTACCCTCGTTGGGGCAACCACCCGGATGGGCTTACTTACAGCCCCGATGCGGGCGCGTTTCGGAATCAACTGCCTGCTGGATTATTACGATGTTCCTACGCTGGTAAAGATCATTAAGCGCAGTTGCGACATTATGGGAGTTCCCGTCACGGACGACGGAGCCAGCGAGATTGCGCGGCGAAGCCGCGGCACCCCAAGAATTGCTAACGCCCTGCTGCGCCGCATCCGCGATTTTGCCCAAATCAAGGGCGACGGCATCATCGACAAGAAAATCGCTGACTATGGCCTTTCCGCGCTCAACGTAGACGAAGGCGGCCTTGACGAAATGGACAATAAGATCCTTGATGCCATCATCAATAAATTTAAGGGTGGGCCCGTTGGCCTGACGACCATTGCCACCGCCGTTGGCGAAGACGCCGGAACCATCGAAGAGGTTCATGAGCCTTTCCTGATTATGGAAGGCTACCTGCAGCGGACCCCGCGCGGGCGGCAGGCAACAGAGAAAGCTTATCTCCACATTGGTGCTACCCCACCGGGTACCGTAGGGACTTTGTTCGAATTTTAAAGATCGCAAAAAAAGGGAGCTATTTCCGGGGGGACAACCTCCCCTGCGAGCGAAGACTTTGCTGCTTTTTTCAGGCTCTTTTGGCACAGACCAACGTTAAATTTGGTGGAAATTCCCGATATCACCAAGCCCGTATCGACGCTTAACGAAAAGGTTATACCAGCGAACGTTTGCCAACCTGAGCTTAACCTGAAGTGTCGATAATTGCCAATTCCTTAAGGCAGCCTTCTCAGGTATTTAAGACCATCCCCACAACTTTGCCACTGCAAAGCAAAGCTATGATCCGGTGGTGGCTCTTCCCGATTCTTTTTATGCTTTTCGGCGGTTGCCCAAGCCCCGAAAGGCCTCAGGTCCGACAAATATCACGGGCCAGCCTTCTTCCACTGGCCGGCCAGCGAACCACGCCTGATGATCTCCGTCCTTCTCCATTCCCTTACGGGGTGGCCAGCGGAGACCCGCTGCCCGATGCGGTTATCTTATGGTCTATGCTCGACACGGCTGCCGCACGGCAAGACAGCCTGGTGAAATGGCAGATCAGCGAGGAGGCCGACTTTGCTCACATCCATTCATCGGGTACCGTAACCACCAAAGCCGACCGGCGATATTCCATTAAAGTAGACGTCAGAGGACTACAGGAAAACACCAGCTACTACTACCGCTTTAAGCACCACCTGGGTTGGTCTTCTACGGGGCGAACCCGGACAGCGCCTGCCCCTGACCAACAATTGGAAGCGATCACACTAGCCGTCGTCAGCTGCAACGCACTGGAATGGGGCTACATGAACGCATTCGGAAAAATTGCGGAAAGGAAGGACCTGACGGCAGTGGTGCACCTGGGAGACTACATTTACGAATACGCTTCCGGTGTTTACGGAGACACGAGTCTGGGCCGGTTTCACGAGCCCCGTCATGAAGTGGTAACGGCGGAAGACTACCACATCCGCTACGCCCAATACCGGCGGGAGCCTCAGCTACGGGCCGCGCATGAAGCCCATCCTTTCATATGTGTATGGGACGATCATGAAGTTGCCAACGACAGTCATCTTTATGGCGCGGAAAACCATAATTCGGCGGAAGAAGGGGACTACCTCACCCGGATGACCGCCGCTAAACGTGTCTACTACAACTGGATGCCCATCCGGGAGCAAGCTTCCGGAGCCATATATCGGAGGTTCCGCTTCGGAGAACTTGTCGATTTACACATGCTGGACGAACGCCTGGCCGGGCGCAAGCCCCCCGCTGACAGCTTCGCCCCTCATGAACTGGCGGACAGCAGCCGTCGGATGCTGGGCGAGGACCAGCTCCAGTGGTTGTGTCGGGGTTTACGGGAAAGTCAAACGCGCTGGCAGCTAATCGGTAACCAGGTCCTCTTTGCCCGCCTCGACCTTAAAGATATTCTCCCGGAATATGCCGTCAATCTGGATGCCTGGGACGGTTACGCCTACGAACAGGGCAGGTTAAAAGACAGCCTTCGGGCTTATGGCGACTTCAACACCATCTTCCTGACCGGAGACACTCACTGCAGTTGGTATTTCGACATTGAAGATACCGACGGGCAGAGAATTGCCCATGAACTGGCCACTCCCAGTGTAAGCAGCGCCAACTATGATGAGCTCATTGGTGGTTGGGACACACTTGCTATTGCCCGATACCGCCTTTACCGGGACAACGAGCACCTGCACTATACGAACATAAAAGACCACGGGTATCTCTCCCTGGAGCTAGGGGCGAACGAGGCTATCGCCCGGTTTCATTACAGCGAAAGTATCCGGTATGCGACCCGTCGGGAAAAATCTTTAAAAACTTACCAGATACCATATGTCCCAGTCAACCACCTTCAGTAACGATCCCTCTCTTCTCTTTCCTCCCACGGCTTACCCTCCCCGTCGAAAAAGTGAAATCCTTAAAGATTGGCTATTTGAAAAAATTCACGGGAATAAGCTTGTTTATAATACTTGTTGGGAAGACCCCCGCTGCGACAGAGCAATGCTTTCCATCGACAAGGACAGCGAGATTGTGATGATCACCAGCGCAGGAGACAATGCACTGGATTACCTGCTCGACCAGCCGGAATCAGTCCACTGTATAGACGTAAATCCTCGGCAAAACGCCTTATTAGATTTAAAACTGGCGGCCTATACATCACTGAGCTGGCCCGTCTTTTTCAAAATATTCGGGGAAGGCTGCCTGCCAGACTTTGCCGCTGTCTACACCTTGCACCTGCGGCCGCGCCTGCAAACAGCCAGCCAACAATACTGGGACCGCCAGCAACATTACTTCCAACCCGGGCGAAAGCGTGAGGGCCTTTACTTCCATGGCAGCAGCGGCCTTTTTGCCTGGTTGGCCGGGCGGTTTATGGCGCTTGACGGACAACTCCGAAAAGACATCGACGACCTGCTGGAATCCAGAACTATGGAAGAACAGCAAATACGCTATCGCAGGCTTGAGCCCCGCCTGCTCTCCCGCCTGCTGGGCAGCCGCAGCCGCCAAAAAGTAAGCCTGAGCATGGTTGGCGTGCCACTTTCTCAACGGCAGTTTATCGAGGAAGAGTCCGGAGGCCTGAGGAATTACGTGCGGGATGCTTTCCGTCACATTTTTCTCGAGCTTCCCATCCACGAAAATTATTTTTACCGGCTGTATCTGAAAGGCCGCTACAGCAAAGACTGTTGCCCGGGCTATCTCAAAGAGGAGAACTTTGAACTGTTGAAATCAAGAACAAAATGTATTCGTCCGCACACCACAACCGTGGCGGATTTCCTGAAGAAAAACCCCAAAGCCTACTCTCATTTTGTTTTGCTTGATCATCAAGACTGGCTGGCGGCCAATGCCCCCGCCGCACTGGCAGAAGAATGGCGGCTCATTCTGGCCAACAGCCGGCCGGGCACCCGTATTCTGCTTCGCTCGGCCACTTCCCGCCCGGAGACCGTACCTGATTTCGTACGGCAACGCACCCGCTTTAGAAACGACCTGAGCAACGTACAGGCCAAACTCGACCGGGTGGGAACCTACGCCGGCACTTTTCTTCTGGAAGTTATCAAATAAGCCCTCATGACCAGAAACATAGCTCCCATCAACAACACAGAGAACCATCCACTCAGCAAATATTATCAGTTTCAATCCAGAATATATGATATGACGCGATGGAGCTTCCTCTTTGGCCGCCGGCAATTAATCAGGACGCTACCCATCCCCAAAAAAAAGAGCATCTCAATTCTGGAGATCGGCTGCGGAACGGGTAAGAACCTGATTCAATTAGCTAAGAAATACCCCCATGCTGAAATTACGGGCATCGATCTTTCGGAAGAGATGCTCCAGATTTGCCGAAAGAAAATTACGCCATATCAGGGCCGGATATCAACGATTAAGGGGGCCTTCGGAGAAGTAACCTTTCGGGAAAATTTTGATCTGATCGTTTTCAGCTATTGCCTGACGATGGTCAACCCCGGCTGGGACCGGCTCATTGACCAGGCAAAAAGCACCCTGAAAACAGGTGGCGTGATGGCGGTAGTCGATTTTCACGATACGGCGGTTTCTGGTTTTGAACACCATATGGCGGGCCATCACGTAAGAATGGATGGCCACCTGTTAAACGTACTGCCCAAAAAATTCAGGCAGCATGAGCAACAGATAGCCAAAGCCTATTTCGGTGCCTGGAGGTGGTTTATGTTTATTGGGTATAAGAAGCCATAAGACACCATCCTGGCTCAACTTAGTGTATAAAGCATAAGGGTGGATCAGGGCCAGACTGTCACCAATCAACCCTGATTCACCTTGCTAATCGATCTTCTTTTCCGTAACCGTCAGTTCATACAGTTTGCCCTGCTCATAGGGCAGATCCATCAACAACTCATTTAAGCGTTGAATAAGATAGGGCAGCCTGAGTTCATCTTCCATTTGAAAGGTGAAAATTTTGCGGGCATGATCTTCGGGCGGCTCAACATTTCTCTCGGAGACGGCGAAGCCCGTCTTCAGTTCATCCTCCGTAAAGGGCAAGGGGGATTGGGCGCGCACGCAGGTGCAGGCAAAGGTGAACAGGCAAAGGAAGAATAAGCGTTTCATAATTCATTGAATTTGGGATGAAGGAATGGGAACCTATCTCACGATACCGCAAGTGGTAGCGCAACGCTTCTTTATTTGCCGTCCTCCCAATGGGTTACCTTTCCTGACATTCGACGGTCATACTTCCTGACAAGTCCCCTGCTGGCTACTTTTTTCCGGCATACTTTTCGTCGTAAAAGCCCCCCCCTTCCTGTATTTTAAGACCTGATCAGCAGGTATTTATACCTGTTTTCATGGATATAAACCATTTCTCTATTGCCATTATAGCCGAAGCGCGGAGATGTCAGACTACCTTAAGTCACAAGAAAACGACTCCTTATTTGCTTCAGGGCTTTCTAATCAGGCAGCACTGACTTAATTTATACTTCACTATTCGCCTTACGCGCCCTCTTTGCAGGCTTAGTTTCCTCTTTCTCCTAAGGTAATTCCCCCTGATTACACAGGTGTTTATACCTGTTTCTCCTCTTGTAAAGCAGAGTAAGAAAGGCAGCAGAGTAGATTTATCATCAGCAACCAACACTACTTCAATTAGCCTTTATGAACAGACGAAAATTTATAACAAAAGGCGCTACGCTCACGCTTGGCTTGAGCATTCCAGCACTCGTACTGGCCAAAAGTACTCCGTCTCTGAAGGCCGAAGAAGTACGAATGGTAAATGAATTCCATCAACTACTAAACAGCTATCCATACAGTGGTGAGGTAACTGCCAGCCTCTGTGTTATTCGAAAAATCAACTACGCCTCCGGCGAAGTTCTGGACTTCGAAGATGACAATGGCAACCGGATTTCTTTAAGAAAGAAAAAGGGGCGCTTAGTTGCCAGACTACACTAATCTCCATTCCCACCTCCCATCTTTTAAATCATCAAAATTCGTATTCATTATGCAACCATTTCTCGGACAAATCGTCGCCTTCGGCGGTAACTTCGCCCCTCGCGGCTGGGCTAAATGTGAAGGCCAGCTATTAGCCATCAACCAAAACCAGGCGCTATTCTCCATTCTCGGTACTACCTACGGTGGTGATGGCCGGACAACTTTCGGCCTTCCTGACCTCCGGGGCAGAAGCATGGTAGGCCCGGGCACCGGCCCAGGCCTGAGCAATGTAAGGTTAGGCGAACGTGGTGGAAATGAGACCACCACGCTGACACAAGCTAACCTTCCTTCAATTCCAGGCCCCGCTATCCGATTAGGAGGAGCCGTTGGCAACCAGTCCATTGGATCCGACCGCTACCTGGCCTTCAACGCTCTGGGCGAAACAATTTTCACGGACACGCCACCTAGTAGCGCGACCCTGAACTCCGGATCAACCGGAAACATCGGAGGACAGCATGCTCCCTTTTCCAACCAATCCCCCTACACTTCGGTAACGATGATCATCGCCCTGCAGGGCGTTTTCCCGAGCCGCAACTAATAGTATCGTTTCGGAACCTGAGTAGCCAAAACGCATCAGTATTTCCCCAGGCTCCTCTCCTATTGGTCTCAGACAAGAGCCACCGGAGAGGGCTTGGGGATAAGCTTTCAGGATTCCTGGCGGTCAACACCAGCACCTCCCTGGAAAGACACCCATTGAGAAATTTATCGACCCGGCAACGGGGGACATTGCTCCCTTAAGTAGCCAGAACACTGCACCTGCGATAAGCGCCTGAGCTAAAGTCATTCTTACTATTTATTCGACATAATTTCAACCCATTACCTATGAAATTCCGTACCGCTCTTATTTCCAGCTTCCTGTTATTTACCGCTGTTATCTCCGGACAAGCGGGAATGACCATTAATTTTGACAGCCCCTGCACCGGATCGCTTATACTCACCTATACAGGTACAGATGCAACCGGGCGCCATATGTATGGAGATGAAAGCTTCAATGGGCCAGGCAACCCCGTCTTCAGTGTTTTCTGGGATCAGGCCAGCGGAACATGGCTGGCCGGACTTTTTGGTACGGGTAGTGCCTCTGATATCCTTTACGCCACCGGCCCCAATACCTTTAGCCCCAACCCGCCGGATTCTGCTACGGAACCTTATCCGGCCACTGCATCGGGTTGCTCCGGCTCCGCTACTGTAAGCGGCAGCGGCACCCAATCTACCGCCGGGACTCCCTGCGAAGGTATTGGGGATGATGATATGGATGGTATTTGTAACGACAACGACGTCTGCCCCGGACAGGATGACACTCTTGATGACGACGGAGACAACATTCCTGATTGTATTGATCCCAACCCGGGAACTTTTGACGGGGTATCTTTTGACAGCCCCTGCCTTGGCGGTGTAATTGCCTTTACCTTAACGGGTAACGACGGAACGCGGAACACCTACTCTAATACCGCTCAGGGCCTGGAAATCGAATTCGATGTAACTAACGGTCGCTGGGAAATGCGGGGCTCTGGCGCCGGAGGGGCCGTGATTTATTTCAACACCCTGGCCAGTATCCCTAACCCACCCTCTACCCTGGCCATGGCCTGGGAAAGCGAGCCTGCGGGCGGCTGTAGCGACTCCCCAACCGTGGGCGGTAATGGCACCCAGGATGCCCGCTGTGCAGCCGTCTGTGACGACGGCGACCCCTGCACCACCGACACACTAGACGACAACTGTAACTGTAACAGTGGTCCGGATGAGGAAGCGCCTACCCTCACGGGTTGCCCCAGCGACGAACAGGACGGCGTAGATAACGGCAGCTGTATGTTCGAAACTCCGGATTACACCTCACTCATCACGGTTAGTGACAACTGTACTACCTCAACCCCCACGCTACTGCAAATCCCCGCAGCGGGCACCTTACTCGGTAGCGGAACTTTCGAGATCAAGCTGGTAGCAACGGACCTGGAAGGCAATGCCTCAGACACCTGTCGCATTACCCTCAACAATGCCGACATAGCACCACCGACCGCCATCTGCCTGCAGGACGTCGAAGTCCTGATTGACGAAAACGGCATGGCGACGCTCACGCCAGCCGACCTGGATGCCGGCTCCACGGACAACTGTGGCATCACCAATAGGAGCCTCAGCGTGACTGATTTCACCTGTGACGATGTTTCCACCACGGCCATATCCGTAACACTAACCGTGGAGGATGCTGCAGGAGGTCAGGGCAGTTGCTCCAGTTCAGTAACGGTTTCTGATAACATCGCCCCCACCTTCGACTGTACTGACATCACCGTATCCCTGGACGCAACCGGAGAATACTTCATCAGCAACAGCGATATCTTTGATCGAATGATCCAAAACTGGGACGACAACTGTGCCCCGGCCCCGACTAACCTTGGCAGCGGTAATCGTACCATCACCTGTGCTAACATTACTAACGGAACCTTCACCTACTTCTTCGGAGCCTTTGATGGGAACGGGCAGGAGGCTACCTGTACTGCAACCATTACGGTCCTCGACCCCTCTCTGGCTTGTGACGACGCCCCCACCGCCCAGTGTGCCGCCACAGCCGTCGTCCAGATTGACGCCGATGGTAACGCCGACCTCAGTAGTATTGATGACGGTTCCAGTGATGACAACACGCTTCCCGAAGATCTTCTCTTCAGCATCGATGGGGATATACTTGATTGTGATGATGTGGACATGCCCGCTCAGATGGTTACGCTCATCGTTACGGACAACGTAGGACAGTCTGCCACTTGTACCTCCATGGTGACGGTAGAAGACAATATCGCCCCGGAGGTAACTTGCCAAAACGTAGCCTATGACCTGGATGCCAACGCCAGCTTTCTCCTCTTCCGTAATTCCGTTATTCAAGACATCCTTACCTCCTTCTCGGACAACTGTGCCGCAAGCTCGGTAAATGAAGGAGTGACCCAAAACACTTTCGGCTGTAACGACCTCGGCATCAATTCCGAAAGTATGTTCTATCGTGATCGTCCCTTTGGCCCAACCAGCCAGGAAGGCAGATGCAATGTTCTCATTCAGATTAACGACCCGCTTGGAGTTTGCGCTACGCCGCCCACCCTCACTTGTAACGACTTCCGGGACTACATCCCGGAAGGAGAGACTACTTACAGCCTGTCAACGGCAGATCTCACGGCAAGTGCTTCGGATGACCAGGGCGTATACGCCGTTGTATTTGGCAACGAGCAGACGACGATCGGTCAGCGGGATAATGCAAATGGCAACTTTAATTCCATTGGTCACGGTCAGTCCTTCACGGCTCCGCAAACGGGCCATATCCAGGCCATCAAAGTCCGCTTCGCAGCGGCAAAGAGTAATGCGATTATGTTCCTATATAATTCAGGAACGGGAAGCGGTACAGCGGGCAGCTTCGGTTTCCCAGCCCTTGTCCAATCTGGCATTGAATTATTTGCCAGCCCTACTGGCAGCCTCACCGAGATTCTCCTGGACACTCCTTTCCCCGTAGTGCAAGGCCAGCAGTACAGTTTTGTCTTTGAAGGCTTAACCCACCCGTATTATTCTGTCACCCCTGATGCTTACCCCGGCGGAGATTTTATTTTTGACTACGACCTTTCCAGCGGTTGTTGCACCTTCGGTGACCTGGTGTTTGAGATTGACTTCATCGGTCCAACCGAAATGGAGGTCCCCGCCGGTGTTTCCGTAGCTGAAATCTATGCCGTCGACAATTTCGGCACCTACTCTGCAGTTTGCGAATCCGCCATAACCATTGATGCCGCCTGCACGCCTGGCACTTTTTCGGAAGTCCCTATGCCTGCTGCTGACGGCTACTGTGCCCTGGAGGATTTCACGCTAACGGCCCTGGCCGAATTGAACGATTCTGAGGAAATTTACTGGTATATGGGCACTTGTGCTGACCAGAGCCTTTTCACGGGTGCCGGCAGTCCTGTCTTCCTGGGTACCGGTAGTTCCATCAACCTCCAGTTCCCCGATGCAGACGAAGACATTTCCATTGTTTGTATCGTGCAGGGCCCCGATGGCTGTGGCGACGGCGAGTGTGTGAGCACTACCCTGCTACACGAAACAACAGCTCCCGTTGTGGCAGCGATTAATATTGAAAGAATGCTCGATGCTAATGGCACGGTAACCATTCTTCCCGAGGAAGTTTTTGATGCGGCTAATAGCTCGGACAACTGCCCGGAAATTGGCCGCGCTGCAGGTCCTCCGGTAGTACCCGTGTCTGTAAGCCCGAACACCTTCACCGAAGCAGGTGTCTATCCGGTAACCCTTACGGCCCGCGATAACTTTGGCAATACGTCTACGGCTCCTGCGGAAGTAACCATCAGTGCCGCCTTACCCGTAGAATGGCTGTCTTTCAGCGCGGACGCAGGTGCAAAGACGGTTGATTTGCAGTGGGAAACCACCACCGAGCCGGACAACGCCGGCTTCCACATCGAACGCTCGCCCGACGGCAACGCCTGGGCCGTGATCGCCCAGCAGGCCCCGCTGGAAAGCAACCGCTACCTCCGAATCGATGAAGCCCCGCTGACGGGCGAGAACTACTACCGCATCCGCCAAACGGATTTTGACGGCACGGTCACCTACTCTCCCGTACGGGTCGTCACCTTCCTCGGCGACCTGGCCCGCATCTCCGTGCGGCCAAACCCGATGACGGATGCGTTTACGGTCACCGTTCCCACCTCCTTCGGCGAGGACGTTGACCTGAGTCTCTATGACCTGACCGGGCGTTTGATCCAGCTGCAGACGAGCGCTACCAGCTCCGGTACCCGCGTGGAAACGCGGGAGCTGGCGAGTGGGGTTTACCTGCTCCGTGCCACTTCCCGGGATGGTAAGCAAACGCAGACCGTTCGCGTCATCCGCCAATAGTCCCTGGTCGAGACGCTATGCGTCGAGCCGGGCAAGGGAGCGAAGCGACTTTGCCCGTGTAACACCCTGGCCGGGCAAAAGCTACCGCACCACCCCTCTCCGGGAGTCTGCGTTCGCGATCGACGCATAGCGTCTCAACCAAATGATGCACCTGCGTACGCGCCGAAAAAAACCTCGTCGCTTACGCAGGTGCTTTAGGTTGCAGGCTTACAGCGCAAACAAAGGCCCAGATAGCTCTTCTGGAAATCGTACTATTTATTCACGTAAATAGCGCAAATATTATTTTTCAATAAAATTTACGCCACCTGCGAAGGATTTCAGGATTAGCTCCGTCTAAGCCTGCAAACCATCCAACTATAAGAATCCATTTCTACTCGTTTTTTATGATAGTCAGGTAGCGCTACCGCTTTGTCATAATACCTTTCAGTGATCGGTCTCCGAATTGGGGCTGAGAATTTTTCATCATTAAACAAGTAGAAATGCGTATTAATTCAATTGGAACCTTGTTCCTCCTGTTACTCCTATCCATAATGGTCGTGAGTTGTAATGAGGACGAAGATCTAAGCGTAACTCCCCTGCTGGATGCAGCGGAAGAAGAAGCCCTCCGGGCCGGCGGAGGTAACGGAGGCGGACGTGGCGGTGATGGCCGTGGCGGCGACGACGCCAACGCACTCGGAGCAGAAATCGTGACCGAATGGACCGACTTATTACTGGAAATTGAGCGCTACGCCGAAGGGATGCGCCCCAACGCCAGTGCTCGTGCGATGGCCTACATTTATCTGGCAGCCTACGAGACTGCCCGCCCGAACATGCGCGGTTACATATCCAATACGGAGCGACTAAACGGCTTCACACTGGATGATGACCTGAGTGACCGTGACTATGAAGTTGAGCTGGCCCTTAACGCCTGCTTCGCTGATGTGCTGGATCACTTCCTCTACAATGTCCCGGTAGAACATAATGTAGCCATTGACGAAATGGAGAGCGAAACCCGGGAGGACCTTATCCTTAACATGACTGAACAGGAAATCGCAGACGCAGAAGCCTGGGGAGCTTACGTAGCTCAGCAGGTTATTGCTTACAGCCAAACGGATACGGAGGCTGAAGCTCAAATTCTGGAACCACAGCCCCGCTCCTATGAGCCGCCCACCGGGCCGGGATTCTGGACTTACTCCGCAGACCCGGAGCGCGCGCTGTTTCCCTACTGGGAAAGAGTACGAACCTTCGCCGTTTCAACGGAGCAGACCACGACGGTGGATCCAATTCCCTACAGTACGGTTCCCGGGAGTGACTACCGCAATGAGATGGAAGAAGTATACAAAGTAAACAACGATGCCCGGGAGGAAGACGGTGAACAGCTTTGGATTGCAGAATTCTGGAGTGATGACGTGGAGAACCTGATGATGAGCCCTCCGGTACGTCAGATCTCTATCGCCAACCAACTGATTGACCAATATGACCTGAGTTTAGCGGAATCACTGGAGCTAATGGCCAGAATTGGATTTTCGCTCAACGATGCTGCCGTTGCCGCCTGGAAGTATAAATATCAACACATGGTTATGCGGCCTAGTGTATACCTGAGAGATTTCGTTGACCCGGACTACCAGACTAACCTCTTTCGCCTTGTTTTCTGGCCGAACCCCGGCTTTCCGGGCTACCCTTCCGGCCATTCCGCTTTTGCTTCTGCAGCGGGCGGGATTTTCATTGAAACTTTCGGTAACCGCACCAATTTTACCGATCGTTCCCACGAAGGACGAGAGGAGTTCCGGGGAGCCCCCAGAACATTTGACAGTTTCGAACAGCTGGCCGAGGAAAACGCCTTTTCCCGTATTCCGCTCGGGGTCCATATCCGCATGGACTGTGTTGAGGGCCTGCGCCTGGGTTACGAAATAGCCGACGGTGTAAATGACCTGAGGCTGCGGCAGAACGCCCGCTAGGATCTAGTGGGTGAGTTCATAATTGTCTGGCCGTTTAGTCCGTGGGATTTTCGTGCCGTGGCGAGGCGCTGAAACCGGAATTTAGCCATAGCTAAATGAGGATTTCAGCGACGAAGTCACGGTGCGAAAAGACAAGGAATAACGGTCAGGTAATTGTGAATTCACCCACTAGGGATTGAATTGAAGCAGGATTATTTTTGAGGGCAGAAGTCAGGCGATCAACCGCTCGGCTTTTGCCCTCTTTTTTATTTACTCTCTGCAATGACTTGCTCTTCGAAAATAATCTGTCTGCCCACGAAGGATTTTACGGACCTGCGGCGTCCAACCCAAAATCCACCCACCATTCTAACTATGAAACAGTTTTTACTTCTTCTTACCTTCTCTTTGACGGTAAGCATCCAAGCCCAGAGTTTCTACGATCTGGAGACCATCCAAACCATAGAAATCACTTTTGCGGAAAGCAACTGGGACCAGTTGCTGGATCAGGCCTATGCCAGTACCAGCGATTACATCCTGGCGCAAAGTGTGACGATTAATGGTGAGGTATTTGACAGCGTTGGTGTTAAGTATAAAGGCAATAGCACTTACAATGCCAACCAGACAAAGAACCCCTTTCACATTGAGCTGGACACCTATAAAGACCATATTTATGATGGCTATACGGACATTAAGCTGAGTAATGTGGCAAAAGACCCATCCTTCATCCGTGAAGTACTCTCCTATCAGGTGCTACGCCAATATATGGACGCACCGCTATCGAACTACGCCAATGTATACGTAAATGGCAACCTGATGGGCCTTTACAGTAATTCGGAAGCAATTTCGAGAAAGTTTGTTGACAAATACTACGGCTCGAAAGAAAATGCCCGCATTAAATGTAACCCGCCCGCCGGTGCCGGACAGGGAACTACGGTTGTACCTGACCTGCAATACCGTGGCGAAGACAGCTCCGCCTACTATGCTGCCTACGAGCTAAAATCTGACTTCGGCTGGTCGGAGCTCATCGACCTCTGTGACACCCTCAACAATCACGTAAACGACATTGAGCAGATTCTGGATGTAGACCGCGTGCTCTGGATGCTTGCCTTCGATAACGTGCTGGTCAATCTGGACAGTTATATCGGCACCTATGCCCAAAACTATTACCTCTACCGCGACGACAACGGCCGCTTCCTCCCTACCGTCTGGGACCTCAACGAATCCCTGGGCGTATTCAGCGACGCTGGCGGCGGTATTCGCTTAAACAGTACCGCCCAAAAAGCACAGTTGAGCCATCTGCTGCACGAAAACGATGCTTCTTTCCCGCTTATCAGCAAGTTACTCTCCGTACCACAGTACAAGCGTAAGTACCTGGCGCACGTTAAAACGATGCTGGAGGAAAATTTTGCAAACGGCGCATACGAAGACATGGCCCTTATGTTGCGAACGACAATAGACGCAGCCGTTCAGGCGGATAACAACAAGTTCTTCACCTACAACAACTTTGTGAGTAACCTGACCAATGACATCGTTGAACGCCGCAGCAGCACACCGGGCATTACCAACCTTATGGACGCACGGTCTGATTATCTCCTGGGCCTGAGCGACTTCACCCAAGCGGAGCCTGCGATCAGCAACCTTGCACTGTCCGGCAGCTCTCCCGCTGTTGGTGAAGCGCTGACCATTACGGCAACCATTACGGATGCCCTGCGTGCTTACCTGAACCTGCGGAGCGTCAGCGGTGCTCCCTTTGAGACCATTGAGATGTTTGACGACGGTGCCCACGGCGATGGGGCTGCGGGCGACGGTGTATTCGGGGTCAGCTTCGTTCCGGCCAGCATACAAACGGAATATTACCTCTACGCAGAAAACGATGGCATCGGAAAATTCTCTCCCCAGCGGGCGGAGCACGAATTCTACGAAATCGTGGCCAGCAACACCAGCAGCCTGATCGGAGACCTGGTCATCAACGAGTTCATGGCCTCCAACGACCTGACCCAGGCGGATCAGGACGGCGATTTTGACGACTGGATCGAACTCTATAATAATACCGGCGCCAGCATTTCTCTCGACGGCTTTCATCTTTCAGACGATGCTGGCAACCTCACTAAATGGGCTTTCCCTGACGGCAGTACCATTGCCGCTAATGACTACCTCATCATCTGGGCCGATGAAGACCTGGAACAGGACGGCCTGCACGCTGACTTTAAGCTCTCCTCCGGAGGCGAAGAAGTTGTGCTCATCGACGCAAATGGCGCCATCGTTGACTCCCTGACTTACCCCGAACAAACCACCGACGTCTCCTACGGTCGTTTCCCCAACGGAACGGGAAGTTTTCGCGAAATGACGACCACTACCTTCAATGCGGAGAACACGGATGGCACCACCAACCCTGATGACCCAACCTTCAGTACCAGCCCGCTGGCCGGAGACCTGGTCGTCAATGAGTTCATGGCCTCCAACGATACCACGGCGGTCGATCAGGATGGCGACGCAGATGACTGGATCGAACTTTACAACAATAGCAGCTCGAGTATTTCCCTTGATGGATTCTTTCTTTCCGATGACATCGAAGAACCCACCAAATGGGCCTTCCCTGCCGGCAGCTCCATTGACGGTAATGGCTACCTCATCATCTGGGCCGACGAAGACCTCGAACAGGACGGTCTACACGCTGACTTTAAACTCTCTGCCGGCGGAGAGATGGTTCTTTTGTTCGATGCTGACACCTCGCTCATTGACACCGTGACCTACGTTGACCAGTCGACCGACATTTCTCACGGTCGCTTCCCCAACGGCACGGGTAGCTTCCAGGACATGACGCCTACTTTCAACGCGGAAAACACCGAAGGCACCACTGACCCCGTTGACCCGACCTTCAGCACCAGCCCACTGGCCGGAGAGCTGGTCGTCAATGAGTTCATGGCCTCCAATGATGCCACCGCTTCAGATCAGGATGGTGACTTCGACGACTGGATTGAGCTCTACAACAACTCCAATTCAAGTATTACGCTGGACGGGTTCTTCCTGTCTGATGACATAGAAAACCCCACCAAATGGGCCTTCCCTGACGGTAGCTCGATCGAGGCTAACGGTTACCTGATTATCTGGGCGGATGAGGACCTTGACCAGGAGGGCCTGCACGCCGACTTCAAACTCTCCGCCGGAGGGGAGACGGTCATCCTGGCAGATGCCGACACGGCGCTCATTGACTCGGTAACCTACCTTGATCAGTCAGCTGACATTTCCCACGGTCGCTTTGCGAACGGGACGGGAGGCTTCCTGGACATGACGCCGACCTTTAACGCGGAGAACGTGAATGGAATCGTTAGCACGAGGTTCATCCCACTCCTGGGAGCAGAGATCACCCTCTTCCCCAACCCCAGCGAAGGCTTGCTCAACGTTCGGCTGGAGCAGGCCTATTCGGACGACCTGCAATTCCGGCTCTTTTCTTCCGACGGGCGTTTGCTGCAGGAAAGTACGCTTAGTCAGGGAGCGGTTAACCTGACCATCAATGCCACTAACCTACCTGAAGGCCTTTACCTGCTGACGGTGCTGGACGGGCTGGCAACCGAAACACATAAGGTTGTGCTGCGGAGGTAGTGCCACTGCTTTTAAAGCTTCTTCCATTGCACCTGCGGCAGCGCCCAAAAAAAGGTGGCGCGGACGCAGGTGCAGTGTTTTGCCGGCCAGCACGCGCTCCTGCGCGTGGTGGTCAGGCCTACCCAACCCCAATCTTTTCCAGCAATGGATTTTTCCGTTCTTCATTCCATACCATCCGCAGGCTGGTCCGTTCCGCTGATGCCGTCAGCTCAATGAACTTCACCCGCATATCATAGCCTTCACTCAGTACGGTGGGAACGATGGACAGGCCAAAGCCTGCCGAGACTAATCGATAAATCGAACTGGCATTGACGGTACTGTGAGACAGCTTCGGTGAAAAGCCCGCCGCGTCGAACAAACGCATTACGTTCTGATAATAACTCTCGCTGTAGGAAGGTTCGAAGAGGATAAACGGCTCTTCTTTTAGTTGCTTCAGGTCCTTAAAGTTCTCACTCGTTACCGGGTGCTGCTCCGGCAGCACCAGAGAGAAGGTGTCTTCCAATAGCGTCTTTGTCGCCAGCGGTGGCGGCACTCGTTCCATCCGCACAAAGCCCAGGTCAATCTCTCCCTGAAGCAAAGCCTCCAGCTGCTGTGGGTTGTCCATTTCCCGCAGCACGAAGCGGATATCGGGGTAGTCCCGATTGACGGACAGCATCAAATCCGGAATAGCTCGCTGCATCGCAGAGCCAATGTAACCAACCCGCAGCTCGCCACGCAAACCATCAGCGATGAGTTTAACGTTGGTGATGGCTCCTTCCAGGTCACGTAATATTTCGTTTACCCGCTGCTGGAAATAACGGCCGGCGGCCGTTAGCTCCACCTTACGATTATGGCGAACAAACAGCTCCAGCCCGAGCTCCTGCT
The DNA here is from genome assembly GCF_900110645.1 of Neolewinella agarilytica. Lineage (GTDB taxonomy): Bacteria > Bacteroidota > Bacteroidia > Chitinophagales > Saprospiraceae > Neolewinella > Neolewinella agarilytica. The sequence goes on from NZ_FOFB01000035.1 coordinate 37,972, forward strand.
CCAACTGTCGGATCTGTCGGCTAAGACCTGGTTGGGCGATGAACAGTCTCTCCGCCGCTTTGCGAAAATGCAACTCCTCGGCAACCGTGGCGAAATAGCGTAAATGGCGCAACTCCATTGATAATTATTAAGCATCAATAAAGCCTAAAGATAGTCTTGCAGAGCATTAGTTGAAAGAGCATCTTTGGGCTTTACCTTGACAAGGAATACTTCTGGCTATGTTTCAATTCGGTCTTGATCAGCTAACCGTACCTACCGCCATGGCCTTGCTACGTGGCGAGGAGACCGGCGTGCTCTCTGAAGCAGCCCACAGGCAGGTCAACCGTTCTCGCCGCAGTGTTGAAAAAATGGCGGCGGGTGACCGGGCTGTTTACGGTATCAATACTGGTTTCGGGCCACTTTGCGATACGCAGATTTCGCCGGAGGAGACCAGCTTACTGCAGAAAAACCTGCTGATTACCCATGCCGTTGGCGTGGGGAAGGCCATTGATCCTAAGCTGTCCAGGCTAATGATGATCTGCAAGATTCACGCCCTGGCCAGAGGGCACTCTGGTATCCGGGTGGAGGTCATTGAGCGTTTGCTCTTCTTTCTGGACCAGGACTTACTCCCGGTAGTTCCTGAGCAGGGCTCCGTTGGCGCTTCAGGCGACCTTGCTCCGCTTTCCCACCTCTTCCTTCCGCTCATTGGGGAGGGTTCGTTCTGGCAGGGTAACACTCACCGCCCGGCCAAAGAGCTGTTGCAAGAGCACGGCCTCGAGCCCCTGGAGCTTCAAGCCAAAGAGGGCCTCGCCCTGATTAATGGCACCCAGTTCATCCTGGCACATGCCGTTCTTGGGCTGGATCAAATGGCTTACCTCCTCAACCTGGCAGATTTGGCTGGTGCCATGAGCCTGGAAGGTTATCAGGGCTCCGCCGCGCCCTTTCGCGCGGAGCTACACGAGCTTCGCCCCTATGCCGGCAGTTTGGAAGTAGCCAGACGCATCCGTCATTTTCTGGCGGGGTCAGAAAATATGGCCTCTCACGCGGCCTGTAGCCGGGTGCAGGACCCTTATTCTCTGCGCTGCATGCCTCAGGTGCACGGCGCTTCGCGTAATGCCTTCCTTCACCTTACACAATTAACTGAGGTAGAGCTCAATGCCGTTACTGACAACCCCGTTATCTTAAGCGACGAGGAGGCTATTTCCGGCGGCAATTTCCACGGGCAACCGCTGGCTATGGCCCTCGACTATTGCTCACTGGCCACCGCCGAACTGGGCAATATCTCTGATCGTCGTTGCTATCTCTTGCTGGAGGGAAAGTATGGTCTTCCCCGCTTACTGACCAAAAGCGGTGGGCTCAACTCTGGTTTTATGATCCCGCAATACACTACCGCTGCCCTGGTGACGGAAAATAAATCGCTCTGCTTCCCCGCTTCTGCCGACAGCATCCCGACGTCCCTCGGGCAGGAAGACCACGTGTCCATGGGTAGTATCTCTGGCCGACGCTTCAACCAGATCCTCGGAAACCTGGAGAAGATTCTCGCCATTGAGTTAATGTACGCTGCCCAGGCGATGGACTTCCGACGGCCGCATAAGTTCTCCGACATTCTGGAAAAAAACCATGCCCTCATCCGGCAGCAGGTCGATCATCTGGATGACGACCGATTGCTGAAGGATGATATTTGGGGGATGGTGGAGATGGTTTCCAACCGCACCTTTTTTACGACATAGCTCGCAGAGCTTCGTGCCACAGCACCGGCTTTAGCCGGTAAAACAATCACACGGCAATCCTAATCCGAAAGATTTAATCATGACCTTCCAGGCCCTCATCACCCAAGGCATCCCCCCCACCCTCCCGCCCGCCCGCAGCATCCCGGCAAACGCCAACCGGGCACCCCGCCGCAAAGACATGCTGAGCGATGAGGAAAAGCGGCTGGCGTTAAAGAATGCGCTACGGTATTTTCCGGCCGAATGGCACGCGGAACTTGCCGCCGAGTTCGCCGCCGAGCTACGAAATTATGGCCGTATCTACATGCACCGCTTCAAGCCTGATTATCCCATTCATGCCCGTCCGATTGACGAATATCCGGGAGAATCCATGACGGCTCGCGGCATCATGCTGATGATCCAGAATAACCTCGACCCGGCCGTAGCACAACATCCGGAGGAGTTGATTACCTACGGGGGTAACGGGGCCGTATTTCAGAATTGGGCGCAGTATCTGCTGACCATGAAATACCTGGCGATGATGACCGACGAGCAATCGCTGCATATGTACTCCGGGCACCCTATGGGGCTCTTCCCAAGTTCGCCGGATGCGCCGAGAGTAGTCATCACCAACGGCATGATGATCCCGAATTACTCGAAGCCCGACGACTGGGAAAAGTATAATGCACTGGGGGTAACGCAGTACGGACAGATGACCGCCGGCTCGTATATGTACATCGGTCCGCAGGGGATTGTGCACGGCACTACCATTACGGTCATGAATGCTTTCCGCAAGATATTGCCGGAGGGGGAGACACCTGCGGGCAAGATTTTCCTGACGGCCGGTCTTGGAGGCATGAGTGGTGCTCAGCCCAAAGCGGGCAACATCGCAGGTTGCATTACGGTCTGCGCGGAAGTTAACCCGGCAGCAGCCCGTAAGCGTCATGAGCAGGGTTGGGTGGACGTGCTGGTCGACAACTTAGACGATCTGGTGGCGCGCACGCAGGATGCAATGGAAGCTAAAGAAGCAGTGTCCATCGCTTACCTCGGCAACGTTGTTGACGTATGGGAACGCTTCTACGCCGAAGACATCTTCATCCACGTCGGCTCTGATCAGACTTCTCTGCACAACCCCTGGTCTGGCGGGTATTACCCCGCCGGCATGAGCTTCGAGGAAGCTAACCGCCTGATGTCTTCTGATCCGAAAGCATTCAAGGTGGCAGTTCAAACCTCCCTTCGGCTGCATGCCAGGGCGGTCAACGCCCACACCGGCCGGGGCACTTATTTCTTCGATTATGGCAATGCCTTTCTGCTGGAAGCGTCCCGTGCAGGAGCGCACGTAATGGCCGAAGGGAAAGAAAACACTTTCCGCTACCCTTCTTACGTGCAGGATATCCTTGGGCCCATGTGCTTTGATTTCGGCTTTGGACCGTTCCGTTGGGTTTGTGCATCGGGGAAAGCGGAGGACCTGGCCCTCACGGATTCCCTTGCGCTGGAAACCCTGCAAGGCATCCTGCGTACTGCGCCCAAAGAAATTCGCCAGCAACTGGAAGACAACATCACCTGGATTCGGGACGCCGGCCGTCATCAGCTCGTCGTTGGCAGCCAGGCCCGCATCCTTTACGCAGACGCCGAAGGCCGGGCCGCCATCGCCCTGGCCTTTAACCAGGCCATCGCTGAAGGCCGCCTCGGCCCCGTCATTCTGGGTCGCGATCATCACGACGTAAGCGGTACCGACAGCCCCTACCGGGAAACGAGCAACATCTACGACGGCAGTAAATTTACCGCCGACATGGCCATCCACAACGTCATCGGCGATAGCTTCCGCGGAGCCAGCTGGGTCAGCATCCACAATGGCGGCGGCGTCGGCTGGGGCGAAGTCATCAACGGCGGCTTTGGCCTATTGCTCGACGGCTCCGCTGACGCCGAACGGCGACTCAAAAACATGCTCTTCTTCGACGTCAATAACGGCATTGCCCGCCGTGCCTGGGCCCGCAACCCCGAAGCCCGCTTCGCCATCGAACGGGAAATGGAGCGGACACCGGGCCTGGTGGTAACCTTGGCTAATATTGTAGATGAAGCACTCCTCCACTGACCCCGAAGGGGTCAAACATCCTTAACCCCGGACGAAGCGGGGCTGCGTAGCAGTCCGCGTAGTCCGGGGAAAAACTCCCCCATGCTCTACCAAAATGCCCATCTCCTTCAAATTCGCCCCGCCAGCCAGCAATGGGTTGCGGGTACCGACATGCGGGTACTCCCCGAACTAAAAGATGCCTGGCTACTAACTCAAAACGGCCGGATCAAAGCCTTCGGCCCGATGAGTGAATGTCCGCAAGGCCATCACGAGGAGACCCTGGATTGTACGGACCGGATACTGATGCCCGCCTGGTGCGACAGCCACTCTCACCTCGTCTACGCCGGCAACCGGGAATCCGAATGGATGGACCGGCTGAACGGGCTAACCTATGAGCAGGTCGCTGCACGAGGCGGAGGCATCGTTAACTCCGCTCAACTACTGAATGAGACGCCGGAAGAAGAGATCTACCAACAGAGCAAGCTCCGGCTGCAGGAAGTAATCAGCCTCGGCACCGGTGCGCTGGAGATCAAGTCTGGCTATGGACTTACCCTGGAGGGAGAACTTAAGATGCTGCGGGTTATCCGCCGGCTAAAGGAAGAAGCGCCGATTCCGATTCGGGCCACTTTTCTGGCGGCTCATGCTCTGCCCACCAGATACAAGGACGATAAGGCAGCCTACCTCCAGCTGGTCATTGACGAGATGCTGCCGCGCGTCGCTGGCGACGGATTGGCAGATTACATCGATGTCTTCTGTGAAAAAGGTTACTTCGACATTCAGGATACAGAACTGCTGATGGAGGCGGGCGCCAGGTATGGCCTGCCGGCCAAAATCCATGTAAACCAGTTTAATGCTTTTGGCGGCGTTGCCGCTGCCGTTCGTCATGGGGCCCTATCGGTGGATCATCTGGAAGAACTTGACCCTGTGGACGTAAGGGCATTAGCCGGGAGTAAGACCATGCCCGTCGCCCTGCCGGGCTGTTCTTTTTTTCTGGGCATTCCTTACACCCCCGGGCGAACGCTAATTGATGCAGGCCTGCCCCTTGCACTGGCTACGGATTTCAACCCGGGCTCTGCGCCTTCAGGAAACATGAATCTGGTGGTTGCCCTGGCCTGTAACAAAATGAAACTCACCCCGGAAGAAGCCATCAATGCAGCCACCCTGAATGGAGCCTATGCCATGGGCTTATCCTCCGAAACAGGCTCCATTACCGTAGGAAAGAGGACAAACCTTATCTTGACTAAACGAAATGTGTCCGTTTCTTCCTTTGGGTACCGGTTTGGCTCACCGTTAATCCAACAGGTGATCGAGCAATAATCGTTACGGCGCTTGGTGTTAACTTTACCCATAGTATGCAGAAAAGTAATTATTCTCCGCCCATACCTGATCTCTGGACAGGAAGAAAAACCGACCCCAGCCTGGGGAATGAATATTGGTATCAGTGCATAGAAATGCTGGATATCCGTCAGCCATTTCAAAAAACCGACTTACCGGATATCGCGCTCCTTGGCTATGCCTGTGAAGAAGGAGTGAGAAGAAACCAGGGCAGACCTGGCACTGCTAAAGGTCCGGAGGCGGCCCGCAAACAAATGGGGAAACTCGCTAACCATCTCGGAGGGAAACGGATAGCGGATGCGGGTAATGTGATTTGCCCGTCCGGCGATCTTGAATCCACGCAAAAAACGCTCTCTTTTTCTATTTCAGAATTGATTAAAGCGGGCATATTCCCGATCGTCATTGGTGGCGGCCATGACATTGCTTACGGGCACTTTAATGGTATCCGTTCCGCAACCAAAGGCCGCATTGGCATCATCAACTTTGATGCTCATTTTGACTTACGAGAGCCTCTTGACGGTCCTACTTCGGGCACTCCCTTCAACCAGATTCTGAAAGAAAACGAAGGGGTAGGCTATCTGGCCGTTGGCATTCAACGATCGGCCAACCCTCCCTCACTTTTTAACACCGCTGAGTCTTACCGGGTAGACTATGTGTTGAATTTGCATTGCTGCATCAACACCGATTTTCGTAAAGCCGTCATTGAACGCATAATCACCTTTACGGAAAGATTTGACCATATCTATATCACCATCGACATGGACGGCTTTTCATCTGCCGTTGCGCCCGGAGTGAGTGCCCCATCTCCTATAGGATACCTTCCTCCTTTTTTCTTTCCGACACTGACGGCGGCCCTGGCAACCGGGAAAGTGGCCAGCATTGACATTGCAGAATTCAACCCTGTTTTTGATCAGGATGGCATGACCGGCAAACTGGTAGCTAACGTTGTGGAGACGATTGTTTCCTCGAAGAGCAAGCCATCGGTCTGACCAAAAGAAAAAACCCGGCCGACATAATGCCGACCGGGTTTCAAATAAAAGATGACTTTCAAAAATCAGTTTCAAATGGTCCGATAGCTATTCGCTAACCGGTCCTGTAATTGTGGTTTAAGCACTTCGGCAGCGTCCAGGATCAGTGCCTCGTTGGAAGGGAACTGTACCGGGCGGTTGCCAATCCGGCGACGCGTACTGCTGCTAAGCGCCCGGCGGTCTCCCCGGAAGGTACTGGCGTAGTTTTCAAAGATCGCTTCCGCCGTCAGTTCCTCTTCATCAACAATGCGGCGGTTCACGTTATCGTAGAGCACGAGGCTACCACTAACGATGGCGGACTTGGTCTGCAAGACTTCCGTGATATCAGCACGAACGGTAATCCGGCGTACACGGGTGATGTCGTTCCCCAGGGAATCCTTGGCGACATTGCCGTTAGCGTCAAGTACGTACTCCGTTCCATCATTGATTTCCTGCTCGTCGATGTAAGAACGCTCAGAAATGCGCTCGGGGCTCACCTGGATGTTACGGATAACGATGCGGGCGTTATAGTCATAGTCTCTTCCCGCTACGGCGTTGAAGTCATACGTTCTCCAACGATCATTCATGTCGGAAGTACGTACGCGGAGAAGCTCCTGCTCAAAACCACGGGGGAGGTAGCCACCCGATTCATTAGCCATGCTAACGGCGATGTACACCCGGCCGAGTTCTTCGGCTTCGAGCGCCAATACGTTAGCATTGCGGTAGTTGCTACGGAAACGATTGATTTGATTGAAGGTACTGTAAGCCTGGCGGGCAGCGGCTTTGTCGCCGGCCCGGCCGGCAGCCAGGAGCTCACTCGCTTCGCTGTAGTACTGGTTAGCAGCCTTTTCAGCGGCCTCCGTCATTAGTCCCTCAAGACGAACGAAACGGAATTCAGCCTGGTACCCGTTCTTATCCACCAGCGGCAGCAGGGGCCGCAGGGCATCCTGACGGCGCTGCATCGTGCTGTAAAGACTATGCACCCGCGCCCAGTCAGTGTTTCCACTTTCGCTCATACGGCGGGCTTTAGCCATGTCTTCTGCCGTCAGGCGATTGAAAGCATCTTCCAGTGCGGCCACGTACTTAGGGTTCTTTTTCTGCTTACCGGTCAGGCGGCGCTGCGCCAGGGCGATGGTTTCTTCGTAGTTACCGGATTCTATCAGGTTGTCCACAGACTTACAAGAAGGCATCATCAGTAACAAGATGGCCAGGAAAGCAAAAATTTGAATGGGGCTATGCGTTTTCATAATCAATACATTTAAGGTGTGTCACGATAAAGGAAGCAGGGGCGAGACCTGTTATCTCCTTTGTTTACACTAAAATACGACCTGATTTGCCCGAGGATGCTTACCAATAATTTAAAGGAAATTAAGATATGTTAAGGGCGAAATGACACTATGTCCTGTCTGGCTGATATAAACCGGCGATGGGATGGTTTTGGGGCGCGAACGCGGGTGCAGGGGTGAGTTAATGAGCAAAGAAGATTTACCTGGCTTCCACGCGCTCCAGCGCGTGTACGGACTCATCTCGCTCCGGCGCGACGAGGCTAACCGAACTATCAGCACGCATGGCGGGAGCATGCTTAGCCCGTTCACGCGCAGGAGCGCGTGATGACCGGATTCAAAGCCCTATTTTCACCCCGTGGTTTTCTCCTCCATCCTCTTCCTGCTTTACTTTCTACCCGTTTTCCTACTGGTATACACACTGGTACCCGCCAGGGCGAAGAATGCCGTACTCCTTGCTTTTTCAACCTTGTTTTACGCCTGGGGAGCCCCCGTCTTCGTTTTCGTCTTAGTGGCCTCGACGATCATCGACTTTTACCTCGTCCGTTCCTTGCACCTTGCGTCCGCGCCCCAAAAGCGGAAAAGTTGGTTACTCCTTTCCCTGGGTATGAATATCGGATTACTGGCCTACTTTAAGTACGCCAACTTCTTTGTGGATAATGTCAACGCTGCCCTTACGGCAGCTGGAATCAACGCCATCGCCTGGACCTCCGTCGCCCTACCCATCGGCATCAGCTTTTACACTTTTCAGACCCTGACGTACTCCATCGATGTCTACCGCCGCGAGATGGAGCCCCTCGAAAAGGTAAGCGATTACCTCGTATACATTCTCTCCTTCCCGCAGATGATTGCCGGCCCGATCGTCCGCTTTCAGGAAGTGGCGGCTCAACTACGGGAACGGGTCACCCTGCCCGAAGATCAACTCATCGGTTTTGTTCGCTTTACCCTCGGACTGGCCAAAAAGGTCTTCATCGCCAACGTACTTGGCGCGGAAGCCGACCGGATTTTCGGCCTGGACGCCTCCCCCGACATGGCCACCGCCTGGCTCGGTGCCATCGCCTATGCCGGGCAGATATACTTTGACTTTGCCGGCTATTCCGATATGGCCATTGGCCTGGGTCGAATGATGGGCTTTCGGTTCCCCGAAAATTTCAACAGCCCTTACGTCGCGACCAACATCACCGACTTCTGGCGGCGCTGGCACATTACCCTCGGCCGTTGGATGAGAGACTATCTCTACATCCCGCTGGGCGGTAACCGGGTGAGCAGTAAAGCGCGGCTTTATTTCAACCTTTGGGTTGTGTTTCTACTCTCCGGCCTCTGGCACGGAGCATCCTGGAACTTTGTCATCTGGGGAGCTTTCCACGGCACTTTCCTCATCCTGGACCGACTCTTCCTCGCTAAATGGACCGAGCGGATGGGCCGTTTCCCAGCAGCCGTGCTAACCTGCTTCATCGTTATTATCGGCTGGGTCTTTTTTCGGATGGAAACCTTCAGTGAAGCGACGGATTATCTCTCCGCGATGTTTGGGGGAGCCTGGACGGGCCTGCCGGCCACCAGCGCCAAGTTTTGGTGGACCCTTGGCGTTAGCCTGATCGCCAGCGGGGCCGTGCTGACGGCTGCAGGCAGAAAAATAGAAGGCCTCTTATACCCAAAGGCATTCACGGATTGGCGCACCGCCCTCCCCTACCTGGTGATTAGTCTGTTCACCTACGCCTTTGCCTGTGCGGTGATTACCGGACAGGGCTTCAACCCCTTTATCTATTTCCGGTTCTGAGTATCTATTCCCGCCGATCCAACACATACCGGGCTTCCCGCCAGATTACCGTATCCAGCGGTTGATTCCTTGCTGTTGCCTTTTCCTTCATGTAAGCCAGCCATTCCGGTTTGGCCCGGATCTCTTCCACGATTTCAAGCAACTCTCTTTGCGCTACCGCCGGATCCGCGGGCGTAGCGAAGGCCTTCAAGGCCGCTTTCAGGAAGCCGTTTGACAGTCGGTGATAATGAGACTCCGTTTCCCACAAGATCACCAGGTCGTACTTCGCCAGCTCATATCTCAGGTCGAGTTCCGAAGCGGGGCCGGCATCCTGCCCACCCCGCATAACCCGGTTGAAGTAATACCAGAAGTCCCCTCCGTGGAAGAACTTGTCGCTAAAGCCCTGGTGGAGGTACATGTTCCAGTAGAAGCTATCCCCGATGACCAGCACTTTGGGCTGTGTTTTTTCCGGATGCTCCACTCGCCAGTGGGGGTACGCCAAAGGGTAGCCGACTGGCTCGCCGGGCAGGTTCATTCCCCGGTAGATATCCGCTTCGCTACCCCGTTGCTCTGCGCTGATTTCCAGCGAATCCAGCACCAGGTCCGGCATATCGATCTGGCGGCTGGCCTCCAGGTAATTGATCAGGGAGTCCATGACCAGATACTGCCCGTACTTACTCCAGTGAATACCCAGCTTGGGGAACAAAGGATAGGGCGTGGTGGATTTCAGGCGGCGAAACCAGTTGTTCAGGTCGAGGAAGTCAATATTCTGCTCCCGGAGAACCCGGAGGAGTTCTTCTTCATTCGTGCGGGCGGGCGGGCGGCTGGCGTAGGGTTCCGGGTGGTACTCCGGAAAGTAAGTCCCTTTGCCGGCGGCCATCACTACCAGCAGGTCGACGTTCATCTCAGCCAGGGAGTCGCGCACGCGGTTAAGTCTTCCGCCCAACTCATCAAAATGCCTTACGCCCTGATAATTGCCTCCCGTAGCGGCTTCCAGGTAGGTATCTTCAAAGAGGTAATCGTTTTTGCCAATCACCACATCACGAGCCGTTGGGTGGTTGAAGATGCTGTACTCCTTTTGGTTATTCCAGCGAACGAGGGTGTTGCGGGCACCGAACTGTTCGTTGAGCCGGCGCGCAGCGCCGGCCTGGAAGTCCCCCGACCACCAGTCAGCCCATGACCACTCCGGCCCGGCCACCGGCCGGTGGTTGGACAGCTTCTCCCCTACCCGGCCAAAAAAGAGCAAGGGTAGCAGTAAGCAGAGTAGCAAGAGGATTTGCAGCAAACGCATCGTAAGGCGAAGATCGGAAATAGATGGCTTAGCGCCCGGTTAGCTCTAGCGCCTCCAGAAAATCAATCACTTTTTCTTCGGGCATTTCGCAAGGCTTCAACTGCAGCCCGGCCCGGGTTTTGTATAGATTCAAACTAATGAAATCAGCTCCGCCCAGCTCTTCGGCGAAGAGCTTATGGCTACGGCCTCCGTTAAAGGAGCGGTGGCTTAGTCCATAGGTTTTACCCCGAAAAGACCCCGTTGAATACCCAAGGGGAACCAGTAAGAGCTTATCGTACCATCCAGGATGGATCATTTTTTTCTTCTGGCACCATTACCGATCAGCCCCAGGTCAAGCAGTACCGCAATAACTAAGCCAACGGTCTGAACAGACCCCGGAAAGTAATGCTCAGAAATGCCATACCAGAGTACCGTTAGCGGCATAAAGAAAAAGCCCAGAATCGGCCATAAAATACCATCAAAGGCAGTCTTCCACCATCCCGTAAAGAGGTAGAGGACAACAATCATAAATCTGGGAAAAAAGTATCCGATGAGAAGTGACAGAATGGGCATAAGGAGTGGGATTTTATACTGGAACGAGTTAAAAGGGGCAGATGATCGCCCGCAGCGAAAAAAATCTGAGGAGGCCAGCGGAGCAGGGTGCGCAAACGCAGGATGCAAAGATTCCTATCCAGAGCAGAGACTTTGGCCTTCTCTCAGCATCTAAGCTTCTTCTTCATTGCTCTTACAAAGAATGCTCTGCACCTGCGGCCGCGCCCCTGCAGAGCTTACCGAAGTACTAAACCGGAAGTGGGTAAAGCGTGGAATGATTCTCTAAATCAGGACTGAGAGATCCCAAACCCCGGTGAATTCCGGGGACCTTAAATCCGATGGCTAAACAGCTCCACGACAAAGGGGTAAAAATAATATTTGGCATAAAGCTGCACAAGCAAGCGCTTAAGTGTTCTAACAAGCTAAATCCGTTTATTTTCCTTGCTAAATATTTTTTCGACAAAATATTTGCATTTTTGAACTATGATTGTAACTTGCAGCCGACAATTTTATATACGGTCCACAAGCTACATTCCAATACGACCGTTTTTTTGAACACGCTTTTTCTGCCAACTGCTCCTTAATTAGGTATTCAGTTGGTAAACCAACATTCGAACAAACAACATCGCTGCTAAATCTGGCTCACCTGTCGTGGTGAGACCTGACGAGTATTTTCCGTGCCGTGGATTTCCATCCGTCGACGACGACACGACCGCTCTGACGGGATTACTATGCCAATAAGCCAGTCTATTATATTCACCATTTATCATGTACTAATGAAACCATCTTTATTTCTCGCCGCCATTTGCGGCCTCTTCGTATTCACCAGCTGTACTGAGGACCAGCAAGCTATCTCTGTAGAGGAAGCACCAACCACTGACTTTGCCTTCATCCATGACCATGACGAAGACGGTCACACCGGCCTTCCCGAGGTTGACTTTGCCGGCGCTTTAGAAGAGCACGCCGAAGCCACCTCCGAAGACTACTTTGACGCCGAGCGAGTGCAAATCACTCGTCCTGACGGCACGACGGAAACCCGCTACCTCGTTGGTGGCGACATTGAACTGACTAAGGACGAACTGACCACCTTCCAGGGCTTCGACGCGGCTATGGAAAAGCAATACCGCACCAACAATCTGGTAAGCGACAACAACATCTCCGTTATCGGTTACACCGGTGGCAACTATGCCTTGACCAGCAAAATGAGAACTGCTCTGCAGTGGGCCATCAACAACTATAATGCACTGAACACAAATAAGACCTTCACCCTGAGTTTCCGGGCTGCAACAAACGCTGACATTGTCGTTTACCGGAACTTCAACAACAGTGGAGCCGGCGGCAGTGCCGGGTTCCCTTCCGGTGGCAGTCCTTACAAATGGGTTCAGATTTACGCTGGAATGCAGAACTATGACACTAACACCAATGAGCACGTAATGACGCACGAGATTGGTCACTCTATGGGTCTGCGTCACACTGACTGGTTTAGCCGCCAGTCCTGTGGTCAGTCTGGCGAGTCCGCCGGATCAACCGGAGCTGTTCACATTCCCGGCACACCAACCGGCTACGATGCCAACTCCGTAATGCTGGCTTGTTTTGGCTCTGGTGAAGACGGTGAATTCGGTTTCTACGACCGGGTTGCCCTGGAGACGATTTACTAAGCATCATCAATGCTGATTACCTTTTGGGGTAACGTAAATACAAAAGCCCGTTCCGGAGATTTCCGGAACGGGCTTCTTTGTTTAAATACAGAGCGGCAAACTTTCGATTGCCTACTTAGCTACCGCACCAAAGAGAACTGCCCTTCGAGTGTTTCTTCAGCGCCGTTAATACGGAACTTCGTGATGTAGAGGTACGCATCAGCATTCTGCGGAGAGCCGTTTTTAGTACCATCCCAACCTTCATCAACGTCAGTGGAACTAAATACCTTCTGTCCCCAGCGGTTGAAAATCGTCATGGTGTAATCCGTAATTTCTCCACCATAGAAAAGGCGAAAATTATCGTTCGTGCCATCACCGTTAGGCGTAATCACCTCCGGAATAACCACCCGGGACTCACCAACAGCTAAGGTTCTGAATACTTCTGCTTCGCAACCAGCATCAATGGAAACGGTCAACGTGTAAGCTACCGAAGTAGGAGGATTGTCACTGATCCCAGGCACCTGAACTTCCAGGCTTTCCCCCGTCCCCGTAGGTGGTAGTACGTTACCGCTCCAGGAATAATCGGGATTGAGCGCCGGATCTACATTTTGGGCCGTCATAACTACCCGGTTTCCGGGAAAAGTCTCCGTGATCGGGTTTCCGTCCACATCAGTAAAGATAAACTCAGGGTTGAGCTCATCGGCCAACACCGCTACGTCCGTCGATGCAGTAGCGCTGCCACAGCCAAAGTCGTCCGTAAACACCACCGAGTAGGTTCCCGAAACGGCAGGTACTGTGATTTGAGCGCCAGAGCGGGTTTCCGTTCCTCCGGGTAAGGTCCAGACATACTGCCCGTTCCGGTTATTACTCAGGTTAGCCGTCAGGCTAATGTCCTCATCTCCACACACCGTACCCGGGCCGTCAGCCGTCAGGGTATAATCGTTGATGATCTCAAGAGTAATGTCTTCTGAGACAACGCCACAGTCTCCGGTCGTTTCTACTGTGTAGGTAGTTGTTTCCGTCGGGGTAACTTCTACATTCGGGTCATTGGTATCGATTCCTCCGCCGGTAATCCGGTAGGTATAGCCTAACACCGTCCCCCCTACGATCAGTCGGCGAGACTCGCCGAGGCAGAGGAGTCGGTCCTGGGTCAGATCTGGGGTCAGGTCGGTGCCTACCTGAATGGAATACTCTGCCGGCGAGGTACAATCTGAACCATCCGCCGTTACCGTAATCATATAGGTAGTCGTTTGGCTTACCGTAGCGATGGGGTCCAGGCAGTCATCACAGCTCAGCGTCCCCATGGGGTCTTCCCATTCCAGCGTGCCGGTTGGTCCGCCCGGAGCAAAAGAAGCGGTTATTTGCAAAGGCTCTCCGGGGCAAACAACGGGGTCTGCCGGGTCAAAAACGAGGATCGGAGGCTGGATGACGTTAATCTGGATAAAGCTCGTGTCTCCACAGCCACCACTTTCATTGACACGCTGCACAAGAGCTGAGTCTGAAGCAAAGAACACGGCATTGTACAGATCCTGCGGGCTGGCAATACCCGGCGCCACAATCCACTCATGGGTAATGAGGGGGTAGTCCCCAACGTCATAGGTAGGAGACCGGAGGGTAAAGGTGTCTCCCTGGCAGAAAGGATCTTTAACCGGATCGAGCGTTAGGCTCATATCATCGGGCAGAGAGTCAATACGAACGTAGACAGAATCAATCTGAAAACAGCCACCAACTACGCCTTCCACGTAGTAGGTCAGGTTGTCGTCATGATCTACCGTGTAGCTTGGCCCCTGGTTATTGGACAGGGCTCCCGTCAGCGGAGACCAGGTAACATCGTTGTCCACAAAGGGATCTACGGAAGCTTCGATGACGAGAGGTTCGTCTCCCAGACAGCGGAAGATGGTGTCTTCGGCCAGGATGTCCAATGAGCTGCGAATCAGGTCTACGCGGACCATTTGCGTATCCGAGCAGACACCGTTTTCTGAAGTAGAAACCAGCGTAAAGACAGTGTCTTGCCCCACTTCAGAGACAAAAATAGCGTTCACATCCGTTGAATCATCGAGAAAATCACCGGGGCTCCAGTCGTAAACCGTATTCCCGGTATCATCAATCGCGTTGGTGATCAACTGCAGTGGGTAGCCCTGACAGATGAGGGTATCGTTGATTAACTCCGGCACTACGAATCGGTCAACGTCGATGTAGACACTATCGCTGGCGAGGCTGTCAGCCGCCCCCACACTTACTACGTAGTAACGGGAGTTTACCGGAACGACCCGGGGAGACGGGTCGGTAAGGGCGTCGATAAATCCTTCTCCGGGGCTCCAGATGAGCCCGGCGTCGTTGAGATTATTGGTTTGCATCAACTCCACCGTATCTCCAAGACAGAGGTAGATGGTATCCGGATTAAGGATTTCCACCTGTCCCATCATGATCGTAGGCGGATCGACGGACACTACCCCTGATTCGGGGTTCAGCCCTCCAGCCAGAAGGCTGGAGATTCCGGTAAAGAAGCAAAGAGCAAGAGTAAGCAGTCCGTTATTCATATTTGCCACCGCAGTTTAGGTTTCAGGAAGCTGAAGATTGACGGTGCCAAAGTACGAATTTATCCGTCCTCTCCAGCGGTGTTACCATAATCATTAACGCTTCGGGAGCCAGGAAACCCTTCAACGTCGGTTAGCCGCTATTCCTTCAGCCAGGCTCGGGTTTCCTCAACGGTGATGCGGCCATAGTCATTCCCCCAGGCCTGATTGATATAATTGACAATGTTGACAATCTGAAATTCAGACAAATCCACGTTCCCTGGCATGACTTCGTCGTAGGTGATACCGTTGACCACGATCTCTCCTTTCATTCCGTACCGGATGCCGCGCACCACCTCACGGGGCTTATCCCGTAAGTAATCAGAACCCGCCAATGGAGGCATCAGCTGGCGTAGCCCTACCCCCTCTTCAAAATGGCAGCTCGCACAATGCTGGTCATAAAGATTGTGCCCCTGCTGGTTATCCGTTTTACCGCAGGAAGCCGGCAGAATGAGCAATGTAGCTAAGACAGAAAAACAAATCAGCAATCGCATGAGCGGGTTTTAGACAAGTAACGGTTGATGGGGGAATGGGTTCAGGGCGCGGACGCGGGTGCAGAGTTTTGGGATTGGGTAGCATAAACGGGCAGATGAGCATTATTTGAAAATTTAGTCATTGACAAGTCCTCCACTCTGTTTTACGGCCATTTCCATAAAAAAACCACCCTTACATTTGACACACCGCTAACTCAACAATATTTACTAAAACTAGACAACTATTTTAAAGAAACGATCTTAACAGGCTTCCTACCATTAACGTGAAGTAAAAAGAATCCACTTGGTTTCTCTCCAAGCCAAATTTGGTTATAACCTCTCATCAGAAATCCATTCTTGATTATTCTGCCAAAAACATCGTAAACGACAAATTTTTCTTGCTGACAAGTTGAACACTCTAACTCTAACAAGCCGTTTAAGGTTAGGCTTTTAATTTCAAGCCTTCCTATCCTTGTATCTGTTCCTATTGTACTTGTCGAAGTTAATTCTTCGCAAACAAAATCAAATGCAAAATCCCTTTCCACATTAAAGCTGGCTACCCCGATATTGGGATGATCAAAGCATCGTAAATCACCACCTTCATTCGAATCAGGGCTACTAAGTATAAACTCAAACGGATCAATGTAGCCAAAAGTATTGCCTACATAATTTAGCACCGTATCGATAAATCTTCTTCCGGAATCAGAATAACTATAAGATAACAGTTGCCCGACCAAATTGACATCATTTATTCTCTTATCAAACACATCCAACACTTCTAATACAATAACCTCGCTAGTATTAGGATGAGCTAATTCCCACTGATCTCCTACAGCAGCATTAAAATTAGAGCGTGTCTAAAATTATGATTTCTTCGATATAAAGGCTGTCAGTCGTATTTTGTAAGTCGCCAAACTATACAGAATATGACCAAGCAGTGG
>NZ_FOFB01000039.1 GCF_900110645.1 Neolewinella agarilytica
ACAACAACAACATGAAAACAGAGCAGGCAGCCCTGATGGACTGCCTGCAGTAGCTCGACGGCGCAAGCCGGCGGCTTTATTCATTAAAGATAAAACTTTCCGCTCAAAAGCTTGGATCTTTACATAGCACCTTTTGCCCTTCAAAAGTAGGCCGCCGGCAGGCATGTAAGACGGGAAGCTTAACGGAGTACAATAGATCAATCATGTCTAATAATCAAAATCATAGCGGACCATAGTTATATGCAAGAAGCTACCGCTCTGAGAAAGACGATGTGGAGCCGAACGTTGATGGTCAGCCACTAAACATAGTCGTCTCGCTCTAATGGTTTTTTTACAATATCCTTCAAGGCTAAGCCTTCGGGCTCCTCTAGCAGTTCTTTCTCTGCTCTGATCTCCTCTTTTAGTTCTCTCTTTCTTCTCAGTTTTTCGAGCTCTTTTTCCAACTCCTCTTCTTCCCAGTTGGCGCTGATGCCAAAAATTTCAAGGTTCTCCGTTCCAAAAGCCGTCAGGTAATGCGCCGCCAGGCCGATCCCCCAACTCAGCCCCACAATGAGGACGGGAAGAATTTCTCCGTTGTTCTCGTATTGCATGATTACATAAAGCATCCCGATGGTCAGCACATAAGCCAGAAGGTGGTAAAAGAATCCCTTTTTTGCTTTTACCTTTTTGTTGGCCTTTTCGTAAATGTCCTCGTCTTTCATGGGGGTTGTTTTTTCTAAGATTTAAGCCTGGTATAGTTGATTGGAGCCTTTTCTTATCGGGCAATTTGTAGTCACGATCTTAGCCGCCTGGCTATCTATTGAGAGAGAAAAGTAATACTTTTTGCTTCTATTCTTTTCTGCGACGCACTATTTTTACTACCCGTCCGTACATAATCTCCGCTAAATTCCATTCATATCCATTAAAGTCGGTGGTATTATTGAACTGAACGACAACGGTGTTCATGTCTTCATGATATTTGGCGATGCTCTGGTAGCCGGGAACCAATCCGGTATGTTCGTACTCATAAATGGAGGAGTAAATGGCCTGTTCTCCGTCCTCAAACAGGGAGCCATCATTTAGTGCTCTCAGGAATATGCCTACATCTTCCGCAGTGGCGATCATGCCCACATTCTGTAGTTTCATGTCCTCATCAATACCCACGTAGTAGCCACTCATCAGTTGGGTAGTGTCTACTTCGCTTAGTGAGCCGAAGGTGTTCTTCAGCCCAAGAGGTATAAGAATCTCCTCCCTGAGGAACTGATGCCGGTTGTACCCCACGATTTTTTCAATGATCTCCGACAGCAGCAGATAATTGGTATTGGAATAAGCATACCCTTCGCCTGGTTTGAAGTTGGCCGGCAGGTCAAGGGCATACTGAAGTGCTCCGTCACTGCCCTCGGGTTGATCTGACCAAAAGCCGGGATGGTCCGTAAAATTAGGGATGCCACTCCGGTGCTGTACCATTTGCCGGAGGGTGATTTCTTCGGCGTTTTCGATTCTCCCGACAAGCTCCGGGTAATAATCAGCGAGCTGGTCATCCAGGGATAATCGCCCGGCATGGGCTAATTTGGTAATGGCCACCGCTACATAGAGCTTGCTGATGCTGGCAATCTTAAACAAAGCCTGCGGGTAGGCCGGTATTTTGTTGGCCCGGTCATGCCAGCCGGCAGCGTAAAATTCAGGCGGCTTACCCGCCTGGTCCACGTAAACGATCATGCCGTCAAATCCCCGTTCAATGGCTTCGTCAAGTTGTTCCTCTACGGTATCTGGCAGAGGTGAGAGCCAGGCAAACACTAAAACCCAGGGTACGAAGTATAAGGAGGCCAGGGAACCAGTAATCAATACTACCTGAAAGATTTTTTTTGCCACTTGGACTTAGGTTTTTCTTTTGCCAGCAGAGTGCGGGGCTAAATGCATTATCGGTATTCTATCTGCCAGGCTTGTGTTTTTTTCGATGAGTTGTGGTGAGAAATTAGACAATTACCTTTCGGCATTTAGGGAAGGCGGACATTTTTCCGATATTAACAATCTTTAAATCGATCAACACATGCGACTACCCATCCTTGCTTTTTTAACCCTCCTCTGCACCAGCGTCAGCGCCCAAAACCTGCAGCTCTTTGAATCTTTCACCGATCATGCCGTACTGCAACGAAACGTAGACCATCCGATTTGGGGCTGGGCCAGGGCGAAAAAGAAAGTCACCGTGACGCTCGGCAATCAAACGATGACGACCAAAGCAGGGAAAGACGGCCGCTGGCAACTCCAGCTGCCCGCCATGCCCGCCGGCGGACCGCATCTGATCACGGTCTCCTCCGGCAGGGAAGCGATTACGCTGAATGACGTGTATTTCGGAGACGTTTACCTGCTCTCCGGACAGTCAAATATGGAATGGCGGCTGACGCAATCTGACCCCGACGGTAGCCGTGCCAAAGCCATTGCGGACCCGATGATCCGCGAATTGAAAGTGAAAAAGGCCTATGACGGCGTAGAGCGCGAGCACCTCGACATCGACGAAAACTATAGCGAAGACTGGATGGTCGGTTCGGCTGAAGGCATCCGGAATTTCAGCGGCGTCGGAAGTTACTTCGCCCACTACGTGCGCAAGGACGTCGACGTGCCCATCGGCCTCCTTCACGCCAGTTGGGGCGGGAGCCGTATTGAGCCCTGGATGAGCCCCGAGGCGCTGGGGATGGACGCCGACGAATTCGCGAGTAAAAACCGTGACATCATGGACCGCGCCGGTGCCAGAGGCCGCAAGAAATTTGCCGGGGAGTTCCCCGGTCAGGGCATCCCGACCGAAGACAAGGGCGAGTCTATGGGCTGGCTAAAGGATGAATTCGACGACGCAAGCTGGCCAAGCATGACCCTGCCCACCTTCTGGGAAGCAGCGGGCTATCCTAATGTGGATGGTTCCTTTTATTTCCGTCGGACCTTTACGCTGACGGAGGAGCAGGCGGCTAATCCCGCCACCCTCTTTCTAGGGGCCATTGATGATGGAGACTATACGTTCATCAATGGCAGCCTGGTGGGTAGCTATAAAAATGCTTACTCAACGGAGCGGGTGTATAAGATTGGGTACGGTAAACTCCGCGCCGGGGAAAACACCATCGCTATCCGGGTGACGGACGGCGGCGGCGGTGGCGGTTTCTCCGCCACAAAGGATAAATTCTTGCTGGAAACAAGCTCCGGAAAGGTCAGTCTCGCAGGCGATTGGAAATACAACATTGGCAAATTCTCCGTTGGTGGCAATTATAACCAGATTCCCGTCGTACTCTACAACGCCATGATCGCTCCGCTCAAAGGCTATCCGCTTACCGGTGTGCTCTGGTACCAGGGCGAAAGCAACGCCGGTGCCGGTGACGCTGAGAAATATGCGGACCTGATGCGCGGACTGGTGAAGCAATGGCGGGGCTTTTTTGACCATCCGGACCTGCCTTTTTACTGGGTGCAACTGGCCAACTTTCGCGAGGCCGCCAGCAGCCCCAACGAACCCGGCTGGGCCATCCTGCGCCAGAGCCAGACCGCCGCTACGGATCTGCCCCTCACGGGCCAGGCCGTGATTATTGACATCGGTGAGGCGGGTGATATTCACCCGAGAAATAAATGGGAAGTCGGCCGCCGGCTGTCTCTCCACGCCCTGAAGGATATTTACGGGAAGGAGGTGCAGGCGTCCAGCCCCGTGGCGGAGAGCACGGAACGGCTGGGAGACCTGGTGATCGTCAACTTCAAAGAAGTTGGCGAAGGACTGATGATCAAAGAAGATGGCGATCGCTACCGCTACCTGAAAGGGTTCACGGTGAAAGACGACCAGGGCGACTGGCATTTCGCGCAGGCATTGCTGGATGCCAAACAGGACGCTGTCATCATCGCTAACCCAGCTGGCACCAAAATTGTCACTGTTCGCTACGCCTGGGCGAATAATCCGGAGGATGCTAACCTGTTCTCGAAGGAGGGGCTGCCGGTGACGCCTTTTGAGATGGGGGTGGAGTGAAAATGCTGTTTGCCTCTGTAAAATCACAAACCCTTCCTACCTTACCCCCATGAAAGCCATTCACCACAACAGCCCGGCCCGCGGGCAATATCAGATTCTGGAAATTGCTGACCCGACGCCCGGGCCAACGGAAGTGTTGCTGCACGTCACGGCGACCTCTCTCAACCGGGCGGACCTGATGCAGGTCGCCGGCCATTACCCCGCGCCGAAGGGCGCGAGTGAATTACTGGGCCTCGACGTGGCCGGCACCGTTATCGGTCTGGGCTCAGCGGTAACCGACTTTGAGGTGGGCGACAACGTGTGCGCCCTCGTCCAGGGTGGTGGCTACGCCCAGCAGATCTGCGTGGATGAGATGATGTTGCTGCGGCTGCCGGAGCGGCTGTCTTTTACGAAGGCTGCTGCAGTACCGGAGACCTTTCTTACCGCCTTTCAGGCGCTGCACTGGATTGCGGACTTGCAGGAAGGGATGACCGTATTGATCCACGCCGGAGGCAGTGGGGTGGGGACGGCAGCCATTCAGCTCTGCCGACTGGCGGGGGCTACGCCCATCGTTACCGCCAGCCCGATGAAGCACGCCCGACTGAAGGACCTGGGGGCGGAAATCTGTATTGATTACCGGTCCCAGAAGTTTGATGAAGTAGTTTTGGCTAAAACAGACGGCAAGGGGGCGGATATCATCCTCGATTTTGTCGGCGGGCCCTACCTGGAACAGAATCTGCACGCAGTAGCTATGGACGGAACGATTGTTTGCCTTGGCCTGCTCGGTGGAGCGGGGGTGGAGCATCTTAACATGGTTCGAATCGTCACTAAGCGGGTTACCATCAGCGGAACGACGCTGCGTAGCCGCTCGGATGATTACCGTGCTGCGCTTACGGCCGACTTCCGCGACCGCATCTGGCCTTCCTTCGCTGACCGGACGCTCCAGCCCGTAGTCGATACCATCTACGACTGGGAGCAAGTAGACGAAGCTCATGCCTACATGGCAGCTAATGCTAATGTGGGGAAAATTGTGTTGACGATTGGGGAGTGAGGGGGGAGTTTTGTAGTCGGTAGTTTTGTAGACGGCAGAGCTGTAGACGGTAGAGTGGTAGACGGTAGTTTTGTAGACGGTAGAGCGGTAGACGGTAGTTTTTTAGACGGTAGTGCGGTAGATGGTGGCCCTTAGTCGTATTTATACTTTTATAAACGTAAGTAAACGTTTAAAAAACGACTATTCCTTTTTGCCGTCCGGATGTTTGTGTCGAACTAAAAACCAATTTGACATGGCATTCAGTAATTTCAAAAAGTGGGCGGCATACGCTAAGAGTTTTAAATTAGCAACTGATATATTTCGCCTTAGTATTTCTTTTCCTAAGGAGGAAAAATACAGTTTAACGGACCAGGTCAGGCGCTCTTCCCGGTCTGTTTGTGCCAATCTGGCGGAAGCATTCTGGAAGCGTAGATACCCTAAACATTTTGTATCCAAGCTGACAGATTGTGCAGGCGAAAATGCAGAAACCCAGGTTTGGCTGGATTTTGCGTTACAATCAGGTTACATCACCGAAGAGTCTCACAATGCGCTTACCCGTCAAGCCGAAGAGGTTGGCCGATTACTGACATGGATGATGAACAATCCCCAGCAATTTGAGCTGAGAAAGTAGCATCATATTTGGAAATTGGCGGGGATTACTTTTTCTTACAGTCTACAGTCTACAGTCTACAGTCTACAGTCTACAGTCTACAGTCTACAGTCTACAGTCTACAGTCTACAGTCTACAGTCTACAGTCTACAGTCTACAGTCTACAGTCTACAGTCTACAGTCTACCGCTCTACAGCCCCCTCCATGTACCCCATCCATCCCGACCCCGCCCGCGCAGAAACCCTTCCCACTGATTTCTACCTGAGTGCTGAAGCCTGGGAAGCCTGCCGTGATCGCATCTTCGTCAAAAGCTGGCAGTTTTTGGGCGACGAACAGCTACTCTTCGCCGGTCCGGAAAATCTTCATCCACTCTCCTTGCTGGAGAATTACCTGGATGAGCCGCTGCTACTGTCCCGGCAGCAGGACGAATCCATTAAGTGCCTCAGCAATGTGTGTACTCACCGGGGGATGCTTTTGGCTCAGCACCCGAAGCAAGCCCGCAAGATTACCTGTGCCTACCATGGCCGTCGCTTCGGGCTGGACGGACAGTTCGAGCATATGCCCGAGTTTAAGGGGGCGGAAGACTTTCCCCGTCCCTGCGACCATCTGCACGAGTTGCCTCTCAAAAAGTGGCGGCAATTCCTGTTCTCCGGTGTAGATCCGTCGGTAGACTTTGAGGCCATCGTAGAGAAGCTGGAAAGCCGGCTCTATTTTCTGGACTTTGAGAACTTTACTTTCCGGCCGGAGCTCTCTAAGACCTACAATGTCAGCGCCCACTGGGCCTTATATCTGGATAATTATATGGAGGGCTTCCACGTCCCTTTTGTGCACAACGACCTGGGGGCATTGCTGGATTATGGCAGCTATACCACTATTCCTGATGGCGACGTGATCTGGCAGATCGGCTACGCCAGCAAGGAGGACTTTACCTTTGACTTTCCAGCGGATCACCCCGACTACGGACGCGACGTAACGGCTTATTATATCTGGGTATATCCCAACTTTATGCTCAATATTTACCCCTGGGGCGTGCAGCTTAATGTCGTTCGGCCGGTGTCTCCAACCTTCACTAAGGTGGAATTCCTGTATTACATCCATGACGATGAGACCTTTCAGCAGATGAACGGCGCTCAGCTGGCGGAGAAGACGGAGCGAGAGGATGAGTTTGTAGTGGAGGCCGTGCAAAAAGGTCTGCGGTCCCAGTTTTACCGGACCGGACGTTTCTCCCCGGCCCGGGAGAAAGGAGTGCACCATCTGCACCGCTTGTTTTCGGCGGGGCTTGGGGAGAAATAGAACCTGAAGACTAATTCAGTTTGGGGTTAATCCCGCCTTTCCCTGCCCTCCACCCTTCCTTTGCACCTGCATAGGTGCCTGAAATAATTTACGTGTACCTATGAGCAATTGGTGAGCGATCTGCTACTCAAAATACTCCGCTGGCGTAACAAAATCCGCTCCCTCCTCCACCAGAAACTCGACGATCTTTTGAAACTCCACCATCCGGCTTTCGGGCTCCACCCAACTCCGTGGATGACCCTGGATGACGAAGACCGGCTCGTCCTGATTTTCCTGATAATGTTTGAGAAAACTGGCAAAATCAGGCTGATGAACGGGGTATTCGATATTTACGGGGGTGCGGGGCAGTGCTTTGAGTTCCGTTGAAGTGCCTGCCGGAGGGTAAAGCCAGATTCCAATCTCGGGTAGCTGCGCCAGGGCTCTGCTTGTATTGGAGCCTACGGCGTTGTAGGGAGCGCCAAAAGTGGTCAACTCCAGACCTAACTTTTCTTTGGCCAGCTGCTGGGTTTGCTGTAGATGGCTGAGTTGATAGTCATAAGAAGTGCCCCGAAACTCCCGAACTTCCTCTCCGTTAACGGTCGGTTTGCAGTGGCACCAGCCGTGGTTCCAGATCTCGTGTCCGCGGTCAGCCTGATCGCGCAGCCAGTCGTAGTAAGCGGGTGGGGCATCCTGCATTCGTTCGCCGACGATACCGATGGTGGCGGTAATGTCGCGTTCGTTGAGGTAGTCGAAGGTTTGCAACCAACCGGGGTGTAGCAGCCCGTCTTCATACCAGGCGTCGTCCAGTTTAAGGATGACTTCAGGGCCTTCAGTAGTCGCGGGTTCCTTCGCCTGGCAGGCAAAAAAGAGGAGTAGGAAAGTGGCTATTGGCAATAAAAAACGTCTCATTTACCAAAGCTACTAACGGGAGTTGACTGTTTTGTCGATAAAACTTCCGTCCTGGCCTAAAAGGCACAACGTAGGCCGTTCCTGAAGTGTAATTATGTGCGCTACCCAAATGAATGCTTTCCCAATGACTCCTACTGATTACCTTGGTTTTGCGGGTGTTTCCATGATCCTGCTGGCTTATTTCCTTAACCTGAAGAAGATACTTGACACGGATCACCTCCTGTACGTCCTGCTTAATTTCGTTGGGGCGTTCCTGGCCTGCCTGGCCTCCGTCATCATGGAGTACCTGCCCTTTGTCTTACTTGAGGGAACCTGGTTTTTGGTCTCAGCTACGGCGCTTTACCGTCGTTGGCAAAAAAGGCGAAGCTTTTTAGTCAGATAGTCGTTACTGAACTACGGGAAGCACTGTTTGACTCTCTGACTACTTGACTACTTTTGCGCAGACGCAGGATGCAGGCAACGTTTTTCAAAAAGCAGGGTTTTCAGTCAAACAGTCAAACAGTCAAACAGTCGCTACTGAACTATGGGAAGCACTGATTGACTCTCTGACTAATTGACTGCTTGACTACCTAATTTTCCGACTTGCCATCCAATAAAACAAGACCTATGTCAACCCCAAAAATCGCCCTTGTCACTGGTGCTAACCGCGGACTGGGCAAAGAGACTGTCCACCAATTAGCTCAGAAAGGCTTTACCGTTATTCTCACCAGCCGCTCTGAAGCCGGCAGGGAAGTTGCCGAGGAGTTTAAGAACCTTCGCCTCGATGTCGTTTTTCATCAGCTGGATGTTGGTAACGGGCAAAGTATTGCTGAAGTGGCTGACTTTGTCTCCAGCGAATACGGCCACCTCGACGTGCTGATCAACAACGCCGGCATTCACTACGATACGTTTCAGAGTACCCTGGATGCGGATATGTCCATCGTCGAGGAAGCGCTTCGCGTTAATACCCTCGGGCCCTGGAAGCTGAGTAAGGCATTGATGCCCATGCTTCGCAAAAGCACTGCCGGACGTATCGTGAATGTATCCTCCAGTTCGGGCTCGTTCAAAGATTCCTGGCCCGGCACGCCGGCCTACTCCATGTCTAAAGCAGCGCTCAATATGCTCACGATGAAAATGGCCGCTGACCTGCAGGATACCAACATCCTCGTCAACAGCGTCGGTCCCGGTTGGACGCGTACGGCGATGGGCGGAGAGAATGCTCCGCGTTCCGTAGAGGAAGGCGCCGCCAGCATTATCTGGGCGGCACTCCTGCCGGAGGGCGGGCCTTCGGGCGGGTTCTTCCGGGATGGGGAGGCGATTAGCTGGTAAGTAGGATTGGCGGTCATCAGATGCGGAGAATAAATTGATTACTGATAGCGGGTACTATCAAACTACCACTACTAACATACTATCTAAAGCGACTCAAACATCACCTTCAGGTTCACATCCCGCAGCCGTTCTCCGAAGGACCACTCCGGCGCACCGGGGATGGTGACGGTCTTCTTCTGGAGGTCTTCGAGGCTGGTGCCCCGCTTCTTTTCCTTCTTGACGTATTTGTGGAGCGACTTGAGGTAGTTCTCGAAGGCTTTGATGTCAGAGGCGGTGCCAAAGACGGGGTAGCCTTCAGCGGCGTGGCCGAAGATGTAGATTGTGTTCTTGCCGTAGTGCTTGCGGATCTTCTTCATCACGCCGGCCCAGTTGATGAGGTCGCCGCCGGAGGCGGGGTCGATGTAGGGGAAGCGGCGGTTGAAGATGAGATCACCGACGTGGGCAACGTTGGCGTTCTCGAAGTGGACGACGGCGTCTCCACCCGTATGCGCTGCGCCGAAATGGCGCAGGCTGATGGCTTCCTTCCCGTCCGGGAGATTAGTGGACCAGCTGGCGTCAAAAGTGGTGCCGGGAAGCGGGACGGTTCCCGCCTTGTCGTTTTTAGCCAGATTATCGATCAGGTTGCTCTTCGCCCGGGCGTGGCTGACGTGCTGTTTGGCCAGTGGGGCGAAAACGGTGTTGCCGCTCGTGTGATCGCCGTGGTGGTGGGTATTGGCCAGGAGGGCAAACTGGGAGAGGGAGCCTTTTTCTTTGAGCACATCTACCAGGCTTTGGGCCGCTTCGGGAAACTGGGTATCAACGATGACTCCTCCTTCGGGTTTGCCGTCAGGTAAGTAGACACCAATGGTGCCACCCCGATTGGTGTAATAGCCCACATTGCCGCGGATGATCTGAAAGTCACCGTCCAGCGGGGCCCGGAAATCCCGGCTGAAGAGTTTCGTAAAGGGAGTAGCAGCAAGGGCGGCTGCGCTGGTGAACAGGAAGTCTCGACGTTGCATGGTAAAAGGTGGTTTGGAATGATAAGGTTGAAGATGGGGAATTTGTTGTTTTGTAATTACTCATCCAGAAAATTCTTGTTATGCTTTTGAAAATAGATTTTCACTCAATGCGTAAATAAAACCGCTGTCCGGGCAACGGCAGACAGGTCCCATTCGTCAGACATTTAAATAAACATCTCTAACTTCATGGGTGTGACGCCGACCTTACAAGAGCTATCCCTGCCAGAGTTACTGGAAGCCTGCCACCGAAGGACGGCCGATGCTCAACGTAGGTTGTACCACCAATACTACCCCTTTGCCCGCAATGTGGCACTTCCTTATGCCGACCATGAATCGGGTGCTGATGACATCGTTCAGGATTCCTTCATCAAGCTCTTTCGCTATCTGGAAGCGGATGCTTTTACGGGGAACTTCGATAAATTCTTCCGGCGGATCATTGTCAACACTGGTATCGATCATTACCGGGCCCGGAAGCGCCGGAGTTTACTGGCGGATAACCTTCGTCGGGTTAAGGTGGGTAATTCCGTCAACGCTGCAGAAGTAGAGCTGGAAGAACAGGACGTATTTCGCTTCCTGCAACAGTTGCCTCCACGATACCGGTTGGTGTTCAATCTCTTTGTCCTGGAGGGGCTGTCTCATCCTGAGATAGCAAAACGAATGAGGATATCAGAGGGAACCTCCAAATCAAATCTTTCCAAAGCGAGAAAGCGTCTTCGCAGCCTTGCCGGTCCTTATTTCAAGCTATAAAATGTATAAAAATGCCTGGTAAGTTAGATGACTATTTCCGCAAAGGGCTCCAAAATATTCCGGATGCTAACCCGCCTCCGGGGCAGTGGGAAAAAATTCAGCGGAGGGAACTGGTGGTAAAGCCTGGTCCTTCAGGTTTTGCCGGCTACTGGGTGGTCGGTAGTTTACTGGTGGGGCTGCTGATTGGCAGCTCTGCGATGTGGTATTATACTACGATATATGCCGTTGATAATCCTGTAGCGCTTGAATCAGAAACTGTAAACAAAGAACTGTCGGCTGCGGAGCAATCGCTGTCCGCACTGCCCCTGGTTGAAGCAGAGGAAGAAGAAAGTCTCCCGAGGGTTGTAATGCCCGCCAGGGAGTTAGCTGTAGAAGCCGATAAACTTGAACGGCGCGTATCTCCCGCTGTTAGTGAGGCTTCCCCGGGGATTACTTCCAGGGGAACGGTCACGACAACAGAGCCTGTTATGGATGCTGTTGGAGAGCATCTCCGGTTTAGTCAGTTTGACGGAGAAATACAGCAGGGGAGCCCGGAGGTTGAAAACCCTGCTATTCTAAACTCCCCCCGCACCCGCGTCCGCGCCGAAAAAGATCAGTTGCCCCGCCGTTTTAAAACTATCCCGCTGGCTACCTTGCCGCAGAAGACTTTCCCCCGGATGAGGAAGCGGGATAAATCAATGGCAACTTTACAGCAATACGCTGGCAGTGCTTTCATCCCTCTTCCGAAGACGATCGGTCGCCGGCCAACGCCCGCTGGCCGTTGGGAAGTCGGGCTCAGTTTTGCTCCGGGCCTGACGAATTCGAGGGTTACTTCACGGGTTTTTACGGAGCAGAATAATGGGAATGCTCCGCAGGTTTTTAATTTCAATAATCAACAAATCGAACTCTTTGCCGACGATATTTTTGATCAGGAGGTACGGCAGCAACTGCAACTGGCATCGATGAGTCTGGAAGGTGCCCGGCAGTTTGCCAGTGGGGTCAGGTTGGGGCTGGGAATGGCCTATTCACCTTACAGCCTGTCAGGTTTGAATAACCCAAACGATGTTCTGGCACCTTTGCTTCTGGAGGGAGAGTTTGCTACCTATAATTGGTCTTATGAGAAGCGTTTCAGCGCCTTCATGACGGGTGGGTACACCTTCCTGCGCCGTCGGAAAGTACGACCTTATTTAGGTCTTCGAATTGGACTCGACTTCTATCAGGAAGGAGAGCGCAAGAGCTATTTGTTCAGAGGGCAGGATGGTCGTTCTGAAGAATTTTTGTCCAGTCGGTACAACTCCAATACAGGGCTGAGAGAGCTCATCCTGAACGTAACTGCTCAGGTAGGAGTCCAGTATCAGGTCCACAAGCGCATAAGCCTGGGGGTTGATGTGTTGCCAGAGCTGGCTGCTGGTGTGCGGTATCGGTTTTAGTTTGTCGTTACTCCGCCAATTCTTCCCGGATTACTGCTTCAAGTGACTGCTCGTGAAACTTAACACTAAGTCCATCAGGCAGGCGTAAGCGCAGGTCGGCATTACGGGCTTTGTTCATCCCGGAGCGGTCAATTGCTTCGGGGACAATGCCGAGCTCTGCCACCAGCCAGTTCGCAAAGTCTGTCAGTGGCCGGTCGGTAACGAATTCCACGTGCTCCCATCCTTCGGCGTAAAAGCTCCCGTCCTTTGGCTCCGGTAATTCCAGTAAGGGGATCTCCCTTCCCCGAAAGTGGAAAGGCGTTTTCATTTTAAAGGTAGAGATACGGCGTCCGCCGATGAGACCTTCCACCAGCAGCTCGTTTTCCGTTGTCAGCCCATCGCGCAGCCTGACGTAGGAATCCACCGTCTCTACGCGATAGCAAAGGTGATCGAGGAAGAGGTGATCGAGGAAACCGGGCGTTGGCTCCAGATGGTTCAGTAATTTTTCGAGGAAAGGAGTGGGAGAGGGAATGGGCATAGGCGGCAAAAATAGATCACGATTGATAAGATTTGGGTAGGACTTTCCGGATGAAGGTCAGGTGACCTTAAAAGGGCAGAAAAAGTGAAATTTATTTCTGTATTCAAAAAGATGATAATTGTAATTTTAATACGCTAAATAGTGTAAAAAGTGTGTTTCTTTTCGTATCTTTATAACAGAAACAAACACACCTGCTTTATGCCAGATTTTTCCCTTTTCGCCCATTTGTCTGACTATGTTTCCAGCCTGATTGATCACGTGCAACGGCTCCGTGGGAGGGAGCGTGGGTACGAGTTTCGGTTAGACGCAGACGAGGATTCGTTGCAGCTGTACCGTTACTTTTTCCTATCCTATTTACGGCGATTTCCGCATCGGTATTCCAATGGGGAGCTGACGGACGTACCGGAGTTTGAGCAGGCTTTACAGCTGTTGCCACGTACGGAGTTGAATGGTTTCACGCGCTACGTAATTTCCCGGCTCGCGCAGGAACAGGACCGCTTTGACTTCCAGTTTTATGCCGTCGTCAGCAGTTTGCTGCGGCAACTGTTGGGTCGTCGGCCCTGGGCTAATGAAGAGGAAATGCTGCGGGTGGGAGAGGATCTTTACTTTCTGTCTCCCTTTGGTTATGAAGGCCTGATCTACTGGCCGGTAGGGGAATACCTCCAGAGCGTAAATGCCTCTTATGGCGGTCGGCCGGCGACGGCAGAAGTAGGGGAAGTGCTTCGATTGATGAACGATGAGTTACGGCGGTTTTTCAGCTTTGGTTACGCGGCAGATGTTGCCCGCTGTCAGTATTTACTGCACGGTCTGTTGTATCCTGTTTCCCGGGAAGAGGACGAGGCCGAAGGACCAGACATTAGCCTGCTTCCTGACTTGACGGCGGTGGCTTGATGAACTGGGCTAAATGCTAAAAGTCTGATCCGTAAGTTTGCGCTTCTAAAATCAACTTTTATGCCCTCCATTGCCATTTTCTGCGGATCTTCTTCCGGTGCTGATCCCGCTTACGTTGACGCCGCCAGGGAAATGGCGGCCGCCATTGTTGATCGCGATTTACGATTGGTATATGGTGCGGGTTCGGTCGGTCTGATGGGGATCGTGGCGGACGAAGTCTTACGGCTTGGCGGCGAGGTGCTGGGCGTCATTCCTCAGTTTCTGATGGACATGGAAGTGGGGCACGGCGGCCTGACGGAGTTGGTCGTTACCGAAACGATGCACGAGCGCAAGCGTATCATGGCCGAAGCCTCCGACGGCTTCATCGCCATGCCCGGCGGCATCGGAACCCTGGAAGAAATCATCGAGGTCTTTACCTGGACCCAACTGGGCATCCACAACAAACACTGCGGGCTGTACAATGTGAAGGGCTACTACGATCACTTATCGGCCCTGCTGGGCCACATGGTAGCGGAGCGATTCCTGAAGGACTCCCAGGGAGACCGAATGCACGTAGGCGCGGACGCAGGTGCATTGTTGGACCTGGTAATGAGCGAGGGACCGGGCTTTGAGGGGAAATGGTTGGGGTAGGGGCAGGTTGCAGGTTGCAAGGTTGCAAGGTTCAGGTTGTCAAGTTGCAGGTTGCAAAGTTGCAAGTTGCCTGGCTAGGGGAGTTGGATTTTTAGGATTAGAAAAAAGGATGCTTAGGATGTCCAGGAAAATTCGGTGCCCTCTTCTTAATATTGTTTTTTAGTAATTGTTTAGGTAGGTGGCTTCGACAGGCTCAGCTATCGAATTATATCATGATTTACTGTCATAAATTCGCCTGAGGCGAATTTATGATTGTTTCCATCCAACAGAGCCGGTCCCAGAGCCTGTCGAAGGGGCTGATTGTAGGCCCATCTCTAAACAGTTACGTTTTTTTAATGTCTGTCTCTAACCTTCATCAATATGGAAAATAGTGAGAAAATTAAAAGAGAACTCGTGAAACTCGAAAAAAAGCTCGGAGTAGAATTCACGCTTGAAGAGTCAGAGATAGCACTCGTAGATAAGCTCTTGGTTGACAAGTTATCAAATAGCAGTATTACTCGAAAGGAGGTTCAGGAAGAATTGTATCTCCCCATTATAATTTTTATTAGTGAGGTTTATAGGGAAAATTACGGTGGAGAGTTGGTGAGCTCTGAAAAGAATAGGCTTAATCCGAGTTGTTTCCGATGCTCTAATGGAAAGGACGCTTTATGGTTTCTGGCGGTATACATGGATTTTCAAGCTTCTTTGGCTTTCCTTGGAGAGAAAGGCTACGTAGAATTTATTTATTCTGAGCTTAAGACAGAATGTAAAAGCTAAGGAAATGTATTACACGCTAGGATGTCTCCTCTGCGTCTTTCTGCTTGAGGAAACCCGTCGCTCAGCGACTTACTTTTTCCCCATAAACTTAGCCAGCCGCCCATGCGTCGTCTGCCGGATCTTGTTGCGCATAAAGCCTGACCACCCGAGTAATTTGCCCGGCATGCCGAGGGCCTGGCCACTCCACTTCCAGAGGTCGAAGGTATCGGTGTGGCGAATGATTTTACCATCAGCGAATTCGAATTCAGCGTGGATGACGTTGACCACGGGGCGCTTATCTGGCCCGAAGGTGTATTCTGCTACCCAGTCAGCGGAGCCCTTGTTCCCTTCTGCCTGAACATTACTGAAGGTAACCTTTGAGCTGGCGCCCGTGAGCAGCATCCGCCACATGGCTTTAGCGCGGTCTCCTTTAAGTGGCCCGAAGGCAGGGTCTTCAAACTCAATCTGGTCGTGATAGCAAGCCACCATGCCTTCTGCGTCGTGATTGGCGAATGATTGATAGAAGGTATTGATGAGTGCGGCGTTGTCCATGGGGTAAAAATAGGGACTGGTAGCTTGGGAGGGGTAAAGGCATTGCTCTTATTAACTTCCTTTGCATCCTGCGTCCGCGCCAAACCGGTATAACTGTAGATGTACCCGAAAACCGAGAATCTCCCCACAAAACCCACTACATTAGCTTCATGTCTACCTTCCGCCTCCTCCCTTTGCCTTGCCTGTTGCTCCTGCTCACCGCCTGTGCTCCCGAGCCCGATCTGCCGCCCAACGTCCTTTTTATTATTGCGGATGATCTGGGTTATCACGATCTCGGCGTTACCGGCTCCGATTACTACGAAACGCCCCATCTTGACGCCCTGGCCAAAGGCGGAATGCAGTTCACAAATGCCTACACGGCCAGTCGCGTCTGCAGCCCCGCCAGAGCCAGCATTATGACCGGACAGTTTACCGCCCGACACGGCATCACCGACTGGATCGGCGCAAAAACCGGAGAAGACTGGCGGAAAGTCGGCCGACACAATCAGCTGCTTCCGCCCGATTATCACCACAACATGGATACCTCCCACTACACAATGGCCGAGGCATTTGCTGCCGCTGGCTACGAGACCTTCTTTGCGGGGAAGTGGCACATCGGCGGGGAACAATCCCGGCCTGAGGACCACGGCTTCGCCATCAATAAGGGCGGCTATTCAAGTGGCTCCCCCCGTGGCGGCTACTTCTCTCCCTGGGACAACCCCGTACTGCCCAACGAGGAAGCCGGTGAAAACCTGAGTATGCGATTGTCGCGGGAAACGGCTGACTTCATCAACCAACGCGACGGTAGCGCGCCTTTTTTTGCCATGCTTTCTTTTTATGCCGTGCACGGCCCCATTCAAACGACCGAAGAGAAATGGGCTAAATATCAGGCCAAAGCCGTTGAGCATGGACTGGCGGAACACGGTTTCGGAATGGAGCGACGCCTGCCGATTCGTTTGCAGCAGGACAACCCGGTTTACGCCGGTCTTGTGGAACAGATGGACGATGCCGTTGGTCTGGTTATGGCCGCCCTCGAAGAGGCCGGGATCGCCGATAACACCATCGTCGTCTTTACCTCCGACCACGGCGGTGTCGCCAGCGGCGACGCCTATGCCACCTCTAACGCGCCGCTGCGCGGCGGCAAGGGCTACCAATGGGAAGGCGGGCTGCGGGTGCCGCTCTTACTCCGCTTCCCGACCCGGGTAGACCCCGGGCAGAAATCTTCTGTGCCCATTTCAGGGGCGGACTTATACCCGTCTTTACTGTCCTTAGCCGGCCAATCGCCCGCTGACCGACAGCCGATGGACGGCATGGATATGGTGCAAGCCGTTGAACGCGGTATCTCCCCACGCCGCTCTCTCTATTGGCATTACCCCCATTACGGGAACCAGGGCGGAGACCCTTCCTCGATCATTCTGCGCGACAACTACAAGCTTATCCATTACCACGAGACGGGCAAAGATGAACTCTACGACCTGTACAAAGATCCCCGTGAACGCCTCTCGGTAACCGAACAGCAACCTAAGGTGAGCCAGGAACTGAAAACGGAGCTTATGGAGTATCTCAATTCCGTTGGGGCGCGTTTCCCGGACCGGGACCCGCTCTATGATCCGGTAAAAGCAGCAGGGGTGGCGGCATTCAGGCGGGATACTTTACTTCCTCGTCTGGAAAGGCAGCGCAAAGAAATGCTCAGCGAAGGTTATGAGCCGAATGAGGATTGGTGGGGGAGCCGGCAGTAATTGATGAACGGAATAATCTGCGGTCATATTCCAGAGAGTATTAGTCAGAAACGGTGGTGGAAGTAGGGCAAACTAAGCATTTCGGGTATAACTGTAGATGTACCCGAAAATTGAGGGTACTTCTACCCGAAAAGCTCATTATTTATGAGGCTGTCTCTACGATTTGTCTGATGATGGCATAATTTTAACCAGTTTAGGGGCGCGCACGCAGGATGCCAGCTAAGTTAAGGGGCAATGTTTTGTAAACCTTACATTCGTCAGGAATCCACTACAACTCCTTCATGCAATATCGACTGTTAAGCCTCCTTGCCTTCTTAACCCTTCTTTGCACCTGCACGTCCGGTGAGCGCAGTGATCACGCGCCGTCACCCACTGCTACCGGTGATCTTACCCAGGGCGATTACCTGAAGGCCCCTTTCTCTGGTCTGGACACCCTGGCCACCAACGACTGGTGGAACAGGAAATGGAACCCGATCATCGACCTGAAAGTCAGTCGCGATTCCGTCATCGCCTTCGGAGCTTACACCGTCTCTGAGGGCACCTTAAAGCTAATGGCTCAGCTCTACCCACTCTACCCGGCTGAAAGCCGGGACGTCACCCTGGAGTTTTGGAAAGACGGTAAGTGGAGGCCTGAAGCCACTCAGGCCGTACACGATTTGGGCTGGTCGGCCAGCTTCCGCGTGACCGGTTGGGATATGACTGAGGAGGTGAAATATCGTCTCCGCCACGGTGAAAAGGCCAGCTATAAAGGTACGATTCGTGCCCTGCCCACCAACGAGGAAGAAGTCGTACTTGCCGCCCTGAGCTGTAATTCCAACAAAGACCGGGGAATGCGCGAAAACTACGTTCGCAACCTCAATCACCTTGACCCCGATCTCGTCTTCTTCGCCGGAGACCAGTCTTATGACCACAAAGAACACACCGCCGCCTGGCTGAAATTCGGCCTCCAGTTTCGCGAAACCTTCCGCCACCGGCCCATGGTTTCTATCCCTGACGACCACGACATCGGCCAGGGCAACCTCTGGGGCGAAAACGGAATCGTCGCTAAGAATCCTGCCGGCCACGACGGCGGCTATTTCTACCACCACGAGTACGTCAAGATGGTGGAGCGCTGCCAGACAAGTCACCTGCCGGACCCTTATGATGGCCGGTTGATTGAACAGGGAATCGGTGTCTATTACACGAATTATCGCCTCGGACCGGTCGACTTCGCCATCATCGAAGACCGGAAGTTTAAGTCTGGCCCCAACGGCAAAATCCCCCAGCAAGGGCCCCGACCGGACCATATCCGCAACCCCGATTACGACCCGGCTTCCGTTGATGTGCCCGGCCTGAAACTACTCGGAGACCGCCAACTGACCTTTCTCGATGCCTGGGGCAAAGACCAGGCCCCCGGACGGATGAAAGCCGTGCTCTCACAAACCGGATTCTGCGGCGGTGCCCACATCCACGGTCAGATCGACAATCGTCTCCACGCCGATATGGACTCCAATGGCTGGCCGCAAACGGGGCGCAATAAAGCCTTATCACTGATTCAAGCAGCTGGCGCGGTCCACATCGGCGGAGACCAGCACTTGCCCACCGTGATTAAGCACGGTATTGATGCGCCGGGAGACGGCCCCTGGGCCTTCATCGTGCCCGCCATCGTCAATAACTATTACTCCCGCTGGTGGTGGCCCGAAAACGAACAAGCCGGCGCTAATGCCGTGCCGGATTCTCCGCTGCCCTGGACGGGGGATTACCGCGATGGCTTCGATAATCACATCCGGATGGCCGCTTACGCCAACCCGGACGCGGCATCCAACGGCGCCGGTTTCGGCATCATCCGCTTCCGCCCGGCTACGGAGGAAGTCGTCTTTGAGTGTTGGCCCCGTGAAGTGGATGTCTCCCAGCCAGAGGCAGAGCAGTTTCCGGGCTGGCCGGTGGTGGTTCGGTAGCCACGACTTTAGTCGTGCGCTAGCAAGCGACGCGCAAGATTATCTTATATAATTCGCTTCGGGCCGCCAGCTATGAGGACACTTGCTACGCTTAACTGCCGTAAATCGATATGGCGACGAATTATCTATGGGATTTTCGATCTCAAGAAATAGTGTGTTGCCATCGGGGTGATAGTCTATATTGAGGCTCAAGCAACCTGGCCCGATGTACATACTTCTGAAAAGACGGTTGACTGCTCCAATGGTCGGGGATGGAGAATCCGGGGAATAGTTGAGGTATACGGTATTGTCATTCGTGATGTCTAGTGTCTCCATCCAGGCCAGTGTCGAATAGTGTTCGTCAAGAGGCTCTTCGACAATATCCCAGTGTCCGGTTAGATTGGGCTGCCATTCCCGCCATCCCAGGTAACCACCAGTGGTCAGAGCTACACTCGTTAGAAGAATGCTAATGGTTGATTTCATGGTTTGGAGATGCTGCGAGAAAGGATAATGGTGTAAAGGCATTGATGGCAGACCGTCACCCCTCTCCTTCCAGCGTCCGAAACACCTCCTCATTAGTCGTAAACAAGATCCCGCCAATGCCGACTTTGGCGGCTGACGCCAGTTTGTTGGGGCTGTCATCAATCAGGTAGAGTTCTTCCGGCGGGTAGGGAAGCTCGTTGATCAGGCGTTCGAAAAAAGGTGGGTCTTCTTTCAGTAGGCCGTAATCGTAAGAGTAAAACTGCTGACTGGCCCAGGCGTCAAACTCAAAGCGTTTGGCAACGTACTCGATGTTCTCCCGGTAATTATCGCTAACGATGATGATCTCGTAACGGGTGCGCAGGTAATCAACCAGTTCGGTATTCATCTTCAGGGTGTCCCAGATGGCGTCCAGGAATTCCTCGTCGGCGAGCTGCTGATTGGTTGCGGCATTGTAGTCCGCCAGAAAGGCGGTTAGGCCTACGTCCCCGACACTCATCTCTCTGGCGTATTTGTAGTTGAGTTTTGATACTTCGGTCCAGTTGATAACCTCATTGGACACGCCGGTAGACTGGAAGGTGACGCCGCCGAGGTCGAGTAGGATGGGAGGGAGCTTTCTCATTGGTAAGTAGAAAACTCAACGCCTTCATAAATGGTCGCCATGGATAGCTTCAGCCCAAGGGTTCGGACTTCCACTTCATGGTCCGGGTTGAAATAGGAACCGATATGCCAGTATTGGTGATTCTCGCGGTAAAAAGTATCGACGCGCATCCTACGACTATCAATGAGAATGTATTCCTTAAAGCTTTCGAGCTGGCGATAGGCGGTAAACTTATCCGTCCGGTCATAATCTGCCGTGCTTTCGGATAGGACTTCAATGATCAGCTCGGGGTTAGTAAGTTTTGCGATGCCACCTTTTTCGTAGGTCGGTTGATTACAAGTGACGGTTAGGTCAGGGAAAAAGTAACTTTTTATGGACGAAACAGATACGGCGTTCTCGCTATTATGAACTTTGCAAGAGCCTTTTTTAGCCCAAAGAAAACCGAAAGTGTTGGCCATGATGGTGTTGTGGGAAATACTCCCACCCGACATCATTCTGACCTCCCCATCCAAGAATTCCAGTTTATGCAATGATTGCTCTAGTAGCGTAAAGTATTCCTCTTTGGAATAGGGCCGTGATTCGAGTTCTAAAGCTTCCATAATAATCAAACGAGTTATGGTAAGATAAAG
Source organism: Neolewinella agarilytica (assembly GCF_900110645.1). GTDB lineage: Bacteria > Bacteroidota > Bacteroidia > Chitinophagales > Saprospiraceae > Neolewinella > Neolewinella agarilytica. The sequence goes on from NZ_FOFB01000039.1 coordinate 20,905, forward strand.
TTACGGGTTTTTAGTGGAGGACCTAGGGCTGATTCTCGTAAAGAACCCCACTCCCCGTCTCCCAAAAGAAGAAACTCCAGATGTCGGCCTGTTCCTGGATGATCATTGAGATGGGCTTGCCGGCCCCATGGCCGGCGTCGACGGCGATGCGGATCAGAACGGGGTTATCTCCGCCATGGGCCTCCTGCAGGCGGGCGGCGAACTTGAAGGAATGAGCGGGCACTACGCGGTCGTCGTGGTCAGCAGTAGTCACCATCGTGGAGGGGTAATGGGTGCCGTCCTTCAGGTTGTGGAGCGGGGAGTAAGCGAGCAAATAGTCGAACATCTCCGGATCTTCGCTAGATCCGTATTCGGGAATCCAACCCTTGCCGACGGTAAACTTGTGGTAGCGCAGCATATCCATTACCCCAACGGCGGGGAAGGCGACGGCAAAGAGATCCGGCCGCTGCGCCATGCAGGCGCCCACCAGCAGGCCACCGTTGGAGCCGCCGGCGATGCCCAGCTTTTCTTTACGGGTATAGCCCCGCTCAATCAGCCATTCGCCAGCAGCGATGAAGTCATCGAAGACGTTCTGCTTATTCTTCAGCATGCCCGCCTGGTGCCAGGCTTCCCCGTACTCGCCGCCACCGCGAAGGTTGGCCATGGCGAAGACCGCCCCGTTCTCGAGCATCGGGATCCGCAGCGCTGAAAAGCTCGGGCTCAGGCTGACGTTGAAACCACCATAGCCATAGAGATAGGCGGGGTTGTGCCCGTCCAGCTTCAGACCTTTTTTGTGAACGAGGAACATGGTAACGGGCGTGCCGTCTTTGCTTTGATAGGTGACCTGGCTTTCTTCGAAGTCCGTCGGGTCAAACTGCAGCTCCGGCGAGAAGAAGGGTTTGCTGGCGCCGGTCTCTACGTCGTATTCGAAGATGGTATAAGGATAGGTGAAACTCGTGAAGCCATAGTAAAGCTTCTTTTCGTCTTTCTCCCCGCTGAAGCCTCCGGCAGCGCCAAGGCCCGGGAGTTGGATGGGGCGCTGATCACTGCCGTCATAGTTCATGCGGTAATAACGGTCGGTTGCCTTTTCCAGATAGTTGGCGAAGAGGTAGCCACCACCGGTGGTGACACCAGCCAGAAGGTTGTCCCTTTCGGGCAGGATTTCCTCCCAGTATTCCGGTGCAGGCCGGTCGAGGTTGATTTTTATCAGCCGGTAGTTAGGGGCGTCGACGTCAGTGATGATCCAGAAATCTTTGCCTTCGTTGTGAACCACACTGCTCTTTTGGGTAGTTTCCGGAAAGATGGCGATTGGTGCCACGGTGGGCAGGTTGCTGCCATCAAGGGGAAGGTAATAGAGCGCAAAACCATTCGTACCCGGGGCGGCATACATTATGAGGTAATCCTCTTCTTCCGTAGTGCCACCATAGTGGTAGAAGGTGGGGTTGTCTTTGTCTTCGTAAATCAGTTGGTCCTCCGCCTGCGGTGTTCCGAGCTTGTGGTAGTAAATGCTGTGCATAAGGTTATTGCCCTTCAGGGCTTCGCCTTCGGCGGGAGCGGGATAGCGGCTGTAGAAAAAGCCATCGTTGTACCAGCCGGTGCCGCCGAATTTTACCCATTGCAGCTCATCGTCGAGATCGGTGTTGGTGGCCAGGTCGCGGACGTAAATTTTGCCCCAGTCGGAACCCGCCTCGCTGCGGCGATAGGCCATGTAGCGGTCCTGCTTATCGGACCCCAACAAACCGATGGCGGTGGTGCCGGCCTCGTTCATGGTGTTAGGGTCCATAAAGACCTTTTCTTCGCCCTCCGGACCTTTTTTGTAGTAAAAAACAGACTGATTTTGCAGGCCGTCGTTCTTGCTCCAGATGTAGTAATCGCCCACTTTGCTGGGCGGGCCTACGCGGGGATAATTGACAAGTTCCGTCATCCGGTCAGCAAAGGCCTGCCGGAAAGGGATTTGTTCCAGATAGCCGAAGGTGACTTCGTTCTGGGCAGCGACCCAGGCTTTGGTGGCCTCGGCATTGTCGTCTTCGAGCCAGTGAAAATCGTCGCGGATGGCGACGTCGCCATAGTGATCAGTATGTTCAATTTTTTCGGTGACAGGGTAGGTGACAGGGATGGAAGGGTTGTCAATGTTTGTATTCATTCAGGTATAAACTTAAGAGCCTCAGGGATATATCAAAGAGTAGGTGGGGAAATTTTTAGTACATCCGACTTTAGTCGGCGGATAAAGATAATCAAAGCCCGTTTTTTCCCTGCTTTTCTACCTTTACTTTGCACCTGCGGTAGCGCCCAAAAAGAACTTTTTACCCTACTTCTGTCGTTTCCCGACTATGCCCGTTAGAAACTACCTTCCTGTTTTATCGCTGCTTCTATTGGCGGCTTGTGCTAATAATATTGAAGTGGAAAAAGTATATCTTGATCCAACACCGCCGCCCATCATTGAACGGATAGCGGGCTACGATGTCGCACACCTGGAGATTACGGCTGCTGACCTGGCGCTGGAGTATCAGAAAATGACCAACGTTCACGTCTTTCAGCTGGCCGCGATTTATTGTGATTCCATGCTGATGGCGCAAACGCTGGCCAGAGGTGTTGATCCTAACACCGAATTATGGGATAGTCATCAATTACCGGAGGCGGCTGCTTGTCCGGATAATGGATTACAATTGGTCAAGATGATGCTGGATTCCGGCGCTTATATCAACGGTACGGATGCCATCGGGGAGAACGCACTCAGTTACGCCATCGGAGGAGGAGATCTGGAGCTCGTGGGCTACCTGCTCGACCATGGAGCTGACATGACCCAGCAAGATTTTGACGATGAGTACGGCTGTACACCCATCCATAGTTCCAATACCGTTGAAATGCTGGCCTTCCTTCTGGAACGAGGTGCCACGCTGGAGAACGATTGTACTACCGGCCGAACCCTGCTGCATACCGCTGCTGAGGAAGATAATGCCGAATTGATCCGCTACCTGCTCGATAATGAACTGGTGGACCGGGAAGCGGTAGATCAATATGGCGAAACGGCCTATAATTATGCTACGGCGAATGCTTCGGTGGAGGCACAGGAGTTGTTGCGGCCTTGAGGGGGCTGCTGCGCAGCGAGAGGGGGAACCACAGAGGTGCTCAGAGGTTGACACAGAGGTCCACGGAGGCGACTGCTTTTCCGCCAGGTCGTTTTCAAGACTATAGCATACATCTATCGTACTTGGTATACGTCTTTGGCGAAGGGTCACCCCTCTCCGTTGAGCCGTAGGCGAGACTTGCCGGAGAGGGGGCGGGGGAGAGGTTTCTGGGGCTGCTGCGCAGCGAGAGGGGAACCACAGAGGTGCTCAGAGGTTGACACAGAGGTCCACGGAGGCGACTGCTTTTCCGCCAGGTCGTTTTCAAGACTATAGCATACATCTATCCTGCTTGGTATACGTCTTTGGCGAAGGGTCACCCCTCTCCGTTGAGCCGTAGGCGAGACTTGCCGGAGAGGGGCCGGGGGAGAGGTTTCTGGGGCTGCTGCGCAGCGAGAGGGGGAACCACAGAGATGCTCAGAGGTTGACACAGAGGTCCACGGAGGCGACTGCTTTTCCGCCAGGTCGTTTTCAAGACTATAACATACATCTATCCTGCTTGGTATACGTCTTTGGCGAAGGGTCACCCCTCTCCGTTGAGCCGTAGGCGAGACTTGCCGGAGAGGGGCCGGGGGAGAGGTTTTTAGCAAGATCAAAAAATATCTCTCCTCCAGGGTAAGCATCCCGCCCAACACGCAATAAGGTGAAAAATCCGGCTCCAACCCGCCGGCATTATATCACCAAATGACAACCCAATGCGTTCGCTCTTATCCAAAATTAGTGTAGGGATTTTGCTTTTGTTTTTCCCTCTGGCGGCTACGGCAGCCAGTCCTTTTGATTTCACTTTCACGGTGAGTAATTGTAATGAAGTAGCCTTCACCATTACCGGCGGCACGCCGGTGGCCCAGAACTGGGACTTCGGCGACGGAGACCAGGACCCCGCCGCCAGCCCCGTCCATTTCTACGGCATTGACGGCACTTTTAACGCCTGCCTGACGGCTTCCAACGGGGTGACGACGCAGACCATCTGCAAAGCAGTAACCATCGATCGGGCCGACTGCTGCACCGGCCCCGCGGCGATCTTCACCGATGTAGACAACTGCTGCTTCGAGCTGAGCCTGGACAACCCCGTTAATCAATTCTTTACGGGCGTCCGGTTACGGTCCGCCAGCGGCAACCTGAACCCTTTCGCCAGTTTCGATGCGACGAACTGGGGATTGCCTGCCCCGCCGACGATTAACGAAATACACCTCAATTACACCGGCGCGCGGCATTTGCCGACGGGCGTGACCCCCGCCTTCCGCTTCTGCCTGGCGACACCGCCAACCGGCCCGGAAACCGTCGAGGTAGAGTGGCTCATCGGGCCAACCGTGGTCTGTACGGAGACCGTTGATTTGACGTGTACGAGCTGCCAGCCGGAGGGCGATACCTTCAGCACCACGATCAAAGCAAAGGAAGATGCCGCCAACCCGGTCGATTACGAAGAGCGAGGCTACGACATTCTGATTGACGAGCGGAACCCGGGATTCATCGTCGCGGGAATCACCAGTTTTCTCAATGAACTCGGCAGCAACGGGAACATCTACTTTTCCCATATTGATGACTGCGGAGAGCAGACCAGTCTGCCCATAATTACGGGCGCTAACCGGACCATCCCCTACGAGATTGAGGATGTACGCGTGGTGAGCACCATTGGCGAGGGGCTGGCTTTGGATGACGTGACCAATCCTTTTGAATATGTTGCGGTAGCAACCGTCAAGAAAGGCAATCGGTACGACTACGTAGTCGTGACCCTGCAGGCGGACGGAACGCTGGATTTTGCCATGGAGGAGATCTTCGAGTCTGACCCCGACGAGTTCGTGCACGACATTGAATACGACCCCGTAACCAACTGCCTCGGCATCGTGGGCACGCGGCGGGACGGCAGCAATCTGCCGGTAACCACGAAGTCTTTTGTACAACGAATTTGCTTCAGCTCCACCACCGGCGTTACCCGCAACCGCCAGGAGTTTGCCATCAATGCGCCGGGCACCTCCCGCACGACGGGCGAGGCGATCACCTACGATGATGCCAACAAAAGCTGGTTCATCACCGGGCAGACGCCGGACAAAAAGATGTACGTGATGCAGCTGGACAACGGCCTGAACGTGATCCACACCGAAGTAGTGGACGTGGACGCAAACGGCGGGACGGAAGAAACGGGTAAGGACATCGTGTTGACGCCTAACAACCAATTAGCGGTGGTCGGTGATCAGAAAACGGGCGGCTTTCAGGGATCGTCAAAGGTGTTCCTGACCACCTTCCGCTTGCCCCTTTTACCGCAGTGCGACAACGTGAAACTGAACCGGGTATATGACCTTCCGGGAGACCAGGAAGAAGTCAACAGTTTGGTGGCGCGCACGCAGGTGCAAGGGGGGAACCTGCTATATACTTTTGGTGGCGACCTGAACGCGGGTGGTGTCGTTGGCATTGGCCCCGAGCGCCGCCGACCCTTCATTATGCAGGTCGACGACAGCGGGGATCCCCGCTGGCAACACCAATACAATGAGGCCAATCACCTGGAAAAACTGATTGCAGTGGGCGAGGGCTTCGCCGCCGCCGGCCGTACGTCTACCTTCCGCAGTGCGGTCCCCGTCGGTACGTATACTAACGACATCTGGGCCGTCCGCGTAGACCCCAACGGCATCTTGCCGAGTTGCGATTGCTTCGATCCGCTCGAAGCTTCCTTCGAAGAGCCGATGCCGGACGTAAACTGTGCACCGGTCGATGCCCTCGGCATCGTGGAAGTGGTGAACTTTCAGGACTGGGGAACGGCCATCCTCGGCCGCCACCAGGCGGAGTGCTCGACGGGCTGCGGTAGCGGCCCTCCCGGAACCCCCTGCCCCTCCGGCTGCTGCGCCTACGTCTCCGGAGTGAAGTTTGAGGACACAAACGGAGACGGCGTCAAAGATCCCTTCGACCCCAACCTCTGTGGTTGGCAGATCGAGTTGGTGGATCGGATCACCGGTATCGTCGTGCAAACGGCCACGACCAACTCCGCCGGCTTCTACGCCTTCAGCAACCTCTGCGCGGGAGACTACAGCGTCCGGGAAGTCAACCAGAACTGCTGGAGCCAGACCTTCCCCAGCGCGGCGGCCAACCGCCGCCACGACTTCAGCACCAACGGCGAGAGCTACCACTTCAACCTCGACTTCGGTAACACCATCGACATCGACTGCGCGGCCGACAAAGCCAGCCGTCTGACCCAAACCGCCACCACCCCCAACTGCACCCATGAGCTGGAGATTGACAACAATCTCTGCCTCGACCTGCAACGGGTACACCTGCGCACCACCAACGGCGTCACCTTCGGCGCTTCCAGCCCGAAGGCGGGCTACCAGTACTGCGCACTCTACCCGCCGCAGGCGACGGAGATCTGTATTGAGGTGGCCGGAGGCGGCCCCATTCCGCGCACGAACGCCCAGCAGCTGGTCGACTTTGACCTGACCAACATCTGCTCCTACCAGCAGATCCCCCAGTCGGTCATCATTGACTACCACGTAGACCTGCCTTGTTCGTTCGATAAAGTGGTTTGCAGTGATACCCTGGTCACGGACTGCCCCATTAGTTGTCCCAATCTTTGCACCGGCGTCAGCGCCCAAAGTGCCGTTGATACGATGAGCGGACCTTGCTGTTACGATATTCTGCTGACCAACACCCGCCCCGATCTGTTCACCCAGGTGAACGTGAAGGCGCTCGGTGGCATCAGCATCGTCAGTCCCGTTATCACCGACCCCAACTGGTTCTACCTGAGCCAAACGACCAGCGAGTTGCAACTGATCCAAACCCAGGGCAACGCCTGCCCCGGCAGCGGCCTGGCCTTTATGCCTACGGGCACTTACTCGCCCGTCACCATCTGTCTGGATAACTACACGAGCAGCCCCCAACAAGTGGAGGTGGAATGGCTGACCTGCGACGGGCAGGCCTGCTCCGATACGCTTGATTTCTTCTGCCCGATTGAGGAACCGACCGGCTGTGCCAAGATCACCCGCGATACTTTTTACTGCGACCAGAACGGACAGTATAAATACGATTTCGACTTCCTGAGTTGCTGGGACAAAGACATCAAATCGCTGACCGTCAATTACCTGGACCCCAGCGGAGCGACGGTCTCCCCGACCAGCATCAGCTTCAGCCCGGAGGTCAGCCCCAACGGAACGGGAAGCGGAACGCTCTGCTTCGACAATATCGGCACGGCGAACTTCCTGGAGTTTCAACTCCAGTTCTTCGAGGATAGTTGCTGCTTCTGCTTCTCCGATACCCTGCGGATGGAGATTCCGGAATGCCCCTGTGATGGCTGTGAAGACCTGGAATACACGACCACGAAAATCGGCCCCGACTCCACCTGCTGCTGGGCACTCGACATCGAGAATCCCTGCCTGATCGACATGAAGAGCATCGAGCTGAACCTGAAGGGCGGCGTGGAGTTTCGCACCCTCAGCGCCGGTTCCGGCTGGTTCTTCCAGAACCTGAACAACTCCGTGACCCGCTTCCAGCCACTGCTGCCGCCTCCGGGCACGACGCCGATTCCAACCGGCCCGATCAACAATAAGATCGAGTTCTGCCTGACGAACTACGATAACCCGATCGTGCTGCCACAACTGCTGGAGATCAACTGGATCGATATGCAGGACAGCATTGTTTGTCAGGACAGCCTGACCTTCGACTGTGCGCCACTGCCGCCGGACACTTGTCTGGTAATCCTGAACGACACCATCATCTGCCTGCCCGACGGCACTTATGCGTATCAGTGGGACGTCGTGAACCAGAGTAACACCACCGCTACGCACATCTACGTGCACACGAGCTACACGACGCCAGCGGGCGGGGTGATCACGCCCGGTGCACCGTACTCCTTCGCCGTGACGATTCCGCCAAACGTTGCCCCGATCAGTATGCCCGCCATCAACGTCAGCAACGTGAACCCGGGCGATCAGTTCTGTCTGCGCGCTTCGATCTACAACACGATCAACACGCCGCCAGATGGCAACTTCTGCTGCCACGGGGATACGACGTGTATCATTATTCCCGAATGTCCGCCAATGGAAGACCTCGGCGACTGCTGCGACAGCCTCTGGGTCTACGGCAATGAGCTGGCCAACGTGCCGCAGCGCATTCAGCATTTCGCTGGCCACAACTTCGTGCTGGCCAAAGAGACCGATGCTGCCGGACAAACCCACTCCGTCTTCGCCAAATTCGATGGCTTCGGTACCCTCATCTGGGAAACCAAGCTGACGGCGGAAGTAGAAATGCTGGACTTCACGCCCACCGCCGCCGGAGACTTCCTGCTGGTGGGCCGCACGACGCCTCTGCTGAGCAATGGCTGGCAGAACAATCGCTCCGCGCTGGCCAAAATCAACGCCAACGGCACCCTCGGTTTTATCCGGGAGTATGACAATTTGGGGCGGGAATCCTTCATCCGCATCATCAATCATCCCTGGGCAGCGGACCCCGTTAACCGCTACTACATCCTTGGCCTCGAGAACCAGGATGGCACCAACAACAGTGCCAACGACGAAGCCCACCTCTACAACATCGACGATGCTGGCAACATCAACTGGGGTCAGGAGTATACCTACGTGGACCCAACGGACAACCTGGACAGCAGCGATGATCAGATCGTAGGGATGACACCGCTCCGTAACGGCAACTTACTGCTGGTGGGCGACGAGCAGGACCGCAAAGGCGTACTTCACCTCGTCTTCGGCCCGACCGGAGAAACCATCAATGCTTTCTATACCGATCAGGACATCCGCTTCCGCGATGCGCTGGAGCTGCCCGATGGACGTATCGTTGTCGTCGGTGGCCGGTACCAAAGAAGTGGTAATACCACTGTCTTTGATGGCATGATCTGGCTCTTTGACGCAAGCCTGCGCCAGGAACTGGATGATCTCCGCTACGTAAACCAGTCTGCCGGCCTGCTCACCGACATCGAACTCGGTGCCAACGGCGAGCTCTACGCTACGGCGACGGACCGCAACGGCCGTCCGCTCATCCTCAACTACACCTACAACGCCGCGACCCAGCAGATACTGGAAAACAAGACCCGCTACCTGAACGAACCGGCGGCGGACTACTTCCGCGCACGCCTGTACACCACGCCCGCTGATGGCCGCCTCTACTACACCGATGGCCGGCAGGACCACCCCGATGGCTTTGGCGACTTCGACGTCTTCCACGGCTCGTTCTCGCTCAGCCTGGCCGATACCTGTCTGGTAGACACGACCCTGGTCTACGTCGGCAACATGATCCAGATGCAACGCACGAAGGTGCCCGATACCCTCTACCAGCTACCTGTGCCCACCAACGGCCTCACCGCCGTGCCGCCCAACTACCAGAATGGGAACCTGTGTAGCGGAACGGACAGCATCGACTGCTGTGATGAGATGCGCTTCTTTGATGCCACCGCTGCCTACCAGGTGAACCGGATCGGGAACACGATCACGATAGACAATCCACTGATCGGCGCCTGTATGCTCGTTGATATCGACTGGGGAGACGGTACTACGGTGCAGGTCGGCCAGGGGGGCTTCCCCGTGAGCCACAGCTACACGGGCTCCATTCCTCCGAGCATCTGCCTGCTGCAAACCGAGCTGAACAACAATGACCCCAATGATGTCTGCTGGGAATGGGAAGACTGTGAAATGGTGGTGTCCAACCGGGAGCTTCGATTCGACAAGGCCTTCCGGGTGGCTCCTAATCCGACCACCGGATTCGTGTCGCTGAGCTGGAGCCCGGATTTCCGCCCGGACCTCCTTACCGTTCTGGACGGACAGGGTAGGGTGCTACTACGCGAAAAGCTGAGTGGGCTCTCTGCTACCCATCCATTACGCCTTGATGACTTCCCGGCAGGAATGTACTTCCTGCGTCTGGAGGGAGGTCAAACGGGCCTGGCCATCAAGCGGATCATCAAACAGTAATTAATCAGTTTTGAATTTGGGTTGGGACCCGGTCGTTGCTTCGGTGACGGCCGGGTCTTTTTTTGGGCGCGGGACCGCAGGTGCAGGGGGGGGGGAAGGAGCAGGGGATGGGCGCTGCTGTTTGCGGGATGACTTCCTTTGTTGGTTTAGCTATGCCCCCCGGCCCCTTTTGCTGAGCAGCAAAGGTAAGAAAGACCGATACACCACGCTTTCGGATAGTTTATTGGTAGAACTGCGGGAGTACTACAAGGAGTATCGGCCGTCCTACTGTCTGTTTGAGGGGCAAAGTGGCGGGCAGTATAGTCGGAGGAGCGTGCAAGCGATTTTTTCGAAAATCGGTTGTGAAAAGTTGCGTCAACAGTACCCAATATGGCCTCGTAACCGTAAATTGCATCGTTCACGACAATCATTTGATGAAGTTGCGGTTTTGCTCCAGAATTTGGTCCTGTATGCGCAATTTAGTGATTGAGATATTGGCTGTATGTGTAATAGATGCGGTTACAAGTATGTTCCGCAACATATGCGCAACAAATATTTGTGGGGCTATCGCCCCGTCCGAATGTTTGATCAAAGGATCACTACAAAGGGCTGGTGGCCTGGAAGACCGAATATCGCATCGTTCGCAAGCCCTGATTTTCAAGGCAAATCATTAGCGGCAGGGCAGACAAAGCGGCAAAAGAAGCTTTTGTAGCACTTGGCTACCAGTCGTTACAGGTCTGTAAGACTTGAGCTTGCGAACGATGCGAGTCGGGAAAAAGTTTAGGGCCACCGGCCAGTTAAATTAAAAAGTGCTCCTTTGCATTCGGTATATTTGTTTCCGGCAGTCGGGAGAATAGATGTATTCAACCGTCCGTCTGCCGGACATTGGAAAACGATCAGTGGATCATTTCTCCTCGGCGCAGCGTAACGATTCCTCCGGAAGAACGGCGAGACTACCCGTAGTCACGTCCATACTTCCTTATCTGGAGGAAACCGCCAAAAGAAAGAAGCTGACGCTTCAAAAAAAAAGAAATATCTTTTGGCTTCGAAACGCAAACGTTGCGGAACGTCAGAGAATCGTCAATGTCCGACTTCGTCAGGACACTGCGTTTCTCAACGTTCGTTAGCTGCTATGAAAAAAATAAAAAAACCAACGAAATGGATGACAAAATCGAAAAGTATTTAGCCAAATTAGAAAACGAAATAACAGACGGAAATTGGAAATTATTTGAATTTTCGAAAGATTGGTTGATGACTTTTGATACAGAAGCGGGAGTTTATGCGATAAGAGAAGAAGGAAAACTTTGCTATGTTGGAGAAACAGGAAGTATCAGAAAAAGAATGAAAGATTTACTTGATACCCGAAATCATTCATTGCGACGGACGATTGGAAATAAAAGATTTTCAGATAAAGAAGGATATGTAGTTGGAACAGCGAGTAAAAAATTTCCAGATAAATTTGAAGAAAAATTAAACAGGATATTTGAAGATAATTTTGAAGTTTCAGCGATTGTAGTAAAAATCGGACGAAAAGAACTTGAAGAAAGATTGGTGGAGAAATTAAAACCAATTTACAATTCGAGAGAAAAAAGAAAGGCGGATAAACCTCAGAAAGCATATTCGATTTCGGAAATACGAAATACACATCAAAATGCTTATCGACCTTGGAATGAAGAGGAAGAAAGAAAAATAATAGAGTTGTCTAATCAAGGAAAAACAGCAAAAGAAATTAGAGAAATTGTGGGAAGAAATAAAGGAGCGATTTCGTCACGATTGAGAAAAATAAGAGAAAGAAGCGAACGCAGTAGCTAAAAAACCATCAATTGTTATGAAAAAAATCATCTTAATATTAATCGTAGTGTCAATTCTAATATTGAATATTCTATTTTTAGTAAACAATGGTTTAGATGAAAAATATTTGATTTCTCCCTTTGAAACAGGAGATGACATCTTAGAATTAAAAAGAATTGCAAATCAAAAATTAGAAGATACCAATTCAATTACCTTAATAAATCTCGGATTGTTTTTAAGCTATATTTTTGTGAATTGGTTTAACAACAAGAAATGATTCTAAAGAGAAGAAAACACAGCAGCTAACAAAGTATATGACGGTCATGCTCCCTAAGCGGTCGCACGCCGCATATACGAGACCGTTATGCTCAAGTAAGAAAAAAATGAAACCACTCATTCAAATACTGATTTCAATTGTTTTAATTAGTTGCGGAGACAAGCAATCAGCAAATAAAGAAGTAAATACTGAAATCAATCAAAAAAAGAAGGAAACCAATTTGCCAATAAAAGAGGAATTCAAACCCGATTCTTCTTATGTTGAATTTTGGTGTTCGATAGAAGTTTTAAAGAAAACATCCGAAAACATAAATAAATTAGATTTAGTAACTGTAGCTGAGTTTCTTGCATCATTTCATAATGAATGTGCAAATAATGTCGAGTTTTTAGAATGGTCAAATGAATTACTCTTTGAAGTAGCTAAAAACAAACCAGACTTTCTTTTGCAGATTTTAAATAAAAATGATTCGTTAGATAAAGACTTAATCAAAAGCGAATTTGAAAATCCGATTCACGACGGATTTGATATAAATGATATAATTGAGAAAATCGAAATGTCGAATTCCTCAGAAGAAATAAAAGAAGAAATTACCGAATCATTGAAAATAGCGAAATCTAAATTAGAATAAAAAGAAACCTGAGCATAACATTGTATATGACGGTCATGCCCAGCAAAAGCTGGTCACGCCGCATATACGAGACCGTTCTACCTCATTAAAATAAAGAAAAAAGCAAAATGCTAGGAAATCTACAATCAGAATTAAGAGAACATTTAGATAGAGATGAAACTCTACTTTGGACTGGGAAACCTAAATCAGGAATCATTTTCAGAACAGCGGATATTTTTATGATACCATTTAGTGTTCTATGGTGTGGATTTGCAATATTTTGGGTGATAATGGCATCACAAGGAGGAGGAATATTTGCATTATTTGGAGTTCCATTTGTAATAGTCGGACTAATTTTCGTTTTCGGAAGATTCATAATTGATTCTAAACAAAGAGAAAATACGGTCTATGGATTAACAGAAAATAGAATTCTAATAAAATCTGGTGTTTTTTCGAAGAATATAAAATCCTTAAACATTAGAACTTTAAGCGATATTGAATTAAGTGAAAAAGGCAACGGAACTGGAACAATTTCAATTGGACCAAAGAATCCATTTATGGTTTGGGGAAGCGGAATGAACTGGTGGCCAGGAATGAAAATGAATCCCCAATTAGAATTGATACCAAATGCCAGAAAAGTATATAATCAAATAATCGAAATTCAAAATAAAAAATAAAAAATAAAAACGAGGTAGAACAATGTGTATAACGTTCATTGCCAGCAAAAGCTGGCAACGCCGCATACACTATCCGTTAGGTGCAAAGGGCCATAACTAAAATTTATTGACCTTCGCTTTGATTAATAAGATATTATGGTCACATTAGGTAAAAGATTGTTATTTGAACACGTCTTTGAAGAAGATGGTCTAACTATTGATGATTACATTCTTTCAATCGAGAAAACAATTGGACTTCGACTGGGAAGTGCATTAATAGAGGCAACTTTTAATCGAGAATTCCCATTGTCCGAAGAAGAATTTATTGAAAAATGGGTAAGTAAGTTCGAGACTTCGATTAGTGATAAAATAGTAGCTGGCTATAAAGATGGATACAAAATTCTGAATGCATATAGTAGTTTGAAAGTAACAGAGTGCATTCTGTCAAGAGATGAAGAAAAGGTCGACGAACAACCTGACGAGGAGACTGAATTATTGCTTTTAAAAGCATATTTAAGGCTAAACAATAGCCAAAAAGAAAAAGAAGATTTATGTATTCCTAAGTTTGATGATGATCCTAACTTAGATAATATTGAGAAGCAAATTGCTTTTATGATTTCTATCTCTTATTCAGATTATGATTATTCAAATTATGATATTAGAGTGGTTTTAAGTAGTCAAATTTATAAGATTACCAAATTTTTCAAATACCTTGAAAATAATAATTTATCGGAGCATATTGAAGTTTTTTGTGTCAAGTATGGGATTGATAATTGGAGAGAATGGCTTAAAAAATTCTATGCTTTTATCTTACCCCTTATTGAGAAAGAATACAGAGGCACTCATTATGACCTACTACTAGATGAGAAATCAGAAGATTATATAAAAAATAAATTGTTTATTGAAGCATTAACAATCAATGAAGCGGATGATCATGTTTTACCTGACTTCATTAATATGAGAAGTAATCCACTAGTTAAGATCAATGAGAATACATATCAAGTAATTTACAAGCTATTCGCAGTTGAAAAGACGTTCAAAAGCGTCACGTTTGAGTTTAGTTTAGATGTTAATAATAAAGTATCAAAGGAGAACAAGATTAAAAATTTTCGTTCCGAGTTTTGCGGTAATTTTTCTGAGAATATTATTTTATACGACGTGATGAAAGATGCTTTTCCTAAAAGAATGATTCATCTTTCTGGACAAGACTTTCTCAATGCGGGGCATTCAGGTGAGCCAGACTACTACATCCGATTTAAAAATAAAGTCTTCTTAATTGAAAGTAAAGATGTTGTACTACGTGGAGATATAAAACAGTCAAGAAACTATTATGATATTTCCCCTGCATTAGCAAGGAAATTGTGGTATGAAGATAAGGCTACAAAAACTGTGAGCCGATCAGTAAGGCAATTAGGACAAATGATACTTAGCTTTACCAATAAAGAATATCATCATTTGGACTCAGATTGTAAAGAAGAGAACTGTAGAATCTATCCAATTATAATAGTAAATGACAGACAATTTGATAGCCTAGGTGTAAACGCCTTAATTCAAGAGTGGTGGAAAACAGAAATTGTAGAAAGTGGTGTAGATAATCTAAAAAATATAATAACTCCGCCTGTCATTATTAACATTGATGGATTGATATCATTTCAGGATTTATTGAAAAGAAGAGAAGTAAAAATTGAAAGTATAATTGAATCGTACTGGCATCATGTAAATATGACCAACTTTAAGGCAAGATCTATGCAGGAAGTAATTGCAAGAAGGACTCAATCTTTTATCTCTTTCGGTGACTATTTGAATAGCTATATTGCTGAAAAGGGAAAATGGGGGATACCAAGTTTTCTTATTCCTTATGGATCTGAAGTGTTTGATACAGATGCGTGATGAATATTAAAAATGCACCTAACATTGAGCCAAAATCATTAAGCTAAGCTCAAATCCAAGTCTCTCAGCTAGACGGTGTCCGCTAGTTTTTATCATTTTCTCCAAGTGTATTTTTTTAGATTCCGATTGAACAAATCTCTAGCCTGCCCTCGTTATACGAGTGCTACTGTGGCCGCAGCAATTCCATTAAGTTAAGGCTTTTAGATCAAGCTCATTAACCTTCGATTTCAACCATTTTTGGAGTGAATTGAAACAGCCTAAAATTACGTAAATTTGGAATAAAGAATTCCCTTCCAGCCATGATGTGGTTGGTGCAGGAGACCTCAGAAATGGGTGTTCATTTACATAGCTGATCGATAATTTCCTTCGTAAACATGGCGATCTTGAGCTTGTATCATCCGCTTTTTTCGATCACGGCCTGGACGGACTCTTTGTGGTTCGAGATGTTTGAGGAGTAGTTTCTGCAGTTCTTTGATACGGTTAACCCATCGTCGATTGCTATCCAGGAAAATGGCCGACATACACCTTTTTATCAATCTGGCGGTCACGTTCCGATTGACTTGGTAGCTATATTTTCGTCGGCTGGAAATGTCAAGTATAGCAATCGATTTTTCCATGTTTTGTAGTACTGAAACTGCTTATAGAAGATAGTACTGGAAAGCTTGAAGAGATCAAAAAAGAATACTGGCTTAATGAGTTTACGCCTCTGGCAAAAAGCGGACTTAGTAACGGGTAACTGCTTCAGGCGTTCAAAAAAATCATACAACTCTATGGCTGTGGTTTTGCGCATTAGTCCACATATCAGTGCTACCATTCTAGGGAAGGTAAGCGGGCTGTCTCGAGTGAAATCAGTGAGCGGTCTTTCGAGATATTTTTATATTTGTTGGCAGTGGCTTAACTTAATGGGCATGATTATTTTTGATACACTGCCAAATAATTATATAGCAAATATTCTATGGAAATGAAAAAGACAAAAACGTGGATGGACCATTTTGTCATAGTTGTATTAATAACCATGCTTAGTTATTCCGCCATATTGTTAGCTAATGCATGGATGAATGGAGTACACATTGGTGAATGGATATGGAACAGGCACCAAAACCAGTTCTCTTGGTATTCCCGCCCACTATTCATTATACCTGCATGCTATTATGCTTATAAGCGAAAATTAGGATTTGTTATTGGCATCTTGGTTTTGTTAGGAACCAGCTTGTTTTGGTTTGCCCCTCCTACTGAAGTACCCAAGACCATTTCAGGATGTACGCTTCCCATTGAGCGCAACCACAATTTAGTAGAAAGATAACCTTATTTGACCTATTCCCTTAAAGCGCAACCACCTAAACTAGAAAATCAGCCTGTTTTGCTGTCTAGTTGGCACAGTTCATTAGGCGGTATACCGCCTAATGAACTGTGCGGTCGAAAATTATTGTAATCCCGTCTCCAGGATTCGATTTTCTCCCTGGCGTCTTCCAAAGATAAGAACCAATTTGTATTTAAGCATTCATCGCGTAAGCTTCCGTTGAAGGATTCAATGAACGCATTATCAGTCGGTTTGCCTGGACGAGAGAAATCCAAGGTGATATTATTTTCATATGCCCATTTATCGAGAGCCTTAGAGATAAATTCACTCCCATTGTCTACTTTGATTCGCTCTGGACGTCTACTCAATTGTGCTAAGGTATTAACAACATCACCCCCTTTTATTGAAGGAGCAACGTAGATCACCGGACACTGTCGACTATAGTTATCTACTACAGTTAAGGCCCTGAATTTTCGGCCATCAAAGAGCTGATCTGCGACAAAATCCATACTCCAGCATTCATCAATACTTGATGCTGGAGTATGGTTTTGGCGATGAGCGGAAGCTTTACGTCTCCTTGGTCGCTTAGTACGAAGATTGAGCCCTTCCTCGCAGTAAATACGGTAAATACGCTTATGATTGTCCCTCCAGCCTTCTCTCCTCAGTAGAGTTACTATGCGCCATATACCGTAACGAACTCGGGAAGCAGCGATCTCCTTGATTCGTCGCCTCAACGCTGAATCATCTCTACCTTTGGCTTTTCGATACCAAGTTTCTCGTCTAAACGGAATAACCTTACAGGCACGTCTAATTGATGTTTGGTATTCATCAAGTAAGAAAGTTACCAGTCCACGCCTCTGCTGAGTCGTCAAAGCTTTTTTTTTATGACATCTTGAAGCATCTGTTTGTCTAAGCTCAGGTCCGCTACCAACTGCTTTAGTTGCCTATTCTCTTCCTCCAGCTGGCGCAAGCGCCTAAGCTCTGGAACTCCCATACCGCCAAATTTTTTCTTCCAGTTGTAAAAAGTAGCTTGACTAATTCCCATCTTCCGACAAATCTCAACAACCCGAGTTCCTTGTTCTGCCTGCCTTAAAGCAAAAGTGATTTGAGCCTCTGTAAATTTTGACTTCTTCATAACCGATTCTTTGTTGTTTAAAGTTAAGTGATCGGCTGAAATTTTCTAATTTTGAGTGGTTACGGTTTTTAGGGGAGACGTCAATCAGATTTAGCCGCCATACAAAAGTTAACAGGATGAATTTGCCTGAAATTTCAATCTACTTCGCAATATTTTTATCATTGCTGCTTTCCTCCATAGCAAATGCACAATTCTCAAGTCCGATTCTGATTGAGCCGAATACGGGGCAAATAACTAACATTGTGCCGGCAGACCTTAATAATGATGGCTTAAAAGACATCATAGCTACGAGGAAATTTTCGGCCAACAACCTTATCTCTTATTACCTGAACGAGGGTGACTTTAGCTTTGGTCCGGAAGCTACAATTGCCACAGGTAGTAGCCAGGTTACCAATATCTCCGTAGGAGATTTCGACGACAATGGCTGGCTTGATATTGTCAGTATTGGTGATGCTGGAAACGCTGTGACAATGCACATGAATAGTGCATTGTCCTTTTCTGCAGAAGAACTCGATTCTTTCACATTTTTCGAAAGCGATATTGATGTCGTTGACTTAGACAATGACGATGACCTGGACATTGTTGCCGTCGGAGGGACCACTTTAAAAGTCTATTATAACGATGGCATGTCAAATTTCACAACTCAAATAATACAGGGACCAATAGAAGATTTTTTTGATCTTACTGTAGGGGATATTGATGCTGATGGATTTGAAGACGTTATTACTGGTGGCAGTAATATCTCTGTGTATAAAAACAGTAGTGGAACATTGGTCTACGATTCATTGAGAAGTAATCAGATACCTGGCTTATTCAACCTCTTCGTTCGGTTAGAAGATATAGATAATGACGGGGATGCGGATCTGTTTAGTGAAGACAATAACTCAACGGGTGTCAGATGGATGGAAAATGATGGCGCCGGCAATTTTGCCAATTTACTGATCATAGATTCAACGGCAATCAATATAAGATCGGGCACACTAAAGGATTTTGATAATGATGGTGACCTGGACTTTATAATAATCAAAGATTTTGATCTCTACTTATACGAAAATGACGGGGCAGGTGACTTTGGTGCGCCAAATCTTATTCAGGATGAGCCAACCCTTATTAGTGTTGTGGAATCCGAAGACCTGAACAACGATGGGCTGGCAGACATCATTTGGTCCGCTGACTTATCTGTTCAGCAAAACAATTCACCCTTGTCTGGTACTGAATATTTAGTCGATAAAGATCTGGTTCAAATTTACCCGAATCCTTCAGCTGAACAGGTGATTTTGGACTGCCCGCAAAACGGAGTCCTGAACGTGTTCGATGCAAAAGGTCAATTGGTTTATGAAAATCTGCCTGTACTCAAGGGGGTAAATGACCTTAAGATAGAATTGGTGCCACAGATCTATTTTTTTTATCTGAAGCTAAAGACCGGTCCCGTAATAACTAAGAAAGTGGTCATCAAGTAGGTCTGGTTAACGGGAACTACATACATGATGGGCTTCGTGTGAAGATGATTCCTTGGGGAATATTACATAAACTATGTCAGTAGTTTACCTTTTTTGCCACCGCAAACTGCTTACGAAGCTTATGGTTTATACCGTACTTTGCGAGCGACCGGGTGGCTGGTGCTGCCTGGCTGATTTCAGGGCTGTAAATGGGTTGAAGCCAGGGATTTGTTAACCCGCCTTTCGTTCCACACCAGGGAAGAGGGGGGCGAGAAAACCCAACAGAACCAAGCTGATTGAGACCCATAGAAAGCGCATGCTTCAACGGCGGGGTGCGCCTGTTTGAGCCGTATAAGACCATATTACCAGACCGTTACTAAAACATACACATGCATCGTATCTCTTTTTGGCAAACATGGATAGTGGCGGGCCTGCTGCTGATGATGATGTCCGCAACAGTTGCGGCACAGGAAAAGGAACTCAGCCTTGATGACCTGTTCGCTATGCCAAAACTGACGGGGACAAGCCCGTCCCGGCCTGCGTGGGCACCGAACAGCGAACACTTTGCCTTTTCCTGGAGTGAACCGGGAATACCGGGGCGTGGCCTCTGGGTATCCACTAGCGACGGGAAGGATGTGCGCCTCAGTTCCGATACGTCATCCGCATCAGTGCGCGATATCGCCTGGACCGACGCGAACACAATTGTCAGTCTGCGGGGCAACCACCTGTGGCAGACGTCGCTGAGCCAGGAAGAAGACCTCCCGCTTATGTCCGTCGGGGCGGGGGCGCATAAGCTGTCGCTATCGCCCGCCGGCGGCCAGGCAGCGTACATAATAGACGGTGACTTGTGGCTGGCTGACTTGCATTCCGAAGAGAACCGTCAACTTACTGATATCGGCGTCGCCAGTATCTCGAGCGTGCCGCAGGGACGATACAGCCGACCGGACCGTGAAATTGGTCCGGGCATCTGGAGCGGGCCAACGTATAAGTGGTCTCCGGACGGCAAAACCATCGCGTTCCACGCCGTCGACCGGCGGGAGATGCGAAAGGTGCCGTTCCCGGATTACCTCGCTGCCGAAACCAACCCCAACGAGGTACGCCGGGCGTACCCGGGTGATTCCAACGAGATTCGCAGAGTTGGTCTGCTCGATGTAGAAAGCGGTAGTATCACCTATCTTGATTTACCGGACCCGCACGCCAACCAGGTCGTTGACTTTAACTGGTCACCGGAAGGTGCGCTGCTGGTTGACATCGCCTCCGACACATCGGTTGAACGCAAGTTGTTCATCCTTGCACCCGGAGAAAGCCAGGTGCGCGAGATCTGGCGGGGCGTTCGGGAGAGCCGCATGTATACCTCCTTCGGTTCTGCGTGGCATCCGGATGGAAAACAGGTCATTTTCTTAAGTGACATGGGGGATCGCTATGGCCTTTACGTCATTGATCCTTCGTCGCCCGGAGATGAGCCGCAGCTCCTGACGGACCCGTCTTACGATGTTCTGTCCGCCCCCGCAATTGCTGGTGGCACAATGTTTTATCCGGGCAACGGTGTTAATCCATACGAGCAGCACGTGTACCGCCTGAATACATCCGGCGGCGACCCCGAGCAGATAACGCGCCTTGCGGGCCGTAACGACGGCTACCCCTCACCGGATGGCCGGCACCTGGTGTTCATGCACAACGACGATACATCACCGACCGAGCTTTACGTAGTGAGCAGCGAAAGGGGAGACGCTGTGCGGGTAACTCACTCACCCTTGCCCGCCTTCACGGAACGAAGCTGGGCGGCTGCGGAATACGTCAGTTTTCCCAGTCTTATCGATGACTACACGCTGCACGCCCGGATTTTGAAGCCGGCCAACATGCAGCCCGGTAAGAAATATCCAGTGGTGTTCGGGCCTGTGTATTCAAATACAGCGAGGAATCGATGGGCCGGTAACTACAGTCTTGTGCAACAGCTAATGGTCCAAAAGGGATATATCATCGTGCAGGTGGATTCCCGTGGCAGCAACGGTTATGGCCGGGCATTTCGCGAAGAATTTTTGCTGGGCTTTGCGGGGGAGGATATTGATGATTACGCGAGTGCCGTTGCCTATATGGAGTCCTTGCCTTACGTAGATCCCGATCGCATCGGCATCTGGGGAAGCAGTTATGGCGGCACACTTTCCGTTTATTCTATGTTGATGAAGCCGGGCTTATTCCAGGTAGGTGTTGCCGCAGCTGCGGCCGTTGATCCGGTGTTCTTTGGCACCGATGACGTCGCCATTGTTCGTCGCCCACAGACACACCCGGAAATCTTCGAAAGAAAAGCACTCAAATATGCGGCGAATCTGGAAGGAAAACTCCTGTTTATCCACGGTATGCAGGATCATGTGGTGCCGTTCAAAACCACGGCTACATTAGCCGAAGAATTGATTAAGCAGGGCAAAAACTTCGACTTTGCGTTTGCGCCGGGTGCGACGCACGCATGGAGCCGCGAGCGCCATTATGATCGTTACCTGTTTGGCAAAATCATCGAGTACTTTGACCGGCATCTGGCGGTGTCATCAGAATAGAGGTTTGCCGTAGTAAGCGGAGCGCCGTAAAGGGCACAAAGGTTCTTCCCCTCATCCCGGACCAGTATTAAGAAAGCGAATAGCGATCAGTGGTGGTGGCGCGCCCGCAGGATGCAATGGACGTATTAAGGGCAGGGGGAGCTGGAGGTGAATCCTGGCGTAGGCAGTTGTCTGCAATCAACGCTAAAGGATACTGTTACCTCCACTGCTCTATAATTTTCCCCTTGCACCAGGGCAAACGCATCAAATCTAAAACTGTAATCTAATAGTTGATTTTTGTTTCGATCGAACGCAGTGAGCTGTCACTTGCGGTAGCAAATCAAGAATCAAATATCGAGAATCGCCAATCGCCAATCAAAAACGTAGCAAACGAAGTTTGATGCGTTTGCCCTGCCCTTGCACCTGCGTCCGCGCCCAAACATGCTTTAAGGCCGTACCTTCGCGCAAAATTATCTTACTATGGCTAAGCCAATTGTCAAAAAGCGCAGTACCATCACCGTTAATGTCGGTCTCGATGCCGATAAAATGCCCACTGAACTTCTCTGGAACGCCAGCGATAAACCCGGCCCTGCAGAAGCGTGTAAAGGCATGTTTCTTGCCCTTTTCAACGAGCAGAGTAAGGAGACGATGAAGATCGACCTGTGGACTAAAGAGATGCAGGTGGTGGAAATGGACCGCTTTATGTACCAGACGCTTCGCGGTCTGGCCGATACTTACTTCCGGGCCACCGGCAATAAGGAGCTGGCTAATCAGATGCAGCAGTTTGTCTTTTATTTCGGGCAGGCAACGGGCGCCATTCCGAAGGAAGGGGAGGTTTGATGATGATCTTTTCGCTCAGACCCTGAGCTGGGCAGTTACTACGAGACCTGTTTACTTTCTCCGTCTTAAGCTGGAGCCAACCTTCCTGTTGGCTCAACGGAGCCTGAACGCAGAGCCTTCCTGCAAGATCACTTTGGTGAAACAGCGCCCTTTTTGTACCACTTTTCGTTAAGAACAGAGGCCTTTTTCATTTTTTTGGGGCTGTCAGCTGGGGCCAACCGATTGCAATTTTTGTGATGGTTTGCCTAATCCAACTCAATCGCTACCTTCGGATTAATTACCTGAGCTACCTGGCCAGTCCGGCCCAGAAAGGCGGGCATTACCAGTTCAAAAACCACCAAAAAAGATCATGGCATATTTCTCTGACATTCCTAAGATTCGTTTCGAAGGCGCCGAAAGCGACAATCCATTTGCCTTTAAGTACTACGATAAGACGAAGGTCGTTGCGGGCAAAACGATGAACGAACATTTTAAATTCGCCATGGCCTGGTGGCACACCCTCTGTAATACGGGAGGAGATCCTTTCGGACCGGGAACGGCTGAATACCCCTGGCTAAAAGCTGATGATCCCGTACAGCGGGCAAAAGACAAAGTGGACGCTGGCTTCGAGATCCTCGACCGCTTAGACATGGATTACTTCTGTTTCCACGACGTTGACCTCCTCGATGAGGAGGGCGCCGATCTGGATACCTACGGCAGCCGGCTGAACGAAGTAACGGATTACCTCGCCGCCAAAATGAAATCAGACGGCCGCAAGGTCTTGTGGGGAACCGCTAACCTGTTCAGCAACCCCCGCTACATGAATGGCGCGAGTACGAACCCGGACTTTGAGGTAGTCGCCTACGCCGGCGCCCAGCTCAAGAATGCGATTGACGCTACCATCAAGCTTGGTGGCGAGAACTACGTTTTCTGGGGCGGCCGGGAAGGATATATGAGTCTGCTCAACACCGACCTCGGCCGGGAAGTAGACCACCTGGCACAGTTCCTGACCATGGCACGTGACTACGCACGTGCACAGGGATTCACGGGAACCTTCTTCATCGAGCCTAAGCCGTTTGAGCCCAGCAAGCATCAGTACGATTTTGATTCGGCTACCGTTGCCGGTTTCCTTCGGAAGTATGACCTGATGGATGATTTCAAACTCAACATCGAGGTAAACCACGCTACGCTGGCGCAGCATACCTTCCAGCATGAACTGGCCGTAGCCGTTTCTGAAGGCCTGCTTGGTAGCATCGACGCTAACCGCGGCGATTACCAAAACGGATGGGATACCGACCAGTTCCCCACCAATGTGCCGGAGCTGACGGAAGCCATGCTCGTGATTCTTGAAGGCGGAGGTATTCAGGGCGGTGGCGTCAATTTCGACGCTAAGGTTCGGCGTAACTCCACGGATATGGAAGATATTTTCCACGCACACATCGGTGGAATGGATGCCTTCGCCCGCAGCCTCATTGCCGCGGATCGGATCCTTACCTCCAGCAAATACAAAGCTATGCGCGAAGAACGCTACAGCTCCTTCGACGCCGGAAACGGTAAGGCCTTCGAAAACGGTACTCTTACCCTGGAGCAACTCGCGAAAATCGGCCACGCTACCGGTGAGCCTAAGCAGCGTAGCGGCCGGCAGGAACTGTATGAGAACATTCTGACGCAGTATAGTTAGTCTTGTAGTTCGGTCGTCTGGTAGACTACCGTATGGGATAGGCGTTACAGAGGCAATCGTATTGCTTTTGTAACGCCTGTTTCGTTGGATAGCCTAACAATGCGAGGTTTTTGGGACCTCCTTACTATGGCTGAAGCCGCAGCCTGTGTTACCAAGCTCTGCGAGCTACGAGGACCGTGCGGCAGCCTACAAACCTACTTCCCCCTCCACGCCAACACCCGCCGGATCTTCCCTCCTTGCCCAATGCCGATTACCCGATAGTCGGTGATTCCGGCCTTTCCGAATTCGACTTCTGCTATCTTCAGGTAACCCTTTTTTGACACCAGGGTAGTGAACCAGCCGACTTGCTGGCCGAAGGCTACGGATTCCCTAATCATCCGCCGGAGGAAATCGGGCTCTCCGCCCGGAGCCCAGAGCTCATTGGCCTGTCCGCCGAAGTTGAGGGTAGGAGAGGGGGCTTTGCCGAGCTTGGTCCATTTTTTTTCGGCGGCCGCGGCTGCCGCCGCGGCGGATTCGAAAAAAGGTGGGTTGCAGATAGTAAAGTCGAAGGTTTCCCCTTCGTGGATGACGTTGTTAAAAATCGCCGTGCGATCCGGCTGCTTCCGCAGACTGATGGCTTTTGCCAGACCGGGATTGAATTTGGCAATGGCACTGGCTACTTTCAGGGAGGTGTCGTCTACGTCAGTGCCCACAAAGCGCCAGCCGAATTCTTTGTGGCCGAGAATGGGGTAAATGAGGGAGGCACCAGTGCCGACGTCGAGACCTTTGATTTCCTTACCCTTTTTTCCGTCCAGTAAGTCGGCCAGGACGTGGATGTAGTCCAACCTGCCGGGAACACCGGGGCAAAGGTTACCCGCGGGGATGTCCCAGTGCTTCAGGCCATAGTCGCGCAGTAATAAGGCTTTATTTAGCAGTCGGACGGCGTCCGGCTCCGCGAAATTCAGGGTTAAATGACCATCTGGCGCTTTGAGGAAGTAGTCCGCCAGGGCAGGTACAACCTTCGCCAGGGCGGGAAAATCGTGGGGGGAGTGATAGCGGTTGTTGGGATGCACGGGAGGTGGTCTGGTAGTCTTGTTGTCTTGTAGGCTACCGCATTTAATAGGCGGCAATGTAGCCATCGTGTGAGAATAACTGCTTCTGATTAAATGAGGCGGTAGCCCTTGGTTGGTGTTAGTAATCATGGTTAATCACCCGCTAGTCGCCAAAGTACGGCAGCCTACCAGACTACTGAACCACGAGACTACCTCTTCCCCTTAGCCGCCCACCAAATACCGCCGTAGAGGTGCTGCAGGAAGTCCGGATCTTCGAACACTGCCGGTACGTGTCCGAAGTTGGTGTAAAATGCCCGTCCGCCGTCGTATTCATGATTCCAGCTCATGGGGTGGAAATCGCCGTGGCCCTTTGCTTTGTTATCCGGGCCCCACTGTGCCTGCCAGTCGTAGGTGGATTCATCAACGGTAACCAGGTAATTAAAGCCTTCCTTTTTAGTGCCGTCCTTGTATTCGTAGAATTCGTCGGTCCACATTTTGCGCTTCGGCCAGCCTTCGAGGCCGGGGAAACTGCTGTCGTGCACGTCTACCATTGCCGTTTGCACGACCGGGTGGATTTTGAACATATGGCCGACCATGTCAGTGTACCATTTCCAGTCGTACTCCGTGTCAGAGGCGGCGTGTACGCCGACCCAGCCTTTACCGGACTGAATGAATTTTTCCATGGCCATTTGCTCAGCGTCATTGAAGATGTCTCCGGTGGTGTTGATGAAGATGACGACGTCATAGTTGGCCAGCATCTTATCATTGACGGGCATGGCGCGTTGCTTCAGATCGAGTTTAAAGTCATGTCGGGCGGCCATCTTTTCCATAGCCGGAAGGGCACTGAAGGTGCTTTCATGTTGCCAGCCGGCGGTCTGGACGACGAGCAGAGCTTTAAATTGTTGGGCGGAGAGCGTGCCAAAGCAAAGAAGGGCGAGGACGCAGGTGCAAAGGAAGTTCTTGGAGAGCATGGATCGACTAAACATTGGTTCTGGGCCTCAAGGTAAAAAGCTTTTACTCATCAGGAGAATATTTCAACTTCATGGTCCGCTATAATTCCCCGGCTGACCGAATTGTGGTTGTCTAAGCGGCAAAAGGCCTGCTTGGATAGAGTACCGGAAAGTGCAATTCCAGTTACAGTGCTATTCTCACAGCAGCAGGCATTTAGAGCAAACGGTGACTCAACGGTGACTGACTAGTCTTAAAGCAGGGCAAACGCATCAAACTTCGTTTGCTACGTTTTTGATTGGCGATTGGCGATTCTCGATATTTGATTCTTGATTTGCTACCGCAAGTGACAGCTCACTGCGTTCGATCGAAACAAAAATCAATTATTAGATTACAGTTTTAGATTTGATGCGTTTGCCCTGGGTCTTAAAGATGAAAATTCAGGTTAACCCATAAGATTTGTTATATTTGTAAGGATTAAGTTGAAATTTTAGTTGTTGGGTATCCCATTTGACACAACAACTCTTTTATAAGCTACTGTGTGTTCTTGTTTATCCTGACAGTTCCCCTTGCTTTTTTGCTCTCGTGCAATATTTATCTATGAACTTCCCAAAATCTTTTCTCTCCGACACTCGGGGAGGTGAAAAGCATGTTTGCTTTCCGCTTTTTTTCCTGCTGATACTCTTTGTCAGTCCGGTGCTGGCGCAGCAGTCCGTAGAGTTTATTGGTGCCGGTTCAGGCCCAAATATGATGGGGCCTACTACGACGCCTCAGGTAATTACCTTTTACCAAAATGCTACAACTCCTTCTAACCCACCAATAACGGCTACCTTTTCTTATTCCAATCAGCAGTACACCTCTGTTGAAGGCAATCCAACCGTCCCTGGATCAACCTTTGGTACAACGAT
Organism: Neolewinella agarilytica; assembly: GCF_900110645.1. GTDB lineage: Bacteria > Bacteroidota > Bacteroidia > Chitinophagales > Saprospiraceae > Neolewinella > Neolewinella agarilytica. The sequence goes on from NZ_FOFB01000039.1 coordinate 47,900, forward strand.
ACGTACAGGCCCCAACCCATTAGATAATACGGCAGTCTCCATTGCTACCTATGGCCCAATGAATGGTGTAAGTGCTCCAACAGACGGCAACTTTACCAGCTGTGCTGAATGCACTCCAGGCACGGGAATAAGTGTTGTCAACAATCAAGCCGTAAATTTATTTAGTTCCTCTGATGCCCTGATTGATAATTCAGGCAACAATCTTGAACCATTGAACGCAAGGGTTCACTTTTCTGATCTGACCATCACTTTTAATAGGCCAGTAAATAACCCCATCCTCCATGTCGTAGGTCTTGGTGGTCATTATCAATTTACTACAAATCAGAATACTGCAAACGAAATAAACTATTCGATTGGCTTTACGACAGATCTTGATCTGCTGACGCCAGGCCTGAGCCTGACCAGAATTTCCGGAAATGCAGGTTTGGCGGTTACCCCAACTACGATTCGAAATACGAATACTTTCTATGGAGCACCAACTACTCCGGGAAATGTATCTAACATAATACGTGGTGCTGCTACAGGTAGTATCGTTATTAACGGTTTCGGCATCACATCAGTCACCTTTCGGCTCTATCTCACCGGAGATGGTGGTAACATAAGAGATGGAAACGGAAATCCTATTGCAGCGGCAAATGGGAATGAAGTGATGTGGTCTTCTCAACTTGGCTTTGTGCCTTTGGCAGGTTCAACGGTTCTCAATGCGTTCTCCGGAGACCGCTACTTACTGGGCATGTCCTTGCAGCCTTGCCAGTTAGTGATCAATTCCGGACAGGATCAAACTGTCTGCTTAAATGAAACTGGCGATGATATTACGGTGCAAACGGACGTGAATAATGCGAACAGCATTCGATTTGTCAGATTTGCCACGGATCAGATGGCAGGAGATTTACCTACGGAGGCAGAAGCAAATAATATTTATGGAGGAACGGTCCTTCAAACCGTCACACCAACGGGCGCATCTGAGCTTTACACTGCTACCTACAATTATGATCCGGCAGATTTTCCTTCGCCGGGAACTTACTATGTCTACGCTATTTTAAATGAATCCGTAGTGGGAGACTGTTATCCGGTAGAGGAGATAGAAGTGGAAGTTATTGCTTTGTCCACCGCCGAAGCCGGCGGCCCCGATAACCTCTGTCAGACCGATACCCCACAGGCCCTACCACTTTCGGGCGCCAGCGTTGGTGGTGGCGCAGCCACCGGTGCCTGGAGCATTGTCTCCGGCGGCGGCACCCTGAGCAGCACGGCACAGACGAATAATCCTTCCGCCGTAACGTACACCCCGGCGGCGGGCTTTACGGGAACAGTCAACCT
>NZ_FOFB01000073.1 GCF_900110645.1 Neolewinella agarilytica
GTTACCTGACCGGCAGTAGCCAGCGTGTAAGCGATTTGAGTAGTCTCTACTACTGGGTTTGGCGTGTTCTGTGCAAGGCTGTTGCCAAGCTCAGTAGCTACCAGACCACCGAAGTTCAGAGACAGTGCAGCAGCAGAACCGTTAGCCGTTACACCTTCAGATACCGTGATGGCATCGTTCAGGCTTACCAGCTCGCTCAGAAGACCAGCTTCCGTAGCGCGTACTTCCACGCTTACCGTAGCGGGGCTACGGAATGCTACAGCGATCAGGCCTTCAGCAGCGTTGTTAAGGTTCAGACCACCTTCACCTTCGAAGGTTACGTTCACCAACTCCAGACCAGCAGCAAGCTCCAGGGTACCCTGGAAACCAGCCAGCTCAGTGCCGTTGATCGTCATTACGTGAGACTGTCCAGCTTCCAGGCGAGCGTCTTCTACTTCAACAGAAGCAGTAGAGCGGCCAGCGCGGTTAACATCACCGTAAGCGAAGCCTACCATGTCAGCCGTGAAGATGTTCTGGTCGAAGTTGTTGATGTTGATTACACCGGGGAAGGTAGAAGCGTAAGGGTTGCTTACGTCAACGTCAGCAGGAACAAAGCCCCAGGTCTCACCCGTAGCGAAGGTCTCGTCAAGGCCGAGGATCACACGCTGGATCGCTACCATATCGAAGATGCCCAGGCTCTGGTCCTGGTCAACGTCAGCAGCGAGGTAATCGTAAGCAGAGTTGAAATCAGCAGATCCGAGGATTACGTTACCGATCAGTACAACGTCAGCTACCGTTACAGCAGAGAAGTCAACGGCTACGTTGTTCTCAGGCTGAACCGTGTAGTCAGCACCTAATGGCAGGTTTGTGAAGTTGAAGACACCGTTAGCGGCGGTCATCACCATCTGGTCCATGTTGTTGTTACCCGTCAGGGTTACTTCAACACCTTCCAGCATGTCGTTGTCCTGGGTAGCAATGTTACCAGCCAGGTTTCCACCCGTACCTTCACAAAGACCTTCCTGGAAAGCCTGTACTTCAACGATTACGCTACAGTAGTCAGCGCTTCCGTTGTTGTCAATGGCGTAAACCCGTACTGGAACATCGTTACCGAAGTCATCACAGTCAAGGTCAATACCGAGGCGACCAGCAGCAGGAGCGAAACCAGCAACGCC
>NZ_FOFB01000040.1 GCF_900110645.1 Neolewinella agarilytica
AAGCCGTCTTCGCCACCGTTCGTTACGGTAGTCGTAGTAGCTACTACTGCGCCGTCAACCAGCAGGTTAACAGTGACATCGTTGATACCTTCTTCGTCAGCGTCTTGCTGACCGTCAGCATTCTTATCGAGCCATACGTAGTCGCCAAGGCTGGCTTCTTCATAGATACCAGCGTCAATCGTAGGATTGTTCTCGCCAGACTCCAGTACAACTGCGTCAGACTGACCAGTCGTGATGTTGGCATCACTGTCGGTAGCGTCGTCACCTTCGTCCTCTGGGCTGAACTCATTGCCATCAGGGGCAACAAACTCAACAATATATGGTGTACCAGGTGTAAGCTCATCGAACTCGTAGTAGCCAGGCGCTCCTGTGTCAGGATTGTCGACCGTTACCGTAGACTCAAGAACGTTACCGTCTTCGTCGAGCAGGTTAACGGTGACACCGTTGACACCTTCTTCGTCAGCATCCTGCTGACCGTCAGCGTCATTGTCAAGGAAGACAAAGTCACCCAAAGAAGCGGTCTCATAGAAACCAGCGTCAATCGTGGGGTTGTTTTCATTAGAACCAAGGACAACCGTCTGGCTCAGGCCAGTGGTACGGTCAGCGTCGCTGTCCGTAGCGTCGTCACCTTCGTCCTGTGGGCTGGCAAGGAAGCCGTCGGGAGCAACAAACTCAACTACGTACTCAACACCTGGCGTAAGGTCAGTGAACTCGTAGAAGCCGTCTTCGCCACCGTTCGTTACGGTAGTCGTAGTAGCTACTACTGCGCCGTCAACCAGCAGGTTAACGGTCACACCGTTGATACCTTCTTCGTCAGCGTCCTGCTGACCGTCAGCATTCTTATCTAACCATACGTAGTCGCCAAGAGAAGCGGTCTCGTAGATACCGGCGTCAATCGTGGGATTGTTCTCGCCAGACTCCAGTACAATTGTGCCAGATTGGCCAGTCGTGCGGTTAGCATCACTGTCAGTAGTATCGTCTCCGGCGTCAACGGGGCTGAATGTTGTTCCATCAGGAGCGATGAACTCAACAACGTATGGTGTACCAGGCGTGAGCTCATCGAACTCGTAGTAGCCGGGCTCGCCCGTGTCAGGATTGTCGGCCGTTATCGTAGACTCAAGAACGTTACCGTCTTCGTCAAGCAGGTTAACGGTTACACCGTTGATACCTTCTTCGTCAGCATCCTGCTGACCGTCGGCGTCGTCGTCAAGGAAGACAAAGTCTCCCAGAGAAGCCGTATTTACCACACCTGCATCAAGTGTCTTATTAGAATCACCAGGGCCAAGCGTTACTTGCTGTGTCATGCCATTCATGCCAGGGTCAGCATCACTGTCCGTGGCGTCGTTGCCGCTATTAGGGTCAGTGAACGCATCGAAGCCAGAAGAGGCAAGGTCAAACTGTACACTGTAAGTACCAGGGAAGAGGTCCGTAAATTCGTACAGACCGCCATTCATCGTAGTAGTAGTTGCAATAACATTGCCGTCTTCATCTTTCAAATTGACCGTAACACCATCTACGCCTGGCTCGTCAGCGGGGTTACCCTGCTGGCCATCACCATCTTGGTCCACAAATACAAAATCACCAAGTTCAGCACACTCAACAACATTGACCAATACGGTTGTAGTATCAGTACAGGTAGTCATTTCAGCGTCTGCAGAAACAAGGAGTGTATACACTTGAGTAGTCGTTGCTGTTTGTTCGAGGGTTTCTCCCAATCCGATGAAGTTCTCATCTGTGGGCTCACCACGGTACCAGATGTAGTTAAGTGTAGCCGTTGGATCCGTTACGGGGGGCTCACTGGAGGAACCATCCAGTACGAAAGTAGACCCTGCGCAATACAGTTCTTCAGCTACTTCAGCACCAGCTGTTGGGTTTTGATCGACATCAATGTCTACACTAATGTCACTAGAAGCACTACAGAGTCCCGTAGCATCACGAACTGTAAGGCGGAAAACTGTATTGAAAAGTGGCTGAACGTCAATTGTTTCTGAATTATTACTTCCTTTAATGGCAGTAGGGTCTCCAGAAATAACCGTCCATGCGAAACTGTTTCCGATAGAGTTTGTACCATCAAGGACAATCGTACCACCTTGGCAAATTGTCATATCCTCACCGGCATCGGCGGTGATTGGCTCACGAATTTCTATGGAAGTCGGCGTTGTGGATGTACATCCTTCAGCGGTAGTTACCGTGAGAATAACAGAGAAGGTTCCTTGTCCAGAGTAAGATACCTGAACGTTGGCTCCCGTTGCGGTCGCAGGTGTAGCAGGACCATCAAATGCCCACGCATAGGTAGCTCCCTGAGTAAGTGATTCTACCGCGAAAGAAATATCTTCATTAGCACAACCAGCTGCTGGTGCACTAATCGAAGAATTTACAGGTTGATTGACCAAAATAGAGCCTGTTGCTGTTCCGACACAACCATTAGCATCCGTAATAGTAACGGTGTATTCAGTGGTAGTCGTTGGAGAGAACACAGCAGTTGCAGCATTTCCGCCGCCATTACTCCAAGCAAAGGTGAAAGGTGCATCTCCTACAGCAGGAACAACCGTAAGGGAACCTTCTTCGCTGTTACAGATCACATCATCCTCAATGGTTCCCGTAGGTTCGGGCTTTACGGTAATGGTTACAGTGTTGGAGTTGTCCGCATTACAATCCGTGCCGTTACAAGTCAAGCGAGCATTGTACTGGTAAGAGCCAGGAGCAAGATTCGTTGGTACGTTGTAGCTATTACCGGTGGCGACGTTAGTCCAAGGACCAGAAGTACCTTCCCGGAAGCGAATAATCACGTCTGTACATTCCAGGCCTCCCGTTGGAGTGGCCGTAAGCAGAGCAGTTTCACCGATACAAAGTGTGTTATCAGCAATTTCGAGCGTTACTTCAGGATCCTCTACAACATTGATAGTAACAACGTTTGAGTTAAGATCGTCACATCCTTCACCACTACAGATATAGCGAGCCCGAATCTGATATGTACCCGGAACGAGATCTGCAGCAGTAGTGTAACCATCTCCTTGGCTAACGAAAGAGCCAAAAGTACCGGAAGTACCGGCACGGATAAACCAGCGAACGTCTTGGCAATCAAGACCACCACTCACCTCACTGGTGAACGAGATGGTACCGCCTTCACAGACGTTATCTCCGTTGGATGAAATGAAGATTTCAGGGTCATCAACAACGGTTACCGTCACTTGGTCTGTTGAAGAACACTCATTAGCATCAGTTACAGTTACGGTGTAAGTCGTAGTGGTAGATGGGCTTACAACCACCTCTGCACCTGCGCCAGCGCCCTGATTCCATGTATAGGTAACCGTACCATTTCCTCCCGTTGCTACAGCAGAAAGCGTTACTGAACCTCCAATACAGATAGAGGCGTCATCGCTAGCCGTAACGGAAGGTCCGTTTTGATCAACAAGATTTACATTACCTGCGTCGATCGGACAGTCAGCAGCGCCCCAACGAACGAATACGTCGTAAGATCCGGCACTCAGATCAGAAATTGTGTACGAACCAATATTATCACCAGAGCTGAAGGGATAAGTAGCACCTCCGTCAATACTGAAAGCGATACTTGTATAGTCAGGATTGTCAACGAAAGAAATAGTAATTGTACCATTATCTTCTCCACAAGTTGGATTCGTAAAGTCGATTTCCGTTACTTCCGGATCATCTTGAATAGTGATGACCTGTGTATCACTGTCTTCACATCCTTCACGAGTTACCGTAAGTGATGCCGTTGCAGTAGCGTTACCATTTTGGGAAGCAGGAAGTGTGTAGGTCACTATGTGAGGTCCGGCTCCGGTAGCGGTAGCGGGTGATGCATATTGACCGAAGTTCCAAGTGTAAGCAGAACCGCTTACTGTTGCAGCGGCGGTAAAGGTTACGGATTCTTCCGTACAGATAGTAGTAGGCGCAACGGTAATATCAGCAACTGGCTGTGGTCTTACCGTAATCCGGCCTGTAGCAGTTGTTGTACAGCCATTTGCGTCCGTTACGGTAACGGTGTAATCCGTGGTTGCTGTAGGAGAGAATGTAGCTGATGCATTGGTGCCTCCGCCGTTACTCCAAGCAAAAGTGAACGGAGCATCACCTACTGTAGTAGTAGCGGTAAGTGTAGCTGGCTCGCCAACACATATAGCTTGGTTCGATACTGTTGCAGCCGGATCCGGCTTAACGGTAATCGTAACAGTATTAGAGTTGTCAGCATTACAATCCGTACCACTACAAGTCAAGCGAGCGTTGTACTGGTAGGTACCTGCAGCAAGATCCGTTGGTATAGCGTAGGTATTACCGGTGGCGACATTTGTCCATGTACCAGAGGTTCCTTCACGGAAGCGAATGATAACATCATCACAATCAAGACCGCCGGAAGGCGTTGCCGTAAGGGTAGCCGTTTCACCAATACAAAGGGTATTATCGTTGATGGCCAGCGTTACTTCAGGGTCTTCAACAACCGTGATCGTAATAGTATTAGAGTTGTCATTATTACAACCTTCTCCGTCACAGATATAGGTAGCACGGACTTGGTAATCACCAGGAGTGAGATCCGTTGCGGTGGTATAAGTATCAGCGTTAGCAACCGTTGCATAAGAACCACCCACCGGGCGGATCTGCCAGCGAACATCGCGGCACTCCAGGCCACCAGAAACTTCACTGTCAAAAGAAATAGCGCCACCTTCACAGATGTCAGTTCCATTGGATGTAATCGTTACCTCCGGATCGGGAACAACGGTTACCGTTACCTGATCGGTAGAAGTACAATTGTTAGCATCCGTTGCAGTTACGGTGTAGGTCGTGGTAGTCGTTGGATTTACAACTACCTGTGCACCTGCGCCAGCGCCCTGATTCCATGTATAGGTAACCGTACCATTCCCTCCGGTTGCGGAAGCGGAAAGCGTTACGGAACCTCCAACACAGATAGAAGCGTCGTTACTAGCAGTAACTACCGGGCCATTCTGGTCAGTCAGGTTAACATTTTCAATGTCTACCGGACAGCTTGCGTCTCCCCAGCGTACAAACAGATCATAAGCACCAGCATCCAGATCTGAAATTGTGTAGGAACCTGCATCATCTGCGGCACCGTAAGGGAAAGTTACTCCTCCATCAACACTGAAGGCAATTCCTGTACGATTAGGATTGTCAACATAGGAAATAGTAATAGTGCCATTGTCTTCACCACAAGTAGGGTTGGTAAAGGTTACGTCGGTCACTTCAGGGTTATCCTTAATAGTGATCGTTTCGGTAGTACTGTCCTCACAACCATTATTAGTAACTGAAAGACTTGCCGTTACATTTACGTTTCCGTTCTGGGCTGCAGGGAGCGTGTAGGTAACAACATGGGGACCAGCACCGGTGGCGGTAGCTGGCGTAGCATTATCTCCAAAGTCCCAAGTGTAGAAAGTTGGTTTGGAGCCTGCATTGAAAGGAGTAGCCGTAAAGGTGACTGTTTCTCCTGAGCAAATGCTGGTGGGTACTGCCGTAATTTCTGCAACCGGCTGGGGCTTAACGTTAATAGTACCTGTAGCGGTATCTGTACAGCCGTTAGCATCGGTAACCGTTACTGTGTAAGTAGTGGTAGCAGCAGGTGTGAAAGAAGCAGAAGCATTATTCCCTCCACCATTTGACCATGCGTAAGTATAAGGAGCTTCACCACCCGTAGCAGAAGCAGTAATTGAACCCATTTCACCTGCACAAATGATGTCATTGGTAGCAGTTACATCGGGTTCAGGGTTAACCGTGAAGGTAACCGTATTTGTGTTTTGAAAATCCGTCCGACAATCACCTTGCGTTTGACGGCGGTATTGAGTTGTGACGGTAATAGTACCGGGATCATAAGTTAAGCCCGTAGCACCGGCAACAATTGTCCAAGGGCCATAGGTTCCCGTTGTAGCGTCGAAAACGCGCATTCTCCAACGAGTAGTCAGGCCTGATCCGGTTGGTACCTGAGTGTTTGAAATGAAAGTGTTAGCATCATCGATTTGGCCACACTCTTCGCCGCCACCTGCAATAAGTCCTGGATCAACAAGCTGGCGCACCGTCACTGTAAACTGATCAGTATCCGTACAGTTATTAGCATCCGTAACCGTTACTCTGTAAGTAGTAGTCGTTTGGGGCTGAACCGTGACAGATTGAGTACTTCCTGCGCCATTGCTCCAAGCATAGGTGAAAGGAGCCGTTCCTCCCGAAACACTAGCTGTTAAGGTAGAATTACTACCGACACAGATATTATCTTCTCCGGTAACATTAGTTGTCGGCGGGTCGCTCACCGTAATGGTAATAACATTAGACTCACCCAGGTAGTAAGTACAACCGTCTCCAACGGGTCTTGCACAACGGATGAAACAAGTGGTTTCCGTGAGGGTGCCGGGATCGAGTGTAGTACTGTTGGAGTTCGGGATTTCAACCCAATCCCCCATATTTCCTATTTCGGGAGGAGTACAATCGCCCGTGGACTTCAACCACAGGTATTCAACGGCTCCGGTAGCACCATTTGAACTACTTGGCAGACTCACCGAAGTAAGCACGTTAGCATCGTAAGGCGAGCATCCCATTTGGTCAGCAGCGATCTCACCACCATCATCGTAGTAAGGCTTTACAAGCACCCGAACGTCATCGGTAGAAGTACAACCATTCGCATCCGTGATCGTAACCCGGTATGTGGTAGTTACTAAAGGACCTGGATTTTTAACCTGACCGTTTCCTAAGCCTTTGTTCCAGCTGTAGGTGTAGGGGGCAAGTCCACCTGCTCCCTGAGCGGAGATTTGAATTTGCTCATAAGGGCAAATCGGGCCACAGTCATCATCATCACCAAATTTAGGAGGCGTATTGCTATTCAACTTAGCGTTGATATCCATTTGAACACCAGCCGTTACGGATACTGAGCCCGTTGGTTGGCTCAAGATTTCGTAGCTCAACCAGGAAGAAAGACCATAGTCCGCCGGATTCAACAGGTGTGCACCGGTTCCTACCTGAAGGTTGGTTCCCATTGGCATAAGCGAAAGCTTCATACCCGCGAGGTCACTCAGACCAGTTGCAGACCCCGTGAACTCGGTGTAGTAGTACCAGTCAGCGTTATCGCTACTGACACAAACACCGAACTTCGGGCTACCCGCAGCTGCGGTTTGTGTTCTGCCATTAAGCACGATGTCCAACTCCATACGGAGGTTGGCATTGTCCGTGTTACGAACCGTCATTTGAAGACGGGCGGCACCATCATTGAACTCCTCGAAGGAGGATCCTCCTTCTACACTCCAGAAGTTGCCAGCAGTTGCTCCGTTGATGAGGCCACTAGCGAAGAAAACTCTGGCGATTTGGTTATTACAACTAGCGCTGCTATTTTGAAATACCTTAGAATTTTGAACATCGCCACAATAAGCAATTACCGCAGGTGCCTCAGTTTGACTGATAACAATATCATCAAAGTCCTTATCACAGTTAGTACCTTCCCAGTGAGCTCTTGGAATGTAAGTACCCGTTGATAGGTTACTAAAAGTATAGGAACCAGCAGCGTTTACAGTAACATCCGTAAAGGAGGTGCCACCGTTGATGCTCAGGCGGAGTACATTGTAAGTACCCGTTGCTTCCGGCTGGTAATTAAAGGTAATGCTACCTTGCTCCGTTCCATCACAAGACTCGTTAGTAGAGGTGATGTTCACCACTGGGTTAGGGCGAATATGTACATCGCGAACGTTGGTCTGCTGCGTGAAAGATGTTTCACAATCACACTTGGCACGACGACGGAACCAGCGAGAGCCAACTCCGAAGGCCCCTGGATTGTAGTTCTGACTGGTTGCACCGGCAATGTTCGTCCAGCTGCCACCAGCTTCCGGCTTAATCTGCCACTGGTATTGCGGAGTTCCACTGCTGCAGGTAGCGGCAGTAGCGACAAAAGTAGGTGGGTCTGCTGTTTCTCCCTCGTCAACACAAGTTACAAAGTGACCGGTAGTAATTGATCCAGGACTGGTTAAAGAACAACAGTAGATCTTACCGTAATCGAATTTACCGTTACAGTAAAGACCTTCATTACTTACAGAGTTACAAGGAGTGTTCGTTGCTGTCGCAGTAGTAGATGTCTGATAAATATCGTCACCTGCTTTGATGTAGTCAATTTTTACGTTCCGGTCACAGCCATTGTTACCATCGTTCACGAAATGAATCTCGACATCGTCACCTGAGGTAAAGTCATTATACGTAAAGGTCTGGTAAGAAGTACTCAGGATGTAAGTAGCCACGGTAACACCGTTTAACCGAAGTTGAATCTGCTCATGACCACAGCTACCATCTGCGCGGATAGCCAGAATACAATCACCGTTGTCTTTAGGACATTCAACGTCAGCATAAGCTAAACCGGCAAGTGTGTAAGATTGGCCGTTCACTGGCTGAAGACCGCCATTTGAAACATTTCGGGTATCTACCTCGACCGTAATGACACTAGCACCACCGGGTACATTAGGTACCGGAAGCTCCAGGATATCAATACAACAAGGACCTCCGGCGGGGCCGAACGTCCAGGTATTAGTAGCGAGTTGCACACCATTAACTTTAGCATTTATTGTTACGTAACGACCATCGAGGGTGATCTCGGAGAAAGGAATTTTGAGGGTCACATCTCTGGTGAGATCGGAAGTAGGAATTGGAATATCCAGTTCCGCAATGCTATTGTAGCCCGTAAGTGCCGTGAAGATGCCCGAACCAGCCTTCTCTACCGTAACGTTCCGAAAAGCAAAAGATGCTAAAGATTGGAAGCCGGAGTTATTGCGGCTGTTATTCGTACACTGTCCGGTTGCCGCCGTGTGGGTTACCGAGCTGACACTCGTTGGAATAAGACCACGGTAGATGTGGAAGCTGCTGTTACCAACGTTTTGCACGTTGGCCTTAGAGACCAGGTAGTTTTGACCGTTGCTGGCCGTAACGTAAGTATCCTGGCCCGGGTTAGCACCTTTATATACCACCTCAACGACTACCTGATAGACATTGCCACTGGAAGGAATATTGGTAATGGCCTGCGGGCTGGCACTACAGTCTACGTCACTGGCGTAAGAATCAACCGTTTTGCCATCACCACAATCAGCGATGAAGCTGGCGGGAGGAGTACCTCCGTTGATAACGGTTCCTTTGTCCTGAAAACAAACCAGATCAACCCAGCCGTTATCGTTCGTATGACTATCGCGGTAGAAGAAAACTTCAACCGAAGAAGTTCCCGCCGGTGTGAAGCCGTCGAACTGGTAAAGGTTATATCCAGAGTTACGAGCAACGTGTTGCGTTGTCTCGCTGATCTGAGAGCCATCTGCTCTTCTGAACTTTACACCCGCATAGTAAGTACCGGCAGAAGAGTGATTTTTCGCATAAGCTGAAAAACAAAATTCCCGGTGAGACCCGATGCTGAATGTTTGAGAAGCATAAGAGCCAGGAACATCAAGTTTCATAGCTCTGGAGCCATTGTAAATATATTCTCCCGCCGTGCCATAAGTAACAACGTAAGCTCCGCTGTTGGTCCACCATCCAGTCGAACCAGATTCAAAACCCCGGTTACTCAATTTATTATTAGAACATCCTGAAGACTTCAGCTCTTCAGCATCCTCATAAGGCGTACCAGAATAATTAAGATCATTATCCTCACCTGTTACCGGAAGATTATCTTTTGAAAACATCAGCGCATTCGGGAACACCTCAACATCTCCCTCCCGGAGCGTTGCTCCTCCCGGAACTGAAATTTTCACATTCTCATATATAGCATTATCGGGGGTTCTTAATTTAGCATATCCCTCGCTATCAATAGCTAATCGTTCAGACACTGAACGCCCGTTAACGGTAGCCGAAAACTCTATAAATGAACCCCTTGAACCATTAGATTCAAAGGAAATATAGCCATCTCTGAGGCCCGGAGCACTCTCCGGCATTACAGTATATTCAAATACAGTAAGCTTTACCTCCTGAGCCTGCACTTGCTCCAGTAATTCTTCAGAAATATTTTCCTGCGCAGATAGAGAAAAGGTAGAAAGTAGCGTTACTACAAACACCAAAAGCAGGCCATAGGCCTGCCGCTGAAGTACAAGATGCTTCATTGTAAATAGATTGAAAGTTGTGTTGTTCTGGTAAAGACCTATGTTGTTCATCTGTTGCGTATAGAGTAGTCTCCGGGGAAGCGAAAACTATTGCATCCGCCTGTTAATCAGGCTTTTGCATAAAAAAATGTGTTGTTCAAAAACTAAAAAAATACAGTCTCCACCGAGGTAGAAACCTGGAATATGGTCTTTTAAGCATTTGCATTGACCGAAGTCTTTGCTAAACAAAGGTACCATATCATCTTGACAACACAAACGCTTTTTCCGTTGAAAAATCAATAGGGACTTCAAAATAAGCCCGTTTGCGCTGCCGTAACTAGGACGTCGGGAAAGCGCCTGCGTCACCAAGAAGGGGAAAAGTTGTCAAAAAAAGTTGTCAAAGCATCCATTAATGGGCATGAACTTAGCTTACAACCTAAACAAACACCACTCAATGGCTAACAACTACCGTTCCCTAAACAAAACACATATTTTTTTTCCACCTTTATTGATAGCCTCTTGCCTGAAGATTGAAAAGTTCTGCGTATCGCCCACCTAATTCTATCAATTCCTCGTGAGACCCCATCTCGAGTCGCTTTCCAAATTCCAGGAACAGAATAACATCTGCCATCCGTACTGTAGAGAAGCGGTGGCTGATCAAGACGGCAGACTTACCCGAAATCAGTTCCGTAAATCGCTGAAAAACTTCATACTCAGCTCGGGCATCTAAGGCCGAGGTTGGCTCATCCAAAATGAGTAGTTGAGCGTCTCTCATGTAGGCGCGGGCGAGGGCTATTTTTTGCCACTGCCCGCCACTCAAATCCATGGCTCCGGCAAAGCGGCGCCCCAGTAACTGATCATACTTTTCGGGCAGGCCGTCAATCACTTCAGCGGCCAGTGACTTGACGGCGCTCTCTTCGATTCGGGCAGCCTCTTCCAACTCTTCAATCCGGCCAACGGCAATGTTCTCCCTGGCCGTTAACTGGTAGCGAAAGAAGTCCTGAAATATTACCCCGACATTGTCTCTCAATTCCGCTAATCGGTATTCTTTTAAGTCTCGGCCATCCAGGAGAATTCGTCCGGAGGTTGGTTCATATAATCGCGCCAGGAGTTTCACCAGAGTCGTTTTTCCCGCTCCGTTTTCCCCCACGAGGGCGAGCTTAGTGCCTGCGGGCAACTCAAAGCTGAGATCCTCAATGGCAAATTTTTCCGCCCCGGGATAGCGGAAGCTAACGTTTTCAAAGACCCATCCCTTTTTAATTTTGGCAGGAAAAGGTATCGCATCAGAACGATCCGCAATTCCTGGTCTGATTTTCAGAAAGTCGAAAAGGTCTTGCAGGTAAAGTGCATTTTCCCCGATGGTGGCTACTCTTGACAGAATGGTCTGTAGCCCCTGCTGCATCCTCCGGAACGCCCCCGCGAGGAAGGTCAGTGTACCTACAGAAATCTGCCCGTTGATCGTTTGCAGAATGATGAGTACGTAAGCACCGTAATAGGTCAGGGAGCTGATGCCGCCGAAGAAAGCCCCCCACCCTGCCCGACGAATGCTAAGGTTCCGGTTAAGGTAATAGTACTTCATGGAGAGCTCCTCAAAGCGATCGGTAATGAAATTTGCCAACCCGAAAATCTTCACCTCTTTAGCCGTAACGTCACTCGCACCGATGAATCGCAGGTAGTCCAGTTCTCTGCGTTCCGGAGTCCAGCTGCGGGTGAGGCTATACTTTTGCTGGTTGAAGTAATTCTCCTGAATGAAGCTGGGCAGGACGGCCAGCACCAACAATAGAATAAGCCAGGGGTTGAAAGCGATCACACTGACGCCGAGCACCAGCAGGGTAATCAGGCTCTGAAACTGAGCCAGCAGTTGGGAGAGCAGGATTGACCGGCGACTAGTGGACTGCCGGGCTCTTTCGAGCTTATCATAAAAATCTGCATCTTCAAATTGATAGAGATCCAGTGTTGCGGCATGCCGCATTATTTCTACGCTGGTAGTATTGGAGATCAGGTCCGTTAGTAAGCCGTCGACCAATGAAATGCCCCTCGAAAGCAAATCCGAGGCCAGAGCCAGCCCGAATTCTAAAGCGACCATCTGCCACAGGAAGGTTGTATCTCCGGAGCCTTCGAGCAGTAACAGCACCTCGTCAATAATGAGCTTTCCCACGTAAAGGATTGCCGTAGGCAAGGCCGCCTGGAGGATCCGCAAGACAACGTTGGTCAGCGTCAGTTGCGGGCTCGTCCGCCAGATCAATTGTAAAAAAAGCGGCACGTTCTTGAGTGCAGCCAATTGATCCCGCCAGCCCTTCTTCTCTTCCTTTGCTCTTTTAGCTCTACTTTTTGCCATAGACAAACTGTAACGCCCGGGAGTATAAACTGTTCTTAGGCAAAAGTCATCCGGCCAGCTTCCCCTTGCACCTGCGGCTGCGCCAAAAATCTTTTAGTAGCCTACCGGGCGCGGCCGCAGGTGCGGTGAAAGCTACTGAAGCAGGGTGCCGTAAACACAAAGACCCGGCCCTCCATGCGGAGAACCGGGTCTTTAAGGTTAACGTGCGTCTTAAGCTGGCCCGAAATTACTTCTTAGCCAACAAGTCGCGGATTTCTGCGAGCAGGTCAGTCTCAGAAGGTCCGGCTGGAGCTTCTTCCACTTCTGGCTCTGCAGTCATCTTATTGTAGGTCCGGACAACCATGAAGACCACGAAAGCGATAATGAGGAAATCAATGATCGTCTGAATGAATTTACCGTACCGGATAGCAGCTCCTTCAGTAACGGTTCCGTCAGCGCCAACAACGTCTGGCGAAAGGGCGTACTTCAGTTCGTTGAAGTCAACGCCTCCCATCGCCTGCCCGATGGGCGGCATCAAAACATCGTTTGTGAAAGAAGCAACAATGGCACCGAAAGCTCCGGCGATGATAACCGCCACGGCCAGTTCGAGCACGTTGCCCTTCATGATAAACTCCTTAAATTCCTGTAACATCTGCAGTAAGTTGTGCACCACTAAGCGAGTGATGCGGGTGAGTAGTAAGCGGCTCAAATATAGAGTACCTACCTATAACTATGTCAAGATGGACTTAAAGATAGGACTTATCGGCAAAAAACGGGCGTTAAAACAACTATCTGAGGCGATCAGCACTTCGGACTAATTTCTCATCACTCTTAATGTAGTGACTGGCCAGAATAGCAAACACCATGGCCAACACCGGAAAAGCCACTCCAAAATCGGGTAAAGCCATGCTTGCGGCACTATCCGTGAAGAGTCGGACGAGGCCATAACCCACCCCTACGCCGAGCGCTACTGCTCCGGCAATATTAATCTTCATCTGCAGCTTCCGGTTCTTAAAAAGAAAGATGTTCGCCAGGAAGAGTACCCCCGCCAGGGCAAAGGCCCCCATCAGGACAGGATCGTCAAACAGATCGAAGCTCGCATCCTGGAACAGTGCACTATCAGCAACGGGCTGAGGGGTGTCCGCCATGTCTGCGCCGAAGAGGCCGAAACAGGAACCGGAGGCCAGAAAGAGAAAGATGGATTGAATTCTTTGGATCATGATTGGACTTTTAATCGAGGGCGAAGATAGAGGTAGTAAGACAACTTGCCCGCTATGTGTGTATATCAAATTGTACAAACAGCCTAAAAATAGCCTCTCGACTTTGTCCTCCACAGGATCGGGCTCTGCTCGGGGGGCGGCGGGTCAGAACGAGCCCGCCAACAAAAACGAATGCCCGTTCACCGGGAGGAGAACGGGCACTCATTTGAAGCTGTATATATAAGGTATAGCTTAGAATTTCACCATCTCCGTCATCCGGGCCTGGGCGCCCTGGGCGCGGGTGGTCTCCCGAATGAGTTGGAAGTACTCGTAGTTCTCTTCGCCGAGCTGGTCTTTGAGAGCGGCGTTGCCAAAGCCCTTGGCGGCATCCTCTCCGAGCAGGTCTTCGATCAGCTGCTCCAGCGGCGGCTTGATCCTGGGATAGTGCCCCACGCTGTAGTCGTCCGATTCCAGCGAGGCCAGATTAGCGGCACTGCGGATGGCTTCGTCCAGCCCGCCCAGACGATCCACGAGACCGATTTCAATGGCCCGTTCTCCGGTGTAGACTCTGCCGCCGGCAATTTCCTTTACCGTACCTAGTGGAATATCTCTTCCATCAGCCACCCGCTGCAAGAAAGTATTATAGATCATTTCCGTCCGGGCCTTCAGTACCGTGCGCTCTTCGTCGCCCAGCCCCCGGAAGGTACTGAAGGCATTGGAGTTGCGGGCAGTATTAACCGTATCGAAGTTGATCCCGATTTTATCGTTCATCAATTCCTTCACGATGGGGAACATCATGAAGACCCCGATGGAGCCGGTAATGGTGGTGGGTTCGGCGAAGATCGAGTCAGCACCTGCGGCCACGTAGTAGCCGCCACTGGCAGCATAATCGCCCATGCTCACCACGAATGGTTTGCCGGCGGCCTTGAGTTGCTCCGCCGCATACCAGATGTTTTCGGAACTACTGGCACTGCCACCGCCACTGTTTACGCGGAGTACGACGGCTTTCACGTCGTCGTCTTCCGTTAGTCGTTCAATTTCATCGACGTATTTCTTGTCACCGATAGCACCGAGGTCTCCCTTACCGTCAACGATGGAACCTTCGGCAATGAGTACTGCTACTTCGCTGCTGCCGCCGCCTTTGAGTTTCTTCATGCGGGCCTCGAAGTAATCCTGCAGGTCAATGGTCTTCAGCTTCTGGTCCATGTCAAAGCCGACTAATTCGTGCAGTCGGGCATCTACTTCGGTCCGGCGCTTAATGCCGTCAATCAGGCCGGCCTCTACTGCTGCCTGGTCTTTCCAGCCGGTGATTTCATCGGCGTAGGTTCTCAATTGTGCGGGATCAATGTTACGGCTGGCCCCAATGTCCTGCAACATATACTTCATCAGCCCTTCGAGGTACTGGCGGGTTTGAACCCGGTTATTATCGCTGATTTCTGTCCGGCGGTAAGGCTCCGTTGCACTCTTGAAATCTCCGGCGTAGAAAATTTCAAACTTGATGCCAACCTTGTCGAGCATGTTCTTGTAAAAAGGAATCTCAGCTCCCAGGCCTCTGAAGTCAACTGCTCCCAGTGGCCCCATGTACACTTCATCGGCAGCACTGGCGAGATAGTAGGCCCGCTGTTCGTAGAGCGGAGCATAGCTAACCACAAACTTTCCTGACTCCCGGAAGTCTTCCAGCGCCTGACGCACCGTCCGTAAGCTAGTATAGGCCACCCCGTTGGTCATGCTGCTCAGGTAGATGCCTTTGATGTTGTCGTCCGTCTTTGCTTTTTCGATGGAACGAACCACGTCGTGCAGCCCCACTACTTCGTCGGTATCAAAATCGAAGCCAAAACCTCCGTCAAGTGGCGCATTGCCCGTCAATTCCGGCACCGAGGCCAGATCAAGGGTAAGAATAGAGTTGGCCTCCACCTTTGGCTTCTGCTCTCCGGAGCTGGCCAGGCCAACAATAGCCGAAAAGCCAATGAAGAACATTGCGATCAGTGCGATGGCAGTACCCAGGCAGGAGCCCAGCAGGATTTTAAAAAAGTTAGACATCTATTCTTGAATTACCAGTCTTGAGATTTCGGAGCCTGATCAGCTTTTACCCATCAGACCTAATACGACACAAATAACGTGTGCCCACCCGAGATGTTAGGCCCTTTTCGATGAACGTCGTGTTTTTATAGCCGAAAGAAGGACTGTGGAGCGATTATCTTTGCCGCTCACGTAATAATGTGCTTCTGTATGCCCCGCTCCGCACGCGACTTGTCCATCGCTGACTTCACTTACGACTTACCCGATGAGCGTATTGCCCGCCATCCCGTTGCCCGGCGGGAGGAGGCCAGGCAGTTGGTCTATCGGGACGGAAAAATCACGGAGGGAATTTTTCGTGACCTGCCGGAACGTCTGCCAGCGGGCACCTTGCTGATTGGCAACCGGACGCGGGTCATCCACGCGCGCTTACACTTCCCGATTGGGGAAGGAAAGCGGCCGGTGGAAATATTTTGCCTTGATCCCCTGCAGCCAGTGGAGTACGCCATGTCATTGGGGGCGCAAACGCAGGTGCAATGGAAGTGCCTCATCGGCGGCAACCGCCGCTGGAAGAGTGGAGTTGCCGACCTGGAGGTGGAAGTTAACGGCCAACAGATCACCCTCACCGCCGAGCGGGGCAAACAGCGGGGGAACTCTTTCGATGTATACTTTAGCTGGACTCCGGAAGGGGAACTAACCTTCGGCGAGGTACTCGCTGCGGCGGGCAGCATCCCGCTGCCCCCCTACCTGGGTCGCCAGACGGAAGCCGCCGATCAGGACCGCTACCAGACGGTCTTCGCCAAAACAGAAGGCTCCGTCGCCGCCCCAACGGCCGGCCTGCACTTCACCCCCGAAACCCTGGCCGCCCTGCAAAAACGAGGCATCGACTGGGAGGAGGTAACCCTCCACGTAGGAGCAGGCACCTTCAAGCCCGTCTCCTCCCCCACCCTGGGCGGGCACGAGATGCACCGGGAATACTTCGAGATCAACCTCCCGCTGGTGGATCGCATCTGTCAGCAACTGGCAGCCGGTAAGCCCATCGTTTGTGTAGGGACGACCAGCTTGCGCTGCGTAGAGAGTTTGTTTTACGTCGCTAACGGAGCAGATCAGCCTGATGGCTTCAACACCCACATCGGGCAATGGGCTGCAGAAGAAGCTGACTTCCCGGAAAAAACAGCCCTGGCCCGGCTGGAGTGCCTTCGTGATCTCATGGTCCTTAGCGGAAATCACGAACTCAATGGTTACACCAGTATCCTGCTTTCCCCCGCCAGCGATATCCGGATTGCGGATGGACTGATTACTAATTTCCACCAGCCCAACTCGACCTTACTATTGCTCGTCGCCGCTTTTGTCGGTGATGACTGGAAGCGGATCTACGACTATGCGCTGGAAAATGACTTTCGCTTTCTAAGCTACGGAGATTCCAGTTTGCTTTGGAAACGGTAGAATTATCATTTCAGCTTTAGCCGATGATCATGTGCTCCGGGGGCAAAGTTGCTGTAAAAGACCTTGGTTCCGTCAGCTTTGCTGCCCCACTCCACTTCTACCCTGCCGTCTCCTAATACAATGTCCGTCAGTTTTGCCCTCATCTTTTCGGCAATCTTCCGGTAGCTCTTATGATAGGCGAGGTTGTTTTTTTCTTTGGGGTCTTCAACGGTATTATACAGGGCTGCATCCAGGTCTTCATAGGATGCCTTAAGCGCCCAGTCCAGATCTTTACCACGTATTTTATCGGGCCGTGTTTGCATAGAAAACACGTACTCTTTCGTCCGTAAGTAAGCCCGGGGCCCGATTACAGCGTGGCTTTCCCCCACCACGTAATCCCGGGCCGGTATTTCTTCAGCGGCCACCTTCGCCATATCCAGTCCATCCAGGTAACTAAAAGCTTCCGCTTCAATGTCAGCTCCCGCAGCACTAAGGATGGTTGGGGCAATATCAACGAACTCAGTGTAATCCGTGACTACTTTCCCGGCAGGAAAGGCATGCTTATCGGAGGAAACAATAACAATCGGATTATGGCTATCGACTTCCCAGGTAGTGAACTTTGAGACGGCACCATGATCATTGAGTTTCCAGCCATGATCAC
The DNA here is from genome assembly GCF_900110645.1 of Neolewinella agarilytica. GTDB lineage: Bacteria > Bacteroidota > Bacteroidia > Chitinophagales > Saprospiraceae > Neolewinella > Neolewinella agarilytica. The sequence goes on from NZ_FOFB01000040.1 coordinate 17,662, forward strand.
CGCAGACGTACACAATCATCCAGGGCTGTTGGTGTTTTTCGCTGTAAGCGATAAAATCATCGGTTGCCTGCCCGACCAGTTGGTCTCCGTAGGCACAAAAGGCATAGTAGTCCTGAATCATCTTCTGTTTTTCCTCATCGGAAAAATGATCACTGGATTTCGCCTTTATTTGTTTCTGTAATTGCTGGGGCATGCCTTCAAGTTCCTTTGCATCAAAGGCCGGCACCTGATAGGTGTGTTGCTGAAAACGCGCCCGGTAGTTCGCCGGTGGTAACACGGGCGTATGAGGAAAATCAAAGCCAATGTGCGCAAATACAGGTTGAGTGGGGTCAACCCCCTTAAAGCTTCGGCTGCCAGCGGAGAATTCAGTATTCTCCTGTTTTAAGTACTCCGATAAAAAATGGGTGTAGTAGCCATCACGGGTTTTACCGGCGGGTTGAGAGCTTACGCCAGAAATGATCATCCCCTTACTGGCTGATTTTGCCTGGCCTTCATTATAGTGCCGGAGAAGGTCGTAGTCTTCTGTGGCTTTCTCCGCTGCCCCTTTATGCTGCTCGAGTTCATCCGATAGATAGCTGAATTCCCCTTCAGGGGAGACGATATACTCCAGGTTTTTTATCGGTGCGGCCAGTTTCTTGCCGTCCATTTCATAGAACCAATCTTTCCCCCAGTCCGTAAGCCCGTCTTTTCCCAGTTTTTTGAAACCAATATCCGTCTGAAAAACCGGATGCGCTACTGCCCGGCCATCCTTTATTGTTTTGATCCGGAAGCCGAGTTTGCCCACGTGCATTGTCTGATAACCTAATTCAGCCATCTGCTCTGGCAGAGAGGGTTTGCAGTGCTCGGCATTATTATTATGGTATTCAAACTCATACACACCAGACCGGAAGGGATACCGTCCGTACATCATGGAGGCACGGGAAGGTGCACAACCTGTTGCCTGGCAGTAAGTATTAATAAAAGTAGTGCCTTTAGCCACCAGCTCATCCACCCGGGGAGATTCGACATAGCCCAGCTCGCTGCTATCCCGGCCATGGAGAATCTGATTAAAAGCACGAACGGCGTCATAGCGCTGATCATCAGTAAGCACCCATAAAACATTTGGCTTTTGCTGGGCGAAAACAGCAGTACTGAACAGTAAGGCGGCTAATAAAAGCACCCCTGAAGTAGTCTTGGCAATCATACCGTAAAAGTAGCTGAACGGCCATCAGCTTTCCGTACGGGGGAAGGTGTAAGCCTACCTCATTCTGTTCAAAACCTAACAGTCTTATTTCGTTACAGTGGTTATTCAGGGTTTTATGCAAAACCCGTTAATTGCACATTGCTCCCGACAAGTAAATATTGCACCTGCGTCTGCGCCTATGCCTTGCCTGCTCCCGATGGTAAAACGCCAACATCACTGACCGTACCTGGATGCTAATGATACTACTGTCGCAACAGGAGAACGTAGCGTTCTGCAGTATCGGCCTTCATGCGAAGCATCAGGCTATCGGGCGTCATCTTATCGATGGCAACGACCCGTTCGGGGTTTTCCGGCTGGGTGGTGTCCCGGGCAAACAGATAACCGTGATCATATCGCCAGGTCCCTGCCTCCTGATAGCGGAGGGTTGAGCGAAAGGTATACCGATTGTCCGGCCGGAAAGTAAAGCCGATCTCTGCGGGGTTGAGCCGGAGGCTGTCACCGTTTTCAGTAACGCTCACTGCCTGCCAGTCACCCAGCAGAAGCTCGTCCTCCCGGCCGCAGGCAGCCAGGCAAAGAAGAATCACCAACAGTGTAAGAAAGCGGGGAGCCGCCATTAAAACAGCGTTTCAATAGCCATAAATACTGCTGCACCGGCAGCAAAGCCAATGAAGGCCAGCCAGCTGATTTTCTTGAAGTACCAGATGAAGTCAATGCGCTCCATTCCCATGGCAGCTACACCTGCGGCGGAACCGATGATGAGCATGGAACCTCCCGTACCGGCAGAGTAGGCGATAAAGTGCCAAAGGGTGTCATCAATGGCATATTTTGCCATATCATACATACCCATTGAAGCAGCCACCAGTGGTACGTTATCAATAATGGCCGATAGGAACCCAAGAATAAAGACAACAATATTCTGATCAGGAATGACACTTTGCAGCGCTTCCGCTACTGCACGAAGTGCACCAACTTCCCCTACGGCCACGGTTTCCAGGGCTGCAACTGCCATGAGAATCCCGAGGAAGAAAAGGATAGAAGACATTTCAATCCGACTGAGTGCTTTGTGGGCCGAATAGGCTTCCTTACGCTCCTCGGTAAAGTCCTCTTCCGGGTGGATGTATTCAGAGACCAACCACACGACGCCCAGGCTAAGCATCATCCCGATGTAAGGAGGAAGGTGAGTAATGGTTTTGAAGATAGGGACAAACACGATCATACCCAGGCCCAGAAACAACATCGTTTTGCTGGAGAGCAGACGCTCCGCCTTAAGTTCTTCTTTGGACACTACAGGAACTCCCATAAGCTCGCCCTGGAAGGGTTTCAGGAAACTGGCTACAAAGAAAGGTACTGCGAAACATACTATTGAGGGCAGAATCAGGTACTCCATCAGGCCGGCAGTACTCACCCGCTTACCAATCCAGAGCATCGTTGTGGTTACGTCACCAATCGGAGACCAGGCTCCGCCAGCGTTTGCGGCAATCACGATCATAGCAATGTACCAGATCCGTTGGTCCCGGTCTGGCACCAGTTTTCTCAGCAAGGTCACCAAAACGATGGTAGCCGTCAGGTTGTCAATGATGGCCGAGAGGATAAAGCCCAGAATACCTACAATCCAGAGAAGTCTTTTCTTATTTCGGGTGCGTACCCATCCTTTGAGGATGTCAAATCCCCGGTGAAGATCAACGATTTCGACGATCGTCATGGCTCCAATCAGGAAAATGAGGATTTCCGCTGTTTTCCCCAGGTGATGGAGCAAAGCGGCCATAAAGCCTTCTTCTGCTTCTTCATGGCTCATGGCGTGATCTCCTGCGTGGTCAGCCAGGCTAAAGAGGTGTTCATGGCCATCAACCACATCCAGTACTCCGGAATTGAATCCAAGGCTAAGCAGGGCCCAGCAAATGGCGCCCATTAGAAGTGCTGGCACCGTTTTGTCTAACCGCAGCGGGTGCTCAAAAACGATAACAACGTAACCAATAATAAAACAGGCGATAACAGCTGAGAGCATAATGAATGTAGTATGAGAATCGTAGTTATTAAATAGCCTGAAGCAAAGACACCTCTCGGAGCACTTCTACTCCTCAAGGCTGAAAAACCTAAATGGAGTATTTGTTCGGCGTGAAGCTAGTTAAACGTAGCGTCATTCGGAAGTTTATCGGCAAAAAACGTTTACACGTACTCTTCGCCATAGCTATCTGAGGCCCTCTTCCGTAGTGCCTTCACCTCTTGTTCCCGGCTTCTGGGGTAAACAACCAGGACATCCCCCTCGTCAATAATGAGGAGATCATCAACCCCTCCCACAACAATGAGTTTGTCTTTTGGAGCACGGATGAGGGAGTTATGAACGTCTTCAGTGATTACCCGCTCACCCGCAATGACATTGCCGCTACTGTCCTTTGGGCTTTCGTTATACAGAGCGCCCCATGCCCCTAAATCTGACCAGCCAAACTGTGCCGGGATGGTATGGATATTGCGCGCATTTTCCATGATGGCGTAGTCAACGGAAATCTTTGGCGTTTGGGGGTAAAACTCGTTGATGAATGCTTGTTCTTCGGGGGTATTGTAGCAGGACATGCCCTGCGACAGCAAAGCGTAGATCTCCGGAGCGAACTGCTCGTAAGCTTCAAGAATTGTTTTGGCCCGCCAGATGAAGATGCCCGCATTCCAGAGATAGTCTCCACTGGTAATGAAGCTTTTCGCCGTTTCCATGTCCGGCTTCTCCGTAAAACGCTTGACGGGGTACACCCCGTTATCCGATTCTTCTCCCAAAAACTGGATGTAGCCATATCCCGTGTGCGGGCGGTCTGGCGCAATCCCCAGTGTTAGCAAGGCATCGTTTTCTGCGGTATAAGTCAGTGCTTTATTGATATTATCCGCAAAGAGGCTCTCGTTCACAATCAGCGCATCACTTGGGGCGATGACGATGTTTGCCTCCGGGTCAAGCTGGTGCAGCTTAAAGGCGGTGTAGGCTACGCAGGGGGCCGTATTGTTACGGCTTGGCTCACAAAGAATCTGGTTATCCTCCAGTTCCGGAATATGCTCCATCACTTGCTGCTGGTACTTACCGTTGGTAACGATGAATATTTTGTCAGCCGTAGTTACCCGAAGGAATCGCTCAAAAGTAATGCGCAGCAGACTGCGACCATCGCCGGTAATGTCCAAGAACTGTTTTGGCCGGGCTTCCCGGCTGGCGGGCCAGAAACGGGAGCCTACGCCCCCTGCCATAATGGCGATATACGTATGATTAGACATCGAGAGAGTTTAAAAAAGGTAGAGTAAGTGGTTAAAAGGAGCGCAAAGTTAATCTTCCTCGCCGAACAGGTCTGGCCGGCGATCACGGGTTCGTTGTTCTGCTTGTTCTTCCCGCCATTCTTCGATGGCAGCCGTATGGCCTGACAGAAGGATGGGCGGCACCGCCCGCCCCCGCCATTCCGCTGGTCGGGTGTAGACAGGAGGTGCCAGGAGGTTGTCCTGAAAACTGTCCGTTAGTGCGGAGGTTTCATCGTTTAGCACACCCGGCAAAAGGCGGCCGATAGAATCTACCAAAACGGCAGCGGCTAATTCTCCACCGGAGAGGACGTAATCTCCGATACTGATTTCAAGCGTTACATATTCGTCGCGGAGCCGCTGATCAATCCCTTTGTAGTGCCCACAGATGAGCAACAGGTTTTCCCCCAGGCTAAGCTGATTGGCCCGCCCCTGGGTGTAGCGCTCTCCGTCCGGGGTGAGATAAATGATCTCGTCGTACGTCCGCTCTTTACTGAGCTTATCAATCATATCAGCGAGCGGCTCACAGCGCATGACCATTCCGGCACCGCCACCAAACTGATAATCGTCTACGTTACGGTGCTTACCAAGCCCGAATTCCCGCAGATCGTGGACCTCAACGGTCAGCAAGCCCTTATCCTTCGCTCGCTGCATAATGGAGTGAGAGAGCGGAGAGGCTAGTAAATCGGGGAGAACGGTGATAATGTCGAAATGCACAGGTTGGTTCGTTGGTCTTTTAGTTCGTTGGTCTTTTGGGCTACCTCATTTTACAGGCGACGAGATGAGGGGGATTTAAACAATGCAATTATCAAATCTCTGCACCTGCGGAAGCGCCCAAAGCCTTCGCAAAAGTAATAATGTTTGATCTAGCGTTGCTATTCCTGAAAGCCCCTCTACAATGCAGTAGCCGAATAGACTACAAAGTCCTCACTCCCGCCCGATACCGCATCCATACATTATACAACATCCGGAATGGCGTAATCAGAGCAGCCACAACGGCCCAGACCCCAAAGAAACGGTACTCTCCGTGCATGTAGGTGTCCATTATTTCGGCGATGTCTTCGGGGAGGTGCTTCACCAGTACGTCCGGCCCTTGCTCATCAAAGTGGATAATGAAGCCATTGAAAGCCTGCACCATCCAAAAGATCAGGGGGATCAGAGCGATGCTCAGGGCTCCCTGGACCAGCAGGTGATCCCTCAACCAGCTGATTTTAAGGAAGAACATATATCGCGTCAGGGTAATGGCCACCACGACGTAGATGAAATTGGGCAGGAAGAAAGGGAATTCCGGAACCTGCGTATAGATCGGGGCGATGACCAGTGCGGCCAGAACGAAAGTAAAAACCCACCAGATGAGTTCGTAGCTCACCTTAGTAATCCGGGTAGAAGTAGCCATGATAGTTTTCTTTTGCGGGGCGAAGCTACGGCAAAAGTAGGCATGGACACTTCGGCAGTTTTAGCGAGGGGCCGCAGGTGCAAAGGTGCTTGAGTGAGCAGGGCTAAACACCGGCCGGGAAAACCACCCACCATCTGACGCGTTTTCCCTGCAGAACATTAACCATGCCCGTACAACCCAAACCCCGTGACCTGCTACAACAGTTACGGGACTTCCCCCATTTTGAGGGTATTGAAGATCCTGCTTTACAATGGCTCATTGAGCGTGGTGAATACCACATTCTGCCAAAGGATGACTATTTGTTCCGCAGCAACGAGGAAATCAATACGATGCAGATCCTGCTTCGCGGTGGCTACGTTATCCGGCGTGAAAAAGATGGAAAGAAACAGGAAATGGGCGTTTGGGAAGCTCCGTATGTATCAGGGGTTCTGCCCTTCAGCAGAATGACCCGAATTACGGCAGAAGCCAAGGTCATAGAAGAACTTCATTTCCTGGAAATTCATAAGAACTGTTTCACCGAAATGGTCAATGTGAGCTATCTGCTGGTTCAGCGTTTAGTATCCATTATGACGGAGCGCGTACGCGACTATCAGCAAATTCAGCTGATGAATGAAAAACTCCTCGCCCTGGGTAAGATGAGCGCGGGCCTGGCCCATGAGCTTAACAACCCTGCTTCGGCGATGGTCCGGTCGAGCCAGGAGTTGCAACGGCACATGACCAATACGCCGGAAAAATTCAAAGCGACCATCACCATGCGCATTAGCCCCGATGATGTGGACGTGGTAAACGATATCCTTTTCGAGCGGTTAACCGCCCGGGTAGACACCCAGGAACTCAGCCTGATGGAAAGGGAAGAACGAACGGATGACCTGACGGACTGGCTGGCAGACAGGGGCATAACCAATGTTGAAGAGTTAACGGATACTTTTGTAGACTGGGACTTCCGCCCGGAGCACCTCGATAGCATCGCTGAGGTAATCCCGCAGGAATCCCTTGGTCCGGTCCTCAGTTGGGTAGAGACCAACCTGACGACCGAAAGTCTGGTGGAAGAAATATCAACCGCCAGCAAACGCATTGCCGAACTGGTTAGCTCCATCAAGACCTACAGCCATATGGACAGTGACCCCAGCATGGAGTTTATTGACGTGAACGATGGTATTAAGTCTACCCTGACGATGCTGAAGTTCCGGTTTAAGCAAAAGAACGTCGAGCTGGATAAAACCTGCGACCTCAACCTGCCGAGCATAAAGGCATTGGAAGGGGAGCTGAATCAGGTTTGGACGAACCTGATCTCCAACGCCCTCGATGCCCTGCCCGACGACGGAACGGGTAAGCTGACTATTCGGAGCTATCAGCGACGGGACAACCTCTGCATCGACTTTGAAGACAATGGCCCTGGCATTCCGGAGGACATCAGGAACCGAATTTTCGAACCCTTCTTCACCACAAAGGGTATTGGTGAAGGGACAGGTATGGGACTGGACATTGTACGCAGAGTGCTCCTGCGGCACGGCGGCACCGTTGCTCTGGAGAGCAGCCCGGGAAAAACCTGTTTCAGAGTCTGCTTTCCCCTTTGATTTTGTAGACTCTCATTGCACCCGTACTTCGGCTACGCTCAGCAGAACCGCGCCGTCGCCCTCAGCCTGACTTACCGAGATGCCCGTTTCTATTTTCCAATTCGTACCTAATGGCAACAATTAAAAAACCCATCATTCTTTCGGTCGATGACGATCAGCAGGTGCTGCGTTCTCTGAAGCGAGACTTGAGAAATCAGTATAAAAACGATTACCGTATCGTTTCTACCATTAGCGCCACAGAAGCCCTGGCTGCGGTTAAAGAACTAAAGAAAAAGGGGGAAACCATTGCCCTTTTCCTGTCCGACCAGCGGATGCCCGAAATGCTCGGTGTCGATTTTCTGGAGAAAGCAAAAGTCTTCTTCCCGAAAGCTAAACGAGCGCTTCTTACCGCCTATTCAGACACCCAGGCAGCCATAAAGGCGATTAATGACGTGCAGCTTGACTACTACCTGCTCAAACCCTGGGATCCTCCCGAGGAAAAATTATATCCGGTTCTGAACGAACTACTGGAAGATTGGCGATTAAGCTTCCGGCCGGAATTTAGTGGTATCCGGGTGCTGGGGTACCAGTACTCGCCCAAATCCCACAACATCAAAGACTGGTTAGCCGCTAACCTCAAGCCTTATCAATGGGTAGATGCCTTTGGCGAGAAAGGGCAGGAATTACTTTCACTGCATAGTTGCAACACGAAGGAGTTGCCGGTCATCATTCTGGAAGATGGCAAGGTACTGACGGACCCCAGCCTCCCGGCCCTGGCCGAAACGCTGGGTATGAGTGCAACGGCAGCCGACGATCTCTACGATGTCGTTATCGTTGGCGGCGGCCCCGCCGGCATGGCCGCCGCCGTATATGGCGGCTCCGAAGGCCTCAAAACGCTACTCATCGAAAAAAGGGCCCCTGGCGGTCAGGCAGGAACCAGTAGCCGGATTGAAAACTACCTGGGTTTCCCCAGCGGGCTTTCCGGATCGGAACTCACCCGAAGGGCGATGGCACAAACACTTCGTTTTGGCGTTGAGGTCATTACACCCCGCGGAGTAGAAGACATTCGGATTCAGGACAACTACAAGATTTTAACCCTCGACGATGGTGCTGAAGTAAAAAGCAGGGCGGTCATCCTGACTACCGGTGTGCAATACCGAAAATTACCGGCAGAAGGTGCGGACACCTTCGCCGGAGCAGGTGTTTATTACGGTGCTGCCATCACGGAAGCTAAAGCCTGTGAAGACCGGGTTATTTACGTAGTAGGTGGGGGTAACTCTGCAGGGCAGGGTGCCGTATATCTTTCCAAGTTTGCCAGGGAAGTACATATTTTGATCCGGCGGCCAGACCTTACGTCAAGCATGTCGTCCTACCTGATCGATCAGATCGATGCTATTGACAACATCAAGGTTCATGGCTTTCGCCAGATCAGGAAGGTCTGTGGTGATGACGATCACGTGCAGCGCCTCGAGATCCAGAACCTTCAGGAAAACACCACCTTCGAAACACCGGCTGATGCCGTCTTCATCTTCATCGGAGCACGTCCCAGGACCGAGTGGATCGAAAGAGGACAGATCATGACCGATGAACGTGGCTTTGTCATTACCGGCAGAGACCTGACCACTACCGCCGAACGGGCCAAAAACTGGCCCATGGAACGCGCACCTTTCCTGCTGGAAACCTGCCAGCCCGGCGTATTCGCCGCGGGCGACGTACGATCTGGCGCTATGAACAGAGTAGCCTCCGCCGTCGGGGAAGGGGCGATGGCCATTAAGTTCGTACATGCGTATTTAGCGGAGCAGTAGCAGGATGAAAGGAGTAGGCTCTATTTCCACAGATTTCTACAGGGCAAACATCAGCTCGTGGTAGCTTCGTAAAGTGCATAAGCCGCCAGGGCCAGCTTAAGTAATAGCGAAGCAAACTCAAGCCAGGGCTTGTTCCTGGCCAACTTCCCCGTTCGTTCCGTTGGGGTCAAGGGGTAAGTAACGATAACAACAATGATGTCGCGCAGGCGATGACGCTCGTCCTCCCCGGAGTCGTTAGTAGCGGGCTTTTCCCCTAACTTGGGCTTCTGTTTGGTTTCCTGAGATGACATAATGCTGAATGAGTTTAAAACAAAAATAAGCGCAATTTCATTTTAAAACAAACAAATTGTTTAATTAAATTAATTTTGTTGTGAAAAGCACCCGAGTTAAGTTTTCAAACGGCCGTGGGCAACAACTATCCGCTCGTCTGGAGTTTCCCGTAAGTAGTCATCCGCATGCCTACGCACTGTTTGCGCATTGCTTCACCTGCTCCAGTTCGCTGGCGGCGGTTAGAAACATCAGCAGGGCACTGAACTTAGCGGGCTATGCTGTTCTTCGGTTCGACTTTACGGGCCTGGGCTCCAGCGAGGGAGACTTCGTGGACACGACCTTTACGACTAACATCTCTGACCTCGAAGCAGCGGCTGAATGGCTGGCAACGGAACATGAAGCCCCTGCCCTTCTGGTGGGGCATAGCCTGGGCGGAGCGGCGGTGCTTTGCGCCGCCGGCAGGATTCCTTCCGTGAAGGCGGTAGCCACCATCGGGGCTCCCTTTGCGCCCGATCACGTTAGTGCTCACTTCAAGGAGAACATTGACGAGATCGAGAAAAATGGTTCGGCTACGGTAGACATCGGCGGGCGCCCCTTCCAGATTGCAAAAACGTTTTTGGACGACCTGGAAAACCAACGCGTTGAAGAGCACATCAAAGACCTGGGCGCTGCTTTGCTGATACTACACTCCCCGCAGGATTTGACGGTGAACATTGACGAGGCAGCTAAGCTCTACACGGCCGCTCGCCATCCGAAAAGCTTTGTCTCCCTCGATGGAGCGGATCATTTGCTCACCAAGGGAGAGGATGCCCATTACGTTGGTCAGGTGATTGCAGGCTGGTCCTCCCGTTACATCATTGCACCTGCGGAAGCGCCCCTTCGTTCTGATCGCGAAGTGGCCGTTCGCCTGGGCGCCGAAGGTTTCACTACCGAAGTGATGGTTCGTCATCATTCCCTGACGGCGGACGAGCCCGAGAAAATCGGCGGGAACGATTACGGACCCGGCCCCTATGAATTGGTCAGCTCGGCCCTCGGGGCCTGTACGGCCATGACGGTTCAGATGTATGCCCGCCGTAAAAAGTGGCCCCTCGAAGACATTGAGGTACACCTCGATCATCGTAAAGATTACGCCGAAGACATGGCGGCTTCCGGAGATAAGCCCACCAAAATTGACTTATTCGAGCGAACCGTTGTCCTGCACGGAGATCTCTCCGATGAGCAGAAAAACCGCCTGCTCGAAATCGCTGATCGCTGCCCCGTGCACCGCACCTTACATGAAACGGTGGAGGTGAGGACGGTTTTGGGGTAGGTTGGTCTTTTGGTCTTTTGGTTCTTTGGGCTCCGCACGTTGGAGGCAACAAAGGGTTTGGGCGCTCACCGCAGGTGCAAGGGAAGTCTGAAAGAGCAGGGCAGTGTAAGCCTGTAAACCAGCAAAACGAAGGCTTCCTAAAACGAAAACAGCGTCGTCAACCTGAGCTGACGACGCTGTTTTATTAATGCTCCGAAGAACATCATTCATCTAGTATGACCAGAGATCCTGCTCAAAGTTGAAGATCTCCTGCTTAATCCTTTCTGCTTCCATGAGGCGTTCGCGGCCGTTGGTCAGGTAGCCTTCGATACGACGATCAAGAACGTTACTCTCCTTAATGACGTAGCTGTTGAAGTAGCGGCTTTCGAATACATCTTCCCAACTACGGGCAGCGGCATCGTTGCCGTTAGCGAATGCCATCTCGTTGGCCAGCACCTGGCGGGCGGCGGGGTAGTATACCCAGAACATCGGCAGCTCGTAAAGGAAATTTCCGTTCTCGTCAAACTCATCCTTCAGCGGGGCGATACCCAAGATGCGAACCTTCATCGTGCTGCTCTCTTTGTCGAAGAACCAGATTTCCTGCAGGCGGTAACGACGGATGTCTTCCGGGTTAAGCTCACGGGCCACGAGGTCGTAGGTAACGTCGTAGGTTTCGGGATCAACAATAGGTACCGTATCAATACCACCGGCCATTGCCGCACGCCCTTCTTCGGATAGTGGAGTGGTGAACTTGTCGTCCAGCGTACCGTAAAGCTGGATTTTGTTACTGTCCGCTGCTTCCAACAAGATATTAATCAGAGGACGCTCAGGGTTCTTAAAAGGAAGGTTAATCTTCTCGCGTACGTCAAGAACCCGCCAGATACGCTTCTGCCACATAATGTCCGCTTCGCGTACATGCTCGTAAGGCAGGATGCGGCGCTCCACCTGGGAGCGCTTTTCGATGATGTCGTTCACTGGCGTCATGAACTGATCCTGGCTGGGGTCAGGCTGGCCGGCACCGGGCAACGTGATGGAAGTAGAGTTACCCTGTGGGTTACCGGGGCGCTGGGCAAGCAGCACGGAGGTGCTGGCGAGCAAAAGCAGGAGGGCTAGTTTGAAAGCTGCCTTCATGGGGAGGGGGAATAATTATTGGAAGGGATAATGACTTAATACGAGTTACGAACGCCGTAAAGCAGGACCGTAGTGTAAAAGCCGGCAAAAAAAACAAGCCTCCGGAGGCATTTCTCCGGAGGCTCGCAAAAATCCCGTTTAATTCCGGCTTTACCAAACGGATGAGCCAGTCTTAACGGTATTTAGTTGATCTTGAAGACCATCGTACCAATCGGGCGGGATACCGGGTCACCAGGACACTTCGCCTTAATGTTGTTAGCGTAGTAGATATCACCTGGCTTTGCGCGTTGTACGAGCTGCTTGGAAGTACCAGAGAAAGGACCACCTACGTTTACACTGGGAACTGCATCGGCACGCTTAGGAACATATACCAGTTCGTAGCCTACGATGTTACACTTCGCCTCGAAGTCGAAAGCCTCCAGCTTAGCGTAAAGACCAGCCTGCGACTTGAATACGTTGCTACGGATCGTACCACCTTTGGAGTTACCTACCATCGGTACCGGATCAGGAATCCGCTTTACGCGGAAGGGGAAAGAGCCGAGCTGCTGGCCTTTGGCCGTTACGTTGACGGTCGCTTCACCGACGGAGTTACCCGTTACAACGAACTTGCTGCCACTACCCGACTTACGGGAAGCTGCGCCAGAAATGTTCACGCGCACATCGCCGGAAGCAACACCAGCAGCAGAAACCGTCAGTGGGTTATCCACACCGATGTAGAACACGTTCATCTTATCAGCAGATACCGCAACCGAGCGCTGACCTACTTCGTAGGTAAACTTACCTTCGCCACGTTGTACTTCGCCCGTTAGTGGGTTAGTTACGGCAACGGAAGTGTTGATCGTTTTGGGGCCGGCACCGCTACCCGTAATGGTGTAGTCGGCCGTTCCGTCTGCATTCACGCGGAGGCGTTGGCCATTCACCCGCAGGTCAATGTTGCCGGGATCAAGGCTGGAACTGTAGCTACCTACAGAGACCTTTGCTTTGATCTGCTCACCGCCGATTACGTAGCTCTTATCTGCGTTGAATACCGGGAAGAACTTATCGAATTCGATGGTTTTACCGCCTACGAGGCTTACGAGGTCATTTACGATGTTCGCTTCAGAGACTTTGAGGTCAGACTTCATCTGAGACATCAGCGGAAGTACTGCCGCTACGGGCATGTGGCCGAATTTAAAATCAGACCAGTTTTCACGACCAGCTTCCTGCCAGGCTTCGTCATCGATGTTGAAGGGCATGTTAGTGGCTACACTCGCAATCTTCTGAGTGATTTCTTCAGCGCTAAGGTCCATCTCCTTACCGTGCTCATTGAGCAGGTTAGAGTAGGCGTCAATAAGGCGCTGACGCGTCTCAATAACTTTAGCCTTGAGGTCTTCACCTGCACCGGGCTCGCCGCCTGCTCCGTCTTCACCGAGAACTAGAAGACGAGTAGTAACGTCTTTGTTCTTCTTACCGCGGACAGTGCGCATACCGTGGTCCATTTTGAAATCGTCTTCATCAACTTCGCCGTTATTATTACCGGACATATCGATGAGCTGATCGCGGAGTTCATCAACGTAGCTGCTGAACTCGCTGGAGATAGACTTTACTTCCGTGATTACGGGAGTAATTGGCTTGAACTTGGCCTTAGAAGGATCTTCCAGAATAGACTCCACACCTTTGATGGTGGCATCCATCTGCTCATTCACCGTAGCGATTGAGTTTTCGTTACCCTCATCAAGAGTCTGGAAGGCATTCATTACCTCGGCGGATACGTTCAGGGCGAGAAGTGCCATGAGTACCAGGTACATGATGTTGATCATCAACTGCCGGGGTTCCTTGGGGATTGACATATTGATCTATAGATTGTAAACCCGGCGCGGCGGCAGCGAAGCTCGTTGCCGCCGCGCGGGTTCTGGGGAATTAATAATTGGGTTCCGTAAAAACGGGGGTCTTAGGCGTTAGGACCGCGCATAGCGCTGATCATGTTACCGTAGACAGAGTTGAGGGTATTCAGGTTACCGTTCAACTGTTGCATGTTCTGCTTGTACGCCTTGGTGTCTTCAGCAGTTGCGGCCAGGTCAGCCATGGCTTCGTTGAGCTTAGCGTAGAAGTTACCCATCTGGGCAATCTGCTGGCTGGTGCCACTGAAGTCAGCTTCCTGAAGTGCTTTGAGGCTGCTCATGCTCTTAGACATGGTCTGAAGCTCCGTTAGCATTCCGCCGAGCTGCTTCTCTACTACTTCACCGTTAAGTGCAGCAGTTGGTGCAGCGCCAATGCCGCCGCTGGAAAGAGGCTGTACATCAGCGTCGTACTTGTTAAGACCGGGGTACAGTTTGTCCCAGTAGTAATCAGGCTCCGGGCCGAGAATACCAATCAGGAGGAAAAGGAAGGCTTCTACTCCAAGACCAATGGTCAGGAGGTCAAGTTTCATGCCACCGATGGTAGGCATCTCCCAGGATTGAATTTTGTAGAGAGCACCAAGCATTACAATCGCGGCGCCAACGCCGATGATGAAGTTCTTGATGTACTTAAAGGTGGGCGATTTAGTAATTGCCATTGTACGAACGTAAGATTTGGGGAAAGATGATGAAAGAAGCGAAGGCGCTTTATAGTGATCAGGCTTACCCCGCTTGAAAAATTAAGGTTGTTCTCCGTGGCTGAAACCACATTAACGTCAACTTAACCGAAGTTAAGAACATCATATTGTTTAGCGACCGCGAAATTAACGGAATTTGCTCACTTATGCAAAAAATGTTCATTTGGGGAAAGTGGCCGACAGAATTCCTGACGCTAACCTGGGGCAATACTACACAAACTAAAAACAAACACCTTTAAAAATTTTACAGAAACACCAAATTGCCTACATTTATACTCCTTAACTTACTACTTCACCATATATAAATTCTAAAAAAAGCGCTTTTCGCTTTTTTAGTAAAACAACGCACTGCTTCAATCTAATGACTGGATTCTAATACCCCAAATGCCAGTCATTACTCACCCACCACTTTGAGACTTACTTATGAAAAAATTATTTGCTCTTTTACTGTGCCTTGGCACGGCTACCTCTCTTTTTGCCCAACCGGCAAATGATCTCTGTGACGATGCCATTGCACTAGTGTCCTGAACGGCAAACTGTCCGTTTTCCCAATTCCCGCCAATGACGTGGTTAACATCAATTTCACCGCTGAAGCCAGTGGCGAGGCCGTTTTAAGCCTGACGGACATGATGGGCCGTACGATCAGCCAGCGTAGCCTTCAGGTTACGGAAGGTCTGCAAACACAGACGGTTGATCTTTCCAATACAGCCTCCGGCGCCTACCTGCTACGGGTAAACGTTGATGGCCGTCAAATGGTAAAGCGGATCGTCCGCCAGTAAACCATTTACCTTTTCGTTTAGCCTGAGCGGGCAGTCGATCATCAGGATCGGCTGCCCGCTTTTTTTAGCCTGGAAACCTTGTTTCATCGATTTATGCTACCCGACTCTGCTGGCTATCATAAATTAGTTTTTGTCCGGCCTTTTCCAAAGAGGAGGCACTTCGGCCAAAAATGGCCACCAGCTTATCGACCTGATTGGTGTAGCACATCGCCTCAATAAGCAATGCCTGCTCATCTCTAACCCAGGGCTCAAAGGCACGAGGGTAGTTGATGCGGGCGGTGGCCATGTAAGCGGGCAGGCGGTCATCGGTCTTACGCAGGCCAAGGGCCTGCACGGCACGGCGAAGCTCCAGGTCTTTGGCATCGTCCAGCTTATCGAAGGGCGCTTCGCGGAAGAAGTCTACCTCTCGCCAGGGTTCATGGACGGTGGCTTTGCCAAGGGCGGGCAGCTCCAACAGGACATTTGGATGCTTGCGGTGATAGGCAATCAAGTGGGTGTGCAGCAAGTCGCGGGTGTAGATACCGCGATATCGGTTATACGACTGCAGGCCCTTCAGGTTCCGGTCTACGATGGAGCGGCTACCAATAAAGACCTTAACCAGTTGGGTAACGCAGGGCTGGTAGCCCAGAGCCCGCAACTCCTCGCAAGTTGCAGAGATGACACCATCGGGTACGTCAACTTCCACTTTTTCCGGATTAGTGGCCAACTCCTTAATAAGACGGTTAAAAGCACGCCGGACCGGAGGCTCCCCCAGGCGGGTGTTTTCTTTTTTGAAGAACTCTCCGTTGCGGGGGTCCACCCCGTTGCGTATGGAATCCAGTAGGTTAATTAGAGCTTGATCAGTCATGATTGCAGGATTTTGGTTTAGTGAACAATGCTGGTTGACATGGGCAAAGCTGAATCCTGCTGGAGGACTTAGTCGTTCTTTAAACGTATACTTACGTTTATATACGTATATATACGGCTTTCGGGTACATCTGTAGATGTACCCGAAGTCTGGTGTAGCAAGGGTTTCCATCCCTCCCTGCCCCCCAACTCTCCCTGCACCTGCGGTCGCGCCGCTTCCTCTTTCTTCAAAAAGAATGTCACTTTTTTCGACTGTACCGCAACTTATTGCTCAGCCTCTGCCATTTACCCCCCGTCCCGCAAACAAGCGGACCTTAATACATTCCACCATGCAACGATTTCAATTTACGGTGGGCATAACGACTGGGGCCTCCCTCCAGCTACGTCATCGCTCCCAAATCAACGCCCCTCTGAAATAGGTTTCCGCTCAACGGACCCGGAGCCTTTGGAATGGGCTCTTTCATTAGTCTGGTAGTCTCGTAGTCTTGTAGGCTCCGAACGTTAGAGGCGTTGGAGGCAAAATCTTCCAATAAACTACACTGCCGCCTGTAAAGCCTACAAAATGCGGCAGCCTACAAGACCACCAGACTACAAGACTACATCAGTCCGGTACTGAAGACCGCGTGATACATCGCACTTTGTAGCTCATCGGTAGAGCATCAGGATCATCCCCTGAAGGTAGCGGGTTCGATTCTCGCCTTTGTTTCGGCTTCAGCCGGGTCACGCCCTGATTTTGTCCGTACTGATGTAGTCTTCCTTGTCACTTCGTTCAACCGGAAGGACACCAGACTACGAATCTGGAGATCGGGGTTCGATCCCCTGAGTGACAACCTTGGCAGTTATGATAGATTGATAGTAGGGATAATATGATAGTAAGCGGCCCTTTAACACGCGGCAGCTACTACCAAACGACCACTACTATAAATACCATCAGACTACAGAAGCCCCAGTAGCCCAACGGCAGAGGCGTCCGGCTCAGAACCGGTACAGTAGAGGTTCAAATCCTCTCTGGGGTACAGCGGACATAGCTCAATGGCAGAGCGCCGGCTTGAAACACCGGAGATATGGGTTCGACTCCCGTTGTCCACACAATGTGAATAAAAGGAATGAGAGAATGAGAGAATGAGAGAATGAGTGAATGCACTCCCCCCATTCATTCATTCTCTCATTCACTCATTCACTCACTCACTCACTCACTCATTCAAAGACCTACCCAGTCGTATAACGGCTATTACCTCCGGTTTTGATCCGGAAAATCAGGGTTCGAATCCCTGCTGGGTGACCATTCATTCCTCCTCCGACGAGGATGGGACGTAGCGCTGCCTACTGTCTTTCGTCGGTGTAGCCCTTTGCGGCGCCAACGCAGGTGCAAAGGGATGGGATGAACAGCAATGAACACCTAAAACCAAACCCTTCCCCCCTTTTACTCCCTTTTCCCTTTACTCCCTTAATCCCCTTATCCCTTTACTCCCTTAATCCCTTACTCACCATGTCACGATTCAACAAGAACAAGATGAATACTTCTCTGACGGTAAACCGTGCAGGAGGCAGCGCCTACACCCGTAGTGCCGAGCACCGACTGGTGAGCCTTTTGTTGACCAACTTCCTCACGGATCAGTTCTACCGCTCCGCTAACCAAAGCATGCAAGAGCTGGAGGCCCTGTTGAAGCAGGTCGATCCTCTCTTCGCCGCCAAGGCTGCTGTTTATGCCCGCAACGAATTCGGTATGCGAAGCATCAGTCATGCCGTAGCCGCTGGTTTGGCCAGCCGGGTGGCGGGCACTGACTGGGGTCGTCGCTTTTACGACCGCATCGTTCGCCGCCCTGATGACATGCTGGAAATCACCGCTGCCTTCCTCGCCCGGGAAGACAGTGGTAAGAACCTGACCAACGCCATGAAGAAGGGTTTCGCCACTTCTTTTGATCGTTTCGATGGCTACCAGCTCGCGAAGTACCGCGGTGAAGGCAAGCAGGTTAAGTTGATTGACCTGGTCAACCTCGTCCGCCCTGTCCCCACTAAGCGCAACGCTCAGGCTCTCCAGGAGCTGGTCAACGGTACACTGAAGAACCAGGACACCTGGGAAAGCAAGCTCTCCGCCGCTGGCCAAACCGCCGGCGAAGGCAAGTCCGCCGCCAAGGCGCAAGCCTGGGCCGATCTGCTGAAGGAAGGCAAATTGGGCTATTTCGCCCTGATCCGTAACCTCCGCAACCTGCTGGAGCAAGCCCCTGAGTTAATTGACCTGATCGAGCAACAGCTGACCGACGAGAACCGCATCCGGCGTTCTCTCGTCCTTCCTTTTCGGTTACTGACAGCCTGGAAGGAGATCGAAAAGGTAAGCCTAAACGATGGTCGGCAAGTATCCGTAGGGGAAAGGCTGCGAAGCATGGTCGGCGTTTCAAAGAGCAATTCTCCCTCCGGCGCCCGGCGCCGGGTGCTGGCCGCTCTTGAGCAGGCCATCGTTATCAGCTTTAGCAACCTGCCCGAGCTGAAGAACACCCTGGTAGCTATTGACAACTCCGGCTCTATGGGCAGCGCCGCAGCCGGCTCCAACAACGTTCTCTGCAACGAACTGGGTGCACTCTTCGGTTTTGCGCTGGCTCAGCGCAGCAATGCTGACCTGCTGGAATTCGGCACCACGGCCCGATACCTGAAGTACCGCCTGGGTGATAGCCCCCTGGCCTTCGCAGCTGCCTTTGGCGGCAACAACAAGGTCGGTCACGGCACTAACTTCGAGACCATCTTCGCGACCGCTGGCAAGCGCTCCTATGAGCGCGTCATTATCCTGTCCGACATGCAGTCCTGGCTGCACCAGGAACGAGGTAAGGAGGTGCTGGCCGGCTACCGCCGGCGTAGTGGAAGCGATCCCTTCGTTTACACCATCGACCTGCGGGGTTACGGCAGCAGCCAATTCCCTTCGGGTGGTAAGGTTTTCGAAGTATCCGGCTTCAGTGAAAAGGTCTTTGACCTGATCGCACTGGCTGAGCAGGACCCCGATGTTCTGTTGAAGACCATTGAGTCCGTCGAACTGTAATGCTCAGACCAACAAAAAAGCCCCGGCCGCATCGATTGCGGACCGGGGCTCTTTCTTAGCTTAAGACCCTATTTTTTCTTCGGGGTCTTACTTTGCGGAACCATGCTTTTACCTTTTTTGGAAGCAGCATTTGTCATCAAACTGCCTTTTGCCTGGCGGGAGGCTTTTCTGGAGGCTTTGACGGATTCGGCCTGCTTACGGGCCTGGTTGCGCTTTTCAGCTTTTGTTTTCACTTTCGTTGTATTTACCGGCCCAACACGGGCGCGATTGCTATGCAAATAAAACGCTTCCGGACAGAATATGTCACTATTGGGTTAAAAAAAATCGCTGATTTTTAGTTAAAGTTTCCGCCCCTTAAAAGCCCAAAAAGTAATGCCCCGAAAGCCTGCAAAGAGCAGTACATTTCGGGGCATCCAATTCGGTATAACCGACGGTCACTTATATGATCAGCATCGCATCGCCATAGGCAAAGAAGCGGTACTTTTCTTTCTGGGCGATCTTATAGGCCTCCAGGATCAGGTCAATGCCACCGAAAGCACAAGTAGTGATAAACAGGCTGCTTTTGGGCAGGTGGAAGTTTGTCAGCAGGTGATCCGGAATATGGAAATCATAGGGAGGGAAGATGAATTTGTTGGTCCAGCCTTCGTTAGTGGCCAGCAGGCGCTCGGCACTAACACTGTTTTCACAGGCACGGACGGAAGTCGTCCCAACAGCACAGATCAGGCCTCCTTCCCGCTTGGTTGCGTTTACGATATCTACGGCGGGTTGCTCAACGCGGAAGTACTCCGCGTCCATCTTATGCTTGGAAAGATCCTCCACCTCGATGTCCCGGAAAGTACCCAGACCGAGGTGCAGCGTAATCTCTGCTTTTTTGATGCCTTTGAGCTCCATGCGCATCAGCGTCTCCCGGCTGAAGTGAAGGCCAGCGGTAGGGGCCGCTACGGCACCTATTTCAGAAGCAAAAACAGTCTGGTAGCGCTCTGCATCCCGGGAATCGGCCTCCCGCTCCAGCAGCTTTGGAAGAGGTGTATTACCAAGACTGTGCAGTTCGTTAAGGAATTGATCGTTAGGGCCGTCATACAGGAAGCGAATGGTCCTTCCACGGCTGGTAGTATTGTCTACTACTTCAGCTACCAGTTTGGTTACTCCCCGCTTATCGTTGAAGTACAATTTGTTACCAACCCGGATTTTCCGGGCGGGGTCCACGAGTACATCCCAAAGGCGAGCCTGAGCGTTCAGTTCCCGCAGAAGGAAGACTTCAATGCGGGCCTGCGTTTTTTCCTTTAGCCCGTAAAGTCTGGCGGGAAAAACTTTGGTGTTGTTAAAAACCAGGGAGTCGCCCTCGTCGTAAAAGTCAAGTAGGTCAGAAAACATCTTGTGCTCAATCTCACCGGTTGCACGATTAACGACCATCAGCCGGCTGTCATCACGACGCTTGCTGGGGGTCCTGGCGATGAGCTTCTCATTGAGTTCAAACTTAAATTGTGACAATTTTGTCCTCATTCCCTTTTCTTATTTTAGTGCCTAATAAATGCGAAACAGCGGGCAAAGGTAGGGGTATTTATGCTAATGCTAACTTCCTTTACCTATTAACTAATGACTGAGTGACCCCTAAAGTTTGCTAAGGAGTGGTTGAATTGTTGACGTTTGTCCATTGTAAGTGGGTTTTAGTCTATTGTCATGACCGCTAACAGACAACTTACCTATCTTTAGAAGATCAATTTCCACACATGTTATTCCTTAAAGTTTTTTCTGAGAGTATCCGTCAGGCATGGGCCCAACTAACGGGCAATAAGCTGAGAACCTTCCTCTCTCTGCTGGGTATCTCAATCGGTATCTTCTGCATCATCGGGGTACTCTCCGCCGTAGATTCGCTGGAAGACAATCTCTCCGGAAGCCTCGCAAAACTCGGAGACGATACGGTATACATCGATAAGTGGCCATGGAAAGACAATAGCAGCGATTGGTGGGAATATTTTCAGCGCCCCTACCCGGACCATGACGACTACGTAGCCCTGAAAGAACGAATGCCTACGGCTTCATTAGTTTCTTACTGGACGGTTCCCGGCTCAAAGGCCGTCAAATACAAGAAAAACAGTGTGGAGGGAGGTTTCCTTTTCGTCACAACCTATGAGTTCGAGCGCATCTTCAATATTACCATTGATAAAGGTCGTTACTGGACTAACTCCGAATACAACGGCGGAACCGACAAACTCATGCTGGGGGCAAAAATTTCCGAAGAGCTCTTCGGCGCCCTTGAGCCCGTTGGCAAAACCATCAAAATGGGAGGACGGAAGTATGAGGTTATTGGCGTACTCGAGCCATCCGGCGGCGATCTGATTAATCCGCTCGATTTTGACGACGCCGTTATCGTCACCTACAACAATGCCGCCCGCTTTATCAATCTTAAAAACCGCAGCCAGTTTGGTGGCACCGTTGGGGTGAAAGCCAAGGATGGTGTATCCACCCAGCAGCTACAGGATGACATTCGGGGCATTATGCGTTCCAACCGCCGGCTCCGCCCGCGGGAAAAAGACAACTTCGCCCTCAACGAACTCAGCATGATGGCGGATGCCCTGGGTAATTTCTTCGGCGTCCTGAACATGATGGGGTGGCTTATTGGTGGCTTCTCCATCATTGTGGGCGCCATCAGCGTAGCCAATATCATGTTCGTTTCCGTAAAGGAAAGAACCAGCCTGATTGGCGTTAAGAAAGCACTCGGTGCCCGTCAGTTCGTGATTCTCCTTGAGTTTCTGACCGAGTCCGTCATCCTCTGTATCATCGGCGGCTTAATGGGGTTGATCCTGGTGGTTGGTATAACCTCCATTATCAATACCTCTTTTGAGTCCTTCGCCATTTCGCTGAGTCTCAAGAATGCCATCATCGGCATCATTCTCTCCGCTTCAGTCGGCATCATCGCCGGAGCCATTCCGGCCGGGCAAGCAGCGAAGATGGACCCGGTGGATGCTATGCGGAGTTAACGTGACACGAGCTTCTCCTTACTGTTCACCATTACAATTCTTTTGGCAAAAGGCACTATGCCATTATAGCAAGTACTGCTACACGATTCGCTATCACAGCTACAGCTACATTGCAAGGTAGTGCATGGCTTTCTTAGATTATCATTGGAACAAACTACACATCCACACTTACAAGCAATCATTTGCTACTTTCAACAAGTCAGGTGTAATTGTCTCCGTACCAATAGTGACACTGGTAAAATAATCATAGTCAGGGAATAGGTTGTCCGCATTTCCGGGAATCGGAACAACAAAACTGTAGTAAGAGTCATCATCAAGATTAGCCACAAAAATCCGGGACTCTAAATAGATGATTTTAGCCTTATCTATTTTCGCCGGAAAACTAAAATCGTCAGATACGCCAACATTGAATTTGCGGTAGATTTCTTCGCTACCATTGCTTCCTTTAAAAGTAAAAGAAAGGGTTCTGAAGTCGTGGCCTTCTTCCACAAAAAACGACGCCGCAGGTATTTCTCCTTCCGCCTCAAAAGCATGTCTGATGCTCAAGTCACCTTTCGGAAGATACTGGTTATGCTCTTTGACAAAACTACTACCATCAGGAACAGGGAGTACAGTATGCTCTTTATCACATGAAAAGAAGAGAAGGCTTACAAAAACCAGAGAGAAGCTAAAACGAAAAAGGGTTAACATTGGAAGGTGATTGGAAGGTGATTGGAAGGTGATAAAAATACGGGAATGACTGCAATCGTGCAAACCCCTTTTTACCAACCTTTGGCTATGTTGCTTATTTTGCTGGTCCTCTCCTCCTAATAAAGCTGATCGTTGTTTGGGCGATTATATTCTCACCTGAAGATATAGCTCCAATTAAAAAAGCCGCTACGGTTTCCCGTAACGGCTCTTTTGTTTTTTTTGAAGCAGGCAATTTTTACTCGCCCACAACTTCCATCTGCATTTCCTGGGTTACCTGAGGGTGCAGCTTAAGTGTAAGGGTGTAAGTACCAAGTTCTTTAGCCTCTTCGGGAAGATTAATCTTCTTACGCTCAACTTCAACACCGAACTGCTCGAGCAGCTGCTGCTTAACGGAGAGTTCCGTAATAGAGCCGAAAATGCGACCGCTGGTACCGGCCTTAGCACCGATTTTGAGGGTTTGGCCAGCCAGCTTACCTGCCATCTCTTTGTAGACGTCAAGCTTCTTGGCTTCCTGAGCTTCTTCACGACGGATCATCTCGTTGAGACGGCCCATGTTAGAGGCATTACCAATGATGGCCAGGCCACGTGGAAGAAGGTAGTTGCGGCCAAAACCGTTCTTTACCGTGATGACTTCGTGCTTGTCGCCGACTTTATCGACGTCTTTCAGCATAATTACTTTCATGGTGAATTATGTTGTCCCACCCTTTTGGGGCAGTGCCCCGTTTTGGTGGTGGTTAGTTATTTAGATTAGTAGTAGTGGTAGTATGATAGTAGTGATAGTACTATCATACTACCACTACTATCAACCTATCATTACTTTAAAAGGTCCGTCAGGTACGGAAGCATCGCCAGGTGGCGAGCGCGCTTGATGGCCGTGCCGATCTTACGCTGGTACTTGAGGCTGTTGCCGGTAATACGGCGGGGAAGAATCTTGCCCTGCTCGTTCACGAAGGTGAGGAGGAAGTCAGGATCTTTGTAGTCGATGTGCTTGATACCGTAACGCTTGAAACGGCAGTACTTCTTTTTACGTCCGCCAATCTTAGGATTGGACAAGAACTTAATGTCATCTCTGGATGCCATGGAGTTTTATTTTTTAAGGTTGACAAATCCTCCGGTAAAGGAGGCATTCGGATGATCTACTCTTCTTCCTTGAAGCTTTCAGCGTCACCGGAAGGGACACCAGAAAGGGAAGGAGAATCTGCCTTCTTACGGCTGATGCCGTGAGCAGAAGCTTCCGTTTTAGCCGCTTTTTCCTGTTTCTGACGCTTAGCCTTGCCGATCTTACCGGCACGCTTGTCAGCGTTGTACTGTACGCCGTACTTGTCCAGGGCGATGGTCAGGAAGCGGAGGATGCGTTCGTCCCGGCGCAGGGCCAGTTCGAAGTCGCGGATGAAAGCACCGTTTGGAGAGGTGTATTCGATAGAGTAGTAGATACCGTTGCTACGCTTGTTGATATCGTAAGCCAGCGTACGCAGGCCCATTTCGTCAACAAAAACGATTTCGCAACCCTCCTTGCGGAGCTTGTCTACATACGTCTGAGCCGTCGATTTGATATCTTCAGTCGACAGCACTGGATCTACGATGAAAGTAGTCTCGTAATTTCTCATATGGATCAGTCGTGATGAGAGGTTAAAAAATAAGGGAAATAACTATCCACGCGAAGGGTCGCGCTTAAGCGGGTGCAAAGATAAGGGTTTTCTTCGAAAGTTAAAGGACAATCTTTCTTTACGGGCCATGCGGGCGCTGCACGCGGGTGCAAGGGGGTGCTTGAATGAGCAAGGGAACGGGCGTTGGGTCTGCTCGCGCTTCGCGCTCGGGCTCCCCGGATTGCGGCAGGACTCCGCCCTTGCCTTCATCCGGGGCTAAGGATGTTCGACCCCATACGGGGTCTCAGGTGGGGAGGGGGCAAACGTTTCCTATGCTCGCGCTGCGCGCTAGGGCTCCCCGGATTGCGGCAGGGCTACGCCCAAGCCTTCATCCGGGGCTAAGGATGTTCGACCCCATACGGGGTCTGTCGGAAGGCAGCAAGCTTTACGTATTCGCGCGCTTCCCGCCCAAACCTTCATCCGGGGCTAAGGAGGTTGGACCCCGTACGGGGTCCGTTGGGAAGGAGGAGTTACCTTGCAATATAACTTTCACTGCACCTGCGGCCGCGCCCGGATGCTACTTAAAGCGCTCGTCCAGCCAGCTACCAATGACCTCCAGCGCCGACTCGTCAAAAGTAGTCTCGATGGTACCATATTCTGTCGGTGCGCCCGTATCCGCCGGTTGGAACAAGTGATTCAACTCCATTAATGGAACCACCGTAGCGTCGGGATTTCCGCTAAAGGCCATCGCTTCGGAGATGGCGTTGAGATTCATCAGTGCCGGTACCTGCGTGTCTTTCATCCCGTTGATCGCCAGCAACGGCACTTTGAGTTCCCGAAGGTATTCCTGCGGGTTGAAGGCAATGAAATAACGCATCCAGGGAGAGGAAAGCGGCTTGACGTACTGCGCATTAAATGCGCGCGGGTCAACGATGCTCTTACGCAGTGCTTCTGGTAAATTATCGAGTTGCTCTTCGAAAACGCCGTATAGCCCTTCGACGTATTCTTCCTGATTGAGCTGGGTATTATCCTTAATCCAGGCGTAGGCCGCCCGGAGTGCCGGTTCATCGCGTTTGATCACCATCTCAGGCATTCCCATGGATAGTGCCACCTGCCGGCGCTGCTCCAACATCAGGCTATCAATGCTAACTGCGGGAGCGGCGAGCAGCAGCAGAAAATCAAGCTCGCCGTCAGCAGCTGCCACAACGGGGGCAATCATTCCTCCCTCACTGTGGCCGGCTACGCCGACCGATACGTTCTTCAGCTCTTTGCGGGTACGCAGATAACGAACGGCGGCCCAGGCGTCTTTGCTCAGATCGTCCGTAGTGGCTGAAGCGAAGTCGCCGGTACTCTCCGCCACCCCGCGCTCATCATAGCGCAGCACCGCGTAGCCGCGGCGGGTCAGGAAGTCGCTCAGCACCAGAAACGGGCTGTGATTGATCTGGCTGCCGAGGTAGGCATTCCGGTCCTGCGGCCCGGAGCCGGACACCAGTACGATCATCGCTTTTGGCTTTCCTTTTTGTGGCATGGTTAATTCTCCCGCCAGGGTGACACCGTCCGCACCACCGGAAAAAGAAACGGCTTCCCGCTGGTAGGGAAAGCTCGTCGGTTCCTGCTGCCGCTGCTGAATCGTGATGGGCCCTTCGCTGATGGGGAAGCCATCCGGCCGGTGGCGGGTGAATGTGAGGGGGAAGTCTACGTTTGCCTGATTAAAAACACCTTTGACCTGTTTGCCGTTCTGCACCCCGTCAAAAGTGATGCCCAGAACTTCTACCTCGAAGTGCAGCTTTTGGCCATCAAAGGTGATGGCGTTCATCTCCATCCGCCGGCCAGCGACCGTAGGATCAAGCATCGCGCCCTGCCAGTTTCCATCGGCGTTTTTTAATTCCAGCTTCATGGGCAGCTTGGTCCCCATTGCATCGAGGATGGCAAACCAGTCTCCTTCCACCTGAGCGGTGGCGGTCAGGGATAGAGAAAAGAGGATACTAAAGAGTAGGTAACGCATGTATCAGGGAATATTTCTGGTCGCCGGAAATGGCGGGGGTGATCGTAAGGGTAAGACGAGGAATAGCTTGGGTTGTCACGTTTTATGGGGCGAATTGGTTTTAACCACAGAGGTACGCAGAGGTTAGCACAGAGGTTCACGGAGGGCTGCTGCGCAGCGTAGGCTTTAAACGAAATCGCTCGGTTCTTCGTCTTCCAGGCGGTAGGCGTAGACAATGGGGATGATGGAGATCACGGCAATAATGGAAAGCATCACGACGGTAATCGTACCGCCGGAAAACAGGAGTCCGTTTAGCACCATCAGCGCTCCTCCGGCCAAAAACAAGGGGCCGGCGTAGCGGTGGGTCTTTTCCCATTTGGCTTGTATCCTTGCGTACCACGAAGTTAAGCTAGTTTGACGGCCAGAGGAGGAGCTTGTTTAGCTGGTGCTTGACACCGAAGCGAAGTTTTTCCC
>NZ_FOFB01000065.1 GCF_900110645.1 Neolewinella agarilytica
GGCCCACAGGGCGAGCGTGGCGAGCAAGGCATCCAAGGTATTCAAGGTGACCAGGGCCCGCAGGGCGAACGTGGTCTCCAGGGAATCCAGGGTGAGCAAGGCCCACAAGGTGAACGCGGACTACAGGGTATTCAGGGTGACCAAGGCCCACAAGGCGAACGCGGACTTCAAGGTATTCAGGGTGACCAAGGTCCTCAGGGTATCCAGGGTGTAGCTGGAGCTGACGGCGAAGACGGCGCGCAAGGCCCCCAGGGTGAGCGTGGCGAGCAAGGCATCCAGGGAATCCAGGGTGACCAAGGCCCACAGGGCGAACGCGGACTACAGGGTATTCAGGGTGACCAAGGTCCTCAGGGTATCCAGGGTGTAGCTGGAGCTGACGGCGAAGACGGCGCGCAAGGCCCCCAGGGTGAGCGCGGCGAGCAAGGCATCCAGGGAATCCAAGGTGACCAGGGCCCGCAGGGCGAACGTGGTCTCCAAGGCATCCAGGGTGACCAAGGCCCACAAGGCGAACGCGGACTTCAAGGTATTCAGGGCGACCAAGGTCCCCAGGGTATTCAAGGTCTAGCTGGAGCTGACGGCCAGGACGGTCGTGACGGAGTCGACGGCGAAGACGGTGCGCAAGGCCCACAGGGTGAGCGTGGCGAGCAAGGCATCCAGGGTATTCAAGGTGACCAGGGCCCGCAGGGTGAACGTGGTCTCCAGGGAATCCAGGGAGAGCAAGGCCCACAAGGCGAACGCGGACTTCAAGGTATTCAGGGCGACCAAGGTCCTCAGGGTATCCAGGGTCTAGCTGGAGCTGACGGCCAGGACGGTCGCGACGGAGTTGACGGCGAAGACGGTGCGCAAGGCCCCCAGGGTGAGCGTGGCCTCCAAGGCATCCAAGGCGAGCGTGGCCCACAAGGCGAACGCGGACTACAGGGTATCCAGGGCGACCAAGGTCCCCAGGGTATTCAAGGTCCTGCCGGAGCTGACGGCGAAGACGGCGCGCAAGGCCCACAGGGCGAGCGTGGCGAGCAAGGCATCCAAGGTATTCAAGGTGACCAGGGCCCGCAGGGCGAACGTGGTCTCCAGGGAATCCAGGGTGACCAAGGCCCACAAGGCGAACGCGGACTTCAGGGTATTCAGGGCGACCAAGGTCCCCAGGGTATTCAAGGTCCTGCCGGAGCTGACGGCGAAGACGGCGCGCAAGGCCCACAGGGCGAGCGTGGCGAGCAAGGCATCCAGGGAATCCAGGGTGACCAAGGCCCACAAGGCGAACGCGGACTACAGGGTATTCAGGGTGACCAAGGTCCTCAGGGTATCCAAGGTTTAGCT
>NZ_FOFB01000042.1 GCF_900110645.1 Neolewinella agarilytica
ACTGAGCTTGGCAACAGCCTTGCACAGAACACGCCAAACCCAGTAGTAGAGACTACTCAAATCGCTTACACGCTGGCTACTGCCGGTCAGGTAACCCTTAACGTTCAGGACATCCAGGGCCGCACGGTCATGGTACGCGAACTGGAAGGTACTGCTGGCCGCAACGTAGTTGAGTTGAACGTGAACGAGTTGGGCGCCGCTACTGGCGTACTGACGTACACACTGACTGCCGGAGACTTCTCCGCTACGAAGAAGATGGTAGTTGTTCGCTAAGAACGACTGACGTCTCAGTCCCATCCGGAAGGATGGAAGTAAAGTGGCCCCGTCGGAGTAATCCGGCGGGGCCACTTTCATGTTTTGCGGAGCAGCAAAAAAGGTTGTAGTTTGGGCATTCACTTCATTTATCTATGTGGAAAAACCTTAAAGGCCTGTTCGTCGTCGAAGAAGAAGGCAAGAAAAAAGCTTCTTCAACTCCGGCAGCGGGTAAATCATCACCGAAAGCTGCGGCAAAACCTGCGGCACCGGCTCCCACTGCTCCTTCAACTTCCTCTGCACCAGCGTCTGCGCCCACCTCTGTTGATGGTAGCGTTAATGATCGCTTCGTAAAAGTGCTTATGGAGGCGATGGAAGCGGCGAACCTTCCGGGCTTTGATTACCTGGAGTATAAAAAAGCCCTGCAGAACCTGAAGAAAATGAATTTCACGGATAGTGTACGCTTCCAGACGGCCTATGCTACCGCACAGAGTATGGGCGTAACACCGAAGGCACTATTGGATTCTGCCCAGCATTACCTGCAAACGCTGAAGAAGGAAGAATCCAAATTTGCTCAGGCCCTGAAGGGGCAACGTGCTCAGCAGGTTAGTGATAAGGAGGCCCAACTGAAACAGCTGGATGCCAGTATTCAACAGCAAGAGGCTAAAATCAAAGAGTTGCAGGACGCCATTAAAAAGACGAAAGCCGAGCAACAGAAGCTGCGCAATACCATTAGTAAGAGTACGGAGAAGCTGTCAAAAACGCAGGCAGACTTTCAGGCGACTTACTCACTCATTGCCGGGGAGATACAAACGGACATAGAATCGATGAAGGAATATCTTAAATAGTCGATCAAATCAGGACGCTCGTCGAGCAAGCAAAACAAAGCGGGTCTTTAAGGCTTTTTGTTAAGGCGAAGGGCGTTGATTATCTTTGACCGCATCTTTTCGAACTTACTGACAATTAATAATAAATATGGAAGCACCACAGATGAAACCAAAATCCTTTTGGAAAAGACCCGAAGGGATTACCGGCCTGATGTTTTTGGCTGCTCTCCTGATTGGGGGAGGGTATCTGATAACGACTTTTGCCGCTTCGATTATGGCGTTCATTGGAACGACAATTGGCTTAGTCGTTTCTCTTGCCGTGCTCGGTGCCATTGTATACATGGTGCTGGACCCCAAGATGCGCAACCTCATATTCTATATGTACAAGAGTGTGATGCGATCCATCACCGGTATGTTTGTACAGATTGATCCGATTGGCATCCTCAAGACTTACGTGGAGGAGCTGCAGGGTAACCTGCGTAAGATGAACAAGCAAATTTCTCAGCTGCGCGCTCAGATGCACAAGCTGAAAGAAGTGATCGTGAACAACGAGCGCGAAATCAACAGCAACCTCAAACTGGCCGGTAAGGCGAAGGAGACGAACAAGCGAAATGTGATGATCCTGAAAAGCCGCCGTGCCGGCCGCTTGAAGGACAGTAACATTAAACTGGAGACGCTCTATAAGAAGATGGAGGTACTGTACCGGGTACTGACCAAGATGTACGAAAACAGCCAGATTCTGGCGGAGGACATCAAAGACCAGGTTGCAGTGAAGGAGCAGGAGCGCAAGGCGATCCACGCCAGCCATGGCGCGATGAAGTCAGCGATGAGCGTTATCAGCGGTGATCCTGACCAGCGGGCGATGTTTGATATGGCGATGGAAAACATCACCGAAGATGTTGCCAATAAAGTAGGAGAAATGGAGCGCTTCATGGAAGTATCCGCCAACTTTATGGACTCAGTAGACCTGCAAAACGGTGTCTTCGAAGAAGAAGGGATGAACATGCTGGAGCAGTGGGAAAACGAATCTACCAGCTTGCTGCTGGGTGAGGAAAAGAGCACTTTGTTGCTGAAGGCAGAGAGTGACAATGAGGTCCTGGATCTCGATGCACCCGTTCCGGAACGCGCTCGGCAGAGCGGCGGGAAGAATCAGTACGATTCTTTCTTCGACTAAGGTAAACCGAAAAATAACCGAACCCGGGGCCAGATGAACTGTCTGCTCCCGGGTTTTCATTTATCCATCCGTGAAGAACACGGATCAACCAAAACAAAATGGCACGCTTAACAACTTTTAGCAAGCTTCTCATTACTATTCTGATCCTTCTGGCGGTTGTCTTTGGGTTCAACTATTTAACCAATGGCAAACTGCTCTCCGGCGTATTGGGCGGAGGAGATGATTCAACGACTACTACTTCTGCGGGCAGTGATTCTGGCAGTGGCTCCGGTGGCGGTATTTTTGGTGGCGGCAATGATAATGGCGGCAGCAGTAGCGATGCCATTCGCGTTGGTGTTGTTACCTGGGGTGGTTACGCCGGTGGACAATACTTCAACGAAGGCTTTAAGCCCAGTGCGGAAAGCCGGTTCAAAAAAGAATACGGTATTGACGTAGAATTCGTGTTGAACGACGACGTAGTGTCCAGCCTCAATGCCTTCAAAAACGGAGACATTGACGTACACTGGTACACCATTGATGCCATGCCAACCATTATGGGCGAACTGCAGCAGTTCGATCCCGTTGTTCTCTGGCAGGCCGACTGGTCGCGGGGCGGAGACGCCATCGTCGTTAAGCGGGGCATTAACTCCGTAGCCGACCTGAAGGGCAAGAGTATTGCCGTTGCGGAACTTACTCCCAGCCACTCTTTCCTGTTGTGGCTGCTGGACGCCGGCGGCCTGAAAGCTTCTGATATCACCATTGTTGCCCAGCCATCGGCCATCGAAGCGGCGGCAGCCTTCAAGAGTGGTCAGGTAGATGCCGCGGTCGTTTGGTCTCCGGATGACGAGCTGAGTGTACGCGCGGTGCCCGGATCTAAGATTCTGGAAAGTACGCGTTCGGCTTCTAACATCATTGCGGATGTATTTTTTGCCAAGAAGGCCTACGTGGAGGCTAACCGGGACAAGCTACAGAAGCTGTACGAAGGTTGGATGCGCGGTGCGGCGGAAATTAACTCCAGCGCAGCGGCGAAACAGAAAGCCGCTAAGATCCTGGGTCGTGAGATGTCGCTTCCCGAAGCAGATGCTCTGGGCATGATTGATAACGTTCGCCTGACGACCCACGGCGACAACGTTAACTTCTTCGAGCAGAACTCTGGCTACCGCGGGGTTACCGGCGGTGACCTCTACCGCCGCATGGCGCAGGAGTATAAGAACCTGGGCTTCATCAATGGTAGCGTAGCACCTTTCCGCACGGTGGGCTACGGTAGCCTGGTTGTGGATGCCGGTAACCGCCTGACGGGTAGCGAGCACGCGGGCGAAGGCCGTACGGACTTTGCTCCGGTATCAGAGTCTGAAGGCACCAGTAAGGAAGCCATTGCTACCAAGCGCATCAGTATCAACTTCCCAACGGGCGTATCTACGCTGAACGATATGGCGAAGAGCATCATCGATGAAGAGTTCGTCCCGATCGCCAAGGCATTCGGTAACGCGCGTATCCGGATTGAGGGTAACACCGATAACACCGGTAGCCTGGCGACGAACATCGCCCTGAGTAAGAAGCGCGCCCAGGCGGTAGCGGCTTACCTGACCCGAGAGTACAATATGGACTCCGACCGATTCATCATCGTCGGAAACGGACCGAACAAACCCATTGCTAACAACAGCAGCGAGAGCGGCCGGGCGCAGAACCGCCGGACGGACTTCGAGCTGGTGAAGTAGGCAACCTCTCCCCAACCCCTCTCCGGTAAGCCTGGCCTCCGGCCTGGCGGAGAGGGGCTTAGGAAAACGCTCCGCGTTTTGGCGCATCATTCTCCTTACCATCAAAATTTTTGTTGATGCGTCGGCTTCCGCTCATCACCTACGCCATCATCGCGTATATGCTACTGGCCTTTGGTTGGTGGTCGGTGTTGTTGTTGCGGATGAACGAATCAGCGCACGAAGCACGGGTAAACGAGCTGGCCTACCGGCTGGCCGTGCAACGACAGATTGAAGAGCCGGCGGACTTCCGCCAGACCGAACAGTATTTCCGCCTCACCGAAGAATTTGAACGCCAGCAGTTCATGATCCTCGGTGAGGCGGTGCTGTTGATACTAAGCCTGGCCGGAGGGATTTACCTTTTGTACCGGAGCCTGAAGCAGGAAATCAGCGCGGCGGAGCAGCAGCGGAACTTCTTGTTGAGTATCACCCATGAGCTGAAGTCGCCCCTGGCGGGTATTCGCCTCATCCTGGAAACCTTCCAGCGGCGAAAAGAGCTTAAGCCAGAGATACAGCAAAAACTGAGC
The DNA here is from genome assembly GCF_900110645.1 of Neolewinella agarilytica. Classification (GTDB taxonomy): domain Bacteria; phylum Bacteroidota; class Bacteroidia; order Chitinophagales; family Saprospiraceae; genus Neolewinella; species Neolewinella agarilytica. The sequence goes on from NZ_FOFB01000042.1 coordinate 4,514, forward strand.
ACCAATGCTCTGGCGGAAACGGACCGGCTTACGGCTCTGGTAAATGACTTACTGCTATCCGCCAAGTTAGAGAATGTGTTTGACATTAACCCCGAGGAGATTGACCTGGGGGGCTTGATCCACGAAGCAGCGGACCGGGTGGCGATGAAGTATAAAACAGCCCAGTTACACGTTGACATTGAGCCGGATCTGCCCAAAGTAATCGGTGACCGATTGGGCCTGACGAGCGTAGCCGTCAACCTGCTGGAAAATGCGGCAAAATACAGTCAGCCAAACCCGGTTATCCATACGTCTCTTCAACGGGGCGGTACTAGCGAGGTCGTCTGGGAAGTAAGCGATAACGGCATCGGCGTGCCCGACCGGGAGAAGAAACGCGTCTTTACCAAGTTTTACCGCGTGGGTAGTGAAGACACCCGTACAACGAAGGGGACGGGGCTGGGGCTCTTCATCGTTCGCCAATTGGTGGAGAAGCACAAAGGGCAATTGGAGCTACTGGATAATGAGCCTAAGGGGACGACTTTTCGGATTTATTTGCCGGTGAGGCAGGATTTGTAAATCCCCTTCCCAAGAGGGAGGGAGCTGTGAAAACGCTCCGCGCTTTTGAGACCAGAAAGCTCCTCAATCTATCGTACTTTGCGCTCCCTCAGTGGATCGCTGTGATTCCCTCCGTGAACCTCCGTGGTTATTTTCAGTTACCATTGCCAATTAGCCATAACCAGCCAAACCAAAATATACCATGCAAACCACCCCCCTCACCGAAACCCACCGTGCGCTGGGCGCCAAGCTTGTCGACTTTGCCGGCTTTGAGATGCCGCTTACCTACACCAGCCTGAAGGAAGAGCACCTTGCCGTCCGCAATGGCGTCGGTATGTTTGATGTATCCCACATGGGGGAATTCATTGTGCGAGGAGCGGGTGCCCGAGATCTGGTGCAGTACGTCACCAGCAACAATGTGGACCGGCTGGAACCAGGCCAGGCCCAGTACAGCTGCCTGCCACGGCCCGCCGGGGGCATCGTGGATGATCTTTTGGTATACCGCCTGCCACCCAACCCCGCGATGGGCATGGACGATGGCCACCCCGCTTATATGCTGGTAGTGAATGCGGGCAACATTGCGAAAGACTGGGACTGGTTCAAAAGCCACAACACCTTCGGTGCCGAGATGTTGGACATCAGCGCGAAGACGGCCCTGCTCGCCGTTCAGGGACCGAAGGCAACGGAAGTCCTTCAACAACTGACCGACGTCAAGCTGGCGGACATCCCTTACTACCACTTCGTGCGTGGCACGATGGCCGGGCAGGATAACGTCATCATCTCCGCCACGGGCTACACCGGATCGGGCGGCTTTGAGCTATACTTCGATGCCTCGGTAGCGGAATCTGTTTGGGAGAAAATCATGAAGGCGGGCAAAGATGCTGGTCTCCTCGCCTGCGGCCTCGGCTGTCGGGATACCCTCCGCCTGGAGAAAGGCTACTGCCTCTACGGCAACGACATCAACGATACGACGACCCCGCTAGAAGCGGGGCTGGGCTGGATCACGAAACTTAAGGCGGGCGACTTCGTCGGCCGTGACCACCTGCTGGCCCAAAAAGAAGCTGGCGTTGGTCGCCGCCTCGTCGGTTTTAAGCTCGATGGCCGCCGCGCGCCCCGTAACGGCTACGGCCTGCTGGACGCGGAAGGCAAGTCCATCGGTGAAGTCACTAGCGGCACCCACTCGCCCTCACTGGATTACCCCATCGGGCTGGGCTACGTTGCCACCGGCCACCACGCACCCGGCACCCGTATCCAGGTAGACCTGGGACGGAAGCAGTTGGAGGCGGAAGTGGTGAAGATTCCGTTTTTGTAGGGAGGCACGCTCCGTTTGCAGCTAAATTTCTCCACTCGAAGAGTGTAAGTAACCCTTCATCACTGATGTAGGAGGCAATAGACTTTTTTAACTAAAAAAGCTTGGTTGGTTCAAACCATGGCCTCAATTTCGACTCGATGACTTTGGGGAAGTTTGGGGAAGTTTGGGGAAGTTTGGGGAAGTTTGGGGAAGTTTGGGGAACTTTGGAATTAATTTAGGGCTTGTAAATGAAAAGGACCTGCTATCCTTTCCTTATTAGCAGCTTTGCCAGAAAGTTTTTGGTGTTTAAATTAAAGCTTCATGAAGTTTAAATTCTTGTTTAATGCCGCTATGACTCTTGCGGTTTTCTCTTTAATATTATTCTCGTCTACTATGATAAGTGCCCAAGAAGGAGGAGGAGGAGCTGTCGAAACAGAAGATTGTGGTGATGATGGTGGTGTCATAGGTATAACTTGTGGGCGTCATTATGGAAAATGCTGGACGTGCGTCAGCGATTTTTGGAATGGAGAATATTGTGCTTGGGACGGCGGCCCAACAGTAACATGTGGTCCAGCCCATTTGGGAGGATGTTAGTACAGTAGAGTTGTAACTGGACGACTGTCTCCATTGGGAAAGGGCGACTTGTATTAATAAATAGTTAAGGCGCAAACCGAATTGTCAAACAAGAAAATCTATCGAACACTATTTGTTCGTCGTTTTATCAGCTATTATCTATAGAAGATAAGATAACAAATGATTTCTAGGTTGGTAATTTTGTTTGCGCTTGCTATATTTTAGAAGACCATTGAAATCTAGTGGTCGGGAACCTAGATTCGACCATTAGGTTATTGCTGTAGCGAGATGGCGTTTCTGTCAAAAAACTTACAGCTCACGTCAAAAAAGCGCACTATAATATGAATCTCAAGCCGCTAAATTTTAGAAATCCATCATTTGTTAGAAGAACAATATTTCTACTGCTCTTTGCCTCTTTGCTTTTTACGTGTGAAGAGGAAGAAAGTGTAAAAGGTGAGTTTGTGATTGATGTTTTAAACCTGGAATCAATATCTCCCGAAAATGTTTTTTTAAATCCAATTGCGGTGCCGTTAGAATTGACATCGGAATCAGCTATTAAGGTTGTCACGAAAATAATCGCTACCGATGAAAACTATTTCGTACTTGATGAGAGATCATACACTGTTTTCATATTCGATAGTACTGGAAAGTACGTTTCCAAAATAGTCAATACTGGAGACGGGCCAAATTCTATTGATATTATTTATGACATCAGATTTAATCTTTTTACGCCAGAAAATGAAATAGAGTTAATGTCTCCTAAAGGGAAAGTAGTGAGTTATGATCTCGATTCAAAAGAGTACAAAACAATAATTGGTAGTAATTCTGATTTGAATTCGATTTACGGATTTATCAATGTCACTAATGATATTTCGCTGTTTTATACGCAGAAAGGAAGTCATAAGCTGACTTATTACTCTAGGGAAAAGGGTGAGGTAATAGATGGAAAGTTAAAGAACAATACTGCGAAAATGGTGCCTTTAGGTTCTCCATGCCCGTTTTTGGCGGAGGAAAACGATCCTGCGTTTTTTTTAGATCAATATACTTCCGAGGTATACGAGATAGATGGTATGGAATTGATTAAACTGGGGCAATACGATTTTGTTGGCCAAAACCTATCGATACCTGACCTCCCATTATTTGTGACGGATCCGAGTTCACTTGCTGATTATACTTTTGAAAATAACCTGGTATACCCCATTGTAAGTTATCGAAGGACAAAAAAATCAGTAGGAATGACCGTAGTTCAATCCGGAAAGTCTGGTAAAACACTTGTTTTTGATAAGGCAAGCGGATGGCGTATTGTTGATCGAATAGATAAGTTTCGTTTTAATCCATTTATATCTACCATGAAGGACAAGACCGTAGGCGTGCTTATTGATCCTACTAGTCTTTATCAGATTTTTCCCAATATAGACGATTCTCTAATTGACGACTTTGATGTAGAAAGAGAAATGAATCCCATTTTGATAACCTATTCTTTTTTAAAAGAATAATCAGATTATGGCACGTTAAAGTGTTGCGTGAGTAGCCTTACGTCTTAAATGTAGTAGTAGATTGGTGAATGTTAAGGTTAAGTGAGCTTTTACTCCACCCGCCAGTGCCCGGCAGATTTCAGCTTAGCCTCACCTGTATCTTCCCACCGCACCAACTCATGGTAGCGCCCGTTCTCCCAATCATCCAGATCGATGGTATAGAGTTCGCTGGCCGGATGGCCGGAGGGGCCGCCGGGTAATGCACCCCAGGCACGGGGTTGGGGGCCGAGCTCAACGACCATCCGCCAGCTGGCCCCATGGCTGCCGCTCAGGGCACGAGGGGAGTAGCGGCTGCCGCCGGTCTTGATCAGGCCTGAGCCAAAGCCAGGGATTTGCCCGAGGTGATTGACGTGGGAGTTACGCATTTCGGCCCAGGTTTCGGGGAGCTCGCCGTCGAGCTCTTCGAGAATTTCGTCGAAGGCGCGTTGCGTGAGGGTGGCAACGGTTTCGCGGAAGCCGGCGGTGCTGTCGATGTCGAAGATGGGGTGCGTCGGCTTTTCGCGCACCAGATCGTTCCATTTCCAGAGATCGGGGCGGACGTAACCGGAATCGCGTGGCATCTCGTCGAAAGTGAAAGAATAAACCTTACGCCACCAGAGTTCGAAGAGGCTGGCGGCGCGGCTGTTGCCTTCGCAGTTGTAGTCCCACTCGGAGATGAGACGAAGAAGTGCCCGGCCGTCGCTGTCCAGCGCATCGCGCTTGATTCTGGCGATGAGGAGTGGCGTTAGTTCTTCGGCGAAGAGGTTTTGACTACTGAGTTGCAGCTCTTTCATGGTACGCTGATTCATCACCGCATGGTGATCGAGGTAGCGGTTGATGAAACGGCCGCGGTATTCGTCAAAGCCGCCGATGTAGGGGTAGGGATAGTTGGGGCCGGTAGTGACCTGATTGGCGGAGGAAACGTAGCCCCGGGTGGGGTTTTTATGCTCGGGGCGGGCGTCGAAGGGGATCGTGCCGGACCAGTTATTGACGCGGTGGCTACCGGGAAGGGGCGTAGCCCCGTCGCCTACGGCACGGATGGGAAAGAAGCCGTTGGGCCTAATGCCGATGTCACCGTCTTTATGGGCAAAAATGAAATTTTGCGCTGGGCCTACATAACCCCGCAGGGCTTGTTTGTAATCCTCATAGCTGGTGGCACTCATCAGCCCCAGAAAGGTGCCGACGATGGTGTGCGGACGAAATTTATTGCCGGGCGTATCGTGTGCCAGCCAGCGCATGGCGTGATCAGCGTAAGGACCATCGGTGTAGGGGACGGGCCCAAAGACGGTCCAGGGCGTTTCGATGACCTCCGAGGCCTGGCCCTTGACGAACACCGTGTCTTTAACCATCCTTGCACCTGCGGCCGCGCCGTCCAATCGGTATTTCGTGCGTGTAGTGTCGGTCCACTCGATCGCGAACCAGTCCGTCACGTCATGTCCCACATTGGTTTCTCCGTAAGCGACGTGGTCGTTGAAGCCGATCATGATGCCCGGTGTGCCCGGCAGGCCAACGCCCCGCGCATTTACGCCGGGGTAGCTGACCTGAATCTCGTACCAGATACTTGGTAGCGTCAGGCTCAGGTGCGGGTCACTGGCCAGCATCGGGTGGCGGGTGTTGGATTTGTTTGGGGCAACGGCCCAATTATTCGAGCCATTGTCCGGGTGAGCGGGCATTAGGGTGTAAGCATCTTCCGGTCCGGCCACGTAAAGCCGATCATCGTTCAAACTGTAGGCTTCATCATACAGGGGCGCGGTCCCGAGGTCCGGCTTCGCCTCGTCGGGATCACTTCCTGCTTTTGTAGCAGGCGCGGCCGCAGGTGCAATGGCCCCCATCCGCCGCTCCGCGTCGGCCCCCTGCGGGGGAGCGTTGAGGGGCAAGGGAGCGATGGGTTGGGTGTTCCGGTACCGCCCGTCGTCGGGGACGATGGGGCTGGCCCGGGGGAATCGTTTAGGAAAAAGCTCATTGAATAAATCCGGGCCGAAGTCCTGCCGGGTTTTGGCCGTGCGGGCATCGTCGTAGCGGGCACTGAGTGACTGGGCCATCCCCATACCCAGCAGAGCCGTTCGGTAGGGGCTCCAGCGGAGGGGCTCGTGGTCGAGCAACTTATACTCTACGGGGTAATCCTTAGGGTCGAGCTGATCGAGCCAGGCATTGACGCCGGCGGAATAGGCTTCCAGCATACGGTAGTCGTCGGGAAACTGCAGTCGCATAGTATCGGTCTCCCGCGCTGCGGTGTAACGGAATCCCCGGCGGACCTGATCAATGTCTCGCTTCATCGTCCGCTTTCCGAGGATTTCACTCAGGCGGCCTTCGGTGGCGCGGGTGCTGATGTCCATCTGCCAGAGTCGGTCAGCAGCATTCACGAATCCCTGCAGAAAACAGGCGCTTTCCAGATCGTCGGCAAAAACGTGGGGCACGCCCCGGTCATCAAAGAAGATATCTCCCTTCGCCAGGGGGTGGTTGAGGGAGAACGCCCGCCCTTCCCGGTCATTCAGCTGGGGTAAGGTATTGCGCCAAAAACCGGTGGCTGGGTTGAAAAAGTCGCCAAGTGCGGGCACGGGCAGGCCCGCAGGACCAGCATAGTTGCCGAAGAACAGCCAGATGCCAAAGCAGAGGGCGGCGGCGGCGAGTTTGATGTATTTCATGGAAGGGGAATTAATCCGGACGCTCAAAGGACTTTAGCCATAGAGCTGAAAGCGAAAAGGCTAAAGTCCTTTGAGCGTCCGGATGTATTGTTTAATCAACGACTCACCTGCGGAACATAGTTCACGGTTGTCCAGCTCTCCGTTGACCAGAGCTGACGGCCACTCGTGTCCCGCCATTCCTGCGGCAGGCGGAAGTAATAGACGTGTTCCGTTTTCAGCCCGTCGAAGGTAAGGCGGACTTTTTTACGGTCGGCACTCCACTGAATATCATTGACGGTGAGTGGTGTTTCGTCCATTTTGGGGCCGCCATAATTAGCGGTTGGCAGGTAGTACCAGCGGGTGAGTGGGAACTCTGCGGCGGATTTGCCGAAGCCCTCCGCCACGGGTTGGGTGAACTCCAGCTCGAAGCCATCGGCTTCCGTCCGGATGGCGAGTACCTCAAAGGCAGGCTCTCCGTTGTACTTCACGCTTTGCAAGCCGTAGTAGAGCTTGCCGGCGTCTCCCCAGTTGCCCGTGGAGCCGACCATGCCAATGTAGAGCGCCCCATCCGGCCCCCAGACATTACGGTTGACGCCGGCTTCCAGCCCCTGGATGAAGCGGAAGACCGTTCCCTGGTACTGGCCGTTGACTTGTTCGACGAAGACGCGTTTCAGTCCGCCATGAGTTATTTCTCCGTGAATCATTTGTCCTTTGTAGGGGCCGTCATTGAGGTAGTTCGGGGTGGAAGGGCTGTTGCCGATCTCGTCTTGCGGCAGCCAGACGACGGGGGGCTTTACCGTTTTGTTTTCTTCACCCGGAACGGCGTAGGAGTTAAAGAAAGCGCCTTCGGTAACGTGCAGGATTTTGCTGGCCGGCAGCCAGTCTCCCTGATTGTCGGCGATGAAGAGCTCGCCGTCTACGCCTTGGTTGATGCCGTTGGGTGTACGCAGGCCGCTGGCGATGTACTCCAGCTCACCGGTCTCCCGGTGAATGCGGACACACTTACCCCGGCTTCGTGGTTGGTTCGGGGCACTGGCGCCGCCGGGCAGAATACCAATGGCCAGGGTAGCGTAGAAGTAAGGCGCTTCGTAGGCGAGCCCGAAGCCGAACTCATGAAAATTGGCGGTCGTCTCCCAGTCGTTGCAGACGGTCTGGTATTCATCAATGAGCTCGTCCCCATCGTGATCGATCAGGCGGGTGAGTTCCTGCTTCTGCATGATGTAGATCTCGTCATCCACTACTTTTAGCCCAAGGGGCTCGGCCAGGCCGGTGGCGATCTTTTTGGTCGTCATTTGGCTGGGCTCTCCGGTCTGGACACCGTCGATGAGGTAAACGGCTCCTTCGGCATCCCAGGTAGAGACGACGAGGCGGCCATCGGAGAGGAAATCCATGCCGCCAACCTTGGGCGTGAAACCATCGGGCCTGGCCTGCCGCAGGGTGTAGGCGGGGTGAACGTCGGTGAGGCGGGTGGCGTCTCCGGGGCGGATTTTGCCGCGGTCCATGGGCTCGGGCAGCTCCGCAACAAGGTTTTGCCTGAGGTCGTAACCGAGATTCTCCGTGGGGACGGTCTGCCATTCGGGGCTGAAGAAAGATCGCCACTCGAAAATCACCGTCTGCCCGCCACCGTTTTCGAAGTACTCGATGGTGAAGGGGTGGTTGCCGGCGGCCAGGGCGATTTCGCCGTCTCTTGCTTCGGGGCCGTGGAGGCCGTCGGCGTTGACGATCTCCTGCCCGTCGATGATCAGTCGGCTGCCGTCATCGCTGGCCAGCCGGAAGAGGTAGTTGCTTGTCTCCGGAATCTTCAGGTAACCGCTGAAGCGGATGGCGAAGAGATCTTCGAGCTTACCGAAGTCCGCTCCGTCGAAACGTATGCGGGGAACGACGCCGGTGAAGAGCGGTTCTTTCTCCCAGGCAACTTGTTCCAGGCGGCTGATGCCGTCCGGGACGGGGAAAACTTCCGCCCGGGCACCAGCGCCGAGACCGTCGTCGGTAATGGCGGGGTCTGCTTCGAGGGCATCGGTTTTACTGGCGAAGAGGATGCCGGGGTCTTCTGCTACCATCTCCGCTTCGGAGTCCTTGTCGAGGTCAAGGACCCACTGCACCATTGTCCGGATGTCAGATGGGGGAATATGGTCGTGGGCGGTCATGGCGGCTTTGCCCCAGACGCCGGCTCCACCCTTAATCACTTTAGCGGAGAGCTTCTCGAGACTAGCTGTGGTATTGGGGTAGCGTTCGGCGATGGCCATGTAGGCAGGGCCAATGGTTTTTACCCGGGTGTTGTGGCAGGTTTTGCAGCCGTTGCGTTCGATGAGTTTTTCGCCGGCCTCGCGGGCGTCGGCGAGGATTGCCCCGGCGTCGGCGTTATCGTCGGGAAGGGTGGGGGAGCGGACGAAGTGAGTACGCAGATAGGTGGGCTGATCGGTAGCCATGGTGAGTACTCCGTAAATGGATAAGGCGCGGAGGTTGGAAGTCCGAACGTCTTGCTGCTCCATCACTTCGAACCTGGCGTTAGTACTGATGCTTTTACTCGTGGGAATCCCATCTATGACACAGCGAAGCGCCAGACTACTGTTTTCGGGCACTCCCTCAACGAAAAAAGTTCTTTCCAGACCCATCAGCCCGTTTTCCCGGAGAATAACTTCCGGCCGCTCCGTGACCGTTACGTTGAAGGAGCCATCCGTTGCCATGAGTTTACTCTTGATGTAGAGCTGCCCATCTTTGATTTCGTGCCCGAGGTACTGTACATCCGGGCGTACGGGGGACATGTTTCCCTGCTGGTAGAGCAACCAATGTTGGGCCATGGTATCCTTCAGCCAAACCTTGCCGATGGCTTCTGGCTGCGGGCCGTGGGCGGTGGTGTACACGGCACCATCCAGATCTACGTCGCCCTTCCATGCTTTGTATAGGGCGCCGGTTTCGGCGCTGTAAGCGACGAAAAGATCTTTGTGTAGGGCGGCAGTAAGCATTCGGGGCTGATCATCCAGCACTGAGCGGAAAACCCAGGGGCTTAGGGCTCGCTCATGGGTGGGGAATTCTGTCTGCTGACATCCACCCAGGATTATCAGACAAGACAGTAGGGCTGAAAGCCGGGAAAAGAGGAGGAAATGGTTTTGCATGATCGATTAAATACTTGGAAGCCAGGAATGCACTAAAAGGGAAACCAAAAATAGAATTAAAGGTGGCTTTGATACGGTGAACCTGATTAAACTTTTGGTTTGCCTCTTTAACCCGCCCTGTTCTCCCTCTGGCTTTGTTGTTAAAACTACCAGTAGCCTGAGGGGATACTCGATTTTAGACACCTTGCCATTAGAAAACAGGATTCGAAGCGGCCAGCTAAGAAAAGTTTAAACGGATTCAATGCAAAAGAACATATTAGTAAAAAGCCGTCTATCTTTGTGCCAGTACCGACCCCAAAACCAGGGCAATCGCAAACTCATCGGACGCTCAAAGGAACTCAGCAATTCCGCCTCCGGCTCCATTGCTGAGCACGCTTCGAAGTCCCGAAACGACTGATCAGAACCTCGAAGTATACGTTTTCCGGAGCGGAGCGTAGGAGAAAACATTCCCTTCCCTTCGAGGCTGCTGCGCGGTGAGCGTTCGGCTCTGAGCTTACGATTGCCCTAATCCCAAAACCTATCATAATAGATGCGTACCTATTTTTTTGTCCTGTTTTTTGTTTTGTTTGCTGTAAGTAGTCAACCGGTTTCTGCTCAGGCAGGTAATCCCGCTACCGCGGATTCTGTTAGCCTGAGCCAACAATTTGACGAAATGCTGCGTGTTTCTAACCGTTATCAGGGCTTCAAGGTCATTCGGCAGAACTACCTGGCGGCTTTTATCGCTAATGTCACCGATTCGATCGGTGGTTATACAAAAGAAATCAGCACGCTCAATGGTACGATTTCCACTCAGGCAGAGCGCTTAGATAAACAAGAGACGACCATTCAGGAGAAGGATTTGGAAATTTCTCAACTGAACGAAGAAAAAGACGGCGTCAGCCTTCTGGGGTTTCAGCTCAGCAAAGCGACGTACAGCCTGATTATGTGGTCAGCTATTATTGGCTTGTTAGCCTTACTGCTATTGGCACTGGCGCGGATGCGGCTTGCGGTGTCAAGCGCTAATGAAGCCAGCACGCACAACGCAAAACTGACCGAGGAGCTGGAAAAAGCCCGTAAAAGACGCCTCGAGGTGGAGCAGAACCTTCGCCGACAGCTGCAGGATGAGATTAATAAGCGGGGGAAGTAGGCAATAGACTTCAGGGCAACAGGGAGATAGCCAAATAACCGTACTATTAGTGTGGATATCTGCTTCTGCTGTTTCGCCTGGCAACTTTGCACTTTCAGAAATTGCCTGCACCTGCGTATGCGCCTGAAAAAAAGAAAAGTGAATCCACCGAAAATTTTAAGATTTACTGCACAATAGAGTAGGGGAGAATGGGGTTTAACTTTCCGTACCGGGCGCCATCCCTCCGTAGTCATCCCCTACGTCGTATATTTGCGCCCTGAAATTTCTGGAAACAACTTGGTTTACCTCAGCTTTATGAAATACTGGCTAAAAGCTCTCCCACTCTTCCTTTTGGTGGGCATTCTCACTTCCTGCGGCAGTAATGATCGCTCCCGGACTACGGGCTGGAAGATGAACGACTCCAAATGGGGTGGTTTCGAAACCAAATCGGACTATAAGGGGCAGGAGACACCTCCCAATATGGTGTTAGTCCCTGGCGGTAACTTCGTAATGGGTTTCACGGAAGAAGACGTGCCTTACGACTGGGATAATATTCCACGTCGTGTGACGGTCTCTACTTTTTTCATGGACCAGACGGAAATCAGTAACGAAGATTACCTTTTCTACCTGGCCTGGACGCAGCTTTCTTACGGAGATTCCTACCCCGAGGTCTATCTGAATGCACTACCTGACACGCTGGTGTGGCGTGACGAGCTGTCGTTCAACGAGCCCTACGTACAGAACTACTTCCGCCATCCGGCTACGAAGGATCACCCCGTAGTAGGTGTGAGCTGGAGACAGGCCCGGGAATACGCCCGCTGGCGTACGGACCGGATGAATGAAGCGATTCTGATCGAAAAAGGCATTCTGAACCCGAGCCCTGAGGCACGTGATGATGGTGTCTTTGTGACCGACTCCTACATGGCAGGTCAGTACGAAGGCAATGTTCGTAAAGGCGTTAAGGACCTTCGCACAGGGGGTGACCGTCAGGTTAAATTAGAGGATGGTATCCTGCAGCCAGAATTCCGTCTGCCAACAGAAGCAGAATGGGAATACGCTGCTTTGGCACTTTCCGGTCTTCAGGCTAATGAGAAAGACGAAAACTACACCGACCGTCGGATCTACCCATGGTCTGGCACCAGTGTTCGTTACCAGCGCCATGATCGCTACCAGGGACAGATGTACGCTAACTTCAAGCGTCGTGGTGGTGATTACATGGGTATTGCCGGTAAGCCTAATGACGGATCTTCCGTGACAACGGCTGTTTTCGAAAACTACCCCAATGACTTTGGCCTTTATAACATGGCCGGAAACGTTAACGAATGGGTACTGGACCTTTACCGTCCTCTGACCACCCAGACGCTTAATGATTTCGAGAACCACGATCTCAACTCTTTCCGGGGTAACGATTTCCGTGATGTAAAGCGTGACCCTACCGATGGTGCTCCGCTACCGAAAGACAGCCTTGGCCGCCTTCAGTACGAGTACGTAAAGGATGAAGACGCAGCTCAGCGTGACAACTACAAGAAAGGTCGTGTATACAACTACCTCGATGGCGATGAGCAGTCTGAGGCTTCTTACGAAACTAACAAGCACACCCTGATCAGTGATAAGGCCCGCGTTTATAAGGGTGGTAGCTGGGCTGACCGTGCTTACTGGCTTAGCCCGGGCAACCGTCGCTTCATGGATGAAGACAAGGCCAGCCGTACGGTAGGTTTCCGTTGCGCCATGATCCACATGGGCGGAGAATCAGAAGTTGGAGAAAGTGCCCGTAAGAAAAACCGCTTCGGAGCAGACCCCAAGAAGCGCCGCCGCGCGCGCCGGTAGAACCGAGCGATAGCCTGACCGATAACAGTACTGCTTTTCAGGGTGCTCTTATCTTGCCAGAAATAAAAAGCGATCAGCGATCAGCATACAGCCCTTACGGGGCTGGTGATGATAGCTGGTCGCTTTTTCGTTAAAGTAAGCGGAATGCTGAAAGACAAATTCGGAGAATTGCCGGATATCTGTGATGAAACCTGTTTTATATTTACGGCATGACGGAATACGCAACCGGGGAAAATCTTTATGCCGCTTACCTGCGACACCCAAACATTCGGATTGACAGCCGGAAGGTTAGTTCTGGCGACCTGTTTGTGGGTTTGGCGGGCACGCAGGTGCAAGGGAATAAATACGCCGCAGCTGCGCTGGCGGCTGGCGCGGCTTTTGCCGTCGTCGATGATCCGGAGGTAGTGGTGGAAGGAGATGACCGCTACCTGTTGGTGCCTGACAGCCTGAAGGCTTTGCAGGAAATGGCCATGGAGCACCGTCGGCGCCACCGGATGCCGGTGCTGGCCATCACGGGCAGTAATGGAAAGACGACCACCAAAGAGTTGGTGAACGCCGTTATGTCTCGTCAATATCGGGTCCACTGTACACCTGGCAATTACAACAACCATCTGGGGCTTCCGCTGACGATACTCATGACCCCTCCGGATACGGAGATGACCATTCTGGAGATGGGGGCCAACCACGTGGGAGAGATTGCTGAGCTCTGCCGCCTGGGGCGGCCGACGCACGGCCTGGTGACCAACGTGGGAGAAGCTCATCTGGAAGGCTTCGGTGGGATAGAAGGTGTCATCAAAGGCAAGGGGGAACTCTATGACTATCTGGCGACTAATCGCGGGGTTGCCTTCATTAACGCCGATGAGGACCACCTGACAGAAATGGCTGCTGCTAACAACCGCCTCATTTTTTACAAAGTGAGTGAGCAGCTTACGAGCGAAGAGCCTGCGCTGGAAATAGGCGTGCACAGTCTTCATCCGTTTATCGATGTCTCCTTCCTGAATGAGAACGGTGAGCTAATGCGCACCGAAGTTCAGCTGAGTGGAAAGCACAACCTGCAGAATGTTAAAACGGCCATTGCCGTGGGGAAATATTTTAAAGTGGGAGGGACAAAAATTGCGGAGGCATTATCAAGCTATCGTTCTGATAATCACCGAAGCCAGCTACTGGAGCATCGGGGGGTATCCTTTTATTGGGATGCTTACAATGCCAACCCCAGTAGTGTGGTGGCATCTTTGTCTGGCTTCGGTACTGATCATCCGGCGGGAGATGCAGTCATAATACTCGGGGAGATGCTGGAACTGGGAGAGGCTGAAGCCGCCGCACACCGAAAAGTAGCGCTGCGCGCCGGACAAACCGCACGAACCGTGATCTTGGTCGGGGCGGCGATGAAGGACGTAGCCCGGGAGTTTGACCGGCCCTGGTTTGCGGATAGTACAGCCCTGGCAGCCTGGTTCTGGGAACAAAACTGGGAGGGGAAGACGGTATTCGTGAAGGGTAGCCGGGGTAACCGACTGGAACGTTTATTGGCTGATTAAGACCTGGAAATCTCTGGATTGAAGTGATAGCGGTATATTCGCCATTATATCACCCTGTCTCAGTCTCTTAATACACCGCTAATCCCATCTCCCTTGCAACGACAACTATTTGAATCTTCGCTGGAAGAGAGTACCCCTCCGAGTAACTCCTCAAAAGAAATAGCTGCTTTATGGTGGCTAAAGAAGCGAAACTGGCAGAAAGCCCATGATCTGATTGATAGAGAGCCTGGTCCGGATTGCGCCTGGGTGCACGCTCTTTTGCACAGAATGGAAGGAGACGAAAGGAACGCAGAGTATTGGTACGCTCGCTCCGGCCGCCAAAGGGGAATGAGTACTATCGGGCAGGAAATTGATGATATGCTCGATTATTTTCTGGATTGATTTACCCTTGATTGCGGGTGACCCTCTCAATTGTAATACTTTACCCTGTTTTCAGGAACGGTCATTCGCTAAGCCTTGAAAGTCTGTTGCCGTATCTATCAGCCATATTGGTTGTACCTGAGGCATTTTCTCCAACTCTAAGAAGATCAGGCAAAGGAATAGCAAGTCGCCAGGTCTGCCGGCAATGTAGCTTCCGTGCCGGTTTTTTTAAATTGTTTTATCTCTTAGTAATAGTCCCCGGAATGGGGGCTGTAGAAGGTGGATAGAGTTGCTACGTTGCACGTTCGTATAGCGAAATTTCGCTAAAATTCTGATGTTTACTATATTTACCGTACAAACCACCACACTTTCATCAATTTCCGTTTATTGTTTTGATCTGGGAGGCAATTTCAATATGTGTACTCATGGGCTTTTATGCTCCTTATCTCCCTTTTGCAAACGGTTTGGCTTTGCTCATTGCATCGCCTGCGTACGTATCAGGATCAGGCAAGACGGAATTAACCAACTCATTATGCAACGTATTTTACTCTGCTGCGTGCTTGCGTTCACGCTTTTTTCTTGTCAGGAAGAACTCATTAGCCCGGTAGAGGCTAATGGTCCGGAAGACGTTCAGACCCCGCTCACTAAGTCAGAAATCAACAAGATAGTAGAAGAGCATCTTTTTGCTACTGATGACGTCTTCGACTGGAACGAGACGACTAATCTCGTCGTTTGGAGTGCCATCAACCTCAGCGAAAACCATGCCTCCCTTGGCTATCAGCCTGCTGGTTACCAAAACATCGAAGAAACTATCCATGAAATTGACGTTACGGCAGGAGCATGGAAAACTACTCGTGACGAGCTGGTCAATGACCTGCTGGAAGCCACGGAGCGCCTGACGGGAGAAGCCATTTCGGAAGAAGATCTCTTTGTTTACGAAGAGGATGGGGTACTACCCATTCTGGACGTGAAAGTGCTGCATCCCGGCATCATTGAGGAGTTTCGTACCCGCCCGGATGTTCGCTACCTCGAGCCATCTAACTACAATGCCGCTGAGGTTGATCTTCGTTCCGGTTCTGGTTGCTCTGAGGCACCAAGCAGTAATGTGAACACTTCAGATTATACCACCATCAGCCCAGGAGCCAAGATGCCCTGGAACTATGCCTACATGAACATCCCTCAGGCCTGGGCGCGTAGCCAGGGAGACAATATTGGTATTGCCATCATTGACACCGGAGTCTACCCAACACAAAGCAAACTGGGCAGCTCGTTCAGCAGCGGCTGGAGCACGGGCCGTTACATCAGTAAGTATGGTACTTACGAGCCAAGTTGGTGGAGTAGCAGAACCGATGGCCCTAATGACCAGTGTGGCCACGGAACGCAGATGGCAGGTTTGGCTGCTGGCCCACGTACCAGTTCCGGTAGCACGGTGGGGGTCGCCTATAAGGCAAACCTGGTGACTTACCGGGCTACTTCTGATGTGATCGTCAATGGCAGTAAGGAAAAGAAGGGCGTAAAGAACGCTCTGGTAGCCATCGGCAATCGCTCTGATGTAAAGATCGTATCCATGAGCATCGGTGATGTTTTCAGCAGTGGCACCGTGAAGGATGGTATCCGCTACGCCAATAACCGGGGTAAGTTGATTCTTTGTGCTGCAGGTACTTCCCTGAGCTGGACGAGCTGGTGGGGTGTAATCTTCCCCGCTAATATGAGTGAGACGACTGCCGTAACCGGCGTCCGCAGCGGTAGCCCGATGCAGCGTTGTAATACCTGCCATGACGGTAGCAAGGTTGACTTCGTCGCCGTAATGCAGCGCAGCTGGGATACTGACCGTACCAGCCTGACTCTTAGTCGGTACAACAACACTCCCGGCTACGTAGGAGGTTCCAGCGCAGCCACCGCCACAACGGCCGGTATTGCGGCCCTCGTTTGGGCTACGAACCCGAGCCAGAGCCGCAGCCAGGTACTGAACCGGATGAAGCAAGCGGCCTCGATCTACCCGGGCCGTAGCGGAAACTTTGGCTGGGGAATCATTGATGCCAATCAGGCAACCCAGTAAGCTAGTAAGCCACAGAGGAACACGGAGGTTATCACGGAGGTCCACAGAGAGTCTATTAAGATTTCTCTGTGGGCCTCTGTGTTTTCCTCTGCGCCCCTTTGTGGTCAAAAACGCTGATTTTATTCTATCCGGGAAAAATTGATAAGTCTTCGGGATAAATCTGTGAGGATTGGCCTCCCTGACGCCCCCAACTTTGTGATGTAATCAATAACGATCATTTCATAAATAACTTATCATGTTTAAATCAATCCTCACATTCACGCTTAGCGCCTTTCTTTTTTCCGGTCTTTTCGCCGAAGGTACTCTTGACGGCTTTTTCAGTTCAACGGATAAATTGCTGATGGAATACGTTCAGCAGGGAAGAGTTAATTATACCGAGCTGAAAGCTTCTGGTGATTTAGCCCCACTGGTAGCCACTATTGCATCTACGGATATTACCACCTTGAAGGGAAATGAGCGCAAAGCCTTCCTGATCAATGCTTATAATGTTTTAGTGGTCAATCAGGCTTTGGAAAATTATCCTTTAAAATCCGTACTGGACGTAAACGGCTTTTTCGATAGTAAGAAGCAAAACGTCGGCGGTAAAAAACTGACGCTTAACCAGCTGGAAAAAGACCTGCTGATTAAAGAATATAAAGATGCTCGCCTTCACTTTGTGTTGGTATGCGGTGCCACGGGCTGCCCGCCCATCACTAACTTCGCTTACCAGCCTGACCAACTGGAGGCACAGCTTAACAAGCAGACCCGCTTAGCCCTTAATGATGGACAATTCATCCGCGTAGAAGGACAAAACGTACAGCTGTCTAAAATCTTCGAATGGTACGCCGGCGACTTTGGCGGCAGCAAGGCAAATGTCCTTTCCTATATCAATGGCTTCCGTAAAACAGCCCTTCCCGCAGCGGCAAAGGTGAGCTACTACGAGTACGACTGGAGTCTGAACAAGACAACCGGCCGTGCGGCGGTAGAGCCTACTGAAGAAGGTGGTGTGGCACCACCTTCCGGTGGGAACAACGCTGCCCGCTACGTCGTGTCTTCTGCTATCCCGAAGGGTAGCTTCGAAATAAAAGTCTTCAACAATCTTTATAGCCAGGAGGCCGCCGGTGAGCGGTCTTCCTTCTTTACGACCAGTACGAGTGTATTGTATGGGGCGACGGATCGGTTTAACGTCGGTTTTGACCTCCGCTACCGTCGCGTTCGCTACGACGAGGCGGGTACGGCCAGTAACTTTGACGTATTGAGTAACGGAGGCACATTCTCCCGCTCTGCCATCACGGGCTTTGGGCCAAAAGTACGGATCGCGCCCTTCAATAACCTTCCCAACTTCTCCATACAGAGTGCCCTGTGGCTGCCCGTTGCCGATAATCTGAGTGGCGCGGAAGGCGGTCGGTTTACCGAATTCGACGGAGCTATCTGGTTTACTCAGATATTCAATGACTTCCCCATTGGCAATAACTTTAGCTTCTTCGCAGAGACCGACATTGTGTTGGAAGATATCGGTAGCCAGGACGAAGGGCGCCTCAACCGCTTTTCCACGCCCGTGACGGGCATCTTCAGCTACTTCCCGACACCTAAGACGACGCTTTACGGACTGGCGAGCTACAGCCCTTACTGGCAGGAAGATTTTGACTACTTCTACCAATTAGGCGTAGGGGCCAAATATCAGTTCACGCCAAAGTTTGAGCTTGAATTGCTGGCGACGGCTTTTGATAATCAATTCCTAAGTGCGAACGATGGCACGGCCGGTACGGTAAACCTGGGCTTACGATTCAATCTGTAACTCCGGTTTGTACCGCCGACTTCAGTCGGCGAATTATTTTTCCGCCGACTGAAGCCGGCGGTACAAGCACCCATCATGAATTCTCCCGCCCGTTTCTTTTGCTTATTTCTACTACTATGCGGAGCTGTGAAAGCAGAAGCACAGATCATCCAGCAGTTCGAGGGGTTGGCGCGGACGCAGGTGCAATACCTGTTGGATAAGAGCAATGATTTACGGGCGGGCTCCACAAGCGATGCTTTAATCCTGGTCCGCAGCAAAGAGGAATCCCTTACGGATCAACTGGCCCGCCTCCGGCAAGATATGGTCAACCTTCCCGCCTTCAGCCAGGCCCGCTGGCAGCTCGATACGGTAGGCGGGGAGGTCATCGTTAACTGGCAGCTGGAAGAAGGTCGTACGGTCTTCCCGCTGGTTAACTTCGGCGGCATCCGGGGAAACAGCTACTACCAGCTGGGCTTCAACGACATTCACTTCCGCGGGCGGGGACAGCAGCTAACGGCCTTCTACCAGAGTAATGACGGTGAGCACAACTACTATCTGGGCCTCCGGAACGCTGCCCTGCACGGCAGCCGTTGGGGCTACGCACTGGAAAGCCGGCGCTACGCCGCCGTGGAGCCTCTCTACTTTCCCACTGCTGCGGTCAACTACCGCTACAGCAACCTCTCCTTCGGCATTGATGGGAGCTACACCTTTAAACCCGGGCAAGCCATCACGCTGGGCATTAGCACCTTCAATGAGCGTTACCGGAAGATAAGCGAGCCCGGCCAGGTCACCCCCGGCCCTGAACGGGCTAATTTGCAAAAGCTGTTGTTTAAGTTCAGCCATACGCTTGACCGACTGGATCAGTTCGGTGAGCGTACTGCCGGCAGTCACCACCAAAGCATCGCCCAGGCCGTGAGGACCTTCGGCGAAACGGGCGGCTTCCTGATCGCCTGGCACGACGTGCGGCTCTATCGCCTGCTCGGCCGGCGGGGGAACCTGGCTGCCCGCCTCCGGACGGGCATCTCCAGCAATAACGATAGCCCTTTTGCCCCCTTCGTGCTCGACAGCCAATTCAACATCCGCGGCAGCGGAAACCGTATCGACCGGGGGACGGCCCAGCTGGTCCTTAACCTGGAATACCGCCACTCCGTCTGGCGCGATAAAAAAGAGCGCTTTGCTGCGCAGATTGTCGGCTTCTCCGACTTCGGCACCTGGCGTAGCCCCGGCGGTGAAATCAATGATCTGCTGGACAGCGAAAGTCTCCGGCATTTCATCGGCGGCGGTATTCGCCTCATCAGCCTGAAAGCGCACAATGCCGTGATTCGCCTGGATTATGGCGTAGATGTTCGTAATACCCGGGAGCGGGGGCTGGTGGCTGGGTTTGGGCAGTATTTTTAGTGGGGTAGTTTGATAGTAATGATAGTATGTCAGTAGCAGCCGCTTTTGGGAGGCAACTCGCTACGAGACTGGGATAGGGAAAGCCTTCCAACTTACCTGAAGCAAGGTATATTTGCGTTTCACCTTTAAAACCTTATAAATATGGGAATGACCGCCTCCCTTACCCGAATCAAGTCTGTACATCTTGATCATTTACTAAATCAGGAGCCTCTGCCTGGTGATCCCGAAGAAGAATTATACGTTGATAAAGACTGGGAAAGTATCATGTACGTGTTCGGAAACGGCTCTGTGGGTGCGCCCATAACGGGCGATATTTTTATGCCGGAAGAAGTCATAGGAGATGAGGAGGCAATACAATGCGGCGAAGGAATCCGCTACCACACTCCCGAGGCTGTTAAGGCAATCAATGTTATGATCAGTGACCTTACTGAAGCCTCTGTTCGAGAACTTATTGTCCCGGAGAAGATGGAGCACATTTATAGCTTTCACCCCGATGAAACAGAACTATTAGTTGAGCGATGTCTGAGTGTAATAGAACTATTTAAAAGAGCAGAGCAAAATGGAGACCTTGTTATCGCCGGAATGGGGTAGCAGAAGATGCTTAAAACTCAACCCTGCTCTTTCTCACCCAGCTACGCAGCAGCGTGCCACGGAACAGCGGCAGCCACTCCCTGACTGCTTTATTCCCTTACTACTTAACTCCCTGACTACTAGACTCCCTGACCCGTTCCAGCCAATCGCCCATGATCGCATTAAACTCCTCCGGCCGTTCCATCATCGGAGCGTGGGCGCATTTGTCGATGAAGTGTAACTCGGAATCAGCGATGAGTTCATTGAATTGCTCGCCGACGAAAGGAGGCGTAATGGTGTCCTGATTGCCCCAGACGAGCAGGGTCGGCGCTTTGATTTTATCCAGCTTGTGGGCCAGGTTGTGTCGTACGGCAGACTTGGCCGTCATGATGATCCGCAGGCCTTTATTGCGGTCGTTGACGGTCGCGAAGACCTCGTCCACCAGCTCTTTGCTCGAGACGGCGGGGTCATAGAACGTACTCTCCGTCTTCTTCTTGATGAATTCGTAGTTCTTACGCGGCGGTAAACTATTACCCATTGCGCTTTCGAATAAGCCACTGCTTCCGGAGAGGGTAATGGTGGCAATATTCTCCGGATGGTCCATCGCGTAGAGAATGCCCACATGTCCGCCCAGGCTATTGCCCATCAGGTGGATTGGTGGGTAGCCCTTATGCTTGATAAAGGCGGCGAGGTGGTCTACCAGCCCCGCTAAGGAGACCTTGCGCAGAGGCAGGGTCATGATGGGTAGCGTAGGGATGATGACATTATACTTGCTCCGGAAGTACTCAATCTGTGCACCGAAGTTACTCAGTCCACCGAAGAGCCCGTGCAGCAAAACGAGGGGTTCGCCCGTTCCTCCCGTTTCCAGGTATTCGAATGTTCCTTCTTGCTTCTTTTCAAAGGCCATGGGCATACTTGGATAATCAGTTCGGTAAATTAACGCAAAAATACGGGGACAAAAGGTGCTCCGCTGAAAGACATGGTACGGAAAATCTGATTAATGGGCGGCGGAAAGCTCTTCCTCAACAAAGTACATATCAATCATGCCTTTGTTTTTGGCTTCTACTTTGCCCCGATAGGTACAGCGAAAACGGTACCGAATCATCTCATAAGTGCTGCCGGAAACGTTCACCCGGCCCGGCTCACTCTGGCTTTCCACCCGGCTGGCAACGTTGACGGTATCACCCCAGATATCATAAGCGAACTTTCGCGCACCCACTACTCCCGCCACTACCGTGCCGGTATGTAAACCTATGCGGCCCGTGAAATAGGGTAAGCCCAGCATCCGCCGTTTATCCCCTTCTTCGGTCAGGAAACGTTGCATTTCCAGGGCTGCACGGATAATGTCGTGCGGGACAGACTTCCGGGAGCTTAATCCGCTGGCAGCCATATAGGCGTCGCCGATCGTTTTAATTTTTTCTACCCCGGGGTAACGATCCATAATGGCATCGAAGGCTTTGAAGCATACGTCCAGCTCCTGCACCAGAGCTTCTGCGCCCAGCCGTTCGGCGGTGGCGGTGAAGTTGACAAAGTCGCAGAACAGGACAGTAGCATCGGGAAACTGCCGCGCTCGCGCCTTACCCGTTTCTTTAAGTTCCTTAGCGATTTCAGCGGGCAGAATATTTTCCAGCAGCTCGTCACTTTTTTTTCGGGCCTCATCCAAAGCATCATTGGCTATCGACAGCTTTTGGGCGGATCGCTGCTTTACCCGGAAACGGGAAAAAAACAGGGCAGCGAGCAGAAAAAGCCCCGTCCCCACGCCGATGGCGGCGTAGAGCTGGAAGGTTTGTCGCTCCGCTTTAATCTCCGCAGCCTGGGTTTCCAGCTCAGCTTCCATCAGTTGCTCGCGGGCATCGTTGGCAATGGCTTTCTGTTCGAGGGCTTCGCGACTCAGGCTTTTGATCTCCCGGCGGGTTTCGGCCACCCGTTTTTCGACGGCAGCTTTTTGCTCCTGGGTCTTTTCAAGTTCCTCGTTGCGGGCAGCGAGTTCCTCGGCGCTTTCAGCCAGCTGTTGATTTCGGGTTTGATTTTCCCGTTGCAGTTGGGTGTTGGTTCCTTCCAGCTGGTTTTTTTCCCGGCTCAGGCGGTCTACTTCGCCGGATAGTTTGGAGGTTTGTTGTTCCACCTCCCGCCGCCGCCGTTGCAGGGCAGCTTGTTCTTTTTCAAGGCGCGCCCGCAGGGCATCGATGTTGTTGTCCTGGCCGTTCTTGGTGAAAAAGTCAAGCGCTTGCTGATTGATCCGGGTGGCTTCCCGGTAGTTCTGCCGCTTAGCGGCCAGGCGGGTCCGTTCGGATACGGCGCGGAGAATGAGGTCGGCGTCACCGGCTTTCATGCCGTGGGTGACGGCTTCTTCCATGAAGCGATCCGTCAGCCGGTCGTCCCGTTGTTTCTGGTAGGCCAGGGCCAGGGTGAAAGCAGCTGGGCCGATGAGCTTGGAGTCGCCCATCCGCTTCGAGGTAGTAAGCAGCTGCTTACTGAAGCTGACGGCCAGGTCGCGGTCGGTCTTACGACCGGATTCGAGGAGAATCCCCGTCAGGTCATAGAGGATGCCATAGCGCTCGCCATCGGTGTCCGCCTCATCGAGACTTTCGATAAGTTCCTGGCTGCTTTGGGCGCTGACGTTCCGCAGTATTGCGGAACAGAGGAAGGTAAATAAGCAAAGTAGGAAAACCCGCATAGCGGCGAAGATAGGGTTGCCAGCCCGTTGGTTTTTCGGTTTTTCGGGTTTTTTGATGGTGGAGAGTCTTCCCTTGCTCCTGGTCCTTCCTTTGCACCTGCGTCCGCGCCCTGATTTTCTTCTTTTCAGCCAACTCAAAACCCTATGCTGCTACTGGCGTTACTTCCCCGTGCCTCAACTGACCACACTTACGCTACTACGCTTCAACGGAGCGACCAACCGTGCCTGGATCTTCACCCAGATGGGGCTGATGCCCGGTTGGTTTAATCGTAGCCCCGTAGCAGGTGTAGCCGGTTTACGCTTCAGCCGATTGCTGGGAAGTGGTGCGGGCAACGGCTTCGGTCTGGCGCCCAATTTCGGGGTGTACGCCTGGCTTGGCCACTGGGAAACGGAAGAGGCTGCGGATGATTTTTTCTCTCTTCACCCCTGGTGGCAGGCAATGCTCAGTCACAGCAGCGAACAACTAACGGCGCGCATGTTGCCCACCATGACGCACGGTGAATGGGGCGGTGACCGGCCATTTTCTCCCCGGCCGGAGGACTATGATCCCTCCCGGCCAGTAGCCGTCATCACCCGGGCCACGATCCGAACCCGAAAATTACCCGATTTTTGGCGCTACGTGCCTCAGACGAGCGCCTCCATCGAAGCGCATCCCGCCCGTAAACTCAGCATTGGCGTAGGTGAATATCCGGTCTTTATGCAGGCAACTTTCAGCCTCTGGACAAGTGGGAAGGCCATGCAGGAATTTGCCTACCGCAGCCAGCATCACAAAGAAGTCGTGCGGCTCACCCGCGAGCGAAACTGGTATAAAGAAGAGATGTTTACCCGCTTTCAGGTGCTCGCTCTGGAAGGAAACTGGGAAGGCCAACCAGCAACGGAGTGGTCACTTTAGCCTTTTTTGTCGATGTTAAATTTTCCGGCTAAAGAATTTTTCTTCCTATCTTATCCTTTGAACTGTAGCCCCTTAACTGGCGAACCTCATGCCGCAACAAGCCTGGAGCATTACCGGACATCAGGGAAACACCTATAAATTAGGTCTTTTCCACGGAGAAACGAGCCACCACGTGGTCGTTCACTGTAATAACCGGGTGGTCGCTATTGACTTTGACGTACAGGAATCCAAAACTTACAGCATTTTCCTCGATCAGGAGCTTTGCGAAGTCTCCATTGACCATACCGGGGCCAATGCTTTTACCTACGACTGCCGCATTAACCGGGAGGTGGAAACACCCCTCAATCAGCAGCGGAACAAATACCGAAAGGACGAGGAACGCTCAGAGAAAGTACGGCTTATTGCTGCTGCGAGTGTAGTGCTGCTGGTACTGATAATTTTGCTGGGGTAGGGGTAGTTTGGTAGTCTTGTGGTCTGGTAGGCTGCCGCACTAAGCGTTACGGCCTTATCTGGGCTGAAGTCCAGACCTGTGCTACAAAGCTCTTCGAGTTACTTCGTTGGCGTAAATTATCTGGGTTTGCATTATCTCCAAAATTCGGTAGCCTACCAGCCTACCGAACGACAAGACTATAGCACCACCACCAGGCTCCTGGGCCCATGCGCCCCGATCACCAGGCTTTGCTCAATGTCCGCTGTTTTACTGGGGCCGGCGATGAAGACGCCGAAGCCCGTATCGTCTACTTTTATTCGTTGATAAGCTTCGTGCATGGTAGGGACGATTGGCCCGTCAATCAGCAAAATGAGGTGCTGGGTAATAAAAGGAAGTACCCGAACGATGGCTTCGGATTCACTTACCCAAATGGCTCCGTTCTCGGCTACAGCAAACTGCCCGTGCAGCACGGCCAGGTCTACGCCCGCCAATTGCAGCGGATCTTCGATGGTGGCCAGGTCAAGGTTTCCCGGCACGGCCGCCACGGTGGAAGCAATCGTCCTGGCGTTCGCAAAGTGTTCCGCAACGTAATCAACGAGCGCTGCCTGCTCAATCACTTTTCCCTTGCTGCTTTGCATCACGGCGGTGAACGCTGCTCGGTCAGCTGTTTCATCTGGCTGATAAGCGGGCATTTGGGGCAGGGCACGCGGGCCCGGCTTGTTGGCGCGAACGGCGGCTAGGATGGAGTTTTTGCTCTTTTGCTTCATTGGCCTTTTGGTCTGTTGGTGCTGCCGCACGTTGGAGACGGTATAGCGAATGCTAAGGTAAGGCCTGGCGCGAGCAGTGGCATCCGGTGGTGTCGGGTGATTGCCGGAGGCTGCTGCGCGGTGCAAAAGTTAACCACAGAGGTACGCAGAGGTCATCACAGAGGTTCACCGAGTGTAAAACTCCAAATCGCGGTAGCCCAAAAGACCAAAGCTGGACTTTAGCCATTTTTAAAGTAGAAACTCCGGCGAGTTGCATCTTCGAGGTATCTGACCACTTCGATTATGACAACCCTTCCTCCGGAGTTT
>NZ_FOFB01000043.1 GCF_900110645.1 Neolewinella agarilytica
AACTGAGGGAGAAGCGTTAGCTTTGGGGTGGTGCTAATGAGCATCGTTGATGGTTGAAATGTTGGTGCTGGGGGATATTGCTATCGGTATAATGGTATCGAGCATGTGGAAGAGCTGGGGCTGGACTTGGCGTTCTTTAGATCATATGATCCGGCTATTGGGAGGTGGATGCAGATTGACCCGAGAGCAGAGAAGTATCCTTCGATGAATCCTTATAACGGCATGGGTAATAATCCGATTATTTTTAGTGACCCTATGGGTGATACTTTGAGAGTACATGTTTTTGATCAAGGTAGTCGGCCACAGGACAACGGCACATCAGGTACTTCATACACTGCAGATGTTTATGTTTACGACGATGAAACCGGAGATTTACACGGCCCATACGACGGTAGTAGTTACCCAAATTCAAAGTCTAATACAGATAATACGACTACTGCAAATACACTTGATGAATGAACTCATCAGTACAATAATGCTAGCGGGCACAAAGGTGGAACCAAAAAAGGTTTAAATATTGTTGACGGTTCTGGAAATCGCGATGCTCCAGGAAAAAAGCCCGATGGCACCTCCGTAACAATGAAGTATGTCAATGTGCATACAGGAGTTAGTGATAAAGGTAATGCTACTAGTCGAGGATCACGTGGTTGTATTACAATCTGTCCAACAGATGTATCTACATTTTTTAACCATTTCGACTTTAGCGGAACAGGTGGAAAAACGGGCAATGCGTCTGGAACCCTTAGAGTGACTAGAGGAAGTAAGACTGCGGATGCGAATGCTTTGAAAGCAACTGCAAAAGCTAAGAGAGCTGAAGTACAAGTTCTGAAAGAAATTTTTGAATATTAAATTTGTAGACATGACGATGTTCAAAACATATGTTAGCCTTATCAGTCTGTTTTTTCTCCTTGGCTGTTCAACGAGAGAGCAGCCGATGAGCAAGGTAGATAAAGAGTCTTTTCAAGATAGAAATTTCTATTTGGACACTTCTGATAGACACGATACAATATCCCCTGTCGAGGTTTACAATAATCAATCCGCTAAAAGTGAAGACACTAATTCCAGACATGGGAATGAAGTAGAGGTGTTAGACAAGAAAAATAGTGCTGTACAAAATACAAATTCTGCAACGTGCAAAAAATGTAATTTTGATATTTTAGTTCTCTTGGAAGGGACGAAACAAAATCCATCTCAAGATGACATATCATCTTTTATTTGTACGTTTTCCGAAGAAGAGTGCGCCGGAAACGTTGAATTTGAAGAATTTTATATCGAATTACTCTTTGATTTGCTAGCTCAATCTCCTCAAAAACTGCTTAATAGTTTGTCTGAAACGAACCCTAAGCAGAAATCCCTAATTGTAGAAATGATAAAAACTCCGGTCAACGATATGCACGATATCAGTGAACTAATTAGTAGTGTAAATTCTATTTCTTCGAAAGCTGATATAAAAATTATGGTTTTGAACGCATTAGAAGTAGCAAAACTAAAGACGTAGGAAACAAAGTAATTTGTACCCCATGTAGCTACCCGCAGGTGCCATAGCACTTGTCGTTCAGCGGCAATTGGGAGTTCTTACGATTATTTCCACCCAATCATTCCGCCCACCAGCCTCTGCTTTTTCAAGGGGCACACTGCACCTGCGGCCGCGCCTGATTCCTCCGGATAAGAGTTTCTTGGCAAGCCACCACCGGTAACATTGAGAAGCCCATAATGAGCTATTTCACCACAGTAACCAGATTTCGTCCCAGCCGGATAAGCCCCTTTCGCTCAAAGCCTTTGAGTAGCCGGGAAACGGCCTCCCGGCTAACGTGCAGGTCATCCGCAATCCGCTGGTGGGTAGTACTGATGGTACGATCATCATGGATCGCCGCTCGCTTGTTAATATATTCCAGCAGGCGCTCGTCCAGTGCATGAAAGGTGACCTGATCGATGGTCTTGATCAACTCATTCATCCGCTGATCGTAGGCTGTCATGACGAAATTTTTCCAGCTTTTGTAGTTCATCATCCACTGGTCGAGCCGCTGGTGGGGTAGGGCAAAAACGGTAGTATCTTCCTCTGCTACTGCACGGATTTCACTTTGCTTGTCGTGCATACAACAGGAAAAGGTCATCGTACAGCTTTCCCCCCGGCTCAGGTAATAGAGCAACAACTCAGTACCGTCATCCGATAACCGACTGATTTTGATCGTTCCGGTCAGGACCAGTGGCAACATTCGAACGTAGCCACCGTAATCCATGATTACATCGCCTTCCTGAAAGTGGTGCAGTCTGCCTTCATTGGCCATTACCTGCTGTAAGCCCGGTTCAATAAAACCGGGGAAGTATTTTCTGATCTCTTCGGTGGAGAGTTGGGTTTTCATTTAAGGAGATTTCTGACCGTAACAAACTATCATATGAAGGAGTTGTCATATGTCGGTTACTTCTTTAAGCCGGCCCGGGAGAGATATTCAGTCGCCTTGATCCGGAAGAAATTTTCCTACTGTGATGTAGGTCACTAAGTTGCCAAAGTCCACCTCCGATCTTTGCAGCACAACAAAATTATAACCAAATGAAAGTTGAACAAATTTATACGGGCTGCCTTGCCCACGGTGCTTATTACATTGAAAGTGCGGGTGAAGCGGTCATCATCGACCCTCTCCGGGAAACCAAGCCTTACCTTGAAAAATTGAACAAGGCCGGCGTAAAACTGAAGTATATCCTGGAAACCCATTTTCACGCTGATTTCGTCTCCGGTCACCTCGACCTGGCTAAAGCCACCGGGGCTACCATCGTTTATGGCCCGATGGCCCAACCCGATTACGACGTCTACTCCGCCAAAGATGGTGAAGAGCTCAAAGTGGGTGATGTCACGATCAAGGTGCTGCACACGCCGGGTCACACGATGGAGAGCAGTACTTTTTTACTGCGTGACGAGGCAGGTAAGGATCATGCCATCTTCACCGGTGACACCCTTTTCCTGGGCGACGTTGGCCGCCCCGACCTGGCCATCAAACAGGGCGAACTGACCAAGGAAGACCTGGCGGGCTACCTTTTTGACAGCTTGCGCAATAAAATTATGCCACTGGCTGATGACGTAACGGTCTACCCCGGTCATGGCGCCGGCTCCGCCTGCGGCAAAAACCTGAGTAAGGAGACCGTTGGCCGTCTGGGAGATCAGAAGCAGTTTAACTACGCCCTGCGCGCCAACATGACGCGTGAGGAATTCGTCAGGGAAGTTACGGCGGGTCTCACTCCGCCACCTCAGTACTTCATGAAGAACGCGATGATGAACAAAGGCGGCTACGACAGCTTTGATGAGGTGCTGGCTAAAGGAAATCACCCACTGTCTCCGGAGGAGTTTGAGGAAATCGCCAACGCCGAAGAAGCACTGGTGCTGGATGTACGCGACCGGGAGGAATTCTCCGAAGCTCACATCCCCAACAGCATCTTCATCGGGATCGACGGGCAGTTTGCTCCCTGGGTCGGCGCCCTGATTGTTGACATCAAGCAACCCATTTTACTGGTTGTTCCGGAAGGTCGCTCTGAAGAAGTAGTGACCCGTCTTTCCCGCGTTGGCTATGACAACGTACTCGGTTACCTTGAAGGAGGGGTAAAATCCTGGAAGGAGAGTGGCCGGGAAACTGATGCCATCGCTAACATCAATGCTGATAAGCTCGAAGAGCTGGTCAATGCCGGTAAAGCCGGCCGGATCCTTGATGTGCGCAAACCGACGGAGTTCCTCGCGGAACACCTCCTGGCAGCGGATAACTTCCCACTCGATTACATCAACGGAGAGCACTTCAGTGCACTCGACCGCAAGGGGAATTACTACCTCCATTGCGGTAGTGGCTACCGCTCCCTCATTGCCGCCTCCATTCTCCGAGCCCGTGGCTACGGGCAACTCGTCAATGTTCGCGGTGGCTGGAACGACATCAAAGAAACGGGGCTGGAAAAATCTGACTATCAGTGCCCAACTTCCATGAGCCAGGCTACCGTAGATAAGGCGGTAGAAGCCGTGCTTTAAATCAATCCCATTTTGCTATTGGGGCCACCCCGTTAATAAGCCGGGGTGGCCCCTTTTACTTACTTAATATGTTAGATATTATCCAAGGCCCATGGCATTGGGCCGTCAGCGGTTTGCTGATCTCCGGCGTCATGTTCGCCCTTCTCTATGCCGGCAAGGAATTTGGTGTTTCCGCTAACCTGCGCACGATGTGTTCTATGGCTGGCGCTGGGAAACATGCCGACTTTTTTAAGATCGACTGGAAAGCGCAACGCTGGAACCTTTTGTTCGTGGGCGGTGCCGTGATCGGTGGCTTCCTCGCCACTACTTTCCTCACTAATCCCGAACCGGTAGCTATTTCGTCAGCCACAGAAAACTGGCTGACTACCCTCAGCATCGATACGCCTTCTTCCGGTGAACAGGGAGGAGGCTACGTCCCTCACGAACTCTTCAGCCTGACGGAGATGGGCTGGAAACAACTGGCTTTTCTGCTGGTTGGTGGCTTCCTCATCGGGTTTGGAACCCGCTGGGCGGGGGGCTGTACGAGCGGACACGCGATCAGCGGTCTGTCGAACCTTCAGGTTCCAAGCCTCGTCGCCGTTGTGGGCTTCTTTATTGGCGGCCTGCTGATGACCTGGTTGGTACTGCCAGCCTTGCTCGGCATCTATGTATAATTTCTGAATCCCGGCCTCTGGTCGGTCGTATTCAGACTACTAATCTATTCGTGTGCATAACAAATTGCAGTTTTCAATAAGTTTATTCCGGTTGCTGAGTTGCCGGTTGCCATGCGTGACGGGCACCCGGCACCAGGCACCCGGCGATCTAGGTGAAAGTTGTCAAACCTGCAATCGGTTACACACAATTTAATCAGACTATCCCTACCATGCGTACTTTAATATATCTTCTCATTGGCGTTGTCTTCGGCATCGTCATGACCAAATCCGAAGCGGTGTCCTGGTTCCGTATTCAGGAAATGTTCCGCTTTGAATCTTTTCACATGTACGGCATCATCGGCACGGCCGTGGTGACGGGTATCATTGGCGTTGCGCTGTCCAAACGAATGGGCTGGAAGACCATCGACGGTGATTCCCTTAAGCTTAATCCTAAAGATTTTACCGTTCCCCGCTATTTATTGGGTGGTACCATTTTCGGTCTTGGATGGGCGATGACGGGCGCTTGCCCCGGACCAATGTTTACACTGCTCGGGCAGGGTATATGGACAATTGGCCTGGTGATTCTTGCCGCAACGGCGGGCACCTACGTCTACGGCGTACTTCGTCCCCGCCTTCCCCACTAACCCGCAACGCAAATTGTCATGCAATTATCGAACTACGTCCCCGTATTAAATTGGGGAAAGAACTACAAAAAGAGCTGGCTGAAGGGAGACATCTCCGCCGGCCTTACCGTCGGGGTAATGCTCATTCCCCAGGGGATGGCCTACGCCATGCTGGCGGGTTTGCCGCCCATCCACGGCTTATACGCAGTAACGCTGCCCCTGATGATCTACGCGATCCTGGGCACAAGCCGCCAACTGGCCGTTGGCCCCGTTGCGATGGTTTCTCTGCTGACCGCCAGCGGGGTAGGGGCCATCGCGGAAATCGGAACAGAAGCTTTCCTCGGGCTGGCCATCGTGCTCTCGCTGATGGTTGGTGTAATCCAGTTTGCCCTTGGGCTCTTTCGGCTGGGCTTCCTGGTTAATCTGCTGTCCCACCCGGTCGTTAGCGGATTTACTTCGGCGGCGGCGCTGATTATTGGTCTGAGCCAGCTGAAGCACCTTCTTGGTATTGATCTGGCGCGCAGCCACCACGTCCATGAGATTGTCTTATCGGCAGTGGAGCGCTTTGGTGAGGTCAATTGGTATACTCTGGCCATCGGGCTGTTGGGCATTGGCCTGATCATTGGTGCCAAAAAGATCAGTAAAGCGATTCCCGGGCCCTTATTAGCGGTTACTTTTGGTATCCTGGCGGTAGTAATGATCGGCCTGGAGAGTCAGGGGGTAAAGATCGTCGGTACTGTCCCCGATGGCCTTCCTTCCCTCGTGTTGCCAACCTTTACCTGGGAGCAGGTGCAGGCCCTGATCCCTACCGCACTGACCATCTCTCTGGTCGGATTTATGGAGAGCATCGCGGTAGCTAAAGCCGTGCAGAAGCGGCACCGGGATTATGAAGTAGTACCTAATCAGGAGTTGATTGCGCTCGGTGCGGCGAACCTCGCCGGTGCGCTGGTGCAGGCCTATCCGGTCACGGGTGGTTTTTCTCGCACGGCCGTTAACGATCAGGCAGGGGCGAAGACGGGCCTTGCCTCCATCATTAGTGCTCTGTTGATCGTATTGACCTTACTCTTTCTTACACCACTGTTTTATTCATTACCCAAAGCCATTCTGGCCTCGGTGATTATGGTGGCGGTATTTGGTTTGATTGACATAAAAGAAGCCAGACACCTGTGGAAGGTGGACCGCTCCGATTTCTGGATGCTGGCCGTAACCTTCATCGCCACTTTGTCTCTCGGTATCGAGCAGGGGATTGGTGTGGGCGTAGCCCTTTCCATCGCTGTTCACATTTACCGCAGTATGCAACCTCACGTAGCGGTTTTAGGTAAGATACCGGGAACGGATCAGTTCCGCAACGTAGACCGCTTCACTGACGCATTGGAAACAAGCGGTACGCTGACCGTTCGTTTTGATGGTCAGCTCTATTTTGCTAACCTCTCCTACTTCCAGCGTCAACTCAATGAACTCGTGGAAGCCCGCATTCCCGGTCTGGAAAGGATCATCATCAACGCCGAGGGAATCTCCTATATCGATAGCAGTGCGATGCATGAATTGCACAACTTTATCACAAATCAGCAGGCGAAGGGAATTGATGTTTTATTTAGCGGACTGATCGGCCCGGTACGGGATGCTTTCCGGAAGAATGGCTTATTCACCTTGGTGGGCCAACACAATTTCTACCTCAATGTAAAGGATGCCGTGGAGGCTCCGCAAACCGATGCCGACGGTCGTAGTGCGAATGAACTGGCCCTGCAGACCAACCTCGCTTAATTCATCCCGACCATGACCATTGAAGACCTTGGCCTGACGGATCGCCTGGCGTTGGACCGTACTCATTTAGCCAACCAGCGCACGCTTTTGGCTTATACCCGGACGGGGATTTACCTCATCTTTACCAGCCTTGGCCTCCTTCATCTGATTCATATTGACCGTGATCTGCATTGGATCGCATGGCTGGCTTTTATCCTGGGAGGCATCTCCATTCTTACTGGCGTGATCAACTACTTCCGGATGAAGCGGAAGATTAACCGACTTTATAAATAACCTTTTTGTAAGCCATGAAAAAGTTGATAATCATCCTGTTGTCTTTGTGGTTACTGTTGCCCACTACGCAGTACGCGCAAACGGAATCGTTGTACCACGACACGGCAAAGGAGCATCACTCTCAAACGCCTCACTTTCGCGGAGCACTTTTGATGGGGCACACTTTGATTACCCCGGGAAACACCAATACCCGACTGTTTGTCCCTTCATGGGGCTTGGATTTGGAGTATTGGGGCAGAGGCAAATGGGGGCTCGGTTTGCATACTGACGTGGAAGTCCAGGATTTTGTGGTGCTGAATGATAATGAAGAGGAGATCCAGCGAAACGAGCCACTGATTCTTACGCTGGATGGTTTGTATTCTCCGGTCCATGGCCTGGTTTTACTGGCGGGCCCGGGCTTGGCGGTCGAGGAAGGGGAACACGCCATGCTGGTACGGGTGGGGGTAGAGTATGAAGTGCCACTCGGTAAATCTTTCGATCTGTTTCCGACCATTTTCTATGACTGGCGCTTCGATGATTACGCTACACTTACGGTCGGGCTTGGCGTTGGTAAGGCCTTCTGATCTCTGACCTTTCCGCTCCGCCCAGCCTGGTGCTGACCTTGCTTAATAACTTTCCTTGCACCTGCGGCTGCGCCCAAATTGCTGGGCTATGCGGAGGGTAATTCCTATCTAAATGATCTTCAGAAATAGTATGCATTTTGCGTTCAGGTTTTGTTTTTTTGCGCGGACGCAGGTGCAATGGCGGTTAATGCTGGCGGGGCTTTTGGCCCTCCTGCTGAGCCCCGCGGTAAAAGCCCAAAGCCAGCCATCCACACTAAGCGAAGTAGTGGATAAATACAAGATCAAAGCGTCGGTCGGTCTACAACTCTGGAGTACCTACGGCTACGGCATGGAGGTGATCAACGAAGATGGCCAGGCCATTCCTGCCGAAGCCCGTTTCAACGCCCAGCTACGGCGCAGTCGGTTTTCGCTGAAGGGTAATCCTTACTCTACGCTGTCCTTCAAAGTAACAGCGGCGCTCGATCTGGTTGGCCATGACGTGCTCAGCAGTACCGAAGCAGGCGGTAATAACGGGAGTTCTCCCATCTTCCGGATATGGAACGCTTTTGTGCAGTGGCAGGCCAAACCGAAGAATGACCGCCTCTACCTCGTCGGCGGCTATTTTGTCTCCCCAATCGGCCGGGAAAGTAACGTCGCCGCCCTGGCCAGTACCTCCTTTGAAAAGGCCTGGTCGCAGAACTATCTCCGCCGCCACCTCACGGGCATCGGCCCTGGCCGGGCAATGGGGCTGATGGTGGCCGGACAGCTTCATGGTGAAGGTAACCAGCGGCACCTTACCTATGAACTGGCTCTGCAAAACCCCTTATTCACAGGTCTGGCAGGTAACAGCTCTGGCCTGGCCTCCAGCCCGCTGTTGACCACTCGCTTTGCCTTTCAGCTCGGCGATCCGGAGCAGAAGAGTTATAAACCGGGAAAGAAGGTCAACTATTTTGGCCAACGTAAGGGCATCACTCTGGGGCTGGCGGCTGCCCGCCAGGGCAGCACTGATTTGTTCAAACATAACACGGCCTACGGTCTGGACTGGCTCGCGAATACCAATAACTGGCATCTGGACGGGGAGCTCTACCACCTGAAGCGTTCGGGCAGGGAAAGTGATAACCGGGAACTGGAAACGGCTGGTTACAGCGGCTATTTACGCCTCGGCCATAACATCGCTCTGCCCCGGTCCTTAAGCCTGGAACCAGTGGTGAGTTACTGGTTCTACCGGGGCGCTACGGACCTATCCGGCATCGAATCCGCCAACCAACTGGGGGCTTTCTCCGGCGCGGACAGCGGCCTGGACATCGGCGCTAACCTCTACTTCAACCCTACCACTAAACTGTCCTTGTTTTTTGCTCTTCGCCGGGGAGACAGCGGAGAAGGTAGTCCCGAACTGGTGAACAATAATTACTTCCGCCAGCCAGGGGTAGGGCTGGTAGAACGGGGGAGTTACGTCGGACTCGGTTGGGTTGGGGTTTTCTGATCGTATTTATTTTCCCTGAGTGATACAGGTCACAAACTCCGGTGGCTGACCAGCATAATTTTGTGGTATTAGAAGGGTAGGAGCCTAATGCTCTTAGCTCGCTTCTTAATCACTAATGTTTAAGCTAAAAAACCAAAATTATGCAAGACCAAATTCAAGCCCTCTCAAAAATGCCGCTCATCGGTGAAGCTGCCCCTGATTTTAAGGCGCTAACTACCACAGGCCCTCTTCAATTTTCGGAGTATGCCAAAGATAGCTGGGTGGTCATGTTCTCCCACCCGGCAGATTTTACGCCCGTATGCACGACTGAGATGTCGGCTTTCGCCGTAGAGCAGGACTGGTTTCAGGAGCGTGGTGCCAAACTCATTGGTTTAAGTATTGACAGTATCCACTCCCACCTGGCCTGGGTTAATAACGTCCGTGAGAAAACGGGGGTCTACATGACCTTCCCCATCATCGCTGATATCGATATGTCTGTCTCCAAACTGTACGGAATGCTACACCCGGGGGAAAGCAAAACGGCGGCCGTTCGCGCTGTCTTCATCGTCGACCCCAAGGGGGATATCCGCCTGATCATGTACTACCCGATGAACGTAGGACGGAATATGGATGAGATCAAGCGAGCGCTGATCGCTCTGCAAACCTCCGACGAAAACAAATGTGCCATGCCGGTAGACTGGCGGCCGGGCGACAAAGCCATCGTGCCTCCCCCTAAAACGCTGGAGCAGATGGACGAACGGATCGCCAATACGGAGTACGAAAAAGTTGACTTTTATCTCGCGAAGAAGGCGATCTGAAAACAGTGTAGTAAGCTAGTGGCAGGAGGTCGTGAGTAACCATTATTCACGGCCTCCCTACTGGAAGACGATCCACAGAACTACAAAAAACAATATAGCCATGTTAGAATTACTGAGTAAGCTATTCGGCGGAGCGGACGAAGCTGTCACGCCCGAAGTATTGGCCGAGGGCACCATCGTTGATGTACGCACGCCGGCTGAATTTCAGCAGGGGCACCTTGAGGGTAGCCTGAATATTCCGCTGCAGGAACTTGATCGTTCCATGCTGAAATTTCGTCAGTTGAAACAGCCCATCATTACTTGTTGCCGCTCCGGCAATCGTAGTGGTATGGCGGCCCGGCAACTTAATGCCAAGGGTATTGAAGCAATTAACGGCGGGCGTTGGAACGAGTTAAAACCTCAATAATGAGTATCCGGGACAACTTCTTCCGCTACCTGGCGGCTATTATTTTGGCCGGCGCGCTTTTCTCCTGTGGTGGGGGCGAGGCTGCGGCCGTCACCATGCCCACCGATGCGGAGACACTGGCCCTGATCTCGCGTGGGGAAGGCCTGATTGCGACGAATTGCTATTCCTGCCACAGCACGGACGCGCCGATGAACGAGCGTCTTGCCCCGCCGATGGCGGGCGTTCGCAGTCACTATCTTACGGATACCTCGAGCCTGGCCGGATTCACGGAGGAGTTGGTGCGCTTTGTCCGCTTTCCGGATAAGTCCAACTCCAAAATGCCCGGTGCACTACGACGGTTCAGTTTGATGCCCGCCATGCCACTTCCCGAAGAAGAACTGGAGGCGATCGCTGCCTACATTTTCTATACCGATATGGAGGCTCCGGATTGGTTCGAGGCGCACCAGAAGGAAGAACGCCAGGCAATGGACGCGCGGCAGGAACTCGTGGCGGAGGGTAAATCCTACGCGCTGCAAACCAAAGCCGTACTGGGTAAAAACCTGATGGCAGCCATCAGCGAAGGTGGGGCGGAAGGAGCGGTAGGGTTTTGTAACACCAGAGCTATTCCACTCACGGACAGTTCCGGTCAGGCGCTGAACGTCCGGATTCGGCGGGTTAGTGACCGGCCCCGTAATCCGGACAATGCCGCGGATAGCCTGCAACTGGAACAGTTGAACGCCATCCGCGATGAGCTTGCTGCCGGGGAAAAAGAAGTATTCCGGCTTACGGAAATGGAGCATGAAGTGATCGGCTACTATCCGATTATGACCAATGTGATGTGCCTCCAATGCCACGGGGAAAAGACGAAGGACATTAGTCCCGCCACGCTATCCGCCCTGGAAGCGCTGTACCCTGAGGACCAGGCCGTTGGTTACGCTGCGAATCAACTGCGGGGCATTTGGGTGGTGAGTATGCCGCGCGAAAAATAGGGGGAGCCACTGTTGGTGCTTTAGCCTGCCGTTGGCAGTGATGATTGGCCCGCTTTGCTTTTTTAACCAATCTTCCGCACCTGCGGGCCGCGCCCTGTGCCAGTTAAGCGGCCATCGACATTTTCTGGGCGCAACCGCAGGTGCAGGGTGATGAATTGGAGAAGCTTAAAAGAAAGGAGAACCTCTCCTTGAATTCTTAAATAATTTGATGGGCTGCTCCGGCTTAGGAAGCAGTCAGTTACAGCATAAAAAAACAAACATGAAAGCGATTAATTTTCTTTTCCTCTTACTGGGTATTATGCTATTGCCAACTCAGGCGTACAGCCAGCAAAATGGTCTGACGGAGATCGAACCTGAAGCAGTTGCCGCTGCCCTGGAGGCAGGAACCCTGTTCCTGGATGTACGCGAAACTAACGAAGTAGAAGCCCTCGCTTATGACCTGCCGGGCGTGATCAATCTCCCGCTGAGTGAGCTGCCTGAGCGTCTGGGCGAACTGCCCCGCGACCGGGCGATCCTCCTGGCCTGCCGGTCCGGCAGGCGTAGTGCAAAGGCCGCTTCACTGCTGGCCGAAAATGATTTTACTCAGTTGTTTAACCTGACGGATGGCATCGTCGGTTGGCAAGCCACCGGCTTGCCGGTGAAGAAGATGGATCGATCCACCATGCCTGAACGTGAGAAGGCAAAGCAATGCTGCTCCGCTGAAGGTGGATCAAAAAAGGAAGGGGGAAGTAAATCCTGTTGTGCTGGTAAGGCAAAGACGGAAACCAGCGGGGCGAGCTGCGGAAGCAAAGAGCAAGTAAAAGGGAAGTCTTGCTGCGCGGGAGGCTCCCGATGAAAATAATTCCATCTGGTTTCAGATACTAAAGATTAAATGTAGCATGCGCCAGTATTTCTTCTTCTCTTGTTTTTTGACGGTGCTGGCCTTGGCCTGGCTCCCCGCTCAATCTTACCATCCTGATCGGATTGCCCTTAAAAGCATACCGTTTGCTGAACTGGGTGGATTGCAGTCATACGCCTTCGGAGTGCATGAAGGAAACTGGTTGATCGTGGGCGGAAGACTTGATGGTCTTCACCGGCGGCAACCTTTCGCTGCCTTCGATCAGGCCGGTCATAACAATAGCCTGCTGGTTGTTGACCCCCTTAGCCGACAAAGCTGGTCAGCTACGATGGATAGTTTGCCGGAAGACCTGCGGGAACAGCTCAGTGCGACTAATTCGCTTTTTCATCAGGAGGGAGATCAACTTTACATCGTCGGAGGGTACGGATATAGCCCACACGAGGAAGATCATACTACTTTCCCCTTTTTGACCGTCATTGATCTGCCGGGGCTGATCTCTGCCATTAAGGGGGGATCATCCATAGCGCCTTTTTTCTGGCAGACTTCAGATGAGAAATTCAGAATTACCGGAGGCAGGATGGGAAAGCTGGAGAATGTGTTTTACCTGGTGGGTGGGCAAAAATTCATTGGCCGTTACAACCCCATGGGCCCCGATCATGGCCCGGGCTTTATTCAGGAATACACGAACCAGGTGCGCCGCTTTACGATTGCTGAAGTGGAGGACCTGCCCGTAGTTCAGTTTTTGCCAGACTGGACCGATGAAGAGCAGTTGCACCGTCGGGATTATAACCTCTTCCCTCAGATATTCCCCGACGGTAGCGAAGGGTATACCGCTTTCTCCGGAGTGTTTCGGTACGACGCAGATCTGCCTTTTTTGAACTCCGTAGACATTGACCCAAATGGCTACACGGTTAACTACGATTTTCTTCAGTACTATAACCACTATCACTGCGCGGGCATCCCGATGTACAGTGCGGAAGAGAATGAGATGCATACGTTGTTCTTTGGCGGTATTGCCCAGTTCTATCAGGAAAACGGGGAGCGGGTCCGCGACGATGAAGTACCCTTCGTAAAAACAATTGCCCGCATCAGCAGATCCGCAACCGGGGAAATGGAGGAACACGTTCTGGATCAGGCGCTGCCTGCTTATCTAGGGGCAGGCGCCGAATTCATCCGCGCACCGGAAGTAGCCACTTACGATAATGGCGTAATCAGACTTGATGATTTACCCAACGTCGATAGTCTGCTCATCGGTTATATTTATGGAGGAATTCAGAGTGAGGCAGCTAATATATTTTTCGTGAACGATGGTACGCAGAGCATCGCCACGTCGGGCGTGTTTGCCGTTTATCTGCTTGGAGAAACAACCAGCAAGGTGGAAGACGGCTTGGGAGGGGAAGGCCTTCTTTTACGCTTATTCCCTAATCCGGTGAATAACACTTTTACTCTGGAGTTTGAATTGACCAGCGCTTTTGATACCCTTGATGTCGAGGTCGTTGATTCTGCGGGGAAGCGTGTCTTTTTCACCCGCCTGACGGACCGGTTGCCAGGATTTCAACAGTTTCTCTGGACCGTAAGGTCGGAGTTGGCCGCGGGCACGTACGTGCTTAGCCTCAGTAGCGGTGGCCATGTTTTAGGCCGTACACGCTTTCTATACGGCTTTTAGCGACCCTGCCTTTACTAACCGCATCTGTCTCTTCAGAACGGGGCCATCAGAGACACAGGCGGTAATACCTTTGAATAATGCTAGAAAAAGTTGCCAATCACTGCAGGAGAATCCTTTTGCAGTTCTGCTCTCACTTACCTTTTCACGATTTGGCGCATACTGAAGAGGTAGTCGGGAACGTCCGTCAGATTGGACAGAAATTAGGGCTCTCCCCCGAAGAGCTTGAGCCGGTGATCATCGCCGCCTGGTTTCATGATACCGGATTTAAGAAAATATATACCGGACACGAAAACGTAAGCATCCAACTTGCTAAAGAGTTTTTGCTCGCGGAAGGCTACCCGGAGGATTTGTTACAGGTAGTTATTAGCTGCATCGAAGCCACCCGTATGCCACAACGCCCGTCCGGTTTATTACCGGAGATACTTGCCGATGCAGATATATTTCACATCAGTAAGGAGAATTTCTTTTTTAGAAAACTACTGTTGCGTCGGGAGTGGGAAATGGTACTGTGTAAACGATATACAGACCATGAATGGCACCTTCTAAACCTGGACTTTTTATTGACGCACCGCTTTTTTACCCGCTTCGGAAAGCAGTTGTTAATGGAAGGACAGCACATGAATGAGCGAAAGGTGCAGAAGATATTAGCGTTCTATGCTGAGCAGTAATTTTGCTAAAAGCATATTTTTCGGAGTGCCATTGTGGGCGCGACCGCAGGTGGCAGGGTAGAGTGGAAAAACAATGATTTATGTCATGTATGCCATTGATTTCAATCAGTTTCTTCTGTGATTGAGCACACAGAAGGCAGTTGACAGCTGCTATAAATTTGTGGATGTAATCAGTGAATAACTGATCATCATTACAAGTTAATTAAATCATTACATCATGAAAGTTCAACAAATTTATACCGGCTGCCTGGCCGAAGCTGCTTACTACATCGAGAGTAAAGGGGAAGCCGTCATCATTGATCCATTACGGGAAACTAAGCCTTACCTGGAAATGGCAGAAAAAGATGGGGCGACCATCAAGTATGTATTAGAAACCCACTTCCATGCCGATTTTGTCTCCGGCCACCTCGATCTGGCTCGCCAGACCGGTGCTCAGATCGTATATGGCCCCAGCGCCGTACCAAACTTTGAGGCCTATATCGCGAAAGACATGGAAGTCCTCAAAGTGGGTGATGTAACGATTCAGGTGCTGCATACGCCAGGCCACACTATGGAAAGTTCCACCTTCCTGTTGCGGGATGAGAACGGCAAAGACTACGCCATTTTTACCGGTGATACGTTATTCCTGGGTGATGTCGGCCGGCCTGACCTGGCCATTAAGCAAGGGGAAATTACGGAGGAGGATCTCGCCGGATTCCTGTTCGACAGCCTGCGGAACAAAATTATGCCCCTTGCTGACGACGTGATCGTCTACCCTGGCCACGGCGCAGGCTCCGCCTGCGGTAAGAAGATGAGCAACGCCACCGAAGGAACTCTCGGTGAGCAGAAGCTATCAAATTATGCCCTGAGACCGAATATGAGCCGGGAAGAATTTATCAAAGAAGTGCTTACCGGCCTCGTCGCTCCCCCGCAGTACTTCCCTAAGAATGCTATGATGAATAAGATGGGCTATGAAAGCTTCGATAAGGTGCGCAAGCAGGGCACCCAGGCGCTTTCTGTCCGGGCTTTCAAAGCAGCATGGGCGGAAGAAGAAGCCCTTGTGATCGATGCACGTAAGAAGGAAGATTTTGCCAAAGGATTCATTCCCGGCTCCATCTTCATCGGCCTGGACGGCACCTTTGCTCCCTGGGTCGGTCTGCTGGTTCCAGACCTGCAGCAGTCGATTCTCTTCATTGCCAACCCCGGTGACGAAGAAGAAGTGGTAACCCGGCTGGCACGGGTGGGCTACGATAATGCCATCGGCTACCTCGAAGGTGGATTCGAAGCCTGGGAACAGGCCGGAGAGGACGTGGACAATATCCAGCAAATCTCCGCAGTGAAATTTGCGGACATGGCGACGGATACTTTGGATGTCATCGATGTACGGAAAGCCAGCGAGTACGCTGCCGAGCATCTCGTCCTTGCCAAAAACTTCCCACTCGATACCATTAACCAGACTATGAGTGAGCTCAACCCCGCTCAGCAGTACTACCTGCACTGTGCCGGAGGCTATCGCTCACTGATCACTGCCTCGATCCTGCGGGCACGTGGGTTCCGGAATCTGGTGAATGTTCAGGGAGGATTCGACGCTCTGAAAGAAACCGCTTTGGAGAGAACTGAATATGTAGAACAGACGACTGAACTGTAAACTGTAGCTTTTTTTTGGTTAATCTTTTTGCCCGCCACTCCATTTTTTTTGGAGTGGCGGACTTTTTTATTTAGGAGGCGGTTTTCCCTTAGCCTGTTTGTATCACGAGATGCGCGATTCATTAGAAAAACCTCTCCCCCGGCCCCTCTCCGGAGGAGAGGGGAGACGTCTCAGGTGGCTTGACCGTGCATTTCGTGATACACACCTTAGCCTGGAAACCGGTATTCCTTTGAGCCACCATCGCTTACCACCTTCCATTGCACCTGCGGTGAGCGCCCCGAAAACTTCAGGCACCTAATGGAACCTAAGCGGGTATGGCGTACTTTTTTTCAGGTAAAAGCCTTCGGCGGTGTGCCAGATGTAAGGGTACCTCTTAGTTGACCCTTAGTCGTCAGACCAACTTTCATTCGACTTCGTCAGGCTGAAAGAATTGGTCGGACGACCAGCTGCGCTTTATCTGATGAGCTTTCCACCGACTGCTAAAATGCGAAAGGGGGAGACCAGACTGGATCTCCCCCCCTCCAAGGGTTGCTGCGCAGTGAGTATCCGGTAAGTATCCAATACTTCCGGATCTTCCCGTACGGATTATACATCCTCTCCCTGCATCATTTTATTCCAGTACAGATAAGGCAACATATACTTCTTCAGTATCCATAGTCTCCAGTGCTCCTTTGAGCTGTCGCTGATCAGCATTTGCTTCAGCTTGGGATCAGGAGTGAAGTTGTTGTCATAGTCGAATTCTGCCAGCACCATTTTCCCATAATCGGTAACCAAAGGGCAGGAAGAATAGCCGTTGTAAGACTTGGTGCCCATTTTTTCGCTCCCGATCAGTTTGTCGATGTTGTCAACAACGATCGGGGCCTGCTTGCGGATTGCCGCACCGGTCTTTGCGGTCGGCAGGGCCGCAACGTCACCCAGGCCAAAGATGTTAGCGTACTTCTTATGCTGCATCGTGTGCTTGTCTACGTCCAGCCAGCC
The DNA here is from genome assembly GCF_900110645.1 of Neolewinella agarilytica. Lineage (GTDB taxonomy): Bacteria > Bacteroidota > Bacteroidia > Chitinophagales > Saprospiraceae > Neolewinella > Neolewinella agarilytica. Next base: position 17,272 of record NZ_FOFB01000043.1, read on the forward strand.
AGCCTCGTTAACGAGTGAGGACTCCTGAATGAACTTCGGGGCAACCGATGGCGGGGCGGTGTGGATCATATCGTAGTGAATGCCGTACCGACCGTCCTTGACGGTGACTTTAACGTCCTTGAAGTTGTGTACAAAAGTACCTTCCAATTGCTTGAAGTCGTCACCTGCCATCAGCGTACAGCCGCCGGCGGAAGGATCTTTGGTCAGCTCATACCAGGCAATTTGCTGGTCGGCATCCAGGGCAACGAGTTTGTGGTGAAAGCGCAGGTTAATGTCCTTTCGATTAACCACTTCCATCAGGGTTTTCTTGATTTCCGGGACGCCGAAGATGACCGTTCCGGCCGTAGCGAATACGATATCCGTCTTGGCTTTTACGCCGTTCTTACGCCAGTGGTTTTCGGCCAGGTACATAATCTTCTGGGGGGCACCGCCACATTTTATTGGGGTAGCGGGCTGGGTGAACAGGGCTGTTCCGCCCTTGAAGTTCCGGATTACGTCCCAGGTGTGTTTCGGGTCCGTATAGTTGCTGCACACGGAGCCTTTGTCCATGGCATCTCCGAGGCCCGGAACCAGGCTGAAGTCATACGCAAGGCCGGGTGCTACGACGAGGTAATCGTAGGTGATGTCACCGCTGCCGGCCGTCAGAACGGTGTTGTTGTCGGGGTCAAAACCGGTGGCCCGGTCTTTGATCCAGGTGGCTTGTTTGGGCATGATGGAGGCCATTGGCCGGGCGGTGCTCTCGTAGTCGTAAGTGCCGGCTCCCACCAGCGTCCAGGCGGGCTGGTAGTAGTGCGTCTCGGCGGGCTCGATGATGGCAAGGCTCGTTCGGTTTTTCTGCTTGATGAGCTGGCTGGCCACCATGATACCGGCGGTGCCACCGCCAATAACTAATACTTGGTAATGTGAAGGCATGATCAATCTGTAATTTATTTTCGTAAATATCGGAGGACGTTAACAGGGCGTTTGTGATGAGCATCACACAGTCTGTAATTCTAATCTTCCAAATTTCTCCACCACCGGAGCTGTTTCCTGCACAGTTGATACTACCGCTTTGAAATTAGGATTAATGGGGGGGGGCGTTCCTTCTTTCCCCGCACTTATGGTAAGCCCCGGCGTCCCAACCTACACCACCATTGGTTTTTTTACTCCTTGTTTACCGCAGAGCGTTTGCGCCTCCTTGCGACTAATTTGGGTAGACGGTACCTTCAGAATCAAATTATTTCACCGATATGAATACTTTGATTTTACGGCATTTTGCGCTTGGCTTTTTTTTGATTTTATCCGCTTCCTGTAGTGGTCCGAGGGCAACCATACATCCCACAAATTTTAATGATGGCTGGTCGTTTTCCCTGGACGGAGGCGACTGGAACAGCGTTCGGCTACCCCATGATTGGAGTGTCTCTTTTCCTTTCGATTCGATTAAGGGTGAAGGAGCTACCGGCTACCTTCTGGGAGGTGTCGGAGAATACCGTAAAACCTTCCCGACTTCGCCTGCTGCAGTGTCCTATCTCTATTTTGACGGGGTATACAACAATGCAACGGTTACCCTGAATGGAAAGGAATTGGGCGAACACCCGTACGGTTACAGTCCTTTTTACTACGATATCTCTAAGGTAGTCAATGGTGAAGGGGAGGAAAATGAGCTGAGCGTGAAGGTCGATCACAGCCGCTACGCGGACAGCCGCTGGTATTCCGGGTCAGGTATTTACCGGGAGGTCAGAATGTATAACGAGGCCGCCTTGCACATTCCGCCCTGGGGCGTTTTTGTGCGCACACCGGAGGTGTCAGGAGATGCCGCAAGCGTTCGCATAGAAGTGCAGGTGTTGAATAAAGGGCCGCAAACGCAGGATGCAAAGCTGGTGACCGATATTCTGGATCCTGCGGGAAAGATCGTTGCTACGCAAACTTCTTCCGTACCCCTTGAGGCCGGAGGAGAGCAGGGTGTAGTCCAGGAGATTCAGCTGTCCAATCCATTGCTGTGGGACGTAGACAGCCCCCAGCTTTATACGGCCGTTTCCCGCCTGGAGGCGGGGGGAGAGCGGAGCCGGGATTACCGCACTACTTTTGGTGTCCGCAGCTTCCGCTTCGACGCCGCTACTGGTTTCTACCTCAATGGCACTAATCGTAAGATCAAAGGGGTATGCCTGCATCATGATGGGGGCTTAGTCGGAGCTGCCGTCCCTAAGGCCGTCTGGCGTCGTCGCCTTCAGACCCTGAAAGAGGGTGGCTGCAACGCTATTCGTATCTCCCATAATCCTGGCTCTGAGGAGTTTCTTACCCTCTGTGATGAGATGGGCTTCCTGGTTCAGGATGAATTCTACGATGAGTGGGATTACCCCAAGGACAAGCGTAAAAACATGGGCGAGTCAACCTCTACGGACTACATCACCCGCGGCCACCACGAACACTTTCAGGAGTGGGCCAAAATCGATCTGCAAAACACCATTCTGGCGCACCGGAACCATCCGTCCATTATCCAGTGGAGTATTGGAAACGAGATCGAGTGGACCTACCCCCGGCAAAAAGAGACCACCGGCTTCTTCGGCGCCGATGCTAACGGTAATTATTTCTGGAACCCTCCTCCTTATTCCACCGAGAAAATCCGCAGCCTGCAGGAGTCCATCCCCCGAACAAAATACCATATTGGCGAAACCGCTCAGAAACTGGCCGATTGGACGCACGAGATAGACAGCAGCCGCCCGGTCATCGCCAACTGCATTTTACCCTCCGCCAGCTACGAGTCGGGCTACGCAGATGCGCTCGATATGATTGGCTTCAGTTACCGGCGGATTATGTACGACTATGCTAAGGAGAATTACCCCGATCTCCCGGTTATGGGGACGGAAAATCTGGCGCAATACCATGAGTGGAAGGCCATCATGGAGCGGCCCTGGGTCTCTGGCACCTTTCTTTGGACTGGTATTGATTACCTCGGAGAAAGTAATGGACACTGGCCTAAAAAACAGACGACTTCGGGAATGCTGGACCTGGCGGGGTTCACTAAGCCAAGCTACTTCATGATGAAGTCGCTGTGGACCGAGGAACCCATGATCTACCTCACCAGCCAGCAAGAGGCTAAATCTATCTTCAAGGTAGAAAACGGACAAGTGGTAGAACGTAAACCTGGCGCCTGGGAGCGCGCGCTCTGGAGCTGGCACGATGTAAATCATCACTGGAATTACACTGACGGAGAGACCATCATCATCGAAGCCCTGAGCAATTGCCCCGAAGCCGAACTCTTTCTTAACGGGAAAAGCCTCGGCCGCCGCCGTATGGCCGATAACCCCGACCACATCTATAAGTGGGCCGTGCCTTACACCAGTGGTGAGCTGATGGTAAAGGGGTACACTAATGGTGCAAGCCCTGAATACACGCTGCAAACCAGCTCAGAACCCGCCAAACTGAGCCTGCACACAGAGGGCAGCGGCGAGGAGGGCATTGTCCATCTTATCGTACAACTTGAGGACGCCAACGGTCATCCGGTCAGACACCTCTCCAGGGAACTTTCCTTTTCCGTCTCCGGGGCGGAGCTGTTAGGTGTAGACAATGGCGCTCCGACGAATACTTCCGCCTTTCAGGGAGGGAAAGTGAAGACGAATAACGGCCGCGCTCTGGCGATTGTACGTTTGCCTGATGAGCCGGCATCGATTACGGTTACGGCGGCCGGGCTGCCGGAGGCGGTGTTTAAGTTTGGGGAGATGGGCAAGTAATTCTTTATTTTGTTACAGGATTTTAATTAATTCCTCTGATGAACCCGTTTAAACTTTTTGCTGGGCAGTACTTGGTGCTCTGAGCTGGCCGCTCCGAAGCCAGGGAAAATCAGGGCTCGGATAAGGTCGCGAACGAAAAGTTTAAACGGGTTCGATTAAGGAAAGGGATTTTCTTTAGCTTACCTCTTCTTAAACATCACCTCTTATGCCCACCCCCATTGACTCCGTCTCCAACTACTGCCACCGCTGGTGCGAGCGTTGCCCGTTTACGGAGCGCTGTAGTCTCATCGCTCACGAGCGGGAATTCATGCCGAAGGAGATGCAACAGGAAATCTTGCCCTTGCCCAATGCCTTCCCGGCCATGAGTGGCCCTTTCAGCGATTTTCTAAGGCGGCTGGAGGATCAGTTGCAGCATCTTGGTAGCAGCCTGTCGGGAATTGGTTATGGGGTGGGAGAGGAGGAACCCCGGCCATCCGGGCTGCATCCTTCGGCCCTGTCCCGCTTAGCCATGGATGTGGCCGTTGCGGGCATGAAGGACCTGCGGGAAGCTCCGTGGATGCCCAACATCTACGATGGGGCCGACTTCAGTAAGCCCGGCGTACAGGCCGCGAAGGAATTCAGCTGGTATTCCATCATGATCGGGCCGAAGCTCCGTCGCTGCCTCCCGCATGAAATGCGGGGGACGGGACGAGGGGTAACGGATGGTTTCCATCTCGATGCGGCGCGCACCGCGCGCCTTACCCACCTTATCCTCGCCCGTACCATTGCTGGCATTACGGTGCTGCTGGAGCAGTATGGCTCGCCCGCCTGGGAAGACCTCCGCCCAACGCTGGAGGGCAGCCTTCGTTTACTGGCTGCTCTACGGGAACTGCACCCACGGACGCATGAGTACCGCCGTCCGGGCTTTGATGACCCCGCAGAACGATCCCATCTGGAAGCCTTCTACGATGGCTTCCCGCCGGTAGATCCTTTCGTGGATGGAACCTGGAGCCGGGGTGGGCGGGCGCCGGTGGAGTAAGGCAATGCGGACCTCGAAGTGTCCCGCAGTATTGCGGGACCTTCGAGCGTCCGCGGTATTACCGCCGAACCACCCGCCGAATGACCGTTCCCTTATTCGTAGGAATTGCCAGGAAGTAGGTGCCCGCTTTCAGACTGGATAGCCTTACTTCTGCTCTTGCTCCTGACATTGCCGTACGCTGTACTAAGCGGCCGGTAGCATCGAACAACTGCAAGGAACGTTCTTCCTGACCAAGAGCTTCCACCGTCACCATACCCTCGGTGAGGGTAGGGTAGACCTTTACATTCGGATCATCCACTACCGGACCATCAATACTGGTATCCAGCTGCCGCTGACCGTTAGCGAAGAAGATGCCCCAACTGCCTTCGCGGATGGTGACCGAAGGAGCCCCTTCGGTGGTGATCTTGTCGTCTCCCATCATTACCGTTGCGAGGATCCGCTCGCCAGACTCCAGCTCCCCGTCGAAAATAATCCGGTCGTCGTCCACTCCATAGTTCGGGTAGCCGAGGCGGAGATTGTTCCAGACAACGGCCGTTTCTCCTCGTTCGATGTTAGCGGCCACTACGGTATACTCGTCGTTGTTACTGTTGAGTCGCTCGAAAGCGATGATGTAAGGGGAGTTTTTGGCGAAGGTTGGGTTGCCAATACTGGTCCCTGGTTCAAGCGCACTGTAGAGCTTGGTGATGTTACCGTCACCATAGTTATCAGTATCATTATTCCAGGCTCTCAGGAAACCAATATCCCAGTATTCGATGCCGTCGTCCAGAAAGTTGAGGGCGTCGTACATCAGGAATTCACCTCCGGGTTCCCATTCGATGATATCGGCATAGCGGACATTATCCGTGCTTAACCCTCCTTGCGAAGTAGTCGGGTTAGTTAGCGTCATTTCCTGAAAGGTGTTAGACACCAGATCGAGGATGAAAATTTTATTGTCCTGGTCCGTAGTGGTAATGGCCAGCCGATCGCCGTCTTTACTGACGGCAATATTGCGCCAAATGGTACCGGGGTTTTGTTCTACGAATAACAACTGCCGATTAACGAAATCGTAGACCCGCAAACGATTTTGATCGTCTACGAAATAGGCTGCTGAACCATCGTCGGTGATGCTGGGGCGGCTGAGAATATTTACGGTTGCCAGCGGGTTTTCAATCAGGTTGCCACCTTCGTCGGCCAGGAAAAGTGCACTTCGACCGGTATTGGTTAGCAGTAAAAACCGGTCGCCGGTGTTTGTTTCGATGTCTTCTTCTACTTCACTGGCCTCGCCGCCAATGCCTACGGCTGCGAACGCATCATTGGCCGCAGTTTCTATTGCGGCACCGAACAGATCTCTCGCGGCACGCGCGACGGCAATGCGCAGGTCAGCGAATTGACTGTTACGGGTCAGGTACTCCGTCAGGGCACGGTAATAGACCCGTTCTGCGCGGGCATCCCCCACGCCGGTTGTTGTACTGAAGTTGTAAAAAGCACGGTTAGTAATGCCACTGTTGATGTGCACGCCGCCATGGTCATTGTCCTCGTTATTGGGCAAGACCACAAATTCGTTCATATGAGCGGGTTGCCACCCGCGATCTCCCAGGCGGTTACCACCATTATTCGGGTCGCGGAGGTTGCGGAGTGCGCCGGTACGAAACAACTGTGAATTCACGACGTCTTCTCCCAGCCGATGATCATTCGCTTCCCCTTCAATGAGGTAGCCAAATACGTCCGCCATAGATTCATTGATAGCACCGGGCTGAAGCTCATACACCAGATCGGCCGTAGAGGTGATTACTCCGTGGGTCATCTCATGGCCGGCTACGTCCAGCGCTCTGGGCAGGCTCTGGAAAGCCCGGTCTCCATTACCGTAGAACATCGCCCGCCCGCCCCAGAAAGCGTTGTCCATGTCCGTTCCGTCTTCATTGTTGACGTTGTAAATGGAGTATACCGTCCCACCAATACCATCGATGGAATTACGTTCGTGCTTGTCAAGAAAGTACGAGTAGGCAAGCCCCGCATTATCGTGTACGGAAACGGAAGTTGGTGACCAGTCAGTATTGTTGACCGAAGAGCTGATGGTCGGATCGAAACCATCATTCAACGGGCTTTGTCCTCCGGCATCAAAGGTATGGATCACGCCAACGGCTTCCCCGTCAAGGTTACGGAACATGGGCCGCGAAACATCAAAAAGAAAGAACTGGCCATCCTGACTGAAGGTATTTAGAGTAATAAGCTCATTGTTCAGGTTACGGACAGTAGCCGTTTCCGGGGGCAGGCTTGCGTGAAGGCCCGCAGAGCCACAAATGTGGCTCAGCTCATGGAGGGTCGCACCAGTGCGCGCGTCTACGTATCGGGTACGATGATTGGCCAGGTTGGGGTGAAGCTCCAGCTTGTAGGCTAATACCGGCGTATCGTTATGGTAGTATATGATCAATTCAGACTGCTCCTGTGGTTCTCCGATAAATACGAGTTGGGATTCGGGAATTATTTTCCACTCCGACCCAAAGCTGGTCCGGGCGGCAGCCAATGCTTCCGCCTCAGAAATAGTGGGCGTCAATTCAACACCTGCGGGGGTGGCTTGCAGTCGACCGAGGTAGGTGTCAAAGCCAGCAGAGGAACCAGCGTGCAGGAATGCATCCGCTGGTTCTACGGTCAGCCCCTGATACCGCTGTTGGAGTCTGACGTGTGTTTGCCCGAGCTCATCGGTGCGTATTTCGCCGAGAGAAACTTCTTGGTCAGGGTTTTCCAAACGAAGGTCTTTTGCCACCGCGTTCAGGTAGGCCCGGGCATCTTCTGCGTCGGGGAAATGCTTATCTAATCTGGCCGGCCGGCCATCAAGGTGAAAGACCTGCCCGTTTTGCTTGTCCGCAAATACTTTAACGCCTGCCGTGTAAGGCAAAGATGAAAGGTGAAGACGCGCTGGTTCAAACTTTACATTCGCTAAGCGCCCGCTATTACTGGTGGCTGATGCCTGACGCATCTTCAGCAGTTCAGGGTTGATTTCCAGGTCGTGAAGATCAGAAGTCGCTGCGCCTGAACCTGGCGGCGGAAGTGTCTTAAAGTTATTCTGCCCGCTTAGCGGGAGGAGAAACAATAAGGAGAAAACAAGGTAGTAAAAACGATTATTCATAGGAAGGGAGGAAATAGATCAATTATCGGTTTTGCGCAAACGCCTCACGGCCGTCATCAGGGAATTATAGCAGTTTTTTACCTCAGCGGTCGGGGCTCCACCCGGCTGCCTCCAGCTTATTTTTTCTGTAGTGCCATCGTGGTGATAGCTCATCGAAGTATTGTAGTTACCCGGAGGGGTGCCACTTTTAGGGAAGACCATTCCGGACAACTCAGCGCGTACCGTGCTCAGTTCAGCTTTGGTTAGTTTACCTACTTTCTCCAGCTTGCCTGTATACTCATCATCAAAGAGCAACCTTCCGTTATTAAGGAGGAGAACGTATTCCCGGCCGCCGCCCGTAATGCCTCCTTTACTGCCAAAACGTACGTGCTCTGCGGGTAGATTTTCCGGGGTGTACTGTTTACAGCCGGGGCAAAACAGTGCCGCCAGGAACAGGTAAAAGATCGCTCTCAATTGATTTGGTTTAGATAAAAAGTGATTCCAGTTGAGAGACGAAGATAATTGGTTCTTGGCTTTCTTTTGTTAAGGTGATTTTTTAATGTAGCCTTTCTTCAACCACCTCTCCTGTGGAAGAACGCCCTCCCTGAAATAAAACCGCCAGCCCCACCGTCAGCATACACCCGATCAGGTTTAACCAGAGGTAGGCCAGGTCGATGTAGCCCAATGAAGTGGCAATGAAGGTGCCGGCAACGAAGATTTCGGCGATGATGGCGGCAATGAGCACTGCCCGTCCGCCGACATGCTTAACGAAGAAAGCGACGGCAAAAACGCCCAGGATAACGCCGTAAAACAGCGAGCCGATGATGTTGACCGCCTGAATTAGGTTGTCGAACAAATTGGCGAAAGCCGCGAAGGTCAGGGCTACGCAGCCCCAGCCGATGGTGAGCCATTTACTGGCGGTAAAGTAGTGTGCATCGTCCTTGTCTTTGACAACACTGCGGCGGTAAATATCGACCATACTTGTCGTCGCCAGAGCGTTCAGTTCTGAGCTGGTGCTGGACATGGCGGCAGAGAAAATGACGGCCAGCAAAAGCCCCACTAATCCAATGGGCAGGTAGTTGATGATGAAGGTGATAAAAACGTAGTCCCGGTCTTCCACAATGGCGTCGGGGTCAACGGTAGTGATGAGCTCGTCTACCTGGGCGGCGATCTCGTTTCGGGCGTCGAGGGCCGCGGCCAGGTTGGTTTTGGCCGATAGGATACTGGCTTCGTTATCCCCCTGCATGGCTTCCACCATGGCGGTCGAAGCTGATTCGGCAGTAATGTTTATCGTAGCATATTCTTCTTCGAGGGCATCCAGATCCGCGGCATATTCGGAGGTTCTCACCTTGTCCAGGTTAGCTTTATTAAAGTGAATGGGAGGCGCCTGGAAGAGGAAAAAGACGAATACCATGATACCTACGAACAGAACCAGGAACTGCATCGGTACCTTAAAGATACCGTTGAAGAGTAAGCCCAGCCGGCTTTCCGTCAGGCTTTTACCGGAGAGGTAACGTTGAACCTGACTCTGGTCCGTTCCGAAATAACTCAGGAAAAGGAAGGTGCCGCCCAGTAGGGCCGACCAGAGATTGTAGCGATCGTTGAGGTCGAACTTGAAATCAAGCACCTCGAGTTTGCCGAGCTTGCCGGCAACGTTTAAAGCGTCCCCGAAGCTAACGTCAGCGGGCATCTTCATTACCACCACGACCCCGGCAGCGACCATGCCACAGAGAATGACGATCATCTGCTGTTTCTGGGTAACGGAGACGGCTTTAGTTCCGCCCATCACGGTATAGAAAATGACGACTACCCCGATAAGTAGTATCGTCAGCCCAAGCGACCACCCCAGAATGGAGGAAAGAATAATGGCCGGAGCATAAATCGTGATGCCGGCGGCGAGCCCCCGTTGGATCAGGAAGAGAATGGCCGTGAGGGTCCTCACCCGTACATCGAACCTGCCCTCCAGATATTCATAGGCGGTGTAGACGTTGAGCCGGTAGTAAATTGGCAGCACGAAAACACAAAGGATGACCATCGCGATGGGCAAACCAAAGTAAAACTGCGCAAAACCAAGACCGCTGTTGTACGCCTGCCCCGGAGTACTCAGAAAAGTAATGGCACTGGCCTGGGTGGCCATCACGGACAGGCCGATCGTGTACCACTTCAGGTCTTTATCGCCCAGCAAATAGCTCTTTACGTTGTCAACTTTGCGGGTCATAAGTACGCCATAGGTGACGATAGCGGCCAGCGTGCCGGTCATTACCAGCCAGTCAATAGTACTCATGCGTAAGCGTTGCTAAAAAGGTAAAACAAGACAATCAGGATCACGTGCAACACCAATACGAAGGTGTACATTCTTGGCCAGCTACCCAGCAAAGGGGGCTGTTCAGCCAGGTTTTGTTCGGGGTCTTTCAAGGACATGGCTGCAAGGTATGTGTTTGCAGTGGTATTTTGTACTACGTTTGTCGTAGAGTTTGTTAATGAGGCGCAAACGCAGGTGCAATGTTTCCCCCCCTCCAGGGCTAACGCATACTCGAAGCCGGACCCTCACCGCGAAGCAGCCCCGAAGGGAAAGGAACATTTTATCCTTCGCTCCGCTACGGAAAATGCACACTTCGAGGTCCTAAATTGGCAGTCTAGGACCTCGAAGTGTGCTCAGCCATGGAGCCGGAGGCGAAATTGCTGAGTTCCTTTGAGGTGCTATGGTTAAATCCTAGGCTTTAGCGATGTTTTTTATCTTTACGACTCAAGACCCTTGATGCGTCAGCTCATGGAGTCACTGTAGGCGAG
>NZ_FOFB01000003.1 GCF_900110645.1 Neolewinella agarilytica
TTCTTCCTGATTTTCGACATTGGATCGAGTTGAGTAGTTTAAAGGTAGCAACCTATTCAATCAGAAGTCACTGTCTACTTTCGTGAGGAGCTCCATTTACCATTCTACCGCCTACAATACTACCGACTACCGTTCTGCCCACTACTCCATTAACTGAATGCCATTCTCTTCGGAGATGTGAATTACCCGCTCGGAAACGGTACGCTGGCTGATGTCTTCCGCACCGTTTTCCAGGCGTAGAACGCCCCGTGGGCAGACCGCCGCACAAACACCACAGCCAACGCAGCTGGCCCTTACTACGTCCTGCCCTTTTTGTGCGTAAGAGCGCACGTCGATGCCCATCTCACAGTAAGTCGAACAGTTGCCGCAACTGATGCACTGGCCACCATTGACCGTGATCCGGAAGCGACTCTGGAAGCGCTGTACCAGACCGAGGTAAGCGGCGAGCGGGCAGCCAAAGCGACACCAGACCCGGTTACCCATCAGTGGGTAAAAACCAGTGCCGACCACGCCGGCAAAGCCTGCTCCGATCAGGAAGCCATACCACTTCTGGATGCCACTCGTCTGAATGCCGAATAGCTCCTGGGTACCCGTGGAATAGCTATAGAGCGTCATGCCCGTCATGATGATGGCAGCAGCTAATACTCCGTGAATGATCCAGCGTTCAAATTTCCAGGCCCGCAGGCTTTTATCCGATAGCTGCCGCCAGGGGTCGCCCATTGTTTCGGCCAGGCCGCCACAACCACAGACCCAGCTGCAGTACCAGCGTTTGCCGAGGAAGTGGACCATCAGTGGGACACCGATGATGATGAGCATAATACCCCAGCCAAGCATGAAAAGTCCCAGGCTGCCGGGGGTGTTCAGGAAGCCATCGATGGACCAGCTGAAGAAGAAGTCGTAATCCAGCGGCCAGATGTTCTTAAAGTCATACCAGGGCTTGTTGAGGGCTACCAGAATTTCGGGAATCATAAAGGCGAAGGCCAGCTGAAAGAACAGCACGGAGATCGTCCGGAAGATCTGGTATTTATTGTGTCGGTATTTAGAGATCATGCGCACGCCCATAACGACCATAATGGTACAATACATGAAGCCGTAGAGGAACCATTGGCTGGCCTGCCCGCCTTCCTCTTTGCCGGAGAAAAACTGATAAATGCCTTCGCTGATAGGACTCACCATGGCCACCCAGGCCACGATGTGATGGCTGGCCCAGTAGAGCAAAAGGTAAAAGCCAATGAAATAGACACCCGCGAAAATGCCGAGGTAACCGCTCAGGCCTTCGGGGCTGGCGTCTCGCGCATCCCTGCCCCAGGAGTTTTGGGCGAACATCACCAGAGCAATGATGACAATGGCAATTAAGGCGGTGACGGCGGGCCAGAAAAACTTGTCGTCCATATAGTAAAAGCCGTATCCCAGAATACCCAGGATGGCCATGGTCAGGAACAGGGAGCGCCACCCCAGGTCAAGCCCCTTCGTGAGGGGGCTGTGGAAGATGTGGTCGTTCTTGATGCCGGGCTTAGCCCGGAACTTAGGGATGATGTAGAGCAGGCCTCCCAGTGCACCCAGCCCGAAGGTTAGCCAGAAGAATAACCAGGGATTGTTTCTTACCGGGCCACCGGCACCGCCCTGAATCCAGCCCATACGTTGATTTTTGAACTGCCATTCCGGAAGTTCAACCTCCCATTGCTGCTTGCCCTCGGGAAGACCGTCAGCTTTAATCTGCTGGTCCACCAGGCTTTTGGCCGTGTAGAAAGTCTGTTTCAGGGCTTTTTCGGCGGCGAAGGTGGTGGAATAAGTATTTTCGAATAAACCAGTCTGTTCACCAGCTACGATGAGCGCTCCCTGATGCATGGCGGCAATGCCCTGCTTGCTCTCATCAGAAGTTTCGAAGGGGGCGGTAATGGCGTCCTGGGTAAAGGTGTAATCGTCCAGCCCCAGCATGGCGGTAAAGATCAGCATGGCAACCGCGAAGAGCGCGAGGCCGATGTACTGGAGAGGAGACTTTTTGGTTGAGGTAGAAGACATGTCGGTCTTTTAATTCGTTGCTATTTGGTGTGTCGGTGGGTGGCTGTCGGATTAGCCTTCTGGTCGTACGAAAGCCCGGGAGCCTTTCTTCCCAAAGCCGATATAATTCAGTACGGCACTCAGTCCCCGCTTTTTCTTCAGCTGTAGACTTTTACCGGACTGCTTGTTGTAGAGGTCGACAACGTCTTGCTCGTATTCTTCGTAAAATTCCGGGTCGAAGTTGGCCATGCCAAGGTCTTGCAGGACGTCTTCGACGTGTTTTTTGTCTTGAATCCACTTTTCACAGACTTCGTGGCGATAACGAATCCCCATCAGATTGAAGCCTTTGATTGTCCCGTCGCTTTCTTCGTAGTTGATGCGAACGGCCTTCTCACCATCAGGGTGTTCCCAGTAGAGGGAGGCAAGGCCTTCCCGGCCGTGGGCGGGCACTTCGCCGTATACCTGATACTCGAGATCAAGAAATTTAGCGGAGTTGAACCAGATGCCGGGGTCATAGCCGACTTTGCGGCCCATGATGTTATAGGCAACGGTTTCGCCCATCATCCGGCCGGTATACCAAATAGCTTCCACGCCACGGCGGCCGGGCTTGGGTTCCCTTACTTCGGCACAGTCGCCAATGGCGTAAACGTTGGGCGCGGAGGTCTCCAGGTAGTTATTGACTTTTATGCCTCTCCCCAACTCAAGCCCTTCAGCATCACGCAGAAAATCGATGTTGGGGTGTACACCGGCGGTGAGGCCCACATACTGGCATTCGATGCGCTCTCCGTCTTTGGTGGTGATGGCACCGGCGGCGCCGTTTCCGTCGTCGTGGATGGTGTCCAGCTCGGTGTTTTCCCGCAGGTCAATATGATGACTCTTAATGTGGCGGCTCACCATCCGGCTTTCTTCCGGAGGCAGAGCGTTGCTCCAGTAGGAACCTTCGCGAATGAGCAGAGAGACGGGAATGTGACGGCTATGCAGCATTTCGGCCAGTTCAATGCCGATGAGCCCGCCGCCGACGATGACGGCAGACTTAATCTCATCCGTATGATCTTCCAGATATTCGAGGTCCTGGGCGGAGACCATGCCCCGCACGCGCTCCAGGTCCTGCCCGGGCCAGCCAAACTTATTCCAGCTACTGCCGGTGGCGAGCACGAGTTTGTCGTAAGGCATGGTAGTGCCGTCACCGAATTGGAGTTGTTGCTCTCCGGTATGCACCCGTTCCACATAAGCGCGTTTGAGGTCGATCCGGTTTTTCTCCCAGAAGAAGGGTTCGTAGGGCATCAGATCTTCCATCCGTTGGTGGCCCATGTACACATACATGAGGGCCGTACGGGAAAAAAAGTAGTCCGTTTCAGCAGAAATGAGCGTGATTCTAACGTCATCGTCGAGCTTGCGCAGCCAGCGGGCTGCCGTAACTCCGGCGATGCCGTTACCGATAATGGCGACGTGCATGGTAAGTGGGTTTCTTAAATCTGCTGTAAACTACACTTTTAGAGGCAGTTTGTATATGTAAAAAGCATTTTCTTGACCGATGAAGACACTTGCGGACAAGTTTATTAAAAGGTGATAATTTCTACATAACCTGGCTTTAGGGCGCTCACCGCAGGGGCAAAGGGGCTGTTTAGGAGCAAGGTGGCGTTGCATCGAACCATTAGCGGGTTAAAGTAGTCATGTGTTTGGGCGCTTTACCCAATTCCCTCACAAAATCACCCACAGCATGAAACCCATCTACCTCCTTTTACTCCTCTTTATGGCCATTGGCTTCTTCGCCTGTACCGAAGACCCTACTCAGGTGGCTACCGAGCTTGTCCCTCAGCCGGAGGGCAAAGTACTGGACGCCCAAAACTTCGCTGACCTAACTGGCTTTATGGTCGAATTTGGCCTTTTCGAAGAAGGAAATCTGGTGGACCTGGAAGATTACGGCAGTGAAGACCTGCGTTTTTACCTCAATGATAAAGGCGAACTTGATCTTGATTTTCTAACGAAGGGTGGGGTCTCCGGAAAAATGACGATTGAGGAAGCTCTCGCGCACGCCCCCGTTCGTAATTGGCGGGAGACCATCGAGCTATCCTTTGACGAAAAAGAAGCTCCCCGCCTGCAGGAATGGTTGACGCAAAACTTTGCCGGGGCGGAGTATCTTGATCTGCGGATTTCCTACTTGGTCAACGGCACCATTGTGTTCAGTGGGCTACAGCCTCCTGCGGAAGACCTGATAGAGTTTGAGGCCGTGCCTTTGATTTGATATCTGGCCGGGGGGATTTTGTCACTCGTTGGAGTAACACGGGACGCTTGAAGGTCCTTCCAGGAGGCTTCGAGGTCCGCTAAGCCCCACGTAAGCCGTACCTTCGGCCCGTGTCAACGACCCATCATTATTTTCTTTCACTTACCTATGACGGTACGGCTTACCGGGGCTGGCAGCGCCAGCCCGGAGGCGTCGTCACGGTGCAGCAAAGCCTGGAGGAAACCCTGAGCGAAATCCACGGCCGGGAAGTCATTCTCGGCGGCTGTGGCCGTACGGACGCCGGCGTACACGCCAGCCAGTACTACGCTTACCTGCGTACGGAGAAGGCGCTGAACGACAACTACGTCTTCATCGTGAATAAGCGGCTGCCGGAGGGCATCGCGCTGCGCGAAGCCATCCCGGTGTCCGACAAAGCCCAGGCCCGCTACGATGCTACGGAGCGGACTTACGACTACTACTTTCACGGCCAGCCCGATGCCTTCCTGGATCGCTACAGCTCCCTGCTCGATTTATCCTCCTTTGCACCTGCGGTGAGCGCCCAAACGCTTCCCTTACTGCTGCAATACACCGACTTCCGCGCTTTCTGCAAAACCCCCGATCGCCACAATACGACCCTGGTACATTTTCGGGAAGCGACGCTCTTCCGGAACCCCACAGGTGATCGCTACCGGCTCCGCTTCGTTGCCAACCGATTTCTACGCGGGATGATCCGTCTGCTGGTCAATGACCTGCTTATGGTCGGTAAGGGCCAACTCTCCGCCACCGACTTCGAGCGGATGCTGCAAACCGGTGAGCGGAAACCGCACTTCCGTCTCGCTCCGCCGGAGGGGCTTTTTCTCACGGGCGTTCGCTATCCTTACATCGACCAGGAAGCGGTGCTGCCGGTGAGTGGGAGAGGGGAGTGGATCGCTCTTTGAAGTTACCGCAGAATAAGGCGCTTGCTGCCAACTACCCGACCGTTCTTACGCAGTAGAAGTAAAAAAGCTCCTGCAGGAAGTTTGCTGGTGTCAATCCTTAAACTTCCTCGAACGCCAGCTTGAGAAAATACCTTTCGTCCGAGTGGATCTATCAGCTGGAGGTCCACTAACTCAGTTTCTGGTAACGTTAGGTTGACGGCTTCTCGTCCCGGATTAGGATAGACCTGAAAGGCTATCGTTTCCTCGCTTTCGTCAGCCCGTAGTCCGGATAAAATTTCCTCAATGTTAAGGGGAGTTCCGCACTCACCAGCTGCTGTATTGGCATAAATAAGTTCTCTTCCAAATGGGAGGAAAAATGTAGACTCGCCGAAAGCTCCGGCAAAGCCTGGAAAGAAGAATAAACTGGGCGTGGCGTCATATTGACTGCCGTTCAAATAGCATCGGCCTTCTCCCAGAGGTTTCATTTCTACGCTATGTCGCTTGGCCAGTTCCCGGCAACCATCCGTCCGGAACAAATGTGCCGTGTGATAATGGCCCCCGGTTGGAGCATAGGATTCACCTGGTTGTTTGCGTAGCATGTCGAGTATTTGCTTTCCGAAATACCAGTTGCTATTGACCTCTCTAAGGTAGAAGGTGTCAATCATTTCTCCATTTCGATAAAACGTTTGGGAGTCAATTCTGGATCCAGTGTAGCTGATTTTCACGAAGCTTTCCGTTTTCTCGACGGAGGTCACTGAGACCGCCAGACGGGCAAAAGGAGAAAACCAATCATCAATCGTGAAGTGGAAAACATCCCCTGCGCTAATATCGAAAACCTCTTCGTCCGTAAAATTTTGCAAGCCAACTTTGGGGTTGCTCAGACCCCGCAGTGGCATCGAGCGGTTATCCTCCATTCTGCCGAACCAAGCCGCTGAAATCAGGCCATAATTTTTGCTAATGATGATGGGGGGACCCAGTAGAGTATCCGTTTCCGGATGGTGGAAGGTAATGGTCTTTGCTGTATCCATTAGTCCCAGAAAGCTCATAGTGTCAATGGACGTTATTTTACCTATGGCTACTACACCGCCAATTCGGCCCGCCGTCCAACTGCTGCCGATCTGGTCTTGGGTCTGAAGGCGGAAATATTCACTGCCGCCCATATGCATGATAGTAGAATCCGAAGATTGGCATATTGCATAACCCGCGAATGAAGGCCCGGGACCGCAATCGTGCGACGAATAAAAGCTTTCAAACAATGGCTGGCAAGTCCGCGCATCCGTCTTCATGCCAACGATGGGAGATTCGATGAAAAAGGGATAGTCGTGATAATTCTCAGGCTCTAAAGAATACCTTTCGTAGAGATACTGCACACCGGGCCGAAAAAGCTGATAATCAAACTGTGCCGTTAAGGACGAAACACAAAGCGAAAAAATGATGATCGTAAGTAAAAGGTGTTTCATAGTTAATAAGACTAGTGTTGACCTTTGGCAAGGTGGATAACCCAAATATAACTACTCTTTTTGCTTAGAGTCCACCCAAATCGTCACCGGTCCGTCGTTGACCAGGGCCACTTGCATGTCTGCACCAAACTCGCCCGTTTCCACTTGTCGTAAGGCGGTAAAGGATAGCTTTTTTACAAATTGCTCATAAAGTGGAATGGAGATCGGTGGCTTCGCGCTACGGGTGAATCCGGGGCGATTACCCTTTTTCGTGCTGGCAAAAAGCGTAAACTGAGAAACGACGAGCAGCCCGCCGTCAACGTCCATCACGCTGTGATTCATTTTGCCATCCTCGTCGCTGAAGATGCGCATATTCGCAATTTTATTGCAGAGCCAGTCGATGTCTTCCTCTCCGTCGGCTTCTTCAATGCCAAGCAGAATGAGCAGGCCCTGCTCTATCTGGCCCGTCACTTTATCGTTGACCGTTACGGAAGCAGAAGTAACTCTTTGGAGAAGCGCGCGCATGAAGATTCTTTTTAGTGGACAATAATTTCAGGCCCAAAATACCAAAGAACCAAAAGACTAATCAACCAATTCCTTTTCCATCTGCCAATCCTCCATCAAATAGCCGTTGCCAATGTCGGCATTGAACCGGCCAATTTTTTCAAATCCGAGGTATTCATAAAAGCTGACGGCTTTGTTCTGGTAATTGACGTCGAGCCGGAGTTTTTGCTGCCCCCCCCGGCGGGCAATACGGTCAACCTCCTCGATGAGGGCCTTGCCATAACCCCGCCCCTGTGTGGCCGGCAGTAGATAGAGTTTGTGGATCTTGGTCGTCCCTTCCAGATAATCAAACTGATAACTGACGTAGCCTACGGGCGTATACCGGTGGGTTGCCGCTTCGGGGTAATTCGCAGATTCAGCGGACTTTTCCAGTAGTAAGAGGAAGGTGTGGCCTTTCCCGATTTGCTCGGTCATCGCCGGGATGCTGTACATCATGTCCAGCATATAGGTGATCTGTTCCGGAGAGAGAATATCTCCAAAGGTGTCCGGCCAGGTTCGCTGGGCGATGGACTGGATGATGGGGAAGTCAGCCGGAGTGGCGGGTTGAATGCGGTAGTCAGCCATGTTGATGTATCCACGGCTTTAGCCGTAGGGTGGCAAAGATTATAATTTCCTTTGAAATGGGACGCTTGAGTTCGTCGACCGGAAATTACGACGTAGGCGTTTGGCTAGCCCTCCGAAGGTAACCCTCAAACCCGCTCGTGCAATTCCGGCCCATTATTCCGCACGTTGCCCACGGCAGCGGAGACGGGGTAATACTCCAGGCTTCCGTCGGGGGGTGTTTTCAGCAGGCCGAGAACATCGTCAAGCGGGAGGTCCGGGTCCAGCCAGTTGCTTTGGGTCTGTTCGTTGCCGAGTAGCATCGGCATCCGGTTGTGCACCGGGCTCATTTCGGCATTGGGGGCACCGGTGATGATGGAGAAGGTGTGGACGGGGCTTTCCGGATCGTCTTTCGGGCGCCAGCTCTCCCAGATGCCGGCCATGACGAGCAGGCTGCCGTCGGTGGGCATGATCCGCATGGGAGTTTTCCCGCCTTTGTGGCGCTGCCATTCGTAAAAGCTGTCGGCTAAGACCAGGCAGCGCCGCTCCCGGATCGGTTTTCTGAAACTGGGCTTATCCTCAATGCCTTCGCTACGGGCGTTGATCATGCGGGCACCAATCTTCAGATCCTTGGCCCAAAACGGGACGAGCCCCCAGCGGAAGAGGTTGAGCTGATCAGGTTCTTTGCCGGTGATAACCAGCCCCTTTTGGGTAGGAGCGACATTGTAGTTCGTTGGCAGCCCTTCCACGGGGAGCTGGAGTTGCCGGCCAAACTGTTCCCGTAGTTTCTTTTCGTCGATGACGATGCTGTAGCGTCCGCACATAGGATTTGATCAGTTAGTCTGAAGTCGTAACGTTGGAACGGGCATGATCGTTTTTTGCGACGGCGCGCAGGTGCAATGGTGGGGTGAAAAAGCAGCAAGGTTGCCGCTTTTGACCATCCGCTGTTTTGCCAAAACAAAAGCCCCGCCCGACAATTACGTCGAACGGGGCTTGTTTTTTTGAGCGGCAGACGAGCGTTACTTCATCTTCTGCGCAATCTCAACGATTTCGTATCCTTCGATTACGTCACCTTCTTTGATGTCGTTGAAGTTCTTGATGTTAAGACCACACTCCATACCGGCGCGGACTTCCTTGACGTCGTCCTTGAAGCGCTTGAGGCTGGCCAGCTCACCAACGGCACCTTCCTTAAGCGGGAAGACGACGATACCATCACGGATGATCCGGATGAGGGTGTTGCGGGTAATCTTACCTTCATCGACGTAACAGCCGGCAATGGTACCAATCTTGGAAATCTTGAAGGTTTCCCGAACGGTAACCTGGCAAACATTGCGTTCTTCCTTGGTCGGCTCAAGCATACCTTCGATGGCATCCCGAATTTCGTCGATTGCCTGGTAGATAACCGAGTAGGTTTTGATCTCCACTCCTTCGCGTTCTGCCAGTTTCCGGGCCGAACCGCTGGGGCGGACCTGGAAGCCAACGATGATGGCGTCTGAAGCCGTTGCCAGCAAAATATCGGAATCGATAATCTGACCAACGGCCTTGTGGATAACGTTTACCTGAACGGTCTCCTGAGAGAGTTTGATCAGGGAATCAGACAGGGCTTCTACGGAACCATCCACGTCACCTTTAACGATGAGGTTGAGCTCCTTAAAGTTACCCAATGCCAAACGGCGTCCGATTTCTTCCAGAGATATACGCTTGCTGGCACGGTTAGCCTGCTCACGGGCGATTTGGGCGCGACGACCGGCCAGCTGGCGGGCTTCCTGTTCGCTTTCCATCACTTTGAGCATCTCACCGGCTTGCGGGGCACCATTGAGGCCAAGGAGCAGCGTTGGGCTGCCAGGTCTGACCTCTTTGACGCGCTTATTGCGCTCGTTGAACATGGCCTTAACACGACCACTGTTTTCACCGGCGACGATGATGTCCTGAATCTTCAGGGTACCATGGTTGACGATAATCTTGGTTACGTAGCCGCGGCCATGCTCCAGGGATGCCTCCACAATGGTGGCAACCGCAGGACGGTCGGGGTTGGCCTTCAGTTCCAGCACTTCTGCTTCCAGCATGATCTTTTCCATCAGATCTTCAATGCCGATTCCCTTCAGGGCGGAGATGTCCTGTGACTGATACTTGCCACCGTACTCTTCAATGGGGTAGCCCATGGAGGCCAGTTCACCTTTGATTTTGTCGGGGTTGGCACCTGCTTTGTCGATCTTGTTGATCGCAAAGATCATCGGCACACCGGCCGCTTCTGCGTGGCTGATGGCTTCCTTCGTCTGGGGCATGATGTCATCATCGGCAGCGATGATAATGACGGCAATATCCGTCACTTTAGCACCACGGGCACGCATAGCCGTAAAGGCTTCGTGACCCGGTGTATCCAGGAAGGTAACCCGTTTGCCTTCTTTAGTTTTCACTTCGTAAGCACCAATGTGCTGCGTGATACCCCCGGCTTCGCCGTCGGTAACGGAGGCACTACGGATGTAATCAAGGAGAGAGGTCTTACCGTGGTCAACGTGACCCATAACGGTAACAATTGGTGGACGCTCCTGAAGGTCTTCCGGATCATCAACCCACTCTTCTTCCTCTTCAACGTCTTCTTCGGCGGAGATGAATTCTACTTCGTGCTCGAATTCTTCGGCGACGAGTTCAATGATCTCTGCGTCAAGACGCTGGTTGATCGAAACAATCACGCCGGCGTTCATACAGGCCATGATAACATCTCCGACACCTACGTCCATCATGTTAGCCAATTCCTGGGCCGTGATGAACTCGGTTACCTGCAGCTTGTCAGTGGTGCGTTCGGCCTCAATGGCTTCCTGGCGTTCACGGATACGCTCGCGGTTATCCCGACGTTGACGTTGACGTTTCTTTTTGCCACCGCCGCCCTGAAGGCGGGCCATGGTTGCTTTGATCTTATCTTCGATTTCCTTAGCGGAAACTTCACGGGGCTCATCGTTTCGGCTTCCTCCCCGACGGTTTCCGCCTGAGCGGTTACCGGGGCCACTGCCTGCACGACCACGGGCGCCACCAGACTGTGGTGGTCCGGTCGTGATTTTTTTACGCTTCCGCTTCCGACGGTTTCCGTCAGAGTCTTTGGGTTCTGGCTTTTTGATCTCAATCTTACCCATTACTTTCAACCCTCGCAGGTTGGGAGCATTGGCTTCGATTACCTTAGGGCCAGCAGGCTTTGGTGGCGTAGCAGGCGGAGTTGTGTCGCTTGCAGGGCCTCCTTTGGCCGGAGTTGCGGCTGGCTTCTCCGCTGCGGGCGCAGGCGCAGGTGCCGCAGGTTTTTTCTCGGGTGCCGGAGCAGGCTTTGGAGCAGGCTTCTTCGGCCCGGACTTCTTGCCAGAAGGCTTAGCTGCACGCTTCGCCGCCTCGAGGTCGATGTTACCGAGTACTTTCAGACCCGGAACCTTACGCCTGGGCGGTTCTTCTTTAGCAGGTGCCGCCGGTTGGGCTGGCGCTGTTTTCTCCGCCGCAGGCTTTGCGGGTTCCGGCTTAGGAGCCGGTGCCGGAGCAGCCGGTGGCGTTTCTTCTTTTTTAGCAGCGGGCGCGGGAGCCGGGGCCGGTGGCGGAGCGGGTGCCGGCTTAGGAGCCGGGGCCGGAGCTTCCACGGGCTTGGGCGGTGGAGGCGGTGGAGGTACAGCTCCGCCCGCAATAGGAGGCGGGGGCGGTAAAGTCCGACCAGGCACCTGAGGCGGGGGTGGGGGAGGCGGCACATTGGGTACAGCCGTTGGCCTGGTGTTGAATTCCAGGGCATCCGCCTTCTGCTTATCCGAAAGGGCTTTCGCGAACTCTTCACGCGCAGCATTCTCCATCTCCGGAGTAAGCTTTGCCGTCGGTTTATTCTCGACGTCAAACCCCTTTCCAGAGAGATGCTCGACGATCCGGGAGGTCGCCACATTAAGTTCGTTCGCTACTACAATTAGTCGTTTACTCATTCGATCTTTTAAGCACGCCGATGTTTAACCGCGTTGTGCTGACGCGGGGCGATTTAGAACTGCCCTAAATAGCCGTGGGTTTCCTGCTTTACAATACCGCGTTAGGCAGAAAAAATCCGGAACAATTTCCGGAAGCGATGCAAAGATAAGACAAAACTGGATTCCAGAGGGAAGCAACGGCCTTATCCTGCTTCGTCTTTGATAACATCCCTCTCCCGCTGAAAGTTGCGTTCGGGGAATGATGGCCTTAAGACCGGCGTTTTTCAGCTAAAACGCCGTGTTATGAACGAGTCATAACACGGCGCTTAAGAAAGTGAAAAGACAGGAAGATTTACTCTTCCTCTGCGGCTGCTTCCGGGGCGGGAGTGTCTTCCGCAACAGGAGCGGGTTTTACTTCCTCTTCCACTGCGGGAGCCGCAGCTTTAGCGGGAGCTTCTGCTGCCGGAGCGGCTGCTGCGGCAGCACTGGCTACCTCTACATCGTCAAACTCAGCGGCAAGTACATTGACAACATTGCGAACCGTTTCCTCTTCCAGGTCAGTACGACGAACCAGCTCTTCAACACTGAGTTCAAGCACCGAACGGGCGGTGTCGCAGCCAATTGATTTGAAGGCGTCGAGCACCCACATTTCGATTTCGTCCTTAAATTCTTCGAGGTCGACATCGTCAATTTCCACCTCATTGTTCCGGTAAACATCGATTTCGAATTCCACCAACCGGCTGGCCAGCTTAATATTCGTTCCGCCTTTACCAATGGCCAGGCTTACCTGATCGGGTTCCAGATAGACCTTGGCGCGCCGGGTTTCCATGTCCAGTTCAATATTTGATACGCGCGCGGGTGTCAATGATCGCTGGATGTAGAGATTGGTATTGTTGGTGAAGTTGATCACGTCAATATTCTCCTGGTTTAACTCCCGGACAATACCGTGAATACGAGATCCCTTCATACCTACACAGGCACCAACGGGGTCAATCCGGTCATCATAGCTCTCAACGGATACCTTGGCCCGTTCGCCAGGGATGCGGACAATGCCCTTGATGGTGATCAGGCCGTCTTCGATTTCAGGGACTTCCTGCTCCATAAGCTTGGCCAGGAAGCGTTCATCCGTACGCGATACGATAACCACAGGGTTATTGTTGTTGCGCATTTCGACTTCTTTGATGATACCGCGCACCATGTCTCCCTTACGGAAGTAATCCCCCCGGATGGTTTCCACCCGTGGCATCACCAGTTCGCGGCCGTTAGCATCGTCAATAACGAGAATTTCCCGCTTAAGAATCTGCTGAACTTCACAGAGTACCAACTCGCCCTCACGCTCAGTGTATTGCTTGTAGAGTTCGTCTTTCTCCAGATCCATGATCCGGCTGATCAGCGTCTGACGGGCCGCCATGATGGAACGACGGCCGAAATCTTCGAGGAAAAGCTGCTCGTAGCACTCTTCGCCTACTTCATAATCTTCATCAACGGCCAGTGCCTCGGAGTAAGAGATCTCTGACAGTTCATCCGTTACCTCACCGTCTGGTACGATTTCGCGTACACGCCACAACTCAAGGTCTCCCCGGTTGGCGTTTACGATGATGTTGAAGTTGTCGTCAGTGGTGAACTTCTTTTTAATCAGTGTACGGAATACATCTTCCAGAACCCGTACCATGGTCGGGCTGTCGATGGATTTTCCGGAGCTGAATTCCTTAAAGGTATCTACGAGATTCATGCCTTAGAAGCTTATTTTTACAATTGATTTCTTGATGTCGTCGAATGCAATGGGGGTATCTTCCACGACGGTTACTTTGCGCTTGCCCTCCTTGCGGCGGACTTTTGCCGTCAGGACGATGTTCTCATCCGTTACGGTCTTTAGTTCTCCCTTGAATTTCTCTCCTGCGGTAGTCGTAACTTCCAGCGTGCGACCCACGTTTTTGAGGTACTGCCGGTGAAACTTCAGTGGGCGGTCTACACCAGGGCTGCTGACGTTAAGCGTGTACTTTTCGCCCAATGGCTGTTCTTCGTCCAGATAAGCTTCAATAAAGCGGCTGATCTGTTGGCAACGGCGGAAAGTCATTGGGGAATCGCTGTCGACAAAAGCCTCCAGTTTAGTGTTCGAGTGGTTGATGTCCACCACGAAGCAATCAGAGAATTCTTCGTTTTCCACGAAGAAAGTTTCCAACATGTCTTTGATCTTCTCCTCCATAGGTTGAGAAATACTTGGTTTTAAACATGGCTGTCAAAAGAACCTCCCCCTGCATCCTGCGTCCGCGCCCTCATCTGAATTGAGGAGTAGGGACACAAAAAAGAGGGAATCTAAACGATTCCCTCCGGGTGCTTTTTACGGCCTTGTGATGGCAAAGATAACGCTTTCCCACCAAATATGTTTCCCGTGACTTACTCAAACGGAATAAGTACGGCCTCTATGAGGTGTATTACCCCGTTGGTGCCCTGAATATCGGTCGTAACAATATTAACTACGTTACCCGCGGCGTCGATGATTTGTGCGCCATCATCTAAAGAAAGCGTGATGTTAGCATCGGTGTTCAGCGTTGGAACAGAGCCAGGGGAAATGTTCTCGGCCCGTACGTTACCTGCCACTACGTGATAGGTCAGTACCTGGGTGAGTTGCTCCGGGCTCAGGTCCGCCACTACATCAGCTATTGCCTCAAAGGCGTCGTTGTCTGGCGCGAAAACGGTCAGTGGATCGGTGCCACTCAGTGCACCCACCAGGTTAGCGCCCGTTAGTGCGTTGGTTAAAGAACTGAGATTTTCGTTAGCTACCGTAAATTCTACGATCGACTGCGGGCTCAGAACCTGATTAACGGCGTGAATGACGCCGTTGCTGGCTACTACGTCAGCCACAACTACCTGGGTTTCGCCATTGACGAAAACACCGTCGGCGTTTTTCTTCAGGCCAACGGAGAGTGCGCTTTCGTTCGGGCCGTTTGTGTTGAGGCTGGCGGCGTAGGACTGCCCGTCAGCAATGTCTCCTGCCGGTACGGCTGCACCCAGAACGTGGTAAAGAAGTACTTCGGTGAGTGCATCGTCGGAAAGATCGTCAAGGTTGATGCCTGCGTCTGCAAAAGCATCATCGGTTGGGGCAAAGACGGTAAAGTTACCCGCGGCGGCGAGGGTAGCATCAAGGCCGGTCCGCTGCAGGGCCGTTACCAGTGTGGTGAAGCGGCCGTCACGAACGGCACGGTCAACAATGCTGGGAGGAAGAAGGACCGCGTCGATTACGTGGATAACACCATTGACACCTTCAATATCTGCAGAGGTGACGGTCGCGTCGTTTACGGTAATGGAACCACCGGAACGTTCTACAAACAGAGGCAGGGCGGTGGAACCCGGGCCAGTGGTATTGGCGGAACCAACGACTGTTTCTCCGTCGGCAATATCAGCAGAACGGACAATGCTGCCGGAAATCACGTGGTACAATAATACGTTGCGAAGATCATCGTCCGAAAGGTCGTCCAGATTAATGCCCGAGGCCGCAAAAGCTGCATTAGTTGGCGCAAATACGGTGAACCGCCCGGTGAAAATATCCAGGGTTGCGTCGAGCCCGGTACGCTCCAGGGCGGAGACCAGGGTAGAGAACTGGTCATCTCCTGCGGCAATATCAGTTATGGTGCCGATAACGGGTACAGTCGGGCGATCTTCATCATCATCACAAGAAGTGAAAGCGACGGTAAACAGCATAAGAATGGCTATCCATCTGCCTGATAGATTGGTAAGCATAATGTATGAATTGTAGCGGAGATTAAGGTGATAGTTTACTAATGACTCCCCGCTGGGTTATTGGGTTAAATTCAATGGTTACAATAGAAGAAACGATTGTTTTGTTCATGCCATTTCCCGCTTGGCCAGCCGTTTAACCAACTACTGTTAAAGTGCAGATTTTGGTGAACAATTTTCGCCAGCTCCTTGAAAGTCAGTTATTTGGGGCGCGGCCGCAGGGTGCAAGGCGGGAGCATTGAGGAGCAGGGGAGTGGCAGTGGCTCTCAGGGGGACTATCCGTGTTGCACTGCCGGCGAGTCCCACCCCCGGTCACGGGAGGCATCATTGATGTAGGCAAGCGCGGATTGAATGGAGAGAAAGTGGCGATCAGCACCCATTCGCTCCATTAGTCCCGATTTAAAAAGCATATCCCGGACCGGGCCGATGGTGCCGCAAAGGTATAGGCTGATGTTCCGACGCTCCAGACCTTCGAGAAAGCGCGTCAGCGCATAAATCCCGCTGGAATCGATGTCGTTAATGGTGTGTCCGTCAATGATAACTGCCCGTAAGGCGTCTCCTTTTTTTGCCACGAGGGCTTCCATCTCATCCCGAAAAAAATCGGCGTTGCTGAAGTACAGTTCAGAATCAAAACGGACGATCAATACGGTAGGGTCACATACTGAGCCTTTGAAACGTTCTACGTTGCGGAACGCATTAGTGCCTTCCACCCTTCCCAATTCTGCCAAGTGCGGGCGTGCCGCCCGCGCGAAGGCAAAGTACAGCGAAAGCAGAACCCCACCCGCAATACCGTATTGTAAGCCGGCGAACAGGGTAAAGAGGAAAGTTAATAGCAGGGTGAAAAATTCTTTGGGGGCCAGCGACCATAGCCGTTTCATTTCTCTGAGGTCAAATAAATTGCGGACCGAAAAAACAATGATAGCTGCCAATACGGGTTTGGGCAGGTAATAAAAAGCAGGGGTTAAGAAAAGGAGTACGACAACGAGCATCAGCGCAGACAGGATTCCGCTGACGGGGCTCCTGCCACCCGCTCCTTCCAAAACCGCAGACCGGCTAAAGCTGGCCGAAGTAGGAATGCCCTGGAAGAAAGCTCCCCCGATTTTACTTAAGCCCAGAGCTGCCAATTCCCGGTTAGGCCGGACTCGGTAATATTCGTAATCAGGAGCGAAAGCCTTGCCGATAGAGAGAGTTTCGACGAAAGAGATCAGGGAAATGACCAGTGCCACGGGCAGCACTTCCCGAATGGAGGCCATCGAAAGTTCGGGCAGCAAAAAGGAAGGCAGGCCGGAGGGGACGTAGCCAACGGTTGAAATATCCCAACTTTGACCTAATTGCCAGACCAATACCGTAGAGATGGCTACGACCAGAAAAAAGGTCGGAAACTTTTTGGGTAGAAAACGACTACCCAGCCATAGTACGATCAGGGTGCCTCCGCCCAGCAAGGCGGTGGGCCAATGAAAACTCTCCAGGCTATTAAATAGGTTCAATAGGGTGCTATGCAGAAAACCGGCTCGCTCGGCATTGATTCCCATCAGGGTGTTTAGCTGTGAAACCATGATGAGTACTGCCGCTGCTGAGACGAAGCCGGAAAGTACGGGCCGGCTCAACAGGCTGGCAATACCGCCTAGCCGCAGAATACTGTAAAGCAGCTGTAAGGCACCAGTTACCCCGGCGAGCAAAACAGCATAACCCAGATATTCGGCGGAACCAGGCTCGGCCAGTCCTGCCAGTCCGTTCAGGCATAGCAAGGATGCCAGGGCAGTTGGACCAACCGAAACATGTGGCGTGCTGGCCGTCAGGGCATAGATTACCATCGGGACCAGGGCGGCATAAAGACCGTAAACGGGGTCTACTCCCGCCAGCATTCCGTAGGCCATTGCCTGTGGAATGAGCAGTATGCATAGGGTGAAACCAGCCGTCAGATCGGACAGGAAGCCACCTTGGCGATAGTCAGCAGGAAAGGGAAACCAGTTGGCTGGCATGGGGGAGGTTGGCCGGTTTGAATGGTTAGCAAGAGCAAAGTTACGCATCGGTAAGCTAGGCCCGTCCGCCAGATTCGCCACCTGGCGCATCTTGTGCTTATGCTGACCAAACTTTTTTGCTGTGCTTTTCTGATGGCGCCCGCCCACGACACGATTCTGCCGCCCCCACCACCCCCCCCGATCGATGAGAATCAACTGTTTACTCATTGGGAAAAGATGCCGGAGATGGCCTTGTGTGATTACCTCAAAAACCCCTCAGAACGGAAGGAGTGTATGACGGAGCACATCATCAAAATTATTTATGGTAACCTGAAGTGGCCTCCGCTTGCCCGGGAAAGCTGCGTAGAAGGTATGGCCGTCATCTCCTTCGCAGTTACGGAAACAGGCGTATTAGAAGACTTTAAGATCGTCCGAGATCCGGGAGCCGGCACGGGGGAGGAAGCGCTCAGGGTAGTGAAATTGCTAGCGGAAGAAACCGGCCCCTGGCACCCGGGAACGGCTGGCCCGGACCGAAAACCCGTCCGTGTACAATACAATATGCCCGTAAAATTCAAGCTCAGGTAAGTCGCTTTTGTGGACTTGAGAGCACTTGATTTGCCGAAAGGTTGGCTAACACTTAGCGCTAACGTCCTTTTAACATACACTCTTCGCACTTTATAACCCTTTACCTACGTTGGTAAGGCTGTACCTTTGCGGTCTTTTCCGGATGTACCTCCGGAATAGACTGTATCAGGTGGCTTCAAAACTGTCGTCTCCCCCTTTGAACTGAATTTGCTCGGTATGCAACACGGCTCTACGCTCCGTTCCATCATTACTCTTTTTTTCTTTTGTTGCCTGCTGGCTCCAATGAGCCTGCTGGCTCAGCGGCCCGTAGCGGTAAAGATTCCTGATGTTTCTAAGGACAAACTGCCTCTCCCGTTAAAAATGGACTGTAATGATGCTGGCCAGGTAAGTGAGTTCGCTGACTTTCAAATGGTGAGTACAAGTTTTGGGACCAATATTCAATCTACTGATGTTCGGCCCTTCAACAACCGACCAGATACTATCTTCCTTTGCTTTGATGATCAATTTACGGTAGACATCGTTCCGGGGTCTGAAGATCTTTCCGGAGATCCCTTCCCGGCCACAACGCCAGGAGTCGGCTTTGCTTTCTATCGCTGTGCACCAACGGTCACCGGGCCAACTATTCAGGATATTCGTGCCGATGCCTGTGTAGCCGATAACGGTCTCACTCCTTTTGATGCTCTGGCCGTTGGCGTTAATGCTACAGGGTACGCTACGGGAGACTATAAGCTAATCGTTGCTAATGATTTGCAAGGAGGATTTACGATTCCCGGCCTTTTTCCCGTTGGAGGAGAACCAACTCCGGTAGTGTTGACGCTGGCGCCCATCACTTTTGACGATTTTGACGATACTGCGTTTGAGGCAGTTTATGAAGGCAACCCCATTGGCCAATGTGTCGATGTTGCCATAGATCAACGATTTCAGGTGGCTTACCTTAATCCAGTCAATGTGGCTAACCTTGGCGTTGATCCGGGCATCGCTTGTGAAGGACTGTTTGATGTTCGGGGGGGGACCCCGGAGCTACGTGGTGGTACGGGATATAATATCACCATTGAAGAGACAACTACGGGAGCAAGGGCAACGATCCTTACCCCATCAGACCAGATAGTGCACAACGCCGTAATCCGTTATCGGGTGCCGGCTGCAGGTACTTACCGTATCTCCATTGAAGATGCTAATGGCTGCCCACTGGAAAATACGACCATTACGCACACGGATGGCTGCCCGCAGCCAGTCGGTTTTACCTTCCCTTACGGTACGGGCTTACCGGGCGAAAGCTTCTGTCTCCCCGTAACGGTGGATAATTTTACGGACGTTGTTGGTTTTCAGTTTGAACTTGGATTTGATCCTGCAGTACTTCGTTTTGATAGCTTAAACAACTTTAGTACTGACCTTGTCGCCGGTGTCGCGTTTAATGGCCCGGTAAGCAGTGGGGGCACACTTAGTGAAGGAACGGTCCGAATAGTTTACAGCGATAACTTTGCTGGTCCTTCTACGATTCCCCAAGGCGGGCAAATCTTTGATGTATGCTTTACCATTATTGGTGATCTGGACGATCAAAGCCCACTGGACTTTAATACTGGAGCAGGTACAATTGGTGTTGAGTATACCCGAGACTCTGGAGAAATAGGGGAGCCAACGAGTCGCCCGGGGGCTATCTCCGTAACCGATCAGGCCTTCCTGGTGGAGCTTGATCCGGAAGGAGAAATCTGTGTCGATAGTGACGATGGAAGCATTATGGTCCGGGCCTCCGGTACGGAGGGGCCGTTTGAGTTTTCTCTTCGCCAGATAATGCCGGTGCTGGAGCCAGGCTTCAGACCCTCACAGACCCAGAACACGGTTCCCGCAACCATCACCTTCCCGAGCCTGGAGGCGGCAACCTATGAAGTCCGGGTAGTCGATGGAAACGGAGCGGTTGTTTTGCAGGAAATTGAGGTGGCGTCCGGTTTGGACGTCAACGTAATCGTACTGGTAAACAATGCCCCGTCCTGTGCCGGATTTGATGATGGGGAGGTACGTGCTGATGTATTTGCTAACGGAGTACTCGTAGTGGACCCCGTCGCGGCAGGCTATACTTTTGCCTGGGAGAACAGCACGGAAACCAGCGAAGTACTGAGTAACCTGACCGCAGGAAACTATGAAGTGACGGTTACCGCTCCGAATGGTATTTGTAGTAGTACGGATATTGGTCCTTTGGGCGACCCTGATCCGGTAACCACTCCGACCATGAACATTGATGATGCTACCTGTTCCGGAGCACCGGATGGCTCTATTGCCGTCGGTGCCCAGGGGGGCGTTGGTCCCTATGATATTCAGTGGCCAGGAGCATTGGGGACTGACATGGGGGTGTCGACTTCCTTCCGGGACAACCTCCTCCCGGGTGATTACGAGGTCTTCGTAACCGATAGCGAAGGGTGTGCGGATACCTCCGTTTTCACCCTTTCTGCAGAAAAAATACTGGACATCAATTTCACGATTGACAGCATCGCCTGTTTCGGAGATGCGAATGCGGTCATCAACGTCAGTGGTACGGTGACGGGGGCTCCGCCCGTTGGGGATTATTTCGCCCGAATTGTGAACCTGGCTACTTCGGTAGTTGGGCCGGAGGAGAGAATTGTCAACAATGACCCCTTCCCCTTCTCTGGTTTGGATACGGGAACCTACGTGATCGTACTCCGGGACGAAGACCCTGCAGGCTGTGAGACGACCGATACCATCAGGATTACGCAACCCGACTTACTGGAGATTGACGATGACCTGATGATCACCAATGAGACCTGTACGACGGGGATGGACGGGACGGTTACGGCCGCCGTTGCTGGCGGCACCATGCCCTATGAATATCGTTGGGTAAACGATAGCCTCGATATGCCAATGGACACCATCACGCCGGGAATGGCCCTGACCAGCCTGAGCGCTGACACCAATTATATACTCATCGTGACGGACAGGAACGGTTGTACGGACACCGCTCGTTTTACCATCAATGCACCTGCGGCCGCGCAACTAATGCCCATTGATACCAGCTTCATTTCCTGTCCCGGAGATGCGGACGGGCAACTTACGGTAGTGGCTACCCCGCCCATGGGAGAAACGATTACCAGTTTCCGCTGGTTCCGGGTCAACGCTGACGGTAGCTTAGGCAGCCTAGTCGCTAATGGTGCTACAACAGACGATAATCTGCCAGTAGGTGTTTACGAAGTGCAGGTGATAACCTCCAACTCCTGTACAATTGCCGCACGCGGTGTTGTGGTCAGCCCGGGTGAAGTATTCTTAAACGGATTTAGTGCAAACGACCCCCAATGCCCTGGCGACGCCAACGGCAGCATATTCCTCGACCCTGCGGGAGGA
The DNA here is from genome assembly GCF_900110645.1 of Neolewinella agarilytica. GTDB lineage: Bacteria > Bacteroidota > Bacteroidia > Chitinophagales > Saprospiraceae > Neolewinella > Neolewinella agarilytica. The sequence continues at coordinate 21,244 of NZ_FOFB01000003.1, forward strand.
ACACCGAACGCTAACGGAACCTACAATTACGTATGGTCTACCGATCCTTTTGGAGCACCTACGCAGAATCCGGCCTTCACGAACCTGACAGCCGGTAGTTACACCGTTACGATTACGGATGCGAATGGCTGTCTGCCCGCTTTTGATACCACTTTCGTACTGGTCGATCCGCCGGCCATTACCGGTACTTTTGCTCTCACGCCGGTTAGCTGTCCGGATGATATGGTGATGGATGGCTCGGCTACCTTCACGGCCAGCTATTCCGATGGTACCCAGGGTACCTATGACTTTATCTGGCCGGCCACCGGTGGTAATGCTTCAGGAGTAATGATGGACACCGAAGACAACCTCGCCCGCGGGCCCGTTACCGTTCGGGTTACGGATGGTGTTTGTAGTGAATCTTTCGTTGATACTATTCGCAGCCCCGACGCTTTTGAAGTAGTGCTGGAAACAGAACCAGTAAGTTGTAACGGATTGACGGACGGAGAGGCCACCGCCATCGTCACCGGTGGTACCCCCGGCTACGTTTTCGATTGGGGCGCAGCTTCAACGGATACGGATAATAGTATCAGTAATTTGGCTGCCAGTAATGCCTACCAGGTTCAGATCACCGACATGAACGGCTGCTCCCCCGCAGCAGAATCGTTTATCATTCGTGAGCCAGACCCACTCACCCTTACGGTTGATCAGGCGCTATCAACAGAAACGGTCCAGTGTGCCGGAGATGCGAATGGTCGGATCAACGTCTTCATCAGCAGTACGAATAATAATGACCTGGCGATGAATCCTTATTCCTGGTCCGGTAATGTTGCTGCGGCGGATTCTCCGCTGGCCAGTGACCTTGCACCGGGAACCTACTCGGTTACCGTTACGGACGTTGAAGGCTGCCAGGACAGCGTCTCCTACACCATCGGAGAGCCAGAGGCTATAACCTTTAATGTTCTTCCCATTGAGGAGCCGCTCTGCTTTGGAGAGACGACGCCCGTGTTGATTGATACGGCCTTTGGAGGTACGTCCAATGGCATCGAGGATTTCTCTTTCTCCGTAAACAACGATGGCTTCCGTATCAACGTCGGCCAGGCAGGTAGTGCCTTTGCCGGAGAGGTGGTCGTTACGGTCTTCGACAGTGTAGGCTGTTCTGCCGACCAAACTTTCAGTGTCAACCAGCCGCCGCAGATCATCATTGACCTGCCCGAAGAAATTACCGTTGAGTTGGGCGATAGCCTTACCAGGCTCAATCCGCTCATCAGCCCCGCCGGTGATATTTATGAATTCTTATGGACGCCAGCGGATTTCCTCAGCTCTGATACCGTCCGCAACCCGCTACTGTTTCCTTTTGAGAGCCGGGACTATACTTTCCAGGTCACCAACATGAACGGTTGTCAGGCATTTGCGGACATCTTTGTTGATGTGGATGCTAACCGAAACGTTTACATCCCGAATGTCTTCAGCCCGAACCGGGACGGTAGAAATGAAGACTTCCGCATTTTCGCCTGTCAGGGCGTCCGGCGCGTCAACTCCGTTCAGGTGTTTGATCGTTGGGGAGGACTTCTCTTCTCTAAAACCAACTTTGAGCCTAACTGCCTCGATGGCATCAAGCTCTGGGAAGGAGAAGGGCAGAATGGAAAGCCCGTTAACCCCGGCGTATTTGTTTACGTAGTAGAGGTGGAATTCCTGGATGACGTGAAGCTGGTGTACCGCGGAGACGTTACGGTACTTCGGTAAAAGAACGCTTGTGGTTCATTTGAACACAGCCTGCGGCTGGCCAACCTTTATTAATCCTTAGTGATTGATGACCGTTGGCCAGCCGCTTCTTTTTTGGCGCAGGACGCAGGTGCAAGGGGAAGGAAAATGGAGCAATGAGCTCAGGAAGACACTTTTCAAACAAAAACATTACGCAAAAAGATTACAAAAATGCACTTATCGTCATAAAGTGAAAATATTTTTGCTTTTTTATACATAAAGTGTTGCGCGGTAGTTTGCTTGTGTTTATATTTGTGTCACAACAAAACAAAAGCAGTACTTTCAATAAAACAAAAATGGCAGATACTAACAAAGAAACCGCCGCCAAGCTAAAGGCACTCCAAATGACGATTGATCGTCTGGATAAAGCTTATGGTAAAGGCACCATTATGCGTCTGGGGGAAAGCCAGGCAGCAAATGTAGAAGCTATTCCCACGGGCTCTCTCGGGCTTGATGTAGCCCTCGGTATCGGAGGTCTTCCTAAAGGACGAATCATCGAAGTTTATGGCCCGGAATCTTCGGGTAAGACAACCCTTGCTATCCATGCTATCGCAGAATGTCAGAAGCGTGGAGGTATTGCGGCTATCGTTGATGCAGAACATGCCTTTGACCGGTTCTACGCCCAGAGCCTGGGAGTAGACACGGACAATCTGTTGATCTCTCAACCCGACAATGGTGAGCAGGCGCTGGAAATTGCAGAAAACCTTATCCGCTCCGGCGCTATCGATATTTTGGTGGTTGATTCCGTTGCGGCTCTTGTTCCCCGTGCAGAAATTGAAGGAGAAATGGGCGACAGCAAAATGGGCCTGCAGGCTCGTCTTATGTCGCAGGCCATGCGTAAGCTTACCGGTACTATCGGTAAGACCGGATGTTGCTGTATTTTCATTAACCAGCTCCGGGAGAAGATTGGTGTTATGTTCGGTAACCCCGAAACGACTACGGGAGGTAATGCACTGAAGTTCTATGCTTCTGTTCGTTTGGACATCCGCCGCTCCGGTGCTGCCATCAAGGATAAAGAAGGCAATGTTGTTGGCAATCACGTGAAAGTGAAAGTGGCTAAGAATAAACTGGCCGCTCCATTCCGGGTCGCTGAGTTTGACATCATGTATGGCGAAGGTATCTCCAAGCGAGGTGAAATTGTCGACCTGGGTGTTGATCAGGACATCATCGCTAAATCTGGTGCCTGGTACGCTTACGGTGATGCTAAAATCGCTCAGGGTCGGGAAGCCGCCAAACAATTCATGATGGACAACCCCGAAGTGGCCGACGAGATTGAAGCAAAAATCAAGGCTAAACTCATGGGCATTGATGAAGAAGAAGTAGCTCCCGCTGCCAGCAACGGCAAGGGGAAGAAAGCAGATGCTGCAGTAGAAGCCTAAATGGCTTGCCCTGCTTAGGCAATACTCACTGACTTCCTCGGGGAGTTACGGTCAGAAGGCCGGCGTCCAGCATTACCTCAATGAGGTGGGGCTGGGGGCCGGCCTTTCTTTTTGCGTTGAAAGCTGATACGGCTTAGTATCAGAGTTTTGCATTTACATGGTAAGCAGCTGCCGGATGCTGGTTAGCTATAGCTCACGGGCATGTATGCTGGTCGGGTCTCTGCTGGCTTAAATGCCGGCAAACAACCGAAACGCTTTCATCTTCCCATTCCGCCGTAACTTTGCCTGTCCTTCAGGCGTTAGTAATACCTCCAAACCAAAGTCAATATGTTTCCCACCTACGACGTAATTGTTGTCGGAGCCGGCCACGCCGGCTGTGAAGCTGCCATCGCTGCGGCTAACCTCGGTGCAAAGGTGCTGCTGGCAACGATGAACCTGAACACCATCGCTCAGATGAGTTGCAACCCCGCTATGGGCGGTGTAGGCAAGGGGCAGATTGTACGAGAAATTGACGCCATGGGCGGATACTCCGGCATCATCACCGACGAGACGATGGTCCAGTTCCGGATGCTGAACAAGAGTAAGGGCCCCGCGATGTGGAGCCCACGGGCGCAGAGCGATCGGATGGCCTTCGCCCTCAATTGGCGGCAGAAGCTGGAAGCACACCCTAACGTTGACTTCTGGCAGGAGATGATTACCGGTGTCATCATTAAAGATGGTCGTGCGAAGGGTGTCTACACGAGCCTTGGTCTGGAGATCCCGGGCCATTCGGTGGTGTTGACTAATGGTACTTTCCTGAACGGTACGATCCACATCGGCGAGAAGCAGTTTGGTGGTGGCCGCGCCGGAGAGCGCGCCGCAACGGGCCTTACCGCCCAGCTGGAAGAAATTGGCTTTGAGAGCGGACGCATGAAGACGGGCACGCCCGCCCGCCTGGACGGTCGCTCTCTTGACTGGTCGAAGATGGAAGAACAACCCGGAGACGAGAACCCCGGCCGCTTCAGCTACACCGATACGCCGCCGCTGACGGATCAGATGCCCTGCCACATCACCTACACCAGCCAGGAAGTACACGATACTTTGCGGGAGGGTTTTGATCGCAGCCCGATGTTCAACGGTCGGATTCGCGGCCTGGGGCCGCGCTACTGCCCCAGTATTGAAGATAAGATCGACCGTTTCGCCGGTCGCGACCGTCACCAGCTCTTCGTGGAGCCCGAAGGCAGAAATACCTGTGAGATTTACGTCAATGGCTTCAGCTCGAGCTTGCCGGAGGATGTGCAGTATAAGGCGTTGCGTAAGATCGTTGGCTTTGAGAACGCGAAAATGTTCCGGCCTGGCTATGCTATTGAGTACGACTTCTTCCCGCCCACACAGTTGCAGGCGACGCTGGAGACCCGGCTTGTGCCCCGGCTTTATTTTGCCGGACAAATCAACGGTACGACCGGCTACGAAGAAGCCGGCTGCCAGGGCATGATGGCCGGCTTTAACGCTGCGCTGGCCGTTCAGGAGCGAGAGCCACTGGTGCTGAAGCGCAGCGATGCCTACATCGGTGTACTGATTGATGACCTGATCAACAAGGGCACCAAGGAGCCCTACCGAATGTTTACCAGCCGGGCGGAGTACCGGATTTTGCTGCGGCAGGATGACGCTGACCTGCGACTTAGCCCCGTAGCCGACGCCCTTGGCGTACAAAATATGGAGCAACGGATGACGCGGGTAAACGACAAGCGTGCCGGGGTGGAGGCGATCCAGCGGGAGTTACGCAATCACAGTGTAACGCCGGATCAGCTGAACAATTTTCTGGCCTCGAAGGGAGAAACCCCACTGAAGCAGGGTGTAAAGCTACTCTCCGTGCTCACCCGTCCCGGTGTTACCATTGAGGGGCTGGCTACGGCCGTGCCCGCTCTGGAGAGCTTCCTGTCAAGATATGATGCGGAGACAATCAACCTGGCCGAAGTAACCCTGAAGTACGAAGGGTACATCGAGCGGGAGCAGGCGGCAGTAGATAAAATGAACCGCCTGGAGGGTATTCGTCTGCACAATACCTTCGACTACGAAAGTCTCACCTCGCTGAGTAAGGAAGCCCGGCAGAAGCTCAATGAGCTAAAACCGCGAACGATTGGTCAGGCGAGCCGCATTTCTGGCGTGAGCCCCGCTGACGTGAGCGTCTTGTTGGTGCATTTGGGTCGCTAAGCAGTCCTTTTCAATATTCGATGAGGAAGCAATTGGCTTTTACTCAACCCTTCCCCCCCCTTTCCGCGTTAGCAAGCTGAAGTGGCTATGGAAGACAAGACCATCCTCATAACTGGAGCAAATGACGGCATTGGCCGCGCCACAGCTGAACGGCTGGCGGCCCGGGGTGCGCACCTCGTACTGGCCTGCCGGGATGAAGTGAAAGCCCAGCAGACGGCCCAGGCTATTACCAGCAAAACGGGCAACCATCGCATTGATACCCTTCCGTTGGACTTAAGCAGCTTTCGCTCGGTTCGGGCGGCAGCAGATGAGTTTTTGGCCGAGCATCCTAAGCTTGATGTGCTGATTAATAACGCAGGCGTATATACCGATACACTGGAAATAACGGAAGATGGCTACGAGTTACAGTTCGCCGTCAATCACCTCGGGCATTTTTTGCTGACGATGTTGTTGCTGCCGGCCCTGCGTTGTTGCCGGAACTGTAGCCGGGTCATTAATGTGAGCAGTGCGCTGCACTTTAAGGGGGGGCTTGATTTTAGTTCCTTTGACGGGAAGGCCGCAGGCAAAAGCTACAGCGGTACGAAAGCTTACGCCCAGAGTAAACTCTCTAATGTGCTCTTTACGATGGAGCTGGACCGACGCTTCGGGCAGGAGTTGACGACGAACTGCCTGCACCCTGGTCTGGTGGGTACCCGGCTGGCGAATAAGAAAGCCGGAGCGCTGACGAGTACGGTTTGGTCTATGTACAAGCCCTTTGCCATCAAACCAAACAAGGGGGCGGATACGTCGGTCTACCTGGCGGCAAGCCCGGAGGTGAAGGATGTTTCCGGCCGGTATTTTGACGAAAACCAGTGCTTGCAAAAGCCATCGAGCATTGCCCGCAATGAGCAACTGGCCCGCCGGCTGTGGGAATACAGTGAGCAGGCCGTAGCGGATTTCCTGAAGGGAGAGGAAGAGTAGGGCGCGGGGCCGCAGGTGCAAAGGAATTGCTTGATAACAGCAGTGGCTGCTGCCTCAACCCTCCGTCTCAGGAGAATCGTTTTGGATGGAAAGACCGTGCTTGCGGCGGGGCACTCTCTGCTCTTTTACCCCGCTTTGCACCTGCGAGTTGCGCCCCCGTACTATCAAATTGCCGTCACGTTTGCGTTTCCCCTTTTCTACTAAACCCGCAATCTTTACCTTCGCCTTATGGCACTAGATCAAGTGGACGTAGATGACTGGGAAGTCGACGAAGACGGAAAGCCCCAACCACCTGGGGACAAAGAGATGTCTTTCGTAGATCACCTCGAAGAACTGAGATGGCACGTGATGCGGTCATTGATCGCCATTGTGCTGTGTGGTATCGTGCTTTTTATCTTCAATGACTGGTACTTCCGGCACGTTTTATTTGGCACGAATTACGACGATTTTCCCAGCTATAAGTTTTTCTGCAACCTGAGTCAATGGCTTGGGACGGGAGAAGCACTCTGTATGACGGGCCCGAATGTGATCATCCAGGCAACCGAATTTGGCGAATCTTTTATTACCGCAGTGAAGATGTCATTCATCGGTGGTTTCGTCATTTCGTTTCCTTACGTCTTTTATCAAATTTGGTCTTTTATTCGTCCGGGGCTCTACAAAGAAGAGCAAAAGGCTACGCGCGGCGTTATCTTTATTTGCTCCCTGTTGTTTTTCATCGGTGTCTGTTTTGGCTTTTTTGTCATCGCGCCCTTCGGCACAAACTTTCTGATGGGCTTTGAAGTTGGCGGGGCCGTTAACCAGCCGAAGATGGGCTCAATGGTCAGCTACATGGTCATGTTTACCCTGCCCGCTGCCCTGATTTTTGAACTCCCCGTTCTCGTTCATTTTCTGGCTAGCTTCGGTCTGATAACGGCCGAAAGTATGCGCAAATACCGTAAACACAGTTTTATCGGTATACTCGTTCTGGCCAGTATCCTGACGCCTCCGGACGTGGTTACTCAGGTGCTGATCGCCCTGCCGCTGTACGTTCTTTACGAAATCTCAGTCTTCATCGCTAAACGCGCGCAGAAGAAGTATCAGGCGGGGCTGGAGTAAACTTATTCACTCCCCACTTCACTATCTTTGCGGACACAAAAGCTTTTACATGTTTATCATTCCTCCGTACGTACGTTTTGCCCTGATTGCCCTCTGTTTGATCGGGGGTATTGCTCTTTGGGCCAGTCTGGGCGTCTGGTACGGTATTTTCTTCGTCATTACGGGGATTATCCTTTTCGTTGGTTACGTGCTGCTGGGGACGGTCGCACCGGCGGCTAAAGCCATCCAGGTACAAGACTTCGATGGTGCTGAAAAGCTGCTCAATCTGACGCTAAAGCCTGAGTGGCTCTACAGCGCCAACCGCGCCTTCTATTACATGATGAAAGGTAACATCTCTCTGGCACGTAAAGACATCAATGGCGGGGAGGCCTGGCTCCGTAAGGCAGAGCAGATCGATATCCCTACGCCAACGGAGAAAGCGACCCTTCACTTCCAATTGGCTCAGATCGAGTACCAGCGTAAAAATTTCACCGCTGCCAAGAAGTACCTCGCCAAGGCTAAGGAGGCCAACATCAAGATCCCGCAAATCCGGGAACAAATTGATATGATGGATCAGGCGCTCAAGCAGTCCGGTCAGGTCAAAGCCGCTCAGCGAATGGGTAAGCAGGGGCACGGTATGATGGCACGTGGCAATAAGCGCCGGCGGCCGAAGAACCGGTAAGGTTGTCTGGTGGTGCTTCTGGTCTTGTTGGCTGCCGAAAGGGGGAGGTGGCAGAATTGTTTCGTTCCTACTTGCTTTTGAGAGCCATACTTCTGATGCCAGAAGCTGAAACAGTACCATAACAACGCATTGGACTACGAATGATCCTTCAGTTTTGGGTTGTTCCGATGCCGTTCGCTATCCCGCTTCGTTTTCTTCTCCAGGTTTTTCTTTAGCGCATCCTCCAGGTCCACGCCCGTTTGATTGGCCAGGCAGATGAGGACGAATAGAACGTCCGCCATCTCGTCCGCTAGTTGGGCCGGAGCGCTGGCGGCGTCTTCTGGCCGTTTAAAAGACTGCTCCCCATACATCCGGGCCATTAAGCGCGCTACTTCACCCGTTTCCTCCATCAGGATGGCCGTGTTGGTCAGTTCGTCGTAGTAGCGTATGCCTACGGTATTAATCCAATGATCTACAGTGGATTGGGCCTTGGCGAGTGTCATTGGTGGTGATTTTAGTGGGGCTAAGTAAATCGAATTTTAGCGAAAATCGATAAAATGGCAAGGAGTTTGGATGGGTTTAGAGAAAAACAAGCCTTTATCCATAGCTGAAAAACGTAATGTGTTGCTTATTTTTATTCACTTATTGGTATTTATCTTTCTGTTTTTCAGGATTTTATGTTGGAAAATGAAGTATTTTATTTCACAAATAAGCAAATGTGTCCTTGTTGTCGGCAGCTAATGGATGCACATTTGTAATGTCAGAGGGAGTAAACGTGCTTCATCATGACAAGATTTATGTTCATGGGATTATGATTTGTAAGTGGTGTCGTCCCGGTTTTCGATTGGGACGACCCCTTTTTCACACACGCACACACTTTGAGAACACCCAATAAAAAAGCCGGTCCCAATCGGGAACCGGCTGTAATACATTCATGGGATCAAAACAAAAGCACTAAAGATATTCGAAAGATAGTCCGGAAACATCGCTCCGGCAAATTTCAATCTAAGATTTTTTCGTGAGATTATGATGCAGCCCCACCGGATTATGGTTCCGGAGGGGCTTTTTTTATCGCTTCTAAACTGCTTAGAAAGAGGAAATTAGTTGAAAACTATTACCGTTGATCTCTACTTTGTCTCCGTCGGTTTTACCCTGTAGCTCTTTAAAGAGTGGGCTGTCCGTCGAAATACCACGATAGGAAGTTCCGTCTATCTGAAATTCATCCGCGGCAACGGCTACAAAGAAGTTCCCTTTGTCTGTCTGGATGACATCCCCCAACTGGATCTCCTCATTAGGGTCAATTGAGCCCAAACCGTTGAGGACATTTATATCTCGTTGTAGTGCGTCAATGGTGGAAGCCCTTGCTTCAATCCGGTTCATCGCCTGATCTTTTTTGCCGTCATTGAGCATACCTCCGTCAGCTTCACTTTCTTTTTTAGCTCCGGACATTTCCGAGTTCTGCATACTCATCATGTTATCATAAGAAGCTTGCTTTTCAGCAAGAAGGTGAGCAATGATCTTCTTTTTAATGGCAGGAAGTGTGTCTTTCATAATGGTAAAATTTTTGTAGTTAATGGTTAATGTGACAACCGGAGTAGAACCCGTATCTGCCGACTTGATTACCCGTAAGATAAGGGGAGTTCCACGGAGTTGTCTGGTCCTATTACGTAAAGGCTCCCGGGCATGTTTGTAATTGCTTTTCAATTTTTGCGTGCAGGCCGAACATTCCTATCCTCAGAAGCTATTTATTAATAGAGGCAATAAAATGCTATTGGCTCTAACAACCAAAACATAGTTACGTAAGGGACGAGCGAATTACTACAACGAACATACCACCCGGTGAGACCGAGGTGGTTGCTCCTTGTAGTAACTGCCCTTCGAGTGACGATTATACCTCCGTTGCGAGCGTTTCACCTGGTGAAACGGTATGCTCAAGAACTAAGGTCATGTCTTTTGCTGGGTTTTTGGTTAATGTTCGGGCGAGTCTACTCAGGTAGGCTCGCCTTTTCTTATTGAACACTTGCGTTCTGGCAAAAGCCATTACCGCCAGGGCAATTGCAAACTCGGATAACGCGGACGCTCGAAGGTCCTTTCAGGGACGCTTTGAGGTCCGCTTAGCCTGGCTCAAGGGGCTTCGTAGCGTCCCTGCGTGGAGCTTGCTATTGCCCTGTCATTACCGCTGTTTCGCGACCCAGCTCACATGGCGGATAATCCGCTCATCCGCTAAAAGGCTTTCTTTAGTATTGAAGTTTCGGGCAAGCTCTTTTTCATCCGGGATGATCCGGTGAATTCCCTTATGGCACTGCCGGCAAATACGAATACGCCGATGGGTCATTTCTTCCTTACTGAATAATTTCAGGAAGTACTTTTTTCCGTGAACTGCGCGGGGAATCAGGTGATGCTCCGTCAGCGGCTTTTGCCGCGTACAAAGTTCACATTCACCCACCGGCCCTTTCATCCGGTCCGTATAATTTTTTCCTTTCCTTGCCATGATAATGTACCCTGACAACTGCTGACGGAGGCCATTAGTTGCTTCGCCCGAAAGTACTGGCAACACTTAGGCGTACGCCAAAATCATCATATTTAAGGTCTCGAAAGCTCGTTACGAATTCAAGCCGGAAAATCCGGAAGATGTTATCGATCGAGTAGCCTACCTCTGTGTAATTGTCTGAGGTAGGTGTATGCAGGTAATTGACGAAAAGATCCTCCTTTAGCCCCAGCAGGTGGAGTTTCCAGATTTGGGTTAATAAGAATTTCCGGAATTGGTAGTGGCCATAAAACTCGAGGTACTCTTCCGAGGTGCTCTCCAGATAGTAGGGCAGCAGGCGATAGCTGCCGATAGGGTCCAGAGAGGTGAGCAGAATTTCAGAGGTGGAGAAGTGCTGGAAGTCCGGGAAGTCAACCGAGGCGTTGTTGAGGAAAGCACCTCCTTTGATCAACAGGTCAACTTTTCCTTTGCGGCCAACGTCGAACCGATGCTGGTAAGCCGCTTCCAGGAGCGTGAAGTCGGCCGTACTTTCTCCGATGTCGGGCAGTCCCGCTCTGATGTTGGCGGAGAGTGTGGGGGCCGAGGATTCGATCTTCACTTTCTTACCGTTTTCTACCCGGTACCTGAGGCCCGGGCGCCAGCTGAAGCCGAGCCGGGCAGTGGCGGCCGGGCTTACGTTCGTTACTGTCCCCAACTGGGCGTTGAGGGGTGCATTAGCGGCGTAAGCTCCTTCCCCTTTGGCAAACCAGCGCTGCTGGCTCGTATTGCTTACAGCCCTGCGATCTTCGTAGGCCAGGGTTACTTCCGCCCGGAAAGCATCTCCATAGTTCTTCCGGTAGTCAAACTGCCCGTAGGAGCGCTCATAGAGGCGGATGAAATTTTTCCCGTTGAAGAGGTTGGTGTAAGTGCTGATCCAGGGCTCAATGGCCGGACGGCTGTCAAACTGCCGCAGGAAGCGGCCGCCCGTTAACTGAAACCTGGGCTCGTTATTGTCGCCTCCGCTTCTGCCAATTTTCAGGTCTCCCTGTAAACTTAGCCGCTCCCAACTCAGGCCGTAGCGGGGCGTAATGCCGATTCTGTATTTCTTACGGGTATTTCTGAAGCCGATTCTTCCCCCTAAGGCATATCCCTCAACGGGGTTGAAAAAAGGATCGGGGAAAAAGCTGGTCCGGAGGTGAGGGTTCTTTCTCTTCTTCCCGGTATCTCCCGGCGCTTTGATCTTTATTTCTGACTCTCCACTATTGGTGGATTCGACCTTGGCGATCCGGTCAACCTGTTCCAGACTGTCCGAAATGAAATAGGCGAGTTTCTCCTGATCCGTTAGCGGAACCGGACGAATTTTAGCCCAGGCAGCCGTGTCCGTCACAATGGTGACCGTACTGTCATCTTTATAGCTGTAATTACTGACAACTTCCGGTTCTTCGGATTTTTCCCGCTCTTCCTTCTCATAGGACCGCATGAGCTTTCTCAGGTCTTTCCGGGTAATTTCACCACCGTCCGCCAGCCGGGCTTCCAGATCGGATACTTCGGTAGCTTTTTTCGTTCGCCGGGCAATTTCTGGCTGAGTCTTTTCATCAATAACCTCTACGTATCCCCCGAGCGTTTCATTGAGCTCCAGCTGGTAGTCGCTTACGGTGCTGAGGTAGTGATACTCGAAGGCAACGCCAAAGATCTGTCCTGCGGCATCGAGGGTTGTCGTTACGGGCATCCAGACGTGCTCTTCCACTTCAGCAAAGTTCTGGGTAATGTCGATCTGAAACCCCAGTTTATAGGTTGTCAGGTCCAGGCTGTGCAATGACCAATCGTCCTGCACGATATAAACGTAGCCTTCAAACACATCTTCCCCCCGGCTGCGGGGAATAACCTTGATCTTATTGATCAGCTCGTCCCGGTCAACAAAAACACCTTCGAGCTCAAACTTGTAATAGCCAAAGGCTTTGGGATTAAGTGGGCTGATGATCTCTCCTGCCACGAGCGGATCGTAAAAGGAGGTGAAAAGATATTGGGCCGCGTCAAAGTCGGACTCGCCTACTTCAAGTTTAGAGAGTACCTCCTGCTCATAATTGTTCGGCCGGGTGTACTTTACTTTACTGGTGGATTCTGAGGTGAACGGCCGCTTCAGGGTTTCATCAATTTCTTTTTTGTCTTCTTTTGAAACCATCGCGCGTATCAGCCCTGGAATCTTGTTGACCTTCCCGGTGCCCTTAATGTACACTTCTGCGGTATAGCTGTCCAGCTGATTACGGTGATAGTCTGCTTTAGAGATCGCCCGGCGGATGACGGAGTAACTTTTGTCTTCGCCACCGCTAATGATTTCTACCTGCTGCAGTTCCAGAGCCTCACTCACGAGCTTAACGTCCATCGTACGGCTTCCCGAGATGTTTTTCACCTGGGTCTGGTAACCCAGGTATTGGAATACGACAGTGTTGTTTCCGCCCTTGAGTTTTACCTGGAAGTAGCCGTCAGCATTACTGGCGGCCCCGCTCTGGGTTTCCTGTACGTAGATGGAAGCGAAGGGCAGAGGATCTCCGGTTTCGGCGTCCGTTATTCTGCCGGAGAGGCTTTGGGCGCTGACGCAGGTGCAGAGAAAGGTTAATAAAAGCAGGGTAAGGAATCGCATGGGAAGTGGCTTAAGGCCACCAAATTAGTCTTACCTGCGCGACCTGCACCATTTCTTAACCAAACTTTATAAGTAAACCCTGCCAGGATCGACGAAGGGAGCAGAAATCAGACGTAAAGTCGTATGGACTGGCGGGGGAGGGGAGCGTGTTAAAGGGGAAAAGGTAATTTTCAAAGCAAGGGCAAAAGCGCTTGGGGGAAGGGGGGGAGAAGAGAACTACTCCGGGCATATCACCTTGGAGGTAACCGGATGGCTGGTGCTTGCCATCAGTGATTGCTGCTACTAGGCACCGTCTTGCGAAAAGATGGGGCACGACCCGAAAGCCGGCCTTCTCTATTCTTGGATTAAGTTAAACTTAGACAACCTTTACGTTGACAGCATTAGGGCCTTTACGACCTTCTTCTACTTCGAAGCTTACTTTGTCGCCTTCGCGAATGTCGTCGATCAGGCCGTTGGCGTGAACGAAAACGTCTTTGCCGCCGTCATCCGGGGCGATGAAACCAAATCCCTTGGTCTCATTGAAGAACTTTACTGTTCCTTCTTTCATAATGGAAAAATTTAAAAACTTAGCGGGCAAAGATACTTCTTTAAACCCAGCGTTGGTTTTTTTGACGCCGGGCGGGATCGTTTGTCACGAATAAAAGATGTTCGAACATTCATTAATCGTCTGAAAGACCCCTTGTTTGTTGACTTATAGCAGATTTAGCTGGTTTTAAGTGGAGTAGAAAAAAAATGAAAATAATTCTCATTTGTTCTGGAAAACGGGCGCTCAGCGCCCTGAATGATCCCACTCTGCTTTCTCAACGCTCTCTTCGCACCTGCGGCAGCGCCCCTGAATCATGCTTGTTATTGGTCCTATTCATACGGCATTCCCCGCCCATCCCCAGCGTTTCCGGCGGGAAAGGGGTACTCCGAGTAAAAGAAAATCATGCAGTTATTTCCGGGAGGAGCTATCGGCTTATGATTCGTACGGCCTCCTTGGCGGCGGCGGCCCGCTGGCGGGCCATCTCTACGGTGTCACCCAGAGCGGTTACGTGGCCCATCTTCCGGAAGGGGCGGGTATCTGCCTTGCCGTAGAGGTGGGGGTATACTTCGGGGAGGCTCAGGAGTTTTTCCCAACCCTCATACACGGCTGGCCCGCTATGGTCTTCTGCACCGAGCAAATTGATCATCGCCCCCGGACGAAGGAGGTCCGTAGCCCCCAGCGGAAGGTCCAATACGGCCCGGAGATGTTGTTCATACTGGCTGGTAACGCAGGCCTCGATGGTGTGGTGGCCACTGTTGTGCGGCCGCGGTGCGACTTCGTTTACCAGAATCTCTCCTTCCGGCGTAAGGAATAGCTCAACGGCCAGCAGGCCAACAATGCCCATCTGCTCCGTTACCTGCCGGGCAAGCGCCGCAGCCCGCGCATCGGTGTCACTGTCTACGGCCGCGGGGCAAACGAGAAACTCTACCAGGTTAGCAGTTGGGTGAAATTCCATCTCTACTGTCGGGAACACCCGCATCTCGCCGGAGGGCGAGCGGGCAACAATGATGGCTAACTCTTTGTCAATATCAACCATCGTTTCCACGAGGCAGGGAACGTCGAGTAACTTCGTCTCTAAGTCTTCCGAATTCCGGATCACGGCAACGCCCTGACCGTCATAACCTCCCGTTCGCGCTTTTTGCACAAAGGGCAAGGCCAGCTGGCCCGCCGCTACTGCGGACGATACTTCCGAAGCATCATTGTAAAGCCTGAAGTCAGAGGTAGGAATGTCGTTTTCGGCGTAGAACTGTTTCTGCAGCCCTTTGTCTTTGATCAGGTCAATGATGTGTGGCTGGGGGTATACCTTAATCCCTTCTTCCACGAGCTGGTGCAAAGCGGCAGTATCAATATGCTCAATCTCAATGGTGACAACGTCCATCCTGCGGCCAAATTCCAGCACGTCCTGTTTGTTTCGGAAATCACCGGAGGTGAACTTCGTGGCGTAATTAGCGGCCGGGAAGCTATGGTTCAGGTCGAGGACATGAATGGGCAGGTGCCAATCCGCACCGGCCTGACAGAGCATTTTTCCGAGCTGGCCGCCGCCAAGAATTCCTAAACGAGGGAAAGACATAGTATTTGTAGTATGGTAGTAGTGAGAGTATGATAGTAGCGAAGGTATAAAGATTGGCCAATACGGGCCAACGTAAAAAGCCGGCGCCTCCCTTTCGGGAAACACCGGCTTTCTGTTTTTATCAGCTAAGCGCGATTACTCGAGCTTGAACTTTACGGGAAGGTTGAACTGTACGCGTACGTTACGTCCACCCTGCTGACCAGGCGTCCATCTCAGGCCCTTGGTATTCATGAGTTCTACTACACGCAATGCTTCCTCACCGGTTTTTGCACCGGGGTTACGCACTACTTTAGCATCGGTTACCTTACCGTCTTTCTCTACAACGAAAGAAACAACGGCCATACCTTCAACACCGTTCTCACGGGCAATGGCGGGGTACTTGATGTTACCGTAGATGAATTCGAGCATCTTTTTGTCAGCACAAGCCTTCTTTTCAGCGTAGCTGCCCAGGTCATCACAACCGGGGAAGAGCGGCATTTGCTCTACGACCTTAAAGATCTCTTCCACCTTCGGAGCTGGTGGTGGTGGCGGTGGTGGTGGGGGTGGAGGCGGAGCCTTCTCTTCCTTCACTTCCGGCGGTGGCTCATTATTAGCCATATCTTCCTCCGCAGTCATATCCTCGAATTTCGGTGGATCTTCTTCAATCAACTCTTCTTCGGGAACTTCCTCAATCACCGGCGGTGGTGGCGGCGGTGGTGGTGGGGGTGGTTCTGCAGTACGTGGCGGCTCTACTTCGATCTCTTCTTCGAGTTCGAGAGCGCCATCGGGAATATAAATTTCCTTGGAGTACTGCGTCCAGCCGAAGGCTAGCAGTGAGACACCGACGGCAAGCGCCAGGCCAAAGTTGAAGAAGGTGGAACTGAGGCCAAAAACGTCTAAGCGTTCGTACTTCGCACGGTTAGCGATGTAAGATTTGTTAGCGTTGTCAGCTTCCTGGTAATCACCCTGGAGCGCTTTCTCGGTTCGCTTGTTATAGACAGATCTCATGAAGAAGATCATGCCGATAAAAGCGGCGAGCATTACTGCCAGAGTGATAGCCAGTGCACCTCCCGAGATTGAGATATCCATGACTATCGGGTTTAAAAAAGTTATTCGTTAATCTCCGCCGGAGCAGAGATTTTATTTTTGAAATAATAGAAAAGGAAAAAGAGCAAACCGCCGAGTATTGCGCCGAGTAGATTAGCGACCATATCAACGGGGTCAAAACTTCTTCCGGTACCTGCCACTGCCTGTAAAAACTCCATCAAAGTGCCGTAGGCCGCAGCGATGAAAACAGCGAAAAGGATGCCTTTTGCTCCGCGTTCGGAGTATAAGACCGACAATAATAACGCAAAAATGGCGTAAGCACCAAAATGAGCGACCTTGTCGGGCGAAAAAAGCGTACTCCAGTCGGGAATTGCCGGTAGTTTCGTGCCAGGGGCAAGACTAACATAAGCCAGCAAAAGACCGTATGCTACCGCCGCAAACCGTTGTAAACGGCGGTTGTTAAGGCTAGATGCCTCGCTTTTTGTTTTTGGTGGGGGAGTGCGCAAAAAAATCAGGAAATAAGTTCCTGGTATTGTTCCGCGGTGAGTAGTCCGTCGCGATCATCAGCGTCAGCCAGCTCTAATTTGATGATCCAGCCCTTGCCGTAGGGGTCTTCGTTGACCAGCGTTGGGTTGTCCCCTTCGTTTTCGTCGAGTTCACTGTTGAACTCGAGGACTTTGCCGGGTAGGGGGAGGAAGAGCTCACTGGTTGTTTTGACGGCTTCAACGGTGCCGAAAACGTCATTACGGTCGAGATCTTCGCCAACGGTGTCTACTTCAACATAGACGAGCTCATCCAGGGCTTCCTGGGCAAAGTCGGTGATGCCGATGGTGGCCGTGTTTCCTTCAATCAGGACCCACTCGTGTTCTTCGGTGTAGAAGAGATGGTCTGGAACGTTCATTATGGTTAGAATATGGTAAAACGGTTAGGATTTGCGGCGGTAAGGTAAGCAGCCGCCGCAAATCCTGACGGTGAAATTATGCGTCTTTGAGCTGAGCCTTGATCCAGTCGCTGGTAACGGATTTTGGTCGCTCCAGCGGCATTCCCAGTGCGCGGCTCCAAATGCCCGCGGCGAGTACACCCAGGGCGCGGCTCACACCGAAGAGGACGGTGTAGTAGCTGTATTCCTTGATGCCGTAGTGAACGAGCAAGGCGCCAGAGTGAGCATCAACATTAGGCCAGGGGTTTTTGACTTTGCCAAGTGCCTGAAGCATGGGAGGAACGGTATCAAAAATCTTCCAGACGGTTTCGATCAGGTCACTGCCTTTGATGTACTCTTCAGCAAAGCGACGCTGCGCCGTGAAGCGGGGGTCAGGCTCGCGAAGAACGGCGTGGCCGTAACCCGGGATAACCTTACCTGCGTCCAGCGTTTCCTGCACGTAGGTGGCAATCTGTTCTTTGGTGGGCGTCTTGGTACCGAGGTTTTCGATCATTTCGAAGATCCACTTGATGACTTCCTGGTTGGCCAGGCCGTGAAGCGGGCCGGCCAGGGCGTTCATGCCTGCGCTGAAAGACAGGTAGGGGTCACTAAGCGTAGAGCCAACGAGATTGACAGTGTGCGCTGAAGCGTTACCACCTTCGTGGTCAGCGTGGATCGTGAGGTAAAGACGCATGAGGCTGCGGAAGTCTTCATCGTCGTTGCCCAGCATGTGAGCGAAGTTGGCTGCCCAGTCGAGGCTCTTGTCGGCCGGAATATGATCTCCGCCGTGGAATGACCGGCGGTAAATGTAGGCCGCTACGCGGGGCAGACGGGCGATGAGGTTCATGCTGTCTTCGTAGCAGGCATCCCAGTAATCAGTTTTACTCATGCCTTCGGCGTAGCGACGGCTGAAAATACTGTCAGACTGCATAGCCATGATGCCGATCGTGAACTGTGTCATCGGGTGAGCATCATCGGGTAGCGCGTCAAGACTGGTCATAACCTGCTGTGGAAGATCGGAGCGGCTCTGCCAGTCTTTAGTCAGGTCGTTTACTTCTTCTGCGGTTGGAATCTCTCCGGTGAGCATGAGCCAGAATAAGCCTTCGGGCTTTGGCTCTCCTTGTGGGCCGGAGGGCAATAGCTTCTTGATTTCAGGAATGGAATAACCCCGGAAACGAATGCCTTCATTAGCATCGAGTTGGCTGGTTTCCCAGAGCATCATTTTTATGCCGCGGGCACCTCCGGTGATTTGCCGCAACACTACCTCGTCCATTTTTCGTTCACCGTGCTCTTTATTAATAGCACGCATTTCGGTGTAAAGGGCAAGTGCCTTAGCGGCAAATTTTTTCTTAAGGGATTCCATCTGATCGGGTATCTTTAAAAGCTTTGTTTTGTTGGTTAGTCAGTGAATGCACTTACATTCATTCTTACCTTGGGTAACGCCAACGGGCACCTTCGGTTCGAGGATTACTTAACAGCGAGCAAATAACGTGATTTTACGTCGCCTAAACGTACTTTTCAGCTGGAAAATCCTTGCTGTTGCCAAATAATTGTTTGTAGGGTGCTCATTGCCAGCTACAAACTCCCTTTGCACCTGCGCGGGGCGCCCCAAAAGGAGCTCTTTTAGCACAGGTCATTCCATTTCCATCCCCCGGATGCGGCGCTTAGTCCCAACACTCTCGATGCGTTCCAATAGTCCATCAGCTCTTTCCACTTCCCGGAGGTGATAGAAGTTCAGCGAGAAGGACAGCGCCCAAATGCAGAATACGATGCCAAACAAGAACCAGTAGCTAATGGCCTGCAAGACAACGTTGGCGTTGTCGATCGTGATGCTGTCGGCATAAAAGATCCAATCGAGGAAGGCAAAAATGAGGCTGCCTACTGTGGTGTCCAGCAGCCACATGCAGGGTACTGCCATAATGATGATGAGCAAAAAGTTGGAATAGGCCGAGAGAATGTTGGTGTACACAAACTTAAAAGTCTCCTGCGGAGACGCTAGCCCGGAATAGCCCGCATAGGCGAAGGTCATCAGAAAGGGGAGTAGGAGAAAGGCAAACAGCCCGGCAATGGTTCCGCTGAATGCAAAGCCTACGGCGATGGCTGTGCAAACCAGATAGAGGAAGGCTTCGGATCGCCAACTGGCGGGAAGCAGCTCGATGTCAGTTGACTTCCAGAAGATTTCGAATGATAAGCGAAGCAATCCGTAAAATCCAGCGGCCACGAGTAGCAGATAAAGAAAACCACGATCCCGGGAAAAGCTGGTGGTCAGCTCATGTACGTTATGAAAATCTCCCAGGAAGCTGCCGTCAAAAATATAGCGGGTGCTGGAGTTGGAGCCGTAGAAGTAAAAAGAGAGTAAGCAGAAACCCAGGGTGATGACAAATATACCGCCGAAGAGTAAGCCTGCATTGGAACGCAGCATGCTGAAGACGGTCGTGAGGTTGTCTCCTGATGTACGGATCTGTTTCAGCTTCACCTTCTCCGTGTCTACCCTTGCTACTCTGGCAACGGCTTCTTCCTCCAGCCGCGGCCTCGCCGCAACGCGGCGCGGGTAGAATACGTAGTACCAGAGAATAAAGGCGAAACAGAGAATGATGAACATCGCCCGAATGCCATCGGCCAGCTCCGTATGCCGGGTGAGGTAGCCTTCGAGAAAGCCAGCAATGATGAACAGCGGCACGGTGCCGAGCATGATCTTGAGCCCGTCGCGGGCGGAGTTGCGGAAGGCCGTTAGCCGGGAGTGGGTGCCCGGGAAAAGCAAGCCCCGGCCCATGGCCAGTCCGGCTCCGCCGGCAATGACGATGCTGCTGATCTCCAGCGCACCGTGGATCCAGATGGTGAGGAAGCTTTCCTGAAAAATCCCCTGATCGTAGAAGAAATACTGAAAAACGCCCAGCATAACCCCGTTGCGGATCAACTGTACGATGGTGCCAACGGCAAAGAAAGCCCCGGCAATAAAGGTCATGAAGGCTACGAAGATGTTGTTCAACGTGATCCGTAAAGACATGTTGAAGGGAGACATCTGCTTGTAGACTGCCATCGGGTCTCCGCTTTGGATGTTCTCCCGGGTCATGTCCATGTAGTACTCCCCGAGGATGGTTTCGGCGAAGCCCGAATCAATGCGGTAACTCACAATGCCGATGAGCATGGCCAAGACGAAAACGCCCAGTGAGATCAGGAGCGGGAGGCGTTGGGCGAAAACTACCCGGGGTAGTTCGTCCGTCCAGAAGGTGAAAAAGCGACTGGTTTCTCCCCGTCGGCCCCGATAAATGTGCAGAAAGGTCCGTTGTGCCAGTCCGTTGAGGTAAACGCGAACCGAACGGTTGGGATAGAAGGTGCGGGAGTAGGAAAGATCATCCGTGGTGTGGACGTACAATTGGTTGAGCAGTTCGGGGTCCTGCTCGTCGTTGTCCAGGGCACGCTCGTAGCGTTTCCACTTCTTTTGGTTCTTTTCTATGAATTCGGTTTCCCGCATGTACGAATGGGTGAATTATTGAATAGGGGAAGGAGAGAATGAGTGAATGGGGGAAGGAGAGAATGAGAGAATGGGGGAAGGAGAGAATGAGAGAATGAATAAGTGAATGTACGTCATATTCTTTCATTCGACCATTCCTGCATTCACTCTCATATCTTCCCGGCCGCCTCATTATAGACTACTGCGAGGACGACCTGGCCGACGGCGCGTAGGGTGCGCTTGTCGATATTATCCATGTTGTCATCGCCGGTGTGCCAGTGGGCGACGAAACCACTTTGAGTTTCGGGGCGGTGATTGATGATGTCCACCATGGGGATGCCTGCATCCCGCATGATAAAAAAGTGGTCGTCAGTTACTCCGGGGCTTCCGTCTTCCTTTGGGAAATAGCTTCCGAAGCCCATTCCTGCAGCCATGTTCCAGACTTTCTTTACCACTTCGGGAGCGTTGGTTTTGGAGTAACCTTCGATGGCGAATCGCGCGTTGCGTGCGCCGACCATATCGAGCAAAATGCCGTAGCGTGGTTTGGGGGCTTTCACGGTTTTGGCGTAGTGCTGGGCGCCGAGGCCCCAGCTGTCAGCATTACCGGAGTCGCCCTGATCTTCTGCGTCGAGAAAGATGATGTCGACGCCGATATCGGGAGTGGAGAGGCCGAGTTGCCGGGCTACTTCGAGGAGGACGCCGACGCCGCTGGCACCGTCATCGGCACCCATGACGATGGCGGTGGGGTCGTCTTCGAGTTGGCTGTCGGCTACGTGGCGGGTGTCCCAATGAGCGGCCAGCAGAAGCCGGTCAGTTGACTGAGGGTTGTAGCGACCAATGATGTTGGTGCCCTTGTAGCCGTTGGCGGTGAAGGTTTGCAGTTCAACGACGGCGCCGAATTCTTTCAGTTTGCCGGCGAGCCATTCCCCGGTAGCGTCGTGCTCCGGGGTGTTCATCATGCGGGGGCCGAAGGCCACCTGGCGGGCGACGTAGGCGTAGGCGCTGTCGCGGTTGAAGGCGGGTACGGGCTTGGCTTCTGATTTTGGCGCAGGCGCGGCCGCAGGTGCAGAGGGCGTGTCTACGGCAGCATCCTCTCCACAGGCGGTAAGCAGAAGGATAAACAGGAGGCTAAGTAATGGGCGGAAGGCTGAATGTGGGCGCAAGGGGAAAGGAGTTTGGGCGGTTCGGGTACATCTACAGTTGTACCCTAAAGGGGGAAGTCAGATGGTTTTCGGGTATAAGTACAGATGTACCCAAGATACGAAGGTTTGGTTTTCGGGTACATCTGTACTTGTACCCGAAAAAAGGACCTACTTCCCCGCCCCTTCGTCGCTACCCTTAATAACCGTCGCCTCCGTCAGCACATACATCAGTCGGTTGATGTCGTCACTGTTCAACGCCAGCCTGCCGCGTAGTTTGATGCGCTCGGTGCTGTACTTCACAGGTTCGGTGCTGGTGACCTCCATCACTGTCTCGGGGCCAGCCCCGCCGCAGAAGAAACACATGTTGTAGGGGTAAGCACTGAAGACAAACTCCGTATGACTCTTATATCCTTCAACGGGAACGATGTAGCCACTTACTTCCACCATCTCTCCTTCCAGCGCCTGAATGCCTTCGCTGAACACGGGCACATCCACCTTGAAGCCGAGTAGCTCATCGAACTTTTTCTCGTAGGTAATTTTGGAGAGTGTCTTCCAAAGATTCGTGTCTTGTGCCTGAAGGCTGGCTCCGGCAACGAAAACAAAGGCAAGGGTAAGTAGCAGCGTGCGCATAGTAGTTTGGCTTGAGTTTGCAAAGATAGGAACGTGAAAACGGATAAGTGGATGCATAAGAGGGTGTTAAAATAAAGAGCAGGGACTTATTCGAGGCAATAGCCCAGGATTTTATCCTGACAATCTCCTTTTTGTAACCATAGGTCGGCTGACGCCTCTCCCGTTACGATTTGGAGTCTGGGGTTACGGAGGTACAAATGAAAGAGTAGTTGCTGGGGAACATTGTTGGGTACCGCTACGGAGGCGTTGTTCAGCAGCTCGTCTTCCCAGCTTTTCGTTAGTGGTCTTATTGCGTCTTGGTCATGATAGTGGTGCCTGACTTTAAAACCGATGAGCACCAGCCATATCAATAAGATGGGATAAACCAAAAAACGTTTCCACTCAAACAGGAAATGAATAGCCCTTGCCAAGGCGTAGGCTAAAAAGGGATAAACCGGAGCGGGGTACCATTGATGTTTGTTTTGGCTCATCGTCAACAGAAACCCGACCGAGCAAAAAAGGAGGAAGCTAAAAACGAGAAGCTCGTCTTTTTTCACCCAACGGTAGAAGGCTTTCCAGCCAATGGTGATTGGAAGGAGAATTAGTGCGGCATACAAAAGGTAGATCCACGGACCGAAACCGAGGTCGAGGGCTACCAGGAGAAAATCCCAATGATAACCAGATTCAAATTCGGAGTTGCTGAAGCGCTCTACTCCGTCGGTCAGGAACATGGCTTGCCACAGGTTTTTTTGCCCGTTCGCATAATCAGTTGCCAGGCCAAACTGGCTGCAGAGTAAATAAGCCAGAAAACCCGCTGCAATGGCAGTTCCGAGCACGAGTAAGACTGGGCGAAATTTTTGTTGGCACACCGCTCTTCTTCGCCAAACGTAGGCCATTGCACCGGGGATAATCAGTGCGATGGCTACTCCTTTGGTGAGGAAAGCCAACAGGATTGCTCCGAGCGCATAATACAGCCGAATGGCTTTTGCTTCGTTGAGATACCGGAAAAGCTCGCCCAGCCCAATGGTAAGAAAGAGGAGGAAGAGCATGTCCGTATCTCCCGCACGAGCGACGTGGAAGCCAATGATGCCATTGACGGAAATCAGGATGCCGAGGACTGTGTTAGCTAGCTGGCCGTTTTGCCAGTTTCTTATCCATAACCACAGGTAGGTCAGATAGGCGAGCATCGCAAATAAAGAGGGCAACCGAAGGCTCCAGATATTTACTCCAAACCATTTGAAGCTTAAGGCCAGTACCCAGGTGAAGAGGGGAGGCTTAGTGTTGAAGCTGTCAGTCTGGTCCAGAAAACGGTAGTTCCACCAGTCAGCGGTCTGTAGCATCCTGAGGGCATTGATGCCGCGGCGGGCTTCGTCCCAGGCGTGTACTTCCGCCGAGCCGATGTTGATGGCGCAGAAAATACTGGCAATAAGAATTAGTAGGAGGAACAGGGCTTTGGAGGTCATTCGCCCAACTAATTTAAAGCAATTGGCTCAAAAAACAGGTAAGGTAGTAGGAGGGGGTGGTACTTCAGGCACTGCTTTTTAAAGACCTCTTCCCCTGCACCTGCGGTCCCGCGCCCCATTTGACAACGTATTGCTACCCCAACCAAACCCTTACCCCCAGCACGACTCCAAATGCCCCCAGCGCCAGCGCCCCCAGGCGCTGTACCTGCAGAATGACCCTCGGGGTAAGCATGTCCCGCAGTTTACGGGCGCCCAGCACCTTGATGGAATCGGTAATAACGATCGTCAGTAATATGCCGCCATAAATGGCCCAGGCATTGGCGTCGTTGAGGCCCCGATCGTGCACCTGGGTAACGGTGAACAAGGACCAAAAGCCGATGGTGAAGGGGTTGAAAGTATTGATCGCAAAGCCCTGCGCAAAGGCACTTAAGAGCCCTCTTTTGCTGGGTATTTCCCGTTCCTCTGACAAGTCCGGCGGGTCCCTGAACCACATAATTGCAGCGGTGATCAGCAGAATTACACTGCCGATGGATCCCACCATTTCTTCAAAGTAACTGGTGTTAAGAACAGAAGAGAGGCCACCAATTCCGTAATGAGTGACGGCAATCAATGAGATGTCACTTACCCAAATACCTAAAGCTGCGGTGAAGGCTGCCAGTGTGCCTCGCCGCAAACTCATTTGCAATAATAGTACCAGCAGTGGCCCCACCAGCAGTGCCAGTAGCAGACCGGCACGGATACCTTCCAGTATAAAGCTTAGTTGACCGATTGGGGAGATTAATTAGGTAGGTTACGCTTCGTCGGCCATAATTTGCTCCGCGTGTACCTTGGTTTTTACCTTGGTGTACACCCGGTCAATTATGCCGTTTTCATCAATCACAAAGGTAGTGCGTAGCACACCATCGTATTCGCGGCCCATGAATTTCTTCGGCCCCCAGGTGCCGTAGGCGTCCATCATTTTGTGTTCTTCGTCGGCCAGCAAGGGCATCGGCAGGGAGTGCTTGTCAATGAATTTCTGGTGCTTCGCCGGCTTGTCAGGGCTAACGCCCAGCAGTTCATAACCTTTTGCCTTTAGTTCCCCGAAGTTGTCACGCAGGGAGCAGGCCGCGGCCGTACAGCCGGGCGTGTCGTCTTTAGGATAAAAGAAAATGATGAGTTTCTTGCCAGCATAATCAGCCAGAGAAACGGTACTGCCATCGTGGAGGGTACCGGAAAAGTCGGGGGCGGCATCGCCTTTTTGTAAGCTTGTCATGCCCACTAAACGAAGAAGTGGCAGAGTAGTTGAACGAGGCGCCCGTCAGCATCGTTGTAACTTTACCCGATATGAAAGATACACTCATTCTTCTCTGTATTCTTGCCGTTGCGGTAGCCATCTACTGGCCAATTCTGCGGATTGCCCGTAAGGACATCGCCGACCGCGCCAATGCAGGCCTGGGCAACGGTATGCTCTACGCCGTTCTGCTGCTGCCACTATTCGGCCCAATCATTTATTTACTGCTCAGGAGCCGGTTCCGGGTGTAAGGCTCTAAGCGTTTAATAAGAAATTCAGAGCTATACAGAAAGCGTTTACTTTTCGCTTCCAACGCCTCCAACATGCGGCAGCCTACCAGACTACAAGGACCACCAGGCTACCCCAGCGCCCGCTGGCTTTTCGCCACATAATCCTCCAGGTAAGTATCCAGGCTTTTGCGTTTGTATTGCATGACGAAACGCGGGTGGGAGAGCGGAATGACTTCCCCGAACCATTTTTGCTCGTCGTTGAGCGCCTTCAGGAATTTATAGTTTTTTCCCTCTCCGAGACAGAGCAGAAAGTCCGTCCTGCTGCCAAAAGCCAGTTGGGTGTTGAAGTTCTCGATGATCCGCGGACGGATCGCCTTCTCCAGCTTTTTATCGTCGTAGTAATTGTAGTTTTTACCGTTTTTGACAAAGCCCAGCGGGCAGGCCGAGGTGATGTAGAAGTCTTTGTAGAAGGCTTCCGGTCCGCCCATGGCATTGATCCAGCGATAGATGAAATCCGCGCTCAGTTCCGGCCGGCTGGTGAAAGGATGCTCAATGCTACATTCTTCTCTTAACATCTTGGGTCCGGTAAAGGGAACACCCGTCACACCGGCACCGAAGCGGCCAGGATTGATGCCCGCCACGAAAATTCTGGGATTGTCGTCGTCAAAATACTTCTCGTAAAAGGCCGTCATGCAGGCCTGGGTGTCTTCTCCGTCGAACGGGAAAAGAAGCTCCACGCCTTTGGGGAGTTTCCAGTCGGGCGTCAGGGTTTTGAAGTGGAAATCCAGGACGGATTGAGAGAAGGACATGCTGTTAGTTTAGTTCTTTAGTCTTTTGGTTCTTTGGCATTGCCGCGTATTACAGATGGCAATGTGTGCTTAGTTTAAAGCCAATTTACGTTGTTCGCCTCCGACGCCTCCGACGCCTCCGACGCGCGGTAGCTCCAAAATACTAAAGAACCAACCCTACTTCTTCCTAAAGAACAAAGAAATCGGCACGCCCGTAAAGTCAAATTCTTCCCGGATTTTATTCTCCAGGTAGTTCTTATAGCTTTCTTTGATGTGCTGCGGATGATTAGTGTAGAAAGCAAAGGCCGGGTAAGCTATCGGCAGTTGAGTGACGTACTTAATGCTAATCTCCCGGCCACGGTAGCTGGGGGGGGCATAGCGGCTCATGACGCGTTGCATAACGTCATTAAGCTGGCTGGTAGGGATGCGGCGGCTTCGGTTTTCGTGTACCTGCCCGATGGCTTCCACTACTTTCATGATCCGCTGCTTCTCCAGCACACTCATAAATATGACGGGGAGATCGTTGAAAGGCGCGAATTTTTCGGTAATCGTCTTCTCGAAATCCCGGGCCGTATTGGTCTCCTTGTTTTCTACCAGGTCCCACTTGTTGACGGCAATAACCACTCCTTTGTTTCGCTTCTGAGCGATCCGGAAGATGGCGAGGTCCTGACTTTCCACCCCGTCGGTCGCATCAATGATTAGCACAATGATGTCCGCTTTTTCGATGGCGCGGATGGCGCGCATGACGGAGTAAAACTCCAGGTTTTCGTAAACCTTGGCTTTCTTACGGATGCCGGCCGTGTCGACCAGATTAAATTCGTGCCCGAATTTATTGTAGTAGCTGTTGATGCTATCGCGGGTGGTGCCGGCGATGTCCGTCACAATATTACGCTCTTCGCCAAGCAGGGCGTTGACGAAGCTTGATTTGCCAGCGTTAGGCTGGCCAACGATGGCAATTTGAGGAATGGTCGACGGTTCTTCCACGTGGTTAGTAACGTGTTCCACTACCGCATCCAGCAAATCGCCCGTGCCAGAGCCGGTAACGGAAGAGAGGAAGAAGGTTTCCTCAAAACCAAGAGACCAAAACTCGTTGGCCTCCAGCTGCCGTGCGTGGTTATCCACTTTATTGACGGCAAGAATGACGGGCTTCTTTGCCTTACGAAGCATACGGGCTACTTGCTCGTCGAGGTCCGTAAGACCAGTAGCTACGTCTACCATAAAGATAATGACGGTGGCTTCGTCAATAGCGATTTCTACCTGGTCACGGATGGCAGCCTCGAAAACATCGTCGCTGTTGCGCACGAAGCCTCCGGTGTCTACCACGGCAAATTCTTTACCGTTCCAGTCAGATTGTCCATACTGCCGGTCGCGGGTCACCCCACTCTGGTCATCGACAATGCTGACTTTTTCCCCGATCAATCGGTTGAAAAGCGTTGATTTTCCGACGTTCGGCCGGCCGACGATGGCTACGATATCCATAATGTAAAAGGCTTGGTAAAATACAACCACCGGGAGACTCCCTTGGTTGCGGCCGCAAAGGTACGGGTTAAGCAGCAGGGAATTGAGGGGCACTTCCGGCAAGTTCAGCAGAGGCGCGGCCGCAGGTGCAAAAGTTTGTTGGATAGCAGGGAGGGAACAGGCCCGTCGCTTAGTACATTAGCTACACTTTTGTCACTTCATGAAATACGAACTCCAGGGTATATTTCTTAAACCTTCACCGATGTCTTCTGACAAAAGGAAAGGTAATGCCCCCATTGGGTGGAAGGCCTGGTGGAATGGTTCGGTATACGCCAACCCCTTGCAGGAATCAATAGGGCGGTTAACAGCCGTATTCAGCCATGCGCTGCGCTCACCTGACGAATGGGTGACTGGAGCACAGGGAAGTATTGTCTTTTCAGGAGGACGAGTGACCGTCCGGGACCCTTACCGGCGGCGTCAGGTGTACGAGTCGTACACCTGGCGGGATCTTGAGATACACTACAGAACACCTGAGAACGCTAAACCTGACAGCCCTTATAATTCCTGGATTACTTTTAACAAGTTTCCGAGGAAGGTGAAAATCCCTTTTGTCTTCAAAGAAGAAGAGATAAGGCGCTTAACCAGTTTTTTTCTGCGGGATAAAATTCCATTCAAGGAATACATGAACGGCAAACGCGCCTTCCGCTGCCGCTACCTGGATGCTGAACAGATCGATCACGTCATCAAAAAGTACGGTATTGAGTGGTGAACTTTTCCCGCCCTCCCACATGCGGCAACCCGTCACATTCTCCCTCCTTCCAATTGCGGTAGCCACTACATTACTACCGTCTACATTACTACACTACTACCCCAGCCCCATCCGCTTTCGCATCGTCTCATAAAGCAGAATTCCTGCCGCCACGCTCACGTTAAGGCTGTTGAGTGTGCCCGCCTGCGGAATTTTGAAGGTCTCATCCGCCGCCCGGGCTACGCCCGTGGAGATACCTTCCCCCTCCGCTCCCATCACAATACAGAGCGGTTCGGTAAGCTCCAGCTCGTGCAGCATTTTATCGGCTTTCAGGTCGCTGGCGATGACTTTTACCCCACTCATCTGTAAGGTCTCTACGGTGTTGACCAGGCTTTTCTCGCGACAGACCGGCAGTCGCAGCAGCGCCCCGGCGCTGCTTTTTACGGCGTCCGGCGTCAGGCCGGCACTATTCTTTTGGGGGATGATGATGCCATGAGCGCCACATACCTCGGCCGAGCGGGCAATGGCCCCCAGGTTGCGTACATCCGTCACACCATCCAGCAACAACAACAGGGGCGTTTCTCCCTGCTCGTAGATCATGGGAAGCAGGTTCTCCGTTTTCTGGTAGGCAGCTGCCGCTAACTGGGCCACCACGCCCTGGTGGTTACCTCTCACCATCCGTTGCAGCTTCGCCTGGGGGATGATCGTGAAGGGGACCTCCATCGTCTTACAGAGATTGCGTAACTCTTTCTCGAATTCGCCCCGGGTTCCCTGCTGCAGAAAAACTTTGTCGACCGGATTACCAGACTGTAAAGCCTCCAGCACCGGGTGGCGACCATAAATGAGATCTTCTCTTTCTCTTGCCATGGGGCAAAGGTAGACTGTAGAGTTGTAGACGGTAGTACGGTAGACGGTAGAAATGTAAAAAGAAGGATTCTACCGTCTACCGACTACCGACTACCAAACTACCGACTACCGTCTACCAAACTACCGACTACCGTCTACCCCCACACTCTCCCGCATTAACCACTGCTTCGCGACCAGCGGATCCGTTTCCCCGATGGTTTGGTGGAGGGAGGAGAGTTTCTTGTCGTAGCTCTTCCGGTCCATAAAGTCGGCCTGATGTTTTAGGTTGACGAGTTGTTTCGTAAAGCGGACGTAGTTGGTATAGCTGCGCTTGTCTTTAACGCTGATATTCTTATTGCGACGGACATAAAGACGGAAGGTCTCCAGCAAATTAAGGGCGTATTCCTGGTCCGCCTGATCGTAGGCGATTCTTACCTCCAGCAGCACCCGGGCAAGGTGCACCTTTACGTCGGAGTCGGAAACGGTGATGAGCAGGTCAGTCGCTTCGTCGTAGCGCTTGAGACTGTAGAGGAATTGGGCTTTGTTGAGGGCGTAGGCATTGTCCCGTTCGCGTTCGGGCAGGCGCTCACGGTTATCTTCAATGAAGCGCTCGGTCCATTCGTGTTCCCCGGTGGCGGAGCCGAGGGTTACGATGTTTTTATAGTCCCACTCACTGATGATATCCTTATTGTAAATGATGCCCGTGTCCAGCCCCCGGCGGTAAAGGCTCAAAAGCTCCACGCGATAATCTGCGTGTCCGGTCATAATCCGCTGAATGCAATAGTTGGACGCGAAGCCGTAGAGGTCTTTCTGGTGGTCGTAGGGTAGGCGGTCGAAGCTTTCATCGAGGTAAAAGCGCATCCGTTCGTAGTGGCTTACGTCGTCGGGCTCCCGCAGGCTCATCAGGATGTGGTAGTAGCAGTCGATGCTGGGTTCTACCGTTTCGTTGAGTAGTTGGCTGCCTGCCTCTCCGTTCAAAAAGTCCAGCACGGGCTCCAGCAGTAGGAACTCATAATGGGTATTCATCACCATCATGTTAGCGGTGAGCTGGCAGGCGTGGCGAAGTTTTTCTACGATGAAAAACCGGTCGAGATGGTCAAGCATGGCCTGCATCTCCCGCGTGTCTGAGCGCTTGAGGTTACCCTGATAATAGCCATTGATGGCCTTCCATTCATAGGCGGCCAGGTGGGTGTCGCCGTCGCGGTACTGGTGTTTTTCTACCATGCGATCCAGCCGTTTACCCCGGTTTTCGAGCAGACGAAAACGCTGCAGTTCCTTCGTGCGCTTCAGCGTGAGGACCTCTTCGCGGAAGGCTTCGCTCTGCAATTGCTCTACGGCCAGGAAGCGATTAACGAGCTTCATGAGCGATGACTGCAGGCTGGAGAGCGATTGCCCGCTGCCCGCAACCTTCACTGCATCCTGCGCCCGCGCCTCGTCCAGCTTCGGCCGTGTTTTACCCAGTTCCTTCAGAATGAAACTAAGCAGCAGTTCCGTCGCCTCATGCCGGTTAAAGTAGGGGCTGGCCACGAACTGCCGCAGGCGCTCGCGCTCCCGGCCATCCATGGCCGCAATTTGCCGCACTACTTTGCTGTCTTGCATAAAGCAAATATAAAAGCTGGGGAGTTGGTGAACTAGCCCTTAGACTTGTATTCCCCCATCTCCACGCCCGAAACATCCATCTGCTCGAAAGCCTCCCAGCTGGCGTCCGGCGTAAGCGCCTTCCGGTAAGCGAGGTGCACCCGGTGAATGTCTGTATTCATCTTCCGGCAGGTTTTAACCATCACCTCGTTGTGGCCCCGGATGGTGGCCATGTCAACGTAGCGGTAGGTCCGGCTGGTGTGACGGTTGCCGCTCTGGAACATGGCATCCACCATCAGCGGATACACGCCCATTCGTTGGTATTCACTCACGATGCCGAAGGCGACTCCCTTGCAGTTGCGCGGCTTCTTCTGAAACTTGAGCCGGTAGAGGAAGCGGGGCAGGCCCTTCCAGTCCATCTTACCGTTCACGCCCTGCATGAAGCAGTTGATGTCGGGGATGAGGCCCGCCAGCCCGATCGGCTGGTCGTCCTTATCGTAGGCCAGACAGGTCAGGTGAGGATCCATGATGGGCTTCATCTGCTGGAAGGTGGGAAGGATATCTTCGCCACTCAGCGGCTGAAAGTAGGGCCAGTGGTTAAAGGCCGAGTTGTAGGCCTGGGCGAAGTCATGCGAGCTCTGCACCAGGTTGTTTTTATCGATCTGTTTGGTGTACAGCCCGTAGCGATCCCGGACGCGCTTGGCCAGGCCCGCAAGTCGGTCGCCGGGAAATTCAGAAACGATGCCCCGCATCGTCAGACACTGTTCATGGGCCCGGTAGCCGCGCTCTTCGAACATCCGCTGGTAGTAGGGCGGGTTATATGTCTCCTGATAGAGTGGGCGGTACCAACCCCTCACTAACAGGCCCCAGAATTTATCCCGTTCGCCGAAGTTGATCGGTCCGTCGACGGCTTTCATCCCCTTGTCCGTAAGCCATTGCTCGGCGGCGGAGAACAGCAGCTCGGCCACTTCATCGTCTTCAATACTTTCAAAGAAACCGATACCACCTACGGGGATGTCCAGTTCTTCGTTTCGCGTTTCGTCGATAAAGGCTGCGATGCGGCCTACCGGCCGCTTTCCGTCAGCCAACACGACCCATTTCCGCAGGTTGTCTCCCGTAAAAGACTTGTTTTTGTCGCTCAGGATGCCCTCAATGTCCGTCCGCAGTGGATAGATGTACTGCTTATTGCCACGATAGACTTCGTCCAGCACAGCGTGGAATTGCTTGAAACCAGTAACGGGGTGGAGTTGGTAGCTTTTGCTCATCGGACCGCAAAGATAGATTTCTGGGGGGATTAACGGGGACGGACGTAAATGATTGGCAAAAGCGATTCCCCTGGATTTGGGCAGATGTGAAATAAGGAGGAGTAACGAATACAAATGAACCGGTGGGGTGGGTAGGCGATAGCACTTTGTTAAATTCGGCGCTTTGCCAGGTCTCTTTATTCCTGGTAGGCTCCAGATGAATAGGTTAGTTCGTAGCTGTGGGTGTAGATTTCAAAAACTATTCCGAAAGGGTCCTGGACGTACACCATCTTGTAGGGCTTTTCGTTAGGGTAGTACTCTCGGATCGGCATTCTTTGCTTTCCTCCTGCTTCAACGATTTTCTTCGTTAGGCCTTCAATGTCAGGGTCTTGTACGCAGAAATGGAAGAGCCCGGTATTAAAAGGGTTAAATTCAGGAGCTTCTTTTACGCCGTGGGGAAAAGAGAATAGTTCGATTCCGATACCGTCGGAAGTCGATAGGTGAGCAATTTCAAACGTTTCCCAGTCGTGCCCGAAAACATCGATGCACATCTGCCCAATGGCAGTTTCTGCTTCTTTGTGAACGGTGGATGGCTTCATCACCACGTACCATCCCATAACGTTTTGGTAAAAATCAACCGCCTTGTGAATGTCCGGAACGGTTATCCCGATGTGGGAGAAGGATCTGGGGTACTTTGCGTCTTTCATGTTTTGGAGACGGAACATACGAGCCAGAGGGAAGTTTAACCTATTGCCACAAACAGGATGATGGGCTCATTTAGCGGTACACTCTACGGTTAAACCTCTTCCCACTTTAAAACTCCACCCGCAGCCTCGTCCATCCATCGGCTTCCGTCTGGAGTTGGTAGCTGGCGTCGTGGGCTTCCAGAATATCCCGGGTGAGGGTAAGGCCTACGCCCTGGCCAGTGGGCTTGGTGCTGAAAAAAGGGGTGAATATTTTATCGGCAACCTCCTCCGGAATTCCGGGGCCGTCATCAGCGATGATGAATCCATTCGGAAAGGCACTGGAGGAAATGCGGATGTTGCCGTCCTGGTTGATGCTTTGCCGGGCGTTGGTGAGTGCATTGACGACGACTTGTTCGAGCAGAGCGGCGTCTGCCTTTACCCAGACCCCATCGGGGTGAAGATCATAGCGTAAGTCAATGTTCTTTTCCCGCAGCACAGTTTCCATTACCTCGCCAGTACGGTGGAGCATGGCGTTAAGGTCGATCCGTTTTTTATCGGGCGGCGGCAGGCGGACGACCTTGGCGAAATGCCGCATGAAGGACGTCATGTTCTCCGCCCGGTTGATGACGGCCGGCAGGTAGTCTTTGCTCAACTGCCCCAGCCCTTCTTCTTCCTCCGTGGCGGCTTCCAGCAGACTGCGGAGCACACTCACTACGGCGGCATTGGAGTTGTTTACTTCGTGGGCCATCATCCGGATGACTTTGCCGTAGGCCTCCCGCTCAGCGGCCATGATTTCGCTGGTCACATCCTGAACCACCAGGAAGCCCCGTTCAAACCCCCGGTCCACAAAAGTGGCCCGCTCTACGTGGTAACGGCGGTTGCCGGGACCGGTAAAAGTGTCAATGGCCGCAGTACTGTTCTGGCGCGGACGCAGGTGCAAAGAAGGTTCCAGGACAGCCGTGCGAAAGACCTCTTCGCGGCAGAGCTTTTCCATCCAGTTGTTCATGCTTTCTACCTCCCCGTCGAAGTCGAGAATCACCACCCCGATCTCCGCTGCGGCCAGCAGCCGGTCCAGGAATTCCTCTTGTTGCCGGCTACTTACCCGCTCGTCCCGCAGTTGATCAATCATCCGGTTATAGATGTTCACGATGCGGTCCATTTCCAGGCTGCCGGTGGGCATGAGCTTGACGGTGAAGTCCTGGTCGGCCAGCGCATCCGCGCCACGTGCCAGCAGACGAAGGGGCGAGATTAAGGAACGGAAAATCCGATAAGCAATGTAGGCTGACAGCATCAAAGCGGCTTCCCCGACAAATACCATGTATTTATACCCTTTCAGTTGGTTGAAGACCAGTATGATCAGGGCCAGGTGAATGGCGGCTAAATAGAGGATGTATTTTAGAGAAGAGGACAATGGGGAAGGTTAGGCGGCTTTTTGTTGTTCTGTGCCTACTTTCTTTTCAGTAGCCCAGCCAATAGTTAAATCTTTGGGCATAACCCCATATTCTTCTAACTCCCTGAGAGGTTCAATATCAGTATTATTTTGAAGTAAAACTATTTTACCCGTGTCCGTTACTTGCAGGTGTACCATCAGGAAGTGGACCCAACCTTCCGTACCCTGACCATATTCCAATAAGAAGAAGTGCCCATCAGACTCACTTTCTACCACTGAAAGTGGCACGCCGGTTTGCTCGTCCGGATGGTAGTCTACCCAGTCCTGCAAGTATTTGCGCAGTTGCTTTTTGAGCTGTGTTACTTTCTCCATTTCGTGATTATTTCTTCTTCGACATTGAAAACAACAATTCTTACTTTAAGGTTATTTATAACTGATGAATAAAGCTTGGTCAGGGTTATTTCTTCATAGAAGAAATCTGGAATGGCCAGGAAGAGCTCTCGTGTTTCTGTTGAAATATCAAGGGCGGCTTCATACATCATATATTGTCCTAATGCTTTTTCCAACTCGCTCATGTCGTTGAGACTGATAAAGTTTTTGATTTCGGCAGCGATTTTTAGAGGAGTATTAGTTACTTCTCCTTCACTTTTTTCGGCCGCCAAATCAATGTAAACGCCCTTACTGTCAATTCTTAGATAGAAGGGGTCATGGGTCACCTTCCACCCATCTTTTTCTAAAGCTCTTCGAAACTGATTATGATAGGTGTCCTTTTTAGGCATGAAAATGTAGTCAGTGAAAAGAAAGGAAAAACCTTTCTGCTCGGGATTAGTAAATATTCACTGCTGTAGTTTGCTTGCCGTCGTAAGATACTGCATTCTATAGGTTCCCTCACGTCCCAATCCCATACTTCTCCAGCCGTCGGTATAAGGCAGCCCGCGTAAGTCCCAATTCCCGCGCCGTAGCGGCAATTTCGCCACCACTGCGGCCCAGGGCCGCCTTGATCATTTTGATCTCCATCTCTTCCAGGGTCATGCCGCTGGGGGTGGCGGACTCGTTGGTGGGCTGTGGCCTGGTGTTACGGTCCAGGTCTTCGACCTGGATGACAGTCGCCGGAGCCAGAATAGCGGTGCGCTCCATCAGGTTTTGTAACTGGCGGATGTTGCCGGCGAAGGGCTGCCGGCGCAACCATTTTATGGCGTCGGGACCTAGCTTTAGCTTCGGCCGTTCGTAGCGCTTACGGGCACTGATGAGGAAGTGTTCGGCCAGCAGGGGGATGTCTTCGGGCCGCTCGCGCAGCGGCGGCAGGTGGAGGTGGATCAGGTTGATCCGGTAGAGGAGGTCTTCGCGGAAGGTGCCGGCGGTGACCATAGATTGGAGGTCTCTGCTGGTGGCCGACAGGATGCGTACGTCGGTTTTACGGACGCGGCTGTCTCCCAGCCGCTCATACTGTCGTTCCTGTAATACGCGTAGTAGTTTGACCTGGGCGGCGGGGGCGAGGTCTCCGATTTCGTCCAGGAAGAGGGTTCCGCCCTCGGCCATTTCGAAGCGGCCTTTTCTGTCGGCCCGGGCGTCAGTAAAAGCACCGGCTTTATGGCCGAAGAGTTCGCTCTCGAACAGCCCGGCGGGTACCCCGCCGAGGTTAACGGCGACGAAGGGCTTACCCGCTCGACGGCTCGCTGCGTGGATGGCCTCTGCGACGAGCTCTTTACCCGTTCCGCTTTCTCCGGTGATGAGCACGGAGGCCTGGGTGGCGGCTACGCGCCGCGCCTGATCAAGGACTTTGTTCAGAGCTTCGGACTGCCCGATTATGCCCGAGAAAGTGTCAACTTCCCCTGCTTTCTCCGAGCCTTCCGTCGCACCTGCGGCTGCGCCCCCATGCCCGAAACCCGGAGGCAGCTTGTCGATCTGAATCGACACGGCATTGAGTAATTCCCGGTTGTCCCAGGGCTTCGCGATGAAGTCACGCGCTCCGGCTTTCATTCCTTCCACGGCGAGTTGAACGGTTGCCCAGCCGGTCATCTGGATGATGGGCAGGCGAGGGTAAGCGGCGAGCAATTTGCGTAGCAGGCTCATGCCGTCCCGGCCGCTGGTGTCGATGCTGAAGTTCATATCCAGCAAGACCAGGGCAGGCTTGTGCTCTTCTACCGCCGGAAGGGCATCATCCGGATAATTAACGCTGAACGCCCGGTAGCCCGCCCGCTTCAGAAGAAGTTCGAGGCTGGTGGCGACCATGGTGTCGTCGTCGATAATCAGGATGGCGTGATTCATTTGATGGCTAAGGTTTTGGGCAGGCTAAGGTATGCCCCGGCTTAATGCAATCGTTAAGGTAACTACTTATTTATCCCTGGTGGTGGCGGCGGAGGCGGCGGTAGCGGTGGTGTGCCGAAGCTCTTTCTCGCGCTCGCACCAAGGGCTTTTGCCACCTTAAGTGCTTCTTCGTCGGTTCCGGTATAGGAAATCAGCAGGCTGTTTTTCCGGGTATTGAGTTCGATCATCGTTCCGCTGGGCCCCTCATGGGTGGCTACACCACTGATTTTACGATCAGCAGGTTGACCGGTCAAGGCATTATAGGTCCGTTGGAGTTGATCGGCTTTGTTTTTACTCACCTTCATCTTGAGGGAGTAGCCTTCCTGATCACAGGTTTCGGTCATGCTTTGGTGAGAATTCTGAGCGGTCAGCGACATTGCCACGACGAGCATCAAAAGGCTGAGAAAGTATTTCATGGTAGTATAAGGTCTGGTTAGGAATGAGGATGGTTGCAAGGTGAAAGGTTAGTCTTCGTGCAAAACATTGGCTGGCTGTAAACGCGAAGCCTGGAAGCTGGGCAGAAACGCACAGATAGTAACGATGAGCAGGATCGTTAAAACAGCTGCAATAATGCCGTAGTAAAAGAATTTTCCGGGGATGTCCATTAATTCCAGGATGGGAACCTGAACGGCAAAAAAGGTGCCCAGCAGCAGCCCCGCCAGCGTTACAATTAATACCTCCATCACGAATTGCGTGGTTACCTCTCTGGGGGTAGCGCCCATGGCTTTTCGAAGCCCGATTTCTGCCCGTCGACGATTGATCTGGGTGAACAGCACGCCGAATAAGCCAAGCGCAATGTTGATGAGCAGGAAGCCGGAGATGACCATTAAAATTACGATGGGAATCACAATGGGCCGGTTGGCTTTAATCCGGTCCTTAGCCATATCCCAGATCACAACGTCCGTGTTTTTGGTGGCACTCACGAGTAAGTTGTAAATGGGTTCTTCCACTTCTGCCAGGCTGTTTGGGCGAAGGCGGATAATCATCATCTCAAAGGGCTCTCCGTTGTCCATTCGCTCTACCTGAGGATAGAACGTCAATGGAAAGTTCTCCGCAAAATTACTCTTGTACTTAAAGTCATTGGTCACGCCAACGATGATGTGCTCCCCGTTCACCTCCGCAATGGAGTCTACGATGGTTTCCACATTGGGGAAGAAGCGCTCTTTATACTCACGGTTGACGACTATCGGGCGGTATTTACCCCGGAGATCGTCTTCGGTAAACCACCGGCCATCCATCATTTCAACTTCAGCGGCATCGCCGAAGTGCTTATCCACAAACATCATCTGTGTTTGAATGAGCTGGCCGCTGGCGTCTGAGCTCGTCTGCCAGGTGCTTCCCCCGAAAGGATTAACGGGCCCAATCCAGGTAACCGCTTCTACATCAGACATGGCCAGCAGGTCCTGGCGAATCCTTTCTTGTGTTTTTAATACAGTAAGAGAGTCCATTTCATCATCAAAATCCAGGCGGACGCCGATACTGTTTTCGTAATTGAAGCCCAATGGAGACTGGTAGCGCTCCAAATTATAGAGAATAAAGGAATAGACGCCAAAGAGGACGATAAAAGCCAGCAGGATTTCCAGAAAGATCATCCCGTTAGCACGGCGCTTGTTCCACATCAATTTTAGCAGGTGACTAAACATGCGTTGGTATTTTAGTTCGTTAAAAAGTGGGTTCCTGTTACCAGGGTATTATCGGAGTGAGTCCGCTACGTTGGTGCGGCTCATTCGATAGGCGGGCAAAATGCCCGACAGGAAACCGAAGAGGATGATGACGATCAGGAAATAGAGGAAAACCTGATAAGAATAAGACAGGCGGGTAATGCCTAAGAGGTCGTTGGCGTTGACGTAGGAAATAACGCCGAGCGCTAAGGCCAAACCAATAATTCCACCGATGAAGGTCAGGACGAGGTTCTCGAAAATAAACTGATAGAGAATATCTCTGGAGTTCGCCCCGAAGGCCTTACGAACACCGATCTCACTCTTGCGCTCATAGACCCGGCTGATGTTCAGATTAATGAGGTTGATGAGAGGTAAAGCAACGAACAGAAACAGTAAAAGAGTAACGGGTATGAAGAGCATTCTCAATGCACGTTCCGAATCCCTTTCCTGTAGAATGGTTTGCGCAAAGCCCTCAATGGCCGTTGCATTATATACTTTGATTGCGTCGTAATATTCGTCACCGGACATGTCGAAGTTCTCCGACAGAAAGTCAATCTCCTTTTTGAGAGCGTCCCGCTTATCCGGAGAAGCCACCATAAAGAAAGCACTAAAGCCCCCTTGGATATCATCATCACTCATGGCCCGGGGGTCCACTTTAGTAATCGGGAAGTAGACATCGCCAGCAAACAGTGGGCTGTCAGACATCGGCCGGGCAACGATGCCCCTTACCTTGAAAGACTCTTTTCCCAACTGCATTTCCTGACCAAGAACGGAGGCGCCAGCGCTGCCAAAATAGATCTTGGCGGCCTTGTCAGTAATGACGACCGCCTGGCTGGCCTGTTCGTCATCCTGTTCGTTAAGTGGACCTCCATGCAGGAATTCAAAGTCTAGAATTTTCCAGTAATCAGCATTTACGTAGTAGGGCGAGAAGGAGAATTTCCGCCCATCCAGATAACCGTCAATATTGGAATTGTCATTGTAGAAAGCAGAGTATTCCGCTCCGTCAAGATTCTGCAGGTGCTCCGTGACAAATTTGTAACTCATCGGCCCGTTGGAATTGGAGACGATATTGTCTTCGTACGTATAGGAAGTATCGAAGCGCATGTTAGCATCCGCCAGTTTTACCGTGTCGATCGTCATGATCGTATCGGTTTCTGTCCGGGTGCGTTCCAGCATGGGAGCAATGACCAAGCGGTCGCGATTGGTCACCGGTTGATTGTTACCAATCATGGCGTCGAACATGGAGGTAAGCAACATCAGAATCATCAGCGTAAAACTGATGCCAAACAGACTGATGAAGGTGTAAAGCGGCTTGCGCTTGAGGACCTTAATGGCAAGGGTTAAGTAATTTTTTAACACAGCTGGATATGTTTTATAAATGAAGGGAGTGGGAGCCTAAAAACGAAGCGTCTGCAAGGCCGAAGGCCGTCTAAAAGCACGTAGTGCATCTAAAAGCAAAGCGTCTAGCTCACGCGCTCCCCGTCCGATAATCTCACCAGTCGGTGCGTCTTTTTTGCCATTCGCTCGTCGTGTGTTACCATCACGATGGTGGTACCCAGGTCTTCGTTTAACTTCAGGAGAATATCCATTATCTCGTCTCCCATCCGGCTGTCCAGATTACCCGTTGGTTCATCCGCCAGGATAATGTTGGGGCGGCCAACAATGGCCCGGGCAATAGCTACCCGCTGCTTCTGTCCACCAGAAAGCTGATTAGGGAAATGCGTGGAGCGATTACTCAAACCTACATGGGCAAGGGCCTCCGTGGCCAGGCGGCGGCGCTCTTTGCTGCCAACTTTGCGGTAGAGTAGGGGCAGTTCGACGTTGTCCACTACGGTCAGGTCATTGATCAGGTGAAAGCTCTGAAAGATGAAGCCCAGCTGTTCGTTCCGGAAGCGAGCGATCCGTGTTCCGTTATAATCGGTAATCTGCTGGCCGGCCAGCGTGACGGTCCCTTCCGAAGGCTCGTCAATTAAGCCCATGATGTTGAGCAGCGTCGACTTGCCGCAACCGGATGGGCCCATAATGCTGAGGAACTCTCCGCTGGGGACACTGAGGTTCATCTTCTGCAGGGCAAGGGTTTCGATGGTGTCCGTTCG
Organism: Neolewinella agarilytica; assembly: GCF_900110645.1. Taxonomy (GTDB): domain Bacteria; phylum Bacteroidota; class Bacteroidia; order Chitinophagales; family Saprospiraceae; genus Neolewinella; species Neolewinella agarilytica. Next base: position 61,373 of record NZ_FOFB01000003.1, read on the forward strand.
GTAGGCCTTGCTGACGTTTTTAATTTCGATCATAGCTGGAGTGGTTGTTGCGGAAATTGGTGGGGTATTGGGAGTAGTTGCGGTAGTCATGATGGAGGTTTTGTACCGCCGACTGAAGTCGACGGATGGTGTACTATTCGCCCAGCGGCTTGTCATTAATAAAGTCCCACAGCGTCAGCCGGGCGAGCCGGGCGTAGGTAGTCCAGTAAGCGCGGAGGGTCTGGGCGTAGGCCCGGGTGTTCTGGTCCCGGAATTGTTGCGCCAGGCTCAGCTGAGCCAAAGGAATGGCGCCGAGCTCATAACTCTCGCGGCTGATCTCGAAACGCTCTTGCGCCAGGTCTTTGATCTGAGTAGCCAACTCCAGTTCTTCCTGAACGGTGCGCCATTGATCCAGCAGTTGTACCAGTTCAGTACCCAGATCCATTTCGGTACGGCGGGCGACTTCTTCCGCCAGACTGCGGTTAGTCGTCGCCTGCTTGTTGAGTGCTTTGCGCTGACCCCAGTCCAGGATGGGCATGGAAAGGTTAACGCTCAGGATGCGTTCGTTGCGGGGGTCGGTATAAATGGGCGAGAGGTCTTCATCGTTGCGGATGAAGCCGAAGCCGGCTTCAATGTCAATACGGGGGCCGAGGTCGCGTTTGGTACGGTCAACCTCCCGATCGGCTTCCATGGTTTGTTGGCGGGCGGCGAGTATTTCCGGACGGCGGTTGAGCATAAATTCGGCGGCTTCTTTAGCGGATATTTCCGTCTTCACTTTAGCATCGGGCAACTGTGGAAGGAGCAGCTCTCCCTCATAAGGGCGGCCCAATAATTGTTGGATGGAGGCGGAAGCGGCAGCTACGAGGCGTTCGGCCCGCAGCAGGTTTTGTTCCGCGCTTGTGAGTTCGAGGCGGAGTTGTACCAGGTCACCCCGGTTAATCTTACCGAGTTCGTAGCGCTTTTCGGCTACGGTGTAAAGTTGTTCGTTAGCCTGTTTGTTAGTCTCGGCAATGCGGCGTTCCTGATCGGCCGAGACGAGGTCAAAGAAGCGCTCCGTAGCGTCCAGTGCGGCAGTGGCACGGGCGGCGGCCAGTTGCCGTTCGCTCACTTTTTGGGCGAGCGGTAATATTTTCCGATTCCACTTCCAGGGGTTAAAGGCCAGCAGTGGCTGCCGGTAGAAAAGGCGAATGGGCGAGCCGTTGTACCCCTTGGTGTCTTGTGAAAAATTGTCGGTGCGTTGCAGGCGGCTCTCCAGGCTGATGCTGCCGCCGGTACTGGCAATTTGCTGGCTGGCAAAGAGGCCGACGAAGCTGTTGTTGAGCTCAATTTCCCGGAAGGCAACGGTGCCGTCGTCCTGGGTGACTTCAGTGCTGGTCCGGTAGTAATTCGGGAAATTAGCGTTTAGGTCCAGGCGGGGTTTAAGGCTGGCGTTAAAGGCCACCAGGTCAAGATCGGCCGCGCGGAGATCCTGATCAGCCACCAATACCCCCAGCGCGTTTTGGGCCGCCATTTGTTGTAGCTCGCTGAGGCTGATGGTTGTTTGGGCGCTAACGCAGGTGCAAAGAAAAGACAAGCAGCAAAGTAGGCCAGCGGTCAACACGAACCTGTTTTCTGTCTGCTTCTTACCCACCTTGATGATCATTGTCTTTAACATGTTTTCCGTTTTATTGGATGATACCCTGCAACCTGCAACCCGCAACCCGCAACCCGCAACCTGCCCCCCCTGCAACCTGCTTACTCCGTAAGCTTAAAACTACTTACCCGTTCCAACTCCTCGGTGTCGGAGATGATGATCCGGTCTCCTGCCTCCAGGCCGCCCAGAATTTCTACAAAGTCTCCGTTTCGAATACCCGTTGCTACTTCGAGACGCACCGCTTCCTCTCCGCGAATTGCGAAAACTGATTGCATTTTTCCTCCTCTGAAAGCCGGGCCGTTCTTCACGCGCAGGACGTCCTCCCGGCGATTCGTGATTACGTACAGCTCAGCCCGGAGGTTGGGACGGAGGTTATCGTTGCTCGGGTTGTCGAGCTCGACGCGGAAGCGTAGTGCATTGTCAGTTACTTCCGGCAGGATGGAGCTGATCTTTCCGGGGAGTTTGGCACCGTTAATCCGCATTTCGATGGGTAAGCCAACGTTGATTTGTTCCGCAAAGCGGTCGGAGCAGGTAGCTTCTATCTTGTAGCGACCCAGGTTGGCAATGCGCGCCAGCGGCGCGCCTTCGGTTACCTGCTGACCGATGTTCTCATTAACCCAGGTGACGACACCGGGGCGGGGAGCGCGAACTTCCGTCTCCCGCATCTTCCGGCTCAGCTGCTGGACCTCTTTTTCTTCCATGCCTACCTCCAGTTGTAGCTGTCGCTTGCGGCCGGCGAGACTGTTTTGGCTGTAGGCGAGTGCATTGTCGAGCTTATCAGATTCCAGTTTGGTAATCTTTACGGCCAGTTCGGCGGCTTCTACTTCTTCGGCGGTGGCGCCGCCGATTTTCAGCAAACGGCGGGCGTCAGCCAGACGGGCTTCGGCGGCGGCGAGCTCAAGCTTTTTGATCTCGGCGTCGTAGCCGAAGTCTTTCAGGTCCCGCTCGTATTCAAGGTTGAGCAAACCAATGTTATTTTCCTTGAGCGCGAGTTGATCGCGGCGGCCGTCCAGCTGAAGGCCTACGTAGTCGCGGTCGAGCTTCATGATCAGCTCTCCGGCTTTTACTTCCCGTCCGGCGGTGAGTAGCACCTCATCGATGGTGGTGGACACGGGCGCATTGAGTTGTTCCTCAAAAGCGGGTAATACCGTTGCCGTCGCAGTAATTGTATTTAGCACCTCCCCGCGTTCTACCGTGGCGAAGCGAAGGTTGTCCTCATCCGCCGTAGGGCGGAGTAGGCGCATACCGAAGTATATGGCTGCCAATACGGCTATAATGGCGATAACCCAGGTCAGGATGCGCCCGTTGCGGCGCTTATTGATGCTACTTTGGTCAATGGTACGGTCCATGCCAATAAGGAGGGCCAGAATCGTGCCAAAATAAATGTATGCTGAAAATCAATTATTTACGAAGGTAAGGTAAAACGAATGTGTTCGTTTTCGGACGCTTGCTGTTCGGTTTTGGCGAGGTTTTTTCTCGGCTGACGCCTCGTGCTTTCGGACCTCCGCTCCGAAAGAAGAGCTGCGCAGCAGCGGTAATAATGATGCTTAAAAATAGATCGGCAACATGATGTAGGCGTCCTTTATCGTTTATCTACCATGATTACTTCCCTATGCTCAAGAATATTTTTGCCCCTGTTTCTAGTCAGTAATTGTCTTTCAGGGCAGCAAGGGGATAAAGCTTTGGTTGCATTTAGGTACGGACCCGTCTGTGGAATGTATAACTTCTTTCGGGTAGTTGCCCAGCAGGAAAGACCCGTTAGCTCGGATCAAGTAAAAGCTTACCTTGATATTTATGATACAGGGAGGCAGCCCTTAGTAATTACAGGAGAGGACGGTTTCTTTCGGGTTATACCCGAATCAACAGGAGAGCTTGTCATTGAAGTAGAGCTTCTGGATACCATTGAATCGTTTCGGTTTTTCGTAAAACCACTTAAAGCCGTAGGACGATATGGAATGGCTAATGGGATAGACGGTAAGCCGATGAACAAAAATGTATTCAGAGCTCAAAGAGGTATTTACGCCAGGGTTGAAGGTTATGATGTTTGTGCCACATGCAAAGTCTTAGGGTATGAAATTATTCTTGTCCGACCCGGTGAGAATGCAACCGTAGTTATTAATGAGGGGGGAGATTTTAGTGCTAAAAACAGGCAATTAATAAGAAGAGCTGAGGCCGGAGACCGATACCTTTTTCGCAATGTCCGGTACCGTTGCCCGGGCGCTCAAATGGATCAACGCCTGCCGGATATGAGCTTTGAAATTGAATAATAGCTTTCTGGTAAGGGCGCCTTTTCTCGGCTGACGCCTCGTGCCTTCGGAGGCGACGTTCCGGAATGAGGAGCACTGCTCCGAAATCCTGCTGTACAACCTCCCCCTTGCACCCGTAAGGAACGGGATATGGGACCTGCGTTTGCGCCACCAAACCGTCATATTTTATTTAGACTCACTAAAGACAGTGTGCGTTCCCCTATATTTGCGTTTGCTACAAAAGTCTTACTCATGCCCTTTCCCCGGATCACTGCAGCTTCCCACTTCGATGTCGGTACCGCCGGCACCATTGATCGCTTTACCAATGAGAATCTTGCGGGTAAACTACTGGATATCGGGGTGCGCCCGGGCTCCCGGCTACGGATTATCCGCAAGGGGCCATTTGGGGGTAGCTGGTACGTGAAGATCGACCGGCACTGTATGGCACTGCGTAAGCAGGAACTCGCCTGCATCATGATTAAGTAGCCAACCTTTTTCAGAAAAATGCTTCTCCTCTTTGGCCAATTCCGGAACCACCCCGCCAGTAATTTCTGCTCCCGTCGTCGGCCTGGTCGGCAACCCGAATAGTGGCAAATCCTCTCTTTTCAACTTACTGACCGGTCTGCGTCAACGCATCGGTAATTTCCCTGGCGTGACGGTGGAAAAGAAGTCCGGCGTGCTTCGGCTGGAAGGCTTGCCCGATGTTGAAATCATCGATTTTCCGGGGGCTTACAGTTGCTACCCGACGAGCCTGGATGAGCGTCTCGTGGTGCAGGAGCTCACGAACCCTGAAGGGGATCTTTTCCCTGATGCCATCCTTTATGTTGCTGACATAACGAAGCTCGATAAGCACCTGCTGTTGTTTACGCAGTTGCGGGATCTTGATCTGCCGATGATCCTCGTCCTGAATATGGCTGACCTGGCGAAAGAGACGGGGCTCATCGTGGATGTGGAGCGTCTTAGCCTGCAACTGGGCGTTCCCGTAATTCCCGTCAGCGCCCGCGAGAATGAAGGCATTGCGGAGCTCCGCTCCGCCGTCACCGATCTTCTCCGGAACCCGAAAAAATACCGCCCCGAAGAGCCTTTCTACGAGCCCGGGGCTCAGGCCCGGGACGTGCTGGCTGACCTCCGTCAGGAACTGCCCGCCCGCAACGATTACCACGCCCTGCTGCTGACGCACCACGCCAGCTGGCTTAAGCATATTCCGGAAGAAACCCGTCACCTGGTGCAAAAAGCCAGGGTGAGTCGTGGGTTTCACAGCCTGCGCGCACAGGTGGAAGAAACCATGGAGCGCTATGATACCTTTGAGCCCATCGTGAAGGACAGTGTCCGCCGCACCGGTGTCAATGCCAGTACGAGTGATCGATTAGATAATTTACTGACGCACCGGGTGTTCGGACCGCTCATTTTTGTTACCATTATGCTTTTTCTGTTTCAGGCGCTCTTTGCGTGGACGGGAATGCCCATGGATTTCATTGAATGGTTTTTCGAAACCCTCGGTAGTGGTGTCCGGGACACGCTGGGAGCTGGATGGCTTACCGACTTATTGGTCGACGGCGTTATCGCCGGCCTGGGCGGAGTACTCGTATTTGTGCCGCAAATTGCGGCCCTGTTCCTCTTTATCTCTATTCTGGAAGAAGTCGGTTACATGGCCCGTGCTGCGTACATGTTTGACAGTATTATGCAGCGTTTTGGGCTCAACGGCCGTTCCGTCGTGGCGCTCATCAGCGGGCATGCCTGTGCCATTCCTGCCATCATGAGTACCCGGACGATCGCGAACTGGAAAGAGCGACTACTAACGATAATGGTTACCCCGCTAACCAGTTGTTCTGCCCGAATTCCCGTTTATATCATCCTTATCAGCTTTGCCGTGCCGGAGGGGTCATTCCTGGGAATGGGCTATCAGGGGCTGGCTTTTGCCGGGCTCTATTTTCTGGGAATACTGGCGGCGATGCTTTCGGCTCTCGTCTTTAAACTCATCCTGAAAAGTAAGGAAAGAAGCTTCCTGATGCTGGAACTCCCGGAATACCGCACGCCAGTGTGGCGAAACGTTGGCCTTACGGTGTGGCAGAAAGTGCGCACCTTTATTGTGGAGGCAGGGCAGATCATCCTGCTCATCAGTATCATCCTTTGGGGGCTTTCGACTTTCGGTCCTTCGGCGGATATGGCGGCGGCCGAAGCCAACGCCTCCCGTATCTCCGTGGAGCAAAGCCTCAGTGAAGACGACGCGGCTGACCTGCTGGCCAGTGAGCGACTTGAAGCCAGCTACGCCGGCCACATCGGAAAATTTATTGAGCCCGTCATCCGGCCACTGGGGTACGACTGGAAAATCGGCATTGCTCTCTTTACCAGCTTTGCTGCCCGGGAAGTATTCGTTGGCACCATGGCGACGATCTATTCCATCGGCAGCGCCGATGATGAACTCCGCATCCGTGACCGGATGGCCGAAGAAATTAATCCCCGCACCGGCCAGCCGGTTTACAACCCCGCTACGGCCTGGAGCCTGCTGGTGTTTTACGTCTTTGCCATGATGTGTATGTCTACCTCAGCGGTCACGAAACGAGAAACCGGGGGCTGGAAATGGCCCATCATTCAGTTTACGTTCATGACGGCACTGGCCTACGTGAGTGCGATGGCGGTGTATCAGTTGATGGCGTGATGATATAGTATGGTAGTAGGGGTAGTATGGTAGTGATGGTAGTAGCTGCCGCGCGTTGGAGGCGGCAGCTACTACCCTACTATAAATTCTATCATACTATCAGTACTACTTTACTGCACCGCATCTCCCCTTAACTCCCGATATTTTTTCCGGGCTTCCACCGCCAGGATGGAGCCACTGTAATCGATGAAGAGTGTTTCGTAGAGTTCCTGCGCTTTGGCTTTGTCGTCGAGCTGTTTTTCGTAGAGGCCGGCGAGTTTCCAGAGGCTGTTGTCCAGTCGGATGCTTTCCGGGTAGTCATTGATGACCTGCTGGTAGGCAGCAGCAGCTTCTTCGTAGCGGCGGCGCTTAAGGAAGATGTCAGCCTTCAGGTACACGATATCGTCTTCGAGTTCGTGGCCAGGGAAGGATTTCTTTAGCTCATCGAGCGTGGTGAAGGCTTCGTCAAAGCGATTCTGGAAGACGAGTAGTTCTGCGTCGGCGTAGGTCTGCAGGGCAAGTGAGCTGGTGTCCAGGCCGAGATTGTCAAGAATAAAGACGGAGAGGTCCAGTGCATCATTGGCGATGAGGCGGGAAGTGGAGGCCTTTAGTACGTCGAACTGCGACTGCGCCCATTCAAAATCTCCCCGAAAATAGCTGAGTCGGGCGTTGCGGAAGCGGGCTTCGTGGCCGAGTAGGTCTTCCTTGAATTTCTTGTCTACCTGAGAGTAGAGCAGGGTGGATTCCCAGACTTCTCCCTGCATCAGGTAATAGTCCGCCAGGGCGAGTTTAGCACTGGCCTGGGTTTTCATGTTAACGCCGGGGGCTTTTACGACATCGGATAGAATGTTGATCGCTTTGTCCAGATCATTCAGGTACAGGGCTTCCAGCTCAGCGAGCTGGATGGCGATGCGGGCGGAGGCGGGGTTGGTGCCGAATTCGTCCAGGAATTCGAGATAAGAGGCCTCCAGAATACGGAGATCTTCTTCCGTGTAGTCATAGCCGTCGGTGATGGCCCGGCGACGGGTGAGCAGCCCCTCACGCTTCGCATCAAGATAGATGGCCGTGGAAGGACTCTTGTTTTCGATGATGTAGTCGTAAGCGTCAATAGCCGTCTCGTAATCGCGGGAGTTGGCCGCCAGCTGGCCGATGCTCAGAACCCGTTCTCCGTTTTCGTCGAGGCGTTTGTCCAGCGCCCGGGCCTGCCGAAGTGCTGCTTTATAGTCTTTAAGCTGGATGAAGACCCAGGCCAGCATTTCCGGGTAAGTTGTTTCTTTACTGTCCGCTTCCTGAATGCGGGTGTAGAGCTGTTTTTGGGCTTCCTGCAGGCCGTCCTTATCGAGGTAGCGCTGGAAGTAAGTCTGTACCTGCCGTGCTCGTTTGGGTTGATTGCCCACTGCGTCGAGGTAGTTACTGATCATAGGTTCCTTATCTCCCTTGCGGCGGTAAAGATCACCGAGGTTATAGCTGAACAAACCTTTCTTTTTCAGCAGCTGGCTTCCTTTTTCATAGACTTTGATGGCGTATTCATACTTCGTCATCCCGATGAAAGCATTCGCCAATTGCGTAATGCGAAACTGATCAGCGGGCAGTTCGTCTACCGCTTTTTGGTACTGTACTTTCGCTCCGGCTTCGTCAAATTTTTCCTCCAGTAACTGCCCGTACTTTACGTAAAGAGCTACTTCTTCCGGCCGCTTGCGGAGCTGCTTTTTCAGCGCGCTCTCCGCATCGTCAAAACGTTGGAGTTGTAGCAGACTGGCGATGTAGCGATCAAAGTAAAAGCTATTGTCCGGCCGCTCTTTTGAAAGTGCCAGATAGAGCTCTGCTGATTTTTCGTACTCTCCGTCCCGGAAATACTGCTGAGCCAGTTGATTGTTCTGAGCGGAAAGAATCGTGAAGGAAAAGAGGAAAGCTGAAAATAGTAACCAACGCATAAGGGAGTCATTTGGGGAAGAAGCATAAACAGGGCAATCGCAAGCGTCCCGCAGTATTGCGGGACCTTCGAGCGTCCGCGTTATCCGAGCCTGCGATTGCCCTGAAAGCATAAAGCTAACGCTTTGGGAAGGGATTTAGGTGTGAGTGGTTTCATCACATTTACGCTAATCTTTCCATGACGACAGGTAGTAGCTATGCGATCTCTCCGCCCTCCGCGTCCTTCTGCACCAGCCAGGGAAGTTGGGTGTTTAGAGTCCAAACCGGATTTTCAGAGGATTCCCCTCCACTGCTCCCTTGTCTTTTCCCTTGCATCCTGCGGAAGCGCCCCACGAAAATCTGTGTTCCTCTGTGTAAATCTGTGGTTCCCTTCCAATCGCGCAGCGATTCCCCTCTGCGTCCTCTCCTCCTTCCGCGTCCATCTGCGTGAAAAACCCGTCGCGAAGCGACCCTCCTTCCGCCTCCATCTGCGTGAAACCCCGTCGCGAAGCGACCCTACTTCGCCAAGCTCAAATGCTTCACACTATAAAAAAAGATGGCCCCATAACCCAGCGCCAGCAAAGCATGAAAAATCACGAAAGTGGTATTCTGCAAATAAAAAGCCCCCCATACCGCAAAGCAGAAGTACAGACTCAGGACACCTTCCCCGATGGTGATAAGGTTCAACTTGCCGTTGAGGTATTTCTGAGACGTGAGCTTGTCTTTAATCGTATTGATGTTGAACTTGGGCGTGCGGACGAAAGGGCTCTTCTTACCCCGGTACCCCTGTAATACAGCAACGGTGTTGTGGAGAGAAAGCCCCATGCTCAAGGCCAGGAATAGTGGAAACAGCAGCAAAAATTTCAGCACAGACTTCAGGAAACTTTGCTCCTTATTGGCCACACTCTGCACGTTGGCGGTGTAGTAGATGCCGATAACAGACAACAGACCCGCCAGGAAAATGGCGAAGAAGTTTTTGCTAAAGCCAAACTCCACCAGTTCTCCGAAGAGGAATAATAAGGGTACACTGAAGACACCACAAAGGAAGACGAAGAGGAAAATCGTACTGCCCAGCAAGTGTGCCGTAGCGTGAATTTTGTGGCCCAGTTTAATGTCACTTTTCCAGACGGAGGGAAGCATCTTCTTGGCGGTCTCGGCACCGCCCTTCATCCAGCGGTGTTGCTGGCTTTTGAAGCTGTTCATCTCTACGGGGAGCTCGGCGGGGCTGCCGACGTTTTCCAGGAAGTGAATCTTGTATCCGGCGAGTTGAGAACGAATGCTGAGGTCGAGGTCTTCCGTCAAGGTGTCCGGCTGCCAGCCGCCACCGGCTTCGATGGTGGCCCGGCGCCAGACGCCGGCAGTGCCGTTGAATTGTAGCAGGTGACCGCCGTTCATCCGGCCTACCTGCTCCACGGTAAAATGCACGTTGAGCTGCAGCGCCTGCAAGCGGGTGATGATGCTGTAATCCTGATTGATGTGCTCCCAGCGGGTTTGTACGACGCCCACTTCGGGGTCCGCAAAGTGAGGGATCGTCCGTTGCAAAAACTCGGGGTCAGGCACAAAGTCTGCGTCGAAAATAGCGACGAACTCTCCTTTCGCCACAGGCATGGCATCCCGCAGCGCACCGGCCTTAAAGCCCTGCCGTTTTTCCCGGATGATCTGGTCAATGTTGAACCCTTTGGCACGGTATTCATCGACTTTAGAAGCGACCAATTCAACGGTTTCGTCTGTACTGTCATCCAGAATATGGATCTCAAAACGGTCTTTTGGATAGTTGAATTTTGCCACGGCATCAATGAGGCGACCGATGACGTAATACTCGTTGTAAATCGGCAGTTGAACGGTAACGAAAGGGTAGTAGGGTACATCGGCAGGCTCAGCAGGGGGCGCGGCCGCGGGTGCAGAGGATGATTCTTTAAAAGCATTGTCTGGCCCACCCACCCCGGCTAAGGCCGGGGCTGCTGCCAGCTCCTCTTCCGGTTGGAGATTGTTAAACGATACGGGATGATCCGTCGGGTTATTACTCTGTTTGTAATGGTACAACAAGTTGAACTGCAGTAAACAATATACTGTGATGTACAAAAGAGAAACCGTATAGACGGCCAGCACAAAAAGGGCGAGTCCGGTCATGGTCAGATCAGTTTAAAGATGGTCCAGAGGATCTTGTGCCCGGCCAGGAAGGTCCCCTTCACGGTGCCGGAAATTTTAGATACTCCAATTCGTTTTCGGTAACGGACGGGCACTTCCACGCAGTTCATACCCGCTTTGGCAGCACGAACCTGCATTTCTACCGTCCAGCCAAAGTCAGGGTCCTCCATGCCCAGCTCCCGCAGGGCGGGGTAGCGGATAGCGCGGAAGGGCCCGAGATCGGTAAACTCGATACCGTAGATTAATTTTATGAGTGAAGTCGCCAGCCAATTACCAAATATTTGCTGAGGTTGCATGCTGCCAGGCTCCAGATCACCCGTTGCCCGGGAGCCAATCACCAGGTCTGCTCCGTTGTTCAGGATGGGAGCAACGACTTCAGGCAACTGCTCGGGGTAGTCACTGTGGTCTCCGTCGATGAAGACCACAATGTCCGGCCATTCGGCCTCTGGTCGTAACGCAATGTGCGCCATCCCCCGCAGGCAGGCCGAGCCGTAGCCGGCCCGCTTCTCGTCCACTACCGTCGCGCCAGCGGCGCGGGCCACCGCAGCCGTGTCGTCCGAACTGTTGTTGTTACACACGATGATGTCACGGATCAAGCCCGCCGGAAGCTCCTTCACCACCAGGGCAATGCTCTCCTCTTCGTTGTAGGCAGGAATGATGACATCAATGACGGGAGCCGTGGTGGGCAAAAGTAGGTTGGTTTGGTTTGGGCGGCAAAGATACGGCAGGGGGAGGGGAGTGGGGTGTCGGGATAAGGCAGAGCGTTAAATAGATAGGAAGTGAAATAGTGCTAACGGAAAAGCACTTGGCGGGTTATCCAACTCTATTATTGATGCGCTGGCCTGTCCTTTTATTGCCAGTTTAGGTTACAATGGTCCGTTGCAAATTTAAGCCCTTCGTTTCCCATGATTCCTAATGCCTGGCCATAGTTTTCGGATTAATGGATGGTGTAGGTCGATTCGACACAGCGATAATATTCTGATGGCTTGATACTCATTGCGGTACTGCGTCTTGATGTCGGCGATTGAAAATGGTTGTGATCGCTGAGTCTGCCCCTGTAAATGATGAGCCACTTTTGCGAGCGAACCTACCGTAAGCGAAACGTTGAGATGAAAGTCAATTTTCTCCCAAGAGTAAGCCTGACAATGTTCCAATCCAAGTTCCTGTCTGGCGTCTCGGTAAAGGAACTCTTGCTGAAAGCGACACTGATAAATATGGAGTAGCTCACCCCCATCAAGCTGTACATCGGTAGCCACATAAATTCTATGGCCCATAACTTTTCCGTTCTCGTCCAGGTCATGAATGATGACGATGCGAGCGGGACGTTTCCATGCTTTGATGTTTACCACAGCAGTATAGCCAATCCATGAGCCATCTTCTGCTTGATAACAAGACGTGAAGACATCCGGCCTAAGCTGACGTGCATTCACTCGACCGTCGTATTTGCGCGGAGCACCACTTCGCTTTTCTTTGGGTCCGATATACAAATAGCGCAAATGAGCGTCTGTTCGTAATCTGCTCACCAACTCAAATCCACTGGCTACTAGCTGATCCACAAAAGGTTTTCTTGAAAAACAGGCATCTGCGGCTACATACTTGGATACTTCCATGAGTTTGTCCGCATTGATGGTAATGATGCATGCGTAGTAGTCCAGTAGCGATTCGTTGCTGTTCTTCTCGACTGTTTGTACTGCCAAAACATGCAAGGCCGTTTTATCCTCCAGATCAACTGCGGCGAGGCCACTAAACTCTAATCCACGTTTTGCCTCGCCAGCGCAGCCGCTCCAAAATCGACCAACGCCGTCCGTACATTTTCCGCTTTTGGGTAAAAAACTAGGATCAAAATTTAGGCTGCGATCATCACTCAGGTTATCTTTTACCAGTTGAATATTGAGCTCCAACCAATTTACGGGTTTAGCAAAATTATTGCGATAAGTACTCTCGACGTAATCACCGTGCCGAGACATATTGATGAAGTTGTGAGGGCCTTTTACGCATAGCCAAAGCACAAAGAGATGAAGTAGAAATTTTCGCTGCCAAGCGGTAAGTTCAACTTGATTTCGTAATATTGAGGTAGCGAGGGTTTCGATCTTCGTAGGGTGAGTCATAGGTCCTGTTTGTGTAGTTACTCACAAGGTAAGACTCACCTGATTTTAGCTTTTTATACGCTCAATTCGCAACGGACCATTGATTTTAGTAACCTCATTCAACTTGTCAATCTATAACCGGAATTGACCCATAACCCGTAAACCTATTTCAGGGAAGCTCATCAAGTTGATCCCAGAAACGAGTTTCAGGGGAACTTACCCAAATCATCCATTATCCCCAACCCCGCCACCAATCAAATAGCAATAGACGGCACAAGCATTGGAACAACTATCCGAATCATGGACTTGCAGGGAAGGATATTGCTACAACGGAAGGCTGGCCATCAACGAGAGATACTTAAGCTCGGCAAATTAAAGCCCGGAGTATACATCGTTAGTATGCACTCGCCTAATGGTACTTCTCAGACAGAACGTCTAATTATTCATTAATCCATCTTGCCGCGCCAACAAGTAAGGACTTTGTTGGCGCGGCTCATTTATAGAAACTATGGGCTCCTCTTTCTCCACGAGACTACCATTTTATTTCTTTTCCATACTCGTTTTCTTCTGCATTAGTGACGTAGCGGCACAAATGCCCTGCACGTTTAATATTAGAACTAACTCCGAGCAAATTAATACGGTCTTTAATTCTGTGGTCTTATTTAATGATCAGTACCTCATTTCTGGAATCGTAAGAAGTAACGCTTATCCATTAAATCTGGGAAGTGAAATTTATTCCGTTGACTCTTTGGGTAATTATGAACTAAAGGCTACAGCTTTAGACAGCACAAGGTCAATAGAAGCTTGGGCAAGACAAAGCCTACTTAGTGAGGACGGTAATTTCTATTTCACTGGTTATAGTGTTGCTTCAGATCGAGAGTTATTACTTGGCAAATACGATACGACATCTGACACCTTAAGAATACGCACTGTTCAACAGGGAATTCGAGAAGGAGGATGGATTAACGGCGTAGGAATTAAGGAAATAAATAGCCAAACATTAGTCTACGGAAACTCAACAATAAGTGAAGAAAATAGGCTAAGTAATGGAATAGTATATGTAGTCGACTCAAACTTACATACAGTACCTAGGGTCGCTATACAAAAACCGAGCCCCTCCCAAGTTGTTATACAAGATTTGTTGAGCAAAAAAAATAAGAACATATTAGTATTGTTTAGTGAAAGTGAGTCAGGTACACAATGCGAACCGTACATAAGGTTACACATACGAGAGTACGATCCTACGCTAAGCCTCTATGTGCGTGAATTTAGCTTTAATGACAGCTCATTGATTTCTGCTTCTAATACATCCTTACACGAAGCTCCCGACGGTTCTGTCTACCTTCATGCCCAACGGCTAACCTATTTAAATACCAACCCGAGGTGTAATGCGGCTAACTACAAAGATCCCCGGATTTTTAAATTCAACGACACCCTTGGCCTGGAGTGGGAAAGAGACTTCACCCGGCCCGATGATTTTGAATGGGAGAGCAGGATCGCGGACATTGCATCAACTCAGGACGGGAATTTCGTTACGGCTTACAGCCAGGCTATTCCTGCCGACAGCCCGGAGCTGACTTTTCAGAAGGTAGTGCAGATCATTAAATTCACGGATCAGGGAGAGCTACTATGGCGGCGGCTTTATTCTTCTTTTGGGGAGAGTGACACCATTAGTGTTGACAACAAAATTTACGATCTCAAGCCGACTCGGGACGGTGGGTTCATTATGGTTGGAGAGAGCCGGCGGGAAATCACCAACTTCGAGACAGATACCACCGATGCTTTCCGTCAGCGCGGCTGGATATTGAAAGTCGATTCAGAAGGACGACTGAACCCGTCCTGCCTCGATACAACGGTAAGTGCCGTTGGGTATCAACCAACTGAATTGGTCGGTGGCATTCTATTTCCAAACCCGACACATGACTTACTCAACGTACAACCCAGGGGGAAATGGGGCCAACACCTCCGTTTTTCTATCATAGATCAGTTTGGCAGAGTGATTCGGAGTCATCGTGCCAGCATTCCCTTTACGGATGAAATAAACTACAGTATGGACGTGGGCAATTTACCGCCAGGGGCTTACCATCTGATGATTGAGGACGGTCAACAAAGGTGGTCAGAGACTTTTGTGAAACGCTAAATCAAAAATAAACTCGGATAACCTAACGCTAAGCCCTCTTAAGACATCCCCCCATCAACCCCAATCACCTGTCCGTTCACGTAGGAACTCAGGTCAGAGCCCAGGAAGGCACAGGCTTTAGCGATCTCTTCGGCGTCTCCCATGCGTTTGAGCGGGATTTGGCCGAGGTAGGCGGCTTTGAGGTCGTCAGAGAGCTCGTCGGTCATATCCGTGACGATGAAGCCGGGGGCGATGACGTTGCAACGGATGTTGCGAGAGCCCATCTCTTTGGCCAGCGACTTGCTGAAGCCGATGATGCCCGCCTTGGAGGCGGCGTAGTTAGCCTGACCGGCCTGGCCGGTCACCCCGACGATGCTGGACATGTTGATGACGGAGCCGGCGCCGGATTTCATGAGCGGGCGCAGGGCGTGCTTCGTCAGGTTAAAGATGGATTTGAGGTTGTTGTCCATCACCTCGTCCCACTGGCTTTCGCTCATGCGGAGGAGGAGGGTGTCTCGCGTAATACCTGCGTTGTTGATGAGAATATCGAAGCCGCCAAAGTCAGCCGTGACGGCCTTAACGAGGTCTCCGGCCGCCTCAAAGCTGGCCGCATCACTCTGGTAAGCCTTTACGTTATCGCCTAATTCAGCTACTAGTGCCTCTGCCGGTCCGACGGAGCGTGCATAGGTGAAAGCAACGCGCGCGCCTTCGGCTGCGAAATAACGAACGATGGCTGCGCCGATACCGCGTGATCCGCCGGTGATGAGGGCTGTTTTGCCGGTAAGAAGTCCCATGGGTGTGTTTTTTTGTGGGGCAAATATAGTCAAGGAGTCAGGTAGTCAAGCAGTCCGAGCGTCAGGCAGTCCGAGCGTCAAATAGTAGCTGCCGCTGTTTTCTGGTACGCTGCTTCGCCGCTGGCGGAAATGGTCTGTTGGTCTTTTGGGCTGCAATCCCCTCACGGCAGCACTACTTGACTGCTTGACTCTCTGACTTATCAACCCTCCTTCGCTCCAAAACTCAGCCCTGCACCTGCGTTCGCGCCACTAAACTTCACTCGCTCATCGAACTAAACCCCTGCTGTAATCCTTAGTTAGTTTCCAACCAAACTCAACAGCTATGTTCGGAGACATGATGAACCAGATGCAGGAGATGCAGGAACAGATGCAAAAGCAGCTGGCCGAGCAATCTTTCAGTGCCGAAGCCGGCGGTGGTGCCGTTACGGTTACCTGCAACGGTGCCCGCAGCATTACCAACGTAAAAATTGACCCGGAACAGATTGATCTGACGGACGCTGAGGGTCTGGAAGACCTCATCGTAGTGGCCACGAATCGGGCTTTGGAAGCCGCCGCTGCCTACGAAGCGGAGCAAGCGGGCTCCATGATGAATAATATGTTGCCCGGCGGACTGGGAGGCCTCTTTGGCGGCTAAGAAATAGCGGTGAATGGAAGAACTAGCAGGAATAATCATTCTTGGAATTTTTGCCCAATGGCTGGCCTGGCGCATTCGTGTACCCGCTATCCTGCCATTGATTGTGATCGGTCTGCTCGTCGGGCCGCTGTCTACGCTTTGGACCGAAGACGGATTAAAGCTCATCAGCCCGATTTTTGATGGTAAACCGGATGGTAAGGGACTCTTCCCCGGCCGCTCGCTTTTTTATTTCGTCAGCCTGGCCATCGGTATTGTTCTCTTTGAGGGAGGGCTGACGCTCAGGATCAAGGAAGTAAAAGAAACCCAGCGATCTATCCTTCGACTGATCTCGCTGGGGAGCCTGATTACCTTCATCGGGGCCGGTTTAGCGGCCCATTATATTATGGAGTTGAGCTGGAGTGTCAGCTTTCTTTTCGCCGGCTTGATTATTGTGACCGGACCAACGGTGATTGCGCCCATCCTGCAAAATATCCCCTTGAATAAAAACGTCGCTACGGTGCTGAAGTGGGAGGGCATCCTGATTGACCCCATCGGGGCACTGGTGGCCGTTCTTGTCTTTGAATTTATCAGCACGACGGACCACGGTATGAGCGTTACTTCTCATGCTTTTGGCACCTTTATTCAGGTAGTGATTTACGGCGGAACGCTCGGGTTTTTGGCCGGGCTGGCCCTGGTGCGCATCATTAAGCGGGAGCTGGTGCCGCACTATCTGCTCAATGTTTTTGTGCTGGCTTACGTACTGCTTATTTTTGTGGCCAGTGATTTTCTGGCGCATGAGTCCGGGCTGCTGGCCGTAGTCGTGATGGGCCTGGTGTTGGCCAATAAAGATGTGCCACGGATTAAAGAAATTCTTTCCTTCAAAGAAAGCCTGAGCGTACTGCTTATCTCCATACTCTTCATCCTGCTGGCCGCCAATATGGATATGGATGAGCTGCGCTTGCTGACCCAGGACTGGCGCCCGATCGCCCTGTTTGGATTTGTTGCTCTCGTTTTGCGGCCGCTCAGTGTGTTCATCAGTACCTACCAGGGGAACCTTTCCGTTGCCGAAAAATTATTCATCAGCTGGGTTGGGCCCCGCGGAATTGTGGCGGCAGGTATTGCTTCTCTCTTCGGACTTATCCTCCAGGAGAAAGGCGTTGCTGGAGCGGAATACATCACGCCCCTGGTCTTCATGATCGTGCTGGGCACGGTCTTGCTCAATGCCACTACGGCACGGATGGTAGCCCGGTTGTTGGGCGTTATTCAGGAAGCTTCCGGTGGCGTTGTTATTTTTGGGGCCAACGATTTTTCTATCGCCATTGCCAGTTATCTGAAGGAGCAGGGGCGCAATGTGCATCTGGTTGACAGCAACTACAACAACATCCGTAAGGCAAGGGATAAGGGGCTCGATGGTATCGTGACTAATATCTACAACAGCGAACTTGCCGAAGAGTACGAACTGCTCGATGTAGGCTACATGCTGGCCTTTACCGGCAGTAGCGACGTAAATAATTACGCCCTTCGCCGCTACGCGAAAATATTTGGTGAAAGAGGCGCTTACCGCCTCATCACGGCCGATGAGCTTAAGCAGAGAAGCGAGGCGGATGCAGAGTTCGTGTTCAGTTACTCGGATGATTTCCTCAACCTGAGTGAAGCCCACCGCGAGTCAGCGGAGGTGCTGGAAATGGCCTTTAGCAGCAAAGACGAGCTTTTGGAGATCCTCAAGAACGTGAACGCGGAAGAGTATACCGTGCCGCTTTTCCTGAAGCACCCCGATGGAATGCTGCACGTAGTCCCCCGCGATCCCGAAGAAATGACCCTCGAAGAAGGAACTTATCATCTGGTTTACCTGGGGCTGGAACTCCCCGCTCTGGCTGGCCGCGAAGAAAGTGGTGAGCTGCAGGATGCGCCTAACCAGCCGGCGTAAGAACTTTAGCAAAATGCCACAGTACCCCGGCGGGGTCAATCAGATGGATTTCCCGGAGGCCCCATTCATAATCGGTGGGCTCTTTCCAGCGAATGCCTTCGTAGCGATTTACCAGGTCCAGTGCCCGTAACTCCTCCCAGAGCTGCTCTAACTCTTCTACCATGAGGAATAACATGGTATTCTCCGCCCAGGCTTTGACGTAGTAGGCCTGTAAGTAAAACTGGCTGCCGCCGAGTTGGAACAGTACCATGTCATCCGAGGCCCAGATTTCAGTTGCTCCCAGGTCTTTGTAGAAAGCCCGGGAAACGGCGAAGTCTTTAGCGGGAACGAAGGGGCGGAGGTTAGAGGTCTTATTTAATATGGACATAGCCTAAAAATAGGGGTGAAGAGACTTAACTCTACACCCCGTTGCTGAATTTTCTTTGCTGGCCAATGCTTACTCCGGTACCGTAAGGCTACCATCATTCGCTTTTTTTGCCAGGTTTTCGTTGGCCTTAATGCTTAGTTCTACCCGCCGGTTCTTGGCGCGGCCGGCGTCTGTCTCGTTGCTGGCTACCGGGCGCATCTCACCGTAGCCGGTCGTTTGCATGCGGGAGCGGGTAATGCCGTCAGAGGCAAGGTAATCAGCAACTGAAGCGGCTCGCTGTTCGCTGAGTCGTTGATTAGCATCCTCCTTACCCACGCTGTCCGTATGACCATCGATGATGATATCGGTATCCGGGTAGCGGATGAAAATGGCTGCGAGGCGGTCAAGTTCCGCCCGGCTGGCGGCGGTAAGGGAGGCTTTGGCGAACTCGAAGAGTACCCCGCCCTCGAAGGTAACGGTCACACTTTCGGTAACGGTCTCTCCTGTTTCAGGGTCAATGGTTTCCACTTTTTCCACTTTGGCACCTGGTACTTCTTCTTCCAGTTCTTTAGCCTGTTTATCCATGTATTTACCGATGATGGCACCGGCCGTTCCGCCTACGATGCCACCAATAACGGCGCCCTTGGTGCCATCTCCTCCCTTCTTGCCAATGGCTCCGCCGATGACACCACCTGTGGCCCCTCCGATGACGGCTCCTTTTGCGGTTTTTGAGGTATTACAGCCAAAACCCAGGAAGACGACAAGGACTGCCAGTAGCAGAATAGAAGCTGGTTTTGAAATATTCATAATTTGATTGTTGGTTACCCGATACAACCGTTCCTCATTACCGGATGTTTGTTCCGGCAGGTTTTTCCGTGTCCAGCTCTGACGGCTGCAGCGTGTGCAATCTTATCGTTTAATAGGTCTGATTTTAAGCCCGGATATGGTGTTTCAGCCGGTCATCAATCCTGCAGTAATCTTCGCCGAAAGCAGGCACAATGGCACGCCCCCGCCAGGGTGCACGCTGCCGCCCAAAAAGTACAGACCGTCAATTTTCCGGCTGAAGTTCGGGTGTCGCAAAAAAGCGGCCATCGTGTTGTTGCTGCTGGTGCCGTAGAGCGCTCCCTGATGAGAGCCGGTCAGGCGTTCAATTTCCGGAGGAGTGACGATGCGTTCTTCCTCAATTAAATCTTCGAGGGTCAGGTTTTCTGCCGCTGACGCAGGTGCAAGGAGGCGTTTCTGGAGCAAAGTGAGTACCCGTGCCCGTAGCGTTTGTACCATACTTTTCCAGTCCTGCCCCGTATCCGCCGGAGCGTTCACCATCACAAACCAGTTCTCTGCCCCTGCCGGTGCATCTTCCTTGACGATCTTGCTGCTGACGTTGACATAGACCGTCACGTCATCACTCAGTTCTCCGGCTTCCAACGCAGTGAACTCCCGGGCGTAGTCTTCGCTAAAGAAGATGTTGTGGACACCCAGCTCAGGAAACTCCCGCCGGATGCCCCAGTAGAAGATGACGGCACTGGTGCTTTTTTGCTGGCTCAATGTTCGTGCCGGCCGCTTCGCGCCGGGCAACAGCCGGTCGTAGGCCAGCCAGACATCCATGTTGCAGACAACATTTTCCGCCGTCCACTCCCGTCCGCCCACCCGGACACCGCAGACTTTCCTGCCCTCCCGAAGGATTTCCTCCACCCGGCTATTGAAGTGAAAGCTGACCCCCAGTCGCATCGCTAACGCATAAATGCTCTGGCTGATATCGTACATACCACCCTCGGGCAGGTAAGCACCGAAGTGATGCTCAAAGTGCGGAATCATGGATAACAGCCCCGGTGCTTTGTAGGGGTTAGACCCGTTGTAGGTGGCGAAGCGGTCAAAGAGTTGTACCAGCTTTGGGTGCCCCAGGTCGCGCTCATGCACGGCGTGCATGCTCTGGAACAGATCTAGACCGGGGATGCGGAGCATGGCGCCGGCCACCTGCCAATCCAGCCAGGTGCTGGCTTTGTGGAGAGACTTCTCCAGGAAGGTCCGCCCCGTCAATTCATACTTTCGGGCGGCATCAGCCATGAAGCCCGCGACGCGCCCGCGCGGCACGCCGAAGGTCTCCGCAGCGGCGTCTGCCAGTTGATCGGTATCGCCGGGGGCGGAGAAGCGGGTGCCATCCGCCCACCAGTAATGGCAGACTTCCGGCAGGCGGACGTAATTAAAGTATTCCGTTGGTTCTTCGCCAGCCATCCGGAAGAGTTCGTCTACGTACTGTGGCATGGTGAACAGGCTGGGGCCGAAGTCAAAACGGTAGCCTCCCAGGCTAAACTGGCTGAGTTTGCCGCCGGGGCCGTCGTTGGCCTCAAAGACCTCAACCTGATGGCCGGCTGCTGCCAGCCGGACGGCGGCGGCCAGGCCGGCGATGCCGGCACCGATGATGATGGTTTGCATGTGAGTGAAAGGCTGCCTGGGGGAATATTGTTTTCATCGGGCAACTTAAAAACGGACGATTCCGTTTACTCTCCGCAGGCAGGTCCACTCCACCGCTTGCGGCCCCTTAGGGGAGACCGCAAGAGGAAAGTCCGGGCAGCGCAGGGCACCACGCCGGCTAACGGCCGGGGCCTCCCGAATGGGGGAGGTACGGAAAGTGCCACAGAAAGCTAAACCGCCTTTCCCTTCGGGGAAGGGTAAGGGTGAAAACGTGCGGTAAGAGCGCACGACGTTGCGTGGTAACACGGAGCGTGGGTAAACCCCGTGGGTTGAAATACCGAGCAGTATTGTTGCCGCTTGCGGCAGCCGGCGGTCCGTCGGTTCTTTCGGGAGCAATGCGGGTAGGTAGATAGAGCCCGGTAGCAATGCCGGGCCTGGATAAATGGTGGAGCTCACCGCCTTCGGGCGGTGATGACAGAACCCGGCTTATCGGAATCCTGACTGTACATGACGGCCCGGCTCTCTTCGGAGGGTGCGGGTCGTCGCCGTTTTTTGTAGTTGGGTGGTCTGATAGTCTAGTCGGCTGCCGCATTTTATAGGCGGCAATGTAGGGGAGATGCGATATTGCCTCCAACGCCTCCAACGCCTCCAACGTAGGGTGGTTAGAATCTGAGATTCAGCACTCTGAATTAGATTATTGCTGGAGAGTAAAAACGTTATAATTCACTGATAATTAATATCGAAGGGTAACCCCTCTCCCCCGGAGAGGGGCCGGGGGCAGGGCTAACGCATACTCGAAGCCGGACCCTCACCGCGAAGCAGCCCCGAAGGGAAAGGAACATTTTATCCTTCGCTCCGCTACGGAAAATGCACACTTCGAGGTCCTAAATTGGCAGTCTAGGACCTCGAAGTGTGCTCAGCCATGGAGCCGGAGGCGAAATTGCTGAGTTCCTTTGAGCGTCCGGTGAGTATGCGTTAGCCCTGGGGGCCGGGGGAGAGGTTTCCTAACGTAGGCAGTCACAAATTCTAACTACCCTACCTCCAGCGCCTCCAACGCGCGGAGCCTACAAGACTACCGAACCACCAGACTACAATACCTCCCTATCTTCGCACAAAATTTTCGACAAGATGGAAAACTGGGAAGAAGACTTTGCCTACCAACGCGTAAGGCACCTGATCAAAGAGCGGTTTAACCGGCCTGTGCTGCCAAACCTGGATGCCATGCTCTTCCTCATTGGTGTACAGGAGCTGGGCCGCTGGAAGGAAGAGTTTACCAAAGAGGAAAAACAGGACCTGATGCACATTGCTATTTGCCGGCTACTGAGCTATGACGGTCATTATGAATTTATCGGCCGTGACGATCAGGGGTGGCCCCATTACGAGCTGATCAGTAAAATTCCGCCGAAGGACCTGGCCGGGCAGGAAGCCCTGATTAAGTCCCGAATCGTTACCTACTTCAATGAACTGGAGGAAGAAGAGGGTATGATTGGTTAGTGCTTCATTAATTACCTTTGCCCGCAAACATACCTGACCATGCGTAAATTGATTCTTCTTGTTTCTGTAGCCATCGCGCTTAGTCTGCTGACCGGATGTTCCGGAGACGGAAATACTTACGTCTTGATTGAGACTAATATGGGAGACATCAAGGTGTTGCTCTATAACGAGACGCCTCTGCACAAAGACAACTTCGTGAAGTTAGTGGAAGAGGATTATTATGCCGGAACCTTGTTCCACCGCGTTATCCCGAATTTCATGATTCAGGGTGGAGACCCCCAGAGTAAGGGTGCTGCTCCTGGCACCATGCTGGGCGGTGGTGGCCCGGGTTACCTGATTGATCATGAGATCGGTGCTCCTCACCTCCGCGGCGCCCTCGCTGCTGCCCGCACTAACAACCCCGCTAAACAGAGCTCCGGCTCTCAGTTCTACATCGTTACCGGCCAGCCACAGAGTGCCGCCAGCCTGGATCAGACCGAACGCATGAAAGGCATCAAATACAATGAAGCTCAGCGAGAGGCCTACATTAAAGAGGGCGGACGCCCCGACCTGGATCAGGAATACACCGTTTTTGGTGAAGTCGTATCCGGAATGGAAGTCGTTGACCAGATCAGTGCTACGGCTACCGGCGCGCAGAATCGCCCCGTATCAGACGTCATTATCGAGCACGTTTCTATCGTACGTTAAATCATCCCTGCTTTGAAAAAATTATTACCGCTTCTCCTACTGGCTGTCCTTTTTAGTCAGTGCTCGGCTCCTAAGCCGATGTTTACGACTACTAACCGTAACGCCAAGGTGCTGGATGAGGTCCGTTTTGCCAACACTTCGCAGAAGGCTTCAACTTACAGCTGGTCCTTTGGCGATGGGACGTCCTCTTCCGAGGAGGCGCCTACGCACCGTTATTTTAAATCAGGCGACTACGTCGTCACCCTGACCGCCGAAAACGAGAAAGGGAAATCCAAGACCATCACTCAAACCATTACCGTGACTCCACCCAAGGAATGCCTCGTTCGCATTGAAACTTCTGAAGGCGATATGATCGCCCGTCTTTCTGACGCTACGCCTCAGCACCAGGATAACTTCGTCAAACTGGTAGAACAGAGCTTTTATGACGATCTGTTGTTCCACCGGGTAATTGACGGCTTTATGTTGCAGGGCGGAGACCCCAACAGCCGCGGTGCCGGACCGGGCGCACGTCTGGGGTCCGGTGGCCCGGGCTACCAGATTCCTGCTGAGTTTGTCGATAGTCTGGCTCACGTGAAGGGCGCCATCGCTGCTGCCCGGACGAACAACCCGCAAAAACTTAGCTCCGGTTCACAGTTTTACATTGTGTCCGGGCGTGCGGTAACGGACGCGGAACTCAATAAACAGGAAGCCAGCACTGGTGTCCGCTACCCAAGTGCCATCCGCGAAGAGTACCTGGAAAAAGGAGGAGTTCCTTTCCTGGACCAGAACTACACCGTTTTCGGTCAGGTTATCGAAGGATTAGACGTGATCGATAAGATTGCTAAGGTGCAGACCGGAGCGGCTGACCGGCCAGCGGAAGATGTTTGGATGAAGATCAGCATGATTCAGTAAGCGCAAACCTCTCCCCGGCCCCTCTCCGGAGTGTCCTGCCAAAGGCGCAACGGAGAGGGGCATTGGCTCAACGCTTTGAGCTTTGGCTATAGAATAATCAAGTAAGGATGTAGAGAGAATCCCTTGCTTTTAGATTCAACCACACAGAGACACAAAATGAAAGACCACGTAATTCTTGGCATTGACGTTGGGGCGACCGGCGTAAAGGGTGGGCTAGTTGATGTTCGCCACGGGCGAATGCTCACTGAGCGGCACCGTTTTGATACACCGGCTCCGGCTACGCCGAAGGCTATTGCCGCAACGATCCAGAAACTGGTAGATCATTTTGAATATGACGGTGTCGTGGGGGTAGGTTTTCCGGCAATAGTCCGCCGGGGGGTGGCGGCTTCCGCCTCCAATATTGATGATAGCTGGATCGGGACGAGTATTACCGATACCTTTGAAAAAAAGACGGGGCTCAAGTTCTTTGCCGTCAACGATGCGGATGCGGCGGGGATCGCCGCCATGAAGTTTGGCGTAGGTAAAGAATACGCTACTGATGGAACAGTAATTATGGTTACCATCGGTACCGGCCTGGGAGGAGCACTATTCGTTGACGGAAATCTGATGCCCAACCTGGAAATCGGGCAGATTTACCTGAAAAACCAGAAAGAAGTAGCTGAAAAGTTCATCAGTAATAAAGTCCGCAAGGAAGAGAAGATGGACTGGAAGACTTTCGGCAAGAAATTCAACAAGGTCATTAGCCACGTAGACTTCATCTTCAACCCTGACCTGATCATTCTGGGAGGAGGGGCAAGCAAATCCTTCGAGCAGTTCGAAAAGCACCTGGACGCCTACGCTACCATTAAGCCGGCCAAACTTCAGAATACGGCGGGGACCGTAGGTGCAGCGGTGTATGCCTGGGAGCGGAGTAAGAAATAAGATCGTAAACACTCGGTTTGGAGCCTGGGGGTAATTCGCGTAGTGGATTAGGTTCATCCGTGTGTCTTATTGAGACCGCTCATGTGGTCTAGTTAACCGTTCGTGGAAAAAGGGGAAACGTATAGGTGAGTGCTACTCAACTTTGTGTAGCAAATGAGGCCAAGTAGTCTCTCTTTTTCTCACCTTAATGCATTGTTATTATGCGAACCGTTTCATCCCTTTTACACGCTACCTTGATGGCCTTTTTTATTCTTGTTGTTGTAACTCCTGCCTCAATACAGGCTCAACGCCCGGGTGGGGCTCAACTCAACAAGTCGATTAATGGGCGGAACGTCGGCCTGGTCACAGAAGCCTATAATTCAATTCAAACGACCTGGTTCCAGACCAGAGACAAAATCTGGCAAACGACCAATGCTTCCGGGCAGGTCGTTGGTACCTACAAAGAAATGGGGCGAGACGAGTGGTCTGTATATCTTCAAGACAACCGACTCACCAAAATACAAATCGATCTGTGGCAAAAAAAAGTCTATGACCGTACGCGAGGTACGGAAGGGGACATTATAAAAGCATCGCTTCGTTCAAGCTCCACGGCACCTGCGTCCGCGCCTGGTTCGGGAAACTGGACTGCCTTCACGATGGATAATAAGCCCTATTACCTTCGCTCTGTCGGTATGCCCGCCGAGCGCATGAACGTATACGGGAACAAGGCCGCCGTTCGTGCTAACGTAAAGGTCAATCGTGCTCTGGATGAGCTTAGTCAGACTTTCCGCTTTGTTTCCTCCAGCGTTCCTGGTGTGTATTTACTCAAAACAGAGATGGGTAATATGTTTCTTTCCGTAGAACATTCCCGTACAGCTGATGGTACCAATATTTTCCTTAATAATCTGCTCAGCGGAAAAGCCAACCAACAGTGGTACATAGAAAAAAACGCTCAGGGGCACCTGCGCTTCCGCTCCGCCCTGGCCCCCAATACCTATCTCGGAATAGACCATCAGTATAACATCGTACTGTTCAATGGAGAGAAGGGGGAAAACATGTACTTCACGGCGGAACCCGCCGCGGGTAAAACCCCATCAACCCAGACCGCAGGCCGTACCAATCTGGGTTTTCCGAACCATACTATGTTTGATAACGGCCTGAATGACTTTGGACATAATGACGGCTGGAGTTCCATTAAGCATTTTCGTGGAGTAGGGGACGTGAATGGAGACCGAATTCCCGACTTTATTGGCTGCGGCACCAAGGATGTTTTTGTTGGTCTGATGAAGAAAGACCTTTCATTAAGGAAAGCTAAACGGGGACTACCAAACAACCTTGCCTACAACTCCGGCTGGCGGCCGAACCTGCACGATCGCTTTATTGGCGATATTAACAACGACGGTCGGGCAGATCTCGTTGGCTTTGGTAGCAACTCCGTGATGGCTGCTTTGGGCAAGACGGACGGTACATTTACCAGCGCTCGTGAGATACTTAAGGATTTTGTCAATAGTAAAGGCTGGACGAGTGAAAGGCACTTCAGGACTTTTGGTGATGTCAACGGTGATGGTAACCTTGATGTCATTGGTTTCGGTACGGCAAAGGTCTTTGTGTACCTCGGCAACGGAGATGGAACTTTTAAACCTGATGTAATAACCGCCCACACCAGCTTTACCCCCAAAGCAGGGTGGTCTACGAGTAAACATCGCCGCTTAGTTGTAGATATGAATGGCGACGGCCGGGCGGATATTGTAGGCTTTGGAACCAACCAGGTATTAATGGCTGAAGGGCGTAAAAACGGCACTTTCGGGCCGGAAATCCCGCTACTCAATGATTTTGGTAGTGCTAAGGGTTGGGTAAACGACAAGCATGAGCGTGCCGTTGGTGATGTTAACGGCGACGGTAAAATGGACATCATCGGCTTTGGCTATCATAAGGTTTATATCGCACTTGGCCAGGGCAACAACCGTTATGCTACTGTTATAGAAGCAACGGGTGATTTTACCACGAAAATGGGCTGGAATGGCAAAGACCATACCCGCCTGGTAGCAGATATGAACGGTGACGGTAAGGCCGACCTGGTAGGCTTTGGCAACCGTGGCATCGTTATCCGCTTGTCTCGATCGGAAGGCTCGACGATGCGGTTTGGTCACGTTCTTATGCCTTCAGGTCTATTATCGGATAACCGCAGTAATTGGATGGCTAAACTGAAGGATGATCTGAGCATTAAAGACATCACCATTCCCGGAACCCATGACTCTGGCGCTGACTATGGCTGTCCCGACCCCGCTTTTAATAAATATGGTAAATGTCAGGACTGGTCCATCGATAAGCAGCTTAAGCAAGGTGTCCGCTACCTGGATATTCGCCTGAACATCGAAGACGGAAAGTTGCAGAATTACCATGGCCGCTGCGACCAGCGCGAAGACTTTGGTAGTATTCTAAAGACGATCACCAGCTTTCTGGCCGCTAACCCTTCTGAAGGAATCCTGATGCGCGTTAAGCGGGAAGACGATGAAGAGAGCGGATATAAAGATCGTTGGGACCAGTACGTTGCCGCCAATGCGAGTTACTTCTACAAAGGAACCAGCATCCCGACGGTAGCTCAGCTACGTGGTAAGATCATGGTACTCGACAATGTTGGCGACCTGGCTGATTACAAGTGGAATAGTATGAACGTACCCGGTGGAGGCTACAAAATCACGGATGACAACACGATCAATGACCGCTACGTAAAGCAGTTCAATCGAATGGTGGCTTGTAATAATCTGGGGAGTCGCCGTAGTAAGATTTGGATCATTGCGTTCAACGGTAATGCACTTGACTGGAACAGCCTCCCGGAGGGTGCTTCGTGGGGTGAGGAAGTAGGTAATTTTTTCAGTAATGTCGGTAATATCCTGGGGGGCGTCGTTCAGGAGGAAATTGGCCCGGATGATGTAGCCGATGAAATTGTTCCGAAACTCACCAAAGCAATCGGTAGTCCGGATTACAATCGCGGTTCTTACGGTGTTGTCTGCCTGGACTTTCCTACTCCAAAACTACTTGGCTTACTGATTGACACTAATAATATGGAGAGTAAGCGTAATTAGGAGAAACGAATACCTTTCATGATGCCACCGCCTCTTCCGGATTTTCGGGAGGGGCGGTGGCTATAAGGTACGGTGAGTGGAAGGTGGCGAATATTGCCAGCAATTAAGGGCGGACGGAGTTGATTCTACCGACTATACCTACCCCACCGTCCATTCCGTCCCGTCTTTACCGTCTTTGACGACGATGCCGGCGTCTTTGAGTCCATCGCGCATCTTATCGCTCATACCCCAGTTTTTCTCGGCACGGGCCTGAGCTCGGAGGTCAAGAACGAGGTCCATCACCTTGCTCAGTGTTTCTCCCTCTGCACCTGCGTCTGCGCTCTCTTCCTTCAGGCCGAACACGTCGAACAGCAGTGTTTTCAGGCTGCTTTTAACCGCCGTCATGGTGGCCGGAGAGACTTCGTTGAGGCTTAATTGACCACCCTTAAGGGCGTTGATGCGGGAGACGAGTTCGAAGACTTTTGCCAGCGCTTTTGGTGTGTTGAAGTCGTCGTCCATCTCGCCGTAAGCGTCCGCCAGAATCGTCTCCAATTCCTTGCCCACGGTGCCGTTTTGCGCCCCGCCTTTGCCTTCCAGACCCTGGAGATTGGCCCAGGCTTCCATCAGGCGGCTGTAGCCTTTTTTGGCGGCTTGCAGCGCGTCGTCCGTCAGATCCATCGTGCTGCGGTAGTGCGTTTGCAGCATAAAGAAGCGCAGTACCATCGGGCTGTAGCTATCCGTCACGTGCGGGCTTTCGCCGGTAAAGAGTTGTTGTGGCGTGATGGTGTTGCCGTCGGATTTAGACATCTTGCGGCCGTTCATCAGCAGCATATTCGTATGCAGCCAGTAGCGGGCTCCGCCGCAGCCGCAGGAGCCGGCGTTCTGGGCAATTTCATTTTCGTGGTGTGGGAACTTGAGATCGTTACCCCCGCCATGGATGTCAAATTCTTCGCCGAGGTACTTCGTACTCATGGCCGAGCACTCGAGGTGCCAGCCGGGGAAACCTTCGCCCCAGGGGCTGTTCCAGCGCAGAATATGATCGTCGGTAGCCTTCATCCAGATGGCAAAGTCGGAAGGGTGCTTCTTGTCGCTCTGCGACTTGAGCTCGCGGCTCTCCGCCATCAGCTCATCGATCTTACGGCCCGAGAGTTTGCCGTAATTATTATCGTGCTTTTTGTTGAAGGCCTCCACGTCGAAGTAGACCGAGCCGTTTACCTCATAAGCCAGACCGTTGGCCAGAATCTGTTGCACCATTTCAATCTGCTCGATGATATGACCCGTGGCGCGCGGCTCGATATTGGGCGGCAGGTTGTTGAAAGCCTGCATCATATTATGAAAGCCGACGGTGTAGCGCTGGGCTACTTCCATGGGTTCGAGCTTGGCCAGCCGGGCACCCTTGCTCATCTTGTCTTCGCCTTCATCGGTCAGGTGGCCCACGTCGGTAATGTTGCGCACGTAGCGCACCTTGTAGCCCTTGTGCATCAGGTAACGGTAAATGATGTCGAAGCTGGTAAAGGTCCGGCAGTTACCCAGGTGAACGTCGCTGTAAACGGTCGGGCCACAAACGTAAAGACCGACGTGACCGGCGTGTAGCGGTTCGAAGACCTCCTTGCGGCGGTTGAGACTGTTGTAAAGCGATAGTTCGTTAGACATTCTTGAGCATTTGAGAGCGCGAATTTACGGCTTTAGTAGTAAGGTCAGCAAGGAAAGAAAAGTTGCCGGGCGCGGACGCGGGTGCAGAGGGAGGGACCGAGGAGCAAAGTATCCAGGCCTGGAAGTATTGAGCGTTATTTATTGTTTGTACTTAATTGTCATTTCGTCTACAGTTCCTGCTTTGCCTTCAGCACTAATGCCATGCTGGCGGAGACTTTTCAATAGTGCCTTGGTGGAGGTTACGTCGAGAATGAAATTGTACTCCTTACGGTGGTTGCCGGTGTAGCTCCAACGATCAGGGGAGTAACTGTTGAGAAGTTTGGCTAAGTCTCTGAGATCGTATCGTCTAATTTCAAAATTATGGAGGTCTCGATCACTGTAGTTACCCAAATCTTGCATCCCTTCAGGAAGTCGGTTGCGGAGAGATACTTTCCTTGGGGTAGCTAATTTTTCTTTATTACTGATTGTAAGTTCATAATAAGTAGCGGGGAGTGGCGTAACGGAAGCTTCCAGACCTATTTCTCCGAGGATGTCGGCTGCCAATCGATCTGCCGTTTTCCGATCAGTATTTCGCTGGACAAACGCTACCCGATATTCTTTCTCCATGAGGTCACCGGGAATAACCAGCCGTTTTCGTGGAAATAATTTGTGAAAAAGGTCTTCAAGGGACATCGGGCCAATCGCCCCGGCATTGTAGGATAATGACCAAGTCGACATAAACATGTCATCTGAGAACTCATCCTTATCCCATACGCGCACGAAGGAACTTACGGAGTCTTCCATTTCAAGTTTGAAAAGTTCTTCACACGTCATGGGTTCGAATAAAAAACTCTCGGGAGCCAGCGGTACGTACTTTTCGGAGAGGTCAATTATTGGATATTCTCTGTTTACAAATCTTTCTAATGCTTCCTCATTGAGATCGTCACCATCTCCCTGCCAACGGACGATATTTTTATCGTCAATCAGAAGGGTCAGAGGCCAGCTGATTAATCCGGTCTCACCATCACCGTAATGAATTTGTGTTTTTCCGTAGAGGTCGGTTGCCAGCGGAATACCTAAGTTATTGCCCTTGATGTCAGACTGAGCAAGTTCGGTACTGCCCCTAAATAAAGTAAGGAATTCCACCTTTTCGTTGGGGTAAGCAGCGCGCAGGGAGTCCTGAAAGACTATATCGTTGAAGCAGGGCTGGTCCCAGGTTTTGCAAAGAGTGAGGACGAGGAACTTGTCTTTGAGGTCGGACTTTTTCAACCTGTTTTCCAGGTATTCGGTAGGGGTGATGGGAGGGGCTTCGTCGCCTGTCATAGTGGTGAGTTGGGCAGAAAGGGGCGAACAAGAAAGACAAAAGAATAGCAAAGGAATAAAACGATGCATAGGAAAAAGAGGGTTGTAGTGATTTTCCGTTATAACTGATTTTGCTCAGGATTGGATTGATTATTGATAGTCCTGTAGGCTAGGTTGGCTCATATTTATGTTGCCATCCTTATCAGGTTTTTGTTGATTCCAAAAAGTTGTATAACTGTCGATTTGTTCCTGTAGGCGAATATCTTCTCCTTTTAACCTCCGTTGGTAACTATCGAGAATCACCCCAGACATATCATCAGGATGACGCAAGCCCATTTTTCGGAATGATTGATGGAGCGGAGAACCAAGCCATAATCCCCAGTTATTGCGCAGATGCATACCAAGGCTTAAGTGAACCCTGGCGGAGAATGCCCCATCATCTATACATCTGATCCAGGATTTCAATGGATCGTTAATCATTTTATCGAGTTCTACAAAGCTCTCTTCCAGCGAAGTCGGTATATACCACGATTTGTCAAAATGATCCAGTTTGGATAAATATAAGAGGTGAAACATTTGATCACAGACTGAATCATTAGAGTAAGTCTCAGGCTCTTCAAAATCCTCTTCAGGACGTTCATTATTCCCACAAGAAAAATGAAAGATCAATAGGGATAGAAATAATTGTTTCATGGATGTGAAAACGAAAAAAGTTCAGGTTCCGTATCCTACACCTCCGTCCCCTTCATCGCCCACATAAACCGGCTGGCATAACTCCGGTACGGCCGCCACGGCTCGCAGCAACGGATGATCTCCGCATTCAGTTTTTTACCCTTCAGCTTCGTATCGTCGATGCTGAACAGGGTGATGATGTTGCGCTTCACCACCAGGTCATCGAGGGGTAGCAGGTCGGGGCGCTTGAGGACAAACATCAGCATCATCTCCACCGTCCATTGCCCTACGCCTTTAATGGTGGTGAGCCGATCGATGATTTCCTGATCGTTCCACTGCTCCCAGTCTGCGTTGATGAGTTTATGGTCGAGCCAGTATTGGGCGACGTTTTTGATGTAGGCCGTTTTGCCCCGGCTCATTCCTGCGGCGCGGATGGCGCCGTCTTCCATCTCCAGCAGGCGTTCGGGGTGGGGGTAGCCGTCGGGGAACAGGTCGAGAAAGCGGCCGAAGATGGTGCCGGCGGCTTTACCACTCAGTTGTTGGTAGGCGATGGAGCGCAACAGGCCGAAGTAAACGTCTCCGTCGTGATCCGGCCGGGGCGGAATGGTGAGCTTTGCTACAATGGGGGCAATCTTAGGCTCCTGGCTGAGGTGGGCACGGATAGCGGGGTCGATCATGGGAGTAAGTTACTTCTTCCCGTTGAAAGATGAGGCCGACTTCTTCCTTGCGATGATCGCGGTAGTAGTAAAACCTGGGGGTGAGACTCTGATAAGATTGGGAAGGCTGCGTGGAATTAGCCTGAAATGTCACTTTGGATTTGTAACCTTTTGTACAGATCGAAAGTCGCACTTGAAAATTGCACATTTTTGTACAGATTTAAAGTGAAGGTTTTCGCAGAGAGGTCCGACGGCATCCCCGCTCTAAAAGGTCTCCCCTGGCACCAGCACATTCGGCAGACTTAGTAATCACGGCCGCGCCCCAACTGCCCGCTCCTCCGCAAATTCTTCTCCAACACCTGCAAATACTAACCCTTCGCTAAGATCTCCCTCAATCTCCCTACCTTCGCACTCGGCTAAAAAGCAAACTGGAATTTACGGACATAAGCTATGCGGATCAAAGTAGGCATCTTCTTCGGCGGCCCCAGCCGCGAACGCGAAATTTCTTTCGCGGGCGGCAGGACCGTCTACGATAATCTCGATAAGGAACTCTTTGAGCCCGTCCCTATTTTTGTGGATAGCTTCCAGAAGTGGCACCTGCTCGATTGGCAGTACCTGTACCGGGGTACCATCCGGGATTTCTTCCCGCCCATTGAGCTGGCGCCGAAGTCAGAACACGGCTTTCAGGTCTATCAGGAAAGCCTGGGGCCGCTGGATGAATTGAGCCTGGAAGCGATGGGCCGTAAGGTCGGTCGTCGCATCCGGCGGGACGAACTGCCCGAGCTCATCGATCTCGCTTTTCTGGCCCTGCACGGCGAGTATGGCGAAGACGGCCAGCTGCAGCGCGAACTCGAATACGCCGGCATTCCCTACACGGGCTCTGGTGTGAAGGCCAGCGAAATTGGCATGGACAAAGCCCTGCAGAAAGAACTGATGTCGGAGCTGGGCTTCGCCTCTCCGCCCATCCGGGTAATCGCTAAGGGAGACTTTGACGGAGACCGGGTTACGGAACACTTCGCCGCAGCGGAGAAAGAAATTGGCTGGCCAATGGTCATCCGCCCCGCCCGCCAGGGGAGTTCCATCGGGGTCGCCATCCTGCAAGAAGATGACGGCCTGGAGTCCTTCGAGCGGGCCGTTAACGCGGCCTTCTTTCGGGAGCTACTGCCCCTGAACGAATACCGCGCCCGCGACGAATACGAGCGCCTCGAATACGTCCGTCAACTCAGTGACCTCCGCGACGGCATCGCCTTCCCGATGGACGCCCAGCGTGGCGACCACGTGCTGACTTTATATACCCCCGATGATCTCCACACCTACCTGGAAAATGCGGTAAATTCCAACGCCTCCAACGCCTCCAACGACGGCACTACCAGACTACCAGACTACCAGACTACTGAAAATGGCCTTGTCATTTTCACCGGTCACCAATCCGAAGAGCGCGTCATCGTCGAGGGCTTCATCGACGGTAAAGAATTCAGTACCATTGTCGTCCGTACTCTGGAAGGGAAAGTAGTCGCCCTGCCCCCGACGGAGATCGTCAAGTCTGGCAGCGAGCTCTTCGATTACCGCAGCAAATACATGCCCGGTCGCAGCCGCAAGGTGACGCCGATCGAACTGCCGACGGACCGGATTCAGGCCATTCGCGAAGAATGTGAGCGGCTCTACGAAGCCCTCGGTTTCCACGTGTATGCCCGCATCGACGGCTTCCACACGCCGGGAGGAGGCATCTATCTCAATGATCCGAACACGACCTCGGGCATGATGCCCAGCAGCTTCTTTTTCCACCAGGCAGCGGAAATAGGACTGAATCCCAGCCAGTTCCTCACCTTCATCATTCGGGCTTCTTTGCGCGAACGCGGGATGCAGAGTGAAGGACAGGAAGCCATGGAAGTCGCCCAAATCCTCGGTGATCAGCTCGATGCCGCCATTGACGCCCAGCGCGCTGCGGCAACGGCTAAAGAACGCATTGCCGTTATTCTTGGCGGTAATAGTTTTGAGCGCCACATCAGCGTTGAATCCGGAAGGAATATTTATGAGAAACTGGCTTCGAGTGAAGCGTATCGGCCGATACCTGTCTTTTTAGGGGGAAGCTCCTCCAACGACGGTACTACCAGACTACTGAACCACCAGACGACCTACTCCCTCCACCAGCTACCGATCAATCTTTTATTAAAAGACAACGCCGACGACATCCGCGATAAACTCTCCAAAACAGCGGAGCATCCTGTCGTTGCTGACATCCGTCAGGCCTGCAAAAGCATCACCGATCGCTTTGCGGACCCTGATGTTGTGTTTCAGCCACGGCAGATCAGTTGGGAGGAACTGCCGTCGATTGCCGACGGTGTATTCATCGCCCTCCACGGCCGTCCGGGCGAAGACGGGCAGGTGCAGGCACTGCTGGAACCACTCGGCCTCTACTACAACGGCTCGGGCATTGCCAGCAGCCAGATCAGTATTGATAAGCACGCTTGCCTGACGACCCTGCGCGAAGCCGGCCTGACCACCACCGAACAATGGCTCGCCACCGCAGAAGAGTTCATTGCCGACGAATATGCCTTCTACGATAAAGTGGAGCGCCTCTTTGGTTACCCCCTCATTGCTAAGCCCGTAGACGATGGCTGTAGCTCCGCCGTCAAGCTCATCAAGCAACGAGACGAACTCCACGCCTACTGTCACCTCACCTTCCGGCCCTCAACGCTGGATGAAGCGCACTCCCGCAAGGAAATGAAGCTGACGGCCAAAGACGAATGGCCTTCCGGAAAAGATACCATCCTCTTTGAGCAGGCGATCACTGCCGAAGGAGCGGCTAAATTTCTGGAAATTACCGGCGGTATGCTTACCCACCGGGGCGTTGACGGAACCCTGCGCTACGAAGTTTTCGAGCCCAGCGAAACGCTGGCCGGCGGGGAAGTGCTCAGCCTGGAAGAGAAGTTCCTGGCGGGCGAAGGGCAGAACCTCACCCCCGCGCGTCTGGCTACTGACGATTACAGCTACGATTTTGTCTCCGGACAGGTGAAAGCCGACCTGGAGCGGGCTGCCCGCGCCATCGGGGTGGAAGGCTACTGCCGCATTGATGCCTTCGTGCGTGTTTTTGCGGACGGCCGGGTGGAGACTGTCCCCATCGAAATCAACAGCCTGCCGGGTATGACGCCCGCAACGGCTATTTTCCATCAGGCAGCGATTGCCGGCTATCAGCCCGCCGAGTTCATCGGCGAGATTCTGAAGTACGGTAAAAGCCGGCGGGAACAAGGTTCCTTAGCCGTTCCGATTGCTGCGGCAGCGCCGGCAGCGCCGGCGGTCACCGTAGACCCTGATCTTCAACCGGCGGTTACGCCGGCAGACATGGAGCCCACCCCCGCTCCTACAACTTTCTCCGCACCTGCGGCCGCGGCAACCACCGCTGCTGCTGCATCAACTTTAGCTATGGCTTTTCAGGACGCACCCACCGAAGAGGAAACGCTCCTTCAGGAAACCGAAACCACGACGGAAGAAAGCCGCGAGGCTAACTCCTTTGCCGATCGGGCAAAAGCAACCGCTGCCAGTGGCTGGCGACTATTCAAATCCGGCTACTTTTGGAAAAGTATCTTCGGTGCTCTCTTGTTCTTCTTACTCTGCTTTGTTCTCCTTCGGGTAGGTATGAACCTCTACACCGCTCACGGCAAGAGTACCGAACTGCCCAATTTTGTGGATATGCAGCGGGCAGATGCGGAAGCGCTGGCTGACGATATGGGGCTCAAGCTCAAATTCGAAAAAGGTCCTTTTGACCCTAATCGCCCCGCCGGGTTGGTCGTGCTGCAGCACCCCAAGCCAGGAGCCGGGGTGAAGAAGAACCGCTCTATCTACCTCACCATCCTGAATGATGAGGCACCGCTCATCACGCTTCCTGATCTGGTGGGTAAGTACGATTACACAGAATACAGCACTTATATTGAAGGGATAGGCGACATTCGCTCCAAGATTCGCGAACAGGTTTATGATCCCAAATTGGAAGAAAACACCATTATTCACCTCTTCTTCGATGACCGGAAAATAACGGACTCCGACCTGCGCGGCGGAAACGTGCAGGTGCCGCAAGGCAGCACATTAGAGTTTGTCGTTTCCGTTCGCCAGACCGGCGAGGTAAAGGTTCCCGACCTGAAGTGTAAGCGCTTTGGGGTAGTAGAATTTTTGCTGGATGGCTCTGATCTGTTAGTAGGCACCATCCATGGCAATGTGTCCGACCAAAGCGAAGCCTACGTTATCCGCACCGAACCACCGGGAGGGAAAATGGTGCCGGTAGGGTCGAAGTTTGACATTTACCTGTCCGCTCGTCGCCCGGATGGCTGTGATTAATGTCGCTGTTTATTTGACAAATTCCGGCTTTGGGTGTTAGGCTAAACATAAGTTGAGGAGAACCGCAAGGTCCTCTGAGCGTATACCATTTTCATGCTGATAAAACGCAATTGCTATGGCCATTGATGCCGGCGACCTCCGGGTCGATTACCAACTAGACGAACTACTGGAACGCACCGCTCCTGCGGATCCTTTTGCTTTATTTAGCGAGTGGTTTAAGGTGGCTAAAGACAGCGGGTCTCCTGAGCCGAATGCCATGATTATTGCTACGGTCACGGAGTCCGGAACACCGGCCGCAAGGGTCGTATTGCTTAAGCAGGCCTCTTCCGAAGGCTTCGTTTTTTACACGAATTACGAAAGTCGAAAAGGCCGGGAGCTGTCCCGGAAACCCGCCATTGCGGCGGTACTCAACTGGCTGGAGTTGCAGCGGCAGGTCCGCATTGAGGGAACGGTAGAACGCGCTGCGCCGGAAGTGTCCACCAACTATTTTCACAGCCGCCCGAAGAAGAGCCAGATCGGAGCCTGGGTGAGCCCGCAGAGTGAAGAGATCCCTGACCGGAATTTCCTGGAAACCCGCCAGCAAGAAGTAGAACAGCAGTACGCTGATGCAGAAGAGTTACCCCGGCCTGAGTACTGGGGTGGTTATGTTATCAAACCTAGCCTGATAGAATTCTGGCAGGGGCGTAGCAGCCGGCTGCACGATCGGCTGGCTTACCGGAAAACAGAAAAAGGCGATTGGGAAATGGTGCGGCTGGCGCCCTAAGGCCCCACACTTAATTACATTCTTTTCAAAAGAAGATCAAACCATTTATGGCGGAACAAAAAAACGACTGGATTCAACTCCAGACTGACGTGAAACCCTACCTCCCGAAATTATCGGTAGCTGCTGAAACGGTGACCAATGAAGAGGTGAGTAATTACCCCATTTTTTTCGCCTACGTGGGCGAAGAAAACGAGCAGGCACCGGGCATTTTTGTACTTAACGTACCGACTAACCGGGGCATTCAATGGCGGGTGAATGTGTCTACTCTCGAAGAGTTGGTTGCTAAGCAGGTCATGACGGCGGATAAGGTCGACCCCTTTCGGAACGTCTACAAAAAAAGCCCGGACGCCCTCTGCTTCCTCATCGTGGACGCCGAAGGTGCCCGCTTCGGTTTTGTGCCGAAATAGTGCGATAATGCCCTACCTTGCCGTCTCCAACATGCGGCAGCACTACATTACTACCGCTTACATTACTACACTACTCCCCACGTGATAAAAGAAGCCACCATCGAAAGAGTCCTTACCCGCCTGGAAAGCGGAGCGGACGACTTTGCGCTTGAAATTCAGGATTTCGCCCAATCTCAGCCGGAACTGATGAGTTACCTGACGAACGAAGAAATCGAAGCGTTCACGGATGCCGAACGGGAGCTTTTGTTGTTTGGAGCTGTGGTAATCTATCAATCCGTTACGGACGAAAGGACGGAGCCAGACCCCGTTTCCGGTAACGCCATCAGCATCGCCGAAGAGGCCAACTACGAACTGATTGGCGAAGGGAAGGGGGATTTTCGTCAGCGGGTCACCCCGGCTTTTGAGCAAAGCCCGGAAGAGGAGCTCCTCGCTTTTGTGGAAGATATGTTAGTGGGGGAGGCGGAAGAAGAGGGCATTACCCGGGAAGCCCGCGAGCCCCTGTTCATTACTTTAAAGACGGTTGTTGACGTGCTGACGGTGTAGCCTTTTCCCGAATCATATTTACCCGCGAGAGTAATAAGCAGCCCACAGCGGCGATGCCACAACAAGCAAAAGTGGCCGTGGCGTAGCCACGGTTTTCAGCGATGCCAAAACCAATCAGCGGCGCCAAAACGAAAGCGGCTGAATAACTGGCGGAGAGCATTCCCAGATATTCACCTCTGCGTTTAGGCGGAGCGTGTTCTGACACATAGGTATTCGTAAAGGGCATATAAAGGATCTCTCCGATGGTCAGGAAGATCATCATTATGAACAATACAACAAAGCCGGTAGAGACGCCTGCGGGCAGTAGCAGATAGCCGACTGCGATCAGTAAGCCACCAATTACCATGATGGGGATCGGGCGAAAGCGCCGTTCCATAACGTACAGCATGGGCATTTCGACGGCAACGATGAGAAGACCGTTGATGGTCAGCAGCAGGCCAATCATTTGCTCATTGTAACCCGATTCACTCAGAAAAGCGGGCAGCGGCCCGAACAACTGAAAAAAGCAGAGAATAATGGCCACATTGGCTACTACAAAAACCAGCAGCCAGGGTTGGCGATGGGCGGGCGCGGCCGCAGGTGCAGGGCGGGGCTGGCCGGCGGCGTCTTTCTCTTCTTCGGTAACCAGAGGTCTGGCCGTCTCATCCGGTGGCAGCGCAAAATAAAAGACGCCTGCGGCGAGCAGAAAGGTAATTCCGTCTCCCCAAAACATCAACTGGAAACCGTAACGATGAATAAGCCAGCCCCCAATGGCCGGGCCAATGGATAACCCAAGATTAACCGCCATGCGAAGCAAACCAAAGGACTGGGTAAGTTTTCCTGGCGGAGCGTAAATGGCCACCGCTGCCCGGTTAGCCGGCCGGAAGGCGTCAGCAAAAAGTGAGATTAAAAAAGACATCAGGCATAAGGACCAGAACTGGTCCATCTGCCCCAGGATGATGTTAAGCAGGCCAGCTCCAATCATACTGTAAAACATGATGTGCCAGGAGCCAAAGCGGTCGTTCAGTAACCCACCAATATAGTTCCCGGCAATCCCTCCCGCCCCGAAGGCAGCCATCACGTAGCCTGCTTTTATGGGAGCATAATCCAGGTCGTTGATCAGGTAAACAGATAAAAAGACGACGACCATTGCGCCACTCCGGTTGACCAAGAGAACGAGGGCCAGCAACCAAACCTTACGGGGGAGCCCAGAAAATGCTTTGACATAAAGGTCGAATATTCGGTGTAATAGTGCGCTCATGGGCCGGAATTGAGAGCAGATAACCCACTCATAATCCATGAAGTTCCCGTTCCTTCCCGTAAGTTTGTAATATGACGGGGAAATCTTTCATCGCCCACCACCACACCCGTCTTTTTTTTGATCAGACCAGGTTCACGCCTTCCTGATCTGCAGCTGACCTTAACCACCTTTGTATATGGCTATAGACAAAGAGAAGTTGATGATCGGCGGCCTGCGCCGCCTGCTCAATGGAACCGCCCGGATGACCCGACGTGGCGCGGGCCGCATTGGTTATTACCTGCTCTCGCACCCCCGGCGCCTGGAGGAAGACCCCGCCATTGAAGTTTTTCTCGAAGACGCTGATCAGGCTACTCTCCGCCTCAACGGTATGGACATCCATACCTATCATTGGCCCGGAGATGGCCCTTCCGTTTTGTTGCTTCACGGCTGGGAAAGCTCTACGGCCCGTTGGTTCGCCCTGTTCGAACCTCTACGGGAGGCAGGTTACAATATCTATGCGCTCGATGCACCCGCACATGGTAAAAGCGGTGGAAAAAAATTTAGTGTCTTCGTTTACTGCGAAATCCTGGATGCCTACTTTAAGAAAATAGGTTTCGCTCAGGATTACTGGATTGGTCACTCGGGTGGAGGCATGGCCGCCATCTATTACTGCTCGCGCCTCGGGTATTCCTTCGAGCCCAAGCGCATTGTCAGTATGGCTGTGCCTGGCGAAATCGAAAACTTTATCGATAAGTTTTGTGAGCTGGTAGGGGCTAACGATCGGGTTAAATATGGTATCGAACACCGCCTCAACCGGAAACTGGAGCACCGCTTTGCGGATATCCGTTTTACGGAATTTGTCAAGGAAGTTACCGTTCCCGGCCTGATCATTCACGATGAGGAAGACGACGTTGCCCCCTTCTCCGGTGCCCAGAAAATGCACGAAAACTGGCGTGGCTCTAAGCTGGTCTCTACCCGTGGCTGTGGCCATAGCCTGACCGGAGACCTCGTGCCGGCAATGGTAGTGGAATACCTAAAGCAGTTTGATTAGGCAGCGCCTGAGATGGGTGGTAAAACCTCTTAGGTTCCGTAAAATCCCTGGTGATTATAGGCGTTATGGCTGAACAGATTGAAGCAGGACCTGTTTCTCTCGCGTCACATAATCCTAGTACATGCACTCACCTACCGTCGGCATTGACGATTTTTCCGTCTACATCCCCCAGTTATTCCTATCCATTGAAGACCTGGCCGTAGCCCGGGAATTGAACTACGCTAAACTCAACAAAGGCCTCGGCCTGGAGCAAATGGCCGTAGCGGATACCCGTGAAGATGCCGCCACCATGGCGGCAAATGCCGTGCTCGACCTCATCCATAAAAACGATCTGGACCCCCGAACTATCGGTCGCATTTACCTCGGTACAGAAAGTGCACTCGACGGAGCAAAGCCAACGGCAACCTATGTGCTGGACATGCTCAAAGACCACTTCGCAGATACCTACGGCGGTAACTGTTTCCTGCACTGTGATGTGGTGGATCTCACCTTCGCCTGCATCGGTGGGGTTGATGCTCTCCAGAATACCCTTGAATGGGCTGCGGCAAAGGCCGACCGCATCGGAATCGTTGTCGCCAGCGATGAAGCTAAATACGAAATGGCCAGTACCGGCGAGTATACCCAGGGCGCCGGGGCAGTTGCGATGCTCGTTAAGCAAAATCCTCGCTTATTGGCCATCGATCCCGATTTCGGAGTCGCCACCCGGCCCGCGCACGATTTCTTTAAGCCACACCGTAAAGTCAGCAAACGCGAAATCATCAAAGAGGTCATCGGCCTGTTGCCCGACGTCTCCGCCGAAGATATGAACCTCGATCAGCTGGAAGCCCAGCTGGCGAATGGACTTACCGTAAACGGGGTGCTCGACTGTAATGAGTCCCACCTTCTGATTCATAAGAACACTCCCGTTTTTGACGGCCCCTACAGCAACGAGTCTTACCAGGCCCGAATCCGGGAAGCACTGACGGACTACCGGCGTCGTAGCGGTCATAAAGCCGGTGAGCTGTTGCAAGACTTCGACTACCTCGTCTTTCACCTCCCCTATGCCTTCCAGGCACGGAGGATGTTCTCCGAAATCTATATGGAAGAACTGAAGGCCAATGGCCAGTGGATCGACTTCGTTGACCGTAATCAGCTCGATGTGCCCTGTGCTGATAACTATGAAGATCGTGAGGAATACATCACTAAATGTGGGGAATTTCTGAGGCTGGTGTCCAAAACAGAAGAATACCGTCAATTCGTGAAGGAACGCATCGCTCCGGGCGAATGGGCCAGCTCGCGAGTGGGGAACCTTTATGCCGGCAGTGTCTTTCTGAGCCTGATGGCTACGCTGGAAAAAGCCCTGCACCTGGAAGAAACCGGGGATGGAAAGTCTATTTGTGTCTTCGCTTACGGCAGCGGCTCAAAGTCTAAGGTCTTCGGGGCTACTCTTCAGCCGGAATGGCGAACGGTCGCCAGCGCTTTTGACCTGGAGCGACGCCTGGATAATCGGGAGGGAATCAGCTATGAGACCTACGAAAAACTGCACCGCTGTACTGCAGCAGAGAACGTCGCTTCTCATGATGAAGGAAGCTTCTTCCTGGCCGACATACACGAAGAAAGAAACGAATCAGAAGGGGCCCGCCATTATGGTTACGCCAGCGCTCGTATTGAACCCGCTTAAACTTTTTGCTGGGCAGTACTTCGTGCTCTGAGCTGGCCGCTACGAAGTCAGGGGAAATCAGGGCTTGGATAAGGTCGCGAACGAAAAGTTTAAACGGGCTTATTGACTAAAACAAAAGGAAAAGCCGGGGCAATCAGCCCCGGCTCCGGTAAAATAGGGTCGCAAAAAAGTGAAAAATCTTTAGGTTTCAGGTGTTTATCACAGTCGTTTAACGATTTCCGTTCGACCTGACAAAGATAATTAAAGAATCAATATGTTGCAACTATAAGTGAATTGTTTTCAATAAATATGATTTTGTAAACTTATTGATTATATTTTGTGATCGCTTTTTGTGCTTCCCTTTTTTATACCAGGCTGCCGGACAAGGTTGTCCAAGGTTCATTGTAGATTGCGGACCTGAATTTTGCTCTGGCAAAAAAAATAATTACAACTAAGCAATCATGTCTGACCATCCCGCAGGGGCTAAGCCTACTTCTAAGTTCAAACTATTGCTCTACGTCATTTTGGGTATAATCCTGCTCACGGTTTTTCTGGAGATGACGGGTTT
The DNA here is from genome assembly GCF_900110645.1 of Neolewinella agarilytica. Classification (GTDB taxonomy): domain Bacteria; phylum Bacteroidota; class Bacteroidia; order Chitinophagales; family Saprospiraceae; genus Neolewinella; species Neolewinella agarilytica. Next base: position 104,047 of record NZ_FOFB01000003.1, read on the forward strand.
GGCGGATGTAGCCGGCAAGCGCGAGAATCAGGAAATAATTGACCGTCCGCACGATCGTTAGTAGTGAATTCGACCAGATATAGAAAGGCCTGCGATCTGATGTAAAACCGCGTGGTTTGCGGGCTGTTTCCCGGCGGTGGTGTTAATCATCACGCGACATCCGGGCGCGGGACCGCAGGTGCAAGCTTTTAATCGTTGATAGCATAGCGGGTCAGGTAAGTCCTGGCCGAAAGTTCATGTTTGCCACTACAGAGTTGACTAAGTCTTAGGCTGAGAGAGGCATGAGGCGTTTCGCTCTGGAAAGCCTCTTTAGCCCATTCCCGGAAGTCCCGCAAAGAGAGTAACAGATGAGCCAGCTGCTCCGCGCTGGCGCGGAAGCTCATTCCTCTGGTGACGCATTTTATTTTTAGGAGGTCTTCCCGCTCAAACCCTGCCTGGTGGTTGTAATCAGAGTGCCCGGGCGTATAGCCCAGGCAGTGGAAATAGTTATCCAGCCTGACTTCAAAGTCATAGGCGATGAGCGTGGCTCCTGTATTGAGTAGCGGTCTTAGCTCATCGATCACCTGAAGAGAATCAATGTAATGCAGAGAACCGGCGAAGGTAACTACATCAAAAGCCGGCTTGCCTTCAAGGGAAGAGAGTGCTTGTGAGCTAAAAGAAACTTTTTCCCGGGGCATTGCCCGGGAGACCATCTCTTCGCCAGGGTCAATACCCACTACTTCGGAACAATACTTCGCTAAGGCGTGGGTCGAATGCCCGGTGCCACAGCCCAGGTCCAGGCCCCGCTGGAACCATTCTCCTGCCGCAATACCAGTTGCCAGTATGCAGGAATGCAGTGGCGGCCGCCAGGCACCGTAGTGCAGGGCGGTCGCTTGTCCGTATTCGTCCGTAGACATTTTCCGGTGGGTTTAGAACCAGCCGGCGCCCAGGTTGCGGAAAGGCCAGGGGATAGAAATAAGAATCAGAATCAATCCGATCAGGTACCAGGTGCTGATGGTTTTCCAACCTTTATTGAGTTCTGCCTGCCGCTTGGCTTTTGCGTGGCCAATGGTGATAACGATAATGGCGGCGAGCATCCCGATCAGGTGTTCTACCCCGTAAAAACGGGCAACGGGGTTCTTCATCAGGTTGCCGTCAAAATTGAATTTCGGGCTCAGCCAGAGGTACAGCACCAGGCCAAGAAGGAGCTGGATGTGTACGGAGATCATACCGAAGAGTGCGAGCTTATCCTTCCCGGGGTAAACACTACCTCCACGGCGCTTGCCGGCAGATTTAATAATGGCCGCGAGGAGCAGGCCGAGAACAAGCCAGCGAAGGCCGGAGTGAGCATGTTGAATGGCAGTGTAAAGAATATCCATCTGTGTGTTTTGCTTTGACTGCCCGCAAGGTAGTAAACAACCCCCGGAAACAACAGAAGGGCTTATTTCTGACCGAGGAGGTAGGCGTAGTCCCGCAAGCCGTCAACGTGGCTACAGATGATCCGGAGGATAGCAAATATGGGAATCGCCACAATGGCACCTACCGGCCCCCACAGGATACTCATGCCCACTACACAAATGATGGTGACCAGCGGATTAAGGTCCACTTCGTCTCCAATAACCATTGGCGTTATCACATAATTTTCCAGTAGCTGGGCCAGCCCCATGGTGATGAGCACTCCGTAAACAGCCGAGATGTCTCCGCCACTGGAATAGGCCAGTGCAAGAGCAAATAAACCACCGATAATGTTGCCGAGATAGGGGATAAGGCTCAGCGTCGCAGCCAGAACGGCTACCAGAATGGCGTAGTCAAGCCCGGAGATGAGAAACCCAACGGAGTATAGAACCGACAGGACGCCGATGAGAATCATATAGCCACGCAAATAATTCTGCACGATGTCCCGGCTTTCATTCAGCGTCTGGTGCGTGAGACCCCGCTTCTCATCGGGGGCCACCCTGAGTACAAATTCTCTCAGGCGATCTTTTTGGGATAAAAGCAAGATGACGTAGATGAGCATCAGAAAGAAGTCGCCCAGAATACCGAAGGTACTACTGATAAAGCCCATAATACCACCGCCACTAACGGGCATGGACCCTGTTTCTGATTGCGTACTGGCGGCACCTTTTTTGCTTTCCTCGATAACGGGGACCTTGGGCAAAATGCTTTCCAGTCTATACTCTTTCCGGAGGGAGGATACCTGGGTACTGATGCGTTCTTTCGTTTCCGGCCAGTTGTCCGCAAAGCTTGCGGCCTGTTGGCCGATTGCAGCGAAAAGACCGGCAAAGAATAATAAAAGTACGCCCACAGCTCCGGCGATGGACAGGCCGTTGGGCCATCCCCAGTCCAGAAACTTTTCGTGTAGAGGATTTAACACCATGGCCAACAGGGCCGCAACTACTAAAGGAAGCAGCAGGCTCTGACCGAAGTAAAGCACCACGATAATTCCAATGAGGAGAGCTAACTGTAGAACAGCTACGGATAGTTTGGAAGGTTGAGCTATTTGCATGGAGTAGTGAATGTTAAAACTTCAAACCCCGGAGGTAACAGAGGTGTTCGGTTTTGACTGCTCTTTCCGCCAATTGAGGTAGCCGTAAACGGCCATCCCAATGTTGATTAGCATCATCAGGGCGAAGAGAATAGCTCCCGTGCTGCCATAAATCCAGACGTATACCGCATCGATTACGATCCAGTAAAGCCAGTTTTCCAGTCGACGACTAATGAGCAGGAAAGTGGTGATGATACTGAAGACCGTCGTGATGGCGTCCGGATAAGTGGCCGCAGCAACGAGCGTGTTGCTGAAAAGAAAACCCAGGGCTAGCCCGCCCAACAGCCCGCCGCCAATGACAAACAGGTGTTCGTTGAAAGACATGGATTGAATACTGGTGTCCTCCGTGGATGGCATGGATGTTGTGCCCGGAACAGTATCTGCTGAAGTAGCCGGGGTGTTTGGTTGTCCACGGGTCCAGCGCCATAGACCAACACCCGCCATGATGAAATAAAAAACCTGTAGCAACCCGTCTGACACCAGTTGATATTCGAAAAAAGATTGCCAGGCCCAGACGGAGGTGCTGATGGCGGCAAAGAGCCAACACCAGTTGTTGTCTTTGGCAGCGAGCCAAACGTATAACAAAGAAGTGAGTATCGCCAGCCAGTCAAGAAACGAGGCGGAAAGAAGTTGATCGGTTAACGCGTCCATCGGAGGGCAAGTTACTACGCTTAAGGCGGAGTTTTTTCCCTTGCTTTTCAAGAAAAAAACCTGCACCTGCGTCCGCGCCGAAAAAAAAAGTTGCGCTACTATTGCGAATTATCAGAACCGGATGTACATTTGCAGCCGCTTCGCGAAAATTGCCTCAGTAGCTCAGTTGGTTAGAGCGGCGGACTGTTAATCCGTAGGTCAAAGGTTCGAGCCCTTTCTGAGGCGCCTAAAAAGTCGAGTACGAATCTTCGTGCTCGGCTTTTTTTGTTTCTTATCCTTTTGCCCCTTCTTTCTTTTCCTCCTTTATCTCCTTACTCATGAGTCTTCTTTCCATCGGAACCATTGCCTACGACGACGTATTCACTCCTTACGGTGAAGTACGCATGATTGAAGCAGGCAGCTGCACTTACATTGCCATGGCTGCCACGCATTTCGCTCAGCCCGTTCAACTGGTATCTATCATCGGAGGAGATTACAACCAGGCCTTTCTGGAGGATCTGAAAAAACGGGGAGCAGACCTGGAAGGAGTGGAAGTGGTGCCCGACGGAAAGTCCTTCTTCTGGGCCGGTCGTTACCACGACGATATGATGGGGCGGGATACCCTCGAGACCCAGCTCAATGTGCTGGCTGACTTCAACCCAACACTGCCCGCCAGCTACCGCAATACCGACTACGTAATGCTCGGTAACCTGAGCCCACAGGTGCAGATGCAGGTTATCGATCAAATGGAGAGTAAGCCGAAGCTGATTGCGCTGGACACCATGAACTTCTGGATGGATATTGCCATGGAGGAGCTCAAAGCCGTTTTGAAGCGGATCGACGTGCTGGTGATCAACGACGAGGAAGCCCGTCAGCTTAGCGGAGAGCTGAGCCTGCTGAAGGCCGCAGCCAAGATCGTCGATATGGGCCCCCGCATTCTTATCATTAAGAAAGGAGAGCATGGTGCTTTGCTGTTTGACGGAGACAAGGTCTTCAGCGCACCGGCACTATTGCTGCCTACCGTTGTAGATCCAACCGGTGCTGGTGACACTTTCGCAGGAGGCCTGATGGGCTATCTGGCGGCTACGGATGACACCAGCTTTGAGAACCTCAAGCGCGCCATCATCTACGGCTCGGCTATGGCCAGTTTCGTCGTGGAAGACTTTGGCACCCGACGGATGCAAAACCTGGACAAGGCGCAAATTGATGCGCGCATCCAGCAGTTTGTTGATCTGATTGAGGTGAAGTTCTAAAGAAAGAAAGCTTTTACGATAGCGGCAATGATAACGATGATCAGTAAGCGGTAAGCGTATAGCCCCGCTTTCGGGTGCTGAGCGGCGAAGCGTGCCGTCAGGTAACCACCGATCATCTGCCCGGCAGCCATCAACAGCCCGATGGGCCAATCAATGAGACCCCGCCAGGAGAAAATGGCAACGGCAATCAGGGTGTAAGCAGTGACGACGAGTGCTTTGATAACATTGGCCTGAATGATCTCGTAGCGAGCAACGAGCACCATGATGGCCAGGAAAAAAACGCCCATACCCATCTGGATAAATCCGCCATAAATGCCAAGCGCAAAGTATAGCGGAATGCTTAACCATTGCGGTAGGGTAGGGCGCCCCTCGGGAGCTACGAGCCAGCGCTTCGGTTTAACGAGTACAACAACCAGCATAACAATGAGCAAGTAACGAAATACCGCGCGATACGCCTCGTTGGAGATGATCAGGCTCAGGTAAATTCCCAGAACTGCGCCGAGTGTAGTGATGACCACTACCCGCGTCATTTCCACCCTTTCCTCTTTCTTTACGGTAAAGCGCCCCGCCCGCTGAAAGCCCAGGCTGGCGGCAAAGCCGTTACCCAATACGCCAAGCCGGTTGGTACCGTTGGCTACATTAGCCGGGAGGCCCAGTAATTCCATTAAAATGGTCAGGGTAATGGCAGAACCATTACCGGATAGTGTATTGACCGCTCCGGCAAGAATGGCCCCAACCAGGGCAATGAGGTAGAACATATAAGCTATCGGGTGAGTACGATATAGTCAAGCAGTAGCACCTGAAGAAATTTTTCCGGCGAGTATTTAACTTCGGCTTTATCTATCTCCATCTGATCCGCCAGGCGGACGGCCAGCTGCCGCACAGCCTGTCGATGAGCGGTATTGCCGTACTGCTGTGAGCGGGCAAGGGTTTGCTTGACGATCATCATGTCTTCATCCGTAAACCGTTGCACGTTGGGAAACTCCGGCTCGTGATCGTCCCGGTTGCGGATCCCCATAATCTCTTCCAGGGTGAAAGCAGCGCTTACCGTCGATTGTATGACGACCGTGCCCGCCACCATATCTCCAAGCCTTTGCTTATGCCGTCCGCTGGAGATAAGTAAAACAGCAGGAATGCCGGAAGAGAGAATGACGTCAGGGAGGAGGAAAATAGCACGAGCAAGAAAATCCGCTGGTGTAGGATCTTTACCATCGAGGCGAATAACCTTAATGCCGACTACTTTTTTCCCGATGGTTTGTCCGCGGTTGAACATCTCCATCAGGAAGTAGTAGAGGATAAAAGTAAAGAGTGGCCCGAAGGCGATCAGTACCGTCTCGTCAACTCCGGAAATCATGTTGAGCAATAAGGCTGCCAGAATCCAGTAAACGACGAGCATGAAAATCAGGTCAATAAAAAAACTACCTATCCGTGTCCCGGTTTTGGCCAGAGAATAATCAATGCTAACGTTTTGGGTGGTTTGGATCGTGACGGATTCCATTTCGGAAAGGTAAGGCGGTTTTTTAGAATGCTTCTTTTAAGATTGGCTTAGGTGATATCCACACTTAGCCTAAATAGACGCTCTGATGGGCTGTAACCGTTACCAATCCATTAAACTTATCCCGTTTTTCGCACTATTTTACCGGGGAAGACGTAATATGTAGCCTCGCAAGCGTAATTCTCCTGAAGAGAAGCAGGCCGCCGAAGCTAAAAGAACCCATGAGCCAAAAGACCATATACCTCATCATAGGCCTGATCGTCACCGCCGTTTTGGGGGTGATTTTGCTGCAATTGGACATGATCCGTACGGGTATGGAGGTCAACGAGCAACGCTATGATGAAGCCGTTCAGGACGCGCTGAAGAACGCTGCCCGGGAGCTGGAGCAGCAGGAAGCATCAGAAATTAATTTGCAGACGAACGGCTTTAACTCTTCGGAGTCTAACATCAACTTAGGGCCGGGCAAATTCACCCGGGATATACAGCGATCCAAATTGTTGGGGAATAACGGTATCCTCATTCCCGAGCCTTACTCTTACCGGCTGCGCCTGGAAAACCAGTACAACAATAAAGATCTGGTAGAAAGGGTGGATCGGAGCAGCCTGGAAAAAAAGCTCCAGAACGAAATTGAGAACGCCAATCTGGAAGGAGCGCTCGAATATGGTGTATACGACAATCGAAAAAAAGAATTCATCATCCGTAATGGCCGTCGACTTTCAGAGATCGGCGCGGACACTTCCCGTCACCTGGACCTGCTACACAGTAATTTTCGGGTGTCTCTATTTGCCGGGGAGGTAGACACTCCCGGCTATCTGATGGCCTACAGCCCCCAGAAGAAAACGGTCATCTTTAACTCCATCTGGTACAACCTGGTGGCCAGCCTGCTCTTTGTCGGCATCATTTTGGGGTGTTTCATCTATACGATCTACGTAATCCTGTTCCAGAAGAAACTGTCTGAAATGAAGACGGACTTCATCAACAACATGACGCACGAGTTCAAAACGCCGATTGCGACCATCTCGCTGGCTACGGACAGTATCGTCAGCCCCCGCGTTTCAGGCGATCCTGAGAAGGTGAAACGCTTTGCGAACATCATTAAGCAGGAAAATAAACGGATGAACGATCAGGTTGAGAAAGTCTTGCAGATGGCAAAACTCGATAAATCTAAACTTAACCTCAATCTTACGGCTGTCGACCTGAATGACGTCGTTACGGATGCGGCTGTTTACATCTCTTTACAGGTGGAACCCCGGGGCGGTTCCGTAGAAACTAAGCTGCAGGCGGAGCCCGCCATTGTGGAGGGAGACATGACGCATTTGTCCAGTTTGGTGAATAATTTGCTGGACAATGCCAATAAATATTCTCCCGATGCACCAAAAATCATTGTGTCCACACGCAATGTTAGCAAGGGTGTAGAGGTTACAGTAACGGATCATGGTCTCGGAATGACCCGTGAGGCGCGAAAAAACATTTTTGATCGTTTCTATCGTGTGCATACCGGAGATCGACATGACGTGAAGGGTTTTGGCCTGGGCTTGTCCTATGTGAAAACCATTACGGAAGCCCACAACGGAACCATAAACGTAAAAAGTGAATTAGGCAAGGGCAGCAGTTTCATCGTTACTTTCCCCTACCGCCAGGATTAAATAACCCGTACACGACAAAAAAACCGACCCACCATGAGCGAAGCTACCCAGGCAGTTGCCCCAAAAATTTTGCTGGTCGAAGACGATCAGAATTTCGGAGACGTTCTCCGTTCCTTTCTTGAAGTACATGATTACGACGTAACCCTGGCTACTGACGGTCTCGCAGGTTTCGAAGCCTACCGCCAGGGTAAGTGGGATGTTTGCATCTTTGATGTAATGATGCCGCGCCTCAGTGGCTTTGAGTTGGCCAAAAAGGTTAGAGAAAGTGATAAGCAGACGCCCATCATTTTCCTGACGGCGAAGGCTATGAAGGATGATATCCTCAATGGATTCCAGATCGGGGCTGATGATTACATCACCAAGCCCTTCAATAGCGAAGAACTGCTGGCCCGGATGAACGTAATTCTGCGCCGCAGCCAGGTGCCTGCGGACCCCAAAGAAGAGCAGACAGACTTCGAGTTCGGCCAGTTTCATTTCAACTTCCCGCTGCGCATCCTTACGCATACGAACGATAAGGGGGAGAAGACCAAGGAGAAACTTAGTCCGAAAGAAGCACAACTTCTTCGCCTTTTTGCCATTAATAAAAACAACATTCTTAGTCGGAACGAGGCCCTGACTAAAATCTGGGGAGAAGACAACTACTTCACTGCCAGGTCAATGGACGTTTTCGTGACCAAGCTAAGAAAGTACGTTAAGCCAGACGAGAATATCGAGATCGTCAATATTCACGGCAATGGTTTCCAGCTTCTCGTCCGTAGCGAGATGGAAGAAAACTAAACCGATGGTCTGACACAGATTAGAAAAGTCTTGTTTCTGTCCCTTTGCTGAGCGAAAATTCTTTACATTTGGACTTCAATCAAGAAAAAGCATCCTCCCGGATGCGCAAGAATTTTAGTTTTTGGGATTATGATTTATGGGCCGTCTCGACACTATCGGGACGGCTTTTTTATGCCACCAATTCTAATGATAGAATACCGTTTGATTTCCGCCAGTAAGAAGTGGTGCCATGAGCACGCCCTCATTCGCTATACTTCAGCGACAGCTTTCAGGCTTGCAGTACCTGTTGGCCAAAGCTCCGGATTGCTCCGGATCGCTTTGCTGTTACTGATAAGCTTATGCTGGGCGCGGCCGCAGGTGCAGGGGCAAACCGATCTGAATGCCCGCTCTCACCGGCAACTACAGGAGTTCATCGAGTTCAACGAAGTCTTTGGTCAGGGGCATACCGGCTTCTGCCTCTATGATGTTGATTACCAGACTTTCCTGCACGGTTACAACGCTGATCGCCTTTTCGTGCCGGCCAGCAACGTAAAGTTGCTCACCTTTTACCTGGCGAACCGTCTGTTAGGGCATCGAACGCCGGCCATATTCTATCAGGAGTTTCCCGACCGGATCGAAGCCTGGGGCAGCGGTTATCCGCTGACTTTACACCCTGCCTTCACGGGCTACGACGAACTCGCTCCCTGGCTGCTGAACCAACGAAAGCCATTGGTTTTGAACTTCCCCCCGGGAGACGAATCAGTGGCCCGCTACGGCCCCGGCTGGAGCTGGGACGACTACAATGACAGCTACGTATACGAACGTTCCGCTTTCCCGCTTTACGGTAACCGCCTTTTTCTGGACCTCTCGGTTACGGATGCAGAAGGCCGGCAGTCCTTACTGGGAGCGCCACTGTCAATCGCTGGCGCCATGCGCCAGGTGCCTGCTCAGGAAGATCGCATCCGCCGCTCTGAGTTCGGGAATGATTTTACCGTCGGGCCTGATTTTTATGAGTCGGACCGCTTCCCGATTGAGCGGCCGCTTCACCTCTCTCCTTTTCTCCTGAGTAATGAGCTCTCTGCCGCTTACCCCGCACTACGGGTGAGCAGCGGGCAAAAAAGCTACCCACCGGCATCCACACTCAATGTGCTGGAAGCTTCTCTCCCTGACACCGTTTTTCGCCGCCTGCTGCAAGACAGTGACAACTTCCTGGGGGAACAATTACTGCTGCAAGCGGCCGCCAGCCGGTATGCTCAGCCTGATGTAGAAGCCCTCCTGAGTTTCGCTAAGGATACCCTGCTGCCTGCCATCGGGGTTGAAAACATTCGTTGGGTAGATGGCAGCGGCCTCAGCCGCTATAATCTGCTTACCCCTCGCCATATGGCCCGCGTGGTGATGGCGCTTGATCAGGAGGTGGGCCGCGACCGACTCATTTCACTCCTCTCCGAAGGCGGAGTATCCGGCACGCTGGCTAACCGCTTTGATAATAAGCCGCAAGCATACGTATGGGCCAAGACGGGCTCTCTATCCGGCGTCGTTTGCGTTAGCGGCCTGCTGAAGACCGAAAGAGGAAAGTGGCTGGCCTTCAGCTTCATGCACAACAACTTCGTAGGCAGTAACCGAAATTACTACGCCGAAATGCAGAAGACGCTGAGCTGGTGCTACGAGAACCTGTAATCAGATCGTCCCGTTCCGCTTCATTTCCTTGTCTAAAAAGTCTACCGCTCGTGCCGTAAAGGCCATGTAGGTAATGGAAGGATTCTGCGTGCCTGCGCTGGTCATAAAGGAACCATCGGTGACAAAAACATTCGGTACGGCGTGTACCTGGTTCCATTTGTTCAGTACGCTGGTCTTAGGGTCACGACCCATGCGGGCGGTACCCATCTCATGGATGGCGGCTCCTGGCGCAGTAGGTTGGTTGTGAACTTGTACGTTTTCGCAACCGGCGGCAAGCAGCATTTCTTCCAGGCAGTTCACCCCGTCGATGCGCAGCTTCCGTTCGTTCTCCTTCAGGCCGGCGTCGAATACCAGCATGGGGATGCCATACTTGTCTTTCTTCGTTTCGTGGAAATAAAAGCGATTCTCGTGGTAGGGGAGTAGCTCTCCAAAACAAGTTGCCCGGATGGTCCAGTCTCCGGGGCTGGTAATGGCTTCTTTGAAGCCTGCACCTAGCGGAGCATTGAGGTTCATCCCTCTGGCGGCTCCGCCCTGATAGCCGAAGCCACGGATGTAATCTTTGCGTTCGGTAGCCTTATCGATATTCCGGAAACGGGGGATGTAGAAGCCACCGCTGGGCTTGCGCCCACTGAAGTACTTGTCTTTATGCCCGGTGTAAGTACCGCTGCCGCCCATGCCATAGTGATGATCCATGATGTTATGGCCCAGTTCACCACTGTCATTGCCCAGTCCGTCTGCGAAGCGCGCTGACTTACTGTTCATCAAAATGGCCGTGGAGCCAATGGTGCTGGCGTTAAGGAAAACGATTTTAGCGAAGTACTCTCTGGTCTCCATCGTCTCTGCGTCAATAACGTTTACGCCGGTAGCCCGCTGGGTTTTATCATCATAGATAACAGAGTGCACAATGCTGTTAGCCATCAGCGTCAGGTTTCCCGTGTCGTTCGCTACGGGGATGGTGGATGACAGGCTGCTGAAGTAGCCTCCGTATGGACAACCCCGCCAGCAGCGGTTACGGGCCTGGCATTGACCACGGGTGCCGTGGTGAAGCTCAGGGATGTATTTGGTCAGGTTGGCCGTCCGTCCGGGCGTAATCCGACGTACCGGCCACTTAGCCTCAACCGATTTCTTGAAGTGGTCTTCGACACAGTTGAGGTCGAAGGGTGGGAGAAACTCTCCATCCGGGACGTGAGCCAGCCCTTCCTTTTTGCCCTGTACCCCAACAAACTTTTCAACGTAAGTATACCAGGGAGCAATGTCTTTATAGCGCACGGGCCAGTCAACGGCTATACCGTCTTTCATGTTGGCCTCGAAGTCAAGGTCACTCCAGCGGTAGCAATGCCGGCCCCACATGATGGAGCGCCCGCCGACGTGCTCGCCGCGGATCCAGTCGAATCGTTGATCTTCTCCATAGTCCCGCTCATCATCCTTTACGATCCAGTGTTTATTGTCCTGGTTGACCCACCAGTTCAGGCGGTTTTGCTTGTAGTAGTGCGCTGCTATTTCCTCTCGTGGCACTTTGCCCTGAAATTCAAGATCCCAGCTGTCGAGGTTGGCCGTCGGGTATTCCCCGTGCTTTACCATTCGTCCACGCTCCAGCATAAGTACCTTATAGCCTTTTCGGCAGAGTTCCATTGCTGCATAACCGCCACTGATACCGGAGCCTACAACGATAGCGTCGTAGGTGACTTCGTCTTTACCTTGAGAATTGAATTTCATGATCGCTTTTTAATGCTTGTGTTTGGAGGATAAGGTAGCCATTTTGCGCATACGCAGGGTGCAATGTTGGCCGACAAAAGCAAGGCAATCGATTGGTTAACCCGCTAAAGCTTTAACTAATCGGTCTACATCCGCTTTTGTACAGTAAATGGCCAGAGAAATCCGGAGGCCATTGATGCTGTGGGCCGTCATCGGTCGGCAATCTATCCCGTGGTTGTCGGAAAGAGCTTTCCTTACCTCCGCGGCATTTTTGCCGAGTACCTCCACGGTTTGTATGCCCGCTGACAAGCCGTCAGGAGCCGGCGTTTTCAGCGCGAATCGGTCATCGCTGTTCAGCAACTCCCTGAAATAATGCTTCAGTTCGAAGATCCGCTGTTCGATGCGTTCCTGACCGATCAGCGACCGGAAATCCAGGGCAGCACCCAGGCCGAGCAGTTCGGGTAAGTTTCTGGTGTTGTAGTTTTCCAGCCGTCGGATAGAGGTATCTTCCCAACCCCGGCAAACGATGAGGGGCTTCAACCACTTCTGCGCTTCTTCCCGGGCGTAAAAAACGCCCATTCCCTTTGGGGAGAACAGCCATTTGTGACTGCTGGAAGTGAAAAAATCACAGCCCAGCTCGTCGAGGTTAATCCGGAACATTCCCATGGATTGGGCACCGTCTACGGCAACGAGTACGCCCCGCTCGTGCGCCATGTCCGAAATCTCCCGGACGGGTAAGCGCATACCGTTGGTGTTGGTGACGTGGACGATGGAAATGACCTTTGTTTTCGGGGTAATGGCCTGCCGGAAGAGTTCAACAATTTCTTCGCGGCTCTTGGGTAGTAAGGGGAGTTCTACGTCTTTCAGCACTACTCCCTTACGCTCTTGCCAGTATTTCCATGGCACGCGGGCGCTGGTGTGTTCGTGGCTGCTGAGCAGTACTTCATCTCCTTCCTCCAACTCCATGCTGGAGGCGATGAGGTTCATCCCCTCTGTAGTGTTGTGGATCAGTGCAATGGTCTCCGGTGAGACGGCAAACGTTTCCGCCACTTTCTCCCGAACGGCTTCTTTTTCATCGTCCCAGCCACCCCACATGTATCTGGAAGGAAAACCGTCGAGAGTCTTCCTGAATTCGTTAGTGGCCTGGCTTACGTGATCCGGGCAGGCGCCCAGAGATCCGTTGTTGAAATAGGTAAGCCCCGGGGCGAAAGAGAACTGGCTTTTCACCATTTCCCAGTAGGCTTCGTCGCTTCCCGGAGTGGCTAATTGTTCGTAGAGCCTTGTTTGTCGGTCATTAAGCGCTTGCAGGCCTGCGGGAGCCAGTAAGGCCGCTCCGGCGGTAGCCAAAACAGATTGACGAAGCCAGTTGCGGCGATTAAGCATATTCGTAATGTTATGAAGAGTTCAGGCGGAAAAACCCACCACCCATTGCTTTAAAAAAATCCCCTCTGCACCCGCGTCCGCGCCCCTTATTTTAGTCTGATAGTAAATGGTAGTAGTGATAGTATGATAGTAGCTCCCGGCATGCGGCAGCTACTATCATACTATCACTACTATCAAACTCGCATTACTATGCTACAGCGCCCAGGCTTTTCCGCCCGTTAGTTCCTGCAAGTCTCCACAAGGGATGTACTCTCCGGGAACGGGGTCGTAGGCAAGCATAGTTGTCGCTACTTCTTCGGTGTTGAAGTAAGAGCTGATGATCATTGATTTAAGGCTGAAATAGGCGTTGCGGGCGGTTGCTTCCGCCTTCATGTCTATTTCTTCCTGTGGCACGTCTTCGCCAGACATTTTGACCTCCGGCGCTTTATAGCTCTTATAGTGCAGGTCTTGGTCCTGAAGGTAGATCAGGGCTTTGTCACTGTCCAGTGCAGAGAAGCCGCCGGGGTTATCAGCGTCCATCTTTTCCATCAGTTTGGCCAGCCCTTTCCGTGTTTTTTCTGCGTTTTCTTCGTTGTAAACCTCACCGATCATCTTGTCGATCATTTGGGGGACACCGACCTCAACGGCTCCGGGGGTGCCATCGGAAGGTAACATAGTGTCGGCCATCTTGGAGATGTAGGCATATTCTGCCGCGCTGAAGAACGCAGGGGCGTAGCCCATATCCTTAATTTCCGGATCTGACTTACAGCTGGTAAAAAAGGCAGAAGCTATGGGAGCGCTTACCGCAAAACCCGTTGCGTAGGTTGCGTAGCGTAGTATTTCTCGTCTGTTCATTTTATAAGAGGTTGCAGGGTGCGAGTTGCAGGTTACAAGTTACTAGTTGCAGGTTGCAAGTTTCAAGTTGAGGTTGTCCTGCAACCTGCAACTTGTAACCTGCACCCGTCTAGATATTCATTTTTTTGAGCTCTCTCACCGCGTGATCCGCAGCGCGGGCGGTAAAGGCCATATAGGTTAAGGAAGGGTTCACGCAGGCTGCAGAGGCCATAAAGGCGCCATCAGTCATGTAAACGTTGGGCGCAGCCCAGAGGCGGTTGTGCTTGTCCACTACGGAATTTCGCTTGCTGGAACCCATGCGGGACATCCCCATTTCATGGATGCCCAGGCCTGGATAAGAGTGTGCATCGTAGGTGTTCACATCTTTAAAGCCGGCCGCTTCGAGCATTTCTGCCGCATCGTTCATCATCCGGTCTTTCATGGCGTAGGCATTAGAGGTCCACTTGGCGTTGAAGCTTATCGTGGGCAGTCCGTCCTTATCCGTGACCTCGCGGTTGATGGTCATGCGGTTATTCGTGTCGGGCAGTGCCTCAGCGAAAGCCGTCAGGCCTACCTGCCATGGGCCGGGGGCAATCAGAGCTTCCTTCATGCCAGGGCCTACCTTAACGTTCATTTCCCGAACGGCGCGCATCCAGTTGGTGCGGCTACCGCCGCCCTGGTAACCCCAGCCGCGGACGAAGTCCTTGCTGGCACTGGCTTTGTCTCCCAGGTTTTGGTAGCGTGGGATGTAGACACCGTTTGGCTTGCGCCCTTTGTGGTGCTTGTCTCCGTATTCATCCAGCTTGCCACGGGCACCGACGCGGAAGTGGTGATCCATAATGTTGCCACCGAGCTCTCCGCTGACGTCCATGGTCATTTCTTCTTCATGCTCCGTGTTCATCACGATGAAGCTGGAAGGGATAGCGGAAGCACAGAGGAAAATGACCTTGGCGTAGAATTCGTGGTCTTCGCCCGTTTCCGTGTCGCGAACACGGACACCCTTAGCTTTGCCGGCTTCCTTGTCCATGATCAGACTGTAGACCGAACTATTGGGCCGCAGGGTCATATTTCCGGTTGCCTCGGCTACGGGAATGGTGGAGGACAGGCTGCTGAAGTAACCGCCAAAAGGACAGCCCCGGATACAGCGGTTGCGGTATTGGCAAGCACCACGCGTGCCTTTGTGCACGGCGGGGTCATAGGCGGTCAGGTGAGCTACCCGGCCGGCGGTAATGACACGGCCCATTTTATCCATTACACCTTTGCGAAGGTGATCCTCGGCACAATTGAGGGGCATCATGGGCAGGAATTTGCCGTCGGGCAATTGGGGTAAGCCCAGAAGCTCACCGCTGATGCCGGCAAAAGTCTCAACATAATCATACCAGGGAGCAATCTCGTCGTAGTTGATGGGCCATGGGGTGCCGTGCCCGTCGCGGGCGTTGGCTTCAAAGTCCATCTGGCTCCAGCGGTAACTGTGGCGCCCCCACATGATGGAACGGCCACCGACGTGGTAGCCGCGCATCCAGTCAAAGCGAGCCTTCTCGTCATCGTAGGGGTGTTCGCTATCCTTAACGAACCATTTCTTGTGAGACTCCCGAATGGTATACCCCGTTCGGTTTTGCTTAGGGTAGTGCTTGGCGATTTCGTCCTGAGGGGTTTGGTTGTTGTTGGGGAGTTCCCAATTGTCCAGGTTGGCCGTTTCGTAATCGATCACGTGCTTAACCATTCGCCCTTTTTCCAGAACGAGTGTTTTAAGCCCTTTGGTGGATAACTCCATGGCCGCCCAGCCGCCGCTGATGCCGGTACCGACAACTATGGCGTCGTAGGTGACTTCTTCGTCACCCTGAGAATTAAATTTCATATATGATTGGTGCTTTGCTGATCAAAATTAGGTAAGCTTGTCGCTTGGGGCGACAATTTACAAATAAAGTTTGGAGGTAATCGCTGAGGTCAGCATTTACCAAACTTAAATTTAAATGGTAACGAAAGATTGTGTGTAGAGGCGACTTATTTCGGCCAGCCGACAAATTTTATTGCCCGCAATCAGTAAGAGTTTCTATGCAATCCCCCGATTCAACCGGTTGACCATGAAACCGAAGGCGCCGGCCATAACGGCGAGGATGATGCTCAATAACAACCATTGCTGGGCCGAGCTGGGGCCGAGCCCAACGCCCACGTCACCGGTTTCACCACGTAGCGCAGCAACAATGGTGCGGACGTTGTATTTGAGCATGCCCAAGTAAGTGCCAGCGGGACTGTCTGGTTCACCGAGGGAGTCCGCGTAAAGGTTACCACCGATGATGACGTCGTTGTCGGTAGCCAGCTGGCGGATCAGCTTTGGGTTAATGGTCGTTTCTACGAAAATGGCGGGCACTCCGGAGTTACGGATGATGTTCGTAAGTCGGTTCACATCGTCGGTTTGTACCTCTGCGTCCGTGCTGGTACCCAGTGCCGCTTCGACCTGAATACCATAGTAGCGGCCGAAATAGCGGAAGGCGTCGTGGCTGGTGATGAGGATGCGTCTGGCAGCAGGGATGGACTCTATCTGACGGAAAATTTCGGCGTCGAGATCCTGCAGTTGTTGAATGTAAAGGCCTGCGTTGAAATCGTATACCTCTTTGTTGAAGGGGTCAAGTTCAATGAGGGCATCGCGGACATTTTCGGCGTAGCGGACGCCATTGGCGGCCGTCATCCAGGCGTGGGGATCGCTGGAATTGGCGTATTCTTCACTCTCGATGGTGCCGATGCCTTCGGTGATGGTCACGGTTTTTGCCCGGGTTCCGCTGTTGGCGATCAGCTCGTTCATCCAGCCCTCGAAGGTGAGCCCATTGATGAGTACGAGGTCTGCCTGAGAAACAAGGCGGACATCGTCCGGTGTCGGCTCATAGATGTGTGGGTCACCACCGATCGGGACGACGGATTCAACGCGAACGAGATCGCCGGAAATCACTTCCGCCATGTCAGCAAAAATGCTGGCTGAACAAACGACGAGTGGACGGGCATCCTTGTCTTCCTGGGCGCGGACGCAGGTGCAAACCAGAAGGATGAAAAGCAGGGTGATAAGACTACGCATATAGCTACTACACCGCCCGGAGCGGAAGGGTTGAGTGGTAAACTGAGGCAAGGTCGAAAAGTCTCGTAGCCTAAAAGGAGGAGATTTGAAACTATTGGATAAAATTGGATGTTATTGGATAAAATTGGATACTTATGGATAGGTTGCTGCGTTTGGATTACATCACCCAGACATCCATCAAAGGCTTAATCGAAAAGATTGACAAGTACAACCGTAATTGGAAGCGAAGAGATCAGCTCGATCCGGAACAACTACGGTCCCTGAGAAAGTTGGCTGCCATCCAGAGTATTGGTTCTTCCACCAGGATAGAAGGCTCCAGCCTGAGTGATGAAGAAGTCGCCCGACTGATTGAGAATATGGACATCACCCAGCTTGTCTCCCGGGATCAGCAAGAGGTGGCTGGATACTATCGGGTACTGGATATCCTGCAGGAGCAGTATGAGGAATTGACGCTTAGCGAAACCTTGATCAAAGGGCTGCACAACGAGCTCATGCGATTCAGTAGCAAGGATAACCATCATCGCGGCGACTATAAAAAACAGAGTAACCGAGTCGTTGCTACTGATGAGGCAGGAAACGAACGAACGATCTTTAATACGACAAGCGTACTGCAAACACCGGATGCGATGAGAAAAGCCGTTGAGTGGTATGACCGCTCTTTGGAAGAAGGTAACCGACACCCGCTGATCATTGTGTTTACGTTCGTTTATGAGTTCCTGACCATCCATCCTTTTCAGGATGGCAACGGGCGGTTATCTCGTCTTTTGACCAATTTTCTTTTACTAAAGGCAGGCTATGAATTTGTGCTTTATCATAGTATCGAGCAGCGCATCGAGGACGAAAAGAAAGCGTACTACAAAGCCCTGATGTTGGCGCAGCGGTACCGTGGTAAAGAGGAGGAAGAGGTTGGTCGCTGGTTATTTTTTATGCTCAACACGATGCAGAAACTAACCCAAAAGCTTGATGATGATGAGGTGATGATTGTGGAGGAGCCACAGGCACTATACCTTAATCGGCGGATGCGTAATGTGTTGGACTTTTTCAAGCGGGAAGACGAATTATCCGTTAGGGAGATCGACGAATTACTGCCCGAAATAAGCCGTAGTACGGTGAAGAACGACCTCTCGCAGCTCACCAAAGCCGGCTACCTCAAACGCCACGGAAAGGGCCGGGGAACGGTCTATACCCGGTAGAAATCAGCGGTCAGTATTCCCTGTGTAAAGCCTGAATGCTGACCGCTGAATACTAACAGCCCCAAAGGGGAAATATCCGCCCCGGGCGTAAATTTTGCTCCTTTATCCCTTTCATTGGACCTGCGCTTGGTCGCCCCAATACATGATTCTATAGGTATAAACCGTCATTTTTACCTAGTCAGCGACCAAAATCTCAGCGTATACCCCTTACTCAGCTTTAATTACACCGCACAAGGTAAGATAACGATTTCAGGCTCTTTTCTAACCAATGGAGGCCTTGCATGAATTCGAGCTTACTTATTCTTGTGGTATGGAAAAGACGATTAGCGCCCTGACGGCGATTGCGGATGGTAAAGGTGGTTTTTCTATTGAGCTAACGGAGGTCAGCCCGCCAGCGGCGGGCGAGGTAGTGGTGAAAATGCAGGCCGCAGGCCTGTGCCACACCGATTATGATTCCCTCAGCTGGGGTAAACCCATTGTGATGGGACACGAAGGCTCGGGCATAGTGTTTGCCATTGGCGAAGGTGTTGACGGCTTTAAGCCCGGAGACCGGGTAATCCTGAATTGGGCTACTCCTTGCTATGACTGTTTTCAGTGCGAACGCGGGAACGAACACATCTGTGAGAATAACTCCCCGGTGGTGGCTGGGGGCAACGGCTTTACTCCGGGCCACGCTCACCTGGAAGGTACGCGCTGGCGTGGACAGTCCATCGAGCGCTCCTTTAATCTGGGTACCCTTTCAGAATATGCCCTGGTAAAAGCTTCCGCGCTGGTGAAAATTGGTGAGGAAGATATTTCTGCCCCCGCCGCCAGTATCATCAGCTGCGGTGTAATGACCGGAGTTGGCTCGGTCGTAAACGTCATTGATGTACAGCCCGGAGAGTCTGCCGCCGTCTTGGGTACCGGAGGGGTGGGGTTAAATGTGATTCAGGGATTGAAGATTGCGGGTGTTGACAAAATCATCGCTGTTGACATCAATCCGGCCCGGCTCGAGATGGCCCGCCAATTCGGAGCAACGGATACGCTGCTGGCAGATCGGGACGACACGGGGTTGCTGCGCGCCGCTGAGCAGGTGAAAGCAATGACCGCAGGGCGAGGCGCTGATTATGCCTTTGAGTGTACGGCCATTCCCGCGCTGGGCGCGGCCCCGCTGGCGATGATTCGTAATGCCGGAACGGCCGTACAGGTTAGCGGCATAGAACAGGAGATTACCATTGATATGAACCTCTTCGAATGGGATAAAATCTACCTTAACCCGCTTTACGGGAAGTGCCGTCCGCAGCGAGATTTTCCGCGCCTGCTCCGCTGGTTTGCCAATAGAGAACTGTTGTTGGAGGAAATGATCACTAACATTTACCCTTTGCAGGACTTACAGCAGGCACTTGATGATATGCTGTCGGGGAAGAATGCTAAGGGAGTGATAACTTTTTAAAACTATGAAACGATTTCGCACCACTGAGCTGTCCGATCCCCGCTTTGAAGCTGATGGCCTTCGCTTCATTACGGTAAAAACACGTCACTTGCGTGGGCGGGGAGACATTTGTGTATTTGTGCCATCGGGTTACGGCCGGACAGACCTCCCGGTTGTTACTCTCTTACACGGTGTCTACGGTTCCTGTTGGTGCTGGGCGCTGAAGGGCGGTGCGCACCGCACCGCCGCCCGCATGATAGCCGCCGGGGAAATTCCACCTTTCGTTCTGGCAATGCCTTCGGATGGTCTGTGGGGAGACGGCTCCGGTTACCTGCCGCACCACGGGCGGGATTTCGGGCGCTGGATTTGCGAAGACGTTATTGATGCGGTAAGGTTGTTGGTTCCGGAAGCGAAAAACTCCCGGGAAAATTACTTGGGGGGACTTTCCATGGGGGGCTATGGAACCCTTCGTCTGGCGGGGGAGTATCCAGCAGTGTACCAGGCTGCCTCCGCCCACAGCTCAATTACCCGATTAGAGGAAATGGCCCGTTTCGTAGAAGAGCCCGTCTCAGACTACCGGGAAACGGACACTATTGAGGATGTTATTGACCTGTTCCGGAACGAGCAAAATCTGCCCCGGCTTCGTTTTGATTGCGGGAGTGAGGATGAGCTCGTAAGCGGTAATCGATTGCTGCACCAGCAATTAACAGAAGCCAGGATTGACCATGTCTACGAAGAGTTTTCCGGCGGCCACGAATGGAGCTACTGGGAAGAGCATTTGGTGGATAGCCTGCGTTTTTTCTTCGTGGATGAGGAGTTGGACTCCGACTAAGATTACTCACCCGGCGTGCAACTCCCCGATCGGGTTAATCCGTCAAAGCCGTGATCCGTACGCGGACAGATTTTGAAATCGGAGTATTACTTCCCCGGGCCGTGCGGGTGATCGGTACGAGCGTATTTGCCTCGGGGAAATAGGTGCCGATATTGCCGCGCGGAATAGAGTAAGGGACCACCTGAAATAAGCGTGCGTGGCGCGTTTCTCCGTCATATTCACTACTTAGATTGACTTTGTCTCCGGTGGAGAGCCCCGCCTCGGCCATGTCTGCCTTGTTCATCATTACGATTCTCCGTTCGTTGTGAATGCCCCGGTAGCGGTCGTGCATGCCGTAAATCGTGGTGTTGTACTGATCATGGCTGCGCACGGTCATCATCAGGTATTCACCGGGCTCAAGGATATGACAACTCAGCGGGGAGACGGTGAAGTGTGCTTTACCATCTTCGGTGCCAAAGCGACGATTACGTGGGCCGTTGGGGAGGTAGAATCCAGCGGGTTCGCGCACCCGCTCATTATAGCGTTCGAAGCCGGGTACACAGGCTGCGATGGCATCACGGACGTTGTCATAATCATTGCTCATGTCCTTCCATTGCACCTGCGAGCGCGCCCCTAATGTTTTGCTGGCCAGGCCACAAATGATGGCTACTTCGCTGCGCAGGTTTTCACCAGCGGGCTTCAGTACACCTTTGCTCATCTGTACGACGCCCATGGAATTTTCACAGCTGACAAACTGCTCGCCCTGTGCCCGGATATCCGTTTCGGTGCGCCCCAGGCAAGGCAAAATAAGCGCCTGCTCACCGTGCACTACGTGACTGCGATTCGGCTTGGTAGAGATGTGGACCGTCAGTTTACACTGCCGGAGGCCCTTAGCTGTGTAGACCGTGTCCGGTGTTGCCGACAAGAAATTGCCCCCCAGGCCAAAGAAGACTTTCGCCCGGCCTTCGCCCATGGCTTTGATGCTGTTTACGACATCGTAACCATCTTTCTCCGGCGGCTCGAAATTGAAGTGAGCCCGAAGTGCATCCCGCAGTTCAGGCTTGAGTTTTTCCCAGACTCCGACCGTGCGGTCGCCTTGTACGTTACTGTGGCCGCGTACCGGGCAGATGCCGGCACCGGGTTTTCCGATGCTGCCCTTCAGCAATAGCAGGTTGACCATTTCCTTGATCACGTCAACGGAGTTCTCGTGCTGGGTCAGCCCCATGGCGTAACAGAGAACGATCTTTTCCGAGCCGTGAATGAGGCCGGCGGCTTCTTCAATCTGATCGCGGTCAATCCCGCAACCGCTGATGCATTGCTCCAGGTCAGTGGCCTCGAGCATGTTCGTCCAGGCCTCATATCCTGCCGTATGCTGTTCGATAAATTCCTGATCGAAAACCGTACCGGGCGCTTCCTTTTCCTTCTCCCACAAAATCTTGCAGATAGCTCTGACCAGGCTCATATCCTCATTGATCCTGACCTGTAAAAAGAGGTCGGTTAGCTTGGTGCCTCGCTTCAGGATGTTGATGGGGTCCTGAGGGTCAACAAAACGCATTAGCCCGGTTTCTGGCAGTGGGTTGACACTAATGATACGGCCGCCATTATCCTTGCAGGTCTTCAGGGCAGAGAGCTGGCGGGGATGATTGGTGCCGGGGTTTTGGCCGAGCATGATGATGAGGTCGGCTTCGTGGAGGTCTTGCAGCGTGGTGGTGCCCTTGCCAATACCGATTACCTTGCTGAGGGCTGTACCGGTGCTTTCGTGACACATGTTAGAGCAGTCAGGCAGATTGTTAGTGCCGAACTGCCGAACGAAGAGTTGGTAGAGGAAGGCCGCTTCGTTGCTCGCCCTGCCGGAGGTGTAGAAGATTGCTTCGTCGGGGGAGTCGAGTCCATTGAGTTCGTTAGCGATGATGCCGAAGGCATCGTCCCAGCTTACGGGGGTATAGTGTGTAGCGCCGGGAGCCAGGTACATCGGCTGGGTGATGCGGCCGGATTTGCCCAGCTCGAAGTCGGTCATGTCCCCAAGCTCATCAATGCTGTGCTGGGCAAACCATTCCGGTGTAGCCCGATTCTTTGTCGCTTCTTCCGCAATGGCCTTAGCGCCATTTTCGCAATACTCCGCCACGGGGCTCCGCCGACCATCCGGGTCGGGCCAGGCGCAGCCGGGGCAGTCGAAGCCGTCTTTTTGGTTGAGCTTAAGCAGGGCGTGCATCCCCTCGCCAAAGTTCATGTATTCATTGACGTGTTGCAGAGAGACCTTTACGCCCGATATACCTGCGGCATAGTCATAAGGCTCGCGAAGTTCAAGGCCTTTGAGGCGTTCAGGGGTGAGTTCGTTGGGCATAAAGCAGGATTCGTTGTAGCGTGGAATAGTGGCATGGCCGTCAAATGCTCAAACGGGCGGAGAGCCCGGGATGTTGAGACATCGGGGCTATTTGAGCAGACTATTTTCCCGAAGGTCTTTCTGGAGGGGGCATTGCTTTTTTTCGCTCCTTCTCCCATTGTTTCTGATCGCGGATACAGTTCTCGATGTGTGGGTCCAGCCAGCCAGGCTCAAGATTGTCTTCATCCCAGGTAAGATAGGCCTGTTCCAACTGTGCCACCATTTCGGGTTTGATAGCGGCGATGTCTTGTCGCTCACCCGGGTCGTCTTTCAGGTTGAAGAGCAGGGTTTTTTCTTTGCTGGCGTTTTTATAGAGTTTATAGTCACCCTTACGTACGGCATATTCGTAGCCACCGACAGAGCGCCAAAAAAGCTGGTAGTGTGGAGGAGCTTCGTTTCTGCCGGAGATGAAGGGGATCAAATCTTTGCCATCCAGTTGTTTCATGGCACCTGCGTCCGCGCCCGCTGCTTCTACGACGGTGGGATAAATGTCAAGAGAAGTAATCATATGCTCGTAGCGTTGATTACCTGATATTGCTGCCGGCCAGTTCAGGAAGAAGGGAACTTTAATGCCCCCTTCAAAGAGCATTCCCTTAAACCCTCTTCCCGGACGATTGTCCGCCCACTGCCCACGACCACCATTATCACTCAGGAAGAAGACCATCGTATTATCCTTGATGCCATTGGCTATCAGGGTGGAATCGATACGACCAACACCAGCATCAACGGCATTCACCATAGCCCCATAAATGCTGCGGCCGCTGTATTCTATGTGTTTTGTCTGCTCCAGGTACTGTGCCGTAGCGTGATCCGGCGCATGGGGTGCATTGTAGGCGAGGTAAATGAAAAAGGGCTTTTCGTCTTTAGCCGTGATGACGTCAATAGCTTCGTCCGTGAAATCATCCGTCAGGTAAGTAAGTTCTGCCGGCGGAACGGGGACGCCGTTGCGGACGATCGTCCGAAGCGGTCCTTTAGGAATTCCCCAATAGTTCATCCCGCCGCCGGGGAAGCCGAACCAATGATCAAAGCCCTGAGCGGGTGGGTGCAGGGCGGGGTGATCACCCACATGCCATTTGCCAATGGCACTCGTACGATAGCCTTGTTCTTTGAGGGCCTCGGAGAGCATTATTTCGGACAGGGGCGTGCCGACAGATTCGTCGTTGACCGTATTGTAGGGCATGTTGCAATCATGGCCAAAACGCGCCTGATAGCGGCCGGTGAGTAAGCCCGCCCGGGAAGGGCTGCAGTAGGGATGAGAAACGTATCCGTTGGTAAAGATGACCCCTTCTTCAGCGAGGCGGTCGAGGTGAGGTGTTGGAATGTCAGTGCCGCCATTGAAGCCTACGTCTGCCCAGCCCTGATCATCGGTGAGAATAATGATGACGTTCGGCGGACTCAGGGAAGTGGTCGCTACAGCCTTGGGGGCCGTGGTGCAGTGGCCTAGCAGAACGAACAGAAAAAAGTAGTGGGCGAATTTCATGATGGGTTGATGGACTGGTTTTGCCTGAAAGTAATTGAAGTCATGTTTTCCCGACATGAAATTAACCGAGGGTGGAAGAAAAATAACGGACTCGCCGACTATTAAACTTGTTGCCTAACTTTCTCCCATGTTAGATTCCCCGCTCTACGTTCTTACCCTGCTTACCCTTAGTGTTCTCATTTGTGAATGGCTTGTTCGCAACACCTTTCTCCGACATCTTGGAACGGCGCTGCTGGTGATCCTCTTCGTGGCGGTCCTGGCAAATGTTGGCTTTTTGCCATCGGCTTCTGAAGGCTCCGTCATTTACACGGGAGTCTTTCGCTACCTGGCTCCCTTATCGATTTTTTATCTTTTACTGAACGTCAATCTGGCGAGTATTCGACGTGCCGGGGCACCGATGTTAATTCTGTTTTTTATTGGTAGTCTGGGAACCGTAGCCGGAGTGCTGGCGGGGATGTACCTGATTGATGGAAGTACACATTTTGGTGATCTTTACCCGGCGATCAGTGGAATGTTTACCGGCACCTATACGGGCGGTAGCGTGAATTACAACGCCGTTGCGCTACACTATAACGTGATGGAAGAAGGCGTCCTCTACGCCGGAATGACGGCGGTGGACAACATCATTACCGCTATCTGGATGGTGGTTACGCTCGGTGCGCCGATGTTGTTACGCCGCCTTTTTGGCGGCAAAGTGACCGAAGTGGACGCGGCCGCCACGGCCGACGTCGAACGTGAAAGTGAGGAGATCAGCATCATTACTCTGGGCGTATTGATCAGCGTCGGGCTGGCTTCCCTGATGGCGTCGAATTTGCTGACGGAGTGGCTGGCGGCTGCGGGCTTTAATGTTCCTTCCATTCTCATCCTGACCACCATCGCGCTGCTGCTGGCGCAGATTCCCTATTTCCATAAACTCCCGGGCGGGCAAGTGATCGGGCTGTTTTGCGTCTACCTTTTTCTGGCGGTTATCGGTGCTTTTTGCGAGCTGGCGGCACTGGCTGAAATTGGCCCGCTGGCCTGGAGGCTGCTCGCGCTCGTGACGGTCATTGTGCTGGTCCACGGACTGGTGGTCTTCGGCACTGCCGCTATCGGTAAGCTGGATTGGGACGTGGCCGCCGTCGCCTCCCAGGCCAATATTGGCGGTTCTTCCTCAGCACTCGCGCTGGCTAAAAGCCTGGGGCGGATGGACTTGTTTCTGCCCGGCATTCTCGTCGGCGCACTGGGCAACGGGCTGGGGACTTACCTGGGGTTTCTGGTGGCGGGCTGGTTGGGGGCGTAGTCAATTAAGCCAACACATTCCCATATTTTGAGTATTCCGCCAGTATTTCTGCTACCCGGGAAATTCTTTCCTCCAGACTTCCACTTAACACGAAATAGGGTAGTCGTCGCTGCGCTAAATCTCCCATGATCTGTTGCTGAAACCACTGCCGTTTTTGGTCGCCGGAGCGGTCCCAGGTGTCATCGTAAGGAATGTCCGTATCGCAGAGGAAGAAGAGGTCGTATCGCTTTTCAGATTCGCGGGCCAGGCGGGTAAGGATCGGGCCAGCGGTGCCGTGATAGTCTTTGGCGAACACGTAGGTGGTTATGGGGCAGGTATCAGCAAAAAGGTAGGTGTTGGCTTGCAGCAACAGCTCGTCTTCCCGGCGGAGGTGCTCCGGGGCGATCTCCTCAAATTGATCCAGGGTGATGCGGCGCTTTACCTGATTCGCCCGCCAGTATTCGGCGCCGTATTCGGGCATGGAAACTGTGTTAAAGTGCTTGGCCAGGGCCTGGGCCAAGGTGCTTTTGCCGGTGGAAGGAGCGCCTAACAGACAAACTTTAATGATGAGATCCCGGTACACGAGATCAGATAAATACTGCCGGTTTTGGAATAATTCGGCGCGGACGCGGGTGCCGGAGATGGGGACAAAAGAGCGGGGTTCATCCACCCGTCGGTCAATGGCTCCGAGGGCTTTACTGACGTGGTCTCCGTAAAACTCTGAAGAATAAAAATGGGTGATCCTGATGTCTCCCAGCTTCTTCAGGATGTAGTCTTCCTGAATCTTTTTGATCTCCGGAGTATCACCGTAGCCTTCGGGGCCATCCCATGCCTCAAGGATGGTTACGTCCGGGTATAACGCCTTGATCCAGGCCGCCCGGACCTGCAGCGGGACGGACGTAAGGTCAGTATGATACACTAAGACATAAAGCTGGTCCACTTCGGCGAGAGCCGTTTCCACCAGGTATTGGTGCCCCTTATGGAAGGGAGCGAATTTACCCAGGGTTAATCCGGTCTTTAGGGGAGTATCCTCACGCATGCTGAAGTAGGTTCGGTATTTGCTCCGTAAGGTAGCAGAAAAGATGTAGGTTTACCCTCATGCAGAAACATCTGGTAGAAATCAAAGCCCGCTCCTCCCGGGCGGCAACTCAGCGAAAAATCCTGCTGGCTCACGGGGCTGAATTCAAAGGAACGGACCATCAGGTAGACCACTACTTCAACGTACCCGAAGGCCGCCTCAAACTCCGCAGCGGAAACATTGAACACAGCCTGATTTTCTACAAACGAAACAACCAGGCGGGCCCCAAAGACAGCTCCGTGGCGCTGACCCGAATAGCCACCCAGGAACTGGCCAACAGCTTTGCGCAGACACTGGATGCGGCCCTGGGGACCTGGGTGAAGGTGGACAAACAGCGGGAGATTTACTTCATCGATAACGTCAAATTTCACCTCGATGAAGTAGTTGGCCTGGGAAGCTTCCTTGAAATCGAAGCCATCGGAAATTCGCCCGATCAACGCCCGGAACTACTGGCCCAGTGCCAGCAGTACATGAAGCTGCTGGAGGTCAGGCCGGATGAGCTGGTAGAGAACAGCTACAGTGATTTGTTAACGCAGAAATAATCATACCGTCTTTTATCTATGATCTCTAAGCCCGGAAATTGCAAACGAATGCAAGCCGTAAGTGCTGGAAAGTTTAGCTAAAAGGACTTAGCTTTGCAACTAAACTTATTAGCCCGCTAATACCTTCTATTCGGGAACCACCTTACATTTATTTACCCGTTTGACGGGGACAAACCATACATCCATGGCAGACATCCAAGAACTGCAACGCATCGCCAGTCAGGTAAGGCGCGATATTATCCGGCAGGTTTACCTGTGCCAGAGTGGCCACCCCGGTGGCTCCCTGGGGAACGCTGACCTTTTGACGGCCCTCTACTTTGAGGTAATGGAGAATGACCCTTCCTTCAATATGGAGGGTAAGGGAGAAGATATCTTCCTGCTTTCCAACGGGCACATCTCTCCCGTCTTTTACTCCGTACTCGCACACCGGGGGTACTTCCCGGTGAAGGAACTGGCGACTTTCCGCCAGATCAATTCCCGTGTACAGGGGCACCCGACGACTCACGAAGGCTTGCCCGGTATCCGGATTGCCTCCGGCTCCCTGGGCCAGGGCCCGTCTGTCGCCTGTGGTATGGCACTGGCTAAGCGTATGGACGGAGATGATAAAACCGTCTTCGTGTTAACCGGCGACGGCGAGCAGCAGGAAGGTCAAATCTGGGAAGCAGCCCTCTTTGCTCCCCACAATAAACTCGATAATCTGGTACTGATCATTGACGACAATGGCCAGCAAATTGATGGTCCTACGGAAGAAGTATTGAAGCTTGGTAGCTTCGAAGACAAGTACAAAGCCTTCGGCTGGGACATCATGCACATGGACGGTAATGATATGGCCGAGACCGTCAAGGTACTCAAAGAGGCCAAAGCTAAGCGTAACGGTAAGCCTACCTGCATCGTGATGAAAACCGAAATGGGCAAAGGCGTTGATTATATGGAAGGTACCCATAAGTGGCACGGTAAAGCCCCAGACGATGAGCTGACCGAAAAGGCTCTCGCGCAGCTGGAGGAGACCCTTGGCGATTTCCCGGCCTAGTAAGGGTAGAAAGGTGTAAGGGAGTAAAGGACTGCGGTCCTACTCTGCTCTTTTGACCTTTCCCTTGCACCCGCGTCCGCGCCCCCTTCCTCCCTCTTTCCCCTTTACTCCCCTTCCCCCTTTACTCCCTTACTTATGCTATCTCTAGATAAACTCCAACAAACCGGCAAGAAAGCCACCCGCGATGGTTTCGGCGCCGGCCTCAAAGCCGCCGGCGACAAGCACGACAACGTGATCATGCTCACCGCTGACCTCCGCGGCTCCATGAAGTCAGAAGACTTCATCAATACTTACCCCGATCGTTTCATTCAGTGTGGTATTTCCGAAGCCAACATGATGGGCGTTGCCGCTGGTCTGGCTACTGCGGGTAAGATTCCCATGACGACGACCTTCGCCAACTTCAGTACCGGCCGCGTCTACGATCAAATTCGCCAGAGCATCGCCTACAGCGACAAGAACGTGAAAATCTGTGCCAGTCACGCCGGTCTTACACTCGGTGAAGACGGGGCTACCCACCAGATCCTGGAAGACATCGGGATGATGCGCATGCTCCCGGGCATGACCGTCATTAACCCCTGCGACTACAACCAGACCAAAGCCGCCGTGCAGGCCATCGCTGAGCACCACGGACCGGTTTACCTTCGTTTTGGCCGTCCGGGATGGCCCATCTTCATCCCCGAAGATCAAAAGTTCGAAATCGGTAAAGCGCTGCACCTCAATGAAGGTAGCGACGTGTCCATCTTCGCTACCGGACACCTCGTTTGGTACGCAGTAGAAGCGGCGCGTGAGCTGGAAGCTGAAGGCATCAGCGTCGATCTGATCAATATCCACACGATTAAGCCCCTTGACGAGGCGGCCGTGATCGCCAGCGCCAAAAAGACCGGTGCCGTTGTTTCCTGTGAGGAACACAACAAGTACGGTGGTCTGGGCAGCGCCATTGCGGAGTGTCTCAGCAAGAGTGCGCCAACCTTCCAGGAATTCGTCGCTACGGATGATACCTTCGGCGAGTCTGGAAAAGCGACCGATCTGCTGGATAAGTACGGCCTTGGTATCAAGGATATCGTTGCTGCGGCTAAGCGGGCAGTGGCTAAGAAGTAGGTTGCAAGTCAGGCAGTCAAATAGTCAGACAGTCTAACAGTCAAGTAGTAAGAGAGTCAAACAGTCAAATAGTACTGTTTGGCTCTCTTGTTTTTTGGGTTTTGGGCGCAAACGCAGGATGCTTTGAAGGTTGGAGAAGCAAGGAGAACTAAGGGGTGAAAACCTTCACTTCGTACTTACCTTGCATCCACCAAAACAGTTCACGCATGGACCAAGCCATCCGCATTACCCTCGCCCGTAAGAAAACGGAGCTGAAGCAGATCATTGAACTGCAGAAAAAAAACCATCTGGAAGCCGTAAGCGAGGATACCGCCCAAGACCAGGGCTTCGTCACCGCCGTGCATACCTACGACGTGCTGGAGGCCATGAACTCCGCGGCAGCCTCCGTGATTGCTAAAGACGGGACAAAGGTGGTAGGCTACGCCCTGACCATGAAACGGGAGTTTGCCAACGACGTCCCCGCGCTTACCGAACTGTTCGAACGACAGGATAACGCCATTCACCACGGGCAGCGGCTGGGCGATCAGCAGTACCTCGTTATGGGGCAGGTCTGCGTTGCTGAAGAGGCACGGGGGAAGAAAGTAGTGGATCGGATGTACAAATACATGCGCTCCTGCTACAGCCTGCATTATCCTTATCTGGTAACGGCCATCGATGCCCGCAACGCCCGCTCCATCCGGGTACACGAACGGATTGGCTTTAAGCTCCTGGACCGATTCATCGGCGAAGAGTCCGGTAAGGATTGGATGCTGGTGATTTGGGACTGGGAGCGGTAGCCACGGCTTCAGCCGTGTACTAGCAAGCCAAGGGCTAAAGCCGTGGCTACAAATTAGTCAAGATTGCCAACGGCCTGGATGGCCCATTCGAGGCGGGCCTCGATATTGCGGGAGGTGGTGATGCCGGGGCTCAGGACGAGTTCCACCCGTAATTGTTCGTTACCAAGGAAGAGCTCTTTGAAATTCCGTAGTCCGGGGTTCAGGTTGACCGTTTGCTGTCGGCGGCGGAAAAGGTCGTCAACGCTGAATAGAAGGTCGAACTGGCTACAGCCTCCTGCCTGGCCAACGGGACAGGCCCGGAGCTCAATACGCTCAATTTCGCTGAAGTCTTCGCCATTCAGAGAAACGACCCGGGCACGAAGCCCGCCAACGGCATCAATATCTCCGGAGGCAGTAGAGGTGCGCATCATTTCTTCCATGAAACCCGTCGTGAGCCGATCCTGACTGATGACTAAGGTCTGAAAATTGGGCCGGCCGGCGGGGACGGCGAAGTCACTCACAGGGTAAGTAATCTCAAACAAACGATCTCCCAGCCCCTCCTGCTTGCAGCCAGTAGAGAGCAAAAGAACAGACAAAAGAAACAGTAGGATTGATGAACGCATAATTCAGGCACTTGAAGAGAGTAAACGTCCGGAGACTTACCGCCGGTATTTATGGGACGTCTTTTATCGACATAAAAAATCCCCCCAGCAGCGGAAGCTCCTGGGGGGATTTAGTTTCCTGACTAAGCGTTCTTAGCGAACCACCCGCATAGTTACTTTGCGGTCAGTGAATTCGAATCCGTCGGAGGTAGTACCGGGGCAGTCGAAACAGCTAAGCGTAAGGTTTGCTCCGTCGCGTTCGAAGTCGAAGGCGCGGTTAGGCACGGCCCACTGGCTGACGGCAGGAGAAGTAGAGTAAGCATCGAAGCCCATCTTCTTAGCACCACCATCATCGGTGTAGCTAAAGTCAACACCGCTGGAGATGCCACAGTCGTCCACGAGGGCTTTGCACCACTCGTCGGCGCAATTACGGAAGCGCATCTCGACGTGGCCGAGAGACTCCGTACGAGACTCGGATTCTTTACCGGTGTAGGTTACGGTTTCGAGGAAGGCAGTTTTGGGGAGTCCGGTTCCGGCGAGTACTTCTTCCTGGTTGGCGAAATCATCGACGGTCATCATGCCGGCGAGGCCACTGTCTTCTTCGAGGCAAGAGGTGAAAAGAGCTCCGGTAAGGAGACAAAGGAGTAAAGTTTTCCAAGTCATACGGGAAAGGATTTAAGGGTTAATGGTTCTGGATTGTAGAGGAATGATCCTTAAATATGCAGCCTAGTTGGCTGGTTTACAAGTCATCTAACCGCCCAAAGAGCGTTTTTTGGCAAATTTCAGACGATTTTAACATCGTAGGCCGCCTAATTCGTAATTTGATGCCGTTTGAAGGAAGGACTTTAGCTCATCGCTCCTTCAACTTTCCCCTGCACCTGCGGTAGCGCCCTGCTTTACTTTTCCCACGAACGGTCTTTTTTATCCAGTTATGAAAGCTTTCCCCCTGACACGATTTCTCTGCCTCGCCCTTTTACTGTCCTCCGTCGTACTGACGGGGCAGCAGCGCTATCAGGGAGATCTTTCCAGCTATACCGCTGCGGAAAAAGCCTGGGTGGATTCCGTCTTTAGCACCTTGTCCATTGACGGGCAGATCGGTCAGCTAATGATGATTCGCGCGCACTCTGACCGGGGCGCAGACCACATCGCGCACGTGAAGGCAGAGATTAAAAAGTATCAGGTTGGCGGGCTCTGTTTTTTTCAGGGAACTCCGGAAAAGCAGTTGCAACTGACGAACGAATACCAGACGCTCTCCAGCATTCCGCTTATGGTGTCAATGGATGCCGAATGGGGACTGGGCATGCGGCTGCCCGATCAGACCATCAGCTTTCCCAAGCAGCTTGCGCTGGGGGCTATCCGGGACAATAAGCTGATTTACGATATGGGCGCGGAGATCGCCCGGCAGATGCATCACATGGGCGTTAACGTCAGCTTCAGCCCGGTGCTGGACGTGAACAACAACCCCAACAACCCGGTGATTGACACCCGGAGCTTTGGCGAAGACCGCTACAATGTAACCATCAAAGGCTATCAGTATATGCGTGGCCTGCAGGACAATGGTATCCTGGCCAGTGCAAAGCACTTTCCCGGCCATGGAGATACAGGGACGGACAGCCACTACAATCTGCCGGTTATTGCCCACAACCGGGCCCGGTTGGACAGCCTGGAGCTCTATCCCTTTCAGGCGCTCGTTCGCTACGGCATTGGCTCAGTGATGGCGGCTCATCTTCAGATTCCGGCGCTGGACGACCGGCCAAACCGGCCCTCGTCTTTGAGTAAGCCCATTGTTTACGATCTGCTGCGTAAGGAAATGGGCTTCACCGGCCTTGTCTTCACGGATGGACTGGAGATGAAGGGCGTTACCAATCATTACGGCAACGGAGAAGTGGAAGCGGAGGCCATCGCCGCCGGATCCGATATCCTGTTACTGCCGGAAAGTACCGCCGATGCCTTCACCGCCATCAAGCGGTATATGAACGAAGGGAAAATTACTTCTGCGGATCTGGAGCGCAAAGTCCGGCGCATTTTGCTGTCAAAATATCGTCTTGGCCTCCGGAAGACCAGAACCTTGCCGCTGGATAATCTGCGGGGTCACCTCAACACGGCTGGCGCCTATGCCCTGAAGCAAACGCTCTTCGAAAATGCAATGACGCTGGTGAAGGACGGCGAACGGCTGGTGCCGATTAATGACCTGGAGCGTGGCAAGATCGTCAGTGTCCACGTCGGGCTCAACGCTCCGACCGCCTTTTCCAAACGTCTGGATGATTACGGGCAAATCACCCACCTGAATGCAGGCTATAACCTGAGTTCAGCGGACCGGGAGCGGATTCTGGCTAAAATTGCGGAAGACGATCTGGTCATCATTGGTCTCTATTCTGACGGTAGCCGGTTTCGCGAAAAGGTGCCGGTT
The DNA here is from genome assembly GCF_900110645.1 of Neolewinella agarilytica. Lineage (GTDB taxonomy): Bacteria > Bacteroidota > Bacteroidia > Chitinophagales > Saprospiraceae > Neolewinella > Neolewinella agarilytica. The sequence goes on from NZ_FOFB01000003.1 coordinate 137,040, forward strand.
ACGGCTGGTGTTCTTAGCCTGCTGCGGGGAATTGATGCTAAGGCCCGGATGATCGTCTCGGTCTTTGGTAACCCCTACAGCCTGGCGGCCCTGGACGGTTCTGCGGGCACGGTGCTGATGGCTTACTCCAGAGATGAGGTGGCGCAGGATGCCGCTGCGCAGGCCCTCTTCGGGGCTAACCGTATCACCGGCCGGCTACCGATTACGGCCAGCCCCGGAGCAGTGTTTAACGCCGGAATTGAAACCTCCGCGTCTTTCCGGATGGGCTACGCTGAGCCGGAAGCCGTTGGGATGAACGGCAATAAGCTGGCGGCGAAGGTGGACCTGCTGGCCCGGGAAGCCATGCGCCGCAAGGCGACGCCCGGTATGGTTGTGCTGGCTGCCCGCAGCGGTAAGATCGTTTACGAAAAAGCCTACGGCTACCACACCTACAGCCGGCGTAAAGAAGTGCATACTTCGGATATTTACGATCTGGCTTCCGTCACTAAAGTTTGCGCTACCACCATCTCCATCATGAAACTGGTTGATGAGGGGAAGCTTAGCCTGGATCTGCCGATCAGTAACTATCTGCCGGGCCTGGAAGGCAGTGCGGTCGAGTTCCTCACGCTGCGGCCCATGCTGGCCCACCGAGCGGGCCTACGCAGCTGGATTCCTTTTTACACAGAGACCCTCAATCAGAGCGGGAAACCCAGTTCTCAGTTTTATCGCAAAGCGCCGACTGGTGACTTCGTTGTGCCCGTTTCCGAGAACCTCTACATGCACCGGGTTTACCTGGACTCGATGTGGCATAAGATCTATAACAACGAGTTGCCCAATGAAGGGCAGTATCGCTACAGCGACCTGGGTTTTTATCTGATGGCCAAGATTGTTGACCAGGTAAGCGGGCTGACCGTTGACGAATTTGCTGACCGCAATTTTTACCGCCCGATGGGCCTGACGACGCTGACATTCAAGCCGCTTAAAAAATTCCCCAAGAGCAGAATCCCACCGTCTGAGAACGACAATTACTTCCGCCATGAGCGGGTGCAGGGAACCGTCCATGACATGGGCGCCGCGATGCTGGGCGGTGTGAGCGGGCATGCTGGTCTGTTCGGCACGGCCCGTGACGTAGCGACTATTTTTCAGATGCTTTTGCAGGAGGGTAACTATGGTGGGCGGCAGTATTTGCGGCCGGAGACCGTTCGCTTATTCGCCAGCCGCTACACGAATGAAACCCGCCGGGGCTTGGGCTTTGATATGAAGCAGCTAAACGAAAACCGGAAGATGAACCTCTCGCCGATGGCCAGCGAACGGGCTTTCGGGCACCTGGGCTTTACGGGCATTGCCGTTTGGGCGGACCCCGTGGAAGATCTCGTTTTTGTGGCGCTCAGCAACCGTACTTACCCGAGCATGAATAACAATACGTTCGGTAAGCTGGATACCCGGCTGCGGCTACACACGGCGATGTATGAAAGCATCACGAAGCACTCTTCTTTTGAGGATCGGCGGAGTGTGCAGGTGGGGAAACTGCCGTAGGATTTAGGCGCGTTTGGTAAGCTTAGTGGAGCCGGCGGCGCGCGGGTGCAGTGTAAGGTTATGGGAGCAATAAGTTGTGCTAAGGCCTTATCTTCCCCGAACAAATGCCGCCTACAGCGGAAGAACGACGAGATTATGCAAAAACTACTTCTTTTTGCCCTGGCGCTTTGCGCCGTGAGCTGTGGCCCGTCCGCCACTGCTCCTTCAACGGACCCTGCACCTGCGGCCGCGCCCCCCGCTGAATCGGAATGGATTACCCTTTTTGACGGGAGCTCCACCGATGGCTGGCGTGGCTATAATGGGAAAACCCTGCCTCCGGGCTGGGTGATCGAAGAGGGTGTACTAACCTTTAACGACGGTGAGAAACTGTCCGATGCTGAATACGAAGGTGGGAAAGACATCATTTACGCTGCCGAGGAATTCGAAAATTTCGAACTGGAGCTGGAGTGGAAGATACCTCCCGGCGGCAATAGCGGCATTTTCTATCACCTGAAAGAAGGCTACGGCGGGCCACCGGAGGTCTCTCCTGAATACCAACTGATCGATGATGAAGGGTACACTGAATACCACGATATCACGGCCTACAACAAAAGCCTCGGCTACACCGAAAACCCGAACGAAATCAAGCCCTTACAATCCACTGCGGCGGACTACGCCATGTACAAGCCGGACCCCGCTAAAAAAGTCTTGCACCCCGCCGGAGAGTGGAATAAAACGAAGATCGTCTTCACCCCCGAACGGGTAGAGCATTGGCTCAACGGACAGATGGTACTCTCTTTCGTACCTTGGTCTGATGACTGGATGGCCAGGAAGAACAGCGGCAAGTGGGGGCTTGCGCCTGACTACGGGAAATTCAAATCTGGTTATATCGGTCTGCAAGACCACGACAGCTCTCTGTGGTTCCGTAACATCCGTATTAAAAAGTTATAATCGATCAGCGCTATGAAAAGAAGAACATTCATCAAAGCTTCTGCGGCCCTTGCTGCGGCGGCTACCTTACCTGGCTGCGGAAGCCCGGCAGCAGAAACTACGGCGGCCGTTGCCCAAAAGCTGACCAACCTACGGACTGCTCACATCGGCATCGGGAACATGGGGCTCGAAGACCTGAAGGCAGTAGCCTCTCACGGGAAAGTGATCGTTACGGCTCTTTGTGATGTGGACAGTAACTATCTGGAAGCCGCCAGTAAACTCTTCCCTGAAGCTAAGACCTTTAAAGACTACCGGGTGATGCTGACTGAAATGGCCGACGAGGTGGATGCTGTTATCGTATCCACCCCTGACCACACCCACGCTCCGGCTTCGATGAAGGCCATGGAGATGGGTAAGCCCGTTTACTGCCAGAAACCACTGACTCACCACGTATCAGAGGCGCGCGCCATGCGTAAGCTGGCGGAAGAAAAAGGGCTGACGACTCAGATGGGAATTCAGGTTCACTCTTTCTATGATTACAAACTGGCTACGCTACTGATTCAGTCAGGCATCGTTGGTAAGGTGAAGAGGGTTCATGCCTGGTCACCCAAAAACTGGGGCTACGACGGAGAAGCGCCCACTGGCACTGATCCCGTGCCGGATACACTGGACTGGAACCTCTGGCTAGGCACTTCCGCTGAGCGGCCTTATAAGGCAGAAGTCTATCACCCCGGAAACTGGCGTAAGCTGGTAGACTACGGCTGCGGAACGCTTGGTGATATGGGGGTTCATATTTTCGACACTCCCTACAATGCACTGGCCCTGGATGTGCCGGAGACGATTACCACTAATTGTCGTCCGCCCAATGACTTCGGTTTCCCCGAAAACAATGTGGTGACTTACACCTTTCCGGCAACGGAGTATACCACGGATGGCTTCCAGTGGATCTGGTATGACGGCCCCGGTGCGCCCGCTGGCGATAACGAAGAGCTCATGCTGCCCGAAGGAGAAACGCTGCCGGAGCAAGGGGCGCTTTTCATTGGCACGGAGGGAACTTTGCTGCTCCCTCATTTCATGGAGCTACCCCGTAAAATGGTGGATGGGAAATATGTCGATATCTCCGCGGAGATAGCTGCCGTAGAAAAAGAGCACAATATGCCGGAACCGGTGCGGGACTATGCTTCTGAAAGCCCGAAGCACTACCACCAGTTCGTGGATGCCTGTTTGGGAGAAGGCGAAGTGACGGCTCCTTTCTCCTACGCGGCGCGTCTGACGGAGACCATTTTGCTGGGGACCATTGCCGGCCGCTTTCCCGGAGAGACGCTGCACTGGGACAACGCAACGGCGCGCTTCCGGGAAGAGAAGGCGAATGCGCTGCTGGACGCGCCTTACCGTAAGTTTTAATCTGTGCCGCCAAGCAGGCTTAGTGACTGCCTTCGTCGGTCGATTACTTTCCGCCGACTGAAGTCGGCGGAACAAAGAGCCATTTATAAGGGCTATTGATCCGCTTGATTACTGACGAGAGTGCCTACTTTTTCGCCGAACATGATTTTACGCAGATTCGTTGGCTCGTTGATGTCAAAGACGATGATGGGCACGTTGTTTTCTGCACAGAGGGCGAAGGCGGCCTGGTCCATAATCTGAAGCCCTTTAGACATGACCTCTTTATAGGAGATCGTGTCATATTTGGTGGCGGTAGGGTCTTTTTCGGGGTCGGCGGAGTAAATGCCGTCTACCCGGGTACCCTTCAGGATAATATCGGCACCGATTTCATTGGCGCGCAGAGCAGCAGCACTGTCAGTGGTGAAGTAAGGATTGCCCGTTCCGGCACTGAAGATCACTACCCGTCCTTTTTCCAGGTGGCGCATCGCGCGACGGCGGATGTAGGGTTCAGCGATTTGTTCCATCTTGATGGCGGAGATCAGGCGGGTAAATACGCCATGAGTTTCCATCATGCTCTGTAGTGCCATACCATTAATGACGGTCGCCAGCATTCCCATATAATCCCCCTGAGTACGTTCAACACCTGATTCAGCTGCAGAAAGCCCCCGGAATATATTTCCTCCTCCGATTACCACGGCTACTTCTACGCCGATGTCAATAAGCTCCTTGATCTGTTTAGTGTAGTAAATGAGCATCTTGGAGTCGATGCCGTACTGTTGGTCACCCATTAGGGTTTCACCACTCAGTTTTAGCATCACACGACGGTACTTAAGGGCCATGGAGGGAGGAATTGGAGTGCCGTGACTTACGGCGGCGCTAAGGTAATCAGGAAAGACATACGAGAGCGAAAAAGTAGACTGGTAGTCTGCCACCTTTCCTAAATCCTTGCAAAGTTCAGCAAGACGAACGAATCACGAGACCACTCATAGCTCCAATCGGTTGATGGCTTCCCAGGTCCGGTGAGATTCGAATCCTCGCTGAAACATATAGTCGGCCAGCTTTCGCCGGCGCAGGTAGGGATGCGTCGCTTTTCTTTCCAGGCGATCTCTTCGCTGTAATTCCTCGTCGATAACCCGCTGGTACTCCTCTTCTTCAATTTCAGTGAGTGCCTTCTTGATGCAGTAGGCAGATATTTCTCTTCGTTTGAGTTCCCGAATGATTTTTTGTTGCCCCCATCGCTTCATTTTGAATTTGCCTCGGGCAAAGGAGCGGGCGAATCGCTCCTCATCGAGATACTTATCTTTTATCAGGTCACAAATGACTTCTTCGGCGGGATCTCCGTAATAACCTAAATCACGTAGTTTTTGTCGTGCTTCTTTATGGCAACGGTCCTGATAAGCGCAATAAGCCTGTAAAGCTTCTAATGCCTGCTCATGAGTATAAACTACCTTTTTGTCTTTACTAAACAAAGTGTTTTTAATTTTGGATAAAGCTACAAATAAAACATTGGTTGTCGTGGTTTGAATCCCTTTATTCAGTTTAAGTGGTCTACCGTTCCCTCAGATGGAGGTATACGTAGAGCCGGGAAAGCAGTCGCTTTATAATTTAATTAACTTTTCTAGTGTCTTTTTCAGGCTTCCGCGTCTGAAAGATAGATTTGGGTGCTTCACCCTCCAAAAACTATTCATTCATCAATTAATTTATTTTTCTAATGGATTTAGATTTTCTTTCTGAGAGCAACATGGAAACAATTATAAGCTACGCAACCTCTATTGCCGGAGCTATTCTGGTCCTTATCATCGGTTTCTGGATTGCTAACCGCATTGCATCCTTCTTAGGCAAACGGATGGAGAAGTCCGGTATGGACGATACCGTTCGCCCCTTCCTGATGTCATTGGTCAGTACCGGCCTTAAGATTCTTGTTGGCCTGGCTGCTGTTGGTATGCTAGGTGTTGAAACGGCTAGCTTTATTGCTATCCTCGGTGCTTTGGCATTTGCGGTAGGTATGGCCCTTCAGGGTACCCTTGGCCACTTCGCCAGCGGTGTAATGCTGTTGTTTTTCCGTCCTTACAAGGTTGGTGATCTGGTAACTATTGGTGGCGGTGAAACCGGCACCGTGAAGGAGTTGGCCATTTTCAACACTGTATTGGCAACGCTTGACAACAAGCGGGTAATGGTACCTAACGGTGTTGTAACCAGCAACATCATCACGAACATCAGCGGTCAGGGCACCATTGGTGTGGAACTGACCTATGGCATCGGCTACGGTGACTCTATTGACAAGGCAAAGGAAGTTATCCTGGCCGTTGGTAAGGAATGCCCATGGATTCTCGATGAGCCAGGACAGGGAGTAGTTGTTGCTTCTCATGGAGACAGCGCTGTCAACCTGGCTACCCGTCCATTCTGTAAGAGTGAGCACTACTGGGACACCTTCTTCTACATGCAGGAGAACGTCAAGAAGGCGTTTGACCGCGAAGGCATCAGCATCCCGTTCCCACAGCAGGATGTGCACATGCACCAGGTAAGCTAAAAAGTTTATCCGCTCCTTAGCAGGAGTGAATTGATGAGCGATCAGTGATCGGCGTACGGGCATAACTGCTTTGGACGTTGATTACTGATCGCTTTTTTTGTGGATTAACTAAAGTGGCGCACCATCCGCACTTCTTCTTCGGTAAGGAAGCGGTAGAAGCCCCGGGGTAAGTTCTTTTTGGTGAGCCCGGCCAGGTATACCCGGTCGAGCTTCTTTACGGTATAGCCCAGTTGCTCGAAGGCCCGGCGGACGATGCGGTTGCGACCCACATGGATCTGGAGAGCAACGGTCATCGGGTCATCTTGTTTGGCGTAGCGAACCCAGTCTACTGCAAAGGGGCCATCATCCAGGTCGTAACCATGCTCCATTTCGGCGAGGCTGGCGCCGGAGAAGGGCTTGTCCAGCGTAGCGTGATAGATCTTACTTACCTGATGGCTGGGGTGGGTAAGCCGTTTGGCGGTGTCTCCGTCGTTGGTGATGAGTAGCAGGCCCGTGGTTTCCCGGTCGAGGCGACCTACGGGGAAGAGGCGGTAGTCTTTCAGCTGCGGGTCGTCCAGCAGGTCCATTACGGTTGTCCGGTCGTGTTCATCGCTGGTGGTGGTAATGACGTTGCGGGGCTTGTTGAGGAGTACGTAGATGTACTGCTCGTCTGGCGAGACAATCTTATCCTTATAACTTACTTCGTCTCCGGCCTGAACCTGGTAGGCGGGGTTTATTTCTACTTTCCCGTTTACTTTGATCTTACCGGCTTTGACCATGTCGCCGGCCTGCCGCCGGCTGGCTACGCCGGAATGCGCCAGGTATTTGTTGAGGCGCATGCCGATGATGTCTTCTGCTTTGCGGTCGAGGCCGGGGGGCTGACCAGAGTTGCGGGCCTGGGAACGTTGGAATCGGCGGGGAGGTTTCATAGTCTGATAGTAGTGGTAGCAGTGATTGTACAGTAATCTAAGTGCGGCCCTCCGGTAGCAGAGGTTTGTTAGGGGAACGGTTGGGAATGGAAAGAGTTAAGGGGAAGCCACTTTATGGTGGCTATGTATAGACCTCTTTGCCACACTCATTGCCATCGTACAACTCTATGCACCTGCGGATGCGCAGTATTTGAAATCAAATTAGTTACAAAATCGGTTTTATTTATTTTTTAGATTACATTGTTGTAACTTTTATTTATCTTAGTAGTAGCTTACACCAAATCGCACCCAGAGAAACACTACTTCATGAAATTCCTCACTAATTTTCTTCTCTTCTTTATCATATCAACAACGCTTTCGGCCCAATGGCAAGCCATGGACGGTCCTTACGGAGCTACCACCCGGGTCATTGCCCGCTGTGGAGCCACCTTGCTGGCGGACACTGACGGTGGACTCTACCAAAGTACGGACGAAGGAATGACCTGGACAGAAACGTTTAGAGGAGCCATTGCCAGAGGCAGCGTTTTTGAGGTGAAAACGGATGGAAACAATGCCATTGTCCGGGTCTTCAATACGGAGACCGGAGTTTATGAACTGCTCATTTCAACAGATGGAACCGAAAGCTGGCAGCGCCTGTCCCTTCCCGAAAATATTAACGGCTATCGCGGAATGGCTTTCAACGGGACGGTGATTCTTTACCGGGATATCAGAGCCGGCTATGTATCTTTTGACGGGGGATTAAACTGGACCTTCATGGGCTTTGGCATTGGTGTGCCGAGTGAGCTTTTCAGTATTAACGAAATACTCTACATCCGTAACACTGCCGGCGAACTATACCGGGCAACAGATGCTGCGGCTACCGAGTGGGAGGAAGTGAATTATCCCGTCCGGACCAGCTTCCGGGTAGAATTACTGGTTAAAGGAGATACGCTGATCACGGGTTTTGTGAATGATTCAATCTACTACAGTCATAACGGCGGGGAGGATTGGCGCGTTGGTAGCGGAGTGGGGGATTTTGATGCCGCCACGAATTCTCTGAGTTCATCAGGAGACACACTCTACGCCTTGAGCGGAAATAAGCTGTACACTTCGACTGATGCCGGCGCTAACTGGACGATGCCCGTTAGCACCAGTAGCCTGATGGGACTCTTACCCCTTTCGGGTAGCCTGCTGCTTCTTTCCGGTACTGATGTTGTCTGGTCTCCTGATGAGGGTCTTACCCAAGTGCCGAGAATGAACGGAATGAACGGTACGGTCATCCGTGAATGGGTAGCACAGGGTGATGGAATTACCTATAACCAGAACGATAAGCAGCTGGTACACACCAACGATGAAGGGCTGCGTTTTGTCGAGGATTCCTCCCTGACCCTATGGGAGGGTAATCTGGATGAAATGATTGCCGCACCGGATGACTATGTGTTTTACGGCGCTTCTTCTTTCAGTTCGGGACAGAGAAAGAGCATTTACCGGATATCTCCTGAAGGGCAGCAACAACTGGTCATTCAGGAGGGGAACCAGCCCTGGCTGGCCAGTGACCATCTGGAATACGAAGACGGAAAGTTGTTCTACTACGGAAACGGGGTGAGAAAATTTTCTGAGGACCTCGGAGAAAGCTGGCAGGAAATGTCTGAACTGGCTCCTTTTTTCTTCAACGATTATGTGCGGCATGGGGAGGCAGTGTTTGCTTTCCAAACCGGCTCCGTTCAGCGAAAAAGAGATGGGGAAACCGACTGGACGGAAGTGAATACGGGCTTACAACTGGAGGAGTTTCCCATCGGTACCCGCAGCAATGAGTGCCGTCTGATCAGTACCGAAGGGGCGCTTTTCGCGCTGGTCTCCAGAAGTTCCAAAGAGACATATGACATTTACGTAACGCATGATGATGGGGACAACTGGCTCCTTACGGCTACGGAGCTGGAGCCCATTATTTACCCTACACTGAATGCTCCTCCGGGAGTGAAGGCAATAATCTCCGTTAATGGCTTCCACCTCATGGCCGCCCGCGATAACGGAATCGTAATTTCGGGTGATCAGGGGCGCAACTGGACATACTTCAATGACGGGCTGCCTAATGATCGGGTAGAAGTTATGCAACTGGTGAACGGTAAAGTTATAATATCCACCGATCGAAATGGGTTCTGGCAACTGGACCCTGATCAGGTTCAACTCCGAAAAGCCACAGGAACCGTCTATTTCGATGCCAACGAAAACGACCTCTTCGATGCAGGTGAAAGTGGCCTGCCCATGGTGAAAATGCTCCTGGAAAACGGAGAAGACCTGGCGTTTACCAATGCGGAAGGCGTTTATACGATGTTCTTCCGTAACGATGGCGCTTTTGCTCCGGAGATCAACAACCCTTATTTCAATTCCAATCCTTCCGTCCGGCAAACGGATGCTGAAGGGCCATTGGACTTTGGCTTGCAGCTCAACCGAAATGTCAATGACCTGCGCGTAAGCCTGGAAACGGACAATGTGCACCGTCCGGGTTTTTCTAATCGCTATTATCTGCACTACGAGAACAGAGCGGCTCCTACGGAAGGGGTAAGTCTGGAAATCGTACTCGATCCTCAATTTACCTTTGACGGGGCGAATCAGGACCCTGACCAACAAGATGGTAATACCCTCACCTATGAGCTGGGGGATCTGGCTCCGCTGGAGTCTGGTCTGATCGTCTTGTACCTTACCGTTGACCGAATGGCCATGCTTGGGGGCACCATCAGCAGTACGGCCACCATCAGCAGCGCTTCGGCGGCCGAAGAAACCCCGGCAAATAATATTGCGACCCTGACGGACATTCTGGTCGGCTCCTACGACCCCAACGATATTGCCGTGGACCTAAGCATCGTTACCCCGATGCAGGTGGCGGATGGTCAGTTGCTGAACTACCGGATTCGCTTTCAGAATACGGGGACTTATCCGGCCGAGACGGTAGTTGTACGCAATGAGATTGATCCCGGCCTGCAGCTGGGGTCCATCAAAAGCGTGGAGGCGAGTCATGACTTTGAGATCGTCGTGGAGGACGACCGCCTACTGGCCTTCGTTTTCGAAAATATTCAGTTGGCGGACAGCACCCGGGATGAGGCGGCCAGCCACGGTTACATCACCTATACCATTGCGGTGGACGAAGAGCTGATGAACGGGGATAGTATTGCTAATCAGGCCGCCATTTACTTCGACTTCAACGAGCCCATCATCACGAATGAAGCTATTACGGTAGTGGAACGACCCGCCGCGGTACGGACGGCGACGCCGTGGCTAAGCGGTAAGCTGTATCCCAACCCAGTTACATCAGGTGATCGGGTCGCTTTTGAACTGGACAGCCCGGCGGGTACGCTGACGGTCTTTGACCCACTCGGCCGGCCGGTAAGCCAGCAAGAGGCTTTCCGTCCCGCAACGGATCGACTCAACACGGCCGGGCTGCAGCCCGGTGTATACTGGATTGGCTTTATCGGCCCGAAGGGGAGTAGCTGCTTTAAGTTGTTGGTGCGGTAAAGGGCTGAGGTCTGTGTGAGAAGAGCTTTCTGGCGCGGGCGCAGGTGCAAGGGGAGGTTTTAAAAGCTATAGCTGTGCTTTGTACTCTACTCTTCGGTGTGGGGTTTAATGCTTGCCCTGGGGGCAGGGGTGAGTGTGGGGGAGCCGATGGGGTGAGAGACTCATCGTGTCAGAAACAGGTGGTAGAGGTCTTCATTAACAAAGTAATGATGCTTCCCCATCCGCTCCTTTCGCAAAACGCCATCATCCGCTAATTTATTCAGGTAGAGAGAAGCCGTTTTCCGGGAGATTTTCAGATCTCTCTCCAGAAATTCTATTTTAGTGTAAGGGTGGCGGAAAAGGTTCATCAGGAGTTCGTGGGAGTAAAACTTATAGTTGCTTCGAAGTTTACGCTGCATGTCTGTGATTTGGAGTTGAAGGCTTTCGATGAGATTGATGGTGTCTTTTGCCGTCAAGCTGACTCCACGGATAATATAGATTAGCCAATCTTCCCAGTTGCTTTCTAAACGCACTTCCTGAAACAGCTGATAATACCTCTGTTTAGTGTGGATTATGTAGTTGCTCAAGTAGAGGGTCGGAAAATCAAGTAGATCGGACAGGATGAGGTATAAAATATTGATGATGCGACCAGTTCTACCATTTCCATCGTAAAATGGATGAATACTCTCAAACTGAAAGTGGATAATGGCCATCTTGACCAGAGGGTCATATTGCCTGTAATCCGGATTGTTGATTAGTTGCTCAAGGTCTTTCATCAAGGCACTTATTGTCTCAAAATCCTGTGGTGGTGTATAGACTACCTCTTTCGTGTAGGCATTTAACAATGAGGTTCCGGGAGTTCGCCGAAAGCCTGCATTGTTTTTCTCTAGCACAGATTGGATTTTTATGATATCGTTTCCGGTAAGTAGTCTTTTCTCCGAGATAAGCTCGAAGCCCTTTTTCAGCGCTTCCACATAATTCTGGACTTCTTTGGCTTCCGAAGAGGAGTTACCGGATAGCTGAAGGTCTCCTTTAAACAACTCGTCCAGCGAGGTGATGATATTTTCAATGGCTGAACTGTCTTTGGCTTCTTGTATGCCTAAAGTATTGATCAGTATGGATTGGTCTGGAATCGTCCTCGCTACTCCTTTAAGCTCCGCAAGGGCCGCGCGGGCACTTACCAGTTCGCGCAATACAGCTTTAGATTCGAGTTCTGTAGAACTGGGTATCTTCTCAATCGGCCAAGCTTTCATAATTTTATTTTAAAACAAATATATGGGTAAATTGTGATAAAAATTACACATTAGGTGGTTTATAGGGGAAGCTGCTTCCCATGTAATGAGCTACATGCGTAAAGAATAATTTTTTTTACGCATGTAATGTGCCTCGTAGAAAGGTTTTGAATTAGTTTTTATGTATTATTTGTTTGATAATGTCATTGTACCTTGCTGCTTTTGGCGCTTAATCGCTACTACTTATGCTTTATCGGTACCCCCTCCCCCTGCTCCTTCTAACCCTCCTCTGCACCTGCGTCAGCGCCCAACTTCAAGCGCAGCAATCGCCCGTAGGGCACAAAACGCTCCACGATCGCACCCTGGAAAGTCTGGAGCCCTATCAGGAGTTTCTTTCCATCCCCAACGACGCCCGCATCAAAGGACAGTTAGAACCCAACCTCGTCTGGCTGGAAAAGGAGTTCGCCAAGCGTGGCTTTGTTGGCAGGCGCCTGAAAAATGAAGGCATCGATCTGTTGCTGTTTACCTATCAGGCGGCTACCCCGAAGGCCGAAACGGTACTGTTCTACGGCCACGTGGACGGGCAGTCAGTAGACGTGTCCAAGTGGATACTTTCTCCGCCCTTCAAGCCCGTTTACGGAACGATGACGGCGATGGCCGATGGCACCATCAACTACCAGAAGGTTGCCACGCTACCCGCGAAACCCGAGACGACCGACGTCCGCCTCTTCGCCCGCGCCAGCTCCGACGCCAAGGCACCGATCATGCTTTTCCTCGTTGCCTGGGACCAGATGATCGCCGACGGTAAGCGGCCCAACTACACCGTGAAATTCATCATCGACTCCATGGAAGAGTTCAGCAGCCCCGACCTGCCCGGTGCCGTCAAAACCCACCGTGCCGCTCTGGCTGCTGATCACCTGATCATTCTGGATGGTCCGGTCCATATCACTAACCAACCTACCATTGTGGGTGGCGCGCGCGGAATTGCCAGCGCCCGGCTCACCGTCTATGGCCCCAAACTGCCACAACACAGTGGCCACTACGGCAACTATGCCCCGAACCCGGCGCTGCGGCTGGCCCAGCTGCTGGCCAGTATGAAAAACGATGCCGGCCGGGTAACCATTCCCGGTTACTACGACGGTATTGAGATCGATGCCGCTACCCGCCGCATCCTCGATGGTGTGCCGGATGATGCTAACTCCATTCACCAGAAAATCGGCTTCAGCCAGCCCGACGGCGTCGGGCGCAACCTGCAGGAAGCCCTGCAGTACCCGAGCCTCAACATCAAAGGAATGTCCAGCGGTTGGGTAGGGCTCTCCGCCCGGACGATCATCCCCAACACCGCGGTGGTAAATATGGACCTTCGCCTCGTCAAAGAATCCGACGGAGACCGGCTACTTGGCCTCGTGCGCAACCACATCAAAGCCCAGGGCTACTACATCATCCCCGAAGGCCGGGAGCCTACGGATGAAGAGCGGGCCAATCACGCACGACTGGCTTCCTTCGGCGGGAAAACGAGTTACGCTGCCTTCCGCACCGACCTCAACGGCAAAACCGGGAGCTGGCTGCAGAACGCCATTAAGCATACCTTCGGCAAAGATCCCGTGTTGATCCGTACCATGGGTGGATCGGTGCCGATTGCACCCTTCGTGACGGAGCTTGACGTGCCGGCCGTTGTGCTGCCACTCGTTAATCCGGACAATAACCAGCACAGTCCGAATGAGAACATTCTGCTGAAGAATTACTTTAAGGGAGCAGAGACTTTATATGGCGTGTTAACAGAAAAACTGTAGCGTCAGGCCCACTAGTCGACCAACCTCCAACTCTGTAGATGCAATATCTCCTCAATCCCGATCTTCCTCTTCATCCCCGTGCTCCTGAGGGCTGGAAGGGTAATCCTTTTGCCGACAAAGAATTCAAGTACGACCGAGACTCTTTTCGGCCAGACTGGACCATGGTGTTGAAGATGCTTTTCACGCCCAACCCCCTGCGGGCGGAGAAGAAGGCCGACACCTGGACGCCGGAAGTATCGGCTGACGTAACCTATCTGGAAGACCGGGAGCGAGACTGGGTGGTGTGGCTGGGCCACGCTTGTTTTTTGATGCAGTTTAAGGGTGTTCGCTTTCTGATCGACCCGCAGCTGACGGATATGCCCTTTATTCCCCGGCGGGTTTTTCCTCCATTTGGCTATGAGGATATTCGGGGCGTGGATTATCTGTTGCTGAGTCATGACCATCGGGATCACGTCGATAAAAAATGCATCCGGGCCATTGTGGCCAATAATCCGATCCGGAAAATTCTGTGTCCGCTCCGACTGAGCCGAACCATTGGTGGGTGGGTAGGGGATACGCCCATCGAAGAAGCCGCCTGGTATCAGCAATTTGACACAGAAGCAGCGGGCGTAAGGATCACTTTTCTGCCCAGCCGGCATTGGTGCCGGCGCGGGCTGACGGACTTCAACCGTTCCCTGTGGGGCAGTTTTATGTTTGAAGTTTTGGGCGCAGGAACGCAGGGTGCAGAGGAGGTTAAAGGAGCAAAGCAGACCATCTACTTCGGCGGAGACTCCGCCGAGACGAGCTACTGGTCGGAGATCGGAACGATGTTTCCGGGCATTGACGTAGCGATGCTTGGCATCGGTGCCTACCGCCCTGACTTTGTGATGAAAGAAAACCACGCTAACCCGGCTGAAGCCTTCCAGGGATTCCTCGACCTGAAGGCAAAACTCTGGTGGCCGATGCACCACGGCACCTACGACCTGAGTAATGAGCCGGCGAGTGAACCGATCCGCTGGGCGGAGCGGCTGATGGGGGAGGCGGGGCTGGAAAACCGGCTGTTACAGCCGGCCGTTAATGCCCCGTATTACCTCGTCTGACGGGCGTCTGCAGGCCTTGGTAATCAGAGGTATTCAAAAACACGAGAGTCGCCCAATGAGGGAAAATAGCTACGCAGCAAAGGCTTAATTTTATTCAGTGGCCAAGGAAAGCCACCGGAAAAGAAAAATTATGCGTGTTAAGTTGCTTTTGCCGGGCCTGCCCCTGCTCCTGATATTGATGTGGGCCTGTGCGGACCAGATAGACCCCGTCTATCAGTTCGAAGACGGTTTCTATCTCGTGGAAGGGCGGATCGCTAACCAGGATGGATACGGTAAGGTAAGCGTAAGCCTCAGTGAGTTAGTAGACGGTGTTTACCGCCTTAATCGCTTAGAAGGCGCCCGCGTGAGCACCGTGGATGATCAGGGGCAGACAGTAGAATGGGAGGCAAATGCGGGAACTATCGACTATTACCCACCGGAGAATTTTACCGGCGTGCCCGGAAGGAGTTACCACATCAGAGTAGAGACTCCTGACGGAAAGATACTGGAATCAAGCCCGGAAACGATGCCGGAGCCCGTGCCGATCGCTGACTTCCGAATAAGCTTTGAACAAGAGGCTTATTTCGACGTGGTTCGGGATGCTTTCATTCCTGCTTTCCGACTCTTGATTGATGCCGACGACCCGGCCGGCCGGGATAACTTTTACCAATGGTCGAGGCGGACCTTTCAGCTCGTGGACGTTTGCCAGTCTTGCTACTTTCAGCGCTATCGCAACGGCCAGTGCGAGAGCCATCGCAGTGCCCGCTTTGCGGAACGCTGGGACTATCTCTGCGAGGGGCAGTGCTGGGGGGTAAGTAATCCGCTCGACTTTCAACTCTTCAGCGACCAGTTCAGTCAGGGATTACCAATCCGTGATCTGCTGGTGGGGTATGAGGATTTTGACCGGCCTAACGGCGGTCTGCTGATCGAGGTCTCTCAGTTGCAGCTGAGCCGGGAAAACTACGAGTACAACAGCCTGCTAAAACAACTGACGACGGAGAGCGGCGGGCTGAACGCCGCCATTCCATCGGCTCTGGTCGGTAATATGCGTGAGCTGGGTGCCGGGGAGGAGCTGACCGTGCTGGGGTATTTCGGTGCCGTCTCGGTCGCAGCCGAAAGGCGATTTATTGACCGGGCGACGGTAGACGGTGTCTCTCTGCCTTTTGACCGGGACATCCGCCTGGAACCGGCCCCTGACTGTGTTATGGATTGCCCGCCATTAGCTCCCTGCTCCGGGCCACGCTGGACCTCCACGGAACCTGAAGGGTGGGAGGAATGATGATCGCCGATTCAATGGCTAAGCCTCCTTTGCTATTCAACCCACTTTGCACCGGCGTCCGCGCCCGCCTTCTCTTCTAAATGTCCCGTATGCGTCCACTTTTATTTAATGCTTTTCTGCTCCTCTTTTCGGGTATGCTCTCCGCCCAGCAAACCTATGAGGTTCGCATTTTTACCCGGGATGCTGAAACGAAAAAGCCCGTACCCTTCGTTAGCCTGCAGATTGAAAACGGGCCGGGAGGAACGTCTGATATTGAAGGCATTTGGCGAATTGAACTGCCCTACGGTCCCATCACGATCAATTCTTCCGCCCTGGGCTACGAAAGCGATCCGCTGAGGGAAACGATTTCCGCCAACCGCCAACTACTGCTCGAGCTACGACCCACTGCCGCCACACTGGAAACAGTTACGGTCACTACCGACGACGCCAGTGAACGGCAGCTCCGACCCCTCATGGGCGTGGAACGACTCACCCTGAAGGAACTGGCGGTATTACCCGTTGCCCTGGGTGAGGTGGACGTGTTCCGGGGGCTACAGACGATCTCCGGTGTAAACTCCGCCGGGGAGGTGAGCAATGGCATCAGCGTTCGTGGTGGAACCATTGACCAAAATCTGGTTTTGCTGGACGGCGCACCGATTTTCACCCCTACCCACCTCTTCGGCTTGTTCTCGGTATTTACGCCCGATGCCGTAGGCGGTGTTGACCTTTATCGCGGGAACATCCCCGCCCGCTTTGGAGGCCGGCTTTCTTCGGTGGTCGACGTTCAGACCCGGAACCCCACCAGCGATAACCTCAAACTAAGTGGAGGTCTGGGCCTCATTTCCAGCCGCGTGACGGTAGAAACCCCGGTGACAAAAGACAAGCGGCTGAAGGTGCTGGCCGCCGGCAGGGCGGGCTTTAATGATTTCATCTTTGGCCTCGTGGAACGACTCAAAAACACCCAAAGCAACTTTGTGGACGGAACCGTGAAGTTGCGCTACACCGCCAACGAGAATAACATCGTGACGCTTTCTGGCTTCTACAGCAAGGACTTTTACGCCATTGACCTGTTGAACAACTTCGCCGGCATTGCCGCTACCAGCAATCAGTACGATTACCACACCCTGAACGGGACGCTGGATTGGCTTAAGGTGATCAACGATAAACTGAGTCTGTCTTCCCGACTCGTTAGTAGCGACCACCAACCTAATATTCTGTTTCCACAGGAAGAAGAAGACCGTAAAATCCGTTACGGCTCCCGAATTCAGTACCGGAGCCTGCAAAACTCGCTTGATTACCGCCTGGGGGGTGGGCACCAGTTTACGGGCGGCTTCCAACTGATCCACTACAAGCTGAATCCCGGATTTCTGGAGCCAAACGGTTCGGAATCACTCCTGGCCCAGCAACTGGATCAGGAGCAGGCACTGGAGAGTAGCTTGTTCCTCGCTGACGAGTGGACGGTGACGGATAAGCTCCGGCTTTCCCTGGGCGTTCGGTACACTAAATTCGATCAGCTGGGTCCTGGCTCCGTCCGTACTTATCCGGCAGGAGAGGAGTTGGCTGAAGGCACATTGGAGGACGTGACCCAGGCAGGCAGCGGGGTGATGAACAGTTATGACGGGCTGGAGCCAAGATTGGGCCTAAGCTATCAATTGCTGCCATCAACGAATGTGAAGGCGTCTTTTGCCATGACGCGGCAGTACCTGCAAAATATTTACAACGCAACTACCCCTTTGCCGACGAGCCGATGGAAAGTATCGGATAATAACATCCGGCCGCAGCGGGCGCAGATCGTCAGCGCAGGAATTTATCAGCTTATCAACGGCGGTGCCTACGAGTTCAGCCTGGAGGGCTACTACCGTAAAATTGATGACCTGCTTGAATACAAACCGGGCGCTGACTTCTTTCTTACCCCTCGGGTAGAAACAGATGTGCTGCAGGGGGAGGGCCGGGCTTACGGGATTGAGCTCTCGATGAAGGAGACAAAAGGACTGGTAACGAGCCAGGTCAACTATAGTTACGCCCGGGTGCAAAACCGGGTGCAAGGGTCTACCTTCAACACCAGGATCAACCGGGGGGAATGGTACAACGGCTATTTTGATCAGCCGCACACCCTGAGTGCAAGTATCTCCGCCAAGGATGGCCCGGCCAATACCTTTAACCTCAATTTCACGCTGCAAACGAACCGGCCTTATACCGCTCCGAACGGCTACGTAATATCGAATGATCTCAGTGTACCGCTTTTCCTGGAGCGCAACAATGACCGGCTACCCGTTTACCACCGACTGGATTTCAGTTGGCGGATTCATAACCCTAAACTTAAAAAGAGACGTTGGACGGGAGACTGGATTTTTACCGTCTACAATCTCTACGGGCGTAAAAATATCTTCAACACTTACTACGTGCCGGTTACGACGAGACCAAGTACGGGTGTAGTGAACACTAATCCTTTGCAGAGTTTTGAGCTGACAATCTTCGGCGCGCCGATTGCCAGCCTTACCTATAGCTTTAATTTTGAGTGAAGGGCTGAAAGGAGGATCATGTATTCTCTCTTTTCTCAACGCCCCGCGCCCAGATAATCAGGCCAAATACACTGTTGATCAGATAGATTAACCAGAGGAATATCATTCTGTCTGCTGCGTATCCATCCGCCAGGTAGCGGATGGTCCACAGGGAGACGGTCAGTACGTTCAGTGCTACATAAAGCCACCACTGCTCCGCAAATCGCCACATCATCAGGAGGGTGGCGATAATACTGAGTACATTGGTGGCGGCATCTACAAAGGGCGAATTCTGTCCGGGGATTGCCCGCAATACCAGGCCCAGAACTATCGTGGCCAATACGGAGCCAAGCACAAGCCATCGTCGTTGACGGCTGGCCAAACGCTGCATGTTTACCGTCCCGTTGGCTTCGTTCTTTGCCCACATAAAATACCCGGCAACACCCGTGGGCAGGTAGAACAGGATGTTTAGCCCCACTTCCCCAAAGAGCCCGTTCTGATAGGCAATCCAGGCATAAGTTATGCTACTGACCAGCCCGATGAGATAGCCAAGCCGCTTGCCAATGGCAATCAGCGACACACAGGCCACCCCGGATACAACGGTTGAAGTCGTCAGCCAATCCGTCTTCGTAGCCAGGCAGAATACGAGGGCCAGACTCGTCAGGGCGAGTGGCCAGTAAGTACGTTGGAGTGATGGCGGCATGGGAAGGAAATCATCAAATGGTCAGGGAGGTAATGACAAGGACTAGTACCGTGTAAACTAAGTTGAGATAGGTTTTTGCGCCGGGATTTTGTTTGCTGGCTAAATGAAAAAACCGGTGCATCCCGCAGTATTGCGGGACGGACCTGTTTTGTCATGACGCCAGCGGGCAAAAGACCAAGCAGGAACCAGCGAATACTTAGTTTATACTGTACTAGTTGCCCGCCAAGGCTTCCTTCAAATACCCCGCCGTAAACCCTTCTCCGTTTTCCACCAGGGCTTCCGGTGTGCCCTGGAAAACAATGTGCCCTCCATCACGTCCGCCTTCGGGGCCGAGGTCGATGAGGTAGTCGGCGGATTTAATTACGTCCATGTTGTGCTCGACGACCAGCACGGTGTGCCCTCGTTCCACGAGTGCATTCAGGGCCGTAAGCAGAATGGCTACGTCGTGAAAATGCAGTCCGGTCGTAGGCTCATCGAAAATGAAGAAGATGTGCTCTCCCTTTTTCTCTTTGGTGAGGAAGCTGGCGAGCTTCACCCGCTGGGCTTCGCCACCGGAGAGGGTGGAGGATGCCTGCCCGAGGGTGATGTAGCCGAGGCCAACGTCTTGCAACGGCTTGAGTTTTCTGCTAATGGAAGCCTCCTCAGCAAAAAAGTCCACTGCCTCATCCACGCTTAAGTCCAGAATTTCGGAGATGTTTTTTCCGTTGTAGTTTACGTCCAGCAGCTCCCGCTTAAAGCGGGCTCCGTTACACTCTTCACAGACGAGGCGAACGTCGGCCAGAAACTGCATCTCCACCGTTTGCTCGCCTTCTCCCTTACAGGTAGGGCAACGGCCGCCATCAACGTTGAAGCTGAAGTGACCCGGGCCATAGCCCCGGATCTTGGACAACTGCTGATCCGCCATCATGGCCCGAATGGTATCGTAGGCTCCGACGTAAGTGACCGGGTTTGACCGGCTGGACTTACCGATGGGGCTCTGACTGACCATCTCCACCTGCGTAAGTATTTTCAGGTCTCCACTCAGGCCGGCATGCGGGCCGGGTGCCTGGCTGGAGCCTTCCCCCAACTCCCGCCTGAGGGCGGGATAAAGAATGCCCTTAATCAGGCTGGTCTTTCCGCTGCCGGAAACACCAGAGATGACCGTCAGCGCGTTGAGCGGAATCTTCGCGTCGATCTTTTTGAGATTGTGCATCCGGGCTCCTTCAATGTTGAGCCAGTTCGTCAGGCGGCGGCGTTGTTCGGGGACGGGGACGGACATCGTCCCGTTCATATACTTCGTCGTCAGGCTGTCGGCTGCTTCACTATGGATGTCTTCGTAGGGGCCGGCAAAGACGATCTCTCCGCCGTGGATACCCGCGGCGGGGCCGACGTCGATGAGGTAGTCTGCTGCGGCAATAACACCTTCCTCGTGTTCGACGACGAGCACGGTATTTCCCAGGTCCCGCAGGCGGCGGAGGACGGCTACCAGCCGTTCCGTATCCCTTGGGTGAAGGCCGACGCTCGGCTCATCGAGTATGTACATTGAGGCCGTCAGGTTACTGCCCAGCGTACGGGTCAGATTGATTCGTTGGCTTTCGCCGCCACTCAACGTGCTGCTCAGCCGGTTGATGGTAAGGTAGCTCAGGCCAAGGTCCATCATGCTCTTCAGCCGGTTGTTAATCTCCAGCAGGAGCCGGCGGGCGATGGTGGCGTCATGCTCGTTGAGCTTGATATTTTTGAAGTAGGTCTGTAGCTGATCAATCGGCAGATCAATCAACTCCGTGATGGCGGTGCCCCCCACCTTCACGTACTCGGCTTCCCGACGGAGGCGACCACCCCGGCAGGTGTGGCAGGTGGTCCGGCCGCGGTAGCGGGCCAGCATGATCCGGTTTTGGATTTTGTACAGCTTTTTACCGAGCTGATCAAAAAAGTCAGTGATACCCCCCACATGACGGTTACCTTCCCAGAGGACCCGCTGCTGATCTTTGGTCAGGTCGCCATAGGGAGTGTGGACCGGAAATTCAAACTTGTTGGCCTGCCGGAGAAAGTCTTTCTGCCAGCTGCCGAAGGTCGCCCCTGACCACGGCGCCACTGCACCGTCGTATACGGATTTGGAGGGATCGGGGATGACCTTGTCTTCATCAATACCCATCGTGCGGCCGAAGCCCTCGCAGGTAGGGCAGGCGCCAGCCGGATTATTGTAGTTGAACAGGCTGGGGCTGGGCTCCATAAAAGTCATGCCGTCCAGCTCAAATCGGTTGTTCCAGGCCGTCCAGTTATCGGCGTCCAGATAAACGATCACCTCTCCGCCGCCCTCACTAAAGGAGGTTTGTACGGAGTCCGCAATTCGTTTGTTGTTCTCTTCGTCGTCGGCTTTGACGATAAAACGATCGATGAGCACCATCATTTCTTCGTGATCCTCCAGCTCAATCAACGTTTTAGCCAGACTGGGCAGGTTTTCCTCCAGAATGTCTTCTATCTGTTTTACCTCATCATCGGCCATGACGCGGGTATAGCCTTTCTGTACGAGGAGCTCGAGTTCCCGGCGGAGGGTACGATCGTCGTATTCCCGGGGCAGGGGAGCGTATAGGTGAACGCGGGAACCTTCATCCATAGCGAGAATATGGTCAACGACGTCGGTTACCCGATGTCGTTTTACTTCCTTTCCGCTGATGGGGCTGAAGGTTCGTCCGGCACGGGCGTAGAGCAGCCGAAAGAAGTCATAAATCTCGGTGAGGGTGCCTACCGTAGACCGGGCGTTGGCCGTCGTCGTTTTTTGCTCAATGGCAATGGCCGGGCAGATGCCCCGGATGTAGTCTACCTCGGGCTTTTTCATCCGCATCAGGAACTGGCGGGCGTAGCTGCTTAGAGACTCAACGTACCGGCGCTGGCCCTCAGCAAAGAGGGTGTCCATGGTGATGCTTGACTTCCCGCTGCCACTGACACCGGTCACCACCACGAGTTGGTTCTTCGGGATGACGAGGTCCACGCTTTTCAAATTGTTCGCAGCAGCACCTTTGATGAATATCGAGGTGCGGAGGTCGGCAGCGGAGAGATCGGAATTCTTGGACAAGGAGTAGTCTTTTGGACGGTTGGCAGGTATTCACTCTGCAAAAGCAATTTCCCCGGTGGTAGTTCAACTTTCCGGGATAATTAGTAGCGGGAGACAAAAATAGTTAGAAAACCAGAAAGTAGTTTCTTTTTTGTTGAAAAAGAAAGGGGCGAGCACGCAGGTGCAATGCGTAGCTTGTAAAGCATTGGATGCTTGCTCAGCTCCAGCGCCAGCGGCGCTGCACGAGCTTACTCTTGCACCTGTATTTTGGCTTCGTTCAGCAGCCATGATCCCGTGCCTTGCCCTGACCTCCCTGAATTAGGCCGCTATTTACCTCCCGGGCTATCGCGTTCCTTACAATTATCTTAAAGACAGCCCCGTTTTAGGTGTCATGCCCGGAGAACCCCTTATTTTCGGTACATAATAACTACTAACATTATGAAGTACTCTTTCTACCTGCTACTCTTCCTGTTTACCTTCTCTTTATCCGCTCAGGAAAAGGGAGGAGGAATGGAATTCGTGGAAAAACCATTCGAAGAGCTTCTGGCGCAGGCCAAAGCGGAAGATAAGGTGATCTTCATCGATGCCTACACGACCTGGTGCGGGCCCTGCAAAATGATGGCGGCTAAAATCTTTCCGGATGCCACGGTAGGAACGGTTTACAACGAGCGTTTTATCAACGCTAAGTTTGACATGGAAAAAGGAGAAGGCCCTGCGCTCGCCAGGCGCTACAATGTAGTGGCTTATCCCACCTACCTTTTCGTGGACGGCAACGGTGATATCGTGCACAAGGGGCTGGGGTACATCCCGCAGGATAAATTTCTTGCCCTGGCTGATGTTGCCGTAAGCGATAATAACCTCGGTGCACTAAACGCACGCTATAAGGCTGGTGAGCGTAGTCCCGAATTTGTGAAAATGTACGCGCAAACCCTGACCGATGTTTATGAGCAGGAGCGGGCCGGAGAGGTTATCTCGGTTTATTTGGATTCAGAGAAAGATTGGTCCAGTCCCGAAATAATGACGATGATTCTCGATAACCCCGGTGAGCCCGGTGATAAGCGAATGATTTATCTCGTAGAACATGCAGATGCGGCCATTAAGACGGCGGGTAGCGCCAGCTATATGATGACGATGCAGCGCTCCCTGATTACTAAATATATGAGAGATGCAGGCGTCCGGGCGCTACCCCCGGCGGAAAAAATGGAAACTGTTTATACGAAGTGGGCCGCTCCGATCAGAGGTCGCCTGATGGCGCACTACGGAATGCTGCACGCTGAGCAGAGCCGGGATATGGACGCTTACGTACCCGCAGCATTAGCGTATTTCAATGCGTACCCCAGTGAAGATGCTTACGAACTGGATAAAGCTGCCTGGAGCATCTTTGAAAACAGTGAAGATATGGCTGCTCTGAAAGTAGCACTGACCTGGGCCATTAAGTCTGTGGAACTGGAAGAAAACTACAATAGCCTTGATACCCTCGCCAGATTGTATGATAAGGTGGGCAACCGGGCTAAAGCAGTTGAAACAGCTAAAAAGGCCATCGTGATCGCCAAGGAAGCGGGTGTGCCTTACGAAGACACAGAAGAACTGTTGAAGGAGAAGTAGACCTTCTGCCTTTTTACTGTCGAAGCGGTACCGGGGATATTCCCGATACCGCTTCCGTATTTGTGGTGTCCGGTATTATTTGGATGTTCGTTTGTAAAGCTTAGCCCAGCTTCTGAACGACGTCTTTCATCAGCTTGCGTAGTTTTTCTTCAACGGCTTTGACGGTCTCTATCACGTCATCCACGGTGGTAGGTTGAATCTCTGCAATGGGGAAACACTTGTTGGAGACAACGGAGATAACGAATACCGGAAGGCCGGCGTGACGGGCTACCAGTACTTCGGGAACAGTACTCATGCCGATGCAGTCTGCGCCGATGATATTGGCCATCTTGTACTCCGCGGGCGTTTCCAGGTTGGGGCCGGCCAGGGCAAGGTAGACGCCTTCGTGACCTTTAAGACCGTGATCAGCGGCCCGTTCGATGGCCCAGGCGTTGAGCTCCCGGTCGTAGGCATGGAGCATATCCGGAAAACGTGGGCCAAGGCGCTCATCATTAGCACCCCGCAGCGGGTTTTCCGGCTGCATGTTGATGTGGTCGCGGAGGAAGATGAGGTCTCCGGCGTTAATGTCAGCATTCACGCTGCCGGAGGCATTCGAGATAATAAGGTGCTCGATACCCAGCGCTGCAAGGACCCGGACGGGGAAGGCAAGCTGCTGCATACTGTAACCTTCGTAATAGTGTAAGCGGCCAGCCATGGCCACGACCGGCACGCCATGCAGCGTGCCCAGAATGAGTTTGCCCCGGTGAGAGTCTACGGTAGAAGTACAGAAATAGGGTAGGAGCCCATAGATGAACTCCCGCTCTACTACAATATCATCAGCTACAGAACTCAATCCCGTACCTAAAATGATGCCGAGCTTTGGCTTGGTAGTGGACCTTTTTTGGATGAAGGCAAGGCATTCCTGAATTTCGTTGTACAGAGACATATTGGTATGGGTAAATTACAAAACTAGGTAAGATAAGCGAATAGCGATGTGTTTTAGTTTTTTAACTGCTATATTTAGAGTTCTATACTGTGATTTCTAAAAGTGTTGAAATTAGTAATTGGCTAATGTGGTTTTTTTTCACTTCTGAGGCGACTCAGGAAAAATACCCATGTTATGAACAATCCAGTTCTTTTTTTAACCTCCTTCTTATTTCTTATTGGCTCTAGCTCGATCCTGTCAGCTCAATGTACCGCTTCCACGGCTGCGGAGTTTGCGGCTTGTTTGCCCAATCCTGCCGATGGCATCATCATGGTTACGGCTGATATGGACGTTCCTGGTCCTCTTGATCTTAGTGGAGTTACGGTAGACCTTGGAAATCAGGTCAACCTTACGCTCCCTGCAGAGACAGTGGTAGATGCCTCTACATCCTTTGTCACGGGAACGGGTAATACCGACTTGACGGTAATCGTCGGAGGAACGCCCTATTCATTCGGTAAAAATGGTTCCCCGGATCTTGATGACCTCAATGCAGAAATGGTTGGGGGAGCAACAACGCTTGGTGAAGCCGCCGAATTAGCAAACGGAGTCTTACCTGTTTCTCTCCTTTCTTTTGATGCACGGGTTATGGCTAAAAAAGTAATGCTTACCTGGGTTGTCGCGGAGGAATTCGAGAATGAATCCTTTGAGATTTCAATAAGTAATGACGGCTTTAGCTTTCAGCCCGTAACAATTGTTGATGGCCGTGGAAGCGCGTTTACAACGCAATCTTACGAAGTGAGTGATGTCCCGGCATTCTCCGGAAACGTTTACTACCGCCTGACGCAGCGGGACTTTAGTGGCGCAAACCGGGAGCTTGGTATTCGGAGCGTTCGCTGGGAAGCGGATGCTGCTTCAGGGTTGAGTGTATTCCCTAACCCTGGCAAAGCTGGTCAAACGATTCGTCTTCAGGGCGTAGCGGAGGCATCCCGGGTTGACCTTCTCGGAATGAACGGTCAGGTATTGCGACAGTTAACGGTGGAAAGCGGTCAGACGATCGTTCCGAATGATATTGCTGCAGGAGTTTACCTCCTACGTGTTCCGGGTAAAGAAATAAAGCCCGTTCGCCTGGTGATTAAATAAGTGCAGATCAGCCTACTTAAAACAATGGGGACTATCCCTGATCCTGAAAGTGATGACTGTGTTTTAAAGAGTTGACAAGACTTTAAGCGATCAACGGACTGCATTCAGAAGGAAGAGTTCTGAATGCGGTCCGCTGATCGCTTTTTATAGGGGCTATTTAACCAAGCGATTGGAAAAAGTGCTTGAACAGGCGGCCAATACTTACGGTGATGCACAACCTGCCTGGGGATGTCTATACAGGATTTATTTTCCCCCAAACCGCAGCCCCCCGCAGAGAATCCCCGCCGCAACGGCAGCGTTCAGGCTCTCTGCCTGCCGCCCCGGAGCGGGCGGAATGGTTAACCATCTTTGCACCTGCGTCCGCGCCGCCTGACTCACCCCCGGGCCTTCCGCGCCGATGACGAGCAAGCCTTGCTTTGGTGCCTGCAGCTCGTAGATGTTCTCACCATTCAAATCTGCGCCGAAGACGGGCAACTCCGGGAACCGCTCCGTAATCTCCTGCAACTGCCCCTGACGAAAATGTACCCGCAGGAAGGAGCCCATCGAGGCCTGCACACTTTTGCTGTTGTACAGATCAGCCGTACCCGGGCCACCGATGACGTGGTGGAAGCCGAACCAGTCCGCAATGCGCAATAATGCCCCCAGGTTGCTGGGTGACTGGATGCCATCCAGGTAAAGAGACCAGCCCTCTGCGATGGAGGCTGGTAATTGCTCTGCCTCCCGGGGGATGTCCACCACGGCCAAAACCTGATTGGCGGTCTTCAATTGGGAGATTCTACCCAATTCTTTTGGGGTAACGGTCGTTAATGGAACGCCGGGATCACCGGGTAACTCCGCTACCCATGACTCGAGCGCATAGAGGTGGTCAACGACGTATCGGGACTGCCCCAACAGTTCTTCCACAATACGTCCCCCTTCGGCGGTGAATTTGTGGTAGTTTTGCCTAACTTTTTTCTGACGAAGGCTGCTTATGAACTTAATGGTACCGGAGCTGATGGGCATACTGGCGCGAAGTTTGCGCCTGGTTGGGCCAGCCATACTACTGGCGGCCTTCCTGGCGTCCTGCAATACTACCAAATATCTGGCGCCTAATCAGGAACTACTGGTCTCGCAGCGGGTAAAAATAGAGAAAGGGGCCACATTGACTAACCGGGCGGACATTACCTACGAGCTTTCCACCATTGCCAAACAGCAGCCCAACGGTAATTTCCTTTTCTTATGGCCCCGGGAATATTTCTACCTCGATAACGACAAACCACGGGACACCACCCGCATTGATCGCTTCCTGCGCAGAACCATCGGGCAGGAGCCAGCGATCTATAGTGATAGTCTTAGCCGCCGTTCGGTAGCCGCCATGACGGACTACCTGCGCTACCTCGGTTATTTCAACGCAACGGCTTACCACGAAGCTGATCGGGGTAAAAAACGCAAAGTAAACCTGATTTATCACATACAGCCAGGCCGTCGGTTCATCATTGATTCGGTGGTCTTCGCCAGCCCGGATCCCTTAATTGACAGCCTGCTGGAGGAAGCCCAGCAAGAAACTTTATTGGTAAGTGGAGAGCCGCTTGACCTCAATAAGTTTGATCAGGAAAAAGCCCGACTCGGGAATTACCTGAATAACCACGGCTACGCCTTCTTTACGGCGACCAACTTCGATAAGCTGGAGATTGACACCAGCCGCCGGTCAGGTTATGCCGATGTGTTTTTCAACGTGTTGCCACCGGAGCAAGAGGAAAACTACAAGCGCTATCGGGTAGGAGAAATACTGGTGTTGACGGATGTAAACCCTCTGGCCATTGACCGGGGGACGTTTTTACTGGATACCATCATTGACGGCGTACGGTTTGCCTCCGATAAGAAGGAGTTTAAAATGCGACCGGAACTGTTGCGTAAAAATATTTTTCTGAAACCCGGAGAATTGTTCAAGCGGGAGAACCTGGAAAAAACAAGGCTTTCGCTAAACGGGCTGGGGATTTACCGCTTTGTGAGGATTAACTCCAAAATTGAAGGAGATGGCAGTGAGGTCATCAATTACCAGATACAGCTAACGCCAAGTGAGCGCATGTCTGTTGGTGCTGATCTGGACGTCAGTTACACCGACCGCAGTGGCCCGGTTCGGGCCGGAAACCTTGTTGGTCTGAGTGTTCGGCCCAGCTTTCAAAACCGAAATCTGCTCGGGGGGGCAGAGTTACTCGTCACCAGCCTTCGGGCGGGGGTGGAAATTAACCCGGGCTTCGGGTCGAGGAGGGGCGCTTTTTTCAATACGATCGACCTGGGAGCGGATGTAAGCCTGTATTTACCCCGGTTTAAAGATTTTGGCTTTTACCGGCTGATGAATAAGTTGCCGGCCCCCTGGGGAGGTAAAATGGTTTCCGATGGTTTGCTCAGCCAGCTACGGGAACGTGCGAACACCCGCTACAGTCTGGGCTATGAATATCTGCTGATTCGAAATTTTTACTCCTACACGATCTTCAACGCCAGCCTGGGCTATGACTTCCGACGGTCAGCAACTACCCGCTATCGAATTAATCACCTGGCCATTAATATTCTTGATCCCGTAACGGAGCCGCAGTTTAATGCTATCCTGAGAGAAAATCAGTTCCTGGAACGGAGCTTTGGGGAACAGTACTTTTTTTCTGTACTGTTCCGGAATATTGAATACAGCCGGGTAGGGCGGTCGGATCATAAAGGAAGGTCGATTACGTTTAACGGGCAATTTGAGGTGGCCGGGGCAGAAGTGTCAGCGCTCAATGGGCTGCTGAATGTTTTCCGGGAAGACGATACCATTCTAACTCCAAAACAAGGGGCCACTTTTTCAAAGTACTACCTCGGGATAGCGGACGTCCGCTTTTACAAAAACTATACCCCCCTGAGCAGTTTCGCCACTCGATTCCTGGCTGCTGCGGCTAAGCCCTTTGACGGTAATGACGAAGTGCCTTATGTGAAGCAATTTTTCGTCGGAGGAGCCAATTCCATGCGGGCCTGGGCACCGCGTGGGCTGGGGCCGGGAGGCTACGTGGATACGCTCAGCCTGGACACGGACAATAACCTGCGCTTGTTTCAAACGGGGGACCTGCGCCTGGAACTCAATCTGGAATATCGCTTCCCCATTGCCTCCTTCTTTCGGGGAGCCATTTTTGCGGACATTGGCAACATCTGGACCCTGGACGATGATGAAGACGGCGGGCGACCCGGCTCTAAGTTTAGACTCCGTAAAGAGCTGAGTACGGATGGCAGTGTACTCTTCCAACCCTTTTACCGACAGCTGGCTATTGCGGCGGGTACCGGAATCCGGGTCGACCTCAGTTATTTCATTTTTCGACTGGATGCTGCCGTGCCGCTTCGCTACAACTATCCGAATGATGGCTTCGGAGAACCGCTTGACCGGGACAGTAATGACGTTCTGGAAAGCGATTACTGGAGTAGCTTCAGGGGCTTCCGCTTACGGGATATTACCTTTCAGTTGGGGCTGGGGTATCCTTTTTAGTAGGCGTAGTTTCAGGAATGGAGATTTTTTGGGCGCGGTTGCGCAGGTGCAAGGGGAGGATAACAATTTGCGCGAATGCCCCTCGACTACCATCTCGACTCCCTTTGGTCTCCGAGCGGAGCCCGACCGGTCCCTGAGCGGATATCGAGCGACCGGAGGGAGTCGAGATAGAAGTCGAAGGGTGTGGAGGGCGTAGTCGAGGGGCCGTTTATACTTCGTTAGTGCAATTTGCTATACACACCAAAGGGGGGGGTGAAACGCCAGTAAGCGAAATTTCGCTAATTTTGCTCTGCGTCGATCATCTTTTCCGTCATGCCTGATTTCATTTTTCTGGACAACCCCGTAGCCATCCACTACGCTATCCCCGGGTTTCTGCTTCTGCTCCTGTTAGAGATAGGAGTAGCGGTTTGGCAGGACCGTGACTGGTATGAGACTAAAGATACCCTAAGCTCACTATCCATGGGGATTGGTAACGCCATCATCCGCTTGTTTACCAAGACCATTACCATCGGGGCTTTCTTTTTCCTGTATCAATTTCGGCTTTTCGATCTGGGGCATGCCTGGTGGGTGTGGGTACTATGCTTCTTTGCCGAAGACTTAAGTTACTACGCCTTTCACCGGGGGAGCCATTCCATCCGCTACTTCTGGGCGAGCCACGTTGTGCACCACAGTAGTGAGAAATACAACCTCTCCACGGCACTGCGGCAAACCTGGACCGGCGATCTCTCCGGCGCCTGGATCTTTAAAGCATGGATGCCACTGCTGGGCTTTCACCCCATCATGATTGCCATTTTCGGAAGCCTCAGCCTTATCTATCAGTTTTGGATACATACTGAAGCCATTGACAAATTCTGGCGGCCCATCGAATGGTTGTTTAACACCCCCAGCCACCACCGGGTACATCACGGAAGCGACGTCGCCTACCTGGACCGAAACCACGGTGGAGTGCTCATCATCTGGGATCGTCTTTTTGGGACCTTCACCCCGGAAAAAGAGAAACCGGTATACGGCCTGGTGAGCAACATCCATACGCACAACCCGCTACGAATCGCGACCCATGAATGGGCCGCCATCGGGCGGGATGTTTGGTTGGCTCCGGATTGGCGGAGCCGATTAGGCTATCTCTTCGGCCCACCCGGTTGGAGCCATGATGGTAGCCGTAAGACCAGTGAGCAACTGCGACAGGAAGAGCAACAGTTAAAAAAAACAATCAAACCAGGCGGTTAAACATCGAACCTAGCCCCCCTCTCTTCGTTCTCTTAACAGACCAAAAGACCCTTCATGGCCACTTCCACGCTTCAAATGATCATCGACACCGTAAAGGATGCCGCAGGGAACATTGACAGCCAGCAGATTCAGCAATTTTCCGGAGGCAAGATTGACTCCGTCGATCAATTTATGGCGAAGACAGAAAGAACCCGGGATAAGAACTTTGGTAAAGGGTTTCTGGCGGGTGTATTGGGCGGCCTGGTGGCCGTAGGGGTGAAAATGCTCGTAGACGGAAAGATCGCCCCTAAAAGACGGCAGATCGAAGACGACTACGCCGAAGCGGCCGTCAATGCCGCCGAAGCATTTACCCACATTGACCTCACGGAGGAAGAGGAGGACATCGCTGAAACCTTTGTGGAATTCGGCATGGGAGCCCTCATCGGTGGCGTATACGGGCTGGCCGTGGAAGCCGTTCCTGAAGTGAAAGACATGGGCCAGGACAAATTCCTGGCTACCACCCAACAGCTGGCCCTCCCTGTTCTGGGCATAGCCCCCGCTACGGTGAAGGACGCTGCGGATGACAAGTTAGAAAAGATCGCCGGCCACGTTGCTTTCGGGGTAACTCTGGAGATTACCCGTCGGGCCGTTCGCTATTATTTGGATGAGGACTAACCTTAGTCAGGCAGATTCTTAGCCTGGCCTGATGCTTTTCAGCGTATTTAGCCCGTTCTTCGCACTTCCGCTGAACTTCCTCAACTCCCCATTTCGTGCTCTACCTCGTTCCCACCCCCATCGGCAATCGTGAAGACATGAGCGCCCGCGCCATCCGGATACTCTCCGAAGCTGACCTGGTGTTGGCGGAAGATACCCGCACGAGTCGCCCGCTTTTACAACATTACGGAGTCGATACCCCACTGCGGGCCTACCACGCCCACAACGAACACGGCGTTACCCCCCAGCTAGTGGAGGACATGAAAGACGGAGCTACCTACGCCCTGATTACGGACGCCGGCACCCCGGGCATCTCTGATCCGGGCTTCCTGCTCGTACGGGCCTGTCGGGAGGCAGGCGTGGCAGTCAGCTGCCTGCCCGGTCCGGCAGCGTTCGTACCTGCGCTGGCGGCCAGCGGCATCCCCTGCGACCGTTTTCACTTCGAAGGTTTTCTGCCCCACAAAAAGGGACGGCAAACGCGGCTGAAATACCTCGCGGAGCTACCCAATACTTTCGCCCTCTACGAAAGCCCCCATCGCATCGTAAAGCTGCTCGGCCAGTTGGCCGAGTTCTGCGGGGAAGAGCGCACCGCCTGCGTCGCCCGGGAGATCACCAAGCTCCACGAAGAGATTACGACCGATACTCTGGCCGGGCTGAAAGCCCACTACGAAGCCAAGGGCAAGGTGAAAGGGGAAATTGTGGTCGTCGTTGCGGGGAAGTAGATAGTAGACGGTAGTTTGTAGTTTTGTAGACGGCAAAATTGCAGAAGGGAGGCTCTACATCTCTACCGACTACCGACTACCAATCTACCGACTACTGTCTACCAATCTACCGTCTACTAAACTACCTTTGCCCCATGCTAGCTACCCAACTTCTTGCCTCCGGCATTACCCACCTTACGGACGCCCGCTACTTCGCCGCCTGGGAAGTGGATTACCTTGCCTTCCCCCTTGGGGAAAAGACCGATGGCGAGGCCATCAGCCTGGATATGCTCAACGCTCTGAGAGAGTGGATTGAAGGGCCGGCTATCGTCGCGGAGCTGGGCAACATCGATGAAGGAAGCGCCTGGGCCACGACGCTGCAGGCGGAGAATATCAACATTGCGCTCGTAGCTTCCACGGCACCTGCGTCCGCGCCTGAAGCCCTGAAGGCCGCCGGTATCCGCGTCTTCTCTCACGTAAAAGTAGCGGGCTACCAAAGTGCCGAAGATGTAGCGGATGCCATCCGGGAGCACCCCGAAGCTGAACTCGTGCTGCTTGATTTTGAACAGGGCGGCATCACCTGGCAAGACCTGGCGGCGGGCAGCCCCTTCAGCCTGGATAACCTTCGCGAATTGCTGGCCATCCGCCCCTGCCTGCTGCAGATTGACACCGCCGGCAATGATCCGGTGACCATAAAAGAGACCTACCCGCTCACCGGCTTCGCTGTACGTGGGAGTAGTGAGGAAAAGGTCGGCTATAAAAGCTTTGATGACTTGGATGAGCTGTTCGAAGGACTGGAAGTATTCGAATGAGAGAATGCAGGATTGAGAGAATGCAAGAATGCAAGAATGAGAGAATGGCTTTACCGCATTTACTCATTCTCCCATTCTCCCATTCTCTTGTTCCCCAATTCACTCCTTCACCACCTTCGCTTCCAGCAATGCGCTAAAATCAAGGTATTCCAGGGCCTTTTCGTGGGTAGCTTCCAGCTTCACGGGCGGGGCGACGCCCGCTTCCCAGGCTTCCTTCCAGCGCAGAGCACAAAGGCACCAGCCGTCACCGGCTTTCAGACCAGGAAACTGATACTCCGGCCGGGGGGTAGAGAGATCGTTGCCCCGGCTTTTGGTGAACAGGAGAAATTCCTCCGTCATGATGGCACAAACAACGTGGCGACCACTGTCCGTAGGGCCGGTATTACAGACGCCATCACGATAATATCCGGTCATAGGATCAATGCAGCAGCCGATGAGAGGAGTTCCAAGTACGTTGTTGGGCATGGGAGGGCTTGAGGGGGGAATAGTAATGTAGTATTGTAGTCGGTAGTACTGTAGTCGGTAGTACTGTAGTGCTGCTGTTCGTAGTAGAAGCACATTGCCGAGCGGCAGCACTACATTACTACAAAACTACAGCACTACACTACTAACCAATAAGCCATTCACTCCAGCTCCCGGGGTAGAGGCCGGGCATTTCCCCGTAGGCGTAGTGATAGGCCAGGATATTGTGACAGGCCGTTACGCCGGAACCGCAGTAGAATACGTTCTGACGGGCCTCTGCCTGCAGAACGGCAAAGCGCTCCCGGAGTTCTTCCCGTGGGCGAAGTTTTCCGTCTTTCAGGTTGTCGGGCCAGGGCAGGTTAATGGCGCCTTCGATGTGGCCGGCAACGGGGTCAATGGGTTCCTCTTCGCCGCGGTAGCGGGGGGCGGTACGGGAGTCGATCAGGGTAAAAGCGGGGTCTTGGCGTAGTTTGTCCGTCTGGGCGCGGTCGCAGGTGCCAGGGAAATCCCCGTTGGGGAAGCGGGGTTGGGTTGGCGCTCCGGTCCGTTCTTTGCCCGGCAGCAGCGGGTACCCCGCTGCCTCCCACGCCTGAATACCACCGTCCAGCACGGCCACCCGTTCGTGGCCCAGGGCCATCAGCATCCACCACAGGCGGGCGGCGATGCCGCCACCCTTGTCATCATAAACGACCACGTAAGTCGCGGCCTCCAGTCCGAGCTTGCCCATCACTGCCGCAAAGTCGGCAGTCTCCGGTAGCGGGTGCCGGCCCGTTTGGCCGGGTAGGATGGGGCCGGAGAGGTCTTCATCCAGATGCAGATACTGAGCGCCGGGCAGGGCGGCTTCGGCCCAGAGCCGGCGCCCGGCGCCGGTGTCAAAGAGGTTGTGCCGGCAATCGAGGATTAGCAGGTCCGACTGTCCCGTCAATGGGTACAATTCTTCAGCAGAGATAATGGGGGTAGGAAGGCTGGGCATCGGTAATGGCTTATATCCGGAAAGATAGGGCAGCCAACAATAATTGAGCGATTTCTCCTCCAACTCCTCTTCTCCTCCAGCTCCTCCGGAAAATTTGCCTGCCAAGCGACTATTACTTTCTGAGGTGTGTAATTCTCAAGGGGATAGTTTTCCGAAGGAGTTGAGGCGCAAGAGAGTGTCTGTTCCCCATTTCGGCAACATTTTTTTAGGGGAGACATCACTCCCGCGTCTTCCTTCCGCGTATCTCCTCCTCTCCGCGTCCTCCGCGAGCATACTCTCGCTTACTCCCGCACCGCCCGTAACACTACCGTCTGCCCGGCATCCCCTTCCAGCCGAAGCAGGTAAACGCCCGCCGCACCGAAAGCATCTGCCGTAAGTGTAAGCTGGTTATGTCCCAGGGTGGCCGTCAGTCGCTGTCGGCGAAGTTCCCGACCGGCCAGGTCATGTACGCTGAGGGTAAGGACCTCCGCCCGGGGCCAGTCAAAGCTCAGGCGCGTAGCCGCCCGGCTGGGGTTGGGGAAGAGGCTGGCGGTGGCCGAAGGGCGGTCTTCGCCCATCTGAAGCATACCCAGGGGACGGGTGGAAAGGTCCTCGAAATAAACCTCTGCGGCAAGTGCCTCGGGCGCTTGCAGGAAGTCAGGCGCCTGGCTCAGCTCCGGGCTGCTTAAGGTCAGCAGCGGCCGGTTAGCGGGAATGTCCGATAAGGGGTCGGGAGCATAGCTTACGTGGAGATGTCCCTGCTCATCATAGGTGTATTCCGCCGCAGAGATAAGACCAGGACGGACGAAAGTCTTAGCTGGCAGTGCCAAACTAAATTGCATGGCTCTCATACCTTCCTCTGCACCTGCGTACAGCGCCCAGGCTTCCGTTTGCTCGTCCTGTTGCCATTCCAGTGTGGCCATATTTCCGCTGCCAGTGCCCGGAGGCAGGGCGTTGCTGTTGTGGGGTAACGCATTACCATTGACGTCCCCCACCTTAATGGCGATAAACTCCACGAATTCCTGCCCCTCCAGATTATTGAAGTTGGCAACCTCCGGGAATCGCTCCAACCAGGGGTTGGTCGGGTCCGGAAAATCGTAGTCTTTAGGGATGAACCGCCAGCTGTTATTGTTGGCAAAATCCTCTTCAAGACCCAAAATGACTTCCCGGATCATAATCAGATCGCGGATCGTAATCTGACCATTGTTGTTCACATCCGCTGCAATGAGCTGGTAGGGCGAAAGCCCGTCGTCAACCCCCAGCAGGCGACGGGCAATGAGGTTGATGTCCAGGGTGGATACTCCGTTAATCGGGTTAGCGTTTAGCAGGGGTTGAATGGTATAGTCCTGGCTTTCCTCCAGCCCGTTGAAGAGGAAATTGCCGTTCTCATTCGTCTGTTGCCGCTGGGTAGTACTGTGGCCGTCATTATAGACATCAACGCCTTCCATGGCTTCTCCCTGCTCCGTTTGAATCACACCGGCAATGATGCCATTACGGTCTTCGCAAATTTCGTTGTTGGTTCTTACGTTCAGCGAGACGTTGCAGAAGCCGTTCTGACCGTTACTCTCCGCAAAGGCGTAAACGCGCAGGAGAACTTCCCCGATGTCTACGCAGCTAACGGTTAAATTCGACTGGTCAGATTGTGGGGTGAAGCCGGGTACGGCAGCTTCTTCTTCCCGGTAAATGGCGTAGGTGATTTCCGAGGGCGTACAAACGCTTGCCGGGCTGGCGATGTAATCCGTTGCCCACACAATTCCGATGCCCCCGTTATCCGGGTCAGCTGCCAGCGTTGTGCTTAGCGCCCCAATGCAGGAAGGTGTTGGGGCCTTATCGTCTTTTACTGTGAGCGGTACGAAGCGGACGGTGCTGTTACCACAACCATCGGAGCTCATCACCCGGGCCAGGTGATCTCCGATGGAGAGCCTGCGGATGAATACTTCAACACCGGTTTCGGGTTCTCCCTCAAAGAAGGTGGTGGCAATTTCCCGGTCCGCCACAAAGTCTGCTCCCGTGATGTTGCCGTCACCGTTCCGGTCCCAAACGTCCGTATCGACACTGACGGTAGTATGGCTCGTGCCACAGTCATCCGTGGCCGTAAATTCAAGAATAACGCCACCGAGACAATCTTCGGTAAAGGCACTGCCTGCGTCGGGCTCGGGGATGTTCAGCGTGGGTGCTTCGTCATCGTGCACGGTCACAAACTGTTGGTAGCGGAAAAAGCCCCGGCGGGTCGAGCTGCCGTAATCGGAGATGAGCGCTCCGAGATCATTGCCGTTGCCGGGGGTGGCATCCTGGTCAATGATCGCCTGATCATCCGTAAGCGTAGCTCCATCACCCGCTTCGATGTGGAGGTAAACGGCCTGGGCCAGGTTGCCGTCTCCGTTCGCGTCGCGGGGAATCAGAAAGGCACGGGAGTTTCCGTCGTATTCACACCAGTTGATGATCTCGTGGTTGAGGCGGAGTTTATAGCAGGCGCTTTCGTCAGCGACCAAGGTGTCTACGCTGGTATTAATCGTCAGGAGCTCACAGCCGGACTCTACGGCCAGCAGGTCTTCCGGGGTGGGGAGTTCACGGCAGGTGTAGCGTT
Organism: Neolewinella agarilytica; assembly: GCF_900110645.1. GTDB lineage: Bacteria > Bacteroidota > Bacteroidia > Chitinophagales > Saprospiraceae > Neolewinella > Neolewinella agarilytica. The sequence goes on from NZ_FOFB01000003.1 coordinate 173,905, forward strand.
GGTCTCCCGGAAAACGGATGGTATACTCGTTGTAGGGTAATATGTCAACCACCTGCCGGCAGGGGTTCTGGTGGGTGAAGCCTCCGCCGTCTCTGATGCGGAAAAGGCGCGTGAAGCGACCAGTGCCACAGTCGCCGAGTTCGCCGCCGATGGATTGGGCGGTCGTTGTTTCCGGGCAGTTATCCCGGCCGGTGGCCGTGCCGAAAGCTGCGTCCAGCCGGGGGCCGATGGTCTCTGGGTCCATCGCGTAGGCGATGGCCAGGTCCTTGGGTAGCTGAGCCGAGAAGTCGAGGCAACTGATGCGCACCGTTGGCGGCGGAATACAAACCGGTTCGGCTTTGTCTTCGACCGTGATTGTCATCCAGCAGCGATTACTGTTTTGCACCGGACTATTGTCCGTTCCTTCCAGCATTACCCGCACTTCGCCGATGTCTTCACAGCTCAATACCAGCTGTGGAGCAGGCGCCGTGGTGGGCTCGTCGTTTTCGTCTACGCGGCTGACGAGCAGGTTGAAGGCGCCACAACCGTCGCGGGTGCCGCCATCGAGTACCGCAGCGGGTAAAACGCCCAGGCCGTTGCCGTCCAGACTTACGTTGAAGCCGTCTTCACAGACCATTGCCGGGCCAACCCCATCATAGACCTCAATGATTACGTCGAGCGTACCGGTATTGCCACAGGCGTCCCGGCCGAGGTAGCGCAGTAAGTGGGTGCCGACGGGAATGGGCGTGGTGAAAATGTCGATGGCGTTGTTGCCGAAGGGGCCAAGGGGGAAGTTGTCCAGCTCTTCGTTGAGGAAAACCACGGCGGTGAGCACGGGGCTATCGCTGCAGCCATCTTCGATGGAAACGCCGTTGCCCCGCACGTTGATGATGGCAGTACATTCTCCGGTGTTGGTCGGGAAGCGGAGCGGGCCTGGGTCAGGCATTCCGTCAAAGTCATTGTCTTGTACCGGAGGACTAATGACGGGGGCTTCGCGGTCGCCCACCCGGACTACCTGGCTGAAGGTGGTATCCACACCGCCGGAACACCAGTCAAGCAGCCGGAAGGTGCGCACAAAGGCGTAGTTCTTGCCGCAGCCCGAAATGCGTTCGCCGTCGACGTAATCAACGACAAAATCGCAGACATTCTCATTCAGGTAAAGCGGCCCGCTGTTGGAAACGAAAAAGGGGAAGTCCGTCCGTTGGGGTAGGGGATTGACGCCAATTTCGTCGCCTTCCAGGCAATCAATGATGGTTACTTCTTCCACTCCGCGCAGATCCGCAAGTTGCGGGCGCAGGAAAAGGATGGTTTGGGCGCTCACCGCAGGTGCAACGGATTCCCCGTCGGTAATCTGTGTCGCAGTGAAGGTGCGCATCAGTCGCGTCGTATCACCGCAGCTCTCCGTTAAGGGCGCGTTTATAATATCATTGACGCAGACCTGAACGGTGCCGCCGCAGGCGTCCGTTACGGTCGGTAGCCCGCCTCCGGCCAGGAGTGCATTTCGTAGTTGATTGTCCAGGCTGCCCGCCAGGATGGTGCCCGTCGCACCGTCCACCTCGTAGCAACGGCTCACGCTGGCGGGGAGACGGTTGATGTCGGCGGCGGCCTGACCGCCGCAGACGCGGTCAATCGGCCCGGCGTCCAGGCCGGTAATCACCGGCGGTGTTTGATCACTGACGTTGACGAAGCCCCAGCAGTCAAAGCCGATAAGCTCCGGGTGGTTGCGCCCCACAACCGTGTACCGGAATCTTCCGGGGCCGTCGGCCATACCGCCGTTGTCCCGAAAATCATCTTCTACAACAATGGTGAAATTGCTGTCCGCCAGACAAGTCGTCTCGCCGGTCAGCACCATGGCGAAGGTTACTTCGGCCTGGCAATCGTCGTTTATCGTCAGGTTGATCTCCGTCTGGCAGGCGAGGTTGAATGGCCCTTCGCACTGCGCCCACAGGCTCGCCCCGGAGGCGAGCAACAGCAGTAGCCACAGGCACTGCTCTTTCAGGTCGTTGCAAAAGCGGTTGGTCATCGTTGGTTTCCTAAGCAAAGCTCTTCGTCTGACTCTTGAATGTGATTACCCGGGGAATAGGTACCCACCCTAAAGTGCAGCCGAAGGCGCAAGTTACGGATTAACGATGAAGAGAGTGGTTAAGGTATTGGTAAATAGGGGCATTATGCGCCCACTAATACCTTTGAGAACAAAAATACGCTGGTTTTTTGGGTTGAAGCAAAGAAAAGTTTTGAATTTTAATTTAAAGTGTATAATTTAGTATAATGAAACACCCAAACACCCAAACACCCAAACACCCAAACACTTCCTACTTTTCATTTTCATGATTGGTATAGGAAGCCTACTAACCGCACAAATCGAGGTCCCAGCGGGTATATTCGCCCGTGTTATTGATCAAGAAACTCAGGTTTCAGAGGCATTTGAAGATTATGCTAAAGCCCTTGTTCAAGTTACAGATGTGGTTAGTTTTCAAAGCGCCTTTCCTCAAGCTAAGACGGAAGAGCTAACACGGACGTATTTCTTGAAACTTAAACCCAATGCTGATTATACCTACTTCTCAGATCTTCTAAAAAGTAACCCTGATTTTGAAGAAGTTCTTATCGAATATGTCGCCTTAAAGACTTGTACCCCTAGTGCTCAAGGGTGTACTAATCCACCTATTGTTGTAGAAGAATCCGAATGTAGTAACGCAACAAATTATAATGATCCCGGATCTCAGTGTACCGACCACATTGAAAGAATGGAACTTCCTTGTGCATGGACTGAAACCGATGGTTCAAGTGACGTCGTTGTCGGCGTCGTTGATGTCTTTTTTGATCAGTCTCATCCTGATTTAGCGTTTAAATTTAAGTCAATTTCAGGAAATTGTATTGAAGCAGCCGCCACGTCAAGTCATGGTTACGCTTCAGCGGGAGGAATTACGGCCATAAGAAATAATGGCTTGTGTGTTGCTGGGGCAGGAGGGGAAACAAAGCTTAGAGGATATTGTGTTGGAGGAGGAGATCTATGCGTTGGAGGTGCCCCGCCTAACTCTCTAATCATGCTAGCTTGGGAAGCCTACCTTGATGGAGTGGAGGTTATTAATATTAGCTATTCCGGAAACGATTTGTTCAGGCCGATAATTCAGGAGATAGTTGATGGTGGGACAACAGTAGTTGTCGCTGCAAAGGGGGATTCTCATAGTCAAATTGCGGATATTCGAGGGGTCATTAACGTAGGTCAACTTACCGAACAAGGCGAATACCAGCGGTATGAGTCAGATGAGGCAGACCTCAACATAGATATTGCCGTTCCGATTTTGAATTCTTATCGTCTTACTTCCCCCTTAGTAGATGATTGTGGACGAGGCACTGCACAATCGTCGATGGCTGCTGCATATGTTTCAGGTACGGTTGCATTATTATTGGCAGAAGCACCTTGTTTAAGTCCAGCAGCAATTGAAAAGATATTGAAAGCAACAAGTAACTCCATTCCTGGAGCGGATGATCCTGCTAGTCCGTTTTACGAAGAGATAAAGAATGTAGGAGCCTTAAACGCTTATCAGGCGGTACTCGCAGCAAAAAAATACTCTGCTGAAACGCTTAAAGTGCAAAGTGGAGAAACCGTTATAATTGAAAACGACGTCAGATTTTTTAAGAAAGTAGAGATAGAGCCTTTAGGTAGATTGATATTTCGCAATAGCATGATTTCAATGTCAGAGACTAATCCTGCGCAACATAAGGAAGGTTTTTTTACGGTGAAAAGAGGAGCTAAGCTGATTTTTGAAGAAACTAAAGTAACCTCTGCTTGCCGGGATGGGGCATGGGGAGGAATCAGAGTATGGGGCAATAATGAACGAGAGCAACCAGAGGCAATGACCGCTACGGGGCTTATGAATTATAACGTCTTGGTTGATGCTGATGATGCCGGAATAGTCTATTTTGCCAAAGGTAGTTCGTTTTCCAGAGCTAAAAGGCTAGTCGCTACCCGTTCAGATGGTGTTCCCTATAGCGTACAAATAGAAAGACGAGGGGGCTTGGTCGTTGCAAATGATGCTTTTTTTATTGATAATCAGCGAGTGGCTGAATTTCTCCAATATCCTAACCCGATATCGGGGCTTCCATTTAAGAATAAAAGCCGATTCCTGAATTGTTTGTTTCAAGAAACGACGGATGATTTTGATAGAGCTGTTGGTGTAACCATCTGGGATACTGATGGGGTGACTTTCAATAAATGCACCTTCCGGGAGATAGACGTTGAAGCTATTGTGTCTTTTGATGCCGAAGTGTTTATTACCGATGGGAACTCCTTTAGCAAGAGTATTGATCTTTCCAGATCAGGTAAGCACCGCGCTATATCATCAACTTCTACTTATCCATCCGGAGGTAGTTTGGTTTTAGGTGACGATATTGGCGCTGAAAATGAATTCTATTTTGAGGGAAGAGGTGGCACAATGGTTAATAGCTATTCTCAGGGGCGTTTCGAAGCCATAAAAATTACTAATAACAGCTTTAGGAGGGGAGCAAAAGGAGGAACGGCCATTGATATAGAAGGAGCGTCTGCATACAATATAGAAGGCAATACCTTTTTTAACGGAGGTAATTTTATGAGATTACGGAATACGAGTGACGGTAGTAGGGTTGTTGAATCTCAAGTTCAGTGCAACTACTTTCAGGAAGGAAGTACGGGAGTTTCAATAACCGGAGAGAATGGCAATACAGAAATTGTAGGTAATGATTTTTATGTTATTACCTCAGATATCAGACTGGCTGCAAATTCTTCAATAAAAGGTGTCCAAGGGGGTCCAGGGCAACCAGCTGACAACTGTTTTTATCAAGAGGATGATAAGGATATTGTAGAAGGAGTTGGGATCAATGACTTTATTTATTTTGTGGAAGATGGTGGTGTGCCGGACTGTTCAGACCCTCTCAATGCTGTTGGCTATACGATTGTTGAAACAACGTTGGTTTCTACTGCGTGTAGTTCTAATAGGCCTCCTCTACCTGGTTTTCAAGACCGCTTTGGTGTGAAATCCGACATGTATAGTGCAGAAGTCGAATCTTCTAATGATCCGAACAATGTTATCTTATTCGAAGCCAAAATTTCATCAAAGGAATTGTATGCTTCTATGTATCAAAAGCTTATTTGGGATAGGCTGAAAAGTGGAAATAATAGCGAAGCTCTTATGTTAGCTAATGAGTTTGAAGAAAAAGTCTTCCCTTTTACGCTTTTTGGCACACTTGTTGAAACAGGAGATTATCAGCAGGCGGAATTACTATTGAATAGTTCGACAAGCACAACGGATGGGTTTTCGGATTTTAAATTTATTCAGTCTATCAATTTAGCTCGCCTAAAGGATACAATTGGCTATGAGTTGTCTGGAGGTGATTATGAGATCCTAGATAAACTAGCAGACGATGACGGAGAATACAGTGGTTATGCTAAGGCGCTAATGCTATATCTTGAAAACGTTAGGTACGAAATAGAGGAGATTGGCGTAATGCCTCCAAAAACTATCAATAGTTCGCCTAATAAATTGCCTAGTTCGATTGTATACCCTAATCCAGCAAATGATTTTCTTATCATTCCCGTTCAGGTTAACGAGAATACGACTGAACCCTATACTATTGAGATTCAAACAATGGATGGACGACTGCAAATAAGTAAAAGAATAACTCCCGAATCATTCATGTCAATCGATGTCTCAGAGTTGAAGCCAGGGGTATACGTTGTGAGCATAAAATCGCTCTCGAAAACGATAGAGTCTAGTAAAGTAGTTATTGCTAGGTAGTAACTACATAGCAACTTGGAAGTTAGGTTTGACTTGTAGTAATCGCTTAATAATAAAAAATGTTTTACTCTCTAATTAGGCTAATTGTTTTTATCTTCTGTTTGCTGGGAGTTAAAACTTCTCTTTTTACGCAGAAAAATTTCTCGAAAGTATACATTGGTATAGAGGAGCATAGTTCCTTTGGGCAAACAGTAAGAGAAGTAAATGGTGAGTTTATGTTCGCATCTCACTTGGTAGAGCACGGTCGATTAGGATCAGTTTCGCCAGCATTTACAACTATTGATGGTGCAGGTAGAGAGATTTATCAAAAACTAATTTCCTATCAAGATACATCTGTTTTTATTTCTAAACCTAATTCGTTGAATATTCTTGATGACTCTTTCTATTCGTATGTAATCATGAACACGCCGGATATAGATAGCCTAACGCATCAATCAATAGGTGTACTTGAGGTTGACCCTGAAGGTGAGGTAGAGCTTTTATTTCATTTTCAGGATTCGGATCATCTCTACGGTAACTCTATGGTCTGCACTTCAGATTCTACTCTTGCGCTATATACCTCTGGGGCTGATACACAGTCGATGTATTATAATTCAGTCTCAATTTTGAATATACGTACAGGGGAAAGTACAACTCGATCTTATCAAGGAGGCTATCGTTCGATTGGAATGGGAGACATTCGTGCATTACCTGACGGTGAACTACTATTGACTTTTAAGACTTGCCAAAAAGAAGATCTTGAGTTTTGCCGGGATATTGCAGTTTTGCAAAAAATAGGAGCTGACGGGGAGATAGTTTGGACTTATGAGTCAGAAGAGTCCGTTAAGTGGAGTAACAACGATCAATACCCGTTGGCACTCCCTTTAAGAAATGGAGACATTGCTTTGGCCTGGACCTTAGATACTACAGTCTATAACGTAGGGCAAGAAGAATGGTATGATGAAGGGACCGCAACTATCTTTATTATCGATGAAAATGGAAATTTTAAAAGAGAAACGAGAATAACCGGTAGGCCATTACTCATGACTAATCTGGAGTTGTTGACTAATGGAGACATTTTGGGAATGGGAATGGGTGCTTTATTTACGCAAACAGATGGAGTGAGAGATAATGGTGCTTTTGCTTTTCGTACGACTTCGGACGGAGACGTGATTTGGGAGCGTGCTTTTGTAGACCTGCAAGCCACTGATTTGAATAATCAGATATTTGAGGATGGGCTTGAAACGCCTTCTGGTGATCTCCTTTTTGTCGGGTCTCGCTTATTGCGGGATCTGGGAGAAAGTATTGCTTATCGTGCCTGGGTCGTTAAACTCGGAGCTGACGGATGCTTTAATCCGAAGAATTGCGGTGAAAATTTAGAATTAATCACCGAAACGGTGGTGGCAACAACATCCGCTAGTCGGGATCCTTCCCGATTAGAGGTTGCTCCTAATCCAGCGAGCAAACAGTTTTCTTTTTCTCTACCCGTCTCCAGCACTAACAGTCAAAGACATTTCGAGCTTCTTGACGTTAATGGACGTATGGTCAGGAGCGAAAAAATTGCAGGTAATACGCATACTGTAGCTGCTAATAATTTATCCGAAGGTGCCTATATCGTCAGAGTTCGTTCCGACACAGAACTGTTTACGGCTAAAGTGATTGTTCAGAAAAATTAGCCTGAATTAGTAAGACCTATGCACCCCTGTACCACATCAAAATCCCCCCAAAAGCCGTAATCAGCGCCATCAAAACTGTCGTCATGCTGATACTGCGCCGCAGGTAGTTGCTGAAATTTCGGATGGCCTCAGCGTGCTCCGGGTAGGCGGGGATAATCTCTTCTTCCACTCTCTCCGTACTGAATATCTGCCCGGGCGTGAAATCCACTCGCGCACGTACCAGTATTCGGTAGGCCCGTAAGACCTTCGCCCGGAAATACAGGTTGACCGCTAGCATAGCGACGAACAGAGTGATGACAATGGTGAGGAGGAGGGATTGCATGGGATGATTTATACTAAACAACGGTTGTAGCGCAAGGGGGCCGCAAAGTTATTCATTATGGCTAAAAAAGCGATCAGCATCCAGAGGCTGGATGCTGATCACTAAAGACGCTCTGTCTGAAAGCTGGAAATGAAAAGTTATCAGGGGATCGAGGCTGAATGGTTCATCCCCGGGAATACAGCCCTTAATTCTTCATAAACCGAACCGAAGACATACCCGTCTGCGTACGGAAAGTGGCGAAGTACAGACCTGAAGGCAGGCTACTGATGTCAAGGCGAATCATCGCGGTCGTATTACCGCCCACCAGAGGCTGCACCTCGAAAGGGCGACCGTTGACGTCGCGAACAAAGATCTGCCCGCTTGGCAGCGCTTCATTACTTTCCAGGCTCAGAAAAATTTTGCTTCCGGCGGTGGGGTTGGGGTAGACACTTATCCGCAGATCAGGGCTGCCCAACTCTTCTTCAAAGCCTTGGTTACCGCCTTCTATGAAGCCATCTTCTTCCACGCGGGTCACCGTTACGAAGTTGTCACTCAGCGCGAAGCAGCCATCCGTTAATCGGGTCGTAGCAGCATTGTCACCGCCCATCGCCAGAATCTCTCCGGTGTAGGCCAGACCCCAAACGCGACATACACCTACTCCGGCCGGGCCGAAGTCAATGGTCGCACTGTTGGAAGTCGCCAGAATGTTATTGTCTTCATCCGTAACAACGTATACGTAGCTGTCCAGAGAGTCTGCGTCGGTGACAAAGGATAAAGCCGCCGTGGGCGTTCCGCCAGTAACGTCAATTTCGACTTCTACTTCGGTCTCCCCGTCAGTAGTGGTCACCGTACCGCCGTCAGGGTTGCTCACGATGACGGTAATGAAGTTGTCCGTGATGGCATAACATTCTGTACTGAGCACACTGTTGGTCAGATCCTGATTGATCGATACCGTAGGTGTACCCGTAAAGTTGAAGCCGTAAATCCGGAATTCACCGTCGCCGAAGGCCGTAAACGGAATGATGTTGCTCGGGAGGTTAGCGGCTACTACCTGATTGTCCGTATTGGTGACGATGTAGCGGTAGTTGATACCCACAACGTCACTTTCCACGATGGCAATCGGGTTGTCTCCGGGACAGAAGGTAATTACGTCTCCTTCATCAGAGCCGATGTTGCTCAGCGTGCCGGCAGAAATTTCACCGCCGCGAATGACGGAGACGAAGTCAGTGGTTACTTCATAACAGTTGTCGGCCAGTGCGACAACGGCGATGTCATCGCCGGCCTGTACCGTAAGATTACCCGTGTAAGCTATGCCGTAGAAACGGTAGAACTCCTGTGGTAGCGTACCGAAAGGAATATCGTCCGTGCTGGCAGACACTAACTGAACGATGCCAAAGGTGTCCGTTACAATCACGCCGTAACCCGTCAGACTGGTACTGGTGGTGGTAACACTTACGTTGACGTTGCCGTCAACCACACAGGAGTACCCGCTGGAAGAAAGACCGTCGACACTGATCTCTCCGGCTTCCGGCGTATCGTTAAAGATGGATACGAAGTTATCGGAGATGCTCGCACAGCCTGTTGCCAGTTCGCTGAACTCCAGTGAGCTGCCCACACCCGCCAGTAAATCGCCGGTGTAGCTGATGCTGTAAACCCGAAGTTCCATCAACGGCAGTGGGCCGAAGTCGAAGCAAGCACTGTCCATTACGGAAAGAATGACGTTGGTAGACGTGGTAATCACGTAGGTAAAGAGAGTGTCCGACAGCGTACTGTTGCTGGTGAAGCAAACAAAACCATCGTCTTGGTTCATGGGGCAGAGGTAGATTTCCTCTTGGCCGTTACCGAGGATGCTGCCGCCATCTACCTTCGTAATGTTGAGGGTGATGGAGTTGTCACTCAGGTCAAAACAACCAGTCGACAGGTCGCTGGTGAAAATGTCCAGGCCAGGTGTCACGGTCAATACACCGGTGTAGGCTACGCCGTAGACGGAGTAAGAACCCGTCAGGGTATTACTGAAGTCGAAGGTGTCCGCCATAATGCCGATCAGGGAGAAGCCCTCGTCAGCAATAATGTAACCGTAGTTCGTGGAAGTAGAGGTCGTGGTGAACTCCAGAATGTCGTCCATCGCGTCACCAGAACAGAAGTCGATCGTATCCTGGCCACTGCTGAGGCTGACGGTCGCTCCATCGGGAACTTCCCGAACGACGGTAATGAAGTTGTCACTCAGGGCAAAACAGCCGGTTGCGATTTGTACGGAGGTAAGCGTGTCGCCCGGTGAGGCCGCAAGCGTACCGGCAAAGGAAAGCCCCCAGACGCGGCAGGTTCCAACACCGGCTTCTTCAAAGTTAAAGCTACCATCAGTCGCTACGGCCAGGAGAACGTTCGCTTCATCCGTAATCAGGTAAAGCAGGTTGCTGCCAACGTTCCCTTCAATGCTGAAGCTCACGATGTCATCTACGCCGTCACCAGGGCAGGTTACGGTTTGGTCTCCGCCGCCAGCCAGGCTGACGGTTCCTCCCATCGCGTCGTCGCGGTTAACGGTGACGAAGTTGTCGCTCAAGCTGGAACATTCAGAGGCCAGGCCGCCATCGTTGACATTAATGCCAGGGCTGGCCAGGAGCGTACCGGTGTAAGACAGGCCGTAGATACGGCAGCGACCGAAAGCCGCCAGGTCAAAGTCGAAAGTCGGGCTATCCTGTACCATCAGGATGCTGCCATCGTCCGTAGTGGCAATGAATACGAAGTTGGCACCGGAAGCGCTACTGGAGCTAACGGTGATGACGTCCGGAACACCATCCATGGAACAAACAAAAACCTCGTCTTCTCCGGCATCGGTGAGTATCGTGCCACCGTCGGGCAGTTGCTTGATTACCGTAACGAAGTTCTCAGAGAGGGCGTAACACTCAGTAGCCAAGGGGTCAACCCCTGCGGTTTGGCCAAGAGAAGCCGTCACCAGCCCGTCGTAACCAAGACCCCAAACGCGGCAAGTACCCACGGGGAAAGTCTCAAAGTTGATCTGATCGGTGAAAGCCACCCGGATGACGATGTTGTTCGTATCCGTGATCAGGTAGTTGAAGTTTTCCAGCGTAGTGCCGGTAGAGTCGAAGCGGATATTGTCCGGAGAGGCATCTCCGGGGCAGACTAGAATTTCCGTCTCACCATCTTCCGTGCTGATGCTTCCGGTAGAGGCATCCTGACGAATGACCGTTACCCAGTTTTCTGAAAGAGCCGAGCAGGCCGTCGTTAGGTTCGTATTGTTGATGTCGTCTCCCTCGTTAGCAACGATGTCTCCGCTGTAGGTCAATCCGTATACCCGGCAGGTGCCGGGAGGGACGCCTTCAAAGTTAATGGAGCCACTGGCCGGGAAGCCAAGAATTATACCCGCATCATCCGTAATGACGTAGGCAAACTGCTCACCGGTAGCGCCCATGTTGGCAAAGCTGAGAATGTCATCAACTCCATCATTGGGGCAAACGGACGCTTGCGTGGCACCGTTGACCAGGCTTACCGTACCACCCACGGGCAGTTCGCGGCGGACAGTAACGAAGTTGTCGCTTAAAGCAAAACACTCACTGGCCAGTTGGAAGGTGCTGGCATCATCACCCGCAGCAGCGAGCAGAATACCTTCGTAGGTAAGTCCCCACAGGCGACAAACGCCAAAACCAGCGTTTTCAAAGTTTACGTCCGCTCCATCCGGAACGGCGAGGATGATGTTGTTCTCATCCGTCACTACGTAGCTGAAGTTGCTGCCCTCCGCTCCGGAGGAAGTAAAGGTGACGAAGTCATCTGTACCATCTTCAGGGCAGATGCTGATCTCCGTTTGACCATCAACAGTAGAGACCGTTCCTCCTGAAGGTACGGTGCGGGTGACGGTGATGAAGTTATCACTAAGATCGAAGCAATTATCGGCCAGCTGCGCTTCAGCAGCATTGGCAAGGAGATCAATGCTCAGGTTACCCTGGTAAGAAAGCCCCCAGATACGGCAAACGCCAATTGGGGCGTCATCGAAGTCGATGGTTGGCTCTTCACTGAAACTAAGAATGATGTTATTGGTGTCCGTGACAACGTAAGCACGGTCTCCACCACTCTCACCGTCAGAAACGACGGTGATCAGATCGGGGTTGCCATCTCCCGGGCAAGTGGTTACTTCAGTAGCTCCCTCCGTAGTAGCTACGGTGCCACCTTCAGGGATTTCACGGGTGACCAGCACAAAGTTGGAGGAAATAGCCAGGCACTCTGCCTGATCCATGACGGTAGACAGGGCGTCTCCCATCATGCCATTAAATTCACCATTGTACGCTACACCCCAGGCACGGCAGATGCCAACGGGGGCAGAATCAAAATCGACTTCCATTGCATTAGGCATGGGCATGCCGATGATAATGTTACTTTCATCCGTTATAATGATTCGGGTAGTTTCCCCTACCGCTCCGTTAAGGATGAAGGGAATGATATCCGGGTTGCCATCCTGTGGGCAAATCCGAACCATGAAATGGCCATTAGCGGTAGCAATCTGGCCGCCGCTGACAGTGCTGTTAATAACGGTAATGAAGTTGCTGGATAAGCCTGCTCCACAACTTCCCATTCCTTCGAGCGTGCTGACGTTTTCTCCTTGTTCAAGGCTGAAACCCACTACTGCGTAAACCCGGTAGGTGCCTCTGCCCGCCGTTTCGAAGTTGATTTGACCATTTAAGTTGATGCCAAGAACGGTTCCCTCATCATCGGTAATGACGAAAGTGGGGTTGTCCGCTTGCGCAGAAACAGTGATGAAGTCATTTTCATCATCTCCCTGGCAAAACTCGTAAACATCCTGCTCACTGCTGATGGTAACTGGGTCTCCATTACTTCCGGAGGGCACCGGTGTGTTTACAATGGTGATAAAGTTAATCGATAAGCCACTGCCACAGGTTCCCGTGCTTTCAAGGGTGCTGATGTTCTCCCCCTGTTCAATGCTCAGGCCCGAAACGGCATAAACCCGGTAGGTACCCCCACCAGCGCTTTCCAGGTTGATGTTGCCATTTTGGTTGAAGCCGAGCACAGTGCCGGCATCGTCAGTAATGACAAAGAGAGCATCGTCTGCATCAGAAGAAACGCTGACATTGTCGTCTTCCCCGTCTCCCTGACAGAATGCGTAGCTGTCTTGCGCGCTGTTGATGACCACATCTCCGCTCCTTCCATTGTTGACGGAGACGAAGTTCGTCGTCAAACCCGCACAGGGAGTTGAAAGCTCAGTAGTAGTGAAATTATCACCAACCGAGGCTGTAAGCCGGCCATAGGTCGAAAAGGCATATACGCGCAGGCTGCCACTGGGCAGCATGTCAAAGTTTATGAAGTTACTAAAACCGATCGATACGATGATGTCGTCAGAATCAACGACAACGTAGGCGAAAGCCTGGCGAAAAGGTCGAACCTGAAAACGAATCCGGTCCATCGTGTCATCGTCCGTACAGGTGCTTAATTCAGTTTCGCCAGAAAACGCGAGGCTGATCATCGCATCTTCCTGGCAGCTGCGCGGATCGGCCCCCGGCATCTGTCCAAAAAGAGAAAAAGAGAAAGCAAATAAAAGAAGAGAAACCAGTAAAGCGTATCGATTTAAGATCATCTGTGTAGTTTTTGAGAAGCAGGGAGAAGCAATCAATGTACAACACCCAAATGTAAGCCATGAGATTATCTGGTAAATTTACGTAATTGCCTCCGATCACAATAAAAATTATATGTTAGTCATTCACATAAGCGTACTTTTAACTTAAAAAAGGCAATTTTGCAGCCTGGCGATTTTTTTGCGCGGACGCCGGTGCAATGTGAAACGCCAGGGAGCAAGGAGTCGCCCGTTGTTTCCCTTGCTGTTTTGTTCCCCAACTCTGCACCTGCGGTTGCGCCCTCTCTTTCCCTATGATGTTTTGACTGGTTTTGCTGTACTTATTTACTGGAATTATCCCAAAAACACTACATGCGTTCTCTCTTACTTTCACTGGTTTTACTACCAGGATTGGCCTACAGCCAAATGCTGGAACTAGACACCAACTACGACGCCGAGCGCCTCGTAAAGGAAGTCTTTGCCTCCGGCGAGTGCGAAACGATCTTCAACATCCGCCGCATCGGTGCAAACCCCGAGGGAATTGGTTTTTTCTCCGGGCCGGACACCATCGTGGGCTTCAACCGGGGCATTATTCTGTCAACGGGAAAAATCACGGATGCCGCAGGCCCTAATTCCGACACTAACGTTGGTAGTGAGCTGGAAGGCCTTACGCCGGACCCTGACCTCAGCCTGGCTTCCACCGGGGATATCTACGACCGCAGCGGGATAGAATTCGACTTTATCCCCCTGCAGCCTACGGTTACTTTTCGCTACGTTTTTGCTTCTGAGGAATACTGTGAGTTTGTTGACGAGGCTTTCAACGATATTTTCGGGTTCTTTATCAGCGGACCCGGCATCAGCGGTCGTTTTGATAACGATGCCATTAACGTGGCCAGAGTACCGGGCACTAACCGCCCGGTGAGCATCAACAACGTGAACTACGCCCGGAACTCCAACTTTTATCTGGACAATGAATTTCCCACCGTCCGGCAAGTAGCCAGTTGTGGCGGCGGCAGCGGTACCGGGCCGCGTTTTGACCTGATTGAGTATGACGGGCAGACCGTCATTCTTACCGCAACCGTGGAGTTGGAGCTTTGCCAAACTTACCACATCCGGCTGTTGGTCGGTGATGTGCAGGACAGCGACCTGGACTCGGCGGTATTTCTCGAAGCAGGCAGCTTCGACCTCGGGGGCAGTGTCAGCCTGGAAGGAGACGGTGATTCTACCGGAACGACCGTGGTTTATGAAGGCTGCGCACCCACCAATTTCCGGGTACAGCGCGGTGAAGACAGCAACCCGGCCCGACCGCAGACGATTGCTTACCGGATAGGAGCTAACTCCACGGCAGAAGAAGGGCTCGACTTTACCGCGGGCAGCGGTCAGGTCATAATCCCTGCAGGGGAGACCTTCGCCGAAATTCCGCTGGTTGCTTTTGCTGACGGAGTCACCGAAGGCCGGGAAAACGTCTGGCTCTACCTGGATATTCCCTGTGCCTGCTACACCGATTCCATCGAGCTGTTTATTGACGAACCCGAGCCCCTGATTGTCGGGCTGGACGAAGCCTACTACTGCCCCAATGAAACGGCCGTTCTCAACCCGGAAGTAAGCGGCGGTGCGCCGCCCTACGACTATCGCTGGAGCTTTGGCAGCAGCGATCCGATGCCCGAGCTAACTCCGCCACTACCTACCTCCATCCAACTACGGGTAACGGATGCCTGCGGACAGATGATTGACCGGTCTATCGCCACCTTCAGTAGCGTTCCTCCGGCGCTGAGTTTGCCTCCTCAGAATTTGATCGGTTGCCGGAATGAGGCGCAGTCAATTACCGTTGATCTGCAGGGCAATGCGCCGATCACCCTAACCTATACCTTAAATAACGGGCCGGCTGAAACGATCAGCTTCGCCGATAATGGCCGGCAGGCCTGGCCGATTGACCGGGGAGGGGACTACCGCATCGTCACAGTAGAAGATCGGGCCTGCCAAATTAGCGTAGACGAAAGCCTGCGCGCAGATTTTTTTCAGCCCGCCATTAACCCACGCCTCGTTAACCCCAGCTGTGCGAACTTAAACGACGGTAGCATCAGTGTTACTCATTTGCCAACCGTGCCTCCTTATCGATACGAATGGTCAGGGGTTACCCCTAACGGGCTAACGGTAGAGAACCTGCCCGCCGGAAATTATTCCCTGCGCGTGACGGACGCCCTGGGCTGCTGGGATGAGCGTAGCCTGAATCTTCGGGACCCGGATGCGTTAACGCCGGTTCTCATCAGTTGTACTGACGTTCGTCGCCCGCCGCTGATGCCTTCGGCGGGCGGTGGCCGCCCGCCCTATGAGTACAGTATCGATGGCATAAACTACTTCGGGGCCGAGGGCTTTGATCAACTGGAAGTAGGGCGTTACTATCCATTGCGCATCCGGGATGCATCGGGCTGTGCTATCGAACAGGACGATTTCTTCTGGCCGGAAGCGACGCGGAGACCGGTACGCCTGCCTACGTTTGTGCCCCAGGAACTGGCGGGTAGTGCTAAGGTGGAACCGGACTTACGGGTGCCGCCCGATCAGATAGCGGCGTACAGCTGGTATCCGGCAGCGTTATTTGACTGTGCTACTTGTCCGACACCAACTGTAAGTGCACCCCGTAGCCAGACGATCAGTCTGGTCGTTGATAATATCTATGGTTGCCGGGACAGCCTGGTGACTTTTGTAGCCGTTGACGGCCGGGTGCCGGTCTACGTTCCAAATGTGTTTACCCCGAACGGAGATGGCACGAACGATTACGTGGCCATTTACGCCAGCCCGCTGCAAGTGGAAAGAATTCTGTCCTTTAAACTCTTCACCCGTTGGGGGGAGCAGGTGTGGGAAGATGAAGACTTTGCCCCCAACGATGGCCGCCGTGGGTGGGATGGTTACCTGAATGGCCGCCTTGGCAGTGCGGCTGCTTACGTCTGGGTGGCGGAAGTCCGACTGACGACGGGAGAGCTGCAATCAGAATCCGGGACGGTGGTGCTGATGCGATGAGGAAAAGGCCATTCCTGGGAATTATCCTATTTTACCCACCCAATGGAAAGACTCCGCGATATAAACCTGTTTGAATTAGAGATGATGAGTGTTAATCTCTATCAGGTAGTGCTTATTGCATTGGCGCTTCTGGGCGTATTTGTTCTGGGGTGGTTACTGTTAGAAAAGCTCTTGCCCCTGTATTTTCATCGGGAAACAACTTCCGAACAAAATCATGGGCGCACCCGGCGCGTAATACGCTTCGTATTGGTGAGCTTTTTTCTGATGAGCGTGCTGCGGATTCTGGAAATTGACTTTACTTTCTTTGACGGAATAATACAAAGAGACTACAATTGCGATGACTGCCCGCCGGTCTATTTTACGGTTCGGATCAGCACTATTGTGAAAGCCCTGGTGGCCTTCATTATCGCTAATGTACTTGACCTGATTCTTGAAGAATTTCTGACCCAGCGCTATCATCGTTCGGGGCAGGTTAGTAGCACAACGGGAGGGGCGACTGCTCAGCCTATTGCCGGAGACCGGTTTAAATCCGCCCGCCCCTTGATGTATACACTGGCGCTGCTCTTCGTTGCGCAGGACACGGGAGCGGCCAAATTCGTATTCCATAAGTTCAATGAAGGGCTGAGCGGAGAGGTCGCCCTGACCTTGGGCCGGATTTTATATGCGATTGCCATCTTTTTTGTGGTGAAACTGGTGCTTAATATTTTTACGACCCTGATTATGCGGAGTTACTACTCCCGTAGTAAGATCGATTCGGGGAGCCAGTTTGCCATTAACCGACTGCTGACTTATTTCGCTTATCTCATTGGCGTTTTACTGGTCATTCAGGCAGCGGGCTTCAACCTGGTCGTCATCTGGACGGGGGCGGCGGCACTGTTGGTCGGCATTGGTATTGGTCTGCAGCAGACCTTCAATGACCTGATTTGTGGCGTCATCATACTCTTCGAAAGATCCGTGAAAGTGGGAGACGTCGTAGAGCTGTCTGGCCATCAGGTAGGCACCGTCCGTAAAATCGGCACGCGTACAAGCGTGCTGGAAACCCGGGACGACATCATCATCTTCGTGCCCAACTCTAAGCTCATCGGGGAAAACGTGACCAACTGGAGCCAGGTAGAACGAAAAGCACGATTTCACGTCAAAGTTGGTGTCGCCTATGGTTCCGATACCGAACTGGTGAAAAACCTCCTGCTGGAGGTGGCCAAAGATCACCCGCGTGTGCTGGACTCTCCACGGCCAATCGTCCGGCTGCTGGACTTTGGAGATTCTTCCCTTGATTTTGATCTCATCTTCTGGACGCGGGACTTCGTCCGCGTCGAAGATACCCGCAGTGATCTTCGCTTCGCCATTGACGCAGCTTTCCGGGCGCGTAAGGTGGAAATACCCTTCCCTCAGCGGGATGTGTGGATGCGGAGCCCCACAAGGGAAGGGGAATTGCCGGAGGAAGGATAATTCTCTCTTTGCTGCCGACTGAAGTCGGTGCTGTGTTACGAAGCTCTGCGAGCTACTCTTCCTGTACTACAGCCCTTACCTTTGAGCTAGTGCCAGCAACAAATAATGACTTCGCGGACCGTGATCCAGTAACCGGAGACCCCGTCTCCGAACCCTCAATAGTGACGTCCCCCGTGACTTTTTATCTGCACGATCACCTGGGTAATACTCGCGTCACCTTCCGGGCCGATAGCCCTTCTGATATCGCCATTGAATACGCCGCCGACTATTACCCCTACGGCAAAATTCTCCGCGAATACCGCCCCTGCCACCCCAACCGCTACCTCTCCACCCACCACGAACGAGACGCCGAAACCGGATACGACAACCGCGGCGCGCGCTTGTATGATAGTGAGTTGGGACGGTTCTTGGGGGTGGATCCGTTGGCTTCTAAGTTCCCGGGATGGTCACCCTTTAATTATGTGGTTGGGAATCCAAATAGCTTAATCGATCCGGATGGCAGAATGCCTTCGGGGCCAGGTGATCCACCTTCTAAAACTCGTTTAAATTTCGAGTTGAAACTGGGCTTTGGTGGCACTTTCGGTGGAGAAGTCGAAGTATTTGGAATGAAGGTCGGGTTCTTAGCCGATTTTGGTACGAAACAAACAGTTCTTTCTATGGATGGCCTTACAACTGAAAGAACAAGCGGAGCTGAAGTCGATATCGGGGTTCTAGGAGTAGGTTATGAATCAGTTGAAGATCACTCTAAGATGGATTGGGATGGAAACAGTGGCGCACCAGCGCAGGACTATGATGGCGAAAACAAGAGTACTTCAAAATTCACGTAACATGAGAGTTGTAGTCGATACCGTTAGAGAAATACCATCCAAAGTGAAAAGGTATAGAAAAATTAGCATGACAACTTCACAAGGTCCACAAATACAATTTTCCCCAGCTCATCCATTTTGGGTTGTTGGGAAGGGGTGGAGTGTATTCGATACAGAAGAAGCTTTATCAGAGTTAGTCTTTAGTGTTCAAGCAATGAGGGTAGGTGATACCCTCTTAGTTTATGAGAAAGGGGAACTAGTACCTGTTACAATTATGAAAATTGTTGATACTGGTGAGTGGGTCGAAATGTACAATGTCGAAAGTGTAGAGCGCTATCATTCTTTTTTTGCAAATAACATATTAGTTCACAACAAAAGACTATAATGAATTTGATTGTCAGACGGGCATTAGCTCTTTTTATAGACGCAGCAATTGTGGGCATGCTACTAAGTCCAGCAGCATTTTTGATTAGCTACTTTAGTTTAGAGTCGAGCGGAGGTGTTTTTTTTACTTTGGTAGGCGCAATGATGTTTATCTTCAAAGACTTCTATTCTTCTGATGGATCCGTAGGGAAGAAATATTCAGGAATAAAATTGTCTTTTAATGCCTCCTTGGATAAGGGAGAAACTAATTACTGTAGATTGATCCGAAATCTCCCCCTTTTTCTATGGCCATTAGAAGGTTTAATTGCGGTTGTAAACAATGGTAAACGGCTAGGTGATATTTTAGGAAAATCTAAGGTGACTTTAAAGTCTCTCCAAATGGATTAAGCCACATGCCCATCAAACTTAGCCTTAAAAATCAGTGCATCGATCACGTGTAGCACCTGATCCCGTGCCGCCTCCGGCATAGCGGCGATCCCTTCCAATCTAGAAACCATTTTAGTGTCCTTGATGGCCATCGGGGAGTTGCCAGCGAGATAATCCAAACTTACATCGAGTTCCTTAGCGATCTTGGCGGCCACTTCTATTGAAGGGGTCATCTCATCACGTTCGTAGCGACCAACAATAGCACTGGATGTACCGAGTAAGTCAGCAAATTCAGTGCGGGAAAGGCTTTTATCCTTTCTGGCTTGAGTCATTTTGTCGGCGAACGTTATACGAAAAAGTGCTTTCTGATATATAAGTTTAAGTCTTCCCCCAATGAATAGCTACCCACAGGCGCCTTAGCACTTACCGGGAAGCGGCAAATGGACGAGGCTAGCCCAAACGCCTTTCCCCTTTTATCAAATGTCGTCGCCTGGAGAGTAAGATTCTTAGGATGCTAAAAGCTGCCAACTGAAGTCGGTGCTGTGTTACGAAGCTCTGCGAGCTACTCTTCCTGTACTACAGCCCTTACCTTTGAGCTAGTG
Source organism: Neolewinella agarilytica (assembly GCF_900110645.1). Lineage (GTDB taxonomy): Bacteria > Bacteroidota > Bacteroidia > Chitinophagales > Saprospiraceae > Neolewinella > Neolewinella agarilytica. The sequence continues at coordinate 193,817 of NZ_FOFB01000003.1, forward strand.
CCAGCAACAAATAATGACTTCGCGGACCGTGATCCAGTAACTGGAGACCCCATCTCCGAACCATCACCAGTGACGTCCCCCGTGACTTTCTATCTGCACGATCACCTGGGTAATACTCGCGTCACCTTCCGGGCCGATAGCCCTTCTGATATCGCCATTGAATATGCCGCCGACTACTACCCCTACGGTAAAATTCTCCGCGAATACCGCCCCTGCTCCCCCAACCGCTACCTCTCCACACACCACGAACGAGACGCCGAGACCGGATACGACAACCGCGGCGCGCGCTTGTATGATAGTGAGTTGGGACGGTTCTTGGGTGTGGATCCGCTGGCCTCTAAGTTCTCGGGATGGTCGCCTTATAATTATGTGATGGGGAATCCGATTTCTTTGGTGGATCCCGATGGGATGGCTGCATCTGATCCTCCAATACATGAAGCTTTTGCTTTTATGGTCGCTCAGCGAAATTCCACGAGTGAGATGAATATTGCTCTTTCTCGTACTCATACGAAGACTTCTTTTTCCGGAGGCCGTAAGATTACGGAGACAAGAACTAGCCAACAGTTATTACGGACTAACGATAGAGGTGAAATACTCGAATTTTCCTCTACTTGGACAAAAAGTATTGAGACCGAAGAAATTAAATTTCCCAATAGTCGAACCACGAAAACAGAACAAGGGTCTAGTACTGATTTTAGCTCAGATGGCGATCTTCAGCTTAAGCAAGCTGTCCGAATTATAGAGGGGATTCACAATGAAGGTTCGAAGCAAGGGGGACAAGAGTCTGTTCTAAATATTGTTGGAATGTCTAATAATCCAGTAGGCAGCAGAGGCGATGCTGCTAAGGCTGTTGCAACTGCAATAGTGAGAAAGACGGCTCATCCTGTTATTTCTACAGTTTTTTCAATGCTAGTGTCTGCAAATGGAGGGAGTGACGGATTTAATCTTAGTAATACAGCTGTATTAGTAGATGAGCACATGAAAACAGGCTCTCCTGTGTATGGAGTTGAAGGGAGTCAATACCAAAGTCGCCCAGCTGTAAGTGAAAGAGATGGTGCTTTACATGATTCAAATATCAATGTATATGAAGATAAAGATTAAATTTAGGAAAATAGCAACTTTAACTTGTCTAGTGTTTTTTGCTTTGATTTCTTGTACTTCCATAGACTATACAAATGTTCAACGGGAGGATAGAATCGAGGTCGAACTTAGAGCAGATAGTGTTTTGATAGTAACTGATTGTAATACGATTAAATATGGATTGCCCGAACATATTAATTATCACATATTTTTTCCCCAAGGATTTGATCAAAACACCCTGCATTTTGCAAACGAATGCTTTTACGAATTTATTAGTAGCAGTGAGATTCTTGTTGACTTTGGGAGTTTAAAGAATATGCATTCTTATGTACTGTTTGACATAGTGAATGGGCAGGGGGCTTTTTTCTACTTTACTGATATGAATACATACGACGGTAGGTACTGGTTTAAATATGGGGCTTTGACTAAGACTAATGAAGCAAGCGTAGAATATAATTTAAAAAAGAATAATTTGGAATTGAATATCGAAGCTAAGTTCAGTAGGCCAATATTTAAAAAAGACGATTTGGATATGTCTGATTCACTTGGCGATGTGCTACACACGATCTCTGGCTGTACAACTTGTGTCAATAGTGATTCAACGGTTAAAAGAGTTGTTAATGCAGAAATGGATTATTTAGTAAAGCATAGAGGAGCAATTAAAGATGAACCAAATTTTAGAAGAGAGTTACTTGAAAGATTGAATAAAGACAATTTCTATAATCTTCTTTACTAAGCCTAACTTCAATTTTGCAGGAGCTGTTGTAAGGGTCTCGTGACTGCTAGGAAACATTGTACACTTCCCAATCCGACCTACCGTGAGTTAGTAGAAGTAAATCCTTAATTTGACCCCTTTTATCAAATATCGTCGCGGGGAGCGTAAGATTCTTAGGATGCTAAAAGTATTACCAAAATACCTCCTAAAAATCCTCCCTTCTTATCCTAAGAATCCAACTCCCCCGGGATGTTACCAAAAGTGCGGCTTTCCTCTTTTTCCAACCAATAGATTCACTTCGTGGCTACTACGCGGTAGAATTAATAAAATTAGATAGAATTAATAGGATTCAAGCCTCACCTCATCCTGAATCCTAAAAATTCTACCCCTAATCCCATTAATCCTAATCCCCTTTACCCCTTCCCCCTTTTCCCTTTTTTCTACTCCACCCCCATCACATCCACCCACCCCAAATCCCCCGGCCGGTGGTGCCCCATGTCATCACTCACGACGCCACCTTCGCCCTTCCAGACGAGGTAGAGGTCAGCGGCCGTGCGCGTGCCGGCGGGTAGGGGTAGGCGCACCCGCTCCGTCTCGTTCCAACCTTCGGTCGGGGAGGTTTTGGTTTGGGCGAGGAGCTCACCTTCCGGACTGCCGTAGCGCAGCTCCAGCTCGCCGGGAGCGTTAGCGTGCAGGTCGAAGGTGAAGGCGCGTAGCCCGCTCAGGTCGATATCCGCCAGGCGCATCCAGCCGCCGGGGCGGAAGCTGACGACTTTGAAGGCCATATTTTGCCCGCTGCCGGGCACGGCAGCGCGGTAAAGACCGTCGTGGGCGTGCTCGGCTTCCAGGCGGGTGGGGCGCAGCACTACGGTCCGTTGGCCGGTCAGCGGCGGCGTGCTTTTGCCGCCGTTGTCGCGGTAGCTGGCCGCCAGCACGTAGCTGCCGCTGCCGTCGCCCGGGCGCACCGCGCCCGCCAGCGGCAGGCCGCCGTTGTTCAGGCTCAGGATGTAGCCAACCATCGTCTCGGCGTCAGACTGGCTCAGGGCCGGGTGGCCGCTCATCAGCCGTTCGCCCCAGTTACCGTTGCCACCTTTGATGACCTTGCCGGCCAGCATCGTGATGTTCGCTGGCGTGTCTTCATAGCGTTCGGCGACGGCCAGGTAGGCCGGGCCTACGTTCTCCGCCCGTTCCTTATGGCAGGTGTAGCAATCACTGCCTTCGATCAGAGAGGCACCTGCGGAGTAGGCCAAGTCGCCACTCGGCAGCTGGGCTTCGCCCCGCCGCAGGCCGTCGGCCAGTTGGGGATCTTCGACCCAGGTGGCGTTGACCAACACTTTCGACTCGTCAAGCTTACCGGCAGCCCGGTCTTCCGGGTCGCTAACGGAGGCGGTATAGGTCAGCTGATTCCGGCCCGGCAGCAGGAAGGATCGGTTGCCGTTCAGGGCCAGCGTCAGCTCCGGGCGGGCGTTGCCCACCGCCAGTACCGTGCTGGATTCGGAGGTGCTACCCGCCAGGTCGCTCACTTCCAGGCGGAGAGAATGGCTGCCCGCCTGGGTAATCATCGGGGAGTACTCCATCGTTTCCGCCATCAGCTTACCGTCCAGAAACCAGCGGTAACTCAGGCTGTCCTCCGGGTCGGGGTCGCTGCTGCCCGCAGCGGAGAGGGTAGGGCGGAAGGGGATGCCGCCGGCCGTTTCGTCGGCCAGCAAATTCGCCACCGGCGGACGGTTTTTAGCCGAATAGCTAATCCGAATCAGCCGCGCGTCCGGGTTGTTCAGGAAGTAATCGTTGCCGTATTCGAGCAGGTAGATGGAGCCGTCCGGGCCGAACTTGAAGTCGATCGGCTTCGAGATGGTCAGCTCCGGCAGGAAGTCTTCCATCTGCACGATCTCCTGCCGGGCGGAGTCGAGCGTAACCACCTTGATCCAACTCCGCGCCCACTCGTAGATGAACCACTTGCCGTGGTAATATTCCGGCAGGGCGCTGTTGGTGATCGGCACAAGGTTATCTTTATCAAAAAACGGACCGGCCATCGCCGAGCGGCTGCCCTGACCGAGGACGGGGAACTCCTCACTCGGTCCGTAAGGATACCAGATAAAGGCTGGTCGCGCTGGTGGCAAATTGCGGGCACCGTAATTGTTTGGTGAGGCGTTCACGGGAGCATCGGGGTTGAAGGGCGCGCCGACTTCGTCCGTCGCAAAGTCCCGCTCATTGAAGGCATAGTTGTCGCCCACGAAATAGGGCCAGCCGAAATTGCCGGCCGTTCGTGCCTGGTTCCACTCATCGTAGCTCTCGGGGCCGTACTTGCCGGGCTGACCGACGTCGGGGCCCACGTCTCCCCAGTAGAGATAATTCGTCCACGGATCGATGGCAATGCGGAAGGGATTGCGGCAGCCCATGGTGTAAATTTCGGGGCGGCCGCCTTCGCCGTCCGCGAAGAGATTGCCTTCGGGGATTTCGTAAGTGCCATCGGGCATCGGCCGGATGCGTAGAATTTTTCCGCGCAGGTCGGCGGTGTTTCCGCTCGACTTCTGGGCGTCGAAGGGGCCACGGCCGGGGCGCTCATCGAGTGGGCTGTAGCCGTCGCTTTCCTTACTGCTGGTGTTGTCTCCGGTGCTGAGATAGAGCAGTCCGTTACGGTCGAATTCCAGTCCACCGCCGCTGTGGCAACACTTGTCGCGCTGTACGGTAACGCGCAGCATCACGACTTCACTGGCGGTGTCGATCACGCCGTTTTTGTAGTCGAAGCGACTCAGCAGTTGGTCCAGTGAATCACAGGGCGCGGGCGTGTAGTAGAGGTAAATCCAGTCGTTATCCTGCCCGTAGCCGGGGTCGAGTGCCAGGCCGTGCAGCCCGTCTTCGTAGTTGCCTTCAATGCAAACATCAAAATCGTGTACAAGCCGGGTGCTTCCCTTGCTCCAGAGCTTCATTTTGCCGCGGCGTTCCAGGAACAGGACGCTGCCGTTGGGCAGCACTTCCATTTCCATGGGCTCGTAGATGTTGTCGTCCAGTACCTGCATTTGAAAGCGGTCGTCTTTCGGGGCGGAGAGGGGCAATTGGGGCGCGGACGCAGGTGCAGGGGGAAGCTCGGCGGTAAAAAAAGTCTGCATCTCCGGGCTTTTGTCCGCTACGGCGAGCACCTGCCCGTTGCCCAGCGTGGAGCTTGGTGGCGCAGCGGAGCGAGCGCTTTCGTACCAGGCCCAGGCGTAGGGTACCGCCGGGCGCTCATCAATGATGAGCAGTCGGCCACCGCTCATCACGAATCGCTCGACCGATGTCCGGCGGTGTGCCGTCAGGCTGTCATAGTCCGGCCGCAGCAGGGTGAGGTTACGGTATTGAAAGAGGCTGTCTTCCTCCAGCATTCGGTAAGCCGCTACGTTGGAGGGCTTGCCCATCGCCTGCCGCAAAGCCTCCAGTGGCCCGCTGTTCGCTTCTCCTACAAGCAACACCGGGCCGTCGGCCGGTAGCGCGATCAGCTCTTTCATGGCGCCATCGTCACAACTGCTCAGCAATAGAATAAAGGGAAGTAGGAGTAAAAGCCTGGCCATCGGGGAGTATATCTGTATGATCGAAAAACGAAGGGTAAGATACTAGCAAATTCCGGTTGAGGCACTGAAGATTTGTGCTAAGCGACGGAGTGCCGCTGTTATCATCATCACCAGTTGCCTCCGGTTGAAGAGCTCCGCTCCGAAAGCACGAGGCGCAAGCCGAGAAAGCGTATAAAGCAACAAAAGACAGGCGGGGTAGTGCCTCCTTGCCATTCGGCAACCAAAGCATTTGGTCAGAGAGTCTACCGCACATACCCGCTCCGGGAGCCTGCGGCCCCGGTCGCGTTCGGAGCGGAGCTCCTCAACCGGAGCTTACCCGCTCCGATAAGGTGCTTTATAAAACTTATTGCTTCGTCATGGGCTCCAACTTCTCACTCTTAAGCCCTTTTTAACACTGCTGCCCAACACCTTCCTTTTTCCGTTGTCATTGAGGAAACGGTAGTTGTATCCCCATAAAAGGGCGTCTTTGTGGGCTAAACTCCGTAACAATCGCTGAATTGTCTATCTTTATGACGTTAAAGCAGATTGTGATTCCTGCTCCCATCGAAGTGACTACAGTGCATTATATACGTCAGGCTTTATGGGAAAGGAGTACTACTGCTTTTTCAAAATGGCCTACGGAAATCAACTTTCCCGCAGGTCAACTATGAACCACTACATGTTTTAGCTCCGACGACCGATTACGGAGTTTGCCTATCTACCGATTTTTGACTTCCCATAATCCCGACTATGTTCTGCAACTTTACATCAGGTATTCTACTCATTCTATTCTCCTTAGTGTCTGTTTCGCTCTCCGCGCAGGAGCAGTTGATCTGGCCGGGTGATGTTAATGATAACGGACAGGTTAACGGCGCGGATATGCTCTACTGGGCCCGCGCGTACGGTGTCCGTGGCTTCGAGCGACCCGACGCAACTACCGACTGGGTCGGGCAAAAGATGGGTACGCCCTGGGACCTCAAATTCCCTGACGAACGAAACCTGGCCTACGCCGATATGGATGGTGACGGTCGCATCTCTGGTTTCGACCTCCCCGTGCTCTTTCAAAACCAACACCGCACCCGCGTCAGCGCCCAAACGGATGACGCCTACGAACTTCCCGATACCTCGGCGAACTACGATGCGAAACTTCTCCTGGTCCCCGCTGGTGTCGAACTCACCGCAACGGGTACTTTCCTCAATTTCGAGGTGCAGCTTACCGGCCGGGATTCGAGCTTCGACCGCTTCCATGGCATCAGCTTTTACGCTTCTTTCTCCGATGGACTTTTCAAAGACTATTCCTACGGAGAAGAAACGAGCGCCGAAGCTGCCCTGAGCGGCGGGAAAGCCATGCTGAACTGGTTGACCGTAGACAGTAGCGCACAAATCATCAATTATACCCTCACGGCCATCCACCACCGCGCCCTGCGCGCTGATGGCATCATCGGTCGAGTGGCGATTCCGTTCTCTCCTGGCTTTAATATTGACCAGCTGGACACTGCCGCCGTGGTTATTGACAGCATCGTGCTGCATGACCCCTCCATGAATTCCTACCGGGTGGCGACTGATCCCATTGTGCTGTCCGGAGATACGGGTTGTTCGCTCACCGTCAGCCCCGTCTGCGGAAACGACGGCCGCACCTACCTGAACAGTTGTTTTGCGGAGGCCGCCGGTATTACGGTTTACACCGCCGGTGCCTGCTGGAACCCCGGTCTGGATCCCTTCGCCATGAATCCGGACGCTAACTGTCCTTCTTCCTATGAGCCGGTCTGTGGTTTCAATGGCGTTACCTATGCCAACGCCTGTGCTGCCGAGGCTGCCGGAGTTACCAATTACAGTGTTGGCGTCTGTAACCCCAGCGACCTTTCCTGTTACGATCCCACGCTGATTGCCATCAGCAGTGGTACGAGCGTTAACCAGGACAACGGAATTATCAGTTTTTACTGCGACAATGCCAGCGGCCCGGTTTGTGGCTGTGACGGCCAGCAATACCCCAGCGCCTGTGCAGCGGAAGCTTCCGGTGTCCGGAGCTACGTCAGTGGTGGTTGTGGTGACGGCTGTGTGGATCCCACTATGATCGGGATAGCGGAAGACTGTGGAACTACTCCAGACTATGTCTGTGGTTGTAACGACGAGACTTACATCAACGCCTGTTTCGCTGAGGCGGCCGGTGTGATGAACTACACCTCCGGGCCCTGTAACGGTGCTTCCGGCTGGTGTAATGAGGCAACGGTAATTAGCTGTGGCGATTACCTGCCGAACGAAACGACCATTGGTGCCGGTAACCAGATTACGGATTACCCCGGTGCCACCAGCGTTCGTATGCAGGGTACGGACCGGGTATACGTTTTTGAAAAGACCTCCGCAGGTGACCTGCAGATTGGCCTTGAGATCATGACTCCCGGCCTGAACATGGATATCTTCCTGCTCACCGGAGACTGCAGTAATTACCAGGTCGTGGGCCACAGTACTACTTCTAACTCTCAAACGAATAATGAGGGTATCGTGCTGGAAGATGCGCCTAACGGTACCTACTACATCATTGTGGACGCACCTTATGCTGGTCCTGGTGGCGATTACCGCCTGGAACTCAGCTGTGGTTACCTCGATTGTAGCGAGCGTGTTCCCCTGAGCTGTGGCGTTACTTATAATGGTACCAACGCTGGCGGTACGGACGATGTGAGTACGTACACTTGCGGGCCTCAGCTCAACGTAGAAAATAACGGTCCGGAGATCGTCCACACTTTTACCATCACGGAAGAAGGCCCGGTCAGCATCCACCTGACTGGAATGACGGCCAACCTGGAGCTCTTCCTGCTCAGCGAATGTAGCCGGCGGTCTTGCCTCACGTTCAGCCAGAACTCCGGCACCAATAATGAAAGAATTGATATTGCCTGGTTGCCAGCGGGTACCTATTATGTGGTAGTTGACGGGTACAATGGTGCCATCTCCAACTACTCCCTCCGGGTAGACTGTGAAGCCAGCTGTGCGCTGGAAACACAAATCCTGAGCCAGTCCGGTACGGCCTGCGGGCAAAGCGGTGGCTCCATCCAGCTCAGCGTTACGGGTGGCAGCCCGACTTATACGGCTCACTACGTCGGGCCGGTTTGTCGCACGGCGACCAGCTACGATGGCCACTTTACTTTCGCTAACCTCCCTCCCGGAACGTACACGACCTGGATCGAAGACGCTAACGGCTGTGAAACGGAACTCGTCTTCACCATCACCGCCGGAGACGGCGGCCTGGATGCCACCTTTACTCCCATCGACGCAGGTTGTGGTGAGGAAGGCAGTATTCGGGTCAACATGACCAACCCGGGAACGGCTCCTTACACCGTTTACCTGAGTGGCCGGATCAATACTACGCTTACGACCAGCCGGACCAGCTTCGGCATTTCCCCGCTGCCTACAGGCCAGTATACGGTGGCCATCGCGGATGCTTCCGGTTGTAGCGTATCCAGAACACTGACCGTTGGTCAGTCCAACGGCAACCTCGACGTAACGGTCAGCAGCGAACCCGTTGGCTGTGACGGTAGCCTCGGCGAAATCGTGGTCGATACCGATAGTGGTACGCTTCCCTACACTGTTCGTCTGGCAACTGGCCCGGTCACGGGTGCTCAGGTGGTAAACGGCTATGATTTCCGGATTCACGATCTGCCCGCCGGGCAATACAGCTTCATCCTCACGGACGCTACCGGCTGTAGCTTCGAGCAGCAGGTTGTTGTTGGTAACAGTGAGCTGGAAGCAACGGTATCCGCCACACCCGCAAACTGTGGTGTTGCGGGCGCCGCCCGGGTCAACGTCAGCACGGGAACAGCTCCCTACACCATTAACTACAGTGGCCCGACCTCGGGAACCGTAACGGCTGACGAGGCCGTGACCGTGATCAACGGCCTGGCCTCCGGTACTTACACTTTCTCCATCTGGAGTGCGGATGGCTGTGATGCTTCCGAAACCGTTTTCGTTGATGACAACGGCGGCAGCCTCGGCTTCACCGTTACCCAGATGACGGCCGCCTGTGGCGACAACAATTCTGATCTTCAACTGATCGTCAGTGGCGGAACACCGAACTACAGCGTCAGCTGGACGGGAACTTTCTCCGGTACCGCTGATGTAGGCGGCAACGGCGTTGCGACGGTAGATCTGCCACCGGGCAACTACACCTTCGTCGCTACCGATTTCGGCGGCTGTACGGCTACCCGGGAAATAAACATCAACGGTGGCCTTTCGGGCGCCAACCAACAGAGCTTCGTGTTTGGTGCCGGCTGTGGTCAGGTGGATAATATTCGTACCCTGCTCAATGGCGGAGAAGCACCCTTCGATGTAGTGGTGACCGCCGCCAGCTGTCCTGATCAGAACCAGAGCTTCCGCGTCTTTGAGAATACTTTCGATCTGATGGGGCTGCCCAACTGCGATTATACCATTCAGGTAACCGACGCTGCGGGCTGTCAGAGCACCCGGCAGGTTACCGTAGATGTAGACCCTGACGCAGACATTCTGGTATTGTCTACCGACGGAGGCTCCTGTGGAGGTACCGGCGCGATCGACCTGGATATCACCGCTGGTGATACGCCTTACTTCATTGAATGGACCGGCCCGGAGAGTGGCAACGTCAACCTCGTTTCTCAGGAGTACCGGGTCACGGATCTGCCCGCCGGAACCTACACCTTTACCCTGACGAACAACGATGGTTGTGAAGACACGCAAACCATTACCCTCAATAACGACGGTAGCCTGGAGGTCATCTCCAGCGTGGTAGCGGATGATTGTGGCCGTCCGGATCAAATCTGGAACGACATCGAAGGTGGCTCCGGCCCCTATGACGTACAGGTTACCCGCGTATGTGGGGAAGAAGAAAGCCCCGTGACGGTAGAAATGTCTGGCAACGGATTTGAGATCGTCGGCCTGCAGCCTTGCTGCTATGAGATGGTCGTTACGGATGCCAACGGCTGTAGTACCACTACGACGGTTTGTGTGGAGGCTTATAATTTCTTCAACGTTATTCCTAATGACGGAGTCTGTGGTCAGGACGGTGGCGTTGTAGTAGAAATAATGAACAGCAACGCCGTAGGGCCTTTCAGCGTAAGCTACCGCGGACCGGAATCAGCGGACCTGACGACCAACGGTACTACCTTCGAACTGGACGATCTAACGCCCGGGCAGTACACCTTCACCGTTACCGATGCCAACGGTTGTATGGAAACGGAGACGGTGATGATCGATGATATCCCCAGCGATCTCAGCCTAAGCACCGCAGTTATCAACAATGATTGCGGCCAATACAACCAACTCTGGAATGATGTGATTGGCGGAGTGCTACCCTACAGCGTAGTGGTGACCCGCCTCTGTGACGGCGCCATCGATACCAGCTTCAGCCTGAATGTTTCCGGCTTTGAGCTGGAGGACCTCGACGAATGTTGCTACGAAGTAAAAGTTACCGATGCCCTTGGCTGTATGGTGACAACGGAAAGCTGTGTGGAAGACGAGTCTCCGGAGCTGTTCACGCCAACGCCCGTAAGCGGCCCCTGTGGACAAGACGGTCGTATCGATCTTGACTTTACCCGGGGTACGACGCCTTATCAGGTGACGTATACCGGCCCGATTTCCGGAGACAATACCGTAAACGGCAACGCACTTTCCATCAACGACGCACCCGCAGGTACCTATACTTTCACGGTGACGGATGCCGCCGGTTGTACGGAAACCGAAAGTGTTACCGTAGTGGCTACCACCAGTGACCTGGTACTGACCGCCGCACTGATCTACAATGAGTGTGGACAGTACAACCAGATTTGGGTCGACATTTTCAACGGTACCGGACCTTACTCCATCGAAGTTGTCCGCCTCTGTGACGGAACGACGATGACGGACTTTGTAACCGGAGACCTGGGCTTCGAACTCATGGACCTGCCTCCCTGTGATTATAAAATCATCGTCACCGACGCAGCGGGCTGTATGCACATGGACGTCATTACCGTCTTCCCCGCTCCGGTCAACCTGTTCGATATCGACTTCGGCTCCGGCGAGTGTAATGAACTGGGTTTCTTCTCCCTCGATATCGTTCGTGGCACAGCCCCCTTCACCATCACTTATGAAGGCCCCGTATCCGGTAGCTTTGAAACCGATGACACGGACTACGCCCGTGGCGATTTGCCCAGCGGAGACTATACCGTCTTCGTAACGGACAGCATCGGTTGTATTGAAACGGCGCAGTTCACGATCAATAATACGACGACGGACCTCGACCTCGTCACCTCCCTGATCTTCAACGACTGTAATCAACTCAACCAACTCTGGAGTGATATCAACGGCGGTGTACCTCCCTTCAACGTAGAGGTTACCCGACTGTGTGATAATACAGTAGATACCACCTTCACCCTCAGTGAACGAATCTTTGAGCTGGTTAACCGGGAACCCTGTGAGTATAAACTCAAAGTGACCGACGCAACTGGCTGCATGGATATGGAAACCATCAACGTACAGTCTTCTTCGGCTAACCTCTTTGACGTTACGATTGATAACAGCTGTGACAGTAGTGGCTTCCACCTCGACTTCATCGGCGGCAATGGCCCGTACCGCGTCGTACTGGCTGGTCCGTTATCCGATCAGTTTTTGGACGTGATGGACGAACTCTACATTGCCGCTCCTCCCGGAGACTACATGATCCGCGCCTTCAGCGCAGATGGTTGCTCTGAGATGAACTTCAACGGTGTCGTTGGTGGCGGAACGGGCGACCTGCCCTTCGTCGGCTTCAACGCCGAAGTGAATGGATTAACCGCTACGCTGGTGAATAATTCCGGATCGGGAGCTGTCAGCTGGGATTTTGGCGATGGAAACACTTCCGATGAGCCTAACCCTCTACACGTTTACGCTACCGGAGGAACGTACAACGTTTGCCTGACGATAACCAATGAGTGTGGCGATGCGACCTTCTGCCAGGAGGTTGAAGCAATCGCTTCGGATAATGTACAGATCATCGTCGGTAGCGCTACCAGCTTCGGCGGCAACTCCGTATCGGTGCCGGTCTCCATCCAGGGAATGGAAAACCTGGCGACGATCTCCGGTACCTTTGAACTCGTTGATGGAAACGTAGCGACCATGACCCACGTCAGCGCCGGCGCCATCCTGCCGCAGTTCAACACGAGCAACAACAGCTTCACCTTCGTCGCCAACGGCTCCGAAGGAATCGATCTGGAGGGTAACGTCAATGTCTTGTTCTACCTGCACTTCGATCTTGGTATGTCAACGGGTAGTTCAGACATTATGCTGGCCGAAGGTCCCGTCAGCCTTGAGGTAAGCGCGATCCAGAATGGTGTGCCCGTACTGGTGCCAACGACCTACATTCCCGGCTTCGTAACCGTAGCGGACAATGTATTAGGTAACATCAGCTCCATGGCCTATAACCTGGATGATGAGACCATTGAACCGGTCATCTTCGAATTGTCAGAGCCTAACGGTAGCTACATCTTTGAACTGCCGGATAATGCAGACGGCATCGCCTCAACGCCCGCAGGCCTGCTGATGGGACGGATGTACTACCTGGAGCCGGTGAAGAACACCGATCCGCGTAACGGTTTGTCGTCTTTCGAAATCTTCCTCGGCCAGCGTCTCCTGCTGGGCTACGAAGTACCGCAGATTGTAGACCCGCGCCAGATTCTTTCCCTTGACGCTAACTGCAGCCAGAGCTTCACTAACCTGGACCTCTACCTGCTGCAACGACTGCTGATTGACGACCTGGAAGAAGTGCCCGGTTGTAATAGCTGGACCTTCATCCCTGATTCGCACGAGTTCCCCGCTGACTGGAACCAGAATAACGTCTTCCCCGCGCCGCGCCGCGCGGAAGTCGTGCTGGAAAGCGATTCAATGGTGATGTTTACCGGCGTCAAAATCGGTGACCTCATCGGTGATGCTGACCCCGGTCGTAGCACCGGCGAACTGGCACTTGAGCTGGCGCTTCCCGAAAATCCGCAAGTAGGGGAGACCTACACGCTACGCCTTGATCTGGCCGATGCGCAGGAGCTGGTTTCCTTCCAGGGTGGCCTGCAGTTGGCGGACGGACTGGAGCTCGTAAGCGTTGCCGGAGCAAGCCTTCCTGAACTGGTGATCGGCGATCGCCTGAGCGAACGTGGCCAACTCCTACTGAGCTGGTTTAGCGAAACGGGAGAGGCGCAGGCGCTCACCGCAGGTGCAAGCCTGGTTGAAGTAGCCGTGCGCGTCACGGACCGCTTCCGCTCCACGGACGCCTGGCTAAGCTTCGACCCCAACGCCATGGACGCTGCGGCGCACAACGCTACCGCCAGCCGCCTGATTCCAACGATCAATGAGATGGCTCCCGCAGTAGCGACTTCGGCCTTCCGCCTCTACCCGGCGGTGCCTAACCCAGCGGCAGACTTCACCGATCTCCGCTTCGACCTGCCGGAGGCAGGTGCTACCGAGCTCCTCCTCTTCGACGCTCTCGGCCGGCAGATCGCCCGCCGCCTCCAGAACCTGGACGCTGGCAGCCAGTCGCTCCGCCTCGACACCCGGGCGCTGCCCGCCGGAACCTACCACTATCAACTGCGCGCAGCCGGTGAGCTGGGGAGCGGTAAGCTGGTGGTACGGAGATAGACGGTAGTATTGTAGTCGGTAGTAATGTAGGCCCGTCACATAGGTAAGTGTGACGGGCCTGCGTTGTTAGTCTCCGGTTGAGGAGCTCCGCTCCGAAAAGCCAGCCGTTTAAAGCGTGAGTGAAATAGAAGTGCAATTGAAGGTCGCCCTACCCAAGGCCCATTCTCTCATTCCTCCATTCCCTCATTCTCTTCCTCCTCCACCAAGTACTCCACCTCACTCAACAATTCCTCCCGTAAATATTCCCGTGCCACGCGGTTGACGTCTTCGACGGTAACGGAGAGGTAGCGGTCCAGTTCGGTATTGATCATCTCCGGCTGCCCGAGTGAAGCGTAGAACGCCAGCTCCGTGGCCCGGCTGACCACACTAATGGTTTTGTAGTGGTTAGACTGCTCCAGGCGGTTGATCACTTTGTCCAGTTGTTCCTGACTTACACCGTTCTCTTTCATCTCACGGATGGTGGAGAAGAGCGCCGCACGGGCGTCAGCGTAGTCAGCGTCCTCGGCGGGGCGGGCGTCGATGAGAATGGCTCCGGAGTCCAGGCTATCGTTGTGACTGGCGGAGACTTCGGCGAAGAGATCGCCGTCGCGAACAAGCCGGCGATAGAGCAGGCTGGACCGGCCGGTGCCCAGCAGGAAACAGAGAATGTCGATGGCCGGGAAGTCAGGATGTAACCGTCCGGGAGTGCGGAAGTTGAGGTAAATGACGGGGCTGGGAACATCAGCCCTCACGGTTTTGCGGCGGGTTTCTTTTTGCTCGGGCTCCACGGGGAGTTCCGGGCGTAGATGATCCGGCGAAGAGGCGGGGATGTCCGCAAACCACTCCGCTATTTGCTCGCGGATGCGATCGGGCTGGAACCCGCCAGCGACGCTCAGCACGGCGTTGTCCGGGCGGTAATAGCGGTAGAAGAAGTCCTTCACGTCCGCCAAAGTAGCTTCCTCGATGTGTTCGAATTTTTCACCAATGACCGGCCAGCGGTAGGGGTGGACTTTATAAACCAGCTCATTGAGGTGGTGGTAAAGATCACCGTAGGGCTCCTCCAGACAGGTTTCTTTGAATTCTTCGACGACAACCTTTTTCTGCGTCTTCAGCGATTTCTCGCTGAAGAGGAGTTGCCGCATCCGGTCGCTCTCCAGCCATAGGGCGGTTTCCAGGTTAGCGGCGGGAAGCGTCTCGTGGTAGAGCGTGTAATCTGCGCTGGTGAAAGCATTATTCTCGCCGCCGGCGAGTTGTAGGGCATCGTCGAAGTCCGGCACGTTTTCGCTGCCGGCGAACATGAGGTGCTCGAACAGGTGAGCGAAGCCCGTCCGCCCCGGCGGGTCATTACGGCTGCCTACTTTATAAAGAACATTGACGGCAACGACGGTCCGCTTGGGATCGTGATGTAGCACGACCGTCAGGCCGTTGTCAAGGGTATATGTTTCGTATTTGATCAAGGAGCGCAGGATTAATTTTCGGTACCGGACACCAAAGGGAAACCCATTGGCATCTGTATGGTTGCCGGAATACCCGAGACTATGCCCATTCATTGGTCCATCTTGCTATTTGTTCCATTTCTACTGTTTGGATGCAGTGGAGCGGAGCCCGTGATCATCATCTCCGATCTGGATTACGCTGAGATCGAAAATCATACCGGTTGGCACCTGCGTCTGCACGGAGATGGTAGCGGTAGTTTGCGACACGATCAATTGCCGGCGCACCATTTACACTTCCCTGTTGGGACCTTTGATCTTAGCCCCGCCCGGAGTTTGAGTCAGCGCTGCCGGGGCAATAAATCCGGGCCGGTTTGTACGGCTTTACGTTACCACGCGGCAATGGAAAATAAAATCAACGAATGCCGCTGCGTCTCCGGAAGCTGGACGACGGAGATGATGGAAAAAGCCATCGGGAGTATGCAAATGGCCGTGGATGCAGGCAGCAGTGAGCGAAGTTGCCGGATGCTGCGGCGGCAGTGGTTGGCGGCGAGGTAGTTTTGTGGTTCGGTGGTCTTGTAGGTTGCCGCATTTCGGAAAAACAGGGCGCGGTCGCAGGTGCAAAGAATTGATCTTTTGATAGCGATGGACCTTGTTGAGAAGAGTTATCTAAATACTTCCTGCATAGAAGTAGTCGTAGCTATAGAAATGACATGAGAACATATGTACCCTTTTTCTCTTTCTGAAAAAAACTCTTCAGTATCTATGTTCTCATCGAGATTGATGTAATACTTGTAGAGCTCATAATCCATCGAAAAGATCATTTTACCATTTGCATCTATGCCCGAGAGATTTCTGAGAGGAACTAAGCGATCAATCTGATTTCGTTTTTCATTAAACAGGTTGTATTCAAAGTAGATGGAGCTATTGTTCTTTGTGTCTACAAAAGCGTAGTATCTTTTCCCAATAGATGTAAAGGTGAAAACAATTATAGTTCCTTTCATGTATGCTTGCTCAATTACAAAGCTCTTTTTTGATTCGAGCAGCATCATACTGATTTCTTCATTTGTTAATGATCTAATTCTTTCAAGTTCTGTTTTTTCTATCCAAATTTCTTCTGGGAAATCAATACTTATTTTATTCAGTACCTTGTAGTTGTCGATAATGTATAAGTCGCTATTGATTAAATCTGTATAAAGAGTCAAGTTTTTTTTGTCAGTATAATGAAAGTTTTCAAAGTACATAATATTAGTCCCCATTCCTGGGACATTAACTAGATGGTTTAATTCTTCTATAGGTTTAAGTGATTCTTCATTTGTGTCGTAACTGTAAAGTAATGAAGGTAAGTTTGAATTGTTTTCGGAAAAATCAACCCGAGCTAATATCTTACTATGGTGAAAAGCTATATTTTTTAAACCAATACTAGATGGTGTTAGTTTTTTTTCTAGTAAATTAAATGAGTGGTCTAATAAATAAACGGAGGATGTGTATGTGTCTGTAAGGTATAGGCCACTATCATTGACTATAAAATCAGAAACACTGTATAATTTAAATTTGCCAACACTTCCATTGAGGAAACTCTTTAATTTTCCATCATAACTAAATTTGTATAAGAAAATGCCCAAATCTTTTTCTTGAAGAATATATATATTGTTATTGTATAGTCTTATTTTATCGATGCTATGCAAGTATTCAACATCACTGCTCAGATAAAGTGGGATGTGCTCGATGCTACTAATTACATCTTCGAGCTCCAATTTGTCAGAAAATGCAGCATTCGTTATGTTTGTTTTCATGCCAACTTCACGATTGTCTTGGCTGCAACTACTTAAGAGGAGCAGTGTCACTAAGATAGAAATGAAATTTTTCATAATAAGTAGAAAGCATCCCTCAATTTTTATATTGAGGGATGCAACTTTATTTTACTAATATTCTTGTCCAGGGCATGGTAATTGAAGAAAAGGTTGGCAAATACCTTCTCCAAAACCACAGCGTATGACAAAAGTGCCATCAGGGCACTTTTTAAGCCCATATTTTTTTGCAGGTACAGGAGGGCCAACTTGAATAGTCTGTGTTGATACTTGTGCGAAAGTAAACATAAACAAGATGGCTAATAAACTAATCCTAATTGAATGTTTTCTCATGATGGTGAGTTTGTTGAATATCAGTATTGATCTACCGATAATAGGTGAATAAATTTTATAAGTATCCTTTAGAGGTTGGATTTTTAATAGGGAACAATAGGACCGTTGAAAAACACAGTAAGTTGGTTTTTGTTTTTAAAAAAAAACACTACGGTGTTACATTGTAAAATGCCTCGAAGAGTAAAATTACTCTAGTTTTCTGTGCTTAACTAAGTAACTTTAAAATAAAGTTAAGGAGTAATGGTGAGATATCAAAATATACAATTTGTTAATTGCTATCCGTGCTACCATTGCCTTACCATAATATGAGTTGAGAATTGGAACCATACGTCTGACAGGTGAGTGAGAATATGGCTCACCTACTTCTTCACCCGCCCCGAGTTAGCCTTGATGAATCCTTCCCAACCGCTAAATTTTTTCCCGCCTCCGAGCCCCTTTGTCTGGTAATAATGGCACATGGCCGCCCCAAGGGCGTCGGTAGCATCATCGAGCACACGGGAAAGGTCCAACGCAAACTCATTTTGCAGCATGGCCGCTACCTGCTCTTTACTGGCATTACCGTTGCCGGCGATGGACTGTTTTATCTTTCGTGGAGCGTATTCCGTTACCTCAAGGCCCTGTCCCATGGCAGCGGCCATACAGACGCCCTGTGCGCGCCCCAGCTTGAGCATAGACTGTGGGTTTTTGCCAAAGAACGGACTCTCGATGGCCATCACGGATGGCTTGTGTGTGCCGATCACCTGGGTCAACCGCCGGTGAATAGTCGCAAGTCGCTCTGCATGGTCCGGGAATTTCGCCAGCTTTAGCGTTCCTAACTCAAGGATGCGCCGGGAGCGGGGGTGAATCTCCACTACCGCAAAGCCTAATACTACCGTTCCCGGGTCAACGCCGAGGATGCGGTAGACCGGTGTTTCTTTTTTAGTGGACTTGGGGGTGGGCAATGTTGTAGTTTTGTGCGGTAAACCCCTTCCCCAACTCCTTCCCGCAAGACTGCGGGAGAGGGGCTCTGGAAAACGCTTCGCGTTTTAGTCAAAGGTGAAGTAAACCCTTAGGTAGACTGCTCAACAAAGTACGATTACCTAAAGGAAACAAACAAATAATTTGACGTCATCCCGGAATAAAATATTTAGTGCGACGACCCGGAAGTGGGGCCTGCGACTACTGACGGTGGTGGTATTGATGGCTTTTGCCTGGCATTTTCGCAGGTTGAGCGAGCAGTTGGACTGGGCCGCCTTTGGTGCTGCTTTGGCCCGACCAGGCCAGTGGAAGTATTTATTCCTGGCCGTCATCCTGATGCCCTTGAACTGGTGGATCGAAGCCCGTAAATGGTTCCTGCTGTTAAGGGCCTTTCTTCCCTGGAGCTTTCCCCGCACGCTACGGGCTACGCTGGCTGGCGTAAGCCTCTCCGCCGCCACCCCGAACCGGATCGGAGAGATTGGGGGCCGACTGCTGGTGGCCGATCGGCACGAATGGCCCGGCGTCCTTACCAGCTCCGTGCTGGGCAGTGCCTGCCAGTGGGTGGCCTTTCTGCTGCTGGCCTGGCCAGCACTGATGTGGACGGCTGACGGTCTGCTGCGCGAGCGCCTCCCCTTTGCCGTGGCCTGGCTGTGGCCCATCGGGCCACTGCTCTTAGCCGCCGGCTGGTGGGGCGGAAAGCCCTTGCTGCTAAAACTGATTGCCTGGGCCGAAAAACGCTTCGGGCTGGCCAACACCCAGCTGAAAGAAGGGCTTGAACACGTTAAAACCGGGTTAATGCTGCGGGCCGGAGGCTACGCTTGTCTGCGGTTTACCGTTTACTGTACACAGCTCTACCTCTTACTCTGGTTCTTCGGCCTGGAGTTGCCCTTGCTGGAAGGACTGGCAGGAATTGCCGGTATTTATCTGGTGCAGGCAGGCATTCCGCTGCCGCCCGGCGTTAATCTTGTAACCCGAACGGAACTTGGGCTGTTATTATGGGGAGACTCCCCGGAAGCAGCCGTAGCTACCCTGGCTGCTTTCACCACCCTGTTCGCGGTTAATGTTCTGTTACCGGCGTTACCCGGCTACTGGCTGATCGTCAAAAAAGAAAAACGATGAAATTTCTCTTACGCCTTGCTCTTTTGTTCGCCTTACCGGCAGGACTGTTGCTGAACACGGCAGCAGTGGATTTCAGCGGAGGGGAATACCTTGCTCCTTTGACCTCCACGGCACCTGCGTCCGCGCCTGCTCCCTCAGCATTTCATCCGCCGATGGCTCTGCCCGCTGATGTGTGTGAAACGGAAAACAACGTCTTTCAGGCAGGCGAAAAAATCGTTTACAAACTTTACTACAATTGGAACTTCGTTTGGCTCGCCGCCGGTGAAGTCACCTTTCTCGTACACGATCTGCCGAACCAATATCACGTGATGGTGAGGGGACGCACTTATGAAAGCTACGAGTGGTTTTACAGCGTTCGGGATAACTACGAAAGCTACCTCGACAAAAAAACGCTCTTGCCCAAAATTCACATTAAGGACATTCAGGAAGGCGGCTACACCCGCTATGACCGGACGACTTTTTACCAGGACAAAGGCCGGGCCGTCAGTGCCCGCGGTAAAACCCGTGATGATCTCAAAGAAAAAGAAATTCCCCTGGAAGAATGTATGCACGATCTGATTTCAATCGTCTACTACGCCCGGAATCTTGACTATGAAGAGATGACGGTTGACCAGAAAATCCCCATTAAAATTCTGATGGACCAGGAAATCTATCCGCTCTCTCTAAAGTATCTCGGCCCGGAAGAAGATACCAAAGTAAAGGGTGTTGGTCGCTTCAGGACGCAGAAATTCAGCCCGCAGCTCATCGCCGGAGACGTGTTTAAAGAAGGGGATGAAATGAAAATTTACGTGACCGACGACGAGAATAAAATTCCCGTCCTGATCGAATCTCCGGTAAGCGTTGGCAGCGTTAAGGCGGTGCTGAAGAGCTATAAGGGGCTGAAGTATCCGATGACGGCGCAGGTGGAGTAGTCTGTTGGTTCGTTGGTCTTTTGGGCTACTGCACTTTGGAGGTGTTACAGAAATAGCCCCGAGAGATTCTTTTGGCTACCTGAAGATACTGCTCGTCGAGTATTAGAGCTCTTCTTTCGGAGCTTCCCTTAACTTACGGATATGAAAAAGTTATCAACAACCCTGATTGCCGTTGTCATTGCCTTCCTGTTGGGCATGGCCGCCTTCTGGGGTTTTAGCCGGGATCGTAGTCCGGAACTGAGCACGGAGGAGCAATCTACCATCCTGCTGCAGCAAGTCCGTAAGGTGATGAAGCTGGTGACGGTAGAAGGCGATATTGCGGAGATTTTCGACTCGAAGCAAACCAAAACTTACACCCTCTACCTGCCGCTGCCTACGCCGATTGCCTTCGTGAAGGAAGCGGCCGTAGAGGTAAGCGGGAAGGTGCTGGTGGGCTATGACCTGGAAGAAGTCCGGCTGGACATCGATGAGGAAAGCCGGACCCTGCGCATCAGCAATTTGCCGGAGCCTGAGGTGCTGGCCATTGACCACCAAGTCAAGTTCAAGCACGTGAAGGAAAGCTGGTGGAATGTCTTCTCCTCCGACGATTACAGTAAACTCAACGAGCGGGCCAAAGCCCGCCTGCATGACAAAGCCCTGGAAAGCCACCTGGTGGAAGAAGCCCGGCAGCAGGGTAACGGCCTGATCGAGACGATTGAGCTGCTGGCGAAAGCCTCCGGCTTTACGGTGGAAGTGGAGGGGAGAGAGAAGGAGAGAATTGTTGAAGGAGAGAATTGATGAGGGAGGGGCAAACATTCCCGCATTCTCTCATTCCCCATTCCCTAAAAAGGAATATCCTCATCCGTATTCATCTTGGACGGGATGGTCGTTGAGCCGTAAGCTGGTCCTGACTGGCTGGAGATCGCATCGTCTGGCAGCAGGTTAAAGTCCGGATCATCGAGGTCACTGAATTTAGCGAAGTCATTCTGGAAGGCCAGGCGAATATCTTTTGCTTCACCATGACGGTTTTTACCCACAATGACGGTAGCGGTGCCCTTCAGGGAGTTGCCCTGCTCGTCCTCTTCGATTCCGTAGTATTCGGGGCGGTAGAGGAACATAACCATGTCGGCATCCTGCTCGATCGACCCCGACTCCCTCAAGTCACTCAACTGCGGTCGCTTATCCCCACCCCGCGTCTCTACTGCACGCGATAGCTGTGAGAGGGCGATGACGGGCACCTCCAGTTCTTTGGCTAAGCCCTTCAGCGCCCGGCTGATACCGGAGACTTCCTGCTCCCGGTTCATCCCTTTGTTGGATTCTCCGGTGCCGGACATCAGCTGCAGGTAATCGATGATGACCATCGAAATGTCTTTTTCCAGTTTGAGGCGACGGCATTTGGCGCGTAGCTCGAAAACGTTGATGCCGGCTGTATCGTCGATGTAGATTGGTGCTTCGCCGATGCGGTTCATGGCATCTACGAGGCGCTCCCACTCGTCGTCGGTAAACTTACCGTTACGCATCTTCTGGCCGTTGACTTCGGCGTCCTGACTGAAAATACGGCCGGCCAGCTGGGCGGCACTCATCTCCAGACTGAAGAGCGCAACGCCCCTGCCGTATTCCGCCGCCGCGTTGCGGGCCAGGCTAAGCACGAAACTCGTCTTACCCATGGCCGGACGGGCGGCAATGATGATGAGGTCAGAAGGCTGCAGGCCGGAGGTTAATCGATCCAACTCGGTGAAGCCGGTGGGTACTCCCGTCAGACCATCCTCTTTGTCCCGCAGCATAGTGAGCTGCTCCAGCAGCTGGTTGGCCAGGGAGCCCATATCGGCCACCTGCTTGCCCATGTTTTTTTCGGTGATCTCGAAGACGAAGTTGCCGGCTTTGTCCAGCAGGTCCAGCACATCTGTACTGTCTTCGTAGGCTTCTTTGATGACCTCCGTGCTGGTACGGATGAGTTCGCGCTGGATGAATTTCTCCGTCACGATCCGCGCGTGGTACTCGATGTTGGCGGAGCTGGTTACCTTACTCGTCAATTGGGCCAGATAGGCCGCGCCACCGATAACTTCCAGCTCTTCGGCCTTCTTCAAATCTTCCATCACCATCAAAAGGTCAATGGGCTGGCTGCGCTCAAACAGACGGCGCATGCTACGATAGATGGCCTGGTGAGCGGGCTTGTAGAAAGACTCCGGAGCGAGGATGTCGAGCACCTTCGTCATAGCTTCTTTCTCAATGAGAATAGCACTCAGGATGGCCTCCTCCAGATCGGGAGCCTGGGGTGGGAGTTTGCTGTATTCAGGGAGGTTCGCTTCCCGAAGGCGCGAGCGGTTGGAATACGCGGGTCCGGAAGCATTGTCTCGCCGGTCTTGGATTTTGTTCTTGGCCATGTCTGTTTACAAAGGTAAGGAGAGGTGAGTTGCCAAAGCGGAAAAGTTCCTACAAAAAGTGGTGGAAAAAGGGCTGGAAAACGATGTGGAAAGCGGTGGAGAAGACTGTTAGGAACGGTGGAAAAGGGTGAAATTTGCTGTATTGATGGAGATTATGGGATGAAGGGTACTTTAGAAGAGTTCGCACCAGACTCTTCCGACCGCCTCGGACGGGCGCTACGCGCCGTCTTCGAGCGTTCCGACGAGCGGGTGCTATCAGTCCCCGTTCATCGGAACAGTAAATCTTCGGCGGGCGGTAGCCCGACAAGAAGATTTTTGGTCGGATGAATCTGGGACGCGACCGAAGTAGAATTCAGGAGTAATCGATATTGGTATGACAAACGAGTACTTACCCCACCCGTGACCGAACCACCACAATCAGCAACAACACCCCAACCCCGATCCCGATCCGCAGCCAGTAGTCCTGTTGGGTAACGACGGCGGTTTGCAGATAGTCGGGGTTGGCGGCGCAAGGGGTTCCGCTGCCGGACTGGGTGGCCCAGTGGCGGATATCGGTATTATCAAGTCCGGGTAAAACGAGAGCGTGCACGAAGGAAGTGTCAGGATCCGCAATAGTGTAGGTTACCTGATTAACGTAGCCGCCGAGGGGGCCGTAGAGGCCAAGGGTTTCTCCGTCTTTATCGAGGCCGAAACCAAGACCACCAACGACCATGTGGGCGGCAGGGTAGGCCCGCCGGAAGTCGGCTTCTTTTTCGCAGATGACGAGGTAATCATTTGGGCCGATGGTGACATTGGGTAAGCGGGTGGTGTGGTGGCCGTCGGAAATTTGCCAGCCGAGCAGCTCGACGCTTTCGGTGGAGCGGTTGTAAAGCTCCAGCCAGTCGCCGCCGGCTTTGCCGCGCGGGCGGATTTCGTTGATTATCACAACGTCAGCCAGTGGGTGGGTGAAGGGCTCAAAGATGGCTTTGACCTCCCGGTCATTGCCCAGTGAGAGTTCGCTACTCGGGGTTTTGGCGGAGAGGCCCTCCCATTCGACGAAGCGGAAGCCAGGGTGGGCGACGGCGCGCAGGTGCAGGGGGAAGTTCTCAAAATAGCGGCCACGGAAGCTTTCCTCGTCAACGGTGATGTTGTGGTTTAAGGTTACGTAGCCCCCGGCGGTAGCTATGATGCTTACCTCCCGGTCAGCGCCCCCTGCGAAGAAGGTGCGCAGTTGCTCGCGCAGGTGAGCGGGGCGCTCCCGGGCGAAGGTGCGTAGTCGCTCGAAGTGAATGTCCCAGTTCTTCGACTTTCCTTTCCAGCGTTGCAGCTGCCGGGGCATATCGTAGGCCAGGCCGGCGTGCCGCCGCTCAATGGCGGCCAGCACCACCTCCGCCCGGAAGTCCGTCGCTAAATAGTCCAGGCTCCGGTTGACGAAGCCCCGGCGGTAGCCGGGGTTAGCCAGTAACCGTCGTTGCAGCAAGGTAGACCAGGGCGGGTTGGGCCAGCTCGGCCCGTTGGCTTCCGTGTAGAAGGCCAGGCTGTTGTTCTCGTACGCCGTAGGATCGTGGAGGCCGAAACCCTGGTCTACGTCGTATAAAATCCAGCGCCAGCGGCTCTCGGGGTCACTTCGGTCGCGCCAGAAGCGGATGTTGCCGCCTGCATCCCGGTTGTCAAAATAAGTCTGGGCGATCTGTAAGCGCTGGTAGTTGTCTACGTCCATCCACTCCTGAATGCGGCGGTAGTTAGCCGGCTTGCTTAGGTCATTGTTTTCGATGAAGCGGACCAGTTTGCGGTAGTTACCCAGCTGGCCATGCTTAACGGTTTCCTGATGTTCTAGGAGGTCAATCTTGTCTTTATCTGCAATCTCATGCCGGTCGGCAATGAACTGCGGGTTGATTTTCTCCCGCAGGTGATAGATGCCCCAGTATTTTCCGTTGAGGTAGACCTGGACGGGCCGGCCGGCCTGGTGGTCGAGGTCCCAGCTTTCGTCTTTCAATAAGCCCGTCAGCAGCGCATCGCGAACGTAAGAGCGGCCCCAGTCGGAGCCACCGTTGCGGGCTACCAGAAACTGGAAGGACTTGCCGGATGCGCCCTCAAAAATGTCGTGTTTAATTCGCTTTTGGCCGTATTTTTTTCGGGCGGAGAGGGAAAAGGACTTTTGCGGATGCAGGCGGCTCATGCCGCCGAACATCCGGAAGCCGACGGTGGAAGAATGGACGAGCGCTCCGTCGGCCTCGAAGAGATCGAAGTGAGCGGGGTGCTCCCGCTTCGTCCACCAGTTCGCACCGGGTTGCTTCCAGTGGCCGGGGTCGGCCCCGGGGCCGGCCCTGAACCAGCCATTGGTGCCATTGAAGAGTCGCCAGTCGTCGATGGCGATGCTCAGGGTCATAAGCCGGGTGTCAGGCTCGGCGATGAAATAGGTTGCACCATGAATGAAGCCATCCACCTTGCCCGCAGGCGTGAAAGCTGCGTAACGAACGACGGTGGTTTGGGTAAGCCTGAAAGCGCCATCTGCGATGGGCGAAGCCGCCGTGGGCGTACTCCCATTGAGTGTATACCTAACGCCCACCGGGAGGGAAACATCGATGGGCGAAGCATAAAAGCCTGCCGTGGGGTGACACTGCTCTTGCATCCCTTCCATTGCACCCGCGCCCGCGCCCGGAAAAACGAGCAGCAGGAAGCAAAATAAGTATTTGGAGAAGTGGTATCGTAGGGACAAGGGGAAGGAATCTCAGGCCTGAAAAACGCCGTAGCAACAGTAAGGTAACGATGCCCGCTGACTTTTCTATCTTTAGCGCCGTAAGTCCAACTACAACATATGCGCCACGCCCTCGAAAACCATCGCCTGAGCATCTCCATCAACGAAATCGGAGCCGAACTCGCCAGTATTGTAAACCTTGATTCGGGGCGGGAATACGTTTGGCAGGCTGACCCCGATGTGTGGGGCAGCAGCGCACCGGTTCTTTTCCCGATTATTGGCATGCTGGCTGATGGGAAGACGATGATCGACGGGCAGGAATACCGCATCCCGAAGCACGGTATGGTGCGTAATAACCCCAACCTGGAGCTGTTTTATCACTCGGAAGACCGGCTGACTTTCCGGCTCTGCTACAGTGAAGAAACGCTGAAGCTGTATCCTTATAAGTTTGACTTTCGCATCACCTACCGGCTGCGTAACGAACACATCATCGTCTATCATGAGGTCATGAATGTGGACGACAAGCCCATGTTTTTTAATCTCGGTGCGCACCCCGCTTTTCGTGTCCCTTTTATTGATGGAGAAGACTACAGCGATTACTTTTTGCGCTTTGAGCACAAAGAAGCCGCTGGTCGTTATTCCGTTTTGCCCAACGGGACGGTTGGTGATGTTACCCGGCCAGTGCCCTGGCAAGACGGAAATATTCTGCCCCTTACGCACGAGCTTTTTGCTAAAGACGCGCTCGTCTTTAAAGATCTTAGCTCCCGTAGCATTACGCTGGAGAGTAAGATTACCGGCCCGGTCCTGAAAATGGACTACGCCGGCTGGACCCACCTGGGCATCTGGGCCAAGCCGAACGGAGATTTCGTCTGCATTGAACCCTGGATCGGACTGGCGGATACGCCGGCAACCGGGGGGCAGTTTATGAACAAAGAAGGGCTCATAGAACTGGAGCCGGGGCAGACCTATGAGATGAGTTATGATATTAAGGTTTTGTAGAAACCCCAAATCGGTGGTCTGCTACCCAAGTCCGGCGAACGTCCTCCGCTATCGTTACAAGCCGGTCGACGGCTAAAAAAGCCAGTACCCAAAACATTTGGATACTGGCTCTTTACCTTATTCTACTTTCCTTTCAGGGGAAATTCTGCTTCGCCCGGCGGACGACCTTATGCACTACCGCGCAAAAGCCACCGCCCGCTTCTCCCGGATAACCATCACTTTGATCTGGCCGGGGTACTGCATGGATTCCTGGATTTCCTGGCTGATCTTGAAGCTCAGTTCATCAGCGTGCTGATCGCTCACCTTGTCGGCTTCCACGATGACGCGAAGCTCCCGACCCGCCTGCATGGCGAAGGCGGAGGTGACGCCCTGATTCTTCTTAGCGATCGTTTCGAGCTCCTTGATGCGATTGATGTAACCGTCGAGGATTTCCCGGCGGGCACCCGGCCGGGCGCCACTGATGGCATCACAGGCCTGGACGATGGGCGAGATGATGTTGTTCATCTCAATCTCATCGTGGTGGGCGCCAACGGCATTTACCACAATAGGGTTTTCCTTCAGCTTTTCACAGAGAGCTTTGCCGTAAAGGGCGTGGCTCAGCTCGGTATCTTCTTCGGCTACTTTACCGATGTCATGCAGCAAGCCGGCGCGTTTGGCCAGTTTGATCTGCTTTTTGTTGAGGCCCATCTCTGCGGCCATGGTAGCACAAAGGTGTGCCGTCTCGATGGAGTGTTTGAGCAGGTTCTGTCCGTAGCTGCTCCGGAAGCGCATCCGGCCAACGTAGCGAACGAGTTCAGACGGTAAGCCGTGGATGTCGAGCTGAACGACGGTCTTCTGACCAATTTCCTGGATCTGCTGTTTGAGTTCTTTCTTTACCTTATTGACCACTTCTTCTACCCGGGCAGGGTGGATGCGGCCGTCGCTGACGAGTCGCTTCAGGGAGAGGCGGGCAATTTCGCGGCGAATGGGGTCAAAGCTCGAGATCACGATGGTCTCCGGGGTGTCGTCAACGACCAGCTCAGCGCCGGTGGCAGATTCGATGGCGCGGATGTTACGTCCTTCGCGGCCAATGATCTGCCCCTTCACGTTGTCATTGTCCAGCGGGAAAACAGATACCGTATTCTCAATGGTCATTTCGGCACACATCCGCTGGATGGTGTTGATGACGACTTTGCGGGCATCCTTTGCGGCATCGGTTTTGGCCTCTTCGAGTAGCTCGCGCTTCAGGTTGAGGGCCTCGTTGGCTGTCTTGTTTTTTACTTCCTCCAGCAGGCGGGCCTTAGCATCGGCCTGACTGAGGCCAGCGATTTTTTCCAGTTCGCTGGTGAAGCGATCGTGCTGAGTATCCAGTTCCTCCTGCTTCTTGCGGGCCAGGGCCAGTTCCTGATCCAGCGTCTTGTTACGCTCGTTGAGCTTCTGCTCTTCTTGTACCAGCGCTTTCTGCTGCTTAGCGATTTCGGCGCGCTCCGCATTGAAGCCCGTGCGCTCTTCTTTCATGCTGGCGGCTTCCTCCTTAAGGGCCTGCCGCTTTTCTTTCAGCTCTACGAGCTCATCCGCTTTCTCTTGCTTGAATTCATCTTTGAAGCGCTGGAATTTAGCCCGGCTCTCCTTAATTTTCTCCTGCTTAAAGGCTTCCTGCTTCTCTTTGAATTGGTTGAAGGTCTTCTCCGCTTTAAGCTTAGCCTCGCTAACGGTCTTTTCTGCGGTTAACTTAGCCTCCGCCAGAATTTTCTCGGCTTCCCGCTTATGCGACTCGTCCTGAACCGCACCTGCTTGTTTTTGCTTGCCACCAACTACAAAGTAGGTGCCAATGACACCGATTACCAGAGCGGCAACCGCGTATATAATATCCATTGTTTAACGATTATAATGAGTTAAAAAAGAACCCAAAAAAATCAACAAAAGATAAACTTGAACGGAGCATTCTATCAACCCGGAGGTTAAAGATTTACTACAGCATACCTTCCACCAGCACGTTAAGTGCTTCCAGTCGTTTGGCGAGTTCGCCGCCCTGGGAGGTGTTGGCCATATTGCGGGCGCTACGAAGTTCGTCTGCGTAGGTCAGCAAGGTCATGACCAGGCAGTCCTGTTTGTCACGGTCGCTGTACTTCACCTGGAAATCATTGAATCGATCATTGATTTCAGAGACGAGTACCCGCAGACCTTCCTCATCCCGGGCCGCAACGCGGAGAGGGTAGGGGCGGCCGGCGATGACCACGATGATGGGATTATTTTCCTGGCCTTGTTGTGCCATAGTTTAGTTCCGTTGCAGCCAGTCGAGGCATCGATCAATTTCGCGAATGCAAAATTCGATAGTTGCCCGTTGATCATCGGTAGCGGAGACAGAAGGCCCGGAGCCTTCATTCGCCTCATCGGTGACCAGATGACTGCGTTCTAATTTATCCTTTAGCGAGCTCACGATACCAGTTTGGCGATCAAGCTCCCGCTTTAGTTGTTGATTTTCGGCTATTACCCGCTCATAGTCCGCCCGTTGGCGGTCTGCGGCGGCGCTAAGTTGCCGGAGTTTTATTTCAAGACCATCTAGTAAGGCTAGAGGTTCCATTTGGGTTTGAGTTTCGGTATTAATAGCTAGTGTTTGCTTGTTAGCTATATATCTGGCACAAGATACTACGATTTGATGATTAATGATAAGTAGATGGGAAGATTGCGAACGTTGCCCAGCCCGGGCCAGCCTCGGTATGGGAATTTGGCGTACAGGACCAACTACCAACCATACCCATTCCGCTCAACCCCCTCGATCGCCCCGTTGTGCTGGACCTACAGCGTGCCTTCACCGAACTGTATGCTTACAGCACCTACCCTAAGCGGAGGGTAGAGGAACTTGAGATGCTCCGGCCGGCTTTAGCGGAGGATGAACTGGATGCTTTGCGGGCATTTTTGTAAAAATTTATTGGGCGCGGACGCAGGTGCCAGGGGGAGGTCGGGGCTGAGCAATGGAGCTATACCATAAGATCACCCCAGGCCAATGCGTACAGATTATTTTTGTGGTCCAGCAACTCCCGATGATTACCGCTGACGAGCGTAGCTCCGTCCTCAAGCACAAAAATTTTATCGCTCTGCCGCGCGGTAGATAGTCGATGGGTGAGCACCAAGATCCCCATATCTGCCTTTAGTTTGCTTAGCAAAGACAGCAGAAAAGCCTCCGTATTTCGATCAAGTGCCGCAGTAGGCTCATCGAGGAGGAGCAATGAGGGCTTTCGCCACAGAGCGCGGGCGATCCCTAATATCTGTTTTTGCCCTCCGGAGAGATTGATACCCTGCTCCCCGACGATGGTCGCGTAGCCATTTGGTAGTTGCATAAAATAATCGTCGAGCCCGTAACCTTTGAGCATCGCTTCCAGATCAGCGGGGGACTCCGGGGCTTCCCCGACGAGGATGTTGTCGAGCACCGTGCCGTTAAACAACTTGATCTCCTGCGGCAATACACCCAAGTGGGTGCGCCAGTCCGCAAAGTCGAGCAGGTCGAAGTCGATGCCGTTGATCTTGACCGACCCACCTTCCGGAGTGTAGAATTTTTGTAGCAGTTGTAGCAGCGTGGATTTCCCCATACCGCTTTCCCCCATCAGCGTGACCCACTCGCCGCGCCGCACCCGAAAGTTTACGTCCTTCAGCAGCAGAGGGCGGCCGGGGAAGCGGAACATCAGCCCTTCCACTCGCAGTTCCTCAAAACGATCCGTCAGCGAGCGGGGTTGGTGCGTTTCCCGCTCCGCCTCACTGGGGATGCTGACGAACTCGTGCATCCGGTCAAAGGCAACCCGCGCCTCCTGTAACTGGATGTTGGCCGAGGCCAGCGTAGTGGCCGAAGCCATCAGCAGACCGACCATCTGGAGAATAGCAATCAACTCTCCCGTCGTCATGTCCTCGTGCAGCACCTTGACCGCACTCCACAGGATGATGCCGACGACGAATAACACGGAAGTAGCCTGCGCCCACAGTTGGTAACGGATGGCCACCTTGCCCAACGCCAGTGCTGCGTCCTGAAACATCCGGTAGACGGCGTTGGTGATTTTGCTAAAAACACCTTCCTTACCGTGCAGCTTGATGACCCCGACACCCTGAATCGTATCGACGTAGTTGCTCTCGTTAGCCGCGTAGCCCTTCATCACCGCCCGCTGCCCGGCAAGGATGAGCGGATGAAAACGGTACACGATGATACCAAAAACCGGTAACCACGCCAGGCTCACCAACCCGATCCGCCAGTCGAACCAGATGATTGCCCCGGAAGCGACCAATACCATCAGCGCATCGATCACCACCGATGCGAGAATGTTCGATACCGCACGTTGAATGCGCTGAGTATCGTTCATACGGGCGATCAGGTCACCCGTTTTCCGGTTGTCGAAAAACGACTTGGGCAGCCGCAATAGCCGCCCGTAGAAGTTGTCGATGATGCGCAGATTGAAATCAAAACTTTGCCGGAGTAGCAGCAACGTCCGGAGATACTGAATACCCGCCCGCGCCAACAGCAATAGTAGCAATAAACCGGCACCGACAAATAATCGGCTGCGGTCTGCTTCCGGCAGAATGCTGTCGAGAAGTTGCTGAGAAAAGATAGCGGTGGCCAGCCCGAGCACCGCCAGCACGACGCCCATGACCAGTGCGATGGAAAGCAGTGGGGTATCCTCTTCGACCAACCCTTTGATCCAGTCCCACTGACTGCGGCGTTCCGTTTCGACCGCATCAGCTACCGCGTTCTTTTTGAGCAACAACAGTGCTTTGCTTTGCCAGACCTCCAACAGTTCCGCCTCCGTCCACTCCTCGGTGGCCGGGTTGGCGGGGTCGCCGATCAGGAAGCGGTCGGTTTTTTCGTCGTAGCCGTAGTACACCACGTAGTGTAGCAGCTTTTCATCTTTTACGATGTGCAGAACGCAAAGGTCCGTACATTCTTTCAGGCTCGGCAGGTCGGCCTCGAACCCTTCGGCCGTCATGCCGACCTCGTTTGCGGCTTGCAGCAAACCGAGCATCGTCGTGCCGGTCAGCGACGTCCCACTTAGCTCCCGCAGCCGCTCGAAGGAAATCGTGGATAGATCAAAATGGTTCAACGCGGCTTTCAGGCAGGCAACGCCGCAGTCCGTTTGGTCCTGCTGGCGGACGTGGGCTTTATTCGGTGTCATGGAAAAACTTGTAGACGTAGCCGGGCTTGGCTTCCCCGACAATGGTTTGCAGATGTACTCCGGCGGTGTCGTAGAGGAACATCGTCGGGTAGCTGGTGACACCCATTTCTCGGGCCAACTTGCCTTCTTCGTCCCAGATAAACGCGGTGGTTGCGGTGTCGTACTCGAATTTACTAGCGAAGACTTTCAATGAATCTGGGTGTACGTCGGCGATGAAAGCTAAACGTAAACCTGCTGGCTTCTTGTCGTGGTCGGAGAGGAGGGCCTGGGTTTGGTAGTGGCAGTGCTCGCAGGAGGGGGAGATGAAAGAGGAAATGCGATTTGATAGGCCTAATGCTCTATTCTCTTCAATGAGAATTTGCACTAAATCATGATCAAACTCCTCTTGGCTTTCCACATTACTACAACTTACACAGGTAAAAACAAAAGCAATAAGAAATGAGCGGGCAATCGAACTGTTAGACATGGGCTGTTACTTTTATTAAGATTTCAGTTAGCCGGTTTTGAACGCACTTAAACGCTTAACACTTCCCCTTGTAGGCCTCATAAACACTTGGCTTTGGCATTAAAAATGCTGTCTTTACAAGCCCAAAACTGGTGAGTGAAAAGTTCGATAGAAGGGACACCATAGTGCTAAAGACTTAGTACTGTAACCCGTAAAAGTTATTCGGATAAATTTAATGCAGACTTGACGGATGGGTGCCGTATTATGAATACAAGAATTAATATAAAAGAGCCTAAACTAACATTACTAAATATGAATGTATCAGTTAGGCTTGTAGTACAAAGAACGGCGACGATTATATTTATTGGCTTCATCGAATTGATAAAATTATTTGTGCTGGTGACTCAGCTAATTTTGTAGATGATTTAATAGGTCGCACAGATGCACATAAATAGTCTTGTGTGCACCTGTGCAACCATATCCAAATTATGTTGATGCTGTTACCGCTCAACATCCAACCGTGACTACTGCCGTAATCGTAGCGGCAGTTCCAGTGATCGGGTTAGAGAATAAACCAAGAGGGCACAAATCAAATTGCCGCGATTGCTCCTTCCCAGCGCAGTGGCACTTGGATTAAGCAAGTCAGTCGAGCTACATTTTGGTTTGTGCCCTAGTGAGAGCTACTAACTACAAGATGCACCAGCGCCATATAGACTTAACATAGTGCCGACACCTCCTAAAATTACTGTGCCAAGACCTGCTGTCGGAGCAGCAATAAGAAACCCAGCCATAGAGATATAAAACCCGGCTATAGATGCAGCACAACTACCACCTTCTATTTTTACAGCCTGGGAATAAGATAACGATTTCATATAATTAAGATTAATAGTTATCAATTCAAAATACTTGAACTGAATTTTGCGTGTAAAAGCACACGCTATACTTTTTGACCTCATGACTGAATCAAGCATCCTTCATACGTGCCGTAATGAATATTGTTAGGGACACGAGAGAGAAAAAGGCTCCTAGGCCAGTGATTACCTCACTGACTTCAATATCTCCATGTGAAATCCATTTGATGACTAAGTATGACAACAACATAGCCAACATAACAATTAAAAACACCATTAATTTCTTCATAAAATAGGAATTAAACAACTCATTACTTAAAAACGAATTGCACATACATCAACCCCACCCACCAAAGCAAAGTCCCACCTCCATAACCAACAACAGCCGCCCAAGACGTACTATTGTTAGAAAAATAGCGCAACCCAGCGATAAGGCCAGCGATCAAGAGCACATGGAAAACGTTAACCGCCGCAAGCGGAATTTGCAACCACGGCGCAACGCTATCCCGGTCTACCAAAGCCAGCAACGAGTAGTAATCACTCGTAAGCAAGTCATCCATCACCGTTACTCCCTGAATCAGTAATACCAACACGGGGATCAAACGGAAAACAGAAATTATGCTAACCATTGTCAGCGTAACGCGAAACACCTGCTTGAACTTAAGCTTGGAAAGCGACAAGACAACGCCCGTCATCAAACAAACACTGATGGCGAGCACCTGCAACAACACACTTAACGGTATGAGCGCGTAAGCGATCCATGCGTAGGCCCGTTGGCCATCAAGCATTTTCTCGATGCGATCATAAGCGAGGCGTTCCCCGAGCGTATTATGGTACACCTCATCAGTGAGAATGAACTCCTGCAACAAATAGATATTCAGGAAGCCTGCTGCTACCGCCAAAAAGAACATTAACCAACCCGAGACCGAAAAAAGATCAGAGAGAAAGTTATTTTTGTCTGTTTGTGAAGTAAATAAGGTTTCCACAATTTGTAGTATAGGTGTTCACCACAGAAGTAGTGACGTTTAATATCCTACAAATATGGGGGGGCGGGCGATATATGCAAATTTTTGGTAAACTTTTTTTTTGATTTCGGGATAAAATGTGGTGGCGGGATCAATACCGTGGCTTTCCGCTCACAAAACCGCTACGACTCACCCCAGCCGCTCCCGCAGTTCCGACAGTACGTCAGCAACATTGGCGGGGTGGACCGTAGCCGTCGCTTCCGGGGCGTAGGCCTCGAGGAAACTAGCGGGGAAACGACCGTGCTTCTTGGGGTTCGCTTTGATTTCGTAAGCGAAATACTGGCCGTTTACCTGAAGCACCAGGTCTACTTCCGCGCCGTTGCGACTGCGCCAGAAAAAGAGCCGTCCTCCGCGACCGGCGTAAGCGATCACCTTTTTAAATTCGGCGATGACGTAATTCTCCCACAACTCTCCTCGGTCGTTGCGGCCTTCGTACGCGCGCAGGTCATCGATAAGTACATTCCGGATGCCGTTGTCATAAAAATAAATCTTGCGGGAGGTTGATAGTTCTTTGCGCGGGTTCGTCGACAGTGGCGGTAGGCGAAACAGGACGTAACTATCTTCCAACAGACCTATATAGCGGTCTATGGTTTTGGAATCTACACGTACCAGTTTGCTGAGTTCATGAATGCTTGCGGTACTCCCCACCTGATAGGCCAATGCGCGCAGAAGTTTGACGAGAACCTCCGGTTTTTTGATATTTCCGTACTCTAAGACGTCTTTGTATAGATAGGAAGAAGCTATTTCCCTTAGCCGGCGCTCGCTTCTGCTCGTGGCCGTAAAGACTTCAGGGTAAGCACCATGAACGAGTAAGTCCGGTATCCGGCGTTGTGCAGCCCGTATCCCCAGTTCGGTTTCGAGTTCTCCGTACGCAAACGGGAAGAGCTCGAAGCTCCATTTGCGCCCCGTCAGTGGTTCGGTGATGGTTGAATTCAGGTTCAGGGAGGAGCTGCCGGAGATGAAAACAGCTTTATTTACTTTGGCGTCGATGATTAATTTGATCGTCAGGCCTATGTTATGAATCCGTTGGGCTTCGTCAACCACGATGCAGTCGTAGGGAGCTATCTGGCGCAATAAAGCTTCCCGGCCGATATCGTTCCAATCTTCGCGGTCTATAATGTCATCTCCGTTAACCCATAGAATTTTTTGATAACGCTCGGTCAGTTGCTCGATCAGG
The DNA here is from genome assembly GCF_900110645.1 of Neolewinella agarilytica. Lineage (GTDB taxonomy): Bacteria > Bacteroidota > Bacteroidia > Chitinophagales > Saprospiraceae > Neolewinella > Neolewinella agarilytica. Next base: position 228,958 of record NZ_FOFB01000003.1, read on the forward strand.
GTTGTTTTACCGACTTGTCTACTGCCCTGGATCAAGATAGCTTTGTCGGTAGGTAGAAAGGAAGCTATGCTATTTAGCAGTATTCGTTGAATCAAATGCATAGCACTAAATTAAGACTTAACTCCCAATTTTACGCGTAAAATTGGGAGTTAAGTCTTAATTTAACTTATTTTGCAACAGTGACTTGCATAAAGGCGGTGAAACAACAGCCTAAAGGTTGCCGAGCGCTACCGCCGAACCTCCGCCCCCAACTGCTTAGTCAAACTGCCTTCAATAGACCGCATAACCTTATCCACCTGTTTATCATTGAGCGTCTGCTCGTCGCTCTCGAGTTGGAAGCTGACAGCGTAGCTTTTCTTGCCGGCACCGAGTTGCTCTTCGTTTTCGTAGACGTCGAAGAGGTTGATATCAGTAAGGAGTTTCTTTTCGGCTTTACGGGCCAGGCGCTCCACGTCGGCGAAGGTTATGTGCTTGTCCACGATCAGGGCCAGGTCCCGGCGCAAGCTCGGGAACTTGCTCGGGGTTTTGACCTGAACGGGCTTGCGGGGCAGTACACGCAGGACATTGTCCCAGTTGATGTCCGCAAAGAACACGTCAGATTTTACCTGGCGCGCACGCAGGTGCAATGGATGGACGGCGCCAAAATCAGCCAGGACCATCGGGCCTTTGTGGTAGCGGAGGCCGTAGCTAAAACCTTCAGCGGGAGCTTCAGCAGTGCGATAATTATCAATTCCGAGCCGCTGGAACACGAGCTCAACGGCTGCTTTGAGGGTATAGAAACCCGCTTCGTTTTTTCCTTTGGGGCTTGGGTGCCAGCTTTCCGGCTGCCGCTGACCACTGAGGGTCAGGGTCAGGTGGTTAACCTCTTTGTATTTCTCTCCATCGAGGTGATAAGAGCGGCCGAACTCAAAAAGGCGCAGGTCCTGCTGCTGACGGTTATGGTTGTGGGCTACGGCTTCCAGCGCACTCATCAGCATCCCGGGCCGCATCACATCGAGGTGAACGTTGCTGGTGTTGTTGATGTAGACGAGGCCTTCGAGCTGTTTGCCGTCGGAGACATCGCCGTAGTGGCGGCTCTCGTCGAGGGAGAGGGCCATCATTTCGTTGAAGCCGTTGGCGGCCAGGAGGTCGCCGGTGAGTTCCCGAACGTAGTTCGGGTCCGGACTGGGAGCCACGGTCATCGCCGTGGTTATCATCTGTGGAATCGGAACATTATCGAAGCCGTAGATGCGAAGAATTTCTTCGATGACGTCGATCTCCCGGAGTACCTCACTTTTGTTGGTGGGTACCGCGACTACGAAGCTATCCGCTCCGGAGGAGACGATCTCCATTCCCATGCTTTTCAAGATGCTCTGCACCTGCGTCCGCGCCAGATCTGCGCCAATGACATCAACCACCCGCTGGTCACGAACGGTGATCTCGAGCGGCTGAATCGGGTTGGGGTAGAGGTCAAGTAACTGACTGGTCACTTTTCCTCCGGCCAGCTCCTGCAGCAGGAGTGCGGCCCGCTTCAGGGCATAGACCGTAATGTTGGGGTCGCTGCCTTTCTCAAAAACCCGGGCGGCATCCGTCCGCAGTGTATGGCGCATGCTGCTGCGCCGGGTCGTGCCCGCCTCAAAGTGGGCAGCTTCCAGGAAAATGCTGGTCGTGCTGTCACTTACCCCACTGTTGGCTCCGCCGAAAACGCCGGCGATACACATGGGTTGGTGATTGCCGTCGCAGATCATCAAATCGTCGGCGCTGAGTTGGCGTTCTACCTCGTCGAGGCTCAGGAAGGTAGTGCCTTCCGCTAGTTTTTCTACGTGAATTTCTTTGCCGGCTACCTTGTCCAGATCAAAGGCATGTAGCGGCTGCCCAAGCTCGTGCAGAACGAAGTTAGTGATGTCGACCACGTTATTGATCGGGCGAACGCCAATCGCCAGCAGCTGGGTACGCAGCCATTCGGGGCTCGGGGCTACGGTCAGGTTCTCAATGGTGAGGCCCGCGTAGCGCGGGGCCTGGCTGAGGTCCTGAACGTTTACTTTAATAGCCGGCTGGCTGCCTTCCTTAAAGGCGCTTACGTCCGGGCGCTTCACGGTTACTTCTTTGCCGTGATTAACGTTGAGGGCGGCCGCTAAATCGTAGGCAACCCCCAGGTGGTTGGTGGCATCAGAGCGGTTGGGGGTAAGACCGATCTCGTAAACGTAATCTTCCTTGAGGTCAAAGACTTCCGCGGCGGGGGTACCGGGCGCATAGGCTTTATCCAACACAATGATGCCGTCATGGCTTTCTCCCAGACCTAACTCATCTTCGGCGCAAAGCATCCCGGCGGAGACTTCTCCCCGGATTTTTCCCTTCTTGATTTTAAAGGGCTCTCCGCTCATGGGGTGGAGCATTGCTCCAACGGTGGCAACAATTACGTGCTGACCGGCAGCTACGTTAGGCGCACCGCAGACGATGGAAACGGGCTCTCCCGCTCCGGTGTCTACACTGGTGAGGGACAGGCGGTCGGCACCGGGGTGCTTCCCGCATTCCAGAACGTGACCTACCACTACACCGGCAAGCCCGCCGGGGATGGACTCTACTTTCTCCATGCCTTCTACTTCCAGGCCAGTGCCCGTAAGTACTTCACCGATGGCGGCTGGCTCCAGATCGATATCAAGATACTGGCGCAGCCAGTTGAGGGATACTTTCATAGGGCGGCAAAGATAACAAGAGTAAAATTTCTAAAAACCACCCAAGGGTTGGCGTTTGCAACTACGGAAAGCTATGTTATAGAGGTGTGAAAGGATGTTCTCGGTAAACATATATAAGGTGTTGGTAACCAAATATTAAAGGCTTGTAGTCTAAAAATACCTTAACGAAAAAAATCTAAGTGACGGTTATGAACCGTTTCGGTCTAAATGACAGGTACGACAATTTTGTCCACACCTGACCTTTGGTTTAACGCTACCTAATTAATCATTTATGGATCTTTCCAATTTAAGAGCCACCCTCATAGATAATCTGGGAGAAGGCTTACCCACCATTTTCGCCGCCCTGGTTATCCTGCTGGTCGGTTACTTCATCGCTAAGCTGCTGCAGCGGATAGCCTATAAACTGCTGAACAAAACGGGGCTGGACAACCGGATTGCTGCCAACGCAGGCAGTACGATGAAGCCAGAACGGGCCATTTCGAAAATAGTCTACTACGTAGTGATGGTTATCGTCCTGGTGATGGCCATGGAGACCTTGGGTCTCACGCAGATTCTTGATCCTCTTAATGATATGGTGAGCCAGTTCCTTGGTTTCATCCCTAACCTTGTAGCCGCTGGCCTGATTGGTTTCATTGGCTACGTCATTGCTAAAATTGCCTCCAGCCTGGTTGGTATGGCCGCTGGTTTTCTGGAAAACCTGGGGAAACGGGCCGGATTGAGCGCAGAGATTAATCTCACCTCAATTCTGACGAACGTCGTTTTCATCGTCGTTTTTATTCCCATTCTCATTGCTGCCCTTGATGCACTGAAGATGACAACGATCACGGATCCGCTTAAGGATATGCTGGCAATGTTCATCTCTTCCATCCCACGGATCATCGCCGCGGTACTTATTATCGGTCTGTTCTACATTGGTGGTAAGTTTGTTACCGGCCTGCTTCAGCAGTTGTTAGCCAGCCTGGGTATGGATAATATGGCTGATAAGCTTCAGCTCAACGCCGTTATTGGTGAAGGAACCAGTCTTTCCAAGCTGTTGGCTAACGTTGCTTTCTTCTTCCTGATGTTCCTAGGTGTCATCACGGGAATGGAGCGCCTGGAGTTCACGCAGCTGAACCAGATCCTTTCGCAAATTTTCGAAATGACGGGACAGATTGCCTTTGGCCTTGTCATCCTCGCTCTTGGTAACTACCTGGCGAACCTTGCTTACACTACAATGTCAAGCGGACGTTCTGATACCTTCATCGCTTCATTAGCACGGATCGTCATCCTGGGTCTCTTCCTGGCCATTGCTTTACGTACGATGGGAATTGCTGATGATATTGTCAACCTGGCCTTTGGCCTGACTCTGGGGGCCGTTGCGGTTGCCGTAGCGCTGTCCTTCGGTCTTGGCGGCCGTGAAGCAGCCGGTGAGCAGATGAAGCGCATCCTCGATAAATTCAATAATGACAGCTCCACCAAATAAGGAGCTTTAGCGATCACCGGATCCTCGCCGTTTTGCCATAAAATAATTTTGTGCTGAAAGGCGGATTCGTTGTACTGAAACCCACTCGGGCCTTATGGCTCGGTGGGTTTCTCCGTTTTTACGGGTTGACAAAGGTTAAAAAAGACGATGTGTCCTTAAATTGCTCCAGGCGCTTGAAAATAATATGCCATCTTTGCTAATCTTATCTTTGGTATAGAGTAGCGCCGGTAAGAATTTTACACGACCCCAGAATGACTTGTTCCCCAGTATGAGAAAAGCACTATTATTTCTTTTGATCACAGCTTTTAGTGGATGGATTTATTCGCAGAACGAAGTTTTGCGCGTAGAGCCCGCCAATGTGGTGAAAGAGGTTTTGGTGGATGATCTCGACGAGGACTACCAGGATATTACTACCGTTACTGTAACAAATACTTCCCGCCGGACGATTCAACTCGTGCAGAGTCAACGTATTGCTAAGAAGCCGGACGCCTGGTCTTACGGCACTTTCTCTCGTCGGGCGCGAACCTCCCCTTACGTCCTTTCGGAGGCGGAGCGGGAAAATGGTCGGCCGGTACGGCTGGCTCCCGGGGAGTCCGCCAACTTCGTTGTTGTATTGCAACCAGATGGAATTAGTGGAATGGGAACCGTAGAGGTTCTCTTTTCGGATTTAACGGTGCCGGGTAAGACCCTGTCCAAGGGGACTTTCTCCACTAAGATCATGCGTCGCCCGCAGGTAGATGCCAGTGATCCACCCGCTACGGGTAGTCAGACTGCGGCTCCCTCGGAATCAAGACCGGTGGCAACTACCGTCCGGCTTTTCCCCAACCCGGCCCGGGAACGTTTCTTTGTGGAAACTCCTCCGGGGACAAAGCTCGGCCGCGTTGAAGTTTCCAATGCACTTGGCAATCGTTTACGGAAGTACGATCAGCCCGCTGGCAAGGCAGGTTATGAGATCAAAGATCTGCCCGATGGACTGTACCTGATTACTATTTACGATGAATCAGGCAACAAGCTGAAAACACTGCGGCTCTTGCACCGGCGGTTTGGCGCGTAAGACGGTAGCCATGGCTTACGGCTAATGATTATAAGGAAGTAGCCATTGGACTTTCTCTTTTTAATGCCCGCCCGTATTCGATAAGAAAGGTTGATCTTTGGGAACTAATTCTCCCCAACGAACTTTCTTACGGCCATGATTGCTGCCAATTTTACCACCGAAGTACGGGCCGAACTGGCCAACCTCCGCGCCGCCGCCGCGGGGCTGAACCGATTACCCGCCGGGCGATTAAACGATTGTTTGACGACCCTGGCTGAACTCACGGAGAAAAATATCCTCCCGCTGCTCGGGGCCAACGCTAAAGATCTGGCCCGGATGGATCCGGAGAACCCGAAGTACGATCGGCTGCTGCTCAACGAAGAGCGTTTGCTGGCCATCGCCGCGGATCTGCGGCGGGTGGCGGCTTTGCCCAGCCCGCTGGACCAAACGCTGGAGCAATCCACCCTGGCCAATGGCCTGGAATTGCGCCGGGTGAGCGTCCCCATCGGAGTAGTGGGCATTGTGTTTGAAAGCCGGCCCAATGTAACCTTCGACGTGTTCGCCCTCAACCTGAAGGCCGGTAATGCCTCCGCTCTTAAGGGGAGCCGGGACGCCCGGGACAGTAACCTGGCCATCAAAAAGCTCATCGACGAGGCCCTCTCCGCCTGTGGGCTACCCGCTGCCTGCTACCTCGCTCCGGCGGAGCGGGAAGCACTGAAGCCCATCCTGGAAGCGGACGGACTGGTGGACGTCATCATCCCCCGCGGCAGCCAGGGGTTGATTGACTTCGTGCGGGCAAATGCCTCCGTGCCGGTTATTGAGACGGGAGCGGGGATTTGCCACACCTACGTAGATCAGGAGGCAGAGCTGGAGTGGGCCAAAACCATCATTACGAATGCCAAGAGCCGGAGGGTCAGTGTTTGTAATTCCCTTGATTGTATACTTATACATCGCACCTGCGCCAGCGCCCTGCCGCAGCTGTTAGAAGAACTGGGCCAGCAGCACCGCTGTGAAGTCTTCGCTGACGAAGAAGCCTATGCCTCTCTTGACGGGCATTATCCCGAAGTATTACTTCACCGGGCTACTGAAGAAAGCTTCGGAACGGAGTTCCTCAGCATGAAGTTATCCATAAAAGTTGTGGACGATATCAGCGAAGCTATCGCCCACGTAGAGCGCTACGGTAGCCGGCACAGTGAAGCCATCGTTAGTAATAACGAGGCCAACATCAGACGGTACCTGAGAGAAATCGATGCCGCCGTCGTCTACGCCAACGCCAGCACGGCTTTCACCGATGGTGGGCAGTTCGAGCTCGGCGCTGAAATTGGTATCAGCACCCAAAAGCTGCACGCCCGTGGACCAATGGGGCTGGTCGCACTCACCAGTTATAAGTGGCTGGTGGAGGGACAGGGACAGGTGAGGTAGTATTGTAGACGGTAGAGCGGTAGTCTGTAGAACGATAAAGTACCATCTACAGATTACCGTCTACAGACTACCACCTACAGACTACCGTCTACATCACTACAGACTACCGTCTACTTAAAGATCCATCACCATCGTCATCGTCTTCCCGTCGAAGGCGACCGTTCGGAAGCCCATGCGCTGATACCACTGGGCGGCGTGGTTGTCTCCATGAACGGAGAGGGAAACCTGTTTGTCTCCGCGTTCCCGGAGTGCATTCAGGAAATGATCCATTAGCTGTTGGCCGATTCCTTCTCCCCGCATCCCTTTTTTTACGGCAACGCCAAACTCAGGTACATCGGCACTAACGAAGCCATACCCGGGCTCTTCCTGGTCGAAGCGTCGGGACCAAACGATAGCAACGGGCTCTTCCCCGCGCATGGCAACGAAGCCCAGGTCTCCTTCCCGCCCCCAGTATTCGTAGTAGCGCCTCAACTCCGGCGAGCGGGTAGCTTCAAAGGTGAGGGGTGCCTCCCCGGGAGGGGTGTAGAAAGAAGCATGGAACATCTCGTGAAAGAAGGCCGTACTGGTACTCTCAAGTGGTTTGAAGCTAAGCGTCATAGTGGTGGTGGCTAGGGAAAAAGAACAGAATGTTAATCTGAGCCAGGCTCAAAGGAAGCCCAAAGTGAATAAAAATCATGGAAAGGCCAAACGGCACCTCCGGTCAGAAGTCGAAATTGTAGGGATCGGGGCCAAATCGATGACCGCGTTCCAGTTCATCGATCGCCACCATGTGTTCTTCGGAAATTTCGAAATCGAAAATGTTTCCGTTCTCCTTTATGCGGCTCTGGTTGCTGCTCTTGGGGATAACAATGATATCATTTTGCAGGCACCAGCGAAGAATAATCTGCGCGGGAGATTTGCCGTAGTTGGCAGCGATCTCTGCGAAGAGAGGCTCTTCTTTGAATTTACCCTGCATGAGTGGACTCCAGGCCGTGATGGCAATGTCATGAGCATCACACTCACTGATGGTGTCCGCCTGAACGAGGTAGGGGTGGTATTCAATTTGATTGACGGCGGGCAGGATTTCACCCTGTTCCAGAATGTCGGCCATGTGCTCAGGCATAAAGTTACTCAGGCCAATAGCGCGCACTTTGCCGTCCACCAAAGCTTGCTCCAGCTCCTTCCAGGCAGCTTCGTAGCCATTGACGGGCCAGTGGAGAAGCATCAGGTCCACGTAGTCTGTCTTCAGGCGCTGGAGAGATTCTTCCAGGGCTGCAGTAGTGCGGCCCGCACGGATGTCGTCGTTCCAGATCTTGGTGGTGAGCCATACCTGATCGCGGGGGACGGAAGCCGTACTTAGTGCCTGGCCGACGGCTTCTTCGTTTTTGTACACTTTGGCGGTGTCAATGTGGCGGTAGCCGGCATCGACGGCCCAGTGAATAGCGTCAATGGCTTCCTGGCCATTATCTACCTGCCAGACGCCGAGGCCAAGTTGGGGCATCTTCAGGCCGTTGTTAAGGGTGATCATTTGCATACGTTCTGCAACGCATGGATATTCCCCGTGGTTGTGTTTGGGCGCAGCCGCAGGTGCAGTTTTTTGTTGGAAGAGCAGGGGATAGAGGCTTTTCCCCCGGGGAGCCTGCGCGAGTTGTCCTTACGGTTTCTGGTTCAGGTACTGGCCAAAACGATCCATCACAATGGTATGCGCTCTGGCCTGAGTCATCACATAGAGGTACCAGGGTAAAGCCGGGACGAATTCGTGGATAGCGGAGATGACGAACTCTCCGTTCAGTACCCGCCGAAACTCCAGCCATCCGTAGTCTTTACGGCGAACGAGCCGGCCACCATTAATGTAAAACAACTGCCGGTCATCGTCGCTGCGGTCCGGAATAAACTGTAGCTGTAAAAGGGTAGTGGACCCGATGCGGAAGGAGGAAAGGTCTCCTTCGCTGTGGACGTTAATCAGCGTTCGGAAAAGAATGGGGAGCCACCGTTGATAAATTCTGGCAACGTAGGTTGCCGTATGTCCCATTGGGTTGGGCAATCGCTGAACGCTCCGGACGGTATTTCGCTCTGCCTTGGGGCCGCGTACGCGCTCGGGCAGAGGGGGAAGTTCTTCTTTCCCAAAGAGTGCTCGTCGGGCAGCCGTGAGGAAATCTTTGCGGTCAGGAAATTGATCCAGTAATTTATTAGGGGTGGCCACCAGGTCATGCCGCAGGCTTTCTACCAGAGGGGAGACCAATTCTCGGCTGGTGTCCGTAAACAGAGCAACCCAGAATTTTGACAGCCCGGGGCTGAAGAACCGAACCGGCCGGATGATTCTCTTCTTGCCGAGCAGATCCGCTACTGTGCGGATCATGTCCATATAAGTTGTCGGGTTTGGCCCACCGATATCGTAGTGTTGGTGATAAGTCTCCTCGCGGCCGATGCAATACTCCAGCATCCGCAAGGCATCGTCCAGTTCTACCGGCTGAGTATCCGACTGGCACCAGGACGGACAGATGAGCACCGGTAATCTTTCTACCAGCTTTCGGATCATGGTGAAAGAGGAGCCCTCCGCACCAACAATGATTCCTGCCCGCAGCGCGGTTACGGGGACGCCGGTAGCTCCCAGGGTTACTTCCACTTCATACCGGCTGCGCAGGTGTCGGCTCATGTCTTCTACGGCTTCGTAATCTGGCAGAATGCCGCCCATAAACAAGATTTGCTTTACCCCGTTGGCTCTCGCGGCCCGGGCGAAGTTGTCGGCTAGTAGCAAGTCGGTATCCTCAAAGTTTCCCTGGTGCAGGCGGGTGGTTGGCTGCATGGAGTGGACGAGGTAGATGGCGTAGTCTGCTTCGTGGAGCGCTGCTTCGGTACTACTCAGGGAGTATAACTCGACCTGCCGCCACTCTGCTTTGTCATAGCCAGCCTCCGGCTTCATCTCACTTCTGCTCAGAGCGATGATGCGAAATTTCTCGTGGAACCGTTCAATGAACCAACGACCAATAAATCCGGTAGCTCCGGCAATAACGACTGTAGGACGATGCATACTCTTCTAAAGAGAGCGGGGCCCGGCAATGTTTTGCCGGGCCCCGCTCAAAGAATTTTTTTAAAGCCCTGAAGGGCTAATGACCGGAGATCAGAACCTCAGATCTTCCACATGGTAACCGGGGTAGGATGCTTTGTTGAAAGTGAAAACCTCATCCCCCAGGGCAACGTTGCCGTTCGTTTTATCCAGGTGGAAAGCGAAACTTGACCCGTCACGGCTAAAGGCTTTTACCGTTACTAACTCTTTTTTAGCGGCGTCAATCAAAAGACGAAGCTTCGTGAATTCACTGTTGTCACGATCAACGGGCTTTAATTCAATGGTCGTCAGCTTGCGGCCTTTTACGGCTTTTTCACCCTGAAAGGCGAGAATAAAGTTATCCCCTTCGTAAAAGCTGAAGAGTGTTTGGGGGGTCAGCATGCCGTTAGTCTCACCGTCTTCTGGCAGGTTATTGATCATTACTTCTTTGTTTGCGTGCTGAATCAGGTAAGCCGCTTCTGCATTAATGATCCCTTCCTGATCTCCGAGTTTGAAATGGACTTCGTCTCCACGACGACTTAAGGCGCCTTTTTGCGTCTCCATCGGATTATTGGGCAAGGTGATGTCCAGACGGAAGTCGGCAGACAGGGTTGAGTATGCATCGTACTTTTTTCTCAGACTGTTGACCAGTTTAATGGCTTCGGGGTCGCTATCACTGGTAGAGGTGTACTGTTTGTCTTGTGCCTCCAGAGAAAGGGAAGCAAACAGGGCAAAAACAAGGGCTAATAAAGTAATGCGCATGTCAAATTGTGTTATTGGTATACTCTTAAACGCATTACTTCCTCAAGTGATGTCAACTCTTTGGTTAATGTGTCGTTAAAGCCTGAGATTTTAACTATTCAAAATAAGTGTGTACATTGTTATAGGCTGCACTATTTGTTTGTTCGAACATATTATTTTTATTGAGAATCAAGCCCTTAGCTACCCTTTAGAGTTGGCTCAGAAATAGGAAATAGTGCCTCCGCTCTCTTTTTTTTACGTGACCTAAGTCCAGCAACAACACAAGCATTAGTAATATAATATTTTTAAGCAACGTTTATGATCTCTGATATGAATCCTGCTGGTGAAACATCCGGTGAAGAGACAAACTTACAGCAGTTACGTTATAACCTTTTTCAATCTGCAAGTTGGTTAAACAGTAATATTCGGAAATTTCTTGATCCCTTTGCGATCACCCCCAAGCAGTATAACATTTTGCTGACGCTGGAAAGCCGCAACCCGGAGTCGTTATCGATTCAGGAGGTTCGGGAAAGCCTGGCGGACAAAATGTCTGATGCCAGTCGGCTTATTGATCGTCTGGAAAAGAAAAATTACCTTGAAAAGTTTCCGTCTGACTATGACCGCAGGAGCAACCGGGTTCGCATTACGGAAGCTGGCCAGAAACTGCTGGTCCAGATTAACTCCCGCCGGGAAGCATTAGACGAGGTTTTGCTTCAGCGCTTGAAGCCAGAGGAGGTGGTTCAGTTAAACGAGCTTCTTTCCCGTCTTAAGTAACAATTAAAAACGCGTGGAGGAGTTAGCTAACTAAAGTTTCTTACCGAACCCGTTTAAAGTTTAAATGGGTACACCGTATACGGTACAAGTTTCTAACTTTAAGCCATGAATTTACCGGCTCGGATGGCTTGGCGATATCTTTTCGCCCGCAAGTCTACCAACGCGATTAACATCATTACCCTCATTGCCGCTACGGGCGTAGCGATTGGGGCGGCGGCGTTAATTCTTTTATTGAGTGTCTTCAATGGGTTTGAAGACATTTTTCTGGGCCTGTTCAACAACCTTAACCCCGATGTTCGGATCGAAGCCGCTGAAGGCAAATCCTTTGATCTGGATAAGAGCACACTGGAGTCGCTTTACCGGCTGGACGGTGTAGTGGAAGTTTCTCAGACGCTTGAAGAAACGGCCATTTTCAGCTATGACGGTAAGCAGAGCGCTGGCCGGATCAAAGGGGTCGATAGCCTTTATCCTTTGATTAATGGTATTGATTCAATGGTGAGAGAAGGTAGCTACGACCTTGATTTGCCCGAGAGTAAAAGATTTGGCGCATTGGTGGGTAACCAGTTATCTATCGTACTGGGCGTTGACCCCTTAAATCAGTTTCAGCCACTAACGGTGTTTATGTCCCGGCCTAAGCCCCGTGGAGGAGGTTTTCTGACAACCGGGCGCAGCTCCTACCTCCGGCGTGAGTTTCAGCCAACGGGTATTATCCGTAGCCAGGAAGCATTCGAAAACCAGGCGGTCCTGATCAAGATCGAAGAGGCCAGAAAACTGCTAAGTCTCTCTGATTCCACCGTAACTTCTTTAGAGGTGAAACTGGCTCCGGGTTTTGATATTACGGATACTTACGATCGGATTCAGTCGGTCATGGGGCCTGCCTTCAGTGTTAAAGATCGCTATCAGCAGGAGAACAGTATTCTGAAGCTCATGCAGGTAGAGAAGTGGGTAGGTTTTGCAATTGTTTCCCTGATGATGATACTGATCAGTTTCAACCTTGTGGGCGCTCTCTGGATGATTGTTTTGGAGAAAAAACGGGACATTACTATTCTGCGGAGCCTGGGGATGACGGCTAAAGACATCCGTACGGTCTTCCTGCGGGTAGGGCTTTTGCTTTGCAGTATTGGCCTGTTGCTGGGTTTTCTGTTGGCCACGGTGCTTTACGTAATCCAGAAGACGACAGGATTGATCAGCCTTCCGGGCACTTTCATGGAGGCTTATCCCATTTCATTCCGCTGGATGGATTTTCCGGTGGTTGCCATCACGGTATTGGGCATTGGCCTGTTGGCTTCCGTACTTCCTGCTATCCGTGCAGGAAAGATTGGGGCAGTGGTTTCCGAAGAGTAGCTTTACTTCTTCAAGTCCAGCTAAAACCGAAAGAGTGACCGGGTGGGTTGGCCAGGTTGGGCGCTGCTGGGGAAATGTACAAAGCAACGGTTAGGCTTACTCGCTCGTCGTTAGGGTGTTTCCGTTAGGATTTTCACTAATACACCCCACCTGCCATGCCTTTTACCCGCCATCGTTACCCTTTGCTGGTAACTACCCTGCTGTTTTTACTCTTCCCCTGCACCTGCATTCGTGCCCAAAACCCCTCAGGTGGGCAGACAGTAAAAGGAGTGGTTGTTGATAAAGAGTCTTTACTTCCCCTCATTGCCGCATCCATCTATGTTGTCGGGTCAGAACCTCCTCTGGGCGCAACGACAGACGAGAACGGTCGCTTCCGGATTGAAAATGTCCCACTTGGCCGGCGCAGCCTGATCATCTCCAGTATTGGTTATGAAGATGGCGTAGTGCAGGAAATTGTGGTTGGTAGTGGTAAGGAGGTTGACCTGAAAGTACAGCTCACAGAATCTCTGATTGACCTTAGTACAATAGAAGTAGTCACTACCCGCCTGAATGGTACCCCAAACGACGAAATGGCTACTGTTTCGGCACAATCATTCAGTGTGGAACAGACCAAACGCTATGCTGCGGCCATCAATGACCCGGCAAGAATGGCCTTGTCTTTCGCAGGCGTTGCTTCCGGTGATGATGAGTCTAATGAAATTATTATCCGGGGTAATAGTCCCCGGGGACTGCTTTGGCGAATGGAAGGCATTGAAATACCCAACCCTAATCACTTCAGTGAAGAGGGCGCCAGTGGTGGAGGCATCAGCGCGCTCAGCGTCAACGTACTGGCCAATAGCGACTTCTATACCGGTGCCTTTCCGGCACAGTACGGTAATGCCAGTTCCGGCGTATTTGATCTGCGTTTGCGAGAGGGAAATAGCGACAAACGGGAGTATGCCTTTCAAGCGGGTGTTCTGGGGATTGATGTAGCAGCTGAAGGGCCAATCGGGCCGAAGGGAGGTGCTTCTTATCTGGCGAACTATCGTTATTCTACCCTGGCTGTTCTGGAGAGTTTTGGGGTGACCATAACCGGAGAGGGGAGTAGGACGACTTTCCAGGACGCTACTTTTAAGCTTCATTTTCCGAATAAGAAAGGCGGCTATTTGTCCGTATGGGGGCTGGGAGGCATCAGTGGTGACCGGTTTCAACTGGAGGGAGACCCGGAAACATCAAGCTTCCAATCTAATCGGGGCGTTGTGGGGGTGAACTATTTTCACCGGCTGAGTGAAAAGAGCTATCTCGAAAGCATCGTCAGTTACTCCGCTACGCGCAGTGACGACGATTATAATAGTGGGCGGGGCTTTGTGTTTGATGATCGCTTCGTGAACCGGGCGCTGAGAGGAAGTCTGCGCTACAACCAAAAGGTAAACGCCCGGCAAACCTTCCAGGCAGGAATAATCGGTCATCAGCTTGGCTATGAATTGCTGGAAGAAATCGTGAGTAACGGAGAGCGAACGACTAATTTATCTCAGGATGGAAACACCTATTTCTTACAGGGCTACGCGCAGTATAAATACCGACTTGGAACAAACGTGACGGCTACCGGCGGAATTCATGCCAGCTACTTTGGGCTGGAGGGGCAACAGAGCGTGGAGCCACGTCTCGGGCTACGATGGAATTATAAGCCAGGCCATTCTGTTAATTTCGGGGCGGGCCTGCATAGTCGACTGGAAGCGCTCTCCGTCTATCTGGCTGAGGTGGAACAGCCCGACGGTAGCAGGCAACGTCTTAACCGGGGATTACCCCTTCAGCAGGCCGCTCACCTGGTGGTGGGGCATAATTGGAGGTTCCACAAAAACTGGCGCTGGAAGGTGGAAGCTTACTATCAGGAGATTAGTAAAGTCGCAATTGCAACGGCAGAGGTTACGGATCCGTATGGTGTGACGGAGTCATCCATCAATTTCTCTGATGGCTTTGAGACTGCGGAGCTTGCCCCGGACGGAACGGGGCGCAACTTTGGTGTCGAAAGCACCGTAGAGCGATTCTTTACCGGCGGGTGGTACGCGCTGGCGGCGACCTCTCTTTTTCGTTCGCGCTATACTCCCAGGGATGGAATTGAGCGACCAACCCGGTTTGCGTCAGACTTTGTGCAGACTGTACTGGCGGGTAAGGAATGGACCATCGGTAAGCAAAAGATCAACACCATTGGCCTGAACCTGCGGCTGAGTTGGTCCGGCAATAACCGCGAAGCGCCCATCGATCTGGCAGCGTCCCGGGCCGCAGGGAATACCGTCAGAGACTGGGCCAATAACTATGGATACAGTCTGCCAAATTACTTCCGCTTTGATACGGGCATCCGTTATCGGAAAAACAAAGGGAGTCGGAGTTGGGTACTCTCGTTGGATATTCAGAATGTGACGAACAGAGACAATGTCTTCCGGCAATTTTACAACCCCCGGCTTGATCAAGTCAGCTCCCTGACTCAACTGGGGTTGATCCCGATCATTAACTACCGGCTGGAGTTTTAGGAGCTTGCTGAAATAGTAGCGTGGATATAATACAAAAGCGACCTGCCATCAGGATTCAGGCTATGGTAGCGCCGGATACTGGTGGCAGGTCGCTTAAGTTCCTGTTGAAAGGAATAAAGGCCTGATGGGGCAGATGAAAAATCAGGCAGCCGTCATGCCTGCTTCTCCGCGGTAAAACTCACGGAAGCTGATCATACGTTGCTTTTCCTCATCCCAAAGCTTGTTGAACATCATGGGGAGGCTCTCAAAGAAAGAGATCTTGGTTACGTAGCGCTGTAGTACGGGGTTCTCCTTTGCACAACGGCGAAGGTTGTAGTTAGGAATACGGCTGCTGAGGTGGTGAATATGGTGGTAGCCAATATTACCCGTCAGGAAGTGTAGTACCCTTGGTAGCTTATAAAAGGTAGCTCCTTTGATGGCTGCGGCGAGGTAGTCCCAATTCTTAGTCCACTGCATATAAGTGTGCTCGTGCTGGTGCTGTACGTAGAAGAACCAGAAAGCAATAATGCCGAAGAAGAAAATGATGGAGCCCTGTACGATCAGGAAGGCTTTCCAGCCAAGCAGGAAGCCCAGGCCTACGTAAACCAGTCCGATCAAAATATTATTGATGTGCTGTTTGCGGTGAATGGGGTTCCAGCCTTCAAAGCTGATCCGTGGAATACGGAGTACAACCCCAAGGTAGATGACCGGTACGATCATGAATAGAACTACGGGAGAGCGGAACAAGCGGTACTTAAAGCGGCCCCATTTAGAAAGTTCCCGGTATTCATCAACGGTAAGGAAGTCGATATCGCCGATGTCCCGATGCTCTAATTGGCCGGTATGGCCATGGTGATAGCTATGCACCCGGGCCCAATAGGTGTAGGGGATGGAGCTGAAAAAGGAACAAACGAAACCAATGACATCGTTGACCTTACGCTTTTTCAGAAAAGAGTAGTGGCCGCAATCATGCTGAATGATGAAGATACGGACCAGGAAAAAGGCATTAAGCGCACCAAGAGCGAGCGTAAGCCAGATAGAGTAATCTACGCTGAAGTACATAGCAATCCACAGGGCAACAAAAGGCCCGAAGCTGCTGAATAACTGGCCAATGGCGCGACCAGTGTCCGCTTTTTGATATTTGGCGACGATTGATTTCCAGTTCCGAAGACCCTGGTTAATCTCTTCTGCACCTGTCTTGATGGAGTTCTCCACGCTTTGGATAGTTTTGAGTATGAATGGTTAAGGTAGCCTAGGTGTAATTCAAAAACACCGCAAGATACAACTACACTACGGCACCTTCCAACTGATTGTTGTGCCTGAAACAAAATAGTGACCCCGGAATGACGGACAAACCATCATTCCGGGGTCGGAAATTAAGGCAAAGGAGACTTGATGGCTAAGACTTCATCAGCAAAAAGCCAACTGCTTTCCTTCCTTGTCCCTTTTCTTTGGAAGCGTCAGGAGCGTCTGCACGGTGAGAACCGCCTCGCTTACCTTTCTTTCCTTTTGCAGCTCTGCCCTTGCCTTTTGCCATGCCTTCCGGGAGGTAAGATTCGACCACATCTCGCTTCTGCTGTTCCCACTTTTTCATTTGTGGAGCTAACTTTTCCCGGATGCGTGCCATTTCTTCCGCGTACTTATCAGCAAGTGCCTGGGCTTCAGCAATGTCAGCTTTGTGGGCTTCTTTCCACTCAGTTACCGCCGCTTTGTGAGCTTCCCGGTCCGGGCGATCTGCCTGGTTTCCCCGGTCAGGACGCTGGCCTCTTGTGCCTTTCTCTCTTTTCTGTACCATTGGATTAGTGGCGTACACCGCACGCAGCCGATCAATAGCCACCTTGTCCTCTTCGCTGATGAACTGGTCCAGCTGGCCGCGGGCAGCGGAAACTACCTGCCGGGCTTCTTCCTGTATCTTTTTGAGGTCAGCTTTAAGCGCTTCTCTATCTACGTTAGCCATGGCTTCCTTGCGGGCTTCCTTAAGTTCGGTAAGCTTAGTACGCTGCTCCGGAGTAAGGATGCTTTCCATCTCGGTGCGGGATTCTTCCCGTAGCTTTTTCATTTCTTCCCGGCTGGGACGTTGCTCGGGGTTAGCCTTGCGGAGAGCCTCCATTTTTTTTCGATCTTCCTGGCGCAGCTCCTTTAATTTTTGCTGCTGTTCCGCCGTCAGCTCAAGCTCGGCAAAGGGAACTTTCGCCTCGCCACCTTTTCCATGGCGTTCCTGAGCACTTAAGGCTGTTGTGACCAATAGGAGTAACATGGTCGTGATCATCATCAATTTACGCATAACATCTTTATTTATGGTTCGATGATTGGACGGTACAAAAGCTCAGGCGTTTAATCGAAGGCAAATAATTTTTTCATCTTGTCGAAAATAGCAGTGTTCTCAAAGATGCCGGAAAAATGCTCTGACCCCGGCCCGTAAGCAAAGACAGGAATAAGGTCTGCCGTATGGTAATCAGAAGTAAAAGCCCCGTCGATATTGTTGAGGGAAGAACCGTTTTGGATGGCGTAACCGCCGGTCTCATGATCCGCCGTTACGATTACCAGGGTCTCTCCATCAGCTTTGGCAAACTTAAGAACTTCACCAATTGCCTCGTTGAATTCAAGCATCTCCGAAATGATATATTCGCTGTCATTAGCATGACCTCCCCAGTCAATCTGTGCACCCTCGATCATCAGGAAGAAGCCCTTGTTATTACGGTCGCGCTTGTCCAGAAAATCCGGAGCAATTTTGACAGCAGGCAGCAGGTAGTCTCTGCCCTGAGCAACGGGAAGGGGCTCTCCGTCAGCGGTGAGGTATGCATAGTTTCTGGCGGGATCCGGCCGAAGGTCCTTAGCGTCCTTTTCCACAAAATTGTCAACTACGTAGTTACGCTTCTCCAGCTCTTTGGTCAGTTTTCGGTCGTCGCTTTTGCGCCGGTCAAAGAATTTAGCCCCACCACCAATTAAAAGGTCAACTTCCGTTTTAAGAAAATCGGTAGCAATCTCTTCATAGTTTTTCCGCTGGCGGTTGTGGGCAACGAAGCTGGCGGGAGTAGCATGAACGATTGAACAGGTGGCAACCAGTCCGGTGGGCAAACCGGCCGCTTCTGCCAACTCAAGAATGGTGACTACCGGCATCGTATCCATTCCTACACCAACAGCACCATTATAGGTCTTTACGCCAGCACTGAAGGCCGTCGCTCCAGCAGCGGAGTCCGTGATCAGGTTGTCTCCGCTGTAGGACTTATGCAGGCCAACTACCGGAAACTGCTCCAGGTTCAACTTATTATTGTTGCTGTACATCCCGGCGGAAATTTGGGTCACTCCCATGCCATCACCGATCATCAGGATGATGTTTTTCGGCCTGCGGGCTTTTGCGGCCGTTTCAACCTGCGGAGTATTGGGCGCAACCGCAGGTGCAGTGTCCGGCTCAGCGGGCAGTGTGGATGCATCCGTTCGGCCGGCTGCCGGCAATGTGTCCTGCGGAACGGGAGGGCAGGCGGTCAACAGCAGGCAAAAAACGGACAGTAGCGGGAAGACTCTTTTATTCATGGCGGCAAGATACGGAGGGTGCATCCTTATTAAGGTTAAGGGAAGGTAAACTTCAGCAGCATAGCCGGTACCGGTGCCCGGGTAATGCTGCAATGATTCCTTTCATTTCCAACATCAGTAAGGTGCCGGCCAGCTTGGCTGGCGGCTCCCGAAGGAGTTGGTGGAGCTCGTCAATTTCTACCCCCTCACGGTCCCGTAAATGGGCAACGACCGCCTGCTCCGCCGGTTCAAGATCATCAAAAAGGCGGCGCTGCCGCCCGGGGGCAACGCCCTTCCAGCCGAGGAGGTCGACGACGTCCTGCCCCGCCTCAATCAGATGGGCCTTACCATTTTTGACGAGCAGGTTACAACCTTCCGTCAGGGGGTCTCCGCCCCGTCCGGGGCAGGCGCCAACATGGCGACCCAACTCATGAGCCATCCGGGCTGTAATCATGGAACCGCCTCTGGCGGCAGATTCTACCACAACGGTTATGTCAGACAGCATAGCGACCACCCGGTTGCGGGCCGGAAAGTGATCCTTCTCCGGCTTCATCCAAAAAGGATAGGCGGTAAGCACACCTCCGCCACCCTCCGCCAGTTGCCGGGCCGTTTTGGCGTGTGCTGAGGGGTAGATGTGGCCAAAACCACTGCCCATTACCGCCAGGGTAGGTAAGCCCGCTTGTAAGGAGCGGCGGTGAGCGTATATGTCTACTCCGTAGGCAAGGCCGCTAACGATCAGGGGGTTAAAATCCACCATCGGGTCAATCAGACGATCTACTTGCCGGGCACCGGCTGAGCTCATTTCCCGGGTGCCGACAATGCCGACAGTACGAGGGTTGTTCAAATCAGCGGCACCAGCGTAGTAAAGAATGGGCTGAGCGCCGGTGAAGGCCTTTAAGCGGCTGGGAAAATCATCATCAAGACAGCAGAGGATGCGAATGTCGTAGCGCTCGGCGTGCTCCAGAATGGCCTGGGCTTCCCGCTCGTGTCGCTCGCCGGCGAAGCTGGCGGCCGTTCGTTCGGCAATGCCGTCCACCGCACACAGCTCCTGCGTTCGCGCCCGGAAAACCTCTTCGGCTGTTCCAAAATGATGAATTAATGCCCGAAACAATTTCGGCCCGATATTGGGCACACGGCTAAGGGCTACCCGGGAGAATGTATCCGGATGCATATGATATTTCTTATTGTAAGAAAGAAAATGCCGTGAAAAGGTAATTAAAGGATGGGAGGGCTTAGAAAAGTTTGAACTTGCGCACGACAAAACAAATGTACGAAAAAGCAACAACATCTATTGCTGAGACAATAAAATTCTGTTAAGTCCGTAAATTTCGGAGCCTGACCGAAGGAAATGGTATATTTGTGCGTCTTTAAAAGGTAACTTTTCGACTTTGTAGCGTCTATACCATACGTCTTTCCATCCCCACTGAACAGTTTGAATTGTAATCTCGATGAATTTTTTTTCTCCACTTCTTGCTTGTCTGGCCTTCCTGTTGGTGTTCTCCACGGGCTGTGTCCGTGATGAAGTTGTCTCCATGGAAGACACCGAGCTGGAGCGTACCCTGATCCGGTTAAGTGAAGACAATAGCCTGGAGTCTTACATGCTTCCCGATGGCAGTAACCTGGCGGGTATTCCTGCCGGAACGGGCAACCCCCTGACCGCCGAAAAAATAGAACTCGGCAAGCTCCTGTTTTATGAAACGGCCCTTGGCCGGGATGCCATTCAGGAAGGAAGCCTTCGCACGTTCAGTTGTTCTACCTGCCACGTACCCGAAGCGGCCTTTACGGCTGGTGCTGCCCAGGGAATTGCTGACGGAGGTGCCGGCTTTGGTGAGTTTGGCAGTGGCCGGGAAATGGACAGCAACTACGATGAAGAAGATATTGATGCTCAGGGAGCCCGCCCGCTATCAATGCTGGGCGTTGCTTACGTAACGAACTCCATGTGGGCCGGTCGCTTTGGCGCCAACGGCGCCAACGCCGAAGTAGAAGAGGTCTGGGGTGTATTTGACCCGGACACTGAAGTAAATCATCTCGGCCTTGACGGCCTGGAAGCGCAAAATATCGAAGGAACGGTGACCCACCGTATGAGTACGGACGAGTACCTGCTCGATACCCTGGGCTACCGCCGCTATTTCGATCGCGCATTTCCCGAGTTCGAAGGCGAAGCCCGCTATGGCCGCGTTGCCATGAGCTTTGCGCTCTCCGCTTATATCCGCACACTACTGCCGAGTGATGCGCCCTGGCAGAAATGGCTCAAGGGAGATAAGGATGCCCTCACGGAAGTGCAAAAACGCGGAGCGACCCTGTTTTTCGGTAAAGCTGGCTGCTACCGTTGCCACAATGGCCCCGCCCTGAACGGTAACACCTTCCATGCCATTGGCGTCAATGACCTCTGCGATATCCCCGGTGCCCGCCGCACGGGAATCGATGATACCCGAAACCTCGGACGCGGAGACTTCACGCGCCGCAATGAAGACATGTTCAAGTTTAAAGTGCCCCAGGTTTATAACGTAAAAGACATGCCCTTCTTCTTCCACGGCAGCAGTAAGCAGAGCCTGCGTGAAGTAGTAGAATACTTTAACGATGGCGTTGCCGAAAACAACCGGGTCCCCGCGAACAACATTTCCGATTTCTTCCACCCGCTCAACCTGACGGAAAGTGAAATCGATGACTTGACGGAGTTCCTCGCGGAAGGTCTTTATGACCCGAACCTGAGCCGCTACGTGCCCGAGGAAGTACTTTCCGGAAACTGCTTCCCGAATAGCGATGAGGCAAGTAAGGCGGATATGGGCTGTGACTAATCTTCCCAAATCCATCTGATCAAGAACCAGATCGAAGGCTTTGCCGTTCGGATGGATAGTGTCTTCTTCAACGAACATTTCTGCCGCTGATTCTGCCGTGCTGGCCCGTGGTTCTGACTGGTTCCACCAGCAGGGGTGGGAAGTATTTCCCTTTCAGCAGCAAAGCTGGGAGGCCTACCTGGCCGGCAAAAGTGGCCTGGTAAATGCCCCGACGGGTAGTGGGAAAACTTATTCCCTGATTATTCCGATCCTTCTGGAGTACCTGGCGGAGCAGCAGAAGAACGGGGGCGCGGCCGCAGGTGCAGGGGAGGGAACAAGCAGCAAGGCGGGAAAAATTGGTCTCCGGGCCATCTGGATCACCCCCATCCGGGCTCTGACACGCGAAATTCAACAAGCGGCGCAGCGCGCCGCCGATGACCTGGGGGTCTCCTGGCGCATTGATATCCGGTCCGGAGATACACCCACCGCCGAACGGACTAAGCAGCGGAAGAACCCACCCCAGATTTTGATCACCACCCCGGAAAGTCTGCACCTGCTGCTAAGCAGCAAGGGCTACGAAGACTACTTTAGTAACCTCCGATGCCTGGTAGCCGACGAATGGCACGAACTGATGGGGACAAAACGGGGCGTACTGCTCGAACTCGCCCTGAGCCGTATCCGTGCCCTGCGGAAAACGGACTTCAAAACCTGGGGCATCTCCGCCACTATCGGAAATATGCAGGAGGCCGCCGACGTACTTCACGGCCAACCTGCAACCTGCCCCCCGCAACCTGCAACCCCCAACCTGCAACCTGCAACCCCCAACCTGCAACCTGCAACCTGCAACCTGCTACCTGCAACCCCCAACCTGCCCCCCGCCATCATCCGTGCAGAAACCAAGAAAGAGACCGAGATCATCACGGTAATGCCCGATACCATCGAGACTTTTCCATGGGCCGGTCATTTGGGGATCAAACTGCTGGAAAAAGTGCTCCCCATCATTCATTCCTCCGGATCTACGCTCATCTTTACGAATACCCGGGTTCAGTGTGAGATATGGTACCAGCGGCTGCTGGAAGCGGACCCTGACCTGTCGGGGCAGATCGCAATGCACCATGGCAGCATCGACCGAAAACTTCGTGATTGGGTAGAAGATGCCCTGCACGAGGGCACGCTCAAGGCGGTCGTCTGTACGGCCAGCCTTGACCTGGGCGTAGACTTCCGCCCGGTAGAAACCATTGTCCAGATCGGCAGCCCGAAGGGAGTCGCCCGCTTTCTGCAGCGGGCCGGCCGCTCTGGCCACCGGCCAGGGGCGAAGAGCGTCATTCACTTCGTCCCTACCAATAGCCTGGAGTTGCTGGAAGCTTCGGCTCTACGCCGCTGCATTGAGGAAGGACGGATAGAGCAGCGGATGCCCTTTATCCGTAGCTTTGACGTACTGATTCAGTATCTCGTAACCCTTGCCGTTGGTGGAGGTTTTCGCCCTAAGGAGACGCTGGCGGAGATTCGCCAAACCTTCTCCTTCAGCTCCGTCTCCGATGAGGAGTTCAGCTGGTGCCTCGACTTTATCACGACCGGAGGAAATAGCCTTGGAGCCTATGACGAGTACCATAAAGTGGTGGAGGAAGACGGACTGTATAAAGTAGTAAGTAAACGAGTGGCGATGATGCACCGCCTTAGCATTGGCGCCATTGTGAGCGGGCAGGTGCTGATGCTCAAGTTTATTACGGGCGCGCGCATCGGCACCATTGATGAGTACTTTGTGTCAACTCTCAATACGGGTGATACCTTCTTTTTTGGCGGCCGGTCCCTGAAGTTGGTGAAGGTGAAAGGGACGGACGTGTTGGTCCGTCGCAGTCGGGCAAAAAAAGGGAAGATTCCCAGCTGGCACGGTGGCACGCTGCCGTTGAGCAGTCAGCTTTCCATCGGGCTGCGAGACGTGCTCGATGATCTGAAGCGGGGCAACTACCGGGATGCAGAGCTGGAAAAGCTGGCGCCGCTGGGCGAGGTGCAGGCGCGCCGCTCCGCCATTCCGGCCAGGGACGAATTGTTAGTGGAGTACTTTCAGGACAAAGAAGGTTATCACCTGCTGATGTACCCCTGCGAAGGGCGGGGCATTCACGAAGGATTGGCCAACCTTATCGCCTGGCGGATCGGACAGTTTGCGCCGATGACCTTTACGGTGGCCAGCAACGACTATGGCTTTGAAATTTTGAGCGATCAACCCATTCCCATTGAGGAGGCATTGGGCAGCGATCTGTTTAATACTAATGAGCTGGAAGCCGACCTGAACCAGGGGATCAACACGGCGGAGATGGCTGGCCGGCGGTTTCGGGATATTGCCGCTATCGCAGGGCTTGTCTTTAAGGGCTATCCCGGCAAAAAGAAAAAAGAGAAGCACCTGCAAAGTAGCAGCCGGCTGTTTTTTGAGGTCTTTACGGACTACGAACCGGACAACCTGCTGCTGTTGCAGGCTTACGATGAAACGCTGACCTTCCAGTTGCAGGAGGCGAGGATGCGGGCTGCACTGGACCGCATTAACGGGCAGAAGATCGTGTTCACACGGCCGCCGAAGGCGACGCCCTTTAGCTTCTCTCTCATTGTAGACCGTATGCGGCAGCGCGTTAGCAGCGAAAAACTAACGGACCGCATTAAGCGGATGCGGCTGGCGGTGGTAAGGGACTAGGGGGGGAGTCTTGTGGTCTGGTAGGCTACCGCATTTTGGCGGCAGGGGAGGGCGTAGCCAACAAAACACTGCACCTGCGTTCTGCGCCCAAAAAGTGGTCAGGAACTGAACCAAACTGACCTTCTTCCGATTAAACAAGTATGAGCCAACGCCCCATCATTTTCTGGCACCGTCGTGATCTCCGCCTGGAGGACAATGCCGGCCTGTACCGCGCCCAAAAAGCCGGTGGTCCGGTAATGCCAATTTTTATCTTTGACCGGGAAATACTGGATAAGTTACCGGAAAAAAAGGATGCCAGGGTGGAGTTTATTCATCAAAGCGTAACCGAACTGGCTGCGGCGTATCAGGAACATGGAAGTGATCTTCGTGTCTTTTACGGCCACCCCAAAAAGGTATGGAAGGCAATCATTGAGGAATACCAGCCCGGGGCAGTTTATACTAACCGGGACTATGAACCCTATGCCAAAGTGCGGGACCTGGCGGTGAAGGACTTGCTTGAGGAAGCAGGTGCCTCCTTTCATGACTTCAAGGATCACATTATTTTTGAAAGTGATGAAGTACAAAAAAACGACGGTGGGCCGTATACGGTCTTCACGCCCTACTGGCGTAAATGGCGGACGATATTGGACTCCCGGATGAGTCAGTTTGAGGGGGAGGAGCTGTCGTACTACCTGAAGCCTTATCCAAACACTAAGTATACTGACCGGCTACTTGCTGGAAAATCCGACCGTCCGGTTCCCTCACTGGCGGAAATGGGGTTTGCTCCTGCGGGTATCGACATTCCCCCGACGGAAGTGAGCCGAAAGCTGATCAGGACCTACGACGAGACCCGCAATTTTCCCGGAATCGAGGGTACCAGTCGCTTAGGGATTCATTTTCGGCACGGCACAATTTCCATCCGGGAAAAAGCCCGTCGTGCAATGGACCTGAACGAGACTTTCCTTAAGGAACTTGTCTGGCGGGATTTCTACTCCAACATTATTCAGTCTTTTCCCCGGGTAGTGGATGCTCCATTTAAAAAGGATTATGAAAACATCCCGTGGGAGAATAATGAGGCTGATTTTAAGGCTTGGTGCGCAGGCAAAACGGGCGTGCCGATTGTTGATGCCGGCATGCGGCAACTCAACGAAAGTGGCTGGATGCACAACCGGGTACGAATGATTGTGGCCAGCTACCTGACCAAACACCTGCTCATAGACTGGCGTTGGGGAGAGGGATATTTTGCGGATAAATTACTCGACTACGAACTGGCCAGTAATAATGGCGGCTGGCAATGGGCAGCTGGCTGTGGAACGGATGCACAGCCCTACTTCCGGATTTTTAACTACGATAGCCAGCAGAAAAAATTTGACGCAGACTACACCTACGTTAAGCAGTGGGTGCCGGAGTATGGAACGCCTGATTACCCGAAGGAGCCACTGGTAGAGCACAAATGGGGACGCGAACGAGCACTACGTGTTTATAAAGAAGCGCTGGCAGAAGCACGGGGAGAGAAACCGTAAAGCCAGCCCATGGGGTAAAAGTGGGGTTGACTTAGGTTGAAAGCAAAGGTATTTTTGCTGAATAATTCCTGAGAGACCAATGACACTACACCATTCCAATACCTTTCTGCTTCTACTTTTTTTACTTTCCAGTGCTGCATTGACGGCCCAGGCAAGGCTTAATCTGTTCACAGACTGTGAGTGCAACAAGACACTGCTGAAGCAAGAGCTGCAGTATGTTAATCATACCATTGACCCGACCAGTGCTCACGTTAGCCTTTTTATCGTTACGAACTATCTGAGCAATGGCGGACGGGTCTACGATCTGAGTTTCAAGGGGCAGGAGGACCTGTCCGCTAACCAGCTCCGCTTTAGGGTGGCTACAACGGCAGTTATGACCTCCCTGGAAAGAGACGAACTGTTGACCAACCGAATTAAGTTAGGGCTGGCAGGCTTTCTGGCCGGAACACCCTATGCAGATTTAGTAGAGGTAGCCGTTGCGGATATACCGGAAGAGGCAGAGGTTGAAGAAGTTGAAACAGAGGATAACTGGAACAACTGGATCTTTGATATAAATGCCAGTTTCCGTACAGAGAAAGAGAGTCAGCGGGGAAAGACGGACCTCCGCTTAGGCTTTGAAGCAGATCGCACGACACCTGAGCTGCGTATTCGTTTCCGGCCCAACTTCTTTTACCGGACACAAACAATCACGCAAACTGATGGCAGTGAATTGACTTCCGTCCGGCGGGACCTCTGGATGAATGCTTCCATCATCAAAAGTATTGGTAGTCACTGGTCGGTTGGCCTATTCAATAGTATGTCCTCTACAACCTTTCGTAACATTGATTACGGGCTTTGGCTGGCCCCGGCCATCGAGTATAATTTGTTCAACTATGATGAGGTTCCCTTTAAGGAATTTACCATTGCCTACCGGCTGGGCTGGACCCGTAATCAGTATACCGAAGAGACGGTGTTTTTCAAAACCGAAGAGAGTCTTGCCCGGCAGGTCCTGAATTGCGACCTGCGAATTCGTCAGCGGTGGGGGCAGGTCTTTGCGGGCATGTCTGCCGGGAACTACCTGAATGACTTTGCTAAAAACCGGTTTGCATTAAATGGCCGGGCGAACATCCGGCTCATTAAAGGCCTGTCTTTTAGTGTGGGAGGCAGCTACCAGATCATCAATGATCAAATCAGCCTGCCACGGGGAGAGGCCTCGGTGGAAGATATTCTGTTAGGACAGTCACAGTTGGCGACTAACTTCGAGACGGACGTAAACTTCGGTCTCAGCTACACCTTCGGCTCCCTGTTTAATAACGTGATTAATACACGCCTGTAAGTTGAGAGTTAAACAGGCAGGACTTTTCCCTTCCCTAAATAGCATAAAAAAGCGATCAGCGTTCATGCCCGTGGCTTGAATGCTGATCGCTTTTACTCCCCCTTTTGGAGGAAGTGAATACAACGGTGGCCTTCCTTAATGCTCCTTTTTAATGGGGAAGTATTAAAAGCCAGACGGTAAAAGAGGTCTATCCAAGACCAGTTGAACCAGTCTGCGAGCTAACGGCAAGCGCCGTCAATACACACAGTGCAAAAAGTGCTGCGGCGAGGCCCCAGGTGATCTTTTCGATCACGTCAGTAGAGCGGGAAGCTCCCAGCATTTGGTTGGCTTGTGAGCCGCCGAAAGTAGAGTCGATACCGCCACCCTTAGGGTTCTGTACGAGGACTACGAGCATAAGAAGCAGGCAAACGATGCCGGTCAGGATAGTTAGAAGGTTGACCATGGGGGATTATAATTTTTCCTTCAAATCATTGATAAGGCCCGCAAAGATCGTCTTTTTATCCGGATAAAGCAACATCAACCGGCGATACATCTTAATCGCGTTCTGGTATTGCCCCTGCTGGACTAACAATCGGGCCAAGGTTTCACTGGCTACATCATCCTGCGCCAGTAAGCTTCGGCGGGCGATCTTGTTTACGGATTCCCGCCCTTCGTCCTTTCGCTGAGCTTGCTGACGACGAATCCTCTTCAGGCGCTGCTGAAGGCCCGGAGAATGCGTGGTAACAAACAATTCTGGTCGCTCCGGTGCATCACTGCTTTGCTGAACGATGGGAGCAGGAGCTGGCAGGACGGATAAAAACGTGGCTGCATTCTCGACCCAATTATCAGTAGAGATCAGCACCTCTTCTTTATAACTATGGTCTGATGGTTCAGCATGCTGGCTGGGGGCTTCCTCTGTTGGGCTTTGCGTTGGTGCATCCGGAACAACAGGAATGTCTGTCTCATTCAGAACAGATGGTAGCGCAATGCTAATGGGAGGAGAGGTTTCAACGATAGGTTGCTCGTGTAGCTCTTCCAGCTCTTTCAGCTCCAGCGTCTCCGTTTCTTCAAGAAATTCTTCAGGCAGACTTGCGTCCAATTCACGGATGAGCTCATAAATGTGGGCCCGATCAAAAGTTGTGGCAGCACAGCGACTCAGATAAGCGGCCTCCTCGGGATGCCCTTCCAGATGGGTTTTCAGAAGCAGCAATAACCGGATATTGGCGGAATAGGGGAACTTCAGCGCAATCTCCTGCAGGTCCGTTAGCTGCAGTTGCAACAACGAATGGGGTTGATCAAGATAATGCTGAAACTCCTGTGCGGTCATTCTCTAAGGTCTGTCCCAAAGGTCTTGAATAAGTTCTGATTAAACAAGCAACAACTTTGAGACCAGCAAACATGTCTTTTTTCTTGAAGATTCTTTCATAGAACCCTGAATTTTACTACCTTAGCATTACAAAAGTGTTGAAAGATACTGTTGTTTAAGAATTTTGTGTTGTTCATAGTGTTTGTTATGTAGCCTTTAACTGTTCATGTTAAAGGCTTTTTTTATTCAGAAAGCTTGTTGAAGGTTACTGTATATAATAGTTGTGCGTAACATGTATTTTGCCTAGCTTTCAGCTGTTTTTGAACAGTAACTTTATTTATATAAGATTTGCGGCATGGCAAAAAATAAGAAAGAACGTATCACGCTTCGTAAAGGCGAAGAAGAGATTTTGATCAATTATGAGAATCTCCGTAGTGCAGTTCTCGTTTTACGGGCTATTAATCATGAGTTAAGGCGCAATATCATTTCTCTTCTGGAAGAAGAGGAAAGAATGACCGTTACCCAGATGTACATCAAGCTTAGAATAGAGCAATCCGTTGCTTCTCAGCACCTTGCGATCCTGCGGAAGGCAGGTATTGTTCAGCCTTTCCGGGAAGGAAAGTTTATTTACTACAGCCTGGATAAAGAACGCCTGGCCCAAATTGCGCAGCTCGTGGCTGACCTGTCAGAATGACCGTTTGTTGTCTTTTGGGTACCGTTTTCTTTGTTTTTGATACCGCTTTCTTGTTTTGTTGGTATTTTTAGACCATCTTTGCAGGGTAAGGTTTCTAAAAAGAAGCCTGCAATTTTCACCCAGTTATTGATTTGGCTCTGGTTATCTGAATGCACCCTTTAGATTTTGTGACAACGCGACTTTGAGTTTTTGACCCGGGAGCCAACGAATTTTGACTAAGTCTTCCCCGATGCAGCCTTTAAATAAGCCTTTAATTCAAGAGCAGAAGCTAGAAATTTCCACCGAAGTACTACGTGCCCTCGCTCACCCCCTGCGGATGCGGATTTTGGAATTCATTGACAACAATGAGATGATCAATGTAAACCGAATCTACAGCTCCCTGGAGCTGGAGCAATCCATTACTTCTCAGCACCTCCGCATTTTGCGTCAGGCAGGCCTTGTGGAAACAGAGCGCCGGGGAAAGTTCATTCATTACCGCCTTCGGTACGGTAAACTGAGCAGTGCTATTCGTGCTATTGGAAATTTTGAGCGTGCAATTGCCAGCTAGTAAGCTCCTTTGAGGCTTGCACTTCTTTCCTTTAGCTAATCTTATTCTTCTTCCTGCGATAGCTCCTGAGGTACGGAAAGGCGGAAGTAAAAGTAAAGCAGGGTAACCACACCCATTGAAATGGCCACGTCTGCTATGTTGAATACTGGCCGGAAAAAGAGAAAAGCCTTACCACCGAAATAGGGGATCCAATCTGGATAATTCCCGTATAAAAGCGGGAAGTAGAACATGTCTACTACTCTTCCGTACAGGAATGGAGCATATCCGCCTCCTTCGGGGAATAGCTGCGCCGGGCCACTATCAAAAGAGGAAGCAGAAAATATTTTTCCGTACAGGACGCTATCAACAATGTTTCCTACAGCACCCGATAGTACTAATGCAAAACCTGCTACGAGCCAACGATCAGAATTTTCTTTCACTAACCTGATCAGGTAAAGGAGCAAGAAGCCTACGGCCGTGATTCTGAAAAGGCTCAGAAGTAATTTCCCATACTCCCCGCCAAGACGCATTCCAAAAGCCATACCGTCATTTTCCACGAAGTGAATCAGTACCCGGTCCCAGCCAAAGACCTGAATTTCTTCGCCATAGGCCATATGTGTCTTTACCCAAATCTTTACTGACTGATCAAGCAGTAACACCAAAAAGAAAATAAGGAAGACCATTTTTTTACGGCTCATAGCTTGTTTTACTGATTGAAAGGAAGGCCATTTTTATAAAGGCAGTTTCATAACGCATCTATGGCTCCTGAGATAAGGCGATCACGAGCATTTTGATGTTGGGCAAGGTAAAAAAATAAGCCTTTCCGCAGATGTGCGGAAAGGCTGTGGTATTTACATTTTCGACTTGGATCGTTTGGGCAGTAGGCCGCTAGCGGTTTTGTTTGGCGTGAATACTCAACGTTGTGTGAGGCACGATACGGAGCCGCTCTTTAGAAATCAGTTTGCCACTTACACGACAGATTCCGTATACTTTATTATCAATACGTAGTAAGGCATTTTCCAGATGCTGAACGAGTTTGCGCTGGCGGTTAGCCAGGTTGTGCATGTCTTCATTGGCCATGGAAGTCGTTCCATCATCAAGGCCACGCACTTTGCCGTCTTCGTTGCTGGCACGTTCGGCCAACTGTTGAAGATGGAAATTAAGCTGCTCTTGTGCCGCCGCTAATTTTTCAGTGATGATCGCATGGAACTCCTTTAGCTCTTCATCACTGTAGCGGGTTTGTTCTTTAGATTGCATGGATGTAGATAAATTTAAAACCTGTAAAAGTTTACCCTCTTCAATCAGGATGTGCGAATTTACGAAGTCTTATTTACGTACTAACTATTCCTTCTTGCTTTTTTACGAAGCCAAGCATAAAAAAAGGTTACTCCTCAAAAGAGAAAAATAATATTCTGAAGGGGCCGGTCTCGTGAAATTTTAAACGCTCATGCGACTAAGCTATTCCGGGATAATGGGAAGTCTGAACCACTCCCGGCTTCTGCGCAGCCAATTGCCACGGCTACACCGTTCACGAATGGTGAATGTTCTTTGCAGAACATGAAAGCCATCAATTTCTACCACCTTGTCCAGGTAATCTACCTCGAATAGCTCATTGGAAGCGCGAAGCTCCACCTGATCATAGGAGGTGAGCATGTCACCGTCCTGATCAAACACCGGCCAGGTGCCCGGAAGCTCATCGGGGAAGAATACCCGCTGAATCCGACCACTTTCTATTGGCTGGTAACGCCTGTCGGGCTCAGTCTCCTCTGGCCTGACAATGACCGCATTAGAGTTGGTGTGAAATAAAAGATGGCTCCAGCGATAGGTGGAGCCACTAGCGGGAATATGGAGAGAGAACTTATCTCCGGCTTGCAGGTAAGGGCTGTAGTAAAGGCCATCGGACCTTATTTGGTAAAAAGTGTTCCTGCCATTTACACTGATGCGTACGGCCTCCCGGGCAACAATGGGCAGAAGCCGGAAAGAAAGATAGCCAGCTGTTGGGATTTCAATACTCCAGGTTTCTACTCCCGTGCGTTCCCAGTCAAAAACAATAGAGGGGTTCTCTCCGGCTTCAATATTAGATTCTGCTAAAGGGTCTAATTCACCGCCTTCAGAGGTGCGTAGCCAGCGCGATGGAGCAAAATACCCTCCCCATTCACCAATGTCGCAAGCCAGGTCATAATATTGGTAATCGTCCGTATGCAAAGGCGATTTAACCGATTTAGAGCTTTCCTGCAGGTTCAATTGAGCAAAGAGCGACTGGCCCATTCCGAAGAACAGGAACAGACCGAGCAAAATAGCTCGGAAGGGCCACTGATTGCTTTTGTTCATAGTTATATAAAAACAGGCCTGGGGAAAGCATACAGCCTGATCGTCATGGGGTAGCACAAATATAATGAATGTGCATTAAAGATTGGGAAGCGGTGTATTTCGATGAGAAAACGGTTGAGGCGCTGCTTCGCTGCTTCTCCATCCGGAAAATAACATTTCCCGAAGCGTGAACTCTTTGTTTTGGTTATGATTGTAAGAGGTAAGTGCCCCGACATGAATCCAGGCCATCAACCTGCCTGCTTCTGCAATCAGGAGATAGGTCTGGGGATAGTGCACCCCATTTCCCTCCGTGTGTTCAGTTGCCAGCGGCAGGGCATAAGTACTTAACTATGACACCTCGCCGCCTGGAGTTTACTTCCATTGTACCCCGTTCACTGTCCGAGACCTGGGCTTTTTTCAGCCGTCCGGAAAATCTGGAAAAGCTCACACCAGAGGATGTGAAGTTTGACATTAGGTCTCCCGTTAGCGGAGTGGAGATGTACGAAGGGATGATTATCCAGTACCGTGTTAGCCCGTTTCCGGGCTTCAGTGCAGACTGGGTAACAGAAATAACTCAGATCAAGGAGTTAGATCATTTCATCGATGATCAACGCGTAGGCCCCTTTGCCCTGTGGCATCACCAGCACTTTTTCCGGGACATGGGAGATGGCAGAACGGAGATGAAAGATATTCTGCATTATCAGGCCCCCTTGGGTGTGCTGGGAACTATTGCTGACTGGGTGTTCGTCCACCGGCAGGTCAAAGGCATCTTCACCGCCCGGGAAGAGGCCATTAAGCGTCTGTTCCCGCAATAGAAAAGCATAAAGGGCGCCGGAGCGCAGGTGCAGAGAAGGGTAGGGAGCAAAGATTTCGCAACTGCCACCTTACCTTTGCTTCCCTACCAATAAGTATGGAAGCGCGAAGCCTTATTATCATTTGCTGGCTATTTCTACTGTCTGCCCCAATGGGCGCACAGGGAACACTACTCACCCCCGCCGAAGGAGGGGAGATCGTACTGGAAAACTGTGCCCGGATCAATAATCGGGAAACCCAGTTCGGGCCTGCTCTGCTAGACAACGAACTCATCTACCTGACCCGCCCTAAGCGTGGCAATATCGACCCGATAACCAAGGAAACCTACTTTAAGCTTTTCCGTGCTCCCCTTTCTCCGGACGGAAGCCCGGCCTATCCACAGCCATTTTCCGTCGAGCTCAATTCAAACTACAACGAAGGGCCGGTTTCCTTCGCCCTCGAGAACCGGGTGATCTATTTTACCCGAACACTGCAAAAAGCCGGCGCAACCCTGGAGGATGGTAGTGGAAAAACCAACCTGGGTATTTACTCCGCCTACCGGGCAGAATACGATTGGGCTGGCGTGCGCCCATTGCCCTTTAATGGAGAGAACTTCAGTAACCAACACCCCTCCGTCACGGCGGATGGCAAGCGAATTTTTTTCGCCAGCAACCGGGAAGGGGGCTACGGCGGGTACGATCTCTATTTCAGTGATTTTCGGGATGGACGCTGGAGTGAAGCCATTAACCTGGGCCCTGAAGTTAATACGGAAGCCAACGAGGCCTTTCCCTACATTCACGCCAACGGACGGCTTTTCTTTGCCAGTAAAGGGCATGGAGGCCGGGGGGGGTATGATTTGTTTATGATCGACCTGAGCGGCCGGCGCTGGGGTAAGCTTATCAATCTGCCGGAGCCGATCAATTCACCAGATGATGAAGTCGGTATCACCCTGAGCCCCGACGGAAAATTTGGCTATCTGGTCAGCAACCGTAGTGGAGGCAAAGGTCGCGATGATATATATCTGATGCGCTTCGCCCGTGGGTTCTCTTCTTTGCAGGGGCCACTCATCGACGGAGAAACCCTTACGATTTACGATGGCTCTAAAAGCCGGCGCATCGTTGGTGCCGAAGTTTGGCTTAGCCAGGTTAGCCCCGCAGGCCGGTTGCCCGCTGAGTTCTATTCCTTCCAGCGGAAAGCAGGCCAGAATGCATCTTCTTTGAACCCGATCGTAAAGCCTCTGGGCCTGTTAGCCGCTCCGGCCCTGCGCTCAGATCGGGAAGGTAGCGTCCGGCTGGAGCTCGCCGTAGGCAAAACGTACGAAATCCGGGTGTTTCGCAAAGGGTATTCCCCGGAAACGTTACGCTTCCTCTACACCGAATCAGGGCCCAGC
The DNA here is from genome assembly GCF_900110645.1 of Neolewinella agarilytica. Classification (GTDB taxonomy): domain Bacteria; phylum Bacteroidota; class Bacteroidia; order Chitinophagales; family Saprospiraceae; genus Neolewinella; species Neolewinella agarilytica. The sequence continues at coordinate 262,713 of NZ_FOFB01000003.1, forward strand.
CGCCCCCTGGTCATTACCATGCAGCCGGCTAACTGTGTGCGGGTCAGCGGGCGAATCACCTCTGTTGCCGACGGTGGAGGCATCGGAGAACTCCCCCTTCAGTTCAGGCCGGAAGGCTGCCCGATCGCCAGTGTGGCAACGATGACCGATATAACGGGCAACTACGAAATCTGCCTGCAACCAGAATGCAGTTATTTGCTCTCCGCCGGCAAAGCCGGCTACGAAACCGGAACTCTCCGCCTGGAAGCTTCTCAATTGGCAACAAATAATCATCCTCGACTGGACCTTAGCCTGAAACCCGAAGGAGGGCTCCCCAGGCGAGGAACAGAAAGTGATGGTGCAATGCTTTCCCTGAGTGACCTGAGCTTTTATGATAACACCGCGGTATTACGCGAAGAACAGTCCGGGGATATTGACTTGCTGGCCAGGCTGCTTCAAGAGCGTCCGGACATCCGCTTGCTGTTAATCGCGCACACCGATGGCCCCAAGGCTCCTCAGGCACTGATGCAACTGGGCCAGCAGCGGGCCGAAGCCCTTCGGCAGGCGCTGTTGCGCCGGGGCTTTGCCCCCGGCCGACTGAGGACGGTCTCCTACGGAAACCAATACCGCCTCAAAAAATGCAGCAATTGCACTGCGGCAGACTTCGCGGCCAACAACCGAATAGAAGCCAAGGTGATTGGATGGGAGTAGGCCTTGGTTTGAATCAAATTGTTATATTTGCGTGATTGCAAAACATATCCTTGTGTCTTAGCCGCTAGCTAACGAGCGCATGACCAAGTATTTACCACCCCCGCCTTCTTTACGGATCAAAGATCTAGGGCCAGACGAGCAGCCCCGGGAAAAATTGATGTCCCACGGAGCCCGCTCCCTGGCGGACGCAGAAATTGTGGCGATTCTGTTAGGTTCAGGCATCCGGGGAGCTTCGGCTCTGGCGGTCGCCCGCCGGCTGCTGTTGTCGGTTGATCATAATCTGGACGAGCTTGCCCGGCGGCAGGTGCAGGATTTGGTTAAAACAGCAGGGATTGGCCGGGTCAGAGCCATTCGGTTGGTCGCAGCTCTTGAGTTAGGCCGGCGGCGCGAAGCAGCGGTGTTCAGGGAAAAGCCGGTGTTGGCGAACAGCGAACAGTGCTTCCGCTATCTGCGTCCACTGCTGGCGGACCTCAACTACGAAGAATTTCATCTGCTATGTCTCAACCGGGCAAATCGATTACTGGGCAGCCACCTTATCAGCCGGGGAGGCGTCACCGGAACGGTGGCGGATGCTAAGACGATCTTTCGGGCAGCACTCTCCCATGGCAGTGTTACTTCGTTGGTGTTGGCGCATAATCACCCCAGTGGGCAGGCTTTCCCCAGTGAAGCCGATATCCGGCTTACCCGAAAGTTGGTGGCGGGGGCTCAAAACCTGGACTTGTACGTACTGGATCATCTCATCGTTGCCGGCCGGCAATACTACAGCTTTGCCGATAACGATGTCTTATATCCAGTGGAGGAGAAAGCCGGACAGGGCTAAGATGCCTCCTCTGTTTCCAGAAACAGCTAAGCCCTACCTCGTTTTTTTCGCTAAAACACCCCGGTTTAGCCATTGTAGAACCAAGTGCTTATCTTCGCGGCACAAATTGTAATCGGATCGGGAGAATTATCATTCTTCTAAGCACCCGTTACTAACAAATTGCACTATATGGCCACTACATCGGACATTAAGAACGGATTTACCTTCAAGCATAATCAGGACATCTACACCATCGTAGAGTTCCAGCACGTGAAGCCAGGCAAAGGACCTGCTTTTGTACGTACCAAATTCAAGAGCCTTTCAACGGGAAAAGTGTTAACGGAGACCTTCCCCTCCGGGCACAAGATCACCGAAGTTCGGGTGGAACGCCACAAGATGCAATTCCTTTACAAGGACGACATGGGCTACCACTTCATGAACAACGTTACCTACGAGCAGGCTACGATCGCTGATTACCTGATTGAAAACCCGGGGATGTTACGGGAAGGAGATACGGTGGAAGTACTCTACAATACGGAAGATGACAGTCCGCTAACGGTGGATCTGCCACAGTACATCGAAATGGAAATCACTTATACCGAACCTGGTGTAAAGGGAGATACGGCTACGAACACCCTCAAGCCTGCTACCGTTGAGACGGGAGCTGAGGTTCGTGTTCCGCTTTTCATTAATATCGGAGACCGCATTAAAATTGACACCCGCACCAACAGCTACGTTGAGCGCGCCAAATAATATCCATACATGACGCTGAAAGAAATCCAGGAACTGATCAAGCTTGTTGCCAAGACGGAGCTGACGGAGTTTAAGTACAAAAACGGGGATGTCAAACTGCACATTCGCGGACAGTCTTATGTAAGCGGTGGAAACCAGGGGCAAATGTCTCAGGGGCCATCTATTATCAACGTGCCAGCGGCCGCACCAGCGTACCCCGCTGCACCACCGCCCGCTGCTGTTGCCAGTCCGGCCCCTGCACCTGCGGCCGCGCCTGCTGCTGCACCGGCTGAGGATACGACGAAGTACGTTGAGGTCAAATCACCAATGATCGGTACGTTCTACCGCTCTTCTTCTCCTGATAAGGACGCCTACGTTAAGGTTGGCGATACGGTTGCCAAAGGCGACACCGTATGTATCGTGGAGGCGATGAAGCTGTTTAACGAGATCGAGTCAGAAGTAAGTGGAAAAATCGTTAAAGTGCTCGTGGAAGACGCGCAGCCCATTGAGTACGATCAGCCACTTTTCCTGGTAGATCCCTCCTAGGTAATTGCCGGCACTGGCCAGCATACTGCCAATTGGCAGGAGGAAATTCCTGCATGCTGCCACTTGACACCCATCTTTTCAAGTAATACTTCACCGATCGATATCTGCCGTTGGCGGACCTAATTCGGTCGTCTGATAAAAAGCCACCCATATGGCTGAGAAGTTTAAGAAAATCCTGATCGCCAACCGCGGCGAAATTGCCCTCCGTATTATTCGTACCTGCCAGGAAATGGGCATTAAAACGGTGGCTATTTATTCCACGGCTGACCGTGAGAGTCTCCATGTAAGGTTTGCCGACGAAGCCGTCTGCATTGGCCCACCGGCTTCTGCAGACAGTTACCTCAGCATTCCCAAAATCATGGCGGCCGTAGAAATTACGAACGCTGATGCCGTTCACCCCGGCTATGGATTCTTGTCAGAGAATGCAGATTTCGCCGAGGTGTGTTCTGAATATGGCATCAAATTTATCGGCCCGGCTCCCGAGCATATCCGGAAAATGGGCGATAAAATCACGGCCAAGGATACCATGATCAAGGCCAACGTTCCCGTTGTCCCTGGAGACGGAGAATTGTTGAAAAGCGTTGAAGACGGCCTCAAACAAGCCGAAGAAATGGGCTACCCGGTAATGATCAAAGCCACCGCTGGTGGCGGCGGTAAGGGGATGCGCAAGATTGAATCCGCTGAAGATTTTCAGAGCGGATGGGACAGCGCCCGTGCGGAAGCGAAAGCCGCTTTTGGTAATGACGGGATGTACATGGAGAAGTTCGTCACGGAACCCCGTCACATTGAGGTTCAGATTATCGGCGACCAGCACGGGAAGGTTATTCACCTTTCTGAGCGGGATTGTTCCGTACAGCGCCGCCACCAGAAACTGTTGGAGGAGTGCCCCAGCCCTTTCATGACGGATGATCTCCGCGAACGGATGGGACAGGCTGCCATCGCTGCGGGCATGGCCATTGGCTACGAAGGCGTTGGAACCGTTGAGTTCCTGGTAGACGCTGACCGTAATTTCTACTTCATGGAGATGAATACCCGAATCCAGGTAGAGCACCCCGTTACCGAAGAGGTAATCGGGTATGATCTCATCAAGGAACAAATCCGGGTGGCCTACGGAGAGAAACTCTCCGGCGAAAACTACTACCCGACGGCCCACGCCATCGAATGCCGGATTAACGCCGAGGACCCCTGGAATAATTTCCGCCCCAGCCCGGGGCCAATTACCAGTTTCCACAGCTCAAAGGGACTTGGAGTGCGCGTAGATACGCACGTGTACGCCGGTTACACCATCGTACCTTACTACGACAGTATGATCGCCAAGCTCATCGTCCGCGCCCCGACCCGGGAGGAAGCCATCACGAAAATGGAACGTGCGCTTAACGAGTTCATCATTGAAGGCGTGAAAACCACCGTTCCTTTCCACCAGTGGCTGATGAAGCAACAGGATTTCCGGGACGGTAACTTTGACACCGGCTGGTTGGGCCAGCAGGAACTGCCAGAAGGCTAAAAAGACTGAACTATTTGGCTGACCAATTCTTTATATTAAGTAATGTCAGGTCAACACTATTCTCAACTCTACCGTCAGCTGCGCGAGGTCGATCCGAAGGATTACCAACGCATCATTCGCATGTATGAGGAACGGGAACGTGAGATTGGCCTGCTTGACGTCGTTGAGCACTTCGAACTCACAGTTTCCTACGTGGATGCGCTCTTTGAAACAGGCGCCTACCGTCAGCATTTGTTAATGGTAGAGCCGGTCATTGCCGCCAGCATCACGCACAATTTTCGGGAAGCCCCCGGAGTAGAAGGTGAGGTCTTTCAACACCTGCTCTTTAAGAAGGCCGTGAGCTGTTTTCGCCTCCGGCAATATCCAGAGGCGATACACATTAGCCAGGAACTGATCCGGATTGACCCGGATCGGGAGCTCTACCCACGCTTTTTGCGAGCCTCACTATTCAAGGCTCAATCGGGCGTTCTGCAGTTGGGCCGGGGAGCGTTCATCTTCTGTATCCTGCTGGCAGCGGCGATTATTACTTTTGACCTGCTGTTTGTCCACGCATTTTATCCAACCTACGTCAGCCTGATGCAAAGCCTTACGGTGATTGCCTTTTTGACCGGGCTATTGCTTTTAGCGGGGGCTTATTTATGGGCCTGGTACCGGGCAAACCGGCGGGCAGCCGGATTTCGGAGCAAAGAAGGGAACAAATGAGCAGGATTTGCACTACTATTGAGGTAGTTTTACCCAACCAATTACATTAAGCGCTTCCCAATAAGTGCTCACCCAACAAAAACATCTATCAATGACTAAACCAACTTTAGTAATCCTTGCCGCCGGAATGGGAAGCCGTTATGGCGGCCTCAAACAGATTGACGGCGTTGGTCCCAGCGAAGAGGGCATCATCGAATATTCCATCTATGACGCCATTCGGGCCGGATTTGGTAAGGTTGTCTTCGTAATCCGCAAAGACATCGAAGCTCCCTTCCGGGAAAAATTCGACGGAAAATTCGGAGACAAAATCGAAGTGGCCTACGCTTTTCAGGGCATGGATAGTTTTGTGCCTGCCGACGTAGACTACAGCAAACGGGAAAAACCCTGGGGAACCACCCACGCCATGTTGGTGGCTAAGGACGTTTGCAATGAACCTTTCGCCGTCATCAATGCGGACGATTACTACGGCGTAAAGGGATTTCAGCAAATGGCTTCCTTCCTCGTGGCCGAAGCAGCCCCGGATACTTTTGCGATGTGCGGCTACGTACTGCACCGGACGCTGTCTGACCACGGTACCGTTAACCGTGGGGTTGCCGTTGTAGCCGAAGATTTTCTGCTAAAGGACGTCAATGAACGGCTGAAGATCACCCGTGGAGAAGACAAAAAGGTCTCTTACCTCGGAGAAGACGGTCACCGCTACGAATTGGCTGATGACGACGTAGTCTCGATGAACTTCTGGGGCTTCCACCCGTCCATTTTCGATACCATCGAAAAGGGCTTCGCGGAGTTTGCCCGCGCTAACACGGAGAACCCGCGTGCGGAATACCTGATACCCGAACTCATTGACGGGATGATCAAAGACGGTTCTGCTAAAGTGAAAGTTCTCGTTACCGACGATAAGTGGTACGGCGTAACCTACCAGGAAGACAAGCCTAAAGTACAGGAAGCTTTTGCTATGCTCGTGGCTGAAAATACTTATCCGACGCCGCTCTTCTCTTAGGAGGGGATCAGGTATTAGTGGATTAAAAAACTCCGCACTTTCTCTTAGGAAGGTGCGGAGTTTTTTTTGCGCAGAATACTTCGGCAGGCTCAGTGGGAGCCGCAGGCGCGAGGAAAGTTAGGGGACAGCGTTAATATCCTACCGAAGATCTCTTGGGTCCACGACAGATCCTCCTTCGCTCCGGCCGCCAATGCTGTAAGCTACCACCATTTCCACACTGCCTGACTGAGTAGTGTTCAAATCACTCAGGCCAATGTCATAAGCCAGGCACATGGACAGGTGTTCAGAGAGGTAAAGGCCAAATAGCGCACTCGCACTTTCCCCTAAGCCATTCCCCCCCAGGCGGTAGGAGGCACCAACGAAGAGGTTATCCCCAACGTGAGCCGTCAGGTTGAGATCAGCGTCAAAGGGAGCCCCGTTCACGTATTTGGCCAGGAGCTGTGGCTCCAGCGTAAGTTTCTCGCTGAGCGGAAATTTAAACCCGCCCATAAAATAAAAATGCCGGGCCTCCCGGGAGATAATAGTCTCTTCGTCTCCCAGGTCAATATTATTCTCCAGAAGGCGGGGTACACTGATGCCTACATAATAAGCCGGCCCGTCGATGTAAACGCCAGCACCGAAATTAGGAACCACCTTGGATTCTCCGACACCGGGAATTGCCTGGTCGACGCCGCCTCCCTGAATGGGATTCGCGTTCTGATACTCAATGTTGAAGTAGCGGGCAGAGGCCGAAACCCCTAAGCCGAGCCGGGTCCCCCGGCCAATCGGGAAACGGTAGGCATAACTGCCTTCCACATTATACTGCTGTTCCAGCCCGATGGTTATCCGGCTCAGACGAGCGCCCACGCCCGTCCCGCTGGAGGTTATTGGCGTGTTGAAGGTAGCAATCTGGCTGCTGGGCGCATCGTCCAGACCAAGCCACTGCTGACGAAAAACCGCCTGCACGTTAGCCGATTCAACCGCCCCGGCAAAAGCAGGGTTAAAGCCCAGTTTATTGTACATAAACTGGGTGTACTGTGCATCCTGCTGGGCAAGAAGACCAAAGGAGAGTAATAAACTCAGAGAGAGGAGAAGGTTTAATCTTTTCTTCATGACCATTAGCGTTCGATTCTGACGTCGCCGGATTCACGCTCACGTGAACCGCCAAAATCAATGATGTAGAAATAGGTGGCGACCGGCAGAGGGCTTCCCTGGTAGGTACCGTCCCAGTCGTTGTTGTAGGGTTTGTCGCTTCGGTAGACCTCGTCTCCCCACTGGTTATAGATCGTTACCTGACTTTCGGGGAATTCCCCACTGTCCAGTAAGCAGGGCACGACGAAGTTGTCGTTCATGCCATCATTGTTCGGCGTGAAGATGTTTGGAGGTGTACAGTCCACATCTTTACCGACCTGGATGAATGCGGTGGCGGAAGCCGTAGGACAGCCTTCACTGCTCACTTCATAGTCAAGTTCAATCTCCCCCACAAAATTGGCCGGAGCCTGGAAGGTGAAACTACCGTCTCCATTGTCCGTCAGCATGCCGGACCCTACATCCGGGAAGCTAATGACGGACCCTTCCGGGTTTTCGTCGTTAACGGAAGGTGTAAAGGTGACGCTACCCTGAAAGGAAGCCTCCAGCTCATCGTCCCGCGGGCGTGGTGGCTCAGCGAATACAATCGTTACGGTATCCCGTGAGCGGTCACCACAGAAGCCTGCATCGGTTTCCCAGACAAAGTGGTTTTCGCCTTCCTGAAGGTTGCTTACCGTTGAGCTCGGGTTGTCCGGTTCGGCTATGATTGTCTGGTCATTGAGGGCCGTCCAGCGGCCGACAGAGCCCTGAGTCGGGGTGTCAGCGGCCAGCGTGAACGTGCGGTTTGGATTACAGGCAACAGCGTCCGGGCCCGCAAAGGGAGAAGGGTCACTAACGTTGACCAGCACATTGTCCATTTTTACGCCACAATTACTCGTTACCGTCCAGGTAAAAGAGTAGGTATTGTCGGGTTGTAAGCCACTTAGGGTCGTATTCGGATTCGTTGGCTCGTCAATAACGACGCCGAGAATCTGCTGCGCAAGTCCCTGCGTCCACTCACCACCGCTACCCACCATGGCGACGGGAGTTGCATTCAGGCGGAATTCTTCACCCGCACAGGCGATCAGGTTTTCCCCGGCTTCAGCCTCTTCTCCATCCGTGACGGTCAGCGTCAGGGTGTCAGAGGAGTAATCAATACAGCTGCCATTAGACAGCGTCCAGGCAAATTGGTAAGGACCACCAAATTGGGTCAAACCAGAGACCGCCGTAATGCGGGAACCCGGATTCGCAATGCTGATATCACCCGTTCCTTGCACCAGCGTCCAGCGCCCACTTCCGGACGAAAACGGACCTGCTTCGAGTAAGTACAGACCTTCACAGATAACCGAGTCGCGCCCGGCGTCTGCGGCCTGATCGATAACCTCGTCCAGGCGAACTGTAATGGGTGCCGATAGCGCGCTCTCACAGCCATCAAGCACCGACCTGACCTGAAAGTCAAATAAACCACCTCCGGCAAACAAACCAAAGTCGGTAATTTCCAGATCAAGGCTTTCCGTCGGGGGGCCTACGGAGACCTGTCCGTTTTGAATGAACCATTCGTAGTTCGCTCCTTCGGTCGTTGTATTGGGGTTTACGCGGAGCAGCAGGACGGCGTCAGGGTCGCTGATGCAAAAGGGAGAAATGGGCTGAGCGACGGGAACGCCCGGCGTGGGGTTGACGTCAATATCAACGAACATGGTGTCGGAGCTACAGCCGTTTAGCGTTGCTACAACACTGTAGCGGCCAGCGTGAACGGAAGCATCTGCATTAACGATCGTTGGGTTTGCCAGGCTCGAGCTGAAGTTGTTTGGCCCGCGCCAGGAATAGGTAGCGCCACTAATGTCAGTAGCCTGGAAGTTGATCTCCTGGCCAGTACAGGCCGGATCGTTAGCCATGGCTACGATCTCAGGGAAGGGCGTAACGGTAATCATTCGCCCCTCTGAAGGCAGCGAAGTACAACCTCCACGAATAACCCGAACGGTAAACACACCGGTCAGCGTCGGGTCGGCATCTGGTAAACTCAATGAATTACCCGAAGAAGGGATGTTTGTACCATCGGGAAGTTGCCACAGATAGGTGACGCCAGGGCCAAAGTCGTTTGTTTGCAGCACGAGCTCCTCTCCGCCACAAATAGAAGTCACGCCCGATGGCGTGAAGGGAGTAACGGGCGCTGCCGGCGCAAAGTTAAACTCAACGGGCATCGAGAAGGTGTTCGAGGAACAGCCCGCTTCGTTCATTATCGTGAGCGTATAAGTGCCATTTGAAGCCAGGCTAACGTTAGGGATTTCGAAAACGGCCTCTGAGCTGGTGCCTTCCGGCCCTGACCAGGCGTAGGTGTAATCAGCTCCGTCGTTGAGTAATGGCCGTACGTTGGCCATCAGGCTAACGGGTTCTCCTCCGTTCAGGCAGTTGGCCGACGAAATGGAGAAAGAGTCGATCCGGATACCGGGAAGAATGGAAACCTCTATGGAGTCTTTGCTGATACAACCTGCAGGAGAGGTTACTTCCAGAACATACATGCCGTTGTTGCTAAGGTTGACATCCGGAATGACCGGAGCAATGCCGGTCATTTCAAAACCATCAGGCCCCGTCCATCGGTAGCTGCTTCCGGGTATATCACTGCTGCCCTGAAGCACGAGGTCATTACCCGTACAGACAGGGTCGGGGAGAGTCATGGCCGTAGCCACGGGGCTTTGGTTCAGTGTAATGGAAACGGGAGGACTCGGGCGAGAGAGACATTCATTCCGTTGGATGCTCACCGTCCAGTTTCCGGCAACGGCCTCGGTCACCGGAGCGATTCGGATCGTAGCGGATGCCGATTCAATCATCTGTCCGGAGGGGCCCTGGTAAAGGTAAGCCAGCCCCGTCGCGTCCGATGCCGTTAAGGTCAGCGTGTCGGACCCACAAATTCTATTGTTGTTGGCCGTCAGCGTCACGGGGGCATCGGCGGCCACCACGTTCAGTTGAACGGTGTCCTCCTGGCTGAAACAGCCACCTGAACGGACGGTGCGGAGATAGTACTCTCCGGCATCTTCGAGTGCTAAATCCGAGAGAACTACCTCCCGACCATTGGCCATGAAGTTGTTCGGACCTGTCCAAACGTACGCTACATCTGCTTCCGGCTGGGCACGAAGCGTGACGGAGGTAAACTCACAAGCCATCAGAACGTCATCACTTACAGTGGCCGAAGGCTGCGTAGTCGTGCCAACGCTTACAACATTGGAAGGAGGGGAGGCACAGCCATTCACGTAGGCAATGGCGTAAAAGGTGCCACTGTTCTCTCCGTCGGTAAACGCGGCACTGAAGGTTGCGGTATTACTGCTGCCCAGTAAAGTGCCCGCGCCGGGCTGACCCCGGAACCATTCATAACGAACATCTCCGGCATAAGTGCTCACCGATGTGAGCGGTGCTTCTCCACCAATACAAACCCGAAGGGGGGCTTCGATCACGGGGGCGGAGGGAATGTTTCCGATGGCAACATTTACGATGCCTTCGGCTTCACATCCCGTAAGCCCGCGAATAACGACCCGGTAAGCTCCATCATTGGCGGGGGTAGCCCCGGGAATGATGGGGTTTTGCTGTGTGCTGATGAGGTTCCCGGCCGGAGCAAACCATCGGAAGGTGTAAAGGGTCTGGCCAGGACTGGCAACAGTTGGCGGGTTGGCAAACAGCCGAAGCGTATCGCCTCCACATACCGAGGTCGTAGCGGTAGGTTCTGGTGGCAGGGGAGCAATGCTGATAATGGTCGTACAAGAGTCTGTATTACCCGAAGCATCTTCCAGCCGGAGTGTCACTGAGGCGGTCTCTCCGTATTGCGCACAGATAAATTCATTGGGGCTTACCGTTGAGCTTACGATAGCGCAGTTGTCCGTACTTCCGGCATCAACCAGCGCAGGGTCAAGGGTAACCGGAGACTGGCCGGAGGGATCAATAAAAACGGTCGTAGGCTGGCAGCGGGCAACGGGAGCGGTAGTGTCCCGAACGGTGACGGCAATTGTACAGGTGTCTGCATTACCGCTGGGGTCCGTTACGATGTAGGAGAAATTGGTGACGCCCTGGTTAAAGGTCAGCCGTGCCAGTGGGTTAGCGGTGGAAGTAGCGGTTCTTGGCGTGGTGGTGGCTCCTTCCGTGTAGTAGTCAGGGAAGAGCGTCCGGTAGCTTACCCGGACCCAGGCGCGGGAAATACCATCATGGTCTCCTTCGCTGGTTACCGCAGCAGCATCGCAGGGAATGAGGCCCTCCCCGGGTTGACCCGGAGGAACCGTAACGGGGCGCGGACGCAGGTTCAGAGACAGGCTGCCGTCAGCGTTCGCCAGTGCCAGGAAGCGGGAGGCGGCGAGCTTAAGCAACAGGCTGCCCCGGTTGTCACAAGTAGCAGAGCCGGGGGCCGTGGAGCCCAGCGTGCTGCCATCCGGCAGCAACACGTCAAGTATTGCGGACTGGTTGTCGAATGCCCCCCTGAAGAAGACTTCAATGTCAACACTATCTACTAATGACCCCGGGGCCTCGCTCAACGTTAAGGAGATGGGGCCTGCCTGCAGGCTGTTCAGGTTAGGGTCAGTGAAGAAAGGAAAGAGTCGGTCCTGATCCAGAGCCGGCACTTCCTCCGTAAATACGGTGTAGGGCTCACAGTTGTCAGTCACTTCAACGGGCAAAGGCACCGTAAGCGTTACCTGACAGCTGTCATCAGCAACGACCATATCAATTGGTGCGGGGCAGGTTACCACCGGGGGCTCCCGGTCCTCTACCGTGATGGTAAAAAGACATTCGTCCGTATTGCCACCACAGTCCGTTGCCCGATAGGTGATTTGATGAAGGCCGAGATCCAGGTTAGCGATCAGTGTATCAATCGGGTCAATTACTGTGAAACCGTTGCCATCAATGTCGATATCGTAAACGATCTCCGTAAGCCGGCGAACGGGCTGTACAAGATGTATCAGCGCTCTGCTCCCGCCGCTACAGAGGTTGTTGATGGCAAAGGTGCCAGGCTGGCCTTCCGGAATGTTAGGTTCTAGCGTAAAGGTGATGACTCCGTCAGTAGCGTACTTGTTGAACAGGAAAGGGGATAAGGTATCCGTAGTAACTACCGTTCCGCACTGTACGGTGCCCTGGGCGGTGGTGCCCAGTAGCTCACCGTCTTCACCGTAGATAAAGAAGAACTCATCTTCGCCTTCGGTGTCCGAATTTTCCAGGGTGATGGTGAAAATACCACGGGAATGAGCGTTGACCGGTAGCTCCGCATCAATGGGCATGTTGAAGACCAGGGCATCAACGGGAACGGAGCCCAGTTCTGCCTGATTCATGGCTGCGCTGGTCAGAACCGCCGTGTCCCGGAGCATCAGCTGGAAAGGCAGGCCATCAGAGCAGAGGTCCTGAATGACCGGAGGGGCTAGTGCTACGACCGCCGAGCAAGTGCCCGGGTCCGTTGGAACAACCCGGCTTTCAGGGCAGAAAAACAGGTTGATCGGGATCTCGTCGATCTGCAGGTACTCAACAGTGGCAATATTGGTGTTGCCGCATTGGTCCGAAACGATTACGTCAACGGCCAGCCGGCGGACGGTACCATCTGCTTCGGCACAGTTAAGCGCCGGGAATGCGGGGAAGTTATTCGTGCCAGACTCCACGATGCTGACCGTAAGGTCATCATCCGCAGTACAGCCATCCGTGAAACGAGCACCGGCCAGGTCGCCCAGCCATTCGTTGAACCGTTGTTCCTGGCTCGTCAACCCGGAACCGGTATTACAGGTAACTACCAGATCTGCCGGAGCAGTGGTGAATACAGGTGGGGTAGTGTCCGTCACCGTAAGCATTTGGGTGAAGAACACATCATTTTCACAATCATCGAAGATGCGCCAGCGACGTTCTACGGTGAAGTTTCCCGGGCAGTCGCCCGGGGTAATTTCGTCAACGAAGGACAGGTTGACGGTTTCATCACAGATGTCATCCAGATTGAACGGTCGACCGGTGATATCGGTATTTTCGTAGTTGGCACAGCTAACGTCAACTTCAGCAACAGGTGCCGTGTAGGTGGGGTCCAGCTCATCACGAACCCGGATGAGTTGCTGACGAACCCGACTATTGCCACAGCGGTCGGTTACCCGCCAGGTTCGGCGGACGTTGAAGTTGTCTCCACAGATAGCGTCACTAATGATGTCATCCGTGAAGGTAACATCAAGGCTGTCAGTAGGCGTGCAGTTATCCGTCAGGTCGGTAGGCTGGCCCGTTAGCTCCAAGTCGAAGGGGTCCTGGGTGCAATCAAGATTAACGTTGCCGGGGCGCTGAAAATCGGGGGGCGTTCCGTCCCGGACCTCGATGACACTGAGAACGGAACTCATGTTTCCGCAGGCATCAGTTGCCATGTAGCTACGGGTAACATCATAATCGTATTCGCGGCAGCTGCCATCCATTATCTGGGTGCTGCTTTCGGAGAACATCAGGCTCGGAATGGTGTCACAGTCTTCCAGACTAACTGTAGGAGCGGCGGGAAAAAGGTCTTCACAGCTGATGCGTATGGTGTCATTCGTAACGCCGATAATGACCGGCCCAACGGTGTCAACGGTATAATAACTGAAACCAACCGTCGCTGTCCGTCCGCAAAGATCCGTCACTTCAAAGATCACGTCAAGGCGATCATTACAGTCAAAACCCGAGAGACTGTCCGGAGCATCGTCTGAAATAGCCACAATGGGGGCACAGCCAGGGCGGCTGGCAGCCGCTACGGCAATGCGTCGATCTCCCAGCCAACGGTCGTAGCTGTCGGGGTCGCCGGCTTGATTAACGGATCGGCAGTCTACCGTGTCACTGACAGCTGGCAGGAGGTTACCCACAATGGAAGGGCCGCTGTTATCATCAGCGGGGCCGAAAGTAATGACCTGCATTTCTGTAGCGGTGCCCGACACATCCGTCACCGTCCAGGTTCTGTCAACGCTGCCACCAGTACAAGGAGCATTCGGAGCAGAAACTACATCAACGGGAAAAACGGGAATGGTGTCGAGAACACCCGATTGAAGCAGGACGACGGCCCGCAGGCGACCGCCTGGGGTAACATCCGTGAAACATCCGACGGTCTGATCCGGCGGTGCTGAATCAAGGAAGAAGGGAGTGATCTGAGCCGATAGATTACTGGAGGAGATGCCCATCAGTAAAAAACAGGTCAGCAGTGATAAACGCCACGCCTGGGGCGTGATGATAAAAGTACGGTTCATACCGTTCAGGAGATTAATGGGACAGGACAAGAAATAAGGAGATATGGTAAGCCCGGCCTACGGGCTTACAGCCACCGCGGAAGGCGGGGCGAGGAAATAGTCATTTGGGATTGTTACTTAAAATCGGTTATACTACGTGACCATTTGAATGGCCACATTCGTATGGCAAATATACGCAACTATGACAGACTCGATTGGTGCGGGATAAACTGCTTGCGTATCACGAGATGCACAATTAATGAAAATACTCCTCCTTTCCAATTGGTCAGTCCGGTCGGCGGCTTCGGGCTAAGTCGCCGGCTGGCTCGCAGGGATAGCGTAGGCCATCCACCGGCAGGTTAGAGAAGACACAGGCTGACAGCTGGCGAGAATATATTCTCCTTCCATTGCTTTTATAAGCTCTTCCCCTGCACCTGCGGGCCCCGCTAAAAAAAACGCTTAGACACGCTCTTAAGCTGCCTTGATGGCATCAAAGGCATCGTAGCCCTTGCGTAGCCGGGTAACACTTTCTTCCCGTCCTACGGCTTCGAGGATTTCGAAGGCATCCGGGCCCTGCACGCTACCACTAACGGCCACGCGAATGATGGGCAGCACCGCTCCGAAACCCAGCTCATGGCGGCCCATAAAGGCTACCACGGTCTCCTTTATTGTAGCTGCTGACCAATCAGAAAGCGCCGTCAGGTCGTCTGCCATTTCGTTGAAGGCTGCGCGATTATCGGGTTTCCATTTTTTCCTGATCGGTTTCTCTTCGTACTCCGTAACGGGCCCTACAAAGTAGCTGCCGTTGCTCACAAACTCCGGAAGGAGGTGGACTCTTTCCTTCAACAGCCCCGTAATGGTAGTGGCCTTGGGAAGATCAATGGTATGACCCGCAGCAGCAAACTGCTCAAGAACCAGCGGAGCCAATACAGCATCATCCGTAGCGATCAGGTACTGCTGGTTAAACCATTTTCCTTTCTCGATGTCAAAACGGGCACCACTCTTCGTAATGCGGTCAAGGGAGAAGGCCTGGGTCAATTCTTCCAGGGAGAAAACCTCTTGCTCTGTGCCTGGATTCCAGCCCAGCAGGGATAAGAAATTAACCACGGCTTCCGGCAGGTATCCATCTTCCCGAAAACCGGCAAAGGTCTCTTCTTTAACCGGGTCATTCCATTCCAGCGGGAAAACAGGGAAGCCGAGATCGGCCCCTTTTCGCTTACTGAGCTTGCCCTTTCCGTTGGGGTTCAGCAGAAGTGGAAGGTGGGCAAAAACCGGAGCCTCCCAGCCAAAGGCACGGTAAAGCAATACATGTAAGGCCGTACTGGGAAGCCATTCCTCGCCGCGGATGACGTGGGTGATTTCCATCAGGTGGTCATCCACGATGTTTGCGAGGTGATAAGTAGGCAGGCCATCGGCTTTCATCAATACCTGATCGCCTAATTCATTGGATTGGAAGCTTACTTCTTCCCGGACGGTATCCGTAAAGGAAACCGTTTCCCCCGGATCAATGCGGAAGCGCACGACGTGAGGGGTCTTAGCCTCCAGCAGAGCTTTGGTTTCTCCTTCGCTCAGGCTCAGGCTGTTTCGCATGCTGTCACGGGTGGAAGCATCATAGCGGAAATTGTGATTGCCGGCGGCCTTTTCCTGCTCCCGGCGCTCGGTCAGTTCTTCTTCCGTATCGAAGGCCAGGTAGGCACTGCCGTTGTCCAGTAATTCTTTTACGTAGCGAGCGTAAATATCCCGCCGCTCACTTTGGCGGTAGGGACCGTAATTACCGCCTTTTCGTGGGCTCTCATCGGGGCTGATGCCGCACCATTCCAAAGCTTCCATGATGTAGTCTTCCGCTCCTTCAACGTACCGTTTTTGGTCTGTATCCTCGATGCGGAGGATGAAAGTCCCACCAGTACGGCGAGCCAAAAGGTAGTTGTAGAGAGCAGTTCTCAGGCCACCGATGTGTAATGGGCCGGTAGGGGAGGGAGCAAACCGTACGCGAACGGGATTCATGGCATTGTAATTAAGAAATCAGCGATACGAAAAATTTTCATTGGCAGGCAGCACTTTTTAGCAATTATACGTTACTTGTTTAAGCAAGCCGCCGCAGAAATGGCGCAAAGGTAGCTGATTCAGTTTGCAATCGCTTAGTCAGGTCAAATACCTTTGTTTTCTTTTCTATTTTATTATTGATTTTAAAGGCTTTGCCAGTACCGGAAAGTTTCAGCAGCCGGACACGTTTTTTACCAACTACGATCAAAACAATACGCACCTACTTAGATACTCATCGATCGAATGAGGAGGCAACTTCTTTATCCGTTCGTAACATTTGATTATCAACTTTGCCCCGTAACATAATTGTCCCATGTATCTCGTTAAAACGCCCCGCGTAATTCAAAAGCTCTTTCCAAGCTTTCATTGGAATGTAGAATCTACGGAAGACTCCGTGATTTACTTCACCTTTGATGATGGCCCCATTCCCCAGCTGACGCCCTGGGTATTAGAACAGTTGGAAGCGTTTAACGCGAAGGCTACTTTCTTCTGCGTGGGCAATAATGCACGTCGTTATCCGGAATTAATGGCTCAGACGATTGCCGCCGGTCATACGGTAGGCAATCACACAATGCATCACCTCGATGGATGGAAGTCTGACAATGTTCCCTATTTTCATGATGTACGCCACTGTGCTGTACAAGTGAAGAGCGAACTTTTTCGCCCACCCTACGGGCGTTTAAAGCCCAGCCAGGCGCAGTTCCTGACCCGCCATTATCAGGTGGTGATGTGGGACGTGCTTTCCGGAGACTTTGATCCCGAACTAACGGCGGAGGATTGCTATCAGAACGTTGTTCGTAATGCCCGTAATGGTAGCATCGTCGTTTTTCACGATAGCCTGAAGGCAGAGGAAAACGTCCGTAATATTTTACCCCGACTGCTGTCACATTACGCGGCTCTCGGATACCGCTTTGAAGCACTTACACCAGAGTTGCTGGCTGCTTCTGCAAAGCAAAAAGAAACTTCTGGCCTGGCAACCCGCCTTCGCACAGCTAGTTAGAATGGCATTTAATAAGTACCTGTAACTCAATGCTAATTAGGTCGCGGTCAGTCTCTCGTTCGTAGGGGCTGGCCGTTCTTTTTGCCAGGATCCCTGCCGGTAGCTCATCAGGCGTTTGCCCTGAACGTTACGGGGGCTTTTCCCACCATTTTTTTGAAGAACCGGCTAAAGTGGCTGGCTTCGCGAAAACCAACTTCGTAGGCTACTTCGGCAACATCCATTTCCGTGTAAAGCAATAGTCGCTTGCTTTCCAGGGCAATCCGCTCCTGAATAATTTTTAAGGGGCTTTTTGCGCCGGCCTTTTTGAAGAGATTACTCAGCGTCTTGGGGCTTTTGTGCAGCAGGTCTGCGTAGTCCTGCACCTGATGATGCTTACGGAAATGCATCTCTACTTCAAGATTGAACTGCCGGATGATATCGAGCTCCTGCTGTGGCATCTCTTCTGCCAGATGCTGCACTTTCGCGATGCGGGTCAGCTTAATGATGAGACGCTTCAGTAGCATCCGGAGCATCTCCGATTGGATGGTATCGTGATTGCCAAACTCTTCGATGAAGACGCGAAGCAGGAGGTCAAAGGACACCAGCTCTTTTTCGTCCAGCTTCACCACCATTGGGCTGGGCAGACCGTAGAAAATAAAGCCTACGCAGCTTACTTCTTTGTCATGATCGACAATGCAGTAGAACTCCCGGTTGAACTGCCAGGCAGTAATGGTTTCCGGAGCAGAAAAACGGAAGGTCTGTTGCACCACCAACAGGACGATCTCTCCCGTTCCAACTTCATGTTCTATGCCGTCTACAACGACTATTTGCGCCGGGCCGCGGTTCCAGGCTACCGTATAGGGCTTGCCTTTGTCCGCAAATGCATCATGGTGCAGGTCTTTTTCTCCTTGAAGTAAACGTAACTGTGCCGTGGTGGAAGCTTCGTTGAAAGTATAGATCATGACGGAGAGTATTCTTCATTGAACTGACAACCTCGGTCAGGCAAAGGTTTTGTCCGGACGAAAATTCCAGGCGTAAACGTCGGCACCCGTCTTTGTAAGACTAACTTGAGTCGGTGGTATAAAACGTACACGTTAAACCTTTTCGAGGGTGCAGGCGCGGACGCAGGTGCAAAGAATTCCGTTTCGACAGCAGTGGGGGGCTCAGCTGTTCAGGCATTCAATGCTGTTTACCGCCCGCCCTTCAATCGCGCTTTCAGCGCAAAGACTTCATCCCGGTAAGAGGCCGCCGACATAAAGTCCAGCTCCTTAGCCGCTTTCTTCATCTTACGCTCGGCTTCGTGCATAGCGTCCTCGATTTGCTCGCGGCTCATGGAGTTCAGGATGGGATCTGCAGCGCTGCTGATTTCTACGCGTTCAACGTATGCCTTCGCCTGCTTTTTACCCCGGATGTCGAGAATGGTACTCCGCTCCAGAATTTCTTCCCGGGTTTTGGCCAGGCCCTTGGGCGTAATGCCATGCTCTTCGTTGTAGGCTAACTGTACGGTACGGCGACGGTTCGTTTCGTCGATGGTTCTTCGCATGGAGTCGGTGACCTTGTCGGCGTAGAAGATGACTTTTCCGTTGACGTTTCGGGCGGCGCGGCCTGCCGTCTGCGTCAGCGATCGTTCGTTGCGGAGGAAGCCTTCCTTATCAGCATCGATGATGGCGACGAGCGATACTTCCGGAAGATCCAGACCTTCCCGCAGCAGGTTTACCCCCACAAGAACGTCGAACTCGCCCAGCCGGAGATCACGCAGTATCTCGACCCGTTCCATCGTGTCCACTTCGCTGTGGATGTAGCGCACCTTTACGCTCAGACTTTCCAGATACTTCGTCAGCTCCTCGCTCATCCGCTTGGTGAGGGTCGTCACCAGCACCCGTTCGTTGACTTTAATCCGTTCGTCAATCTCCTCCAGCAGGTCATCGATCTGGTTGATGCTGGGGCGGACCTCAATGGGCGGATCCACCAGGCCCGTAGGACGGATGAGCTGCTCGACGATCTCTCCGCCGGTTTGCTCCAGCTCGTAGTCGCCCGGTGTAGCGGAGACATAGACGACCTGATTGACGAGGCTCTCGAACTCCGTGAAATTCAGCGGGCGGTTGTCCATCGCCGACGGCAGGCGGAAGCCGAAGTTGACGAGGCTCAGCTTGCGGGCGCGGTCGCCGCCGAACATCCCGCGTACCTGCGGGAGGGTGACGTGGCTCTCATCTACGATGAGCAGGAAATCGTCCGGGAAGTAATCCAGCAAGCAGAAGGGGCGGGTGCCCGGCTTCCGCCGGTCGAAAAAGCGGGAGTAATTCTCCACCCCATTACAGTAGCCGAGCTCCTTCATCATCTCGAGGTCGAAGGCCGTTCGCTCGTGGATGCGCTTGGCTTCCAGCAGGCGGCCTTCGCGTTCGAAGTAGCGCTCCTGTTCATAGAGCTCGTCTTCGATCTGGGCGATGATGCCGTTGAGACGCTCCTTGGGGGCGACGTAGAGGTTGGCGGGAAAGATGGCGGCGTTGCGCATCGTTTCGATGCGTTTGCCGGATTCAATTTCAATCTTCTCGATGGATTCAATCTCATCGCCGAAGAAAATGATCCGGTAGCCGAAGTCGACGTAGGGCAGGTTGACGTCCACCGTGTCGCCGCGCACCCGGAAGGTGGCGCGTTTGAAGTCGGTTTCCGTACGGCTGTAGAGGCCATCCACTAGGTCATAAAGCAGGCCATTGCGGCTTTTCTTCTGCCCGGGCTCAAGACGGATGATGCCGGATTTATAGTCTTCCGGATTACCCATACCATAGATGACGGAGACGGAGGCGACGATGATGATGTCGCGCCGGCCACTCAGCAGGTTACTGGTAGCGCGAAGGCGGAGTTTGTCCACCTCTTCGTTGATGGCCAGATCCTTCTCGATGAAGGTGTCGGAGGTGGAGATGTAGGCCTCTGGCTGATAATAATCGTAGTAGCTGACGAAGTACTCCACGGCGTTGTCGGGGAAGAACTCCTTAAACTCTCCGTAAAGCTGGGCGGTCAGTGTTTTGTTGTGTGTCAGGATGAGCGTTGGCCGGTTGAGCCGGGCGATGGTGTTGGCCATCGTGAAGGTCTTACCTGAGCCCGTTACTCCCAACAGAACCTGCCCCCGTTCGCCCCGCTCGATGCCGTCCACTAATGAAGCAATCGCCTTTGGCTGATCGCCGGTAGGGGAGAAGGGGGACTGGAGGTCGAAGGCCATGCTTGGGAATGTTTTATGGGTGCTGTTGGTGAACGATTTTGTTGGGATAAAGGTTGTGTGGCGTAGCCAGTAAGCGAAGCGCCCCTGTAGCGGCGGCTTCAGCCGCCGTTCGGGCAAGGGAGCAAAGCGACTTTGCCCGTGTAACGGTCTCGTCCAAACATACCGCCGGTTAAAATCGGTACTGCCTTACGAAGTGCTGCCGAGCTACCCCGGTTGAGGACCTCCGGTCCGAAAGCCCCGAGCGCTCGCGCGAGTGTAACGCAGGTAAGGTTACACTCTTTTACCACATTGCTCCATCCACGCCGCCAGCGGCTGGCTTTTCGGGCCTGGAGGTCCTCCTCCCAAATTAGAGCCGGGCAGAAGAGCTCCAGCTCCGACCGGGCAAGGGAGCAAAGCGACTTTGCCAGTGAGACACCTGCATGACGGCAAGGTTACCACACTTACCCGCTCCGGGAAGCCTACGGCCCCGTTCGCGACTCGACGCATAGCGTCTCGACCAAAGCCCGGAAACCCGTAATTTAGGCCCGCACTAAAAACACTCACCCATGCGCGCCCACCACCGCCTCTACCTCCCCCTGCTCTTGATCCTTTTCCTTTGCACCTGCGTCAGCGCCCAGGAAAAGATGATGAAAAAAGACGGCTCATTAAGTCGTGAGCTGAATATGGACGTGGCCCAGACCAGTATGCACACCGTCAGGATGGGCGGCAAGACGATCCCCTACAGCGCCACCATCGGTGTGCAGCCGGTATACGACGATAAGAACGAGGTCGTCGCCGGCCTCCATTACACTTATTATCAGCGCACCGGCGTAGACGACCCCAACCGCCCGCTGCTCATCAGTTTCAACGGTGGCCCCGGCTCCGGCTCCGTGTGGATGCACCTGGCCTACACTGGCCCACGCGTGCTGAACATCGATGAAGAAGGCTTCCCCGTGCAGCCCTACGGCGTGAGCGAAAACCCGTATACGGTGCTGGACGTGGCGGATATCGTCTACGTCAACCCCGTCAACACCGGTTTCAGTCGAATGGTGGAGGGCGCCGACCGCAGCCAGTTCTTCGGCGTCAATCAGGACGTAACCTACCTGGCCGACTGGCTCTCCAACTTCGTGAGCCGCAACAACCGCTGGCGCAGCCCTAAATTTCTGATCGGCGAAAGCTACGGTACCACCCGCGTCTCCGGCCTCGCACTGGAGCTGCAGGAACGTCGCTGGATGTACCTTAACGGCGTTATCCTGGTGTCTCCCACAGACATCGGTATTGAGCGCAACGGCATCGTGAAGGCCGCCAACCGCCTGCCTTACTTTACGGCTGCCGCCTGGTACCATAAGCAGTTACCGGCTGATTTGCAGACCAAAGACCTGGTCGGCATTCTCCCCGAAGCCGAAACCTTCGCCCAGAACGAATTGCTGCCCGCCCTGGCGCGTGGCATGTCGCTCACCGACGCCGAAAAAATGGCAGTGGCCGAAAAAGCGGCCCGCCTCTCCGGGCTCAGCAAGCAGGAGTGGCTGGACAATAACCTGATGCCCGCCACCAGCTACTTCTGGAAGCACCTGCTGCGCGGCGAAGACCGGGGTAACTTCACCGTCGGCCGCCTGGACAGTCGCTACACCGGTATCGATGGCATGGCCAGCGGCGACCGGCCCGATTACAACTCTGAGCTCACCAGCTGGCTGCACTCTTTTACCCCCGCCATCAATTATTACCTGCGCGAAGAGCTGGGCTTCAAGACCGACCTGCAGTATAATATGTTCGGCCCGGTCCACCCCTGGGATCGTTCTGGCGACGAGACCGGACCCAATTTGCGCAAGGCCATGGCCATGAACCCCTACCTGAACGTGATGATCCAGAGCGGTTACTTCGATGGCGCCACAAATTACTACGACGCTAAGTACAACCTCTGGCACCTCGACCCCAGCGGACGGATGAAAGACCGCCTAAGTTTCAAGGGGTATTACTCCGGCCACATGATGTACCTCCGCCGTGAAGACCTGAAAAACGCCAATGAGCATGTGCGGGAGTTTATCAAGGGGAGTTTGCCGGGAGGGAAGAGTGCGAAGTATTGAGGCTAAATAACGATCAGCATCCAGTCTAAACTGGATGCTGATCGTAAGTTGGTCCGTGGAGTCAATATCATTTATTGGATGATAAAGCTATTTAGCAGTCTCCAACCTTGTAACAGACGGCTGCGCCAAGTGTTCTACGCTCGGTACGGGTGTCGATGCATTGTCCAGGACTAATGTTTCCAGCTGCCTCATAGGCTTCCTCCAGCCGCTCACGAACACACTCTTTACTACGACATAGCTCTGCACCAGCGGTTGTCCAACCATCTTCTCTGCAACCTTTTGCTTTTGTAGAGAAGCCAGAGTCAACACCGCCCCAGACTGTCGTCCGGTGATCTTGTACGCTAATTTCTATCCAACTAAGCTTTTCTCCAGCATCATTAAAGAGATCTTCTGCGAGTTCGTCCAATAAACTATTCAGCTGATCACGATCAGCGTGGCCATATTCAAAAGTTGCGTTCAGTTCCATATTGATGGGCAACTTGGATAAGTCCATGTCTTCCAACGTAATATTTGCAGGTTCTTCAACGGGTGAAAAGTCTGTGGTTGCAGGTTCGCAAGCAAACAGCGTCAAGAAAAAACTGACGCCTAAAAAATAAAGTAATCGTTTCATAAAAACGAGGGTATTGTTAGACCTGATGATAAAACATCAGCTAAGTACAAAATCCATGTATGGGTTAATAGATAGATGTGTTACACATAATACTCAGGTCTAGGGTAATTAAAAGGATTAATGCTATCGATAACTACCGTAAGATACCCTCCCCCCCCCGGAAATTATCCAAATGATCAGGACATTTTCTTCAAAAAATTAAATCGCAGTTTACCACTCCGTACTGCTTTCTCCTCTTCCGCAAGCCAAACGACGCTTCCCCCTCCGCCGGCCATCGTATCTTTACCCGATAAGAATCATCATCAAGATATGCACAGACTATTTTCCCTACTTCTAGCTTTTTGTGTTTCCTTCTCCCTCTCCGCTCAATCGTCGGCTTTTCAGCTGAAGACGGCTGTGCCCGCAGGTAATGAGTTCATCGTTCAGGCATCGCTTGATCTGAACCAAATCCGGACGAGCCTGAAGAAAGCGCCCATGGAGTTCACCCAGGCGAAGAGCCAAACGGTGATCAGCCTGCCGCTGCCTAACGGTGAGTTTGCTGAGTTTACGGCATGGAACAGTCCGATGGTGAAGAGCGACCCGAACCTGGGGAGTTATGTGCTGAGTGGCCCTTGGGGTGGTGGCCGGATGGCGACTTCGCCGGAAAAAGTGTCTGCGGTACTGCGTGGCCCGGAGGGCTACTTCATCATTGATGTGCGGGAAGACGATCCATCTACCTATGAGGTGATCGATTACCAGGACTTCATGGCGGTGATCGGAGAAGTGGAAGGTCCGCTCTCCTGTGGTTTTGATGAAACAACGATGCCGGGCTACGGTGACATTGAGATTGATGATGATCACGATCATCATCATGGCGCGGACGCCGGTGCAAAGTCGCTTGAAAAAGCAGGCAACGAAGCCCGCGAACTCCGGATCTATGACCTGATGATGACTAATACCGGAGAGTTTGCCACCGCACAGGGCGGCACGGCCGCCGGTGTCCTGTCTGCTTTCAACGAAGCCGTTTCTACCATCAACGCGATCTTCGAAAACGAGATTGGTATCCGGATGAACCTGGTGGAAGTGCCGGGGCTGATTTACCTGGATGGAGACCTGGATCCCTTTACCAACCCTACGGAAGGAAGTGGTCTGCTTGGCCAGGTAATCGGTGCTTTTAATGCCAACAGTATTGCTCCGGAAGCCTATGATCTGGGGCACATCCTGACGGTCCGTTGTTCGGATGTGGGCGGTGTCGTAAGCGGAAGTGCCTGTACGAATGGCAAAACACGCGGGGTGACCTGTGTTAGCAACTCTGTGGTAGGTGCAGCTTTACGCATCATGGCCCACGAGGTAGCTCACCAGTTTGCCGTGAGTCACAGTTGGAATAATTGCCCTGGCAGCGACGGACAACGCGCGGGACAAACGGCTTTTGAGCCTGGTTCCGGAACGACGATCATGTCTTATGCCGGAGCCTGCGGAGATCAGAACGTGGGTAATGAAGAGTCCTACTACCATGTTGGTAGCCTGGAGCAGTTTTTAAACTATACCCAGGTTACCGGAGCGCGTGAGTGTGCCACCGTAATAGAAACGGATAACTTTACGCCAGAGGTTGATTTTGACTACGAAGACGATTTCACCATCCCCGCCAACACCCCCTTCCGCCTGGAAGGAAGCGCGACGGATTTGAATGGTGATGTACTTACTTACACTTGGGAACAGTATGACCTGGGGCCTGCCTCCGAGGTTTTGGCTCCTCGCGGAAATGCACCTCTTTTCCGCTCTTACGCGCCTACTGAAGAAGGCTTTGTGCGCTACTTCCCTCGTCTTGATCGCATTGTTAACCGCATCGAGACCCGCGTGGAAACACTCCCGACCTACAGCCGGGAAATGACCTTCCGGCTTACGGCCCGCGACAATAATGCTCAATCCGGCGGGGTAGATTGGAAGCAACTGCACTTCTTAGTTGACAGCTCCGCTGGCCCGTTCCAGGTAATGGAGCCCGTTGACCCCATCTGGAACGTAGGTGACTACCAGGAAGTAAATTGGGACGTAGCCAAAACTGACCTCGCTCCGATCAATTGTAAACGCGTCAACATCGTGCTTTCACTTGATGGCGGGCAGACTTTCGACCTCGTACTGGCAGAAGACGTTCCCAACACCGGTAGTACCTTTGTAACGGTACCTCAGACAGCCATCACCACCGAGGCCCTTCTCATGGTGGAAGCGGCTGATAATATTTTCCTCAACGTCAACGAAGATTTCTTCCGCATCGACGAAGCGGAAACGGCTGGCTTTACGCTGGATGCGAATACGCGCTTCGAAGAGGTTTGTTTGCCCGATGCACTAAACATCCCCTTCCGCTCCGGTAGCATCCTGAGCTACGATACAACCATCAACCTCTCCGTTGAATCAAGTAACCTGCCCGACGGCACGCTGTTCGGCTTTACGGATGACGCCATCGAACCAGGAGAAAGCACCATACTCAACGTTGATCTCAACAACGTTCGCTTTACCGGCACGTTGGAAGTTACTGTCCTCGGCGTGTCTGGCAGCCTTGATACTGCCCGCCGGACGATACTGCTTGACGTAACCGACAACGATTACTCCGACCTGGAAGGCACCCTGCCCGCTGAAGGAACCTCTGGCATTGTATTAGCCGCAGAGTTTGACTGGACCGAGGCCGTTAACGCTGACAACTACGACATTCAGATTGCAACCTCGCCCACCTTCTCCGAAGAAACCATCTTTGAAGAATCTTTTGATCTGACTGACTCGGACTACCTGCCCGCAGAGTTCTTTAATCCTAATGTGCTTTATTTCTGGCGCGTGCGTGGTACAAATGTCTGTGGCCCGGGTGAATGGTTGGATCCGGCCAGTTTCCGAACGGTTAACAGTCAGTGTACCACCTTCAGCAACGACGAAAGCATTTCTCTGCCGGGCAGCGGCCGTGGTTACACTAAGGATAGCCGCATATTCATTGAGCAGACCGGTTCCATCAGCGACCTCAACATCCCGAACGTTACGCTTCGTTATAACTTCGCTTCCCAGATTACGCTGACGCTCGTGAGCCCCGCCGGAACCCGGGTGGTGATGTACGATAAAAATTGCTTCTCAACTAACCAGATCAATCTCGGCTTTGATGATGATGCTCCTATCGCCATCGCTTGTCCGCCGGATGATCAGCGCGTATTCCTCTCCAAAGAGCAGCTCGCTGCCTTCAACGGAGAAGACACCTTCGGAGAATGGATTCTGGAGGTAACTGTAGCTGAAACCGGCGGCTCCGCCGGCGCGATTGAGAAGTGGAGCATCGAGTTCTGTGCCGACGTATCGAGCGTTGCCCCTGAACGGGCTAATAATACGGCAACGGAGGTTCCCCCACTGCTGAAGAACAGCATTGTTAAGGATAAGCTTAGTACAATAAGTGCTAACTACAATAGCGGTGATGTTACTTATACCCTCACGGCTCTGCCAGCATCCGGAAGACTTCTCCTCTACGGCAGCGAACTGGCCGTAGGCGATGAGTTCACCCAGGCTGACATCAATGGGCTGGGACTCTTCTACGAAAACACCGACGAAAATGCGGAGTTTGATGACTTCGGCTTTGTCGTAACGACCCCCGATGGCGGCTACCTCGCCATCGATTACCATGACATCATCATCAGCGATGATGCCGTAGTGAGCAACCGCAACGTGAGCGTGCTGGATGCCGGATTGAGCATCTTCCCCAATCCCGTTGCCGGAGACCTGAACGTTCGCTGGACAGCTGACGTCAGCCGTGACCTCCAACTCGAACTGTTCGACCTCAACGGGCGTCTGCTACAAACGCAGACCGTTGCCGGTGCCAGCCGCAACGCTACGGTAAATACGGATAAGCTGCCTGCAGGCATCTACCTCTTGCGGGTGGATGGCGCGGTGCGGCGGGTGGTGAAGCGGTAGGAGTCAGGTGCGGGGTGCCAGTTGCCGGACACCCCGCACCCTGCAACTTGCAACCTGCAACCTGCAACCTGCAACCTGCAACCTGCACCCTGCACCCTGCACCCTGCACCCTGCTACAACAACGCTGCCCCAAACACCCCCGCCGAATCGCCCAGTGCCGGGCGCAGGAAGACGGTGTCCATCCGTGGATTAAAGAGATGATCGACGACGCGTGGAATGGACTCCGTGTAGAGCTCATCGATATTGCTGAGGCCTCCGCCGAGGACAATCACATCCGGGTCGATGACATTAATGATGGTACTGATGCCCTTGGCGAAGAAGTGGAACCAACGTTCCATCGTTGCCGTGGCGTGCGGATCATTTCCGGCACGGTAGCGGGGGACGATCTCCTTCATCGTCCGGCTCACGCCGGCGCGATTAGCATAATAGCGTTCGAGACTGGGCCCGGCCAGGATGCGCTCTGCGCAGCCGACTCTGCCGCAGTAGCAGTAGCCGCCGGAGTTGTCGAGAAACATATGTCCCCATTCGCCACCAATGCCCTGCGCTCCGGCGAGTACCTGCCCGTTGATGACGATACCGCCACCTGTTCCGGTGCCGAGGATGACCCCAAAGACTACCTTCGCATCGGGTGCTTTTTCGGGTACGCAGCCCATCAGGGTTTCGGCGACGGCGAAGCAGTTGGCATCATTGGCCAGGGTAAGGGGGATGCCGATGGCGGCCTGCAGATCTTTGCCCAGTGGCTCTCCGTTGAGGACGACGGTGTTTGAGTTCTTCATCAGCCCCGTCTTCGGGTCGATGGTGCCGGGGGTGCCGATGCCGATGTGGGTAGGTGTCAGGCCCGTAGCCTCCTTCATCTGATCGACCAGCAGGGCGATGCGGGAGACGATGTGTTGATAGCCGTTCTCCCGCTCGGTAGCGATGCGGCGGCGATCAAGAACGCTGCCGTCGTCCGCCAGAATGACACCTTCAATTTTGGTTCCGCCCAGGTCGATTCCCCATTTCATGTTGCATGATATTGTTGGGGGGTGAAGATAAGTGTAGAAGTTTAACTTGCTTATTCTGTAATCCACACAACAACGTCCGCTGCTCTCTAACCCCTCCCTTGCACCCGCGTCCGCGCCCGATTCCCTATTTTTACCGTGAACTCAAACCTGCGGGCCGCCGTTTTATTACTCATGGAGAAAACCCACAAAATTCTTAACGATCCCGTCTACGGCTTCATCAGTATCCCGTACGGTATTGTTTTTGACCTCGTGGAGCATCCCTATTTTCAGCGGCTGCGAAGCATTAAGCAGGTGAGCCTGACGCACTATGTTTACCCCGGTGCGCTCCATACCCGTTTCCATCATGCCCTGGGCGCGCTACACCTGATGGGCGAAGCGGTGAAAAGCCTGAAAAGTAAGGGCGTAAAAATCAATAAGAAGGAGGCCGAAGCGGTAATGATTGCCATTCTGCTGCACGATATTGGTCACGGACCCTTTTCTCATACCCTTGAGCATACGCTGATCGAGGCCCATCACGAAGAACTCTCGCTGCTCTTTATGGAGCGGCTCAACGATGAATTCGGGGGTAAACTGGACCTGGCCATCCGAATCTTCAAGGGCGAATACAAAAAGCATTTCCTGCACCAGCTCGTCACCGGGCAGTTGGACATGGACCGAATGGACTACCTCAACCGGGACAGTTATTTCACCGGCGTCAGTGAAGGGGTGATTGGCTATGATCGCATCATTAAAATGCTCAACGTAGCAGAAGATCGCCTTGTCGTGGAACAGAAAGGAATCTACTCCGTAGAGCGTTTTTTGACCAGCCGGCGGATTATGTACTGGCAGGTGTACCTGCATAAAACCGTCGTTTCAGCGGAGCAGATGCTCATCTTGGTACTGCAAAGAGCCCGTCAGCTGGCTGAACGAGGCGACCAACTCTGGGCTCCGCCCAGCCTGGACTACTTCCTGCACAACCGCGTCACGTCAGCCGATTTTCTGAATCGGCGGAATGATTTGCTCGATTGCTTTGCTGCTCTTGACGACACAGACATTACCTCCGCCGTAAAGGCCTGGCAGAAACACTCTGATGCACTGCTCTCTTACCTGAGTTTTGGCCTCATTAATCGCCGGCTTTTTCGCCTCGAGTTCTCCAACGAGCCCTTCCCGGAGGCTTATCTGAATAGTATTCGGGCGGCGCTGCGCGGGTGCAAGGATTTGCCCAGGGGAGCAGCGGAACTCTTTCTCATCAACGGAGAAGAAAGCAATAGCGCCTATACGCTGAATAAAGAAGAGATTATGGTGCTGACTAAAGAAGGTACCGTAGTCCCTATGTCAAAAATCAGTGATTTCGGCATTGCCCCGCGGACCTTCCGGAAGTACTTTATCTGCTACCCAAAAGAAATCCGGGGGGAGTTAGCCGGGGGAGATACCTAGTGTAAACCATCCGTTAAACGGCCCTGTGTTGTCCATAAGATTCGGGATCGTTTCCCTCGAAGCAACAATATTCCACCCTTCGGCATTTCCTACAGAAAGTAATCCTCCATATGTCTCTCAACCCAGAAGCCTCCTTTCCTGATTTTGCTTACGAACGCCCGGATTTGGAGAAACAAGAGGCGGCCTTTCGCGCCGTACTGGCTGAATTAACGGCGGCGGACACCATCAATGACGCCATCGCCAGCGTAGAACAGATTGATAGCATCCGGGCTGGCGTGGCTACTGCCTATAATATCTGTTATATAAGGTATAGCATTGATACGAGGGACGAGTTTTACGCGGCAGAAAAAAAGTGGTTTGACGAGAACATGCCGGCCACGGAGGCCTGGCGGATGGATTATTACCGGGCGCTGATGGCCAGTCCGCACCGGGCGGCATTGGAGGAGAAATTTGGGAGTCAGCTTTTTGCTACTGCTGAACTAAGTCTGAAGACATTCGAGCCAGCCTTAATTGAAGACTTGCAAGCTGAGAACAAAGGCTACAGCGAATACACCCAGCTGAAAGGCAAAGCACAGATCGAACTGGACGGAGAGACCTACACGCTGAGCACCATCATTCCGCTTTGCCAGGCAGAGGACCGGGAAGTCCGTAAACGCGCCAACACCGCTAAGTGGGATTGGATGGGCGGCAATCAGGAGACGATTGAAAAGATCTATGACGACCTGGTTAAGCTCCGCCACGGTATGGCCCAAAAACTGGGCTACGAAAATTTTGTCCCTCTCGGCTATGCCCGGATGAACCGAACGGATTATGGGCCGGCAGAGATTGCCACCTTTCGTAATGAAGTAAAGCGACACATCGTTCCCATCGCTCAGAAGCTTTACGCTCAGCAGGCGGAACGCATTGGTGTTGACCGACTACACTTCTACGACGTACAATTCATTTTCCCCGACGGCAACCCCAAACCGTCCGGAAAGATGTCGGATACCATTGACGCCGCCCGTAAACTATACGACGGACTTAGCCCGGAGACCGGAAACTTCTTCCGCCTGCTGGAAGACCGGCAGTTAATGGACCTCGATGCCAAAGAAGGGAAAGCTACCGGAGGGTATTGTACCTACGTGAATGACTACGGCGCGCCCTACATCTTCTCGAACTTCAATGGTACGAGCCATGATGTGGACGTGCTTACCCACGAGTTCGGTCATGCCTTTCAGGTTTACAGCAGCCGCCATCAGCGGCCGATGGAATATAACTGGCCTACTTACGATGCTGCGGAGATTCATTCGATGAGTATGGAGTTCTTCGCTTACCCCGGAGTCCCTGACTTTTTCGGAGAGGATGCGGACAAGTACTTCTACAGTCACCTCGCCAGTGCGATCCGCTTTTTGCCTTATGGCTGTGCAGTGGACGAGTTCCAGCACCTTGTCTATGAAAACCCGGACTGGACCCCCGCTGAGCGCAATGCCGCCTGGAAAAAACTGGAAGCGGAATACCTGCCTCACCTGGACTACAGTGACCATCCTTTCCTGAGCCAGGGCACCTACTGGCAAAGCCAACTTCACCTTTTTGGTATGCCCTTTTATTATATCGACTACTGTCTGGCACAAATTTGTGCCTTTCAGTTCTGGCTTAAGGACCGGGAAGACCATACCTCCGCCTGGGCTGACTACGTAAATCTCTGCCAGGCTGGTGGGTCAAAGAGTTTTCTTGGCCTGGTAGAAATGGCTAACCTGGAAAATCCGTTTAAGCCAGGTATTATGGAGCGGATTGCCGGAGTCGTTGAAGAGCGCTTACGGGAGCTGGAATAACTCAGTCACCTGCATTTTACCCAAATTATTATCTTAGCGGGGATATTTCGGGTCAACGACCTTTTGAAGCGTACGGGATCATGCAATCTTTATTCTATTCCAAGTCCCTGCGGCCATCTAGATCGCTTGTCATCGAAGACTAACACTCTTCCTTAAACAAGTTAATCTCTTTCTTTTTATGGTTTCTACTATTTTATTGGCGGTCCCTGCATTGGGAATCCTCGCCCTCATTTTCATGTTTATCAAGTCAGCCGGTGTGTCCAAGCAGGACCCCGGGAATGAATTGATGCAGCGCATCGGTAAAAACATTGCCGACGGCGCCATGGCTTTTCTCAAAGCCGAGTATAAGGTACTCGCTATTTTCGTAGCCGTTGTGGCTGTTATCCTCGCCTTAACGGCGGATCCCGCCACCTCGAGTATGATGATCGCCGTAGCATTCGTGCTGGGGGCCATCTGCTCAGCACTGGCTGGTTTCATCGGTATGAATGTGGCCACGAAAGCTAACATCCGTACCACTCAGGCTGCACGCACCAGCCTGGGTAAAGCCCTTGGCGTCGCCTTTGATGGCGGAGCCGTAATGGGCCTTGGTGTAGTTGGTCTTGGTCTCTTCGGGCTTGGCCTGCTGTTCTTTCTGTTCAAAGGGCAGTTTGCTCCTGATGTTACGATTACCGACGCAACCACCGCCGCTGCTGCACAAGCTGCGATGCTGAAGGTTATTACGGTTATCACCGGTTTCTCCTTTGGCGCTTCTTCCATTGCTCTTTTTGCGCGTGTTGGTGGAGGTATCTATACTAAAGCTGCCGATGTAGGTGCTGACCTCGTTGGTAAGGTAGAGGCCGGTATTCCCGAGGATCACCCGCTTAACCCTGCTACCATCGCCGATAATGTTGGTGACAACGTCGGTGACGTAGCCGGTATGGGGGCTGACCTTTTCGAGTCTTACGTAGGTTCCATCATCGGTACGATGGTGATTGGCGCGGCGTACATGACGCTGCCCGCTTTCTATAATACGGGCCTCGGTGGCTTAAACGGCGTTTTGCTGCCACTCGTCGTTGCGGGTATTGGCATTATAGCCTCTATTATTGGTACCTTTTTCGTTCGGGTGAAGGAAGGGGGAGACCCGCAAAAGGCGCTCAACCTCGGTGAACTTATCGCCGCCGCTATCATGCTGGCGGGTACATTCTTTGCCGTAACCACACTCATGCCGGCCGAATGGTCAGTCGAAAACAGTAATGGTCTGTTGCAG
The DNA here is from genome assembly GCF_900110645.1 of Neolewinella agarilytica. Taxonomy (GTDB): domain Bacteria; phylum Bacteroidota; class Bacteroidia; order Chitinophagales; family Saprospiraceae; genus Neolewinella; species Neolewinella agarilytica. Next base: position 295,221 of record NZ_FOFB01000003.1, read on the forward strand.
ACTTACACTAACATGGGTATCTTCTACGCTATTCTCTTCGGTCTGGTGGCTGGCCTCGGCATCGGCTATATTACCGAATACTACACGGGTACGGGCACCAAGCCGGTACAGGGCATTGTGGACCAGTCACTGACGGGGGCGGCCACTAACATCATCTCCGGCCTGGCTGTGGGTATGCGTTCTACGGCTTACCCGATCATCGTGCTTTGTGCGGCCATCATTGGTTCTTACTACTTTGCCGGCCTGTACGGTATCGGTATTGCTGCCGTTGGTATGCTGGCCAACACCGGCATCCAGCTGGCCGTCGATGCTTATGGCCCTATCTCCGACAACGCCGGGGGAATTGCCGAAATGGCCGGTCTGCCTAAAGAAGTACGTGAGCGCACTGACAAACTCGATGCCGTAGGTAACACTACCGCCGCGATCGGTAAAGGCTTTGCCATTGGTTCTGCTGCACTTACGGCGCTGGTTCTTTTTGCCGCCTTTATGCAAACTGCGGGCCTGACGAATATCGATATCGCCAATCCATACGTAACCGCAGGTCTCTTTCTTGGTGCCATGCTGCCTTTCCTTTTCTCGGCTTTCTCCATGGAAGCCGTTGGCCGTGCAGCCAATGACATGATTCAGGAAGTCCGTCGCCAGTTCCTGGAAATTCCAGAACTGAAAGCCGCTCTTGAAGTGATGAAACGTGCCGGTCACGATACTTCCAAGTACTCTGCCGCGGACCTGGCTACCTTCAACGCTGCGGATGGTAAGGCTGACTACGAAAAGTGTGTCGAAATTTCTACCAAAGCATCTATCCGCGAAATGGTAATGCCCGGACTAATTGCAGTGATTACCCCCGTAGCCGTTGGGTTTGGTGGTGGAGCTGAAATGCTTGGTGGCCTCCTCGCCGGGGTGACTTCTGCCGGTGTTATGATGGCTATCTTCCAGTCCAACGCCGGTGGCGCCTGGGACAACGCCAAGAAGATGTTCGAAGAAGGAGCCTCCGTTCAGGGAACCATCTTCCATAAAGGCTCCGAGCCGCACAAAGCTGCCGTTGTCGGTGATACCGTTGGTGATCCTTTCAAAGACACTTCCGGCCCTTCACTTAACATTCTGCTTAAGCTGATGGCCGTTGTATCGTTAGTTATTGCACCCTTCCTGGTGTAAAACGCTATATCATTGTTAAGCAAGGGAGCATCGCCAACAGGTTATGCTCCCTTTCTTATTGCTATTCAACCTTCTTTGGCACCTGCGTGCGCGACAAGCTACTCCCGACATTCAGGCGCAGACGCAGGTGCAAGGAAAGGTTAGAGGAGCAAGTAAATAAAGTTTTCACCGGCTGGTTTGCACATAATCCAACCAGAACCCGTATCTTGGTCGGCGGAAAAGCCCCAGTTGAAGTGTCAGCACTGCAGCACTTAAGCTTATTAGATTTGAACAATACATTTTACAGACTGCAGTACTAAATTGAGATATCCGTCTCCCTCGTATTCGGACACTCATAATGGCTGGATTATCAGCCCGCTATCTACATACAATAACCCATAGAGAAGATTTTTGATTCCTTTTTAGGCCCAGGTTTTGGGTCTTAAGGCATCTTTGTCGTTACTATTCTCCCTTTAAGGAGTCTATATAAACATCCCTCTTTCATCAAACGTATTTCTATGAACAACAAACAACTTAAACGAGCCCAGCAACTTTTTTTGGCTTGCTTGGCGCTATTGATAACAACAACATCACTAAGTGCTCAGCTCCAGCTTGAGCGGGAGTTGATTGGAGCCATTGCCGCGCCGGTTGTTGTTTCTGATGGTGGTCAGCAACAGTTGCAGGTAGACGCCAGTTTTGGCGAGTCCATGATTGGTTACCAAGAGGGCGACATCATTATCACTGTTGGTTTTCATCAAACCCGGACGTCAGATGTAGGTGGTCCGCCACCTGGTATTGCCGTAACGGAAGAAGTACAGGCTGATGAAGCCGCCGCCGAAATATCGGTTAATGCTTACCCCAACCCTACCGTTGAAAGACTGACAGTGGATCTGGGGGAGTACAACGAAAAATTCACGCAGCTACGCATTATTGACGTTAGCGGTAGAACGGTGAAATCTCAGGTTGTTACCGGACAGCAGTCTGTCAAATTTACTCAACTGGATCAACTCCCTAATGCGAACTATTTTCTGCAGGGAATTGATACTGATGGTAGATCTCACAAGCTAGCAACTGTAATGATCATCACTTATTAAATCTAATTGAACACAACACAAATTTATCGGTCATCCCCTCTTATTTATTGAATTTGGCTTACGGCCAGCTCAGAGGCGACATACACTATCTCACAACAAAAAAATTGACATGAGGAACAAATTACTCTTATTATTGTCATTTCTACTGTTTTTTACAGTAGATATGAGTGCCCAGACATCAGGGGCATTAAACTACCAGGCGGCTGTTCGCGACGCCAACGGCAACGTCCTGGCACAAGAGGATGTCACGTTGACATTCTGTCTTATTAGAATTGGTGCAACTAGAGACACCATATTTACAGAGGAAGTTGATGAAACCACTAATGACTTTGGTATCGTAAACTCTCAGGTAGGTGCTGACGGTGAATTACTTACAGTTGACTGGGCAAATGGCCCTTACGTTCTGAAAACGGTTATTACTACTGAAGATGGTAGAACGCTGGTTACAGAACGGGAACTGGGAGCTGTCCCCTATGCCTTATATGCACTCAATGGTGTAGAAGGCCCGCAGGGCCCTCAGGGACTTCAAGGCCCCAGAGGTCTTCAGGGGTCTCAAGGTCCTCAAGGCCCTCAAGGCCCTCAAGGCCCTCAAGGGCTTCAGGGTAACCAGGGTCCTCAGGGTCCTCAGGGTATTCAGGGAGAGCAAGGACTACAAGGATTACAAGGAACTCCTGGCCCACGCGGAGCCGACGGTACTAACGGTACCAACGGTGAGCAGGGCCCCCGTGGTGAAACGGGACCTCGTGGCCCGCAAGGTGTCGCAGGTGTGGCAGGTGCCGATGGTGCAGAAGGACCTCAAGGTCCTCGTGGTATTCAAGGCCCTCGTGGAGAACAAGGAGAACGCGGTCCACAAGGTATCCAGGGTGAACCTGGTCTGGATGGTGCCGTCGGAGAAGATGGTAGAGATGGATTGCGTGGCCCGGAAGGTGATCGTGGTCCACAAGGTATTCAGGGTATCCAGGGTGATACCGGTGCACGCGGAGAACAAGGTGAACGTGGCCCTCAAGGTATTCAAGGTACTCAGGGTGACCAAGGTCCCCGAGGAGAAGAAGGCCCCCAGGGTCCTCAGGGTGAGCAAGGCCCTCAGGGAGAACAAGGCCCTCAGGGTGAGCAAGGCGAGCAAGGCCCGGTTGGTCCGGAAGGACCTGTTGGTGCTGATGGCGCTGAAGGTGAACAAGGCCCCAGAGGCCCACAAGGTGAGATTGGCCCTGCGGGAGAGCAAGGCCCACAAGGTGAACGTGGCCAACGTGGTATTCAAGGTGAACAAGGGCCCGTTGGTCCTCAAGGACCTGAAGGACGCGATGGTGTAGACGGTATAGAAGGACCTCAAGGCCCACAGGGCCTTCGGGGAGAAACTGGCCCACAAGGCCCACAAGGTGAAGCTGGTATTCAGGGAGAACAAGGCCCACAGGGTATCCAAGGTCTTCCTGGTATTGACGGCGTAAACGGTGAACAAGGTATTCAAGGCCCCCAGGGCGAGCAAGGTCCAATTGGTCCTCAAGGCCAACAGGGCGAACAAGGACCTCAAGGGCAACAGGGCGAAGAAGGTCCTCAAGGCCCTGAAGGCCCTGAAGGTCCGGAAGGCCCCCAAGGTGACCAAGGTGACCAGGGCCCACAGGGTATCCAGGGTCTCCGCGGCCCCCAGGGTTTACGTGGCGAACAAGGTGAAGACGGAATTGACGGCGAGCAAGGCCCACAGGGTGAGCGTGGTGAGCAAGGTATCCAGGGTATTCAAGGTGACCAGGGCCCACAGGGTGAACGTGGTCTCCAGGGAATCCAGGGTGACCAAGGTCCTCAAGGCGAACGCGGACTTCAGGGTATTCAGGGCGACCAAGGTCCCCAGGGTATCCAAGGTGTAGCTGGAGCTGACGGCGAAGACGGCGCGCAAGGCCCTCAGGGTGAGCGCGGCGAGCAAGGCATCCAAGGAATTCAAGGTGACCAGGGCCCGCAGGGCGAACGTGGTCTCCAAGGTATTCAGGGTGACCAAGGCCCACAAGGCGAACGCGGACTTCAGGGTATTCAAGGTGACCAGGGCCCGCAGGGCGAACGTGGTCTCCAGGGAATCCAGGGAGAGCAAGGCCCACAAGGCGAACGCGGACTTCAAGGTATTCAGGGCGACCAAGGTCCTCAGGGTATCCAGGGTCTAGCTGGAGCTGACGGCGAAGACGGTGCGCAAGGCCCACAGGGTGAGCGCGGCGAGCAAGGCATCCAAGGTATTCAAGGTGACCAGGGCCCACAGGGTGAACGTGGTCTCCAGGGAATCCAGGGCGAGCAAGGCCCACAAGGCGAACGCGGACTTCAAGGTATCCAGGGTGACCAAGGCCCACAAGGCGAACGCGGACTTCAAGGTATTCAGGGCGACCAAGGTCCCCAGGGTATTCAAGGTCTAGCTGGAGCTGACGGCCAGGACGGTCGCGACGGAGTTGACGGCGAAGACGGTGCGCAAGGCCCACAGGGTGAGCGCGGCGAGCAAGGCATCCAGGGTATTCAAGGTGACCAGGGCCCACAGGGCGAACGTGGTCTCCAGGGAATCCAGGGTGAGCAAGGCCCACAAGGTGAACGCGGACTACAGGGTATTCAGGGTGACCAAGGCCCACAAGGCGAACGCGGACTTCAAGGTATTCAGGGTGACCAAGGTCCTCAGGGTATCCAGGGTGTAGCTGGAGCTGACGGCGAAGACGGCGCGCAAGGCCCACAGGGTGAGCGTGGTCTCCAAGGCATCCAAGGCGAGCGTGGCCCACAAGGCGAACGCGGACTACAGGGTATTCAGGGCGACCAAGGTCCTCAGGGTATCCAGGGTCTAGCTGGAGCTGACGGCCAGGACGGTCGTGACGGAGTCGACGGCGAAGACGGTGCGCAAGGCCCCCAGGGTGAGCGCGGCGAGCAAGGCATCCAGGGAATCCAAGGTGACCAGGGCCCACAGGGCGAACGTGGTCTCCAGGGAATCCAGGGTGACCAAGGCCCACAAGGCGAACGCGGACTACAGGGTGTTCAGGGTGACCAAGGTCCTCAGGGTATCCAAGGTGTAGCTGGAGCTGACGGCCAGGACGGTCGTGACGGAGTTGACGGCGAAGACGGCGCGCAAGGCCCCCAGGGTGAGCGCGGCGAGCAAGGCATCCAGGGTATTCAAGGTGACCAGGGCCCGCAGGGCGAACGTGGTCTCCAGGGAATCCAGGGTGACCAAGGCCCACAAGGCGAACGCGGACTTCAGGGTATTCAGGGTGACCAAGGTCCTCAGGGTATCCAAGGTGTAGCTGGAGCTGACGGCGAAGACGGTCGCGACGGAGTTGACGGCGAAGACGGCGCGCAAGGCCCACAGGGTGAGCGTGGCGAGCAAGGCATCCAGGGTATTCAAGGTGATCAGGGCCCACAGGGTGAACGTGGTCTCCAGGGAATCCAGGGTGACCAAGGCCCACAAGGCGAACGCGGACTACAGGGTATTCAGGGTGACCAAGGTCCTCAGGGTATCCAAGGTTTAGCT
>NZ_FOFB01000045.1 GCF_900110645.1 Neolewinella agarilytica
GTTTCTCAAAAGATTTTGATAATCATGTATCGGCAATCCGTTATTTCATATGGAAGCGAAACCTAGCTTCTCACCCTTACATTTGATACACCGCCGATTTTTCTTCTAGTTTAGGTGGTTGCGCTCAATGGGAAGCGTACAAGCGCAACGTCATACCGGACTGCGTCCGGGCTGCCTTTGAGCTTTAAGTGTTAGCGGCATTTTATTATACTTCAAAGTTAAATAAATCTATAGCGTCAATATCATCATTAATCATACTCAAAGTGGTACGCAAGTTATTAATATTTATCATACTGCAATAAGAAAGAGATTCGGAATGATCTCTAAATTCCTGAATGAATCTTAACACTCTGATATTGCCTTCTAGAAGTTCCGCACCTTCAACATATTCGTCATGAGAAACAGTAAACATTAATTTGTCAGAAGCTTTAACATCTGTATCTTTATAATTATCTCTGTACTCAGAATAATTATCAGTAGTTACAAATAGATCAGGAAATCTAGATTGAATAACATTTTCATATTTAGCAAGATGAAACTTAGCTTCTTTATGTATAGATTCACTTGGCCCAGTAATTCCAAATATTACCTTCCTCCTAGATGGAATGTTAGCATTTTTAATGTTGTAATAAAACCTGTATACCCCAGTAGAGCAAAGCATTAATCGTATCTTCATATCATCACTTAAGGCATCCAATTTCTCATCAACATCTAGTTTTAGACTATCTATTACATTCTCTATAAATGGCTTAACTAAGTATCGGTTGAAATTTTTAGAATCTATACTTGAATAAATATCCAATACATTAGAATGGTAATTCTTAGTATCCAATGATATATTCTTTAAAACAGATTCTCTTTTTTTATCCGCATCAAGATAAATAAATTGTGCTGCAAAATATTCTTGTAGAGATTTATGCATCCATTTATAATACATCCCATCGCGGCCAATTAAAGGCACCGACCTCGTAATATCATGAAGTAAATCAGAGGGCTTAAAATCTAACATAGGAAGAAATTTATTTACTCTACTTATTAAATTTATTATCTCATCCCTAGAATATATTGTTGAATCTGAAACATATGATATGTATCCAAAACATCTCAGAACTTGGTGCATGTCATCTACACCTAGTAATGTTTTCTTCTGACGTATATATGCTCCAGATTTTGAAAGATCATGAGTCTCAAAGAGAGAGTCGTACACTTGACGATAGAACAAATGCTTTTTAAGTGGAACTACATTTTTATAGTCGAATGCTGTAAACAGCAATGAAGTAAGTAGAGGATTCTGGAGAAACTCCTCTATATTTTTGTTTTTTAGTTCTTCTAATTTTTCAATAAGTTTATTAGATGTTAAACCTGAACTATCATACTTTTTAAGGATCGCGTATGACTCCTGCTTAGTCAATGGTTTAATAGTATATTGCTGAAAAGAAGAGAAAGATTCTAAACCTGGTTCAGGCCTAGAAGTTAGAATACAAAAATTACTATTATAGTGAGTATTAAAGTCTGATATTTGATTGCTTACTACTTCTCTATTAGAAAATGATATTTCATCATAACCGTCAAAAAGAAACAAAAATTTACTTTTCTCAAGACATTTACAGATAAACTCCTTATCTTCTGTTTTATAAATAGGTGAGAATTTTCGTGTTATCTCATCAATTAAACTATGATCTTTCGACAACTTTCTTAGCTCAATAAAAATTGGAATAATTGATTCGTCCTCAATGGCATTAATAAACGCCATTTTCAAAATTGTTGACTTCCCCATTCCCGCCGAATCCATTATTATTTTATTCTTCTTAACCCTTGATGAATGGCTTGTGAAAAATTTATTGTCAGCAAGTACGTACTTATCATTATAACCACTTTGAACTTTTAAAGGGAGGTATATATCTTGCAGCGTTTTATCTTTAGCAACATTGACAATTGTGCTAAGCTCTGACAAAGCTTTATACTCTTTAATCAAATAATCCTTAAATCCATTAGTAAGTTTATTATATTGGATTTTAACTATTGAATTAGCCTTATTGTTTAGTTCTTCAAATATCGGCTTTACAAAGCTATCAATCGCCGCCTCTATTGTTTTTTCGTAGATGAACATCATATATAACGTAGTTTTAAAATTAGTGATTATCGAGTATAATATAAGGCTTAAACGGGAATACCCAAATTTGAGAACAGCTATCATTACTTCTTCAATAAAGCTAGCGATTTTACATGCGTAACCAAAATTACCTCCATTTAGAAAATAGCTATCTTCGTTTTTTGTTGCCGCTAACACACTTGCAACCGCACCTCACTACACATACAAGCGATATCTCAACCGATAAGTTGCGGTTACAAAACTGATGCTTAGCTCCTACCCGTAGTTCATGAGAAATGTGACGTCAACACCACAATTTACGCATACAGCTCAATATCAGGTGCTGTTACCGCACCTTTTGCCGAAACCTTGCCCCCACTGCACCCTTACCTTTCACCGCACCCGCGTCCGCGCCCCCAATTCCCTTTGCCAGCCCCGCAAATCCTCCAGCAGCTCCACCTCCTTTGGCAGCGTGGCCATCCGCAGCGACTCATCCGGCAGCTGGCGGAGGTTGTAGTAAAAAACGGAATCGGTCCGTAAATCGGCGTAGACCTTGAAGCCGCCCCGACGGGCGGCAGCGGCGGGCGTTCCTCCCTGCGGGCTTTCGTGCGGGAAGTGCCAATACAGTGTCCTTTCCGGAACCTCCTCTCCCCGCAGCAGGGGTAACAGGCTCCGCCCGTCCGGACTGGGCGAATAATCCTGCCGGCCCAGCACCTCACAGACGGTTGGGAAAATATCCGTCCCGATGACCGGAATGTGGGAAGCCTGGGTGTTTTTGGTCGCTGCCGGATAGTGGACGATGAAGGGTATCCGGATGCCGCCTTCAAAAAGGGATCCCTTGCCCGCCCGCAGAATCCCATTGTCCGTTGGTGGTGTGTGCCGCTCCTGCCCCTCCGGGCCAGCTACGTGCAAGCCTCCGTTGTCCGAGACAAAAACAATGAGCGTGTTGTCCAGCTGCCCCTGCGCTTTGAGCGCAGCCATCAGCCGGCCCACGTTTTCGTCAATGACGGAGACCATGGCGGCGTACTCCACCGTCGGGAACTTCCGCCAGTGGGTACTGTCAATCAATTGCCGGTAGGCCGTCACCTGGTCTTTTCGGCCTTCGATCGGCAGGTGGGGCGCGTAAAAATTGAGGGAGATAAACCAGTTGTCGTTCTGCCATTTATCCAGGAGCCCCAGGGCGTGGTCCGTCAGCGCATCGGGCAGATAGTCGCCTTCCTGGGTGGCGGCCAGTAAGTCCGGGAAGGGTTCTCCTTCGAAAAAGGGGTGGTAAAACGACTGTGGCTGGCGGACCGCTCCGGCGGCAAAAGATTCCGCAAAGCCATGGTCAGCAGGCTGAGCGCCCAGCGCCCATTTACCGATTTGTGCCGTCTTATAGCCCGCCCGGCCTACGAGCTCGGCGAGGGTTTCTGTTCCGGTCCTGAGTCCCTTCTCTCCGGCGGCGATATCGTTGGTGAGTCCCAATCTGGCGGGGTACAGCCCCGTGTGCAGGCTTGCCCGGCTGGGGCTACCCAGCGGTGCGGAGGCATAGCCCTGCATGAACTGCACCCCCTTGCGGGCCAGCTCATCCAGGTGGGGCGTTTTAATCAGGGGGTTACCGTAGCAATTGAGGTCAGCCCAGCCGAGATCATCCGCCACGATCAGCAGGATATTGGGACGGGGCAAGTCGGTGGCAGACACCGCATTAAGCGCAGCATCAGACGAAGGGACGGTGGTGGAATCGCAGGCGGCCAGCCAGAGGCTGAGCAAGATAAAGGGCCAGAAATGGCGCATAAGAGTCGTGGGTTTTCGGGTGGAGCAAAGGTAATGGTTCTTTGGTTCTTTAGTATTTTGGTTCTTTGGGCTACCGCATTTTGGAGGCGTTGGAGATAATGCGCCAAAATCCGTCGAGCTTTAACAAAAATTGGTGCCTTAAATCGGTGTAAATCTGTGATAATCCGTGGTGAAAAAGCTGCGAAGCAGCCCCTCCTCTGTGTACCTCTGTGCAACCCCTCTGTGAACCTCTGTGGTTCCCCCCCGCTGCGAAGCAGCCGTGCCGCCTACAAAATGCGGCAGCCTACCAGACTACCGAACTACCAGACTAAAAGACTATCCCCTACCTTCGCCCCATGTCCAACCGCGCCAATTTTCTCCGTCACGTTGCCCAGACCAGCCCCGCCCCCATGGGCTTGGAAATTGCTGGTGGAAAAGGTGTTTACCTACACACCACCGATGGTAAAAAATACCTTGACCTCATTGCCGGTATCGGCGTAAGTGCCCTTGGCCACAACCATCCGGCCATCGTCAAGGCAGTACAGGAGCAGGCGGGTAAGTATATGCACACCCTGGTGTACGGCGAGTTCATCCTCGCGCCGCAGGCGCGGCTGGCGGCCTTGCTCGCGGAGCAGCTGCCGGCGGGACTGGACAATGTCTACTTCGTCAACTCCGGCGCCGAGGCCACCGAGGGAGCCATGAAACTGGCCAAACGCACTACGGGCCGAGGGGAGTTCATCAGTGCCCGCCGCTCGTACCACGGCAGTACGCAGGGAGCCGCGAGTCTGCAGTGGCCGCATGATTTCACGGAAGCCTTTGCCCCCCTGCTGCCCGGAGTAAGCCACCTCGACTTCAATTGCGACTACTGCCTGAACCAGATTACCGAAACAACCGCTGCCGTCATTCTGGAGACCGTGCAAGCCGAATGGGGCATCCGCAAGCCGCGGCCGGAATGGCTGCAGGCCGTCCGCAAGCGCTGCGATGAAGTAGGCGCCTTACTCATCCTAGACGAAATTCAGGCAGGGATGGGCCGCACTGGCACCCTCTTCGCCTTCGAGCAGTACGGTGTAGTGCCTGACATCCTGCTGCTGGCCAAAGGATTCGGCGGCGGCATGCCGCTCGGCGCCTTCGTCGCCCGTCGGGAGGTAATGGAGCTGCTGACCAAAGACCCTGTCTTGGGCCACATCACCACCTTCGGCGGCCACCCCGTCAGCTGCGCCGCCGGACTCGCTACCCTGGAGACATTGCTCGCCCAACCCGAGCTCATCGGTTCGGTCAAACGTAAGGAAGCGTTGTTTCACGAACTACTCGTCCACCCTAAGATCAGACAGGTTCGCTCCGCCGGCCTGTGGATGGCGGTAGAGTTAACGGACTTTGACGAGATTCTCGCCACCATCGCCGCCTGCCTCGAACGGGAACTGATCACCGACTGGTTCCTATGGAATGAACGAAGTCTGCGGATCGCGCCGCCCTTAACCATTTCGGAAGCAGAAATCCGGAAGGCTTGTGGGATTATTCTGGAGGCTTTGGGGTAAATAGTAGGATGGACAAACTATTAGCATTCCTTTACCAAGAAGCCGCCTGAGACGTCTCCCCTCTCCTTCGGACCTCGGAGCGGGCTCGAAGAGACCAGCGGAGAAGCTGCGCAGCAAAAGGGGCCGGGGGAGAGGTTTTACGCTCGCCTACAACCCATTAAACTGCCCCGCAAACTGCTGTTTGGTTGGCATGTCGGTCATGTTCATCATCTTACACATGATGGAGCGGCGATAAGGGCCCACGCCACTGTCGTTCACGCGGCGCCAGCCCATCTCGGTCTGGTCTCCGGAAACACGCTGAAGCTCCCAAACGGCATCCTGCTTGTCCACATTGCTGTCCAGCCAAAGTCGGGGGTAGGTTTCGCCAAAGTTTATGTGCCATACACCGGCGTGTGTCTGCTGATTCCAGTGTCCTCCCCGGAAAGTCCCGTCAGCATTGAACTGCAACCACTGTCCGCTACCGGCTTTCCGCTGTTCAAGACTCGCCTGATCGTCAACATAAAATTCGAAGACCCAATAGCTCTTAATGAGTATCTGCGATTCTGAGCGGGAAAGATCCGGGACGAGAACCGGCCCAAATTCCCCCGCGCCGGTTTTAAAGGTATTCAGGTTCTCCGGTGAGGGAATATCGTGAATGTAAATCGGCACGTACTTCGCCGTGTCCTGGTCCGTACTAGCCACAAAAGAAGCGGTAGATTGTAGCGGGGCATTGTTGACCACCGTGGTTCCGCTATCCTTTTTACAGGAAACGAAGAGCAGGCTCAGGGCCAGAAGGGAAAATAGGTTTTTCATATTCGTGGGATTAAAGCGCGAAGATAAGGCGATTCGCAAGGTAAAACAGGACGCTCACCGCGAAGCAGCCCCGAAGGGAAAGAACCATTTTACCCTGCGTTACGCTTCGGAAACCGGACGCTTCGAGGTCCTTAGAGCAAGCATAAGGGCTTCGAAGCGTTCTCAACCATGGAACCGGAGTCGGAGAAGTTTAGGTCCGATCACTTCGGAATTAGCGCAGGCGAAGATACGGCCAACGAATTAAGCTGCCAGTTACACGTCCGGTCATTAACGGTCCATTAGGAGATGAGCGTATTTTATAGTGTGTATAAACGATGACAGGTTTCCCCCGGAAAACCTCACCCGATACTGATCCTCCGTATATTTGCCCCTCGCCAAACTCCTTTCCTCCAGCTGCGCAGCAGCCTGCCCTCCGAAATACGGCAGCCACTACAATACTCCCCACGCCCCCATGGATTTCGCCCCCCTCCTCAAGTCCATCAAAAACAAGGAATTCGCGCCGCTCTACCTGCTGCACGGAGAGGAATCCTGGTTTATTGACCAACTGGAAGCGGCCATTATGCAGAACGCTTTACAGGAGCACGAGCGGGCCTTTAACGAGACGATTGCCTACGGCAAAGACACCGGCCACCTGCAGATCATCGATGCGGCGCGGCGGTTTCCGATGATGGCGGAGCGGCAGTTGGTGATCCTGCGCGAAGCGCAGGATATGCGGGACATCAAGGAGCTCGTGAAATACGCCCAGAGCCCCTCCCCCACGTCCATCCTGGTCATCAGCCACAAGCACAAGAAACTAAACGGCAACCTGGCCGTCACCAAGGCGCTGAAAAAAAACGGGGTGGTATTTGAGGCCAAAGCCCTGTATGAAAACAAGATCCCTGCCTGGATCAACAACTACCTGAAACAGCGGAAATACAGCATTGAGCCGGCGGCCTCCGCCCTGCTGGCGGAGTTTCTGGGCACCAGCCTGGGAAAGATCAGCAATGAGCTGGACAAGCTCATCATCAACCTCAAGCCCGGCACGGAGATCACGGCCAAAATCGTAGAGGATCAGGTCGGCGTCAGTAAAGACTACAACGTTTTCGAGCTGCAAAAAGCGATCGGCCATCATGATGTGCTGAAGGCGACGCGCATCCTGCATTACTTCAAGGCCAACCCGAAGGCCGGTCCGTTACCGATGGTGATGGGCAGTCTGTACAACTACTTCAGCAAGGTGTTTTGCCTGCTGGAACTGCAGGCCAAGGGGGCTTCCCGACAGGAAATCATGAGTGCTCTCAAGCTGCGGTTTGATTTTTTCCTGGCCGACTATCAGCAGTCGGCGAAGAACTTTCGTGGCGGCAAGATCCAACGGGTCTTCGCCCTGCTGCGGGAATATGACCTGAAGAGCAAGGGAGTTGGCAGCAATCTGGCCGGAAAGCAGGAAAATGAGTTGCTCAAGGAACTGGTCTGGAAGATGATGCACATGAATTAGGGCGCTGACGCAGGTGCAGGGTGAGGGGTAAAAAGCAGAGATGGCTATCCTCTACTGCTACGTGTGTATAACCATTGCTCCCATGGTCAACTTCTTGCACCTGCGGTCCCGCGCCGGTTTCTCACCGACCTGAAGGTAGCTACGAAACCGGACGCTCAAAGGACCTCAACTACTCCGCCTCCGGCTACGTGATTGAGGACGCTTCGAGGTCCTGAAACTAGACGTCAGGACCTCGAAGCGTCCGTTTCCTAAGCGTAGCGCAGGATAAACGGTCCTTTGAGCGTCCGGTTTTGCAGCTTACAATTACCCCACCAAGCCACGATTCTCCGCTAAAGCACGTCTATTAAACCGTTACCTTTGCGCTCCTTTTCGATTTAACGACGCTTATGTCCATACAGACCCGTGGTTCTGCTACTCCTCCCCCTCATTTGCTCGGTGTCCTCCGCAGCCTCTGGCACTGGCGTACGCCCATTATTCTGGTAACTGCTGCCGGTACCCTGCTGGCCATCGTCATTGCCCTGCTGCTACCCGAATATTATTCCGGAAAGACCTCCTTCCTGGCCATCAGCCCCGATCAGATATCTATCGACGGGGTATTCGGCAACAACAATAACCGGATGCAATTTTACGGTACGGGAGACGACATCGACCGCATCATGGCCGTTGCCGAAAGCGACGCGCTGGTGGATTATATGGTCGACGCCTTTAAGCTCTACACCGTCTATGATATCGACAGCAGCAAGCAAAAGGCGCCGGTCTACGTCCGGCGGGAATTCATGGGTCTCTACGAGGTCACTAAAACCTCCCGCGACGCCATTGAGCTCGAGGTAGAAGACCAAGACCCCGAACGGGCCGCCCAAATGGCCCGCGCAGCCCGCGAGAAGATCAACGACATTGCCTTGGGCCTGATTCGCGGCACCCAGAACCGAAGTGCGGAGAGTCTGCGCGGAGAAATCGCTAACCGGGAAGAAAACCTGCGGGAGATCAATACCCGGCTCAGTGAAATTCGTCAGCGATCCGGCATCTACAACACTGAAGCCCAGAGTGAGGCATTAGCGACTATTTCTACCAGCCTGAAGGGAAGTATTGCTTCTACTACCGCCAAACTGGAGGCTTACCGCCGGACAGGTGGCCGGGGCTCGCGGGACAGTATCGCTAAGTATCGGATTCAGCTGGCCGGGCTCGAAAGCTCCCGCACGAGCCTGGACACCCAGCTCGTACGCCTGAACGAGAGCCTTGGGCCCATTGACAACCTGGAGGAAGAACGTCTCCGCCTGAATGATGCGCTCTCCAAAGACCGCATCCGCCTCAAGCAGTTCGAGTCTGTATTACGGACGGACCAACGCGCCATCGAAGTGGTGGAGGAAGCTAAAACGCCGGTCATCAAAAGCCGCCCCATGCGTAGTTTGATCGTCGTCGGAGCGGCAATGCTCAGTTTTCTTTTTGCCGTTGTAGGCGCGCTCCTGATCGATACCGGCCGCCGGTATGACTGGGGTGCTATTTTCAAGTAAGGGAATATGTCCGGGCTACCCCACATCGCAGAGTTGCCGCCGCCAGGTAGAGGCTCCCGCAGGCTGTTTTATGCCTACGCGGGGGTAGCACTTGTTTGCCTGGCCACTGGCCTGGCGACCGAGATGTATGCCCTCATCGGTCTGCCCGTGTTGCTCTGGGTGCTTGCGCAGGCTTTTCTGGATTTCCGGCCACTCTTCTGGTTACTGCTGACCATGATTCCCGTCAGCACTAACATTTTTTTACCGGGTGGCTTCGGCACCGACCTTCCCACGGAACCGCTGGCCATTGGCCTTACGGGTATTCTTATCCTCCATGCGGTCAGGCACTGGCCGGAATACGACGGTAAAGCTTTCGGCCATCCCATTGCATGGCTGCTTTACCTGCACATTGGGTGGATTTTATTCACCACCGTTTTTAGCGAAGGGATACTGGTGAGCATCAAGTTCTCCCTGGCCAAACTTTGGTACGTAGGGGCTTATTTCCTGCTACCACTGCTGATTCTGAAAACCCCACGCCGGGTCAGTATTATGGTGCACTGCCTGCTGTGGCCACTACTATTTGTGGCGTTTCAAACGCTGGTTCGCCATGGGGCCTACGGGTTTAGTTTTGCGATGCAGCACAAAACGATGCACCCATTCATGAGTGAGCACGTGAGCTATGCCGGCTGTCTGGCGACCATGACGCCCTGGTTGTTTTTCCTGCGCTGGTGGATGAAGTCTCGCGGGCAGTCAACCTGGTGGTGGGCCTTACTCGTCTTACCCATCTGGCTGGCAGCCATTTACTTTTCCTACACCCGGGCGGCCTTCATTGCGCTGGCAATGGCCGCTGCGGCCTACTACATTATTCGCTGGAAACTCTTAAAGCCAGCACTGGGCCTTGCCCTGGCAGCGGGGGTTGCAGTGGCCGTTTACTTCGTCCATGATAACCGCTATCTGGACTATGCCCCGGACTTTGAGACGACCGTCTCCCAACAACAATTCGACAACCTGATTACCGCTACCTACAAGCTGGAGGACATCTCTACCATGGAGCGCTTCTATCGCTGGGTAGCAGCGGGCCATATGGTTCCTTACCGGCCAATTACCGGCTGGGGACCGGGCAATTTCCTTGATCACTACAAGGGATATACCGTCAATGCCTTTCGGACCTATGTCTCCGACAATGAAGGCCGCTCCGGTATCCATAGTTATTACCTGATGACGCTGGTGGAACAGGGCTTCCCCGGGCTGATCATTTTCCTGCTTTACATCTTTGGCGCGCTCATCATCGGCGAAAGGCTGTACCATCAGCAAACGGATCCCGCCGCCCGCCATGCACTGATGGCAGCGTTGCTGGCCATGCTGGTTGTTGATGCCTTTAATATCATCAATGATCAGATGGAGACCGATAAGGTCGGTGCCCAGTATTTGCTCAACCTATCCGTACTGGTGATGATGGGGAATTACCGGGCGATTAACAAGGCAAGCCACAATGCGCCTACGCCTCCCAGCAGGCTCAAGGCCACGTAAATCAGTGCCGGGCCCCAGTGTCCCTCTTCTCCCATCAGCAATAACTCAGCGGCGAAGGTGGAAAAAGTGGAAAAACC
The DNA here is from genome assembly GCF_900110645.1 of Neolewinella agarilytica. GTDB lineage: Bacteria > Bacteroidota > Bacteroidia > Chitinophagales > Saprospiraceae > Neolewinella > Neolewinella agarilytica. The sequence goes on from NZ_FOFB01000045.1 coordinate 10,740, forward strand.
TCCGCAGAAGCCGGTTAACAGGAGCAGTTGCAGGGGTTTTGAAAGTTGATCTTTACTCAACAAACCGATTCCCACCCCCAGGACAATGCAAGCCAGAATGTTAGCCACTAACGTAAACCAGGGGATTTCCCCTTCTGCCAGCTCTGCTGGTGGCATTACTCTTGCAATACCGTAGCGCGCCAGACTTCCCAGCCCGCCACCTGCAAAAACCAGTAGCCAGCTCAAGAAGGTTGTTTGAGTTCCGTACTACCCCGCTTGAGGATAATACCTGAATTAATGCGACGGACATTCCGGTGCAGGAAGAAGGTCAGTAGCAGCGCTAAACCCAGCTCAAGACCAATCAGGTAGTGTAGTCCCATTTTATCATCAAGGTAGAAGACCATGCTGATGAACAGCAGGTTGAAAATCCCCAGAATGGCGGATCCTTCCATGTGGCTGTACCCGGAATCTATGAGCAGGTGATGTATGTGGCGCCGATCGGGTTTCAGTGGGCTTTTGCCGCGCAGGGCCCGGGTGGTAAACACCCGGATTGTATCAAATAGTGGGACAATCAAAATACCAACGGCAACAGCAATCGGGTTATCAAAGCGGTACTTGGAGGGAAATTCTCCGGAGTACCCCAGATCAATAAATTTAACTGCCATTACGCCCAGCAGGAGCCCCAGAACCAGCGAGCCGGTATCTCCCATAAAGGTTTTAGCCGGCGTCATATTGAAGCGCAAAAAGGCCAGAAGGCTGCCTGCTGTGGTCATAGACAGAACCCCCAGATAAAACTGATCAACCATGAAAAACCAGATCCCGAAGGTGATGGAACATATGGAGCCGACCGTTCCGGCCAGTCCGTTGATACCATCAATGAGGTTAAAGGCATTAGTAATCACCAGGAGCGTGAAGCCGCTGATAATCATACAGGCCCAGGTAGGAAAGGTGGTGGATAAGCCAAAGAGGCCGTACATGCCTTGCAGTTCAACACCCCCACGACTTACCAGAATAGCAATGGCTATGATCAATCCACCAATTTTATGGAGGGGAGAAAGGTTTTCAATATCATCCTTGGTTCCCACCATAAATACAATGACTACTGCAGATAGAATGTACTGCAATTCTTTCCACTCATCGTGTGGTGTTAACAGCAAAGAAGTGAAGATGATGCCGATAAAAATGGGGATGCCCCCTACTATCGGAGTGGACTTTTTATGACTGCTTCGGGCGACCGGATCAGCGACCAGCCCCTTATCCTGGGCGATCCTGATTGCAGCCGGGCAGATGGCATACACCAGCGCGAATGACATCAAAAAACTTAAAACGAGGGTGAGCATTTCTTAGGTCTGAGATACACAATACAATACAAGAGATCAGCTCAAAGATACGGAAGCCTGCTCAACCAACGGCTTCCCACTCCTTTTTATCCGGATATTCCACCTGACTTAAAAAAAGACCTGCGGCGGGGGCACTCCATGGCTTAGGAAGAGACTGCTGTTGTTCAAGCGCCTGAACCACTTCCTGAAGGCTGAGTTTTCCTTCTCCCACCTTAAGGCACATCCCCACAATCAGACGCACCATCCCCCGTAAAAAGCGGTTGGCGGAAATGTGAAAGACCCACTCTTTTTCAGCAAACTCCCAGCGGGCTTCCGTGACATCACACTTCATCGTGAAGGCATCGGAGTTGGTTTTACAGAAAGGGGCAAATTCCTGATAACCGGTCAACAGAGTGGCCGCCTCCTGCATACTGGCCTGATCTGCCTGGCTTTGATATTGTGGAAGGCTGGTCACTACGTCCTGTCGAAAGGGGTCTTTGTATAAAGCTATACGGTAGCAATAGCTCCGGCCGGTGGCGTGAAATCTGGCATGAAAATCTGACCGGACACGGTAGAGGCCCAGGAGGGAAATGTCGTCCGCTACGAAGCGGTTGTAACGACGAACGAAGAACGGAGGCAACTCACCACTGAAATCAAAATGAGCCACGTAGTAGCTGGCGTGGACGCCGGCATCGGTGCGGCCACAGCCGACGATTTTAATGCTTTCGCCCAGGATGGTGCTCAGGGCCGTGTCGATCGTTTCCTCCACGGTCATGGCGTTGGGTTGGCGTTGCCAACCGGCGTAGTTCGTGCCGTTATAGGCCAGTTCCATCACGTAGCGTTGGGTAGCCATCAGCCTAAGGGTTTCTTTTTGGAGACGGTAACGAAGGGCGGGTTGAGGTAAAAAGGCTCGTAGGTGGCAACGTCTACCAGGCGGGAGCCTTCGGGCGCGGACGCAGGTGCCAGGAGGAGACGTGCAGAGCAATGTTTGAGGCCTGTTCCTTGAAGAATAACTCCTTCCGGCAAGTGATCCTGAACACGTTGCTGGCCGGGGCCAGACAGATTAAAACCTATGCCACCAGCGGCTTCATTCAGCTTTTCAAACCACTCGTCTTCCGTAAGGCGAATGTTTTGCGGGCTACTCCATAAGGCTTCCTCCCACCCTGCTTTTTTGTTTTCACCCTGCACCTGCGTCCGCGCCCCAAAAAGTTGCCCGTACACCTCCCCTCTTCGGGAGTTAATTACCGTCAAGGTAGGCTTGGCATTCCGAAGCATGACCGCTAAGGAAAGCAGCGTCGGCACCACCCGTAGCTTCAAGCCCGGCAGCGCCATACAAAGCCCCTTCGCCGTTGCCGCCCCCACCCGCAGGCTGGTAAAGCTGCCAGGCCCGTCGCTCAGCACGACTTCGTCCAGCTCCACCATCTCCACCCCGGCCGAAGCCATCACATCGCGGATAAAAACCGTCAAATGACTGGCGTGTTGGTATACTTCTTTAGCAGTATGCTCCGCTAAAATCACCCCGTCCCGGGCCACAGCCACAGAACAGACATCAGTAGCCGTTTCTAAAAGTAGTTGTGTCATTTCAGCAGTTCGATGGGCGACCAGAATACTTCTTTAAAGTTGACCACTTTGCTATCCACAACCTCAACACCCTCCGCTTCCAGTCTTTCCTGCATCAGGGTCGGGGTGGCAAAATGATTACGACCACTGAGCTCTCCCTTTCGGTTCACTACCCGGTGCGCCGGAATCGTTTCGTCGCCGTGGGCCTTATTCATCGCCCAACCGGCCATACGAGCACTACCGAGCGTCAGAAAGTCCGCAATCGCACCGTAGTTCGTTACCCGGCCTTTAGGAATCATCCTGGCAACATCATGTACGTCTTCTATGTATTGAGCCATGGGAGGAGTAATGTAGTATGGTAGTCGGTAGTTTGGTAGTGGCTACCGACCGTTAGAGAACACGCTGCTACGCAGCTGGAGGGACGGAAGTAATTTAGTGGTTTCTCCACATCGGTAAACTTTAGCAAAGCACTAACGAGCGAAGCGAGCAGACATCAGCGGCAGCCCACTACATTACTACCAAACTACAATATTACTTAACGATCTCCACCCCCCGCTTTTTATCACTGTCGCTCTTGGGCATCGTCCGGAACACATAGTCCCATAAGGGCTGAGAGACACCGAACAGGATTTCATCTTCGCTATAGTGGTGCAACGCATGATTTACCCACAGTGCCTTAAGGAAATTCTTTGGCGGTGGATACATGTGTACCGTGTAGTGTACCACCAGGTACATAGCGTAACCAACAACGAAACCTGCCAGGTACGAAAAGGAGTACTGCCCCAGCACAAGTTCGAAAAGAAAAAGCAATGTGGTAGCAATAATGACCGCCAGAATGGGTGGCATCGCCAGCCGTTTTTTGTCCTTTGGGTAATCGTGATGAAAACCGTGCATATTGTAGGTCATCTCCTTATACTTATCAGAAGCGTTGTGAGGAGGATGATAGACCCAGCGGTGCACGACATATTCCATGAAGGTGAAGCCCAGCGTACCAGCAAAGAACACCAGAACCACCGTCAGGAAAGTCAGGTCAGTATTTACCGCTGTGTACCACAGTAAACCAATCGCATAGACGAAAAAGATCACGATCGGAGTAGCAATGTGGGTTTGCGTCAGTCGGTTGAGAAACTTATTCTCAAACATAGGCGGAGCCTCTCCGTTGGACTTGAATTTATTGGATTGAGCTTTCATACTTGCTATGAATCAGGTGGTAATCAGGGATGGGTCGGTAAACATCAATAGAAACGAGCTAAAACTTAAGCTAGTTTGAGCCGCTCCTTGATTTTTCGGCCGTACATCCGTTTATAGACGCGATACATTCGCTGTAAGTGCTTGACACTGTAAGCAGCTGGCTCGCCGTTAGGCCGTAAATAGCCCTGCTCTTTCATCCATTCGTCGTTAAAGACCTTACCGAGGTACCGGCTTCCGTGATCCGGGAATAATACAACGACGACATCATCGGCCGTAAGTTGCTTACGCATCGCAAAAACGGCTTCCAGTGCAGCACCACTGCTGTAGCCCAGCAGCATCCCTTCCCGACGGGCAAGCTCCCGCACCCGAAGAGCTGCAGCACGGTCTCCTACCTTGATGAACTCATCAATGAGGTCGAAGGCAACGTTGTCCGGAATAATCGTTTTGCCCAATCCTTCCACCTTCCAGCTAAAGATTTCGTTGGCGTCAAACACTCCGGTCTGCCAGTATTTCTTGAGTACCGAGCCGTAAGCGTCTACCCCAACAATCGTCACATCAGGGTTCTTTTCTTTCAAATAGCGGGCAGTCCCTGACAGGGTTCCTCCCGTACCGGCGCAGCAGACGTAGTGGGTAACTTTGCCCTCCGTATCATCATAAATTTCCGGCCCGGTACTGTGATAATGCGCACCACTATTGTCCAGGTTCCAGTTCTGGCGGAGATAAAAACTGTTGGGGATCTCAGCCGCCAGGCGTTCCGCCTGGGAGTAGTAAGATTCCGGATCCTCCGGAGCTGCATCCTTCGGGCAAAGAACAAGTTCTGCGCCCAGTGCAATCATCAGGGCACGTTTTTCCGGCCCTGCTTTGTCGGACAGCGTCAGAATACACTTGTACCCCTTGACCGCAGCGATCATCGCAATACTGTAACCCGTGTTACCACTGGTAGCTTCAATTAGCGTAGCCCCCGGTTTAATTCGTCCCTTCTTCTCCGCTTGCTCAATCATGTAGAGCGCAGCACGGTCTTTGGCCGATTGACCAGGGTTAAACGACTCCACCTTGCCGTACACCTTAGCGGGAATACGATCACCGCAAATACGGTCAAGGCTAATTAGTGGGGTTCTTCCGATGGTCTGCAGTACGTCGTCGTATCGCATAAATAGTATATCTGTTTTGTCCCTCTTTAATCAGTGATTCGACTCTTCAACACTCCATGACAAAAAGTGGTTGGCACTTTATAAAATGACTTTTATCATCGATAAAGATTCACAACCTATCTTGCGGGCGCCGGAGTCCTCCGGCCACAAAAGTAACCAATTCGCCCGGGTCCGTTTAAAAAACGATCCGTATTCCTGCTCCATTCATGGCAAAATTCGCCGTTTCCCTTAAAGCCCGCCTCTTGCTGCAAAGCCACGGCAACCTGCTGCTGCTAAAGCAAACGAAACCTAACGGAGGCAATTACTCCTTGGTGGGAGGCACCATCGAACGGCAGGAGTTTGCCGTCGAAACCCTCATTCGCGAAAGTTGGGAAGAAGCAGGCATTAAGCTATCCCCTAATGACTTAGAGCTCATTCATGTGCTTCATAAACGGTCGAAAAAGGAACACAGAATTGTGCTCTATTTCCGGGCCTACGCCTTCGAGGGCAAGCCCAAAAGCAGGGAAAAGAACAAGTTCGAAAACGTGGAATGGTGCTCCCTTAAAGAACTTCCACATAACCTGACGAGTACCGTTCGACACGTACTTAAAGCCTACAATGCAGGGTTACTATATTCCGAAATTGTGAAATAGCTCTCCCTAAAAGGCCGTAGCCTCTCTAAAAAAATAAGCGCAGCACGTTTTTCACACCCCCTTCACCTTCTGCCGCACAAGCTTCATACGTCCTCTTCGACGCTTTTCACCAAAAGTCTCCCGCGTTACCTCTTGCCAGAATCCGCTTAACTCCGGGTTCCACAGGTCAGCTTTAAAGCTAATCTGATATTGCCGGTTAAACTCTGGCATCACCTCATTAAAGGAATCGCCTGCGAAGGCCGTCTCCACCAGTGAGATTGACATGTCTCCCCAGAGCTTGCCGGTCAGATCCATTCTCAGCGTGCTCCCGTCAGGTAGCTGCACGTAGCTGCGGCCTTTCACCCGATTTCCTTCCATCGTCAGATAAAGCTGCATGGGCAGGGCCTTATCAGAGTAGATTCCGCCAACGGTCATCGAGCCTTCCCAGGCACCTTCAAGTCCCTTTTGGGCCTCAGCAGCATAGCCCGCAAACATAAAAAGCAGCAACAGGGGAAAGGATAAAATTTTCATTCGGGGGGTAATGTGTGGAAGGTCGGCTCATTGAGATGAATGATCACAGCAATGTTACCTCACAGGATGCAGCCTCCTTCCGTTTTGGTGGGTAGGTTGTGCAAGTTAAGCTTTTTTGGGCGCTACCGCAGGTGCAGGCGTTGTTAAACGGCAATGTTAAGCCATAATCTCCGTAACAATGGTCCGCTACGATTTCATGCAACTTTGGAAGTATTATCTAAGGCACGCCTGTACGTAATCTTGAAAATTGACCTGTTTAGGCAAACCCTACACACGCTCAAAATGCGAAACCCCGTGTTTTAACCAGAAAAGTGGCCCATTCCTTCCCGTCTT